>CAWHEZ010000035.1:0-113808 GCA_963828345.1 uncultured delta proteobacterium
CTCCCACCGGGTGGTCTGCCGATCCCCGCGATCGAACGGCAGCCGGTTTTCGGCTTCCGCGAGCTGATGAGGGTGGAGCGCACACTGCAGCACGTGGTCCGCAATACACTCACTTACTCGAAGGCCGTGTGGGCGTCGTTGACACCGGAAGAGCGGGTGGTGATGCTCGAAGGGCTGACCATCGGATTGCCGGAGAACGGGCTCGACGCGGACGGGCTCAACGACCCGAGCCAGCACGTTCCGCTGCTCAACTGCGTGGCGAATCAGGTGCTCGGCTACTACGGCAACTGCATGATCATGCCGTTCTCGATCCCTGCCGCGCTCGCCGTGCAGCTGGCCGGTCCGCAGGACCCCGACGGCGGGGAACCCAGGGCGCCCCTGACCACGGGCACCATTCAGGATGCGCTGACTCAGTTCCACAGGCAGGCATTCTCGCCGCCGATATCGCACTTCACGCTGCCCACACGCGGCGTCCTGGGCGAGGCCGTCCTCGGGCACTGTCCTTCGGCGGAGAAGATCGATCTCACACGCTTCTGGAACTGGCAGGACTCGCCGGCCGACGAGGCCACCGCGATCAGCAACGTGGGGCTGCGGCCGACCACCCTCGCCCAGCTCCAGGCGCCGGCGACGCTGGCGGGGCTGCCGACCATCATCAACAACGTCGCGGGTGAGGGCGGCGCCGGGCTGACGCCGGGCGCCCTCGTGCAGCAGGTCGCCGCGCGTGCGCCCCAGCAGCAGGATTTCTCGACCGACTTTCTCGGCCAGGCCGCGCTAACAACCCTCGGCGGCAAGACGATCGACAGCGCCGAGGCGGCCCGCAAGGACGCGCTTGCGTCGGCGACACAGCTGGCCGGCAAGGCGCTCGACGCCGGCGTCGATGTCTTCAAGACGAAGTTCGGCGCCGAGAAGGCAGAAGCCGATAAGAAGGCTGCAGCCAAGAAAGAGGAGAAAGACAAAGAGGAGGCCGAGAAGGCGGCGCTTGCGGCAAAGCAGCAGGCGGCGGTGAAGAACCTGAAGGAGAATGCTGTGTCGTTCCTGGGCGCGGCGAACAACAAGCCCAACGTCGACATCGCGAAGGAGTTTGCACTCGGGATCATCACAGGGCTGGCGGGCGGACCGTTGCCGGCCAACCTCGCCGCACAGCTCTTCTCGGCATACGACCAGAAGAAGCCGGACGACCCGAACGACCGCACGCTAGGCAGCAAAGCGTGGCTGCTGGCGCTTGGATTGACTTAGAAGGAGCCGTCACCATGGCCGACCCCGAACCCGACACCACGAGCACCGAAAGTACCGAGCAATCGTTTGCGGGCATCATGAACGCACTCGTAGAGCTGATGCGCGCCGGCGCGCGACCCGACGTGCTCGAAGCGCAGCGGCTGCTGCTGCAGCGCCTCGCCAACCAAGGGGACGTATTTCCCTCGCGCATTCCGCTGCCGCGTAACATCACGGAAGTCGGCGGCTACCTGAACCTGCTGGAAGGTGCCGGGCAGTTCGATATGCGCCTGAGCGCGGTCGCGAGTGCGCTTGGCGTGGCCGGGCCAGCTGCTGCTGCGCGCAGCCTGACCGGCGCCGTGCCCCTTGGCTTCGTGGACGTCCCAAACGACCGGCCGGCCGGGCCCGCGCAGCCGTCCATTCCCCCGTTGCTGGCGGTTCGCGCGGACTTCCATGCGCCGTTTCTCGCCGCATTGCAGGTGTTGCACGCATCCGGGTGCCTGCTGCCGCTCCGGGCCCCACGTGCGACGCTGCCAGCGGGCCAGCCTGGAGTAACACCGACGGCGCTGGATGCCTCCGCAGTACTGGCGACGCTCGGACGGACCATAGAGGTATTTCCAGGCACCGTCCTGGTCGACCCCACATCTGACGCGCTGGCAATTGCCAGGGCCGAAACACCGGCAACCGATCCGTTCCGGCTCGTCGCGCGTGAACTCGAAGGCGGCACGACGGTTCCGGAAGCCGGCTGGGTCGCCAAACGCGCATCATCGTCCACCGTTGTGGACGACCCGCCCGCGTCACGACGCTACCTGGATGTCGCGCCCGTCCTGCAGGCAGCAGGCTGGGTGCACCCGGTACCCCTCGTGTTGCCGACCTCACGCACCGAGCGGGGAACGCTCGTGCTTTTCGTTAACCTGACTGGGCTCGTTGCAGGCGAGACGACGCTCGGCGCAGAGCTGGAGCTGCTCTACACACCAACGGATATCGGGCGCTCGGCGTTCGCTCCGGTGCTCTCGTGGCGCTGGAATGGCACGGCGTTCGTAAAGCCTACGTAAGAGGAGATCTCGCTCAGACCTCGTAAGGGAAGACTCCAATCTTTTGCAGCCATAAGTGCTGAGGTTGCGATTTCGGGGATGAAGCTAACGCATCTAAAAATTTCCCCGTTTCCTCAGAAGGACGTTTCATTTTTGCGCTCCCTCGAGCGCACGGAAGCTGACCAGTAACCCCAGTATTTATTAAACACTCAAACTCACATTCCAATTGAGGACCCCATGGCCAAGACTGCTAAAATCGACGAACTGCTCCGCGACACGCAAGAGATAGAATTCTTCCTGCACGCGTTCCTCAAGAGGCTGCCGGCAGACCTAAAACCAGGTGAGGACGTCACTCGGTATGCGAAAAAATTCGGCCTCAAGCTTCCAGCGTGCTTGAAAGGCGAAGTCATCGAATGGGTCGGCCAGGAGGCGCATGACATAGAGCGGGACGCGCGGACCGAAACACTCGTGCTCTCTCAGCCCGGCCAAGCCGAGGCGCTCGGCCTGACGATTAAATGTGTCAAGATCCGACGCTGGCGATTTTGCCTTGAGTGCGGATGGCTCTACTGCCGCATCGTTGTCACAAGGCGCTTTTAGCTGGTGGTGCTCAACGAATCGCCACCCGAAGGCGGACCAGATGAGTTTGGAAATCATCTATGGTTCAGGCGGTGTGGAATGCGGCCTTAGCCGCCGGCCCGCTCGCACCACACAGATAAGGAGGATCTCATGACATCGTCCAAAGCCGTCGTCCGCAGGCTCGGCTGGTCCGTAGAACTCCAAGCCGGTGAAGTGATCCCGCGCGGGCGACCTATAGTCATCCGCGCCGAAGCGGCCATCTCGCCGGCTGCTTGGCGCGGGGTCGCGGTGGCCGGCCAACGCATCAGCGTGAAGCCGCTCGAAGACGGCCGCGGCGCCGACGTCGACACCTCCAAACTGCCCCTCGGACCGCACAACTTGCGAGTGGAGGAGCTGTTGACTAAGCGTTCGGGCAAGCGGCTGCCCGACGCGGAGATCCCGTTTATCGTGGTCGATACTGCCGCGCCGGTTCCGCGAGAAATGGCTGTTCAGCACGCTGTACGGTTGCGCTTTGGAGATCTGGACGTGGCGCGTGTGCCGATGAGCGGCCGGTGCGAGGAAGAAATGATCGAGGTCTTCAAGGCCGAAGACCGCAAATCGCACAAGCCGGTGCAACTCGCGTTCGACTCAAAAGGCAAGCCAGTCGATCTGGACCGCGCATACGCGGATCTGGCCAAGCGGCGCCTGAAGAAATACGGCAAGCTGCATCCCGACCTGCACGAGCGTATCCAGCACGAGGAGCCCAAGTGCGAGATCCCGGTGGCCGTGTGGTTGAGGACCTCTGAGCCCAAATTGCCCGAAAAACCAATACGAGGGGTTGTGCGCCGACGCCCCGAGTCCGATCGCAAGCTGCGCGAGGTGTGGAAGGCTGCGGCCGATCGCTTCGTTGATGCTGCAGATCGCCTCGGGTTGAGGCTCGATCGCATCGACAGCGCCGCACCGGTTCTGTTCGGGACCATTGCGGCCAACCGCGCAGCCGAGTTGGCTGAATCGGAAGATGTTGCCGCGATTTTCCTGCACCGCATCGATGGCGTGGACGACCTCGGCAATTCCATAGCCATTGCCAATGCAGATGATGCGCACAACGCGGGGTTCACGGGTGATGGGATCAACATTGCAGTATACGAACAAGGGCCCGATAACACGACCAACCTGAACATCGTCGCGCGCTATGACAGTACCCCAACCACCAGCCAGCACTCACGCCTCACGCACGCTATTATCCAAAACATCCAGCGCAATGCGCCGCATGGCCATGCGCCCGACTGCGACCTGCATTCAGCCAACAGCTACGACCTGGCTGCGCTGCGCTGGGCAGTCGAAGACCAGAGCTGCACGGTGATCAGCCAGAGCTTTCACCGTGACGACGAACAGACCTCATCCGGCCTGTCGTTCGATGACATCTACAAGGATCACCTGGTGCTACATTGGCCCTATCCCACCATTTGCGAGGCGGCGGGCAATGGCGCCAGCACCGAGTTTGTCAATCACAAGGGATTCAACCGGCTGACCGTGGGTAACCACAACGACGCGGCAAGCGGCATGGCCTCGGACTCTGCGTTCCGAAACCCAGCCTCGTCGCACGGTGACCGGGAACTGCCCGAAATAGCCGGCAACGGGATTGCCGTAACTGCGGTGAACCTGACGAATAGCGGCACCAGTTTTGCCGCCCCTGCTGTTGCCGGCGGTGTGGCTGTGATCCAGGAGGCCAATTCGACTCTAACGGCATGGCCGGAAGGCTGCCGCGCGATCATGATGGCAGCCGCTTGGCGCAATCCGGCCGGCGGCACCTGGCGAGCCGACGTGGTGGCCGGGGTCGATGCGTCGGATGGGGCCGGGGCCCTCGACACCCAGGCAGCGGTGCAGATCGCCCGGGCGCGACGCAGTCGCAACAACGCGCCGGCGCGGCGCGGTTTCGACGTGGGCACCATCGTGTCGGCTGACGTCGGTGCCGACGGCTTCCTGACCTACGTTTACCGCATCGGCGTACCGAACCGGCTGCTCTCGCCGACAGTAAAAGTGGCGCTGGCATGGGATTCAAAGATCACCTCGCTGAATCTGCTGGGCATCAAGCTGCCCATCAACTCGGCGCTGGCTGTGGATCTGGATCTGCACGTGCGCGACTCGAGCGGTGCAACGGTAGCTACCAGCTCGTCCTGGGACAACAGCTACGAGATCGCCGAGTTCGTTGCCCGCCGGGGTGAGACTTACGAGATCCGCATCCTCCGCTGGTCGGGCACCGACAGCGTGTGGTTCGGCGTGGCCTGGGAGGTGCGCGGGCTCGATTTCGTCATCGACCGCTTCACCGAACTGACGCAGGTGCTGGTGGGTGTGCGCTAAGGGGCACCGCCCGGTCGAGTGCGCGGCGAACACCGCGCGTGCGTGGCCCGTGTGCCACTCGCGGCGCTTTGTTATTCTGTAGCCTCGTCCGGAGTATGGACTCGGCGTCTCGCCACGTGCACCGGCAGGCCTTGTGGAAGGATAAAGCCTTCGGCAGCAGGTGGTAAATATGGATGAGACTCTCGCGCTTCTTTGTGGCCTTTCCAACATCATCGAATTCGGCGTAGTTGACAACAACCCCCGCAAGATCATCTGGGGTGGCCAGTTTTTCCTCCTTTTGCCTGGCCACCTCTTTTCTTGCCACGCTCAGGTAAAGTGCCTTCCAATGTGCGGACGCTTTGCGCGGTACAGTCTCTCACGTGAGCTCGAACGCTACTTTAAGGCCCTCCCAGCCTCCTTCGAAATCCTGCCCAACATATAACGTGGCTCCCACCCAGGAGATCCCGGTAATCGTCCAGCAAGAAGGCGAGCGGCACATCAAAAAGCGCCACTGGGGGTTGGTGCCTTTTTGGGCTAAGGATATCTCCATCGGCTCCAGGATGATCAATGCGCGGGTGGAAACCGTAACCTCGAAACCCGCCTTCAGGGCTGCCCTAAAACAACGCAGGTGCCTGATCCCGGCAAACGGGTTCTACGAGTGGAAAGGAAAGGCAGGGAACAAACACCCCTACTATTTCCAATTACCGTGCTGTGAACCGTTCGCCTTCGCCGGTCTGTACGAGCTCTGGGAGGACACGGAAGCGCCTCCGGAGACTGGCCCCCCCTACACGTCCTGCACGATCATCACCACGGATGCCGGCGACTCGGTTAAAGACGTCCACACCAGGATGCCTTTGATCCTTAAACCGGAGTCTTATGCGGAATGGCTGAATCCGGAAAACAAGCAGCCTACCCGAATAGAAGAGATTATGAAGAGCGGTTTCGTCAGCGGTCTGAATGCTACCCGGTGTCGAAACTGGTTAACCAGGTCGGTAACAATAAAAAGGAGTGCATGGAACCGCTGAAGGACAGCAGGGGATAGAAGCCATCCCAAAACTAGCCGATCACGCCCGCGGGCCAGGCGCCCGCCGATGAAAACGAGCAGCAACCGTGCCGGGTTGTGAGCATTTTTCAGAGGCGGGCAACGCCGCCATCGGGTGTCAGGTGCATTTTTGAGATGGCTTCTAGTTAAATAGCGTCTCCATGTTCATCTTTTCAACCACTTCATCCATTTCTGCACTAGACGGGCACTTTTTAAAGCTGGCCGCCGCCTTCAGAACCTTTGGCAGTTCCGTCAGGTCGCCGACGGTGTTCAGGAATATACGGGGAACACTTAATACCCAATGGACACATTTGGCAATGGCATCCTCATCAGTCAGCGGTTCATACCATGTGCTGCGATCCCGTGTTCTATTTCCCCAATAACCCCTGGCGATCGACTTGATCGTCTGCACGGCAATTTGACGCTCATGACAATAAGAGGTGAGCTTTTCAAATTCGCCCTTATAATTCCGGTTCTGCATGAGCAGGTAGTTGCAGGGTAACAGTACACTGTCAAATGCAAACCGCTCGAGCGTCTGGCGGTGCAATCTCGGCGCATCGAGGCCATGACCGGTGATACCGATAAACCGGGTCAACCCATTTTCCTTGGCTTCAATGAGAAATTCCAAGGCGCCGCCCGGTCTCATGATGATTTCCCGATCCACAACATCCGTCAGGTTGTGCAGCTGAAGCAGATCCACATGGTCCACCTGCAGCCTATCCAAGGATCGGTGGAATTGTTCTTTGGCACCTTGGTAAGTCCTTTCGCTTGTCTTGGTGGCCAAAAAGAATTGTTCGCGATATCTCTTCATCCACGCTCCCACACGCAACTCGGCATCACCGTATCTTGGAGCGGTGTCGATATGGTTGATACCGAATTCCAACAGGGTATCTATGGCCCGATCGGCTTCGGACTGGTTGGCCGTTCCCAGGCCTGCAGAACCGAAAATGGCTCTTGAGCTGTTGTGCCCCGTTTTCCCGAAAGGAATTTTCTCAATCATCTCGGTTGCTCTCTGTTTAGGGTTCTGCCGGATGAAGCATACTTGAATGTTTCAAATTACTATCGGCGATCATTCGGTCGGATTCCAGAGGGGTGCCTGTACACTTAAACACCTCCAGACTTATCACACCAATGAGATTATCTTCAATATCTCTGCCGATTCACTGAGAAGGCGAGGGCGAGAGCCGGTTTTGGGAAAAAAAGACAGGCGTTTAAGTGAAAACTCTGCTCTATTGGACGCTGAACGCTGAACGCTGCGGATCTGTTCATGACGGCGGCTGATCGCAAGGCCGTCAGCGGTCCTAGTGTCAAGGAACTGCATGCCAAGATCGGCCAACTGGCGATGGAGAACGATTTTTTGGTCGGCGCGCTCGGTCGTGTCGACGATGCGAGCGCCAAGCGATGATCGACCGCCAGCACCGACTGCCGGTGGTCCGGCAGTACCGGATATCCGGTTCAGAACCATCGACGCGATAGGAGCCGACATGAAGCGAGTAGCAATGAGTTTCGCGGGCTCGGGGCTGCTGTGGTTTTTCCTGACCGCACCTGTATTGGCTGACGAGGTTTATCTGAAAAACGGCAACCACATGTCGGGCACCATAATTTCCATGAGCGAGGGCAAACTCATTCTGGAGACGGATTTCGCCGGCCGGCTGACCATCGACTGGGCCAGCGTTGAACGGCTTTCCACGGATGCGCCACTCACGGTAGTCTTGGAGGAGCAGGGGGCGACCTTAAGGGGGACCCCACGGCCCTCCGCAGTGGCGAACCAACTGGTGCTGAACGAAGGATCGATTCAGGATCCCTTGATGATTGAGCTGTCCAGGGTAAAGGCCATCAATCCCCCGGATGAGCGGCCGATCCTGCTCAACGGCCGCATCAACGTGGGGCTCAACAAGGCGAGCGGCAACACCGACCTAGAAAACGCCCACGTCGATGCGGAGTTCATCGCTCGCACGGTCAGCCATCGAGTATTCTTCGGGGGAGCCTACAACCGAGCATCCGAGGACAACCGCAAAACCGAAGACAACGCCATGGGCCGCCTGAAGCACGACTACTTTCTGACCCGGGAGCTGTATTGGTATTTGAACGGCTTGGCCGAACGGGACACGCTGAGCGACATCAACCTGAGAACCACAGTGGGGCCCGGTGTGGGTTATCAGTTTTTCGAAGGAAGGCTGATGAACCTGTCGATTGAAGCCGGCCCGAGCTATGTGAGGACCGACTACGACCAGGCCGAAAGCAAGGATTCCCTTTCGGGGCGCTGGGCGATGAACTTCGACCGTTTTTTCTTTGAAAAGCTTTTTCAGTACTATTTTACAAATGAGGGCTACATCAGTGCCTCGGACGCAAGTGATGTGTTCATGTTCACCCGCACCGGCCTGCGATTTCCCATCCGCGGTGGTTTGTCTTTCAATGCCGGCTTCGAATGGGACTGGGACAACACTCCGGCCGAGCGCACCGACAAATCCGACTACCGCTACATCCTGTCCGTCGGCTATGGATTCTGAACAAAACACCCCGTCGCCGTGGACGGGATGCTCTGACAACCGGCCCAATTATCCATAGCGGCCGCTCGTGTGGCTTTAACCTTTTTTTGTAAATGGTCACCCGATCTTCCTAAAATCGATATCCCCCCTCCACGTCCGTGCGCGCAAGCTGCACCTTGAGACGGTGGCCCATTCTTCTTCCAACAATAGTCTCTCGCCACGCCGGGGTAGGTAGAACCGATTTTAGCTCGATACGAACCTGAGCAGGGTCGGGAGCCGGCGGGTTCCCTCCGACCTCCGGGTGGCCAGAAGTTGTTCCGTCTCAAAACATCCACCGCCTTTCGTCTCCGGCTCAGAACGTGGCTTCGTCCTCGAAACTTGTTGCGCCTTCGATCCCGTGAGCCTAAGATTCCCCGGAAAATTTATGATCTGCAGGGTCGCGGCAGTTGGCCGTCCCATCCGATCCGATGGGCGGCACGTTAGCGTCCCGAGCTGAGTCATCCCTTGCCGAGAAGGTTAGCGCTGATGAACTTCTTTCCCCACCTGTTTCAGCCCATTCGCATCGGGCGCCTGCAGTCCAGGAACCGGCTGCTCATGTCCGCCATGAGCATCAACTTCGGCGTGGACGAAAAAGGCCACGTGACCGAGCAGCTGATCCGATACATGGCGGCGCGGGCCGAGGGCGGTGTGGGCATGATGCTGGTGGGCGGCGGCGGGGTGCACCCCACGGGCGTGGAGCTGCCCCACCTTCCCGCCTTGTGGGAGGACGACTGCATTCCGGGGCTGAAGAAGATGGCCCGGGCGGTGAAACCGTATGCCGTCCCGCTCGGCATGCAGCTGATGCACGGCGGGCGCCAATCCTACCACGACCGGAAAGTCGCCCCTTCGGCCATTCCGGCGCCTGCGCTGGCAAAGGGGACCCCGCGCGAGCTCCGGCTCGATGAAATCCCCACGCTGGTGGCGGCGTTTGGAGATGCAGCGCGGCGCTGCTTGGAGGCGGGCTTCGACTTCGTCGAAGTCCACGGGGCCCACGGGTACCTCATCAACCAGTTTCTGGCCCCCAACTCCAACCGGCGCACCGACCGCTACGGCGGCAGCTTCGAAAATCGAACGCGGTTCCTGCTGGAAATCCTCGAGGACATCCGGGGCAAATGCGGGGCGGGATTCACCGTGGGCATCCGCATGAACGGCGAGGATTACATCGACGACGGGTGGGGCATGGACGAAGCGCTCCGGCTTGCGCCGGTGCTGGAGCAACACGGGGCCGATTACCTGCATGTTTCAGCCGGCGTGTATGGCAGTCGACAGCTGACGATCCCATCCATGTATGTGGAGCAGGGGTGCTTTGTCCATCTGGCGGACGCGGTGAAACGGCGGGTTGCAATCCCGGTGGTGGCGGTAGGCCGTATAAAAAGCCCGGCAATGGCGGATGCGATTATCCGGGACCATAAGGCGGACATGGTCGCCCTGGGGCGCTCCCTTCTCGCCGATGCTCAGTGGCCCGACAAGGCGAAGAACGGTTCGACCCGAACCATCCGCCCCTGCATCGGCTGCTGCCTGGGGTGCATCCATACCGTATTGAAACTGGAACCGGGCGGGTGCGTCGTAAACCCGGACGTGGGGCGGGAGTACCTGCTCCCGGCCGGCATCGAACCGGCCGCCGAACCGAAGACGTGCCTGGTCGTGGGGGCAGGGCCGGCCGGGTTGGCGGCGGCCCGCATGCTGGCGCTGCGCGGCCACACGGTTTTGGTTTGCGAACAGCAGGCCGAAGTCGGCGGCGCGCTGCGGCTGGCGTCCAAGCCGCCCGGCCGTGGCGAGTTGATGGATATCCTGGACTATTTCGTGGAAGAACTGGCCCGTTTGAAGGTCGCCGTCCGGTTGAACAGCCCGGTCGCGGAGGAGCTGCTGCAGGCGTTCAACCCGGACGACGTCGTTCTGGCGACCGGCAGCCTGCCCGATACGCCGATGATCAAGGGCCTTTATCAGACACGCATGCAGGTCTGCACGGTAACGGAATTGCTGTCGGAGGCGCTTGACGTTGGGGATCGGGTCCTCATTTGGGGCGGCAATCAGGCGGGCCTGGTCCTGGCCGATCATTTAGCCGCAAGGGGCAAATGCGTCACGGTCCTGCACCGCAGAGAGCATTTTGGCGAGGAGATGTCCGGCAACGATCGCTATTACCTGCGCGAACGCTTGAAACGTGCGGGCGTTATGCTGTACAAGAACGCGCACGTCCAATCGTTTCTCGCCGACGGCGTCCGCTTCCGTGCCGGCGACCGGGCGATGGAACTCAGGGAGTTCGAAAGCCTCGTTCTCGCCGACACCTTCGTCAGCCTGCGCGAAGCCTCCAATCTGATCAAACCGCATCGCGCGCGAGTTCATTTCATCGGGGACGCGAAAAGCCCCCGGCACGTGATGTATGCCATCAGCGAAGGCGAGGAACTCGGGCGCACGCTATAGAAGGGACACCGATCATGCCCAACGATCCGCTCCATTTCACGATCAAGGACATTTTGAAAACCGAGGTGGCGCTGGCATTGGGCTGCACCGAGCCGGTCGCGATCGCCTTGAGCTCCGCGGCGGCCGCGGCGCTGCTGCCCGGCAAGGAAATCGTGTCGATCCAGGTCTGGGTCGATCCCAACATCTACAAGAACGGGATCGCGGTGCTTGATACCCGGTTCGGACGATCTGAGAGGCCTTGACGTCGCAGGCGCGCTGGGCGCCTTCGGCGGCAATCCGCTGCTGCGCCTCGAGGTCCTGCAGCCGATCACCGAGGAGATCGCCCAGCGGGCCAAACGGTTCGTAGCGGAAAAGAAGGTCGACGTTCACATCGTCGCCGACTCGAAAGGGCTTTACATCCGCACGGTCGTCCGGACGGCAACCGACGAGGCCGAGTGCGTCATCAAGGGGCTGCACGACAACATCGTCGCGCTCGCGCTGAACGGCGCGCCCGTCACCGACAGCCCGCTGCTGAGCGGCGCGAGTGGAAGCCCGTCCAAGGCCGATTTGCAGGAGGTCGAGAACTGGCTGAGGACCCTTTCCCTCAAACGGCTGGTGGAGATGATCGACGAGCTGGATGCCGAGGACCTGGCGTTCCTGGAGGAGGGCATTCAGACCAATCTGCGGCTGGCCGAGCATGGTCTGAAATTCGGCTCCGGGTTGGGGGTGGGCAAGACACTGGAACGGTTGGTGCGGCAGAAGCTGATCAACAGCGACATGATCGTGGCCGCCAAGATCCTCACCTCGGCGGCTTCGGATGCCCGGATGGCCGGCGTGTCTCTGCCGGCGATGAGCTCGGCCGGGAGCGGGAACCACGGGTTGACCGCCACGCTGCCGATCTGGGCGGTAAAGGATTTTCTGCAGTGCAAGCCCCAGACGGTGCTCGAGGCCGTCGGCCTCAGCCACCTCGTCACCGCCTATGTGAAAGCCCATACCGGCAGGCTTTCCGCCGTGTGCGGCTGCTCGATCGCCGCCGGGGCCGGCGCGACGGCGGGGATCACCTACCTGCTCGGGGGCGGCCTTCACCACATGGCCAGCGCCATCATGAATCTGACCGAGGACCTGGCCGGCATCATCTGCGACGGCGCCAAGGCGGGCTGCTCCCTGAAGCTGCTGACCGCCGCCGGCAGCGCCGTCCAGGCCGCCCTGTTCGCCATTCACGGGGTCCGCGTCCAGTCGACGGACGGCATCATCGGCTTTTCGCCCGAACAGACCATGCGCAACGTCGGGAGGCTGAGCTCGCAGGGGATGATCGAAACCGACCGCACCATCCTGAAAATCATGCTCGACAAGAAATTCCAGGATGTGTGAGTGGCGGCGACCGCCGACTGATTAAGTGACGGTTGCCATGGATAGGAGCATGGGGTCGACCGCGGCGACCGGCGCTGCAGCCGGCGCCGCGGTCCGTCTTTCCGGTTTTGCGTCTTCGTGTTTGAACCGTTGGCCCACGCCGCCTATTGGGCCGGCAGCAGCTTCTCGTCAGTCAGGAAAAAACCGATGATGCAAAAAAGGATGATGCCCATGCCAGCAGCGGGATGACACCCAGCGACGAAATCATCGCAGCCAAAGCGGCCTTGAGCTGGAGGGACTGGAAGCTCAATTTCGAAATGTCGAGAGTCAGATTTCAGTCCGTCGAGAATTGCGCATGGCGTTTGACAGAGGCCGTCATCGCCCGCGGATCGAGAGCATGTAGACGCCGGCGACGATGAGGAGCAGGGGCCACCACTGGCGGAACAGATGGTCGACCCGCGGGATCAGGTTGAAATTCGACAGGAGAAACAGCGCCCCCAGGACAATCAGGATCACTGCGAGGAATTTCGAACGCATAGGCCCCCCGGGAGTCGGTGTCGATCCAACGACTTCAGCGTGCGGTCAAGACACACGTAACCATCCCATCACCTGCAGCGGGCGGCCCGCAGAGCGCATGGCTCTATGGGCCGCCCGCTGCCACCTGAAGACCTCAGTTGATCACCTGCTTGGGTTCCTCTTCCCAACCGTCATGCAGGACATCGCTGATGTCCGCATGGACCCCTTCCAGAAGTTCGGAGATGTCGCACAGGATCTTGCCGATGCCGCTGAAGAAGCCGGCATCGAATCTTTCCTTGCACTGCTGCGGGTCCAACGACTCAAACATCTGGCCGAGGGCATACAGCCGGGAATCCAGATCCGCCACCTGGTAAAACCAGTACTCGAGTTTTTCTTTTTGCTTTTCGTTCACTTTGCGACCTCCCGTGACGCGGTGTGATGGGCGGGACGACGCTGGAAAGATTCCTTTGCAGCGCCCGGCCCGCGCGCAGCCGTTCTAAAGAAAAAACCGTGGGCTGACGGAAACGCGCGTGCCGCCGGAGGACTCGAATCGAGGTTCGCCGAGCCCCCGGCGTTCGAACCATATCAGACTAAGCGGTCGAGTCAACGGAAGAAGGTGCGACGTCTCCGAAACGGATACGACTGCGCATGCACCCGCCCGGCGGGAAAATATGTTCCACCAAGGAGCGGCAGCGCCTCAACACGATGCAGAACAAGGCCGGCGGGGACATCTACACCCAGAAGCACGACGCGCAGAGCGTCCCGGTCCGGAAGAAGCCATAAATCTGGAGTCAGATATCTGAAAACCGCCATGGCCCTTCTCTGAAGAGGGGCCATTTTCTTATCCGTGGTGTTCGCATCGAACTCGTTTGCCGGAGGATATCCTCCCGGTTTATGTCGCAACGCGCGTTCGCGAATGTTCGGAATTTGATTCAATCCGGTACGCCGTTTATTTGTCGGGTTTGCAATTTACTTTTCGAAGAATTGGAATTAAAATGTTCGAAGGTATTCACCGCATTCATCACACTTCGCGAAAGGAAATGTACGCATGCCGAAAAAGAAAATGGGCGATCCGGAAAAGCTGATCAAGATGATTGCAGATCAAATCCCGCAAGCGGAGATCATGAAAAAAATCGGGATCAAGACATCCACCCAGCTCAAAACCGCATACGCCAATGCGTTGATTGCGGCCGGCAAAGTTCCCGCCATCATGGGGGGCCGGGGAGGCCAGAAAGCAGAATCCAAGAAGAAACTGGTCGGCGTGGGAAAGCGGGGCAGCATCATCGTTCCGGCGGACGTGGTTTCGGGACTGGGAGTTGGTAAGAATGAACGGTTCAGCGTCCGAAAAACCAAGGCCGGGCTGGCGCTGAAAAAGGTTTGACCTGCGTATCCGCGATGAAACCGGATCCTGGGCGGGTCCGGTTTCATCGCAGGAATGCACCTGTATCGATCGACGTTCCCGGCGTTCGAGGCGGCCCGTTTGCCGCATAAACGGCGCGAGAATTCCGTCCGCATTTTTCGTAGTCCACCCGGATGGTCACGGCATCGCTTTTCCATTCCTGGATGGTCGACTCCACCTCTGTAGGGTCAGATGGTTCGGGCCCGTTCGTACGGTTCCGGCCAGCGAATGTCCGCGTGCAGGGTTGCGGCCGCGCGCAACGGCCAGTATGGGTCGCGCAGCAGCTCGCGGGCGAGGAAAACCGCGTCCGCCTGCTGGGTGCGCACGATCTGTTCGGCCTGCATCGGGTGGGTGATCAGGCCGACCGCACCGGTGGGAATGCCGACCGCGCTGCGGATCGCAGCGGCAAACGGCACCTGGAAACCGGGGCCGGCCGGAACCTTGGCGAACGGCACCAGGCCGCCGCTCGAGCAGTCGATCAGGTCCACGCCCAGCTCTTTCAACATCCGGCAGAGCGCAATGGATTGCTCGAGGTCCCATCCCCCATCGACCCAGTCCGTGCACGAAATGCGCGCGAAGAGCGGCAGGCGCTCCGGCCAGGTGTCGCGCACCGCCCGAGTCACCCGCAGCGCCAGCCGCACGCGGTTTTCGAAGGTGCCGCCGTACTCGTCCGTCCGCCGGTTGGACAGCGGGGAGAGAAACTCGTGCAACAAGTAGCCGTGCGCCATGTGGATTTCCAGGACCTCGAAGCCCGCCGCATGGCTGCGGGCCGCGCTCGCGGCAAACGCATCCGTCACAGCGTCGATGTCTGCGGCGGACATCGCGTGCGGGGTCGGATGCTCCTCGGCGAAGGCGATGGGGCTCGGGGCCAGCGGCTGCCACCCGCCGGCATCCGCCGCAAGAGGACGGCCTCCGCGCCACGGTGCGTCGGTGGAGGCCTTTCGGCCGGCGTGCGCCAGCTGGATCCCTGCGACGCAGTCGAAGCCCTGCATGAAGGCTATCGTTCGCTCGAACGCACGGCCCTGCTCGTCGGCCCAGATCCCGCTGTCCCAGGGAGTGATGCGCCCTTCGGGGCATACGGCCGTGGCCTCCATCATCACCAGGCCGGCCCCGCCCACCGCCCGACTGCCCAGGTGCACGAAGTGCCAATCGGTCGGCACGCCGTCCACGCTCGAGTACTGACACATGGGGGAGACGAAGATGCGATTTTTGAAACGAACCCTGCGCAGTTCGAGAGGGGAAAAGAGCTTGCTCATAAGATACTCCCCCGGATGAATTCCATTGGGTGCCGCGAACCGAGGCCCAGACGCCTTCACGGGTCGAATCGGAAACGAGGGGTGCCCGGGTGTGAAGCGGAAGCCGGAATCACCGCTATCCGCAGGCAGGCGGGCGGGGAAGGGGGGAAGGACTCTACTAACCCCTGGGTGATTCCGGCTGAGGGCCTTGAGTTCTGTTTCTTTCAGCATCGTTGACATCGGGGTGAATGTCAACATCCGCCTCGATCGGATGGGATCCGGTCACGGAGTGCACTCGTTGATCGCGAAACACAAGGTGAACCAGTTGGCCGGCCGGCTTTTCACGGAATCGATGTTCTCCGCTTCGAAGCAGGCCACGGCCAGCTGGTAGGTGTGCTCGTCCAGCTCGACGTCTTTCCAGCCCAGGAAGGCCAGGCGCTGGTTGATGGCGGTGCGCGTCATATGCGGTTCGCCGAAGAACACGCTGACCATCTGCTTGAGGAGGCCCGGGATCAGGCAGGTCTCCACCCCCATGTTCTGCAGGCGTTTGACCAACATGCCTTTGATCGAGCCGACTTTGCTCTCCATGCGACCTCCGACGGCGGAGGGAAGGCTCCGCCTGCGGGGCAACTCTGCAAGAAGCATGCATCGATCCCGCTTCATCGCAACCATCCGAAATTGCAGAAAAGCACTCGTCTCAGAGGAACGGAAAAAGATGTGCCAATGGGAAGGCGACTACTCAGAACTGGGGAGGGTCTCCCACAAGCACACCCTGCAAACCGGCCGTGACGAGGGAGTCGATCGCGACGCGCCGCATCTGGCCCATGTGCTCGTTTCCGCCGTGAAAGAGGACGGGCAGATAGTTGTCGCTGACGCCCTTGAGCAGCCCGGTTTTCGGATCGCGGCGACTTTCGGTGAGCACCTCGACCTCGCGGCCGACGAAGCGCGAGTGGAAGGCGTTGCGCTTGGCGTGGCCGAGCTGTCGCAGATGCCGGCAGCGGGTCTTGACCTCGGGGTGCGGGACCCGGTCCGGGAAATCGAAGGCGGCCGTCCCCGGGCGCGCGGAAAAGGGGAAGACGTGGAGGTAGGACAGGGGCAGGGTCTCTATCAGTTCACAGGTGTTGCGAAACGCCTGATCGCTCTCCCCCGGGAAGCCGACCAGGACGTCCGCTCCGATGGCCGCGTCCGGCATGGACCGGTGGACGAGCTCGACCGCGGCCGCGAACTCCCCGGGTCGGTAGGGGCGCCCCATGCGCTGCAGGACGTCCGCATCGCCGCTTTGCAGGGGGATGTGGAGGTGGCGGCAAAACCGCCGCGACCCGGCGATCCGTGCAACCAGGTCGGGAGACACTTCAAGCGGTTCGAGCGAGCTCAGGCGCAGACGCACCCGCTCGGTGGCGGCCTCGAGCTCGCGCAGCAGCGCCAACAGACTCGCAGGCGGATCCAGGTCCTGGCCGTAGCGCCCGATGTGGATGCCGGTCAGCACCACCTCGTGAAACCCGGCTGCCGACAGGTGCCGGACCGATTCGGTGATGGCCCGGGGCGCAATGCTGCGGCTGCGGCCCCGTGCGTAGGGCACGATGCAGTAGGCGCAGAACGCGTCGCAGCCGTCCTGGATCTTGACGAAGGGCCGGGTCCGGCCCTGCACCGGGCCGACGGGATCGCCGGGCTCGTCCGGTGTCCGGGCCTCGGGTGCCGGCCCGCTCACCAGGACAGGATGCGCGCAGCCCTCCGTGCCGCAGGCCGCGATGATCCGCTCCAGTCCCGCCTTGCCGCACTGGTCGACGATGTAGTCGACTCCTTCAATCTTCGCGAGCGCCGCCGGGTCGGTTTCGGCATAGCAGCCGGTCACGGTCACGCACGCGCGCGGGTGCGCGTGGATCGCCTGGCGCACGGCCTGACGCGACTGCATGGCCGCCTTCTGCGTCACGGTGCAGGTGTTGACGACGCAGAGATCGGCCTGCTCGGACGGTTCGGCCGGCCTCCAGCCGCTGCCGGACAGTCGCGCCGCAAGCGTGTCGGACTCGGCCTGGTTGACCTTGCATCCCAGGGTCACGATCCTGAACGTCTTCACCGCCGCCTCGCAATGAAGCCGCCCCCGAGCACCGCATCCCCGTCGTAGAAAACGGCCGCCTGGCCGGGCGTGACGGCCGACTGGGGGGTGTCGAACTCCACGAGCGCCGTTCGGGGGTCGAGCGGGGTCACCGTTCCCGGCGCCTCGGGTGTGCGGTAGCGCACGCGCGTGCGCGCGCGCATCGGCCCGTTCGGGGGCGGAGCGATCCAGTTGATGTCTTCGACGCGACAGCTCGCGGTGAGCAGGTCCTCGCGGGTGCCGACCACGAGGGTGTTGCGCTCGGGTTCGAGGCGAACCACGTAGTAAGGGGCCGCCGCCGGGCAGTTGATGCCGCGGCGCTGACCGACCGTGAAACGGGCGAGCCCGGCGTGCCGTCCGACGACCTGGCCCGCCACCGTTTCGATGGGCCCGGGGTCCTGCGGTGCAGGCCCGTCGGGCTGCATGAAATCCGTGTAGGCGCTGGACGTGACGAAGCACACGTCCTGGCTTTCGGCCGTCTCGACCGGGTGCAGCCCGTTCAGCGCGGCCAGCGCGCGGACCCGGTCCTTGGTCAGAGCACCCAGCGGGAAGCGTGCCTGCGCGAGCTGATCCTGGCCGAGCCGCGCCAGGAAATAGGACTGGTCCTTGCGCGGGTCGACGCCCTTGTGAAGGCGATAGCGGCCGCTGGAGTCCCGTCGAACCGTCGCGTAGTGCCCGGTCGCCAGGCAGCCGGCGCCGAGCGCTGCCGCGAAGCGCAGCACGGCCCCGAACTTGATGGCGGGGTTGCAGATCACGCACGGATTGGGAGTCTGTCCGGACCGGTAGGCGGCCGTGAAATAGTCGACGACGTGCGTGCGGAACTCGACGCTCAGATCCACCACGTGCACCGCGATTCCCAGCCGGTCGCCGATCCCGTGGATGGGGTGACGGGGTCCCGTGTGGGGCGGCTCGAACCCGGTGAGGAAGTGCACGGCGAAGACGTCGGGCGTCTCCTGCCGGAGGAGATGGGCGGCGATCATGGAGTCCACGCCGCCGCTGACGGCTACCGCAATCATGTCGCGCAGGCGTCCCGGATGGGACGGACCTCCATGGCCCTGGGCGGGCAGGCGGTCACGCACTGCTCGCAGATGCTGCACTTCTCCTGGTCGAACCGCACCTCCGGTTTCTGGGCGACGTCCTTGGAAAAGCGCAGGACCAGGATTTTTGAGTACATGCGTGCAGCCCCTCATGTTCCAGACGAAAGAATTTCACATGTTGCCGGACTAATAGATAGATTCGGTGCGCCTGTCAACCGCGCAGGGCAGGGCTGCGCGACCGGTGAGCCTCCGGTCCGGGTTCGCGAATTCCCGGCTCGTTGTGCATCCCCGGGCGGCGGGTATCCGTTTCGTGGGCCGACATGAGCCAAGCCCTGCAAACGGGAGGTGGCGCCGGGAACAAAAAAATGCCGGTCAAAAATAGAAAAAACTATTTAATTCAGATAGTTGCACAAGCATTCCGGCCCTCCGTTTTTGACACCCTCCGGGAACTATTGTAGAATGAAATCCAATGGATCGAGTCTATATCGGCCGGCAGCCCAGTGCGGGCCGCCGTCGGGAGGCGAGGTGATCGGTCTGAGCCCAAGAGGACTGTTTCTGGCGCTGGCCCTGCTCGCGCTGAGCGGGTGTGCGTCCTTTCAGACGTACCGGGTGGCGGAAACCGAAGAGAAGCTCGTGGCCAACTGCACCTACATCGACACGGTCACCGCGTTCTCCGACATGGGACCCTTCCAGGTGCACCCCATCCTGGTCGACGACGCCCGCGACAAGGTTCTGCGCCGGGCCGAAATGCTGAACGCCACCCATGTCGTCTGGGTGGGGGATTACTACTTCGGCGGCGCTGCCTTGGCCTATTACTGCTGGGAGTGATCGGCCCCCGAACGATCCAAGAAACAGCCGCCTGATCGGTCGCTGCACGGTTCCAACCACCACACCGGGAGAGCGAATGGATTTTATGGGTCTCGACACAGCGAACAGCGGGAAACGCAAGATGTACAACACGACGCTCGACTCGGATCTCATCCGGAAGATCAAGATACTTGCGGCCCAACTCGAAAAACGGCAGAACGACCTGCTGGAGGAAGCCATCAAAGACCTGCTCAAGAAATACAACCTCCAGGTCGGCTGAGGGCCCGTTGCGCCATGGCGAACGAAAACCACGAAAACCGGACCTCCGTGCGGTTCACCCATGATTCCACGATCTCTCTCGAGCAGAACGAGGTCGGGATCCTGCACGAGGCCCGCATGTTCAACTACTCCTCGTCGGGACTCTACTTCGAGTCGGATTTTTACCTCATTCCCGGCACCGAGATCTTCATCGGTTTGAAGAGCTCGCCGTTCACGTCCGCGCCCGGGGTTTACGAGTGCTATCGTTCGGCCATCAAATGGCGCAAGTACCTTGAGAACTCGGTCTTCGACTACGGGTACGGGGTCGAACTCAAGGGCAAGGCCCCGTCCCGGGGCGAGCCTCACCGCGCCCGCGCCCCGCGCCGCCACCCGCGGGCGTCCTGCACCATCCCCGCCCTGCTGCAGAACCAGAGCGAGAAGGCACGGGGCGTCATCCACAACGTGAGCCACGGCGGGGTGTTCGTCATGTGCGGCGGGACGTTCGCCGCCGGGCAGCGCCTGCAGCTCACCATCCCGCTGCGCAAACGGCAGAAGCTGATCACGCGCTTCGGCGAGGTGGTCTGGTCCGACCCCAACGGGCTCGGGATCAAGTTCGACGCCCAGGCCGCGGGCGAAACTCCCGACCCATCGTAATCCAGCCTGCGTTCTTGACGGCCCATCCGGCACGGGTTAGCTTCACGTCGGTTCGACATCAAGCGACCCAACCGAACGGAGGACCGCTGTGACCACCCTGGAAATCTTCTCCGACTTCATCTGACCGTGGTGCTACTTCATTACCGTCGGTAGTGACCGGTTGACCCGCGAGTTCGAGATCGACGTGCGCTGGGTGGCCTTCCCGCTGCACCCGGAAATCCCGCCCGAGGGCGTCACCCTCGAACGGCTGTTCGAGGGCCGCGGCATCGACATCGCTGCGGTGCTGAGCCGTCTCGAATCGGCCGCCCGCCAGTTCGGACTGCCGTTCGGGACGCGCCGCATGAGCTTCAATTCGCGCCGCGCCCAGGAGGGCGCCAAGTGGGCCGAGTCGCTGGGCCAGGCCGATGCCTACCACCGCGCGGTGTTCCAGGCCTACTTCGTGGACGGGCGGAACCTGCACGAGATGGAGACCCTCGTGCAGGCGGCCGAGTCGATTGGACTGGATGGCGCGGGCCTGAGCGAGGCCGTCCACACTCACGCCTACAAGGCCGCGGTCGACCAGGACTGGATGCGCTCGCACCGGCTGGGGATCAGCGCCGTGCCCGCATTTCGGTTGCATGAAGAGGTGCGGGTCGGGGCGCAGCCCTACGAGCAGCTGGCCGCGTTCGCGTCGGCGCACCGTGTTCCCCGGCGCGCGGCCGGCTGACATCCGCATGAACGCCGGCGCCGCGGTCATTCACGATGCGCAGGGGAGGGGAGAGCGGACCGGGACCGCCAGGCTGAGGAACTGGCCGTTTTCCTCGAACATCAGCCGCTGGGCGACCATGCCTCCGACGAAGGCGGAAACCCGGTCGGCGGACACCGACGGAAAGCGGGCGACAATGTGCCGCAGCGGCCGGTGGTGGTCGCAGTAGAGGTAGATGGCGCGCGCGGTGCCTTCGAGCCGATGCGTGGCGGCATCGCCGGTGCGGCGGCGCTCGCGCAGGATCAGGAACTCCCCCCCGTCGCGGCAGGACAGGATCGGTTCGGGATCCGGGCCGCGCTGCAAGAGGTCGTAGCTGCGGGACCATGCGCGCAGCGCCGCCCGGACCGGCCGCCAGAGCCTTTCCTGGGCGGCCCCCGCGCCGCGGCCGGCTTGGACCACCAGGGGCAGGCGGCGAAAAACCGCGGCCGGAAAGAGGTGCGCCCAGTTGGGGTGGTTGCCGACCCGCTCCAGGCCGAAGGCGCCGGGGTCCGACCAGACCGGGCTGCCCAGGCCCAGCCAGAACCTGACCGGCTTCGGCGGGCGATAGGCGCGGGCGAACTCGATCGCATGCAGCGTTTCGCGCACGTCCTCGGCATCGCTCGCCGGAAAGTTGAGGATCAGGTTGGCGAGGTTGACGATCCCCAGCTGTTCGCAGCGCTTCATGATCTCGAGGTTCTGAATGGCCGTGGTGCCCTTGTGGAGCTTGCGCAGCAGACGCGTGCTCAGGGCTTCGACCCCGACCTGCACCCTGCGCATCCCCGCGGCGCGCATCCAGGACAGCTCCTCCGCGGGCGTGGTCGCGCGCAGCTCGGCGAAGAGCGACAGGTCCCGCGGCAGGCCTGCCAGCCCGCGCAGGATCCCGGCCGTTTCCGTCTTCGGCAGGACGTTGTCCACCACGGCCACCGACAGCGTCCGGTAGCGCGCGGTGAGCTGCTCGACCTCCGCGACCGCCCGGCGGGCGGACTTAAACCGGTATCCTCGCCACTGCAGGTTGAGATTGCAGAACCGGCAGCCGGTGCCGGACCCGGCGCCGCGTTTCCACCAGCACCCGCGCGAAAACTCCACGGGCAGGGTCGGGAAGAAACGGTGGTCCTGGGCGAACCCGGACAGGAGGGCGAAGTAGTCATCGTAGTCCGGAAGAGGCAGGCGGTCGAGATTCTCCAACTGGAAGAGGCGATCCCCGGCGGGGGCGGAATCTCTCGCGCCGCGCGTGAAGATGCCGCCCGCCGGCGGGATGTCGGCCAGGCCGCGGCCTTCGATCACGTGGTGCTGGACGAGGTGCGCCAGGGGGAGCTCCCCCTCGCCGACGACCACGGCGTCCAGGTGCGGGAAGAGCTCGAGTGCCGTCGCGGCCGAGTGCGAGGTGATGGCGGGTCCGCCGATCACGACGGTCAGGTGCGGGTGCGCCTCCTTCAGGCGGCGAATCAGGTACAGGCAGGCGGTCAGCTGGCACAGGACGCTCGAAAACCCGACGAGACGGACATTGTCCCAGGCGACGGAGTCGGTCCACGCATCCATGGCGGCCTTGACCTGCGCGGTCAGCGCGCCGAAGGCGACCCCTTTCAGCGCGGATGCACCGACCGACTCGCGCCGGAACAGCCGCGCCAGGCGTTCAGTCCGTTCGGGGAAGAGCAGAGCGGCGCCGATCGATTCGGCCGGCCACGTGCGTTCCGAGACGGCGTGGTAGACGCGGTAGCCGATCGATGCGGCCACCCGCAGGTAAAGCGGGTGCGCGGCCACCTCGACTGCGGGGAACCGGGAGCGCACGAAGGCCTTGAGCGCCCCCAGCTGGATGGATGGACGCGTGTAAAGGGGCCAGGGCGGGGACACCAGCGCGATGGATGGCGGTGTGGGAAGTGCCACGTAGACTGCAGCCTCATAGAGTGGGTCTTCTGTGGGAGCGGCTTTCCAGCCGCGACGATCGAAGCGGAACGCCTCTCCGACAAAACCAAAACCGACTGGCGGATAACCTGAGGCCGGGCGTCATGGTCTGCGAAACACCCAAACACCAAAATACCCAAACACCAGACACGAAACACCCAACACCAGACACTTCCAGTTAGAGTATCACCGCATCCGGCCGCGCTGCAAGCGGGTTTGCGCCGTCCGGAGGCCGGGTGCCCGCCTTGACTTGGAGGGCGGCTGTGGTAAGTAGGTCCGCATGTCGACCGCTCCCCCCCACCTGGGCGTGACCCTCGCCGGCTTGAAACTCAACAACCCGGTCATGACCGCTTCCGGGACCTTCGGTTACGCGCGCGAGTTCGAATCGTTGATGGACCTCAACCGCCTCGGGGCCATCGTCGTAAAGGGTCTGGCGCTCAAACCGGTCAAGGGCAACCCGCCGCCGCGCATCGTCGAAACCGCCTGCGGGATGCTCAACGCCATCGGTCTGGAAAACGTGGGCGTCGACGCGTTCGCGGCCGACAAGATGCCCTTCCTGCGCACGCTCACCCCGCCGGTCATCGCCAACATCTACGGAACGAGCGTCGAGGAGTACGCCGCACTGGCCGAGCGATTGGACGGGATCGACGGGGTGGCGGCCGTGGAGGTGAACATCTCCTGCCCCAACGTGAAGGCGGGCGGGGTGGTCTTCGGGGTCGACCCGGTGGCCGCCGAACGGGTCGTCCGGGCGGTGCGGGAGCGCACCCGCAAACCGGTCATCGTAAAGCTCTCCCCGAACGTCACGGACATCACCGTGATCGCCCGCAGCGCCGAGGCGGGGGGCGCGGACGCGCTCTCCCTGATCAACACGATCACCGGCATGGCGATCGACATCGAGACGCGGCGCCCCCGACTGGCCAACATCACGGGCGGGCTGTCGGGTCCGGCCATCAAGCCCGTCGCCTTGAGGATGGTCTGGCAGGTGGCACGCACGGCCCGGGTGCCGGTCATCGGCATCGGGGGGATCATGCGGGGGGAGGACGCCGTCGAGTTCCTCCTCGCCGGCGCGACCGCCGTCCAGGTCGGGACCGCCAATTTCGTGAACCCGCGCGCCGCGCTCGATATCGCCGCCGGGATCGAGGCCTACCTCAGCCGCCACGGGATCGCCGACGTCAACGAGATCGTCGGCAAGCTGCAGGTCGATTGACGGGTAAAGGGCTCAGGGATTCAGGGTTCAGAATGAAGCTTGCAGGGTTCGGGGTTCAGGAAAACCATGCGATCCTTGACTCCGATCTCATTTCCTGAACCCGGAACCCTGAAACCTGAACCCTCAATTCCCCCTACATCACAGCGACGCCGACGACTCCTCCAGCGGGTTCCGTTTCAGGTACTCGAGCCGGTTCAAGCCGTTGACGTACGCCTTGGCGCTCGCGGTGATGATGTCGGCATCTGCCCCCTTGCCGAGGGCCAACAGTCCGTTCTCGCTCAGACGCACCGTCACCTCCCCCATGGCATCCGTGCCGCCGGTGAGGGCGCTCACCGAGAAGCGCAGCAGCTCGGAGGCCGTGCCCGTGAGCTTGGCGATGGTGTTGAAGGCGGCGTCGATCGGCCCGTTGCCGTAGCCGGCATCCTGCGCGGGCCGGCCGTTGATGTTCAGGCGCACGCTCGCCATGGGCAGGACGGTCGTGCCGGCCGTGACGTGCAGGTAGTCGAGCTTGAAGACGTCCGCGGTCCGCAGGATGCCCTCGGTCACGATGGCCTCCAGGTCCTCGTCCACCACGTGTTTCTTCTTGTCCGCCAGTTCCTTGAACTTGGTGAACACCAGATTCAGCTCATCGTCCGAGAGGTCGTAGCCCAGGTCCTTCAGGTGGGAGCGCAGGGCGTGGCGGCCGGAGTGCTTGCCCAGGACGAGCTTGGTGGCGCTGAGGCCGATCGTCTCCGGTCGCATGATCTCGTAGGTCATCGGGTTTTTGAGGATCCCGTCCTGGTGGATGCCGGCCTCGTGCGCGAAGGCGTTGGCCCCGACGATCGCCTTGTTCGCCTGCACGAGCATGCCCGTGACCATGCTGACCAGCCGGCTGGTGGGGTGGATGAACTCGGTGCGAATGGAGGTCTTCGCAGAGAGGTAGTCGCCGCGCGTGTGCAGCGCCATGACCACCTCCTCGAGCGAGGTGTTGCCCGCGCGCTCGCCGATGCCGTTGATCGTGACTTCGGCCTGGCGCGCGCCCGCCTGGACGGCCGCGAGCGTGTTGGAGGTGGCCAGGCCCAGGTCGTTGTGGCAGTGGACGCTCAGCACGGCCTTGCCGATGTTGGGCGTGTGGCTGCGGAGGTAGCGGACCAGCTCGGCAAACTCCTGGGGGATGGCGTAGCCGACCGTGTCGGGCAGGTTCACCGTGGTCGCGCCCGCTTCGATGGCGGCCTCGAAGATGCGGCAGAGGTAGTCCCGGTCGCTGCGCGAACCGTCCTCGGCCGAAAACTCCACGTTCGGGGTGAGGGTGCGCGCATAGCGCACTGCCTCCACGGCGGCCCGCACCACCTCGTCGCGGTTCATCTTGAGTTTGTACTGCAGGTGGATGTCCGAGGTCGCGATGAAGGTGTGGATGCGCGGGCTCGCGGCGTGCTGCACGGCCTTCCAGGCGCGGTCGATGTCGTGGCGCGTGGCGCGCGCCAGAGCGGCCACCTCGGCCCGCTTCAGGCGGCCGGCGATCTGGCTGACGGCCTCCAGGTCGCCGTCCGAGGCCGCCGGGAACCCCGCCTCGATCACGTCGACCCCGAGCTTTTCCAGCTGCACCGCCAGCCGCAGTTTCTCCGCCGAGTTCATGCTGGCCCCGGGGCTCTGCTCCCCGTCTCTCAGGGTGGTGTCGAAGATGATCACGCGTTCGGTCATGGTGGACTCCTATCGGGTGGTGGGGGATTCGGAATTGGCGCCGGAGACCGGCTCTGCGCCGCGGCTGAGCTTGTAGTGGAAGCTGTCCGCCAGCGCCTGCCAGCTGGCTTCGATGATGTCCTCGGACACGCCGATCGTGCTCCAGACGTGGTCCGGGTCGCGCGAGTCGATCAGCACGCGCACGCGCGCGGCGGTGCCGCGGCTGCCGTCGATCACGCGCACCTTGAAATCCGTCAGGCGCATGTCGCCCAGGTCCGGGTAGAAGCGGCCGAGCGCCTTGCGCAGGGCGTTGTCCAGCGCGCTGACGGGCCCGTAGCCCTCGGCCGCCGTGATTTCACTCCGGCCGTCGACCGCGATTTTGACCGTGGCGTGCGCCCGGCAGGGCTGATCCTTGTCCTTCTCGATCGTGACACGGAACGACTCGAGTTCGAAGAGCGGCCGGAAGGTCTCGGTCAGCTTCTGGATGAGCACCTTGAAGGAGCCGTCCGCCGCATCGAACTGGTAGCCGTCCTGCTCCATCTGCTTGATCTCGGAGACGATGCGGCGGCTGTCGGCGTCGGGCAACTCGATGTCCAGGCCGAGCTCGCGCGCCTTGTACTCCACGTTGCTGCGGCCCGAGAGGTCGGACACGAGCACCCGGCGGTGGTTGCCCACGCGTTCGGGGGCCATGTGCTCGTACGCTTCCGGGTGTTTCATGATGGCGCTCACATGCACGCCGCCCTTGTGGGCGAAGGCGCTGCGCCCCACGAACGGCCGGCTGTGCAGCGGCACCATGTTGGCCGTCTCGCCCACGAAGCGCGAGAGGGACTTGAGCTTTTTCAGGTTCGCCTCGGACATGCAGGCCCGGCCCATCTTGAGCTGCAGGACCGGGGCGACCGCCGTGAGGTCGGTGTTGCCGCAACGCTCCCCGTAGCCGTTGACCGTCCCGTGCACCATGACGGCGCCGGCCTGCACCGCGGCGATGGAGTTGGCCAGCGCCAGGCCGCAGTCGTTGTGAGCGTGGATGCCCAGGCGCACCCCGCTGCCCAGGTGGGCGCGCACGCGGGCCATGACCTCCGGGACGTCGAAGGGCAGGGTGCCCCCGTTCGTGTCGCACAGGACCACGGTGTCCGCCCCGGCCTGCGCGGCTGCGGCGATGGTCGCCAAGGCGTACCCGGGATCGGCCCGGAACCCGTCAAAGAAGTGCTCGGCGTCGTAGATGACGTCGCGCCCGTTTTGCCGCAGATGGCCGACCGTGTCCCGGATCATCGCGACGTTTTCGTCGAGTCGGGTGCCCATGACGGCCGTGACGTGAAAGTCCCAGCTCTTGCCGAAAACGGTCACCAGCGAGGTGCCGCAGTCGAGGAGTGCCCGCAGGTGCGGGTCGTTTTCGGCCGCCCGTCCCGGCTTGCGGGTGCAGCCGAAGGCGGCCAGGCGGGCGTGGGCGAAGACCGCCTTCCGGGCGAGCTCGAAGAACTGCAGGTCCTTGGGATTGGACCCCGGCCAGCCCCCTTCGATGAAGTGGATGCCGATGTCGTCCAGGCGCAGGGCGATCTTGAGCTTTTCCTCGGCGCTGAACGAGATGCCCTCGCCCTGGCTGCCGTCGCGCAGGGTGGTGTCGTAGAGAAGGACAGGGTCCACGGGGCCTCCTGGCTCAGTTGGATGCTGGAATGCGCACGGGAGGATGCCTCGGCATGCTCGACCGGAATGCAGGGCTCGAGGAGCCAGGGTTCAAGGGGCCGAGCGAAGGATCGAGCATCGAGATCTTTACCCTCGAGCCCCGTGGACCCTTTCCCTATTTGCGATTTTCCGGACGCAGCGAGCGCACGGCCGCACCGGCCCGCCACATCTCGGAGTCGTGCATCACGGCCAGCTCCTTATCGAGCTTCTCGCGGTAGTCGGGGGTGCTGTTGGCCGACAGGACCCGCCGGGTTTCCTCGCCGCTGCGCACGCGCTGGTAGAGTTCCGCGTAGAGCGGGGCGACGGCGTCGCGGAAGCGCGGGGCCCAGTCCAGCGCGCCGCGCTGGGCCGTGGTGGAGCAGTTGGCGAACATCCAGTCCATGCCCTTGGCGCCGACCAGCCCGATGAGGCTCTGGGTCAGCTCCTCGACCGTTTCGTTGAAGGCCTCGCTCGGGGTGTGGCCGTGTTTGCGCAACAGGGTGTACTGCGCCTCCATGACGCCGGCCAGCGCCCCCATGAGGATCCCGCGCTCGCCCGTCAGGTCGCTCACGACCTCGCGTTCGAAGGTGGTCGGGAAGAGGTAGCCGGAGCCGATGGCGATCCCGAGAGCCAGTGCCCGTTCGCGGGCCTTGCCGGTGTAGTCCTGAAAGACGGCAAAGCTCGCGTTGATGCCGCTGCCGTCCAGGAAATTGGTGCGCACGGTGCGGCCGGAGCCCTTGGGCGCTACGAGCACGACGTCGATGTTCGCGGGCGGGACGATGCCCGTCTGGTCCTTGTAGACGATGCCGAAGCCGTGCGAGAAGTACAGGGTGTCACCCGCCTTGAGACAGGCCTTGATCTTGGGCCACATGGCCACCTGGCCCGCGTCGGAGAGCAGGTACTGGACCACGGTCGCCCGCTCGGCGGCCTCCTCGGGCGAGAAGAGGGTCTCGCCCGGCACGAACCCGTCCGCGACCGCCCGGTCCCAGGACGCGCCGCCCTTGCGCTGACCCACGATCACGCGCAGCCCGTTGTCGCGCATGTTGAGCGCCTGCCCGGGGCCCTGCACGCCGTAGCCCACGACCGCCACGGTGTCGTTCTGCAGCACCTGCCGCGCCTGCTGCAGGGGGAATTCGTCTTCCGTCACCACCTCTTCCATCGTTCCGCCGAAATCGAACTGAGCCATGATGCGTTTCCTCTCTTTCCGCTGTTGAGTGTTTCGGTTGAACCTACCGTACTTCCAATTTCCAGGGTTCCAGGGTTCGAGGGTTCGAGGGGTCGAGTGAAGGATGAAGGCCGTCTTTATATTTTCCTTGAACCCTCGACCCCTTGAACCCTTGAACCCCTGCTTTCACGTCGGCTCCCGGATCAGGCCGATCGGCCCGGTGCGCGCCAGCTTCTTGATCCCGTAGGGCTGCAGCAGGTTCAGGACCGTCTGGACCTGTTCCTGCTCGCCGGAAATCTCGACGATGACGTGGGTCTGGCCCGCGTCGGCAATGCGACCGCCGGCGAGATCCACGACCCGCAGGACCTCGGAGCGCTGCTCCGGCCGAATCTGCACGCAGGCGAGCGCCATCTCGCGCCGCACACAGCGCGGGCCGTTGAGGCTGCGCAGCTTGATCACGTTCACCAGCTTGCGCAGCTGCTTCTCGATCTGCTCGACGACCGGCGGGTTGGCCTGGGTGACGATGGTGATGCGCGAAACCTTCGGGTCGTTGGTCGGGCTGCCGCAGATGCTT
This sequence comes from uncultured delta proteobacterium, assembly GCA_963828345.1. Taxonomy (GTDB): domain Bacteria; phylum Desulfobacterota; class Desulfobacteria; order Desulfobacterales; family SpSt-501; genus SpSt-501. The sequence continues at coordinate 29,350 of CAWHEZ010000035.1, forward strand.
TCGATGTTGAACCCCTTGCCGCTGAACAGGCCCGCCACGCGCGAGGTCACCCCGGGTTCGTTGTCCACCAGCATCGTCATCACGTGCTTTTCTTCCGTCATGCGCGCTTCCTCCTCTGAATTCAGACCAGCAGCATTTCCGTCAGTGGCGCCCCTGAAGGCACCATGGGGTAGACGCTTTCCTCCGCGTCCACCCGGAAGTCCATGATCACCGGCCCGCGCCGCGCGAGGCCCTCGCGCAGGACCGGCACCACCTCGGAGGGTCGCTCGGCCCGCAGGCCGGTCGCCCCGTAGGCCTCGGCGAGCTTCACGAAATCCGGGGTGCAGTCCATGCGGGTGGCGCTGTAGCGCCGCCCGTAGAACAGCTCCTGCCACTGCCGGACCATGCCGAGGTAGCCGTTGTTCAGGATGACGATCTTCACGGGCAGCTCGTACTGGACGGCGGTCGCCATCTCCTGGATGTTCATCTGGATGCTGCCGTCCCCGGCGATGTCGACCACCGTTTTGTCCGGGCAGGCGATCTGGGCTCCGATCGCCGCCGGCAGGCCGAACCCCATCGTGCCCAGGCCGCCGGAGGTGATGAAGTGGTTGGGCCGGTTGAAACGGTAGAACTGCGCGGCCCACATCTGGTTCTGGCCCACCTCGGTCGTGACGATAGCGTCTCCACGGGTGAGGGCGTGGAGCTGCTCGATCACGAACTGGGGCTTGATGCGTTCGCCCTGCTGGTAGGTGAGCGGCTGGGCCTGCTTCCAGGCCTGGATGCGCTCGAGCCATTCCTGGCGGGCGGCGGCCGGCACCGGTTCGGGTCGATCGTCCAGCAGCGCGTTCAGGCGCTGCAGGCTCGTGCGGCAGTCGCCGACGACCGGGACGCTGACCGGGACGTTCTTGCGGATCGAGGTGGGGTCGATGTCGATGTGCACGATCGTGGCCTGGGCGGCGAAGGCGTCCGTCTTGCCCGTGACCCGGTCGTCGAAACGGACCCCGACCCCCAGGAGCAGGTCGCAGGCGCCGGTGCTCATGTTGGCGGCGTAGGTGCCATGCATGCCGAGCATCCCCAGGAAGAGCGGGTCGTCTCCGGGGAAGGCCCCGAGGCCCATGAGGGAGGTCGTGACGGGGGTCCGGGTTCGGTGCGCGAGCCGCGTCAGCTCTTCCGCGCCGCCGGAAAGGATCACCCCGCCGCCGGCGAAGATCAGCGGCCGCCTGGCCTCGGTCAGCAAACGCGCCGCCGTCCGGACCTGTTTCGGGTGGGGTTCCGGGTTGGGGGCGTAGGGACGGGGCGGAAGCTCGAGGGGAGGCGCGAGCCCGGTGCGGGCCGTGGTGACGTTCTTGGGGATGTCCACCAGCACGGGTCCGGGGCGCCCCGAGCGGGCCAGGTGAAACGCCTCCTGGAGGACGGCCGCGAGGTCGGCGACGTTTTTGACGAGGTAGTTGTGCTTGGTGCAGGGGCGGGTGATGCCGACGATGTCCACCTCCTGGAAGGCGTCGTTGCCGATCAGGTGAGTCGGCACCTGACCGGTGAGCACGACGATGGGGATCGAGTCCGCGAAGGCCGAGGCGATGCCGGTCACGGTGTTCGTCGCCCCCGGTCCGGAGGTCACCAGACAGACCCCCACCTTGCCCGAAGCCCGCGCGTAGCCGTCGGCGGCGTGGACGGCCCCCTGCTCGTGCCGGACGAGGATGTGGCGGATCGGCGTGCGCGCCAATTCGTCATAGATGTCGATCACGGCCCCTCCGGGGAACCCGAAGAGCGTGTCCACCCCTTCGCGCTGGAGCATCTCCATCAAAATCCGGGCGCCGGTCATCTCCATGGGTCGTCTCCTCGTCGTGTCACGCGCAAAAAAAAACCGTTACCGCCTCGGGGCTGGTAACGGATTTTATTCTGCTCGGTTTTTTCGGGTGCGTTAGACCGCTACCAACCCCTTCGCATCATCGTCGAGGAGGCCGACGATGATGAGACTAATGAGGACGAGGTTGATAATGGCGGCTTTCGGGTTCATCAGGTTCCAGTGGTTAAACGTTATCTTTAAAATTTCCCTAACAGCCGGACATGGGGAAGTCAAGCGATTTATTGCCTGCGGCTACTCCACCTGTTCCTTGAACCCGCAGTCCGGGTTGAGGCAGGAGTGCAGAGTGCCCTGCCGCTTGGTGACGCGCTCGACCAGGATCTTGGCGCCGCAGGCCGGGCAGTCGCGCGCGACCGGCTTGTCCCAGGTGGCGAACGTGCAGTCCGGGTAGCGGTTGCAGCCGTAGAAGGTTTTCCCGCGCTTGGAGGTCTTCTCGAGCAGCTCGCCCGTGCAGCCGTCCTGCGGGCATTTGACGCCGGTGCTCTTGCCGTTGCCGTTCAGCGTCCGCGACTGGGTGTTCCGGCACTCGGGGTAGCCGCTGCAGGCGAAGAAGTCGCCGAAGGGGCCGCGCTTGAGCACCATGGGCCGGCCGCATTTCTCGCAGCTCTTGTCGGTCGGTTCGTCGGCCAGCGGCTCCACCGGCTGGATGTTGCCTTTTTCGTCGCGCGTGTAGTCCCGGGAGTACTTGCACTCCGGGTAGCCGCTGCAGGCGAGGAAGTGACCGTTCTTGCCGATCTTGACGTGCAGGGTGTGGCTGCACTCCGGACACTTGAGCTCTGTCGCGACGCCGACCCCCTTGATGCTGACCATCCCCTCGGCCGCCCGGTCGAGGTCCTTGCGGAACGGCGTGTAGAACCGGGTGAGCAGATCGAGCGAGTTGGCCTTTTCGGCTTCCACCTGGTCGAGGTTTTCCTCCATGCGGGCCGTGAACTCGACGTCGAAGATGTCCGGAAAGCTCATGACGAGCAGGTCGTTCACGATGAACCCGAGCTCGCTCGGCCGGAAGTAGCCCTTGACCCAGTCCACGTAGCCCTTGTCGCGGATGGTCGACAGGATCGCGGCGTAGGTGCTCGGGCGCCCGATGCCGTTTTCCTCGAGCTCCTTCACGAGCGAGGCCTCCGAGAAGCGCGGAGGGGGCTGCGTGAAGTGCTGCTTCGGCTCGAGGCGGTGCAGCGTGAGGCGCTGCCCCTCCTTCAGCTCCGGGAGCTGCTCGCGGGCCTTGTCGCCGTTGCCGTCCCCGTCGTCCTCTTCGGCGCGGTAGAGGGCCATGAACCCCGGGAACTTGACCGACGACCCGCTGGCGGTGAAGACGTAGGGCCCGGCGGCGATCGAGGCGGAGACCTGGTCGACGAGCGCCTCCTGCATCTGGGAGGCGACGAACCGCTGCCAGACGAGCTGGTAGAGGGCCAGCTGGTCGCGGCTGAGATGGGGCGCCACCAGCTCGGGCGTGTTCGCAACCGAGGTCGGCCGGATGGCCTCGTGCGCGTCCTGGGCCTGCTTGGAGTTCTTGAACACCCGCGGGCGGTCCAGGGCGTAGTCGCGGCCGAACCGCTCGACGATGAGCTCCTGCGCCTCGACCGCGGCGGTCTCCGCGATGCGCGTGGAGTCCGTGCGCATGTAGGTGATCAGCCCGACCGGCTCCCCGGGCCCCAGGTCGATGCCCTCGTAGAGCTGCTGGGCAAGCATCATCGTCTTCTTGGCGGTGAAGCGCAGTTTGCGGATGGACTCCTGCTGGAGCTTGCTCGTCGTGAACGGCGGGGCCGGGTTCTTTTTGACGGTGCGTTTCTGCACCTTATCGACCCGGAACGCCTCTCCCTGGAGGACGGAGAGGATGTGCTGCGCGGCCGTCTCGTCCGGGATGGCGAGCTTGTCCTTGCCCTTCTTGACCAGCTTGGCCGCGAACGGCGGCGGCGAGTCGGCTTCGAGGTGGGCGGTGATCGACCAGTACTCCTGCGGCACGAAGATCTGGATGGCGCGCTCGCGTTCGCAGATGATGCGCAGGGCGACGCTCTGCACGCGACCGGCGCTCAACCCGCCCTTGACCTTGCGCCACAGCAGCGGCGACACCTGGTAGCCCACCAGGCGGTCGAGGATGCGGCGGGCCTGCTGCGCCTCGAATTTGTTGCGGTCCAGCTCCTGGGGCCGGGTCATGGCCTGCCGGATGGCATCCTTGGTGAGCTCGTGGAACAGGACGCGGTGAAAGCGCCGCCCCTTCTTCTTGAGCACGTCGGCCGTGTGCCAGGCGATGGCCTCCCCCTCGCGGTCGGGGTCCGGGGCGAGGTAGACCTCTTCGGCGTCGGCCGCGGCCTGCTTCAGGGCCTGGATCACCTTCTGCTTGCCCGGGATGACCGTGTACTTCGGCGCGAAGCCGTCCTCCACGTCGATGCCCATCTCACGTTGGGGCAGGTCCTTGATGTGACCGACCGTGGCCGCCACGTTGTAGTCGTTGCCGAGGTATTTTTTGATGGTCCGGACCTTGGCCGGAGACTCCACCACCACGAGCGGTTTGGTCATTGCAGGTTTCATCGCTCCTATCAATCGTGTGCATCGGCCTTCCCGTCGGCGGCCGAAAAGAATTTTCCGGGCTGCTGGGTGACGAGGCCTTTTAATTCCAGTTGCAGCAGGATGCCGGACAGGTCCCCGGCATCGAGCGACAGGGTGCGCACCAGTTCGTCGATGTGCAAGGGGTAGGGGCCCAGGGCGCCGAGAACGTCGGACTCTTTCGCGGTCAGCGAGGGGTGCGTTTGCGAGCGGACCGCGCGGGCATCCGGCGGCGCCGCGGCGTACCCGAGCTCGGATAGAATGTCCTGCACGTTTTCGACGAGCTTGGCGCCCTCCTTGATCAGCGTGTGGGTCCCCGTGCTTTTGAAGGACTGCACGCTTCCGGGCACGGCGAACACCTCGCGGTTCTGCTCGGCCGCCAACCGTGCGGTGATCAGCGAGCCGCTGTTGCGGGTGGCTTCGACCACCACGGTCCCGAGCGACATCCCGCTGATGATGCGGTTGCGCACCGGGAAGTGGTGCGGTTCGGGGTCGGCGTCGATCGGGAACTCCGAGACGACGGCTCCCCGCGCGGCGATGCGGTCGAACAGGCGGCGGTGCTGGGGCGGGTAGACCTTCGCGAGGCCGCTGCCCAGCACGGCGACCGTGCGGCCCCCGCCCGCCAGCGCGCCTTCGTGCGCCGCCGCGTCGATGCCGACCGCCATCCCGCTGACCACCGTGAAGCCGATGGCGGCGAGGTCGGCGCAGAGTCGGTGGGTCGTGTCTCACCCCGTATGAGGTGGCGTGGCGCGAGCCGACCACCGCGATCGGCCGTTCGAGGCCCTCCAACTCCCCGTGCACATACAGCATCGGCGGCGGGTCCGGGATCTCCCTGAGCAGCCGGGGGTACGCCGGGTCGCTCAGGGTGACGATCCTGAATCCGTTGCGGCAGGCCCCTTCGATTTCGGCCCTGCCGGCGTCGGGCGCCCGGTGCGACCGCATGGCGTCCACCGTGCGGCGGTTGATCCCCTCCACGCGTCCGAGCTCGGCCATGGGCGCGCCCAATGCGGCCTCGGGGGACCCGAAACGTTCGATCAACCGTTTGAAGAGGTGGTTCCCTACTCCGGGGACGCTCTTCAGCTCGAACCAGGGCAGGAGCTCGTCCACGTGGTCGCGCGCGTTCAATCGGCCTCCCCAAGCAAGGCAAAACCCCCTTTCGTGCGAAAGGGGGTGAGTGTGCGGCGGTTGACCCCGGCCGGGCCGGGTCCCCGGAGGCTATTTCTTCTTCGCCCGTTCCTCCCAGGTCAGGACGATGGGGCTGGCGACATAGATCGAGGAGTAGGTCCCCACGACGAAGCCCACCAGCAGCGCCAGGGCAAAGTCGTGAATGATCGCGCCTCCGAGAAAATAGAGCGAGACCACCATGACCAGGGTGAGCCCCTGGGTCATGATCGTCCGGCTGAGGGTCTCGTTGACGCTGCGGTTGATGATCGGGCCTAAAGCGGTCTTGGACAGCTTGCGAACGTTTTCGCGAATCCGGTCGTAGACGATGATCGTGTCGTTCAGAGAATAACCGATGATCGTGAGCAGCGCCGCGATGACCGTGACCGTGAACTCTTTGTCCAGGATGGACAGCACGCCGGCCGAGATCGTGACGTCGTGGATCAGGGCGACGATCGCGCCCAGCGCGTACTTCAGACCGAAGATCCAGAAGAGGACCAGAGTCACCACCAGCGCGAGCGGGATGATCCAGTGCATCGGGACGTTGAACGTGTAGAGGAAATAGGCCGCCCCGCCCAGCACCGCCGCAACGATGCCGCTCTTGACCCACTTGAACTCGAACCGGCCGGAGATATAGATCGCCGTCAGCAGGAGCGAGATCAGGATGGCCAGCAGGGCCTTCTCCTTCAGGTCGCTGCCGACCTGGGGGCCGACCATCTCCAGGCGGCGGATGTCGACCGGGCTGCCGGTGGCGGCTTCCAGGCTCCGGTTCAGCCGGGAAGTGAAGTCGGCGCTGGTTTCCATCGCGTCGGTGCGCAGCAGGAACTCGTTTTCCCGGGCGTCCCCCACGCTTTGCACGGACACGTTCTCGATGTTGATGGCGCGCAGCCCCTCCCGGATCTTGTCGATCGCAACCGGCCCCGAGAATTTGACCTGGACGATGGAGCCCCCCGCGAAATCGACGCCGTAGTTCGGGCCGCGCAGGGTCAGCGACAGCAGGCTGAGCAGGATCAAGATGCCCGAGAAGGTGTAGGCGAACTTGCGCTTGCCAACGAAATCGAAGTTGATATTGGACTTGATGATCTCGAATGACATGAACCGGTCCTCATCGAATGACGATGGTTAGATGCTGATGGATTTCACCTTCTGGGTGTTGAGGATGTAGTCGAAGACCACGCGCGACACCACCACGGCGGTGAAAATGCTGGCCACCACGCCCAGTGACAGCGTCACGGCGAAGCCCCGGACCGGGCCGGTCCCGAACTGGTAGAGCACCGCCGCCGCGATCAGCGTGGTCACGTTCGCATCCAGGATGGTCAGGGTGGCGCGGTCGAACCCCGCGTCCACCGCCCCGCGCGGTGTCTTGCCCAGACGCAGCTCCTCGCGGATGCGCTCGTAGATCAGGATGTTGTTGTCGAGCGCCATGCCGACGGACAGGATGGTCCCGGCGATGCCGGGCAGCGTCAGGGTCGCTCCTAAGGCTGCGAGCCCGGCGCCGGTCAGCACCAGGTTGAGGAGCACCTCGAAATCCGCCAGGACGCCCGAAAGCCGGTAGTACAGCGCCATGAAGAGCAGGAGCAGGGCGCCGCCCACCGCCATGGCGATCAGCCCCTGGCGGATCGAGTCTGCACCGAGCGAGGGGCCGACCGAGCGCTCTTCCAGGATGGTGACCGGGGCGGGCAGGGCGCCGGCCCTCAGGACGATGGCCAGGTCGCGCGCCTCCTCCATGGTGAACCGGCCGGTGATGCGGGCCTTGCCGCCCGCGATCTTCTCCTGGATCGTGGGCGCGGAGTAGACCTTGTTGTCGAGGACGATCGCCAGGCGTTTGCCGACGTTCTCACCGGTGACGCGCTCGAAGGTGCGCGCGCCCTTGCGGTCGAATTCGATCGAGACGTAGGGCTCCCCGTACTGCGAGTCCAGCGCCACGCGAGCGTCCGTGAGCGATGCGCCGGTGAGCAGCGTCCCCTTTTTAAGCAGGAAGGGGGTTCGAGTGCTGCGCCGGGTGGCGCGGTCCTCGTCGACCTTGTAGAGGACCTCGCTGCCGGGGGGAGGGGACCCCTGCACCGCGGCGTTGACGTCGTGCGCCTCGTCCACCAGTTTGAACTCGAGCAGCGCCGTGCGCCCGATCAGGTCCTTGGCGCGCTGCGTGTCCTGGATGCCGGGGAGCTGGACCAGAATCCGGTTCTCCCCCTGGCGGCGGATGTCGGGCTCGGAGACCCCGAACTGGTCGACGCGGTTGCGGATGGTTTCGAGCGCCTGCTCCACCGAGAGCTTGCGGATGTTGGCGGTTTCGGCGTCCGGCAGGTCGAGGGTCGCGGAATAGGATTCCGGGTCATCGCTCACCGAGCTCAGCCGCAGGTCGCGAAGCTCCTTGTCCATGAGCGCCTTGAACTTTTCGATGTTTTCCCGGCCTTGGACCTTGACGGCAATGCGGTAGGGGGTCGGCCGCTCGGCGCTCAGGCTCGCGATCTGGTTCTTGCGCACCAGCTCCCGCAGCTCCTGGTAGTTGCGTTCCACCGCGGCTTCGATCACCTTTTCGGTGTTGACTTCCAGCACGAGGTGCATGCCGCCCTGCAGGTCGAGGCCGAGGTTGATCTTCTTGTGCGGCCAGACCTCGGGGGCGAAGGTCGGGATGCAGTAGACGATGGCGGCGACGATCACCACCAGGACAATCACCAATCGAATGGAAAAGCGTTTCAAGGCGGTGTTCCCTTCTGATCCTTCGGACGCATTTCAACTCAGAGCACGGCCGCCGGCCCCGGGTCGACCCTGCGGGGACCGGGCGGCGTGCCGTGCTCGCGCAAGGGGACGATCAGCTTTCCTTGGTTTCGGCGGCGGCGGGCGCCCCGGCAATGACACCGGCGACGTTGGCGCGGCTGATCTTCACGCGCACCTTGTCGGCGATCTCGACCGTGAGCGTGACCTCGTCCAGGCCGGTCACGCGGCCGTGGAGCCCTCCGGTGGTGATGATGCGGTCGCCCTTCTTCAGGTTGGCGATCAGATTGCGGTGTTCCTTGCTGCGCTTCTGCTGGGGGCGAATGAGCAGAAAATAGAAAATGACGAACATCAGAACCAGCGGAATGAAACTGGCAAATCCCGCGGCGCCGCCCTCGGCGGCGCCTCCCATTCCCATGGCGTAGGCGTTGCTGATCAAAGTGTGTCCTCCTTTATATTAATCGATCCGAATGCCCGAACACGTCCGGCCCGGGTCGCCCCGAGTCGGTCAAAAAGTGTCCTCTGATACAGGAAACGCTTAAGGGTGTCAACCGCAAGCGTTCAAGAGATGCACTCGATCCGGCTTTCGCCCGGCCCCAGTGCCGTATCCGGCTCGATCTCGATGGTGATCTTCCGGCGGGTCTCGATTTCGACGAGGTCCTTGCGCTTGCGGTTCAGGAGGTAATCGGCCACGGCCGGGGGGACAATCCCCTTCACCCGCGTCGCGTCGCCCGCGATCACCTCCATCCCGATTTTGCGCAGGAAGGCGATGCCGAGAGTCTCGGTGGACGGGACCATGCCCTTGCCGCGGCAGCAGCGGCAGGTCACGTGACTGCCGAACTCGACCGAGGGGTGGATGCGCTGGCGCGACATTTCGAGCAGGCCGAACTTGGAGACTCGCCCCACCTTGGTGCGCGCCTTGTCCATCTTGACATGGTTCTTCAGCTCGCGCTCGACTTCAGCCCGGTGCTTGGACTCCTTCATGTCGATGAAATCGATCACGATCAGCCCACCCAGGTCGCGCAGCCGCAGCTGGCGGGAGATCTCTTCGGCCGCCTCGAGGTTGGTTTGGAACGCGGTCTGCTCGACCGATTTCTCGTGGGTGGATTTGCCCGAGTTCACGTCGATCGCGACCAAGGCCTCGGTCGGCGCGATGACGATGGACCCGCCCGATTTGAGCGGCACCCGGTTTTCGAAGATCGAGGCGATCTGCTCCTCGATCTGGAACTCGGAGAACAGGGGCTTCTCGCCCCGATAGAGCTTGACCTCCTGGGTGTGCTTGCTCGCGAAGATGGTGACGAGCTCCTGGGCCTCTTCGAACACGGCCGGCTCGTCGATGAGGATCTCGGAGACGTCCGGGCTGAAGGAGTCCCGGATGGTGCGCAGGACGAGGGCGCGTTCCTTGTAGAGCAGGGCGGTCTTCTTTTCTTTCGCAACCTTGCCCTTGATGGTCTTCCACAGCCGCAGCAAGTCCTTCAAGTCCTTGGAGATCATGGTCTTGGTGCAGCCCATGCCGGCGGTGCGCACGATGACGCCGAAGCCGTCCGGGAGCTCCAGCTCGGCCACGATCTCCTTCAGGCGGCCGCGTTCGACCTCGTCCTCTATCTTGCGGGAGACCCCGCGCACGGAGTGTCCCGGCATCAGCACGACGTAGCGGCCCGGCAGCGAGATGAGCGTGGTGAGCATGGCGCCCTTGGTGCCGATCGGGTCCTTGCCGACCTGCACCATGATCCCCTGGCCGCGCTTCACCAGCCGATGGAGGGGGATGCTGCCGTCGTCCTCCTCGTGGAAATAGTCGTAGTGGATGTCGTGCTTCTGAAGGAAGCCGTTGCGGTCCCCGCCGTAGTCGACGAACGCGGCCTGAAGGCTGGGCTCGACGCGGGTGACCACTGCCTTGTAGATGTTCCCCTGGGTGATTTCGCGTGCGGCGCTCTCGATACGGAACTCTTCGAGACGCCCGTCCTTCACGGTCGCCACCCGGATTTCCTCGGGATCGCTGGCGTTGATCAACAGTTTGATGCTCATGCGCCTCTTTCCATCGCCACAAGGCGATTATGGCGAATTAATTCGGTAACTTTCTTGAACTAAAAAAATGCTGCCTCATATGAAATTGGACATCACAAGTCAAATCATATTTTTTTTCGAGGCGCCGGATGCCGGCAGGGAACCCCGGGCCTTCATGCGCCCGGCCGTCAGGTTTCCCCGGCGGTGCCCGGCTTGCACTTCGTTGCATAGTATGGCAATAACCACAAATTCTCAACCATGACCGACATCCGGACCCCCGGCCGCGATGGGCCGGCGTGCCGCTCGGACGCCGGACGGAAAGGGACATCCGCATATGCAAGACCGCTATGACCCGCATGCCATCGAGCGCGCATGGCAGACCCGCTGGGAATCCGAAAACCTGTTTCGGGTCCGTGAGCAGACCGACCGGCCGAAGTACTACCTGCTCGAAATGTTTCCGTATCCGTCCGGGAACATCCACATGGGCCACGTGCGCAACTACACGATCGGCGACGTGGTGGCCCGCTACAAACGCATGCGCGGGTTCAACGTGCTGCACCCCATGGGCTGGGACGCCTTCGGCATGCCGGCCGAGAATGCCGCCATCGCCAACCGGACGCACCCGGCGCGCTGGACGTACGCCAACATCGACACCATGCGCGCGCAGCTCAAGCGCATGGGGTTCAGCTACGACTGGGCGCGCGAAGTCGCGACCTGCCGCCCCGAGTACTACCGCTGGGAGCAGTGGCTCTTTCTGCGGATGTACGAAAAGGGCCTGGCCTACCGCAGGGAGTCCTACGTGAACTGGTGCGACCCCTGTCAGACCGTCCTCGCCAACGAGCAGGTGGAGGCCGGCCTGTGCTGGCGCTGCGGCAAGCCGGTGCGCCAGAAGAAGCTGCGGCAGTGGTTCTTCCGGATCACCCGGTATGCCGAGGACCTGCTGCTTTACTGCGATCGCCTTCCGGGATGGCCCGAGAAGGTCATCACCATGCAGAAGAACTGGATCGGCAAGAGCCTGGGGGCCGAGATCCGGTTCCCGCTCGAAAATCAGGCCGGGGATATCCCGGTCTTCACCACGCGCCACGACACGGTGTTCGGGGCGACGTTCATGTGTCTCGCGCCCGAGCACCCGCTCGTGCCTCAATTGTCCCGGGGCACCGCCCAGGAGGCGGCCGTCACCGAGTTCGTCGACCGCATCTCGCACCAGGACCGCTCGGCCAAGGCCATCGAAAGCTACGAGAAGGAGGGGGTCTTCGTCGGCGCCTACTGCATCAACCCGATGACCGGCCGGCGCATGCCGGTTTACACGGCCAACTTCGCTCTCATGGAGTACGGCACGGGTGCGGTCATGTCGGTGCCGGCGCACGACCAGCGCGATTTCGAGTTCGCTCGCAAGTACGGCCTGCCGGTGGTGGTCGTGATCCGGCCGCCGGACGCCGAACTGGACCCCGCCACCATGACCGAGGCCTACGCCGGCGACGGGACCATGGCGAACTCCGGCAGCTTCGACGGCCTGCCGAACCGGCAGGCCATGGAGGCGATCGCGGCGCGCCTGGAGCAGGAGAACCTGGGTCGGCGCACCGTCAGCTTCCGTCTGCGCGACTGGGGCATCTCGCGCCAGCGCTACTGGGGGGCGCCCATCCCGATCATCCATTGTGAGCGCTGCGGCGTCGTCCCGGTGCCCGACCGGGACCTGCCGGTCGTGCTGCCGGAGGACGCGGACCTGCTCGAAGGCGGCCAGTCGCCGCTGCCGACCCTCGACCGCTTCGTCAAGGTCGCATGCCCGCAATGCGGAGACCCCGACGCCCGCCGCGAAACCGACACCATGGACACCTTCGTCGAATCCTCCTGGTACTTCGAGCGCTTCTGCAGCCCGGACTGCACCACGGGCATGTTCGAGCGCTCCGCCGTGGACTACTGGATGCCGGTCGACCAGTACATCGGCGGCGTCGAGCACGCGATCCTGCACCTGCTCTACTCCCGCTTCTACACGCGCGTGCTCAAGGACGAGGGCCTGGTGTCCTGCACGGAACCGTTCACGCGGCTGCTGACCCAGGGCATGGTGTGCAAGGAAACGGTCGAGTGCCCCGAGCACGGGTTCCTGTTCCCCACCCAGGTCGAGACGGAGGGCGACCGGCGGGTCTGCACCCTCTGCCGCAAACCGGTCACGGTCGGCCGGGTGGAAAAGATGTCCAAGTCCAAGCGCAACGTGATCGACCCGAACACGCTGCTCGACCGCTACGGGGCGGACACGACCCGCCTGTTCTGCCTGTTCGCCGCGCCTCCCGAAAAAGACCTCGAGTGGAGCGAGCAGGGCGTGGAGGGAGGCTTCCGCTTCCTCAGCCGCGTCTGGCGCCTGGCGGCCGACTGGATGCCGCACATCGGCGGCGCGCGGGCCTATGACGGGTCGACGGCGCTCGAGGGGCCCTTGAAGGAACTGCACCGCAAGACGCATGAGACGATCCGCAAGGTGACCCGCGACATCGAGGAGCGGTTTCACTTCAACACCGCCATCAGCGCGGTGATGGAGCTCTTCAACGCCATGACCGCCATCCCGGCGGCGGGCGGCCCGGCCGAGACCGCGTCCGTGATGCGCCTGGCGCTCGAATCGCTGATCCTGCTGCTGTCGCCCATCGTGCCGCACATCTCCGAGGCGCTCTGGGCCGAGCTCGGCCACGCGGAGAGCATCCTGCTCGCGGCCTGGCCGGCGTGGCGCGAGGACGCGATCGAGCGCGAGGAGACGCTGATCGTCCTGCAGGTGAACGGCAAGCTGCGCAGCCGGATCACGGCCGCGGTGGACGCGGCCGACGAGGAGGTGCAGCGGATGGCCCTCGCCGACGAGAGCGTGCAGAAGTTCGTCCAGGGACGGCCGATCCGCAAGGTCGTGGTCGTCAAGAACAAGCTCGTGAACATCGTGGTGTGAGGCGGGGAGGAGGCCCATGGACAAGGCGCGCGTGGTGAGGCCGGCGCGGAGAGCCGGCGCCCGGTTGACCCGGCTGCTGCTGGTCGCGCTCGTGTGCGGGGGGCTCGCCGCGGGCTGCGGCTACCGCTTCCAGGGCAAGGCGCAGCTGCCCGGGGGGGCGCAGTTCCTCTTCGTCGACATCTTCGAAAACCGGACCAACCAGCTCGGACTGGAGACGACCGTGACCAACGCGGTGGTTTTCGAGTTCACCAAGCGCGAGCAAGCAGTCCATGGTGAGCGACCGCGAGTCGGCCGATCTCGTCATGAAGGGGGTCATCCGCTCGGTCGAGCTGAGCACGGCCGTGGCCCGTTAGCGGGACCGGGCGGGGCCCGCGCGGTCTCCCTGACGCTCGACGTGCAGCTGGTCGCCCCGGACGGCAAGGTGGAGTGGTCGGCCGTCGGGCTCACCGACAGCGACAGCTACGTCGTGAGCGCAGACAAATTCCTCAGCCAGGACAAGCAGCGGGCGACGCTGGCGATCGTCGCGAGCCGCATCGCCGAAAAGATCTACAACCGCTTCACGGATAATTTTTAAAGATAGTGTTGGGTGTTTTGTGTTTGGTGTTTGGCAGGAAATGGCGAAGGGCGAAAATCTGCATCCAGCCGGATGCCCCTCCCCAAACACAAAACACCAAACACAAAACACCAACAAAGAAAAAACGGTGAGCCGGATCTCCCGGTTCACCGTTTGATTTCAGAGGGGCTGGGGGCTGGGTCGCGGACTACTCGGCTTTCGCCTTGGAGGAGTTCACCACTTTGGCCAGACGCGAGATCTTGCGGGCGGCGGTCTTCTTGTGGATGACGCCCTTTTTGGCCGCCTTATCGATCAAGGATTTGGCCGCGTTCAGGTTCTTCTGGGCCGCCTCCGGCGACTGGGTTGCGGATTCCTCCCGCACGGACTTGACGATGTTCTTCACCCGGGTCTTGACCGTCCGATTGCGCAGCTTGCGGGTCTCGTTCTGCCGGGCGCGTTTGAGCGCTGAGGGATGGTTTGCCAAGCTGATTGCTCCTTTCTTTTTCAAATGCTAAAATGCGCTTTTTAATAGACACCCTGTAACCTGTCAAGCACTTTCTCACGATCGCTCCATTGAAACCGACCATCTCACTCCCATCGGCGGCCACGGTCCGCCCCGACGACGAGGCCCGGCGGATGACCCGCGCGGCCGGCGTGGTCGCCGCCGCGACCCTGCTCAGCCGTATTCTCGGTTTCGTCCGCGACGCCGTGATCGCCTGGTATTTCGGTGCGGGCTTCAGCTCGGATGCCTTTCTGGCCGCCTTCCGCATCCCGAACCTGTTCCGGCGGCTGGTCGGAGAAGGGGTCCTGAACTCGGCCGTTGTCCCGGTGTTCGCCGAAACCCTGCACCGGGGAGGTCCGGAAGAGGCGCAGCGCTTGTTCGGCGCGGCCGCGCGCGTGTTCGCCGTGGCGTTGGCGGTGGTCTGCACGCTGGGGGTTCTCGGCGCCGACTGGCTCGTGATGCTGGTCGCCCCGGGGTTTGCCGGCCCCAAGCTGGCCCTCACCGTGAGCCTCACCCGGCTGATGTTCCCCTATCTCATGGCGGCCGGGTTGATGGCCCTCTGCATGGGGGCGCTCAATGTCAGCGGCAGTTTCGCCCCGCCGGCCCTGGCCCCCGCGCTGCTCAACGTCGCCATCATCGCCGCCGTGGTCTTTCTGTCGCCGCACCTGGGCACCCCGGTGATCGGCCTCGGGGTAGGGGTGCTGGCCGGCGGCATCGCACAGGTTGCGGTGCAGCTGCCCTTTCTGCGGCGGCATGGTCTCGCCCCCTGGCGAGCGCGGGGGTTCCGGCACCCTGCTCTGGCGCGCATCGGCCGCCTGACGGTCCCGGCCATGATGGGCGGCGCGGTCTACCAGATCAACATTCTGGTCGGGACCCTGCTCGCCTCCACGTTGTCCGAAGGCAGCGTGAGCTACCTGTACTATGCCGACCGGCTGGTCGAGTTCCCCCTGGGGGTGGTGACCATGACGGCCGCCACGGCCGTTCTGCCGAGCATGTCCCGGGACGCGGCGGCCGGCAACCGGGAGAAGGTGGGGGAAACCTTCGGCGATGCCATGCGCCTGGTCAGCTTCATCACCCTCCCGGCGACGGCCGGCCTGATTCTCCTGGCCGAGCCGATTGTGAGCATGCTCTTCCTGCGCGGCGAGTTCACCGCCGGCGATGTGCGGTTGACGGCTCAGGCGCTTTCATACTATGCATCCGGCCTGTGGTCCTTCTCCATGGTGCGAATCGGCGTCTCCGCTTTTTTTGCACTGCAGGACGCGCGAACCCCCTTTCGGGCGGCGACGGTGTGCATTGCCGCCAACCTCCTCGTGGGTGTTCTGCTGATGGGGCCGCTGGCCCATGGCGGGATGGCGCTCGCGGCATCGATCGCCTCCACCCTGAACCTGGTCATCCTCCTGCTGGTCTTTGGGCGCCGGACCGGACGGATGCAGTGGGGTCCGGTGGCACGCTCCGTGGCGCGGTCCGCCTTTAACGCAGCCGTCATGGCCGGCGGCTTGTGGCTGCTGAAGCGGGAGATGGCGGGGCAATTCGACGGCCGGGTGCTGGCCGTCGGCGCATGCGTAGGCGCGGGGATGCTTCTATACGGCGCAGCGAGCTGGGCCACCGGCAGCCCGGAGCTGCGCTCGCTGGTGTCGTTGGGCAGGGCGGGAGAGCGGGTTCGATGAGTCGCAAACAGGGCATCCTCGTTTCAGCCGCGGTGTTGCTCATCCTCTCGCTGCTGTTCTTCATCGTGTTCAGCGAGCGCGGGCTGGCCGACCTGAGCCTGATGAAAAAAGAACGGGATCGCCTCTCCTCCCAGAACCGCCAGATCATCCAGGAGAATATCAGCCAGGGGGTGGAGATCGACCGACTCAAGAACGACCCCAGCTACATCGAGAGCGTCGCGCGCCGGGATTTCGGGATGATCGGGCAGGATGAGATCGTGGTGAAGCCGCAACGGCCGCCGGATCGCTGAAGGGAGATGACGATGCCGCACCATGAACCGCGGGGGACCGTTACGCTGGCCCGGCTATACGCCCAGCAGGGGCACTGGGATCGGGCGGCCGTCATCTACCGCGCGCTGTTGCAGGCGGACCCGGGGCGGCAGGACCTCCGGCAGGCGCTGGCCGAGGCCGAAACACACCGGTCTCAGCGCGCCATCGATGGCCTGGCGCCGCTGTTCCGGGAGTGGATCGAGCTGCTCTTCCGCCACGACCGGCTGCGACGGCTCAGGCGCTTAAGAGGCCGGCTGTGAACGGCGCCCTCACGGTTTTTCCGCCGGCTTGACCGCCTCGCCCTTGGATTTGACGTCGTGTCCGGCGTCCTTCTCTTTCGGCTCCGTGTTGAACACCGCCTTGACCCGCTCCGAACCGACGCCCTCCACCACGGCCTTGCCCTCCGCGCGCTGGAGGACGATCTTGGGCCCGGTGATGGTGTTCCCCCCGCTCACCACCCGCGAATTGGGGCCCGTGAGGGTCAGGATGTCGGTCGCCTGAACGTATTCGGCCTGTTGGGAGTCCGTGGTGTACTGGTCCGTGACGATGTGTACCCGCCCCTTGGCCACGAACTTCTCGACGGAACTGCGCATGGGCTGGTCCTTGGGCGGGTTCATCAGATCGCCGGTGTAGAACACCCGCAAGGCGTCTGCGGTCATGGTGAATTTGCCCTGGACGGCCTTGACCGCACCCAGGAAATCCGCCCATTTCTCGGTGTTGTTCGTCACCAGGCGGTCGGCCGTGATTTCGATCGGCTCTTTGGAGCCCTGCGAGTCGGGCGCGAGCAGCCCGGCCGCCGACGCGGTTGCCGCCGCGAGCAGCCAGCCGAGCGCCAGCGCGCCTGCCGTGATGCGTCTGCCGGATTTCATATGACCAGCCTCCCTGTCACACCATAGCTAAAACAGACCTGCGGATCAACGGGTAGGCGTCTATCCGAAGAGGTAGACGCAGGCCGCGATGCTGGCCGCAACCCCGGCCAGGTCGGCCAGCAGCCCGGCCGCAAGCGTGTAACGGATGCGTCGGACCTGCACGGCACCGAAATACACCGCCAGGACGTAAAAGGTGGTCTCGGTGCAGCCCTGGAGGGTCGACACCAGCACGCCGGTGTAGCTGTCGGGGCCGATGGCCGGGTCGTTGATGATGGCGGCCAGGACAGCGAACGCGCCCGAACCCGAGAGCGGACGCAGCAGCGCCATGGGCAGGGCCTCGGCCGGGAGCCCCACCCGGGAGGTCCAGGGGCCGAGCACGTGCACCAGGGCGTCGAGGGCCCCGCTCGCCCGGAACATCCCCACCGCCGTGAGAATGGCCACGAGGTAGGGGATGATTTTCAGCGCCACCTGGAACCCCTCCTTGGCGCCGTCCACGAAGACTTCGTACACCCGCACCCGGCGCACCAGGCCGAAGAGCAGGAATCCCGCCATGAGCCCGGGCATGATCCAGGGCGACAGGGCCTTGCCGCAGTAAATCGTCAGGGGGATGAGCGCCAGCACCGCGGCAAGGGCGAGGCCGCTCACCCACCCGGGGTACGCCGCGGTCGAGCGCGTCGGCCAGGGAGTCGTCCGCGGCTTCGGCCTGCGGGGCCGGCGAGGTCACGGCCGCCGGGATCGAGCGGTCGCGCCAGACCCGGGCGAGAAGCTTGGCCGAGACCACCCCCACCACGGTGGAACAGGCGGTGGCGAACAGGGTCGTCGGGAAAATGGCGGCCGGGTCGGCCGAGCCCGCGGCCGCGCGCAGGGCGATGACGCCGGTCGGCAGCAGCGTCACGCTCGAGGTGTTGATGGCCAGAAAGAGCGCCATGGCGTCGGTGGCGGTGCCCGGCAGCGGGGTTCAGCCGGTTCAGCTCCTGCATGGCCCGGATGCCGAAGGGGGTGGCGGCATTGCCGAGCCCCATGACGTTGGCGGACAGGTTGAGGATCATGGCGCCCATGGCCGGGTGGTCGCCGGGGACGTCCGGGAAGAGCCGCACCATGAGCGGGCGGATCAGCTGCGCGATGATCCGCAGCAGCCCGCCGGCCTCGGCCACCTTCATCAGCCCGAGAAAGAGGGTCATGACCCCCACCAGACCGAGCGATAGATCCACCGCGCCCGCGGCCGACTGCACCATGGCCTTGGAAAGCGCCTCCATGGGCGCTGCGGCGCCTTCCGCGGGCAGCGCGGTGAACTGCCCCCAGGCCGCGGCGGCGAACGCGATCAGGACGATGGCGAGAAAGACGGCGTTCATGGGTGGGTTGCCTGTGATTGAGGTGCCCGGCCTGGGCCGTTGCCTTCCATCTCGCGCGTTCCGTGCGGCCGGCAGGCGTCCTGCTCCGATACCCCAAACCGACGGCAATTGAAAGAGAGCCCGGTCACTCTCTTCGGAGCGCCTCGATCGGGTCCAGCCGCGACGCCTTGCGGGCGGGGTAGAACCCGAAGAAGATCCCGACCACCGCCGAAACCGAGAACGCGACGAGCACCGCCTCCGGATAGACCACGGCCGGCCAGTCACCCATGGCGGTGAACGCGGCCGATCCCCCCACCCCGAGCAGAACCCCGATCAGGCCCCCGATCATGGACAGCGCCACGGCCTCGGTCAGGAACTGCGCGAGAATGTCCCTTCGGCGCGCCCCGATCGCCATGCGCAGGCCGATCTCGCGCGTGCGCTCCATGACCGAGACGATCATAATGTTCATGATGCCGATACCCCCGACCACGAGCGAAACCGAAGCGACCGCCGCCAGCAGGAGGGCCATGGTCCGGGAAGAGGCGGCGCGGGACTCCAGGGCTTCGGCCTGGTTGCGGATCCAGAAATCGTTTTCCTGGTTCGGTCGCAGGCGGTGACGCTGACGCAGCAGCTCGCGGATCTCGCGTTCGGCCGACGACACCAGCTCGGCCGACTTGACCTTGACGGCGATGCCGCTGACCAGCCGGCCGCTCAGGGCGCGTCCCCCGAGCACTTTCTTGCGCGCCGGGCCCATGGGGATCAGGACCAGGTCGTCCTGATCCCACCCGCCCATGGAGTATCCTTTCGCCTGCAGCAGGCCCGCCACTTTGAAAGGGACCCGGTTGACGCGCAGCACGGAGCCGGTGGGGTCTTCCTCGGGCAGCAGGTTCTGGGCGACCGTATTGCCGAGCAGCACGGTCTTGACGTTGCCGCGGAAATCTTCGGCCGCGATCGCCCGACCGTTTTCGAGGCCCCACTCCCGGGCTTCGAAGTATTCCGGGGTGACACCCAGGATGGTCGTGGACCAGTTGGAGTTGCCGGAGATGATCTGCCCGCGTCCGCGGATGTAGGGGGCCACCACCTCCACTTCCACGATTTCTTTTTGAATGGCCTCCGCGTCCTCCTCCGTGAGGGTGGGCAGCGATCCCGTGCCCTGTCGGATGCGCGCGGCCGTGGTGGTCCCCGGAAAAACGTAAATGAGGTCGGCGCCCATGCTGTTGATGATGTCCGCCACCTGCTCCTGCGCACCGGCGCCGACCGACACCATCACGATCACCGCGCCGACCCCGATGATGATGCCGAGCGTGGTCAGCACGCTGCGCAGGATGTTCACGCGCAGGGCGCGGCAGGCGTCGCGGACCGGTTCGACGATCGTCATACGGCATCGTCCGAAGGCGGGGTCGCGGCGAGGCAACCGTCGCGGAAGGTCAAAATGCGTCGCGCGAATCGGGCGATGTCCGTTTCGTGGGTGACCAGCACGATGGTGATGCCTTCGCGGTTCAGCGCTTGCAGCAGGTGCATGATCTCGACGCTCGTGCGGGTGTCGAGTGCGCCGGTGGGCTCGTCCGCCAGAATCAGCACCGGCCGGTTGACCAGCGCGCGGGCGATGGCCACCCGCTGCTGCTGTCCGCCCGAGAGCTGTGACGGGTGATGGTGGGCGCGGTCGCGCAACCCGACGGCATTCAGGACCTCCAGCGCGCGGTCATGGCGCAAGGATCGCTTCATGTGCCGGTATCGCAGGGGCAGCTCGACGTTCTCCAGGGCGGAGGTGCGCGGCAGCAGGTTGAAGTTCTGGAACACGAAGCCGATCTGGCGGTTGCGGACCCCCGCCAGCTCGTCGGATGACAGCCGCGAGACATCCCGATCCTCGAGGAGATAGCGGCCCGAGGACAGGGTGTCCAGGCAACCCAGGATGTTCATGAATGTGGATTTGCCGGAGCCGGACGGGCCGGTGACCGCCACGAATTCGCCCGCGGCGATCTCCACCGAGACGCCCCGCAGGGCGTGCACCGCTTCGCCTCCCATCCGGTAATCCTTGCTGAGATCTTCGGTTTTCAGCAGCGGGGCCGTCATATCGTCAGAACCCGAATCGCTTCGCGGCGCGGGCCGAGGGCTTGGGGGGGGGGATGTTCACCCCGAGAATGACCGACTGCCCTTGAGTCAACGGCCCGCTCAGCACTTCGGTGAAGGTCCCGTCGTTGATCCCGAGCGCGAGATCGAGCGGGACCGGTTTGCCTTTTTCGCCGACGCGGTAAACCCGTCCGCGTGCGATGGAGATGGCGTCACCGGAGGACCAGCGGATGAATTTCTCGCGCTGCTCGGGCGAGAGCAGCGCACCGATGGCGATGCGGGTGCGTTCGCGTTGCGCCAGGGTTTCCCGGCGCTGCTCCTCGGGGGAGGCGTCCTGCTGCTTCATTGCGGACAGCCGTTCCCGCGCCTCCGACAGCACGACGGAGACCTGGTTCCGTTGCGCCTCGGTCAACCGGAGGAGGGCGCTCAGCTGTTTCACGCGCTCCTCGGGCATGATGGGGTCGGCCGCAGGGGCGGAGCGGGCGGCGCCGGGTTTTTCCTCGTCCGTCGGCCGGAACCTGAGCGCGGCGTTCGGCACTTTGAGAACGTCGGCGCGCTCATCGACGATGATCTGGATGTTGGCCGTCATGCCGGGGAGCAGGCGCAGGTCTTCGTTTTGCGCCGAAACCACGACCGTGTAGGTGACGACGTTCTGGACCACGTGCGGGTGTTTGCGGATCTGAACGACCTCGCCGTGGAACTCGCTGCCCGGGAACGCGTCGACCGTGAACAGCGCGCTCTGGCCCACGCGCACGCGACCGATGTCCGCCTCGTCCACGTCGGTTTCGACCTGCATCCTCCGCAGATCCTGAGCGATGGTGAAGATCTTCGGGGCCTGAAAGCTGGCCGCCACGGTCTGGCCGATGTCCACGGCCCGTTCGATCACGACCCCGTCCACCGGGGAACGGATGAAGGTGTTGTTAAAATCGACTTCGGCCTGGTGGAGCGAGGCTTCCTTGAGCCGCACCTGTTCGATGGCGTAGAGAACCTGGGCGCGCGCCGCTTTCAAGGCGGCTTCCCTGGATGCGGTCTGAGACTCAGCGGCCTTCTCCTCGGAGAGGTCGGACTTCAGCTGAGCCGCGGATTGTCCGTGACTCGTCTGGGCGTCGTCCGTCTGGCTCTCGGAAACGGCCCCCGACTGGTAAAGCGCTCGACGGCGGTCCATGTTGCGGCGCGAGTTTTCAAGCGTGACGCGCGATTTTTCGGTTTTGGCCTGGAGGCTGTTCAGGGTCGCGGCGGCGTTGGCAAGCTCCTTTTCGGCCCGCTCGATCCCGACCTGCTGGATCCGGACGTTGGCGCGCGCCACCTCGAGTTCGGCTTTTGCCTGCAGGACCTTGGCCTCAAACGTTTCAGGGTCGATGCGCGCAATCACCTCGCCCGACTTGACTTCGGAGTTGAAGTCGGCGCCCAGTTCCTTGATCTGTCCGGACACCTGCGATCCCACCTGGACCGTGATGACGGCGTTCAAGGTGCCGGTGGTTGAGACCTGTGCGACCATTGGGCCTCGTTCCACCGTGGCGGTGCGAAATGAAACCGCATCCTCCTGGCCGGTGTTCATTACGAAAAACCCGGACACCCCAAGAATCCCCAAGGCCACGGCGGCTGCGACTATCCAGTTCTTACGCGTCATGCTCGTTCCTTCTTGGATCGATACGCACGCGGCGATAGTATTGGGAATTTAACGAGTTGTCAAATCGGAACTGGGGGATAATCTGAGGAAATTTGAGGGGTTAATGCTTCAAGGCCGGGCCGGGGCCCCATCCGGCGACGGGGCCTCGGCAAGCAAAGGCGCATGCGCCTTCAATACTGAGCGGACCGAATGGCCTTGCCGGCGACGGGGTTGTAAAGCTTCATGATGGCGACCTTCATCACGTCGAGGACCTTCATCTGGGCGATGATGTCGAGCAGCTTCTTCTCGGCCTCCGGGGGCAGGACGCAGGCGTTGGACGCGTCGAACTTCAGGTCCGGGAACCCCTTGGCGAGCTTCTTCTGCTCCTTGTCGCTCACCGGGACCTGAATGGCCTTCTGGCCGTTGATGTCCTTGACCTGGCCGGCCAGGCCGGCACCCGCGATGACCTGCATCTTGGCGTCGTCCAGAAACACGTTGATCAGATAATCTGCCATGCGACCCTCCTCTGTCCTGATGATATTGGGTGTGTGGAGAAAAACCGGGAATGTGGAAGTTACTTAGTTGGATTTTGGCAGGCTGTCAAGCCGGCCGTGGGTGGCTTCGCGCCTGCCGCCACGGCGTCGACGGAAGGCGCGAAGCAGGTTGATTTTAACACTCCGCCGGCTACGGGGTGATTCTCGGCAACCCCCGGGTGCCCTGGATCAGGTTGACCGCCTGCTGCGGAATGTAGGCCCGTTCCGTGTCCTTCGCGTACACGACCACCCCTTCCAGCGGGTAGACCTTCTCGCCCAGCTTGAGGAAGTTCTTGTTGGCGGGCAGTTCGGCCGTGAGTCCCGCAGCCGTCGCGATTTTCACGACCGGGTTGGCCGGCTGGCTCCGGTCGACTGCGACGCGTCCCGGGAAGGCCTGGGCCGCGTCCACGAACAGCCGGCGGTTCAGCTTCTCCAGTTCGAAGCCCATGGCCGCCGCGCAGACGCGGGCGATGTCCGGGGCGTCCACGACCCCGCCGGCGGGTTTGCCCGGGCCGAAGGCGTGCAGCGGGATGTCGCCGCCGGCATGCCCGTGGGTGGTCCAGCCGACGTACGTGTAGGCGGCGCACAGCACCTCGCCGAGCGCGTGGTAGGGTTCGTGCCGTTTGGGGGCAAGATCGATGACCTTCCGGGCGTCGGCCTCGGTGATCTCCATGCCCCAGAGCTCGCGCGTCGCTGCCTGGAGCGCGGCAGGGCTCTTCTCCGGGAGCGAGCCCCACAGGCGGTATCCGGAGGCCTTCATGCGCCGGAACGGGTCGAGCAGGTCCTCGACCTTCATCTGGGGGTAGAGCTTGTCCGAGCGGTAGTTGCCGATCGAGAACCCACCGGTGTTGTGGTCCGATACCGCCAGCACCAGGGTGCGGCCGTCGCGGCGCGCGAATTCGAGCGCCGCCTCGACCGCCTGGTCGTAGGCGAGCAGGTCGCTCAGCAGGTGGGGCGGGTCGTTTGCGTGACAGGCCCAGTCCACCTGGCTGCCCTCCACCATCAGGAAGAACCCGTTCTTGTTCTGCGACAGGAGCTCGATCGCCTTACGCGTCATCTCCGCGAGCGTCGGCTGGCCGGGGTGCAGCGCCGGGCGGTCGATCTCGGGGTCCATGTGGTTGTCGGCAAACAGCCCGAAGACCCGTCCCTGTTTGATGGACTGCAGTTCCTCGCGCGTCTCGGGCAGCGCGTATCCCCAGTCCTGGAGAGTCCGGAAGAGGTTTTCGCCGTCCGTCCGCGACCCCTTGATATCCTTGGGCAGCAGGTGCCGCCGGCCGCCGCCCAGGACCACGTCAAGGCCCTGGTGCACGGCCTGCTCCATGATGTCGTTCTCCTCGTCCCGCGCGGCCGTGTGGGCGACGTAGGCGCCCGGGGTGGCATGGCTGACGCGTGAGGTGGCGACGATCCCGGTCGACTTCCCGACCAGCCGGGAGCCCTCCAGCACGGTCGCGAAGGGCCGGTACTGAACGTCTTCCGGCGGCACCGGGACGCCGGTGAGGGTTCGCCGGCGGGGCCCCACGCTGATGTGCTTGTCGCTGGTGCGGACCCCCGTGGCGAAGGCGCTCGCGGCCGGCGCCGAGTCGGCGATCACCGAGTCGGCGATGAAGGTCTTCACGGCGCCCACCCGGTAGGGGTCGAAGGACAGCGGTGCGCCCTTGTACCAGCGGGCGAAGGTGTACTGCTCGGCCGAGCACCCGTCCACGATGAGCACGATCACGTTCTTGGCCGTCGCCGCCAGGGCCCGACCGGGGCTGCCGAGCGCGGCCGCAAGGCACAGGACCAGCGCCACCCGGAACGAAAATACCGCCGCTGTGCGTACCCGCATCGTCGAACTCCTTTGCACGTAGAGACTTGCCGTCGCGCCGCCGCCGGACTCCCGGGCGTCTGGCGCCTGCGGGATAATCTGGTATACTAACCGCTCAGAAGATTCAAGGCCCGCAGCCGTGACCGCTGCAGATCCGAAGTGAAAGGAGATAAGGTCGACATGGCACATCGTGAGTCTCTGTTCGCCGGCGCGCCGGACATCGTTCCGCCCCGCCTGTCCAAGGGGATGAGCGTCCCCGCGCTGCTCGACGCCATGGGGCGGACATGCTTCGAGGCCCGCAACCTTTACAGCGCAGCGCGCCTGTACCAGCGCATGGTTGCGGAGGGCGACGTGATCTGGCTGGGGATTTCCGGGGCCGGGATCGCGGGCGGCATGGGCGGCATGGTGGTGTCGCTGCTGGAGGCCGGGTTCATCGACGTCATCTGCTCGACCGGGGCCCAGGTCTACCACGATCTGCACTTCGCCTTCGGGCTGCCGGTCAAGGCCATTCACCCGCAGGCGGACGACGACCGGCTGCGCGCCCACGGCGACACGCGCATCTACGACATCGGCATCCGTGAGGAGGAGACCCTCATGGAGCAGGACCGGATCATCCGCCAGTTCGTGGCCGAGGCGCATGCCGATCTCGGTCGCGGTCCGGTCTCGAGCTGGGAGTTCAACCGTCGGCTGGGGCTGTGGGCCGCCGGGAAGGCTCGGCACCCCGAGCGCAGCTTCGTGATCGCCGCGGCGCGTTGCGGCGTGCCCGTTTTCTGGGATTCCCTCGCCAACCACTCGATCGCGATGAACCTGGTGATGTGCGACCGCGCGGGCTTCCCGGTGCAGCTCTCGGCTCAGCGCGACATCCTGCACTCCGCCGCGATTGCCTATGCCGCGCCGCAGACCGGGTTCGTGGAGCTGGGCGGCGGCGGGCCCAAGAACTTCATCCAGCAGACCGGGCCGACCATCAGCCAGATCCTCGGCATCGCGTTCGAAGGCGCCGAGCGCGGCCTGCAGATCGGGACGGCCATGGAGCGGGAGGGCAGCCTTTCGGGCTGCACCTTCGCGGAGGCGGTCACCTGGGGCAAGTACCGCGGGGTCGACCACGCCAAGATGGTCCAGGTCTGGGGCGAGTACAGCATGCTCTTCCCGCTGCTGGCGGCCTACGCGCTCGACGAGTGCCGGCCGCGTCCGCTGCGGCGGGTCGCCGACCAGCTGCCGGGGTTCGTCGCGCGCATCGAGGCGGCCATCTGACCGGCGGTTGAAAAACGGCGTCTCGGTCCGTGATCCGGCGTTGCGCGGCTTTTGGCCATGCTCACATACGGGTCAGTATGCTGCGCTGTCCAAAAAGCCGCGCGCCTTGGCTGACGGCCCGACACGTGTTTCTCAACCGCCGGCTAAGTGTGAGGTGCCGGAGCGGCCCAGCGCGTCCTCAAGGCGCGGTGCGGCGTCCGCGACGAGGTGCTCGGCGAAGCTGAAGGCGCAGGTGAAGGCGGGCGAGACGGCGTTCAGGACGTGGGTGGAGCGCTCCCGGTGCTCCACGAGGAAATCCATGACGAGTTCGTGCGTTTTCAAGTTGAGCAGCTGAGCCCGGATGCCCGGCCGGGTGTAGTCCCCGAAACGCCCCGGGTCCATGCGCTTCAACAGCGTGCGGGCCGCGCGGATGAAGAACGCCCGCTGGTACTTGCGCATCTCCTCGAGGGCCAGGCGCCGGAAGTGAAACCGGTCGGTCAGGAAGAGGAACGCCTCCCGGCCCGCGATCTCGGCGAATTCGCGGGCATCGAAGCGGTGCCGGAAATCGTAGTTCTCCCTCCAGAAGGCCGGGATGGCGGTCGGCCCGATCTTCACGTGCCCGTCGACGGTTTTCGTGAAGTGCACCCCCAGGAACGGGTTGCGCAGGTTGGGCACGGGGTAGACGTGCCGCCGCAACAGGCCGTCGTCCCGGTAGCGCAGGTAGATGCCCTTGAACGGGATCATCGTATAGCCGCCCCCCGCCCCGAACTCCCGCGCGACGCGATCGGCGTAAAGCCCGGCCGCGTTGAACACGTACCGGCAGTCGATGCGTTCCCGGTCGGTGCGCACCCCGTCGCCCGACCGCCCGATGACGCGCCGGCCCAGAAGCACCCTCACGCTGCGGGGGAAGCGCGATGCGAGGTGCGCGCACACCTGCTGCGGGTCGACCGTGGCGGTGGTCGGCGAGAAGAGGGCCGTTTCGACGGTGCGGGCGTTGGGCTCGATCGCGTTCAGCTCGTGGGGGTCGACCAGCGCCAGTTCGACCCCGTTGCGGTCCCCGCGCCGTTTCAGCTCCCGGATCCCGTCGACCTCCTCTTCGCACGAGGCCACCACGACCTTGCCGCAGCGGTTGATCGGCAGCCCGTTTTCAAGGCAGTAGTCGGTGAGCGCCCGGTTGCCGGCGCGGGTGAAGCGCGCCTTGAGGCTGTCGGCCGTGTAATAGAAGCCCGCGTGCAGGACCCCGCTGTTGCGCCCGGAGGCGTGCATGGCCACCGCGGGTTCCTTCTCGATGACGATCAGGGACGTGCCGGGATAGCGCTTCGACAGCTCGCGCGCGATGCTCAGCCCCATGATCCCGCCCGCCGATGACGACGATGTCCGCCTGCAGCATGCCGGCCTCCTTATCTGTCGTTCCCCATACACAAGCGTGCCGCGGAACGCAATCCCGGTTTCGAACCCCGGCATTAAAGCGCAAGGCCGAACCGGCCGATATTCGAGAGAGAAACCGAAGCGCGAACCTCAACCCGGGTGACCAGGCGTGTCCGAGACCGTCGACATCGTAAAGGAGACTGAAACCGCGGGGGGCTTTGCGGCCCTCGACCCGGGCGAGTTGGACGACCTCGTCTCGCCGGCGCCGGACGCCGTCCGCCCGGCCGAGGCCGCCGCCGTCGACGTCGCGGTTCCCGCGGCCGCCGTGCCCCCCGGGGTCGTACCGGTCGAGGCGGCCGCGGAAGCCGCGACGGTCGATGGTTCTGCGACCGCAGTCCCCGTCGCGCTGAAGGCCGTCGAGGCCCGGAGCCGATTGCGCCGGCACGGCCGGATGCTGGCCGTCGTCTGTGCCGCTCTTCTGGCAGCGGGCGGGGCGGCGTGGGTGGTCCAGCGCCATCTCTACCCGCCGCCCGGGGTCGAACATCCGGCCCCGGCCGTCTCCGAACCGGTCGCGGCCGACCTGGAGGCCGTCAGCTCGAGTGCGCCTGCGGCCATGGACCGGCTGGAGTGGGAGGCCGTGTTCCGCGAAATCGAGGCGTTCCGGCACCTGCTGTTCGACAAGCGGGACGAGATCCTGCGCTTGCAGCGCCATTACGACTACGGCATCCGCGAGCTCGAGGAGGAGGCGGTGCGGCTGATCAAGGAGAGCGGGTGCGGGACGCTTGCGGCCGCGCTCAAGCACCCGCCGCTCGAGCTCCTGCTGCAGGGAATCCAGCGGCGTCAGGCCTACCGCGACGCATTGGGCCAGCCCCTTCGCCGGCTGGAATCGGGGGCCGAAGAGCTGCTGTTCCTGCAGCGCCGGGCGTACATCGACCTGCAGGTGCTCGACGTCGCGCAGGGGCTCGACCTGCAGGCGCAACACCAGGCCATCCGGTCGGCCCTGCGGGCGCACGAGCCCACGGTGGAGAGCCTCTCGATTCGCGCGGCCGGCGCATCGGCGTCCCAGGAGCTGCTGTGGCGGCGCCTGGCCGAGCAGGCACGGCAGACGACCTTCAACGCGGAGGACCGCGTCAACCAAAGCATCGTCGCCGAAGCGTGCGCCGGGAACCTGGGCCGGCTGGCGGAGCTGACGACGCTCTCCCTGAAGGGCGCCGGCTGCCTTGCGGAGTCGGGCACCCAGGAGCTTTTCCTGAACCGGGTCAACCAGCTCTCGCCGCTGGCGGCGCAGAAGCTTGCGGAGTGGCCGGGCCGCTGGCTCGGCCTGAACGGGCTCAAGCGGCTGCCACCCGAAACGGCCCGGGAGCTGTTCGCCTGGCCCGGGGAGTGGATCTCGCTGAACGGCCTGAGCGAGATGGCGCCCGAGGCGGGTCGATACCTCGCCGGCTGGAGGGGGCGCCAGGTCGAGCTGATGGGGTTGCGCAGGCTGAGCGCGCTCGACGCCCTCCTGGAGTGGGAGGCGTCGGGCGGAAAACTCTTCGTGCCGGGGGACATTCGCCAGGCGATCGACACGCTGCGCCAGGCGGGCAACGCCCCCGGACGTCCCGCGACGGGACAGGCCAGGTGACCATGCACGCGCACCGCTTTCTGAACCACGTGATCGGAGCCCTCGCGGCGCTGATGCTCACGGCCGGGATGTCCGTGGCCGACGGCGGGAAGCCCGCCGAGCTGCAGCGGGCCCTGGAAGACATCCGGCGCGCGGAGCAGACGGTCCAGGCGCGGGCGGTCCAGGCGGAGGCGTTGCGGTCGCATCTGCGGCAGGAAGGGGAGGGGCTCAAGGCGGAAATCCGGGACGAGCAGCGTCGCAACGGAGCCCAGCCATATCCCGGCGCAGTTCAGATCCCCCGCGTCGACTACAACCTGCGGCTCCTGCAGCGGCTGAACGGCTACCTCGAACAGATCGACGCCCGGCTCGCGGAGTTCCAGGCGGTTTCGGCCGGCTTCGAGCGCCACCGCGAGCGGATCCGCGACGAGCTGCGCATGCTGCGGACTCTCAAGGACGCGGACATCAGCGATCTGCTGCGGCAGCTGGCCGCTGCGCTCGAAGAGGCCGCCGCACGGTGCGCGGCGCCGCTGGTGACGCTGCCGGCCGTTCAGAGATCGACCGAGTCGATTCGGGCCGATATCGCCCAAGGTCGATAGGGGCGGTCGAAGAAGACACCGGCCATCCGCTTGGATGCAAAGGGCGTGTCCGGCTTCACCATGGCCGGATACGCCCTTTTCATCAGAGCAGCTTTTCTCGGATCAGGAACTCCATCGAACGCTGGCCGATCGTGGTGACCCCGCTGATGGCCTGCACGACGTGATAGGAGGCTTCCGAGAGCACCCCCGAGTTCATCATGACGAGCGCGGTGTTGAGGCTCTTGTCCACGCTCGCCCACAGCTCGGGGGAGGTCAGTTTCCGCGAGAGATGGATCTCGCTGGAGATCATGCCGAGCAGGGGCCTGAGAAAGCGCTCGGCCCCGTGCCGGTCGTGATCGGGCAGGCCGTGGTAGATCTCGAGCAGTTGGGCCGCCATGAGCAGCCCCGCCTTGGCCTTTTCGCTCTGCGCGTAGGCCATGATGGCCTCTTTGGTTTGCATGCGGTCTCCCCCGGTGTCCTGGCCGCCGGTTACGGCCGGTTGATCATGGCCGCCACGTACCCCGCGCCGAACCCGTTGTCGATGTTGACCACCGCCACGTTCGAGCTGCAGCTGTTCAGCATGGCAAAGAGCGCCGTCATGCCGCCGAGGCTCACCCCGTAGCCGACGCTCGTGGGCACCGCGATGACCGGCCGGCTGACCATGCCGGCCACGACGCTCGGCAGCGCCCCTTCCATCCCGGCCACCACGATCAGGACGGTGGCCTGCTCGATGGCGTCGCGGTGGCGAAATAGACGGTGGATTCCCGCGACCCCCACATCCACGATCCGTTCTACTGAGTGGCCCATGGCCTTGGCCGTGAGATAGGCCTCCATGGCGACCGGCAGGTCGGAGGTGCCGGCCGCGAGCACGAGAATGGTGCCCCGGCCGTTGACCGTCACCGGCGTCGTCTCCCACACCAGCATGCGGGCTTCGGCGTGGTAGCGGGCCTGCGGGAAACGTGCGAGCACGGCCTGGGCCTTGGCGGCGTCGACCCGGGTCACGAGGACGACCGTCTCCTGGACGGTCATTCGCTCCATGATCCCGCAGATCTGCTCGGCCGTCTTGCCCTCGCCGAAAATCACCTCGGGGAACCCCTTGCGCAGGCTGCGGTGGTGGTCGATGTGCGCGAACCCGATGTCCTCGCAGGCCAGGTGCTGCAGCCGCTCCGAGGCGTCCGCGGGGTTGAGCGCCCCGGCGGCCACGTCCTGCATCAGTTTCAGCAACGCATCCCGGTTCATGCCGTGGGCCTTTCCGCGCCGTCGTCTGCGCGACTCATTCGAGCGGCTGTTCTTTGACGCCCCCGGTGAGCGGCGGGAGCGCGGGGGCGGAGGACCGCGCGCCGAAGGCCTTCTCCACCTGGTCCAGGCGGCGCTGCAGCGTGGTGAGCGAGCGGTCGATGCGGCCGACCTCCTGGTCGAGGGCCATCTGGTAGAGGCGCTTGGTCTTGAGGACCTCCAGGTCCATGGCCTCGCGGTCGAGCTTGCGGGTCTGCAGGGCGGCCACGTCGGCTTTGATCTTTTCGATGTCCCCCTTGGTGCGCTCGATGTACCCGGCCAAACCGGTCAGGTCCTTGCCGAGACTGTTTTCGAGATTCTGCAGGCGCGTCGACACTTTCCCGAGGTCGCCGCGCAGGGCCGCGGCGCTGCCGAGCTCCTCGCGGAAGGGGGCGAGCGACTGCACGTCCTTCGTGACGGCCTGGAGGTCCTTGCCGATGGCGGCCAGGGCCGCATCGGTGCGGGCGGTCAGCTCCGTGAGCTCCTTGCGGTCGGCTTTGCCGGCCGTGGAGGACTGGACACCCCCGTCGATGCTTTCGATGCGCGCCAGGGTCTTGCGCAGTTCCTCCTGCAGGGAGGCGACGAGCGTGCGGCTGCCCTCGATCCGGGCCGCCAGCCCGGCCTCAAACTCGCTCATGCGGGCGGCCATGGCACTCAGCTTCTGGTCGGTCTCGGTCGTCCTGCGGTCGAAGGACTGGATCTCGATGGTCTGGACCTGGGTCGCCCGCAGGCGCAGGTCGCGGTAGGCCACGTAACCGCCGATCGCGAGCAGGCAGGGCAGCAGCAGGGTGAGAAAACTGACCCGTTGCCCCAGCTTGTCGACGCGCCGCTTGAGCTCTTCGTCGTGAAAGGCGACGTCGGGTTCCTCGTCGCCGATGTTGAAACGGAATCGATCCTGGTTTGCCATGTCTATTCCCACTCGATCGTGCTCGGCGGTTTGGAGCTGATGTCGTACACCACGCGGTTGACGCCGGTGACCTCGTTGATGATGCGGTTGGACACCCGCGCCAGGAACTCGTGCGGCAGGCGCGCCCAGTCGGCCGTCATGGCGTCGCGGCTGGTGACGGCGCGGATGGCGGCGATGTTTTCGTAGGTGCGGGCGTCGCCCATCACCCCGACGCTCTTGATGGGCAGCAGCACGGCGAAGGACTGCCACAGCTCCCGATAGTAGCCGTCGGCCCTGATCTCCTGCAGGAGGATGTCGTCGACCTGCCGCAGCACGTTCAGCCGTTTGGACGTGATCTCGCCCAGGATCCGGATCCCCAGCCCGGGCCCCGGGAAGGGCTGGCGCCAGACGAGCTCGTCCGGGAGTCCGAGGGCGGTCCCCAGTTCGCGGACCTCGTCCTTGAACAGAAAGCGCAGCGGTTCGATCAGCTTCAGCTTCATGCGGCGCGGCAGGCCGCCGACGTTGTGGTGCGATTTGATGACCGACGTCGGGCCGCCAAAGGCCGAGACCGACTCGATCACGTCGGGGTAAAGCGTGCCCTGGCCGAGAAATTCGGCCCCCTGGATGCGCTTGGCCTCGGCCTCGAACACCTGCATGAAGACGCGGCCGATGATCTTGCGCTTGCGCTCGGGGTCGATCACCCCGGCCAATGCCTTGAGGAACCGTGTGCGCGCGTTGACGAAGCGGATGCGGATGTCGAGGTGCCGGTTGAGGGTGACCTTGAGCTTCTCGGCTTCGTCTTTGCGCAGCAGGCCGTTGTCCACGAAGATGCAGGTCAGCTGGCGGCCGATGGCCTTGTGGATCAGGACCGCGGTCACCGAGGAGTCCACGCCCCCGCTCAGCCCCAGGATCGCCTGCCGGTCGCCGACGCGCTCGCGGATCTCGGCGATCGACTGCTGCGCGAACGAGGCCATCGTCCACGACGGCTTGCACGCGCAGACCTTGAAGAGGAAGTTCTTCAGGATGACGCCGCCCTGCGGCGTGTGCGCCACCTCGGGGTGGAACTGGACGCCGTAGAGTTTGCGCCGCGGGTCGGCGGCCGCGGCGAAGTGCGTGTTCTCGGTCGAGGCGATCGGCTGGAACCCGCGCGGCAGCTTCTTGATCGAGTCCCCGTGGCTCATCCAGCAGGTGGTCGAGCGGGCGACCCCTTTGAAAAGACCTTCGGGCCGGTCGACCGTCAGCCGGGCAAAGCCGTACTCGCGTTTGTCCGCGCGCTCGACACGGCCGCCGAGGCTGGCGCTCATGAACTGCATGCCGTAGCAGATGCCGAGGATCGGGATGCCCAGCGCGAAGATCCCGGGATCGACCTTCGGGCTGCCGGGCTCGTAGATGCTGGAGGGGCCGCCCGACAGGATGATGCCCTCGGGTTTCAGGCGCGTGACGGCCTCCAGGGCCTTGGCCGGCGGTTCGATCTGGCAGTAGACGCGGTTCTCACGCACCCGGCGCGCGATGAGCTGGTTGTACTGGGAACCGAAATCGATGATGACAATCATGGGCGGCCTCGAGCAAGAGAGTCGGGTGAGTGTGCGCCGGACGACGTCTATCGAAAAGCTCCGCCGCAGGGGAACCCGTTTCGTCCCTCTGCGGCGGCGGCGCCCGGGCGGCGGGCGCGACGCACTCCGAAAGCGTCCTGAAACATACGGAATCCGCAGCAATTACCGTTTGCTATGTGCATGCGAGTATGGTAAACACGCCCGCAAATGTCAACCGGAAAATGCATGTGGATTCAGGGTGATCGCCGGTCGGAGAGCCGCCGGCAGGTTGAGGACGGATGAACAGGTGCAGCGTTCAGATCTACGAAATCCAGACGGCGGGCGAGGCCGAGGCGGTGGTCGCAGTCGGGGTGGACCGGGTCGGCAGCGTGGTGCTCTCGGCCGCGGACTGGAAGCAGCCCGAGCTGCAGCGCACCATCGCGCGCGTGCGCGCCTGCGGCGCCCGCAGCAGCCTGATCCCGCTCTACCGGGACGAGGACGCCATCGCGCGCACCCTGGACTACCACCGGCCGGACATCGTCCACTTCTGTGACACGCTGGACGACGAGAGCTGCCGGCAATTGATCGAGCTCCAGTTTCGTGTTAAGCAGCGCTTCCCCGAAATCGCGGTCATGCGCTCGATCCCGATCGGGCCGGCCGGACATGCGGACCGGGTGCCCTCGCTGGAATGGGCGCGGCGCCTGGAGCCGGCGACCGACGAGTTCCTGACCGACACGCTGCTCCTGGGAGCCGGCGAGGCCGGGCAGGTCGACCAGCCGGTCGGGGGGTTTGTCGGCATCACCGGCCTGACCTGCGACTGGGACGTCGCCCGGCGCCTGGTGCAGCAGTCCCGCATCCCGGTGATCCTGGCCGGCGGCATCTCGCCGCTCAACGCGGGCGAAGCCGTCACGCGGGTCCGGCCGGCGGGGGTCGACAGCTGCACGCTGACCAACGCGCTGGACGCGGACGGCCGCCCCATCCGGTTTCAGAAGGACCTGCAGAAGGTGAAAGCCCTCGTCGCGGCCGTGCGCCGCGCCGAGATCACGTCATAGAGAGAGGATGCCACTCCATGTATTTAAGCAGCGATTTGCGCAAAGGCCTCAAGATCGAATACGAGGGCGACCCGTACATCGTCGTCCAGTTCGATTTCGTCAAACCGGGCAAGGGCCAGGCCCTGTACAAGTGCCGGCTCAGGAACATGCTGACCGGGACCCAGTTCGACCGCACCTTCCGCTCGGGCGAAAAGTTCGGGGAACCCAACCTGGAAGAAAAGCAGTTGGAGTTTCTCTACCGGGAAGGGGACAAGTTCGTCTTCATGAACTCCGCCAACTACGAGCAGGAGTTCGTGGGCGAGGAGCAGGTGGGTGAGGCGCGCAACTTCCTCAAGGAGAACACGGTCTGCTCGGTGCTCTTCTACCGGGAGCGTGCGATCGAGCTGACGATCCCGACCTTCATGAACCTGCGCATCGTCAAGGCCGACCCGTGGGTGAAGGGGGACACGGCCTCGGGCGACTCCAAGCCCGCGACGCTTGAAACCGGCTACGTCCTGCAGGTGCCGACCTTCCTCGAGGAGGGGCAGCTCATCCGCGTGGACACCCGCACGGGGCAGTACGTCGAACGCGTCAAAGAGTAGCGGTGGTCTTAAGAACAGCGGACGGCGTCGACCGGCTTCGGGCCTGTCGCCGTGATCCGCTGTTCTGGTTTGGAGAGTTCTGGAAGACGGGTTCGGCCCCCGATGTCGGCCGCTCACGCCGGGGTTGAAGCGGGGTCTCCGAGGAAGAACTGCAGCTTGACCGGCCCGACCTCGATCACGTCCAGGTCCTGCAGCAGGACCGATTTCTGCACCGGCCGTCCGTTGACCCTGGGCTTGGACCATCCGCCGGCGTTGCTGAGGTGGAAGCCGTCCGGGCGGCGGCTGATGGTGGCCGTGGCCCAGCCCGACCGCCAGCCCTTCACGACGATGTCCGCCGAGGGATCCTTTCCGATCCGGATCAGGCCCCCGCTGAGTGCGACCCTCCCGTTCCCGCCGGCCACGTAGGACAGGTAGCCGGACATTTCCTCCTGGCGCTTCAACGGCTTGGGCAGTGGCGGCGCGCTCTTCTGCACCATCGAGCGGTAGCTGCTCGTGTCCATGATCATGGTTTTGTCGATTTCGGGCGCCTGCCCCTCGGCCGCTCCGCCCGCGTCCCCCGTCGAGAACACCAGCAGGTGCTTGCCGATGCTGATAACGTCCCCCTCCTTGAGCCAGTGGGAATTCACGATCTGCTCGTTGACGAACGAGCCGTTCTTGCTCTGAAGGTCCACGAGCACGAACGCATCGCCCACGGCGTCGACCTTGGCGTGGTGGCCGGAGACGGCCAGGTTGTCGATGACGATGTCGTTGTCCTTGCGGCGGCCGATGGTGAGGGATTTCCCCTTGAGGACCGGGAACCGGCCGATGACGTTTTCCTTGAACTTGAGCGTCAGGCTGGGCATAGGGCTTTCTCGACGGCTGTCATGATCCGATGGCCTTGAGGCGTCGGGTGGCGCGGGAGATCAGTTGCGCGATCACGGACCGCTTCGGGCCTTTGACGGCCGTGACCTGCAGGACGACCGCGGAGATGTTGTCGTCGCCCCCGCGGGCATTGGCCAGCTCGACCAGCGCGCGGCAGGCGTCCGCCGGGCGCCGCCCGGCGACGACGGACATGATTTCCGGTGGGCTTGCCTTCGTGCTCAACCCGTCCGAGCAGAGGACGAGCACATCCCCCCGGTAGCAATTGATCTCGCAGACGTCGGCCTCGACCTGTGGGTGGGTGCCGACCGCACGCGTGAGGACGTGGCTCAGGCCGGCCATCAGGGGCTCGCCGGCGAGGTCGGCCTGCAGCGTGTGCGGCACCGACAGCAGGTCGATCGCGCCGTTGCGCACGAGGTAGATGGGGCTGTCCCCGACGTTGGCCGCTACCAGGGTGTCTTCGCCCAGGTAGACGGCCGCCACGGTGGAGCCCATTCCGCGGCAGTCGGGGTGGTCGCCGGCCTCCCGATGCACCACCCGGTTCGACCACTCGATCCCGGACAGCAGGCGGCGGGCCGCACGGGAGAGGGCGGCCGCACGCGCGCCGGCCTGCGAGTCGGGGTGTCCGTCGCGCAGGAACTCGCGCAGCGAGGTGACCACCAGCCGGCTGGCCACTTCGCCGGCCTGATGCCCGCCCATGCCGTCCGCCACGACGTACAGACCCTGAGAGTCGTCGACGAAGACGCAATCCTCGTTCGTGGTACGCTTGCGCCCGATGTCCGTCAGGCCGGCTGATTCCACCGTGATCATGGTGCGTCCATCTTATGCGGAAGCTCCCATTTGGTCAAGGCTACCAGAACCAACCATCTGTAATAATAATAAAATGCTGGGCTGTTTTGACAGCCGCCGTCTTCGCGTGCATAATGGTCCATCCACACGTCCTAAAATGGGGGGATGCCGGCCCGATGCGCCATGTCGCCCGTATGCGAAACACCATCCAGCCTTACGCCTGGGGGTCCACCACGTCCTTCGGCGAGCTGCTGGGCATCCCCAATCCGGACCGGAAGCCCCAGGCCGAAATCTGGATGGGGGCGCACCCCAAGGCCCCCTCGAGCGTCGAGACCGACGGCGGATGGGAGCCCCTGGACCGCCTGATCGAGCGGCATCCCGAAGACATCCTGGGTCGGCGCAGCGCGGCGGCCTTCGGCCCGGGTCTCCCGTTCCTGTTCAAAGTGCTGGCCGCGGCCGAGCCGCTTTCCATCCAGGCCCACCCGGATGCCGCGCAGGCGGCCGAGGGCTTTGCGCGCGAAAACCGTCTCGGGTTGCCGCCGGACGCGCCGGAGCGCAACTACCGAGACCCCCACCCCAAACCCGAGTGCCTGTGCGCGCTGACCCCGTTCTGGGCCATGTGCGGCTTTCGCAGGCCCGCGGAGAGCCTCGAGCTGTTGCGGCGGATCTGCCCGGCGGCGCTGCAGCCCGAAATCGCCGCCTTCGACGCAACCCCGGACACGGGCGGGCTGCGTCGACTGTTCGCCGGGCTCCTATGCCTGGACGCGCGGCGGAGGCGTGAGGTCGTGGCCGAAAGCATTGCGCAGGCGGACGCCGCGGGCGACGAGCGCCTGGAATGGGTCGGCCGGATCGGCCGCCACTACCCGGACGACATCGGGGTCCTGGCCCCGGCGCTGATGAATGTCGTGCGGCTGGAGCCTGGGCAGGCGCTGTTCCTGCCGGCAGGCGTGCCGCACTCGTACCTGCTGGGCACGGGGGTCGAGCTCATGGCCAACTCGGACAACGTGGTGCGCGGCGGGCTCACCTCCAAGCACGTCGACGTGCCCGAACTGCTGCGGGTGCTGAACTTCGAGCCCATGGCCCCCGAACCGGTGTCCACTCGGTGGGCGAATCCGTGCGAAATGCGCTACCTGACTCCGGCAGCCGAGTTCACCCTTTCCGTGCTGCGCCTGAACCCCGGCGAGGTGTTCCACAGCGCCGATCGGCGCGGGGTCGAGGTTCTGCTGTGCGTGGCCGGGAGCGCGCAGCTGGCGGAAGCGGGCGCCGCAGGGCGCAGCCTGGGCATGGCGCGCGGCGCATCGGTCCTGGTGCCGGCGAGCGCACCGGCGTACCGCCTCTCCGGGCCGGCCGTGCTCTACAAGGCCGGGGTGCCGGGAGACGACCGGTGAACCTCTTCCTGACCGGCTACCGTGGCTGCGGCAAGACGGAGGTGGGGCGCCGCCTGGCCGCGATGCTGCAGCGCGAATGGGTGGACATGGACGCCGTCCTGGCCGGACGACTTGGGAGCAGCATCGCCGACCATGTGGCCGGGTCGGGCTGGGCCTCCTTTCGCCAGGCCGAGCGGCGCCTGCTGCGGGAGCTCTGCGGCCGGGACGGGCTGGTCGTCTCGACCGGGGGCGGGGTGGCGGCCGACCGCCAAAACGCGACGGAGATGCGCCGCAGCGGGCTGGTCGTCTGGCTGCGCGCCGATCCCAGGACCATCGCAGCGCGGATCGCAGCGGATGCGGGCGCATCCGGCCAGCGTCCGGCGCTGCGATCCGGGGCGGATCCGCTCGACGAGATTCGAACGGTTTTGGAGACCCGCACGCCCGCCTACGCGGAGGCGGCCGACCTGAGCATCGACACCGACCCGCTGTCGGTCGATGAGATCTGCGGCCGGATCGCCGCATGGCTGGCCACCGGCATCGGCGGCCCCGCCTCCAGCCGCCGCCCATTGTCCTCCCTTGACAAAACCAAACGATTTAAGTAGCTTTCCGCGCTCAATTACCCCTAACTCTATCGGTCCGGCCACAGGAGTTGCGCTCGTATGACGCTGACCAAGGCGAAAATCGCGGACACCATCCACCAGGAACTCGGGTTCGCCAAGAACCAATCGGCCGAGCTTCTGGAGCTTCTGCTGGAGTTGATGAAGAACAAGCTGGAAAACGGCGAAGACGTTCTGATCAGCGGCTTTGGAAAGTTCTGCGTCAAACGCAAGAAAGAACGCCGTGGGCGCAACCCGGCAACCGGCGCCGACATGCTTCTCACCCAGCGCCGGGTGATCACCTTCCGCTGCTCTCACCTGCTGAGGAAGCAAATCAACGGCGAATCCGTGGCCGAATGACCCATCTGCTGGTCCGCTGGCTGACGCTGACGGTCGCCATTCTCGTCAGCGCCTATCTCATCGAAGGGATCCGCGTTGCGGGTTTCTTTTCGGCGCTGTGCGCCGCGGCCCTGCTCGGGATCTTCAACGCCGTCCTGCGGCCGGTTTTCCTCATCCTGACGCTGCCCGTCAACATCCTGAGCCTCGGCCTGTTCACGTTCGTCATCAACGCCGTCCTGCTCAAGATGGTGTCCGGCCTCATCCGGGGGTTCGACGTTTACGGGCTCTGGCCGGCCGTGGTCGGTTCGCTCGTGATCAGCCTGGTGAGCGGGCTGCTGAGCATGGCGCTGCGCGAACGGCGACGCGTCCGCCGTCGCCGAAACGCCCCGACGAGAGCGGCGTTGTCGACCTGCAGGACAAGGGCAACAATCGCTGGGAATGATGGCGCCGTAAAACGCCCAACCTCTGCGTTGCGCTGCGTCGCGCGGGCGCTGCGGCGTACGCGGAGTACGCCTCGCGCCGCGCGACTTGCGCGCCTTGATCTTGGCCGTTTTACGGCGCCATCATCCCGCACCGGCTCGGCCTGCGATGTCGATCCACTGCGTCTGAGACGGGTTCCCGCGATTCAACGTCCCCGTGTTCTCTTGAATGCTTTCGTTCGGAATTTCGCACCAAACACCAAACACGCAACACCAAACACTCTACCGCCAACACGACCACGTCTTCCCCTCCGAAGTTGCCAGCCGGGGGGTGATCGGCTAAGCTGAACCATCAGCAGTTCACCCTGGAGAGAGCTGTTCCGACCATGCCCGGATTCCACGTCTTCACGTCCAACCGCACCGAGACGCTCGCAGCCCGCCTGGCCGAGGCCCTGCGCGAGCCGCTCGCGCACCCGCTGGCCCCCGAGGTCATCGTGGTCCAGAGCCGGGGCATGGAACGCTGGGTCGCCATGGAGCTGGCGCGCCTCAACGGCATCTGCGCCAACACGCGCTTCCCGTTCCCGAATGCGTTCCTGAACGACATTTTCCGGGGGCTTCACCCGGAAGAAGAGGGAGCTGTCGGATTCGAACCCGATGCTCTCACGTTCCGGGTCATGCGCATCTTGGCCGAAGAACTGGGCCACCCGGACTTCAGGCCGCTGCGAGACTATCTCGCGGATGACCCCGGGCAGCTCAAACGCTACCAGCTCTCCCGCCGCCTGGCCGGGCTGTATGACCAGTATGCGGTGTTCCGGCCGGACCTGCTCCTGGAATGGGATCGCGGGCGGGTGGACGGCGACCCCGACCATTGCTGGCAGGCCCGCCTGTGGCGGCGGCTGAACGAGGCCCCGGGGCGCCACCGCGCCCGTTTCTGGAAGGATTGCCTGGACGAGCTGTCCCGCCGGACCGAGCGGCCGCCCGTGTTCCCGGAACGGGTCGCACTGTTCGGGGTATCGTACCTCCCGCCGAGCTACCTGCAGGCGTTCGAGCGCCTGTCCCACCTGGTGCGGGTCAATCTGTTTTTTCTCAACCCCTGCCGCGAGTACTGGGGCGGAATTCTCTCCGAA
The DNA here is from genome assembly GCA_963828345.1 of uncultured delta proteobacterium. GTDB lineage: Bacteria > Desulfobacterota > Desulfobacteria > Desulfobacterales > SpSt-501 > SpSt-501. Next base: position 69,381 of record CAWHEZ010000035.1, read on the forward strand.
CGTGCGATCGGCCGCCTGGCCGAGCGCCATCCCGGCACCGACCGGGCGTCTCTGCATCTGGAACGCGGCAATCGCCTGCTGTCCTCTTTCGGAGCGATGGGCCGCGAATTCATCGAGTTGCTCGCCGGCACCGAGGCCGCCGCATGGCGTGAGGATTTCTCCGCACCCGAGGACGGCTCGCTCCTGGCGCTCGTTCAAGCGGACATCCTCGAGCTGCGGGACCGCGAAGCCGATCCGCCCGTCCAGGCCGACGCCCCCGGCGACGGGTCGATCGCCGTCCACAGCTGCCACGGCCCCATGCGGGAGATCGAGGTTCTGCACGACCAGATCCTGAGCATGTTCGAGGAGGACCCGGGCCTGCGCCCGGCCGACATCGTCGTCATGGCGCCCGACATCGCCGCCTACGCCCCATACATCTCCGCGGTCTTCGGCGCGCCGGTCGACCCGGGGCAACGCATCCCGTTCTGCATCGCGGACCGGGGGCTCGACGGGCAGCAGGCGCTCGAAAGCGTCTGGCCCGCCATCCTGGAGCTGAAGGGCAATCGGATCCGCGCCGCGCAGGTCCTGCGCCTTCTCGAATTCGAGCCCGTTCGACGGCGGTTCGAAATTCAGGAGCCGGATCTCCCGTTGATCCAAGGCTGGGTGCAGCAGTCCGGCATCCGGTGGGGCAGGGACGAAGGCGGCCGCGGCGCTCTCGGACTTCCGGCCGAGCGGCAGAACACCTGGGCGCACGGCCTGGATCGTCTGCTGCTGGGCTACGCCATGCCCGCGCAGGAGGCAGCCCTCTTCGAGGGCATCCTCCCCTTCGATGCCGCCGAGGGGTCAAACTCCCAGGCGCTCTCGGGCTTTCTGGACTTCATGGACCACGTGTTCCGGACCGCCGCGGAGCTGGACGAAATGCGCAGCCTGAGCGAATGGGGGCTGACCTTCCGCCGCCTCGCGGATGACTTTCTGCGGGCGGACGAATCCCTGGAAGCCGACGTGCTGCGGTTCACTGCGGCGATGGCGCGCCTGGAGGAAATGCAGACCGCTTCGGGCTTCGATCGGCCCGTGCCGTTGGAGGTGGCGCGCGAGTTCCTGAACGAGCATCTCGATGCCGCCCGCGCCGGGCGGGGGTTTCTCGCCGGCGGCATCACGTTCTGCGCCCTGCTGCCCATGCGGACCATCCCGTTCGCGGTGGTCTGCCTGATCGGGATGGACTACGACGCCTTCCCGCGCGACACGCCGCCCCTGGCATTCGACCTGGTCGCGCGCGCTCCCCGCACCGGGGACCGGTCGCGGCGCAACGACGACCGGTATCTTTTTTTGGAGGCGCTGGTCGCAGCCCGGCGGCGATTCTACGTCAGTTACGTGGGCCAGGACATCCAGGACAACGCCCGGCGGCCGCCGTCGGCCCTGGTGAGCGAGCTGCTGGACGCCGTCGAGAAGGGGTACGGCGTCGGTCGCGGCCGGCTCGTCGTCGAACACAAGCTCCAGGGGTTCGCGCCCGACTACTTCACGCACGGCTCGGGACATTTCAGCTACGCCCGCGAGGAGCTGAAGGGCTGCGTGGCCGCAGCCGGTCCGCGCACCGATCGACCCTTTTTCACCGGGCCGCTGCCGGAGCGCCCGGATGACGAGGACCCCGGACGTCCCATCCCTATCGGGCGGTTGCTGGCATTCCTGTCGAACCCGGCGAGTTCCTGGCCCGCACCCGGTTGGGGATTCCGCTGCCGGAGGAGGATGCGCCTGCGGAGGAAAGCGAACCGTTCACGCTCGACGGCCTGAACCGGTATCACATCGGAGCGCTGTTGCTGGACGGCTGTCTCGCGGGGCGGGATCCGGACGAGCTGTACCCGGCCGTGCGCGCGGCCGGCCGGCTTCCCCATGGTCCGGCCGGAGACGTCCTCTTCCGGCGACTGGGTGCGCAGGTGCGGCAGCTCGCGTCGACGGCCGGGAGGGCGCTGTGCGGCGCGGCACCGGAAGCGCTCGAGGTCGCCTGCGAGATCGACGGGCGTCAGCTGACCGGGCGGCTGCCGCGGGTGACCCCCTCGGGGTGCCTGCAGGTGCGCTGTGCGAAGCTGAGCGCCAGGGATTTCCTGCAGGCCTGGGTCGGGCACCTCGTGCTCCAGGTCGCCCGCCCGAGCGTGCGCGAGCCGGAGAGCTTTCTGATCGGCCTGGACAAGCGCTTGCGCCTGATCCGGGTTCGCGGATGCCGCCGCCGTGCTGGCGCGCCTGCTCGGCTCTATCGACGCGGGCTGACCGAGCCGGTGCACCTTTCCCGAAGTGCGCCCTGGCGTATTGTCTCAAGCTGCGCTCGTCTTCGAACGCGCCGCCCAGGCAGCCGCTCGGCAGGTGGGACGGCTAGGAGGACGCACGGGGAGGGGGCGGACCCCTACGTCCGGCTTTTCCATCCGGCGGCACCGCCCTGGACGACGAGTTCCAGCGGCTGGCGGTCGAGGTGTTCGGCCCGTTGCTCGACCACTGCGAATGCGGCCTGACGGGACCGGGAGCCCATGGATATCACCGCGCTGTTGAGCATCGCCCTCGGACGCGAGGCCGCGTTCACCGGTGTCGCCCTGCAGGCGGGCGACCGCTGCCGGTCCGCGTGCTCGATGTGCGCGCAGACGGCAAGGTGCTGGTGGACTGCGGCCGTTTCCGGGCGGTCGCGGAGGTGAGCTTCCCGGTGGCGGCCGGGGAGGAGTTCACCGTGCGCGTGCTCGACACGCCGGCGACGCTGCGCCTGGAAGTCGTCCGCCCGCCGGCGGCGGCTGGCCGGCACACTCCCGGCGGAGCCCCTCCCGACGGAACCGGCCCGGGCGGTCCCCGCGCGACTGCTGCGGGAGGTCCGGGCGCACGCCAGTCGCCTGCTGGCGGCGCTCCCGCAGCGTCGCCGGCGGGGGAAGCGGCCGGGTTGTCGGCCGCCCTGGCACGTCGGCGAGCTGCTGCGACCGCTGGAACCGGGGGCGGGGGCCAACATACCCGATCGTCTCCAGGACCTGTGCCGCAACTCGGGTCTGTTTCTGGAAACGCAGCTGCAGGACGAGCTGAGCGGACACGACCGACGTCGCACCCGGGCGTCCGGCGAACTCCGCCGCGGTGCGTCGCATCCTGGCCGCCGATCTCAAGGCACAGCTGGCCGCGCTCGTGCACGGGCTGGAAGCGGGCGGCGACTCCGGCTGCGCGCGAGACGACCGAGCTGACGCAGTCGGCGCGCACGCTGCTGAGCGAAATCGTGCAGCAGCAGGCCGAGATCACGCGCACGACGGACGAGACCCGTCAGTTTACGCTGATCCATTTCAGCCTGCCGCTGAACGCACCCGACGGCACTGCCCGGCTGAAGGTCGGCTTCCCGCGGCGGCGCCGGAGACGCACCGGCGGGCACCGGGCCGCGCTGCTGGTCGATCTGGATCGGCTGGGGGCCGTGCGCGTCGATCTCCATCTGACCGATCGCTGTCTGTCGGCCGATCTCTTCGTGCGGCGGCCGAGCTCCAGCCGGTGGTCCAGGAGCAGCTCGCGGAGCTGCGGGCGACGCTGTCGCCGCTGTTCGAGGGCGTCCGCGTGTCGGTCCGGGTGTCGGAGAAGAAAGTGGCCGATTTCGAGTGGGAGGACCTGCGGCCGGCCCGGGCCGGACGCCTGGACGTGCGCGCATGAGCAGCCGCATCCGAGGACCGAAAGAAGGCCGCCGCCCTGCGCTACGACCCGCAACGCGATGCCGCCCCCAAGGTGGTCGCCCAGGGGCGGGGGTACGTGGCCGAGGCGATCACGGCCATCGCGCGCGAGCACCACATCCCGCTGCACGAGGATCCGAACCTGGTCGAGGTGCTGGAGGCGATGGACGTGGACCTGGAAATCCCGCCGGCGCTCTACCGCGCGGTGGCCGAGGTCCTGGCGTTCGTGTACCGGCTGAACGGCAAGGTGAAGATGCGATGATCCCGTTCGACGTGCAGAGTGCTCCCCTTGCGGGGCGCAACCTGATCGAAGCCGCGGCCGGGACCGGGAAGACCTGGTCGATCGAGCAGCTCTTCGTGCGCCTGGTCGTGGAGCAGGGCTGCCGGGTCGACGAGATCCTGATGGTGACCTTCACCGAGGCCGCCACCGACGAGCTGCGCGACCGGATCCAAGCGCGCCTCCTCGAGGCCCGCAGCGGCGCGGAGGGCGGGGCGGCGGACGGGTCGATCGCGCCCTCGCGGATTTCGACCGTGCGGCCATCTACACCATTCACGGGTTCTGCCAGCGGGTGCTGCGCGAGCACGCCTTCGAGACCGGCAGCTCGTTCTCGACCGAGCTCATCCCGGACCCGTCGGCGCTCCTGCGCGAGGTGGCCGAAGACTACTGGCGCACGGTGATGGCCGCCGCCCCGCCCGAGGCCGTCGCTGCCTGCTGGACATCCTTGACGGGCCGTCGGCGCTGCTCGCGTTTCTGGGCGCGGGTGACGCCGGTTTACCGCGTCCCGCCCGACCCGAGCCGGTCGAGTTCTCCGCGCTGGCGGCGTACCGGCGGCCGTCGATCGATTGCGACGCTGTGGGGGCTCGACGGCCCCGCGGCGCTGAAGCTGCTCGCGGACCCTGCCTGCACGCCAGCACGTACGGCAGCTGCGAGCCGGGCGGCCAAGACCCGCGAGCGAAGTTCCGCGAACTCCGGGAGGCGGTGGAGGTCGCTCCTCGACACCGGCTCGGCGAACTCCGGCCGTGGCGGATCAAGGACCTGTGCACGGACACCATCGTCCGCCGGACGAAGAAGGGCAAGACCGCCCCGCGTCACCCCGTCTTCGACTGCTGCGAGGACCTGTACGCCGCGGCCGGCAACCTCGACGTCGAACTCGCGCTACCTGAGGCGCATCAAGGCCGACTTCCTGCGGTACGCTCACACGGAGCTTGCGCGCCGCAAGCGCGAGCGCAACCTGCAATCGTTCGACGACCTGCTCGTGCGCTTGCGCGACGCTTTGGACGGGCCGCGGGGGAAGGCGCTCGCAGCCGCGGTGCGGCGGCGCTTCCGGGCGGTGCTCGTGGACGAGTTCCAGGACACCGACGGCATCCAGTACGCCATTTTCGAGACGATCTTCGGCCGGGCGGACGGGTGCCTGTTCTGGATCGGCGACCCCAAGCAGGCCATCTACGGGTTCCGCGGCGCCGACATCTTCGCCTACCTCCGGGCCGCCGACTCGGCCGAAACCCGCTACACGCTCGAAGGCAACCACCGCTCCACCCCGGCCCTGGTCAAGGCGGTCAACACCCTTTTCCAGTCTTCGACCAGCCCGTTCCTGTTCGACCGGATCGGGTTTCGCGCCGCGCATGCCGCCGGCGCGAAGGACGACGCGCCGCCCGGTTTGGTGGTCTGGCACCTGGAGGCGGAACGCCTCGCGAAGAAGGACAAGCCGCTCACCAAGGGGGTCGCCGAACCGATGGTCGCGCAGGCGGTCGCCGGCGAGATCCGGCGGTTGACCACGGCCGCCGGGTGAACCGCTCCCCGCCGGAGACATCGCCGTCCTCGTGCGCACCAACGACCAGGCCCGGTCGGTCAAGGCGGCTCTGGCGAGCGCCGGGGTCCCGGCCGTCGTGTGCAGCACCGGCAGCATCTTCGACTCGCCCGAGGCGCGAGGAGCTGGAGCGCGTTCTCCTGAGCCTCGCGGCACCTTCGCGACGCCGGCACGGCTCAAGGCCGCACTGGCGACGTCGCTGCTGGGCGCCACGGCCGACGATCTGGACGGGAGCGACCCGGATTCCGGGTGGTGGGCGGAGCGGTACGAGCGCCATCGGTCGTACGCCGAGCAGTGGGAGCGCGAGGGGTTCATCCCCATGTTCCGCGCGCTGATGTCCCGGGAGGGGGTCAAACAGCGCCTGCTCGGGCTGCTGGACGGCGAGCGGCGCCTGACCAACGTCCTGCACCTCGTGGAGCTGCTTCACCAGGCCGCGCCGACCGGTGACCTCGGGCCGTCCGGGCTGGTGCGCTGGCTCGCCCGACAGCGCGACCCGTCGACTCCCGGACGGGGCGAGCACCCGCTGCGGCTCGAGAGCGATGCCCGCGCGGTTCAGATCGTCACCATCCACAAGAGCAAGGGGCTGCAATACCGGGTCGTGTTTTGCCCGTACCCGTGGTCCGCTTCCGAGGCCAAGGGAGACGATCTGCTCTTCCACGACCCGGCGGCCAGGACTATCCCTGACGATCGAAATCGGATCCCCGGACGAACAGCCCCGCGCGGGCTGCGTCGACCGCGAGCTGCTTTCGGAGAACCTGCGCCTGCTCTACGTGGCGGTGACCCGTGCCGAAGTGCGCTGCTACCTGGCCTGGGGACGCGTCAACCAGGCCGAAACGTCGGCCCTGGCCTACCTGCTGCACGGCGCGGGTCTCGGGGCGGAGGACGACGGCGGGCGGATCGCGCGCATGAAGGCGCGGATGGCGGACCTCACGGACGCGGACATCCGGGCGGACCTCGATCGCTTGGCCCTGCGTTCGGAGGGCACGATCGAGATGCTGCCGCTGCCCGACGCCCCCGCACGGCCGTCGACCCATCCGGTCGCCGCTTCCGCCGCGCCGCTGCGGTGCCGCACCTTCACCGGGTCGATCGACCGGACGTGGCGCACGGGGAGCTATTCCTTCCTGATCTCCGGTTCGCACGATCCGGACGCCCCCGACCGCGAACCCGGCTTTGCTTCGGCCGAGAGCCGGCCGTCCGGCCCGCCGGACCGGGCAGCGCATCATCGATTTTCCGGCCGGAAGCCGCGCCGGAAGTTTTTTCCACGCCGTGCTCGAGGCGGTCGATTTCCGCCGTGCTGGCGCACGCCGACACCGAGCGCATCATCGCGGAACGGCTGCGCTCCTTCGGGTTCGACCCCGGATGGAAGGGTGCCGTGTCGCGCCTGGTGGCGGACGTGGCCGAGGTCGATCTCTTCCCGGACGACGGGTGCATTCTGAGCCGCCTGCCACCGGAAGACCGCCTCGCCGAGATGGAGTTCTACCACCCGCTCAACCTGCTGTCCCCGCGCGGTCTGCGGGAGGTGTTCGCACGCTTCGGCCGGGCCGACGTGCTGCGGGGGTTCCCCGAGCGGCTGGGACGGCTGACCTTTGCGCCGCTGCGCGGGCACATGAAGGGGTTCATCGACCTGGTGGCGTTCCACCGCGGTCGCTTCTACCTCGTGGACTGGAAGTCCAACCACCTGGGGGCGGACCGGGACGACTATGGCGTCGAGCGGCTCTCCGCCGTCATGCGCGACGAGTTCTACACCCTGCAGTACCACATCTACACGCTCGCGCTGGACCTTTACCTGCGGCGGCGCCTACCGGGCTACGACTACGCGCGCGACTTCGGCGGAGTCGCCTACGTCTTCCTGCGCGGCCTCGACCGTGACAGCCGGGCCGGGAAGCCGGCATTTTCCGCGACCGGCCGGAACCCGACCTGGTGCACGCGCTCGGCCGGGCCCTGATTCCCGACTATGAATGACGTGGATCGGCACCGATCAGGTCTGTCCGCCCTGGACCGGCGCTTCGGCGAGTTCATCGCCGGGTTCTCGATCCCGCCCGACCCGCTCGTCGTCCTGGCGGCGGCTCTGGTGAGCCGTGCCGCCGGCCGAGGGGATGTCTGCCTCGAGCTTGCGACCGCGGACGACCTCGAGCCCGGGATGGCGTCCGGACGCGGAGTCCTGGATCGCGGCCCTGAAACGTTCCCCCGCGATCGGCCGGCCCGGGCAGAAACGCCCGCTGATCCTGGACGAACACGGTCGACTGTACCTGTATCGGTACTGGGAGTACGAGGACCGGCTGGCGCGCGATCTCTGCGCGCGCGCCGAGCGAGAGGCGGCGGCTCGACCCGCTGCGACTCGACTCCCTCGTGCAGGCGGTGTTCGACCGCCTGCCGGGGCGGCCCGACGCGGACCAGCGCGCGGCCGCCGCGGCCGCCGGCCGGCGGGGAGTCACGGTGATCACGGGCGGGCCCGGCAGCGGGAAGACCTACACGATCACCGCCATTCTGGATCTGCTGCGGCGGTTGCAGGAGGGGCGGCCCTTGCGCGCCCTGCTGACCGCTCCGACGGGGAAGGCCGCCGCGCGGCTGCAGGAATCGCTGCGCCGGGTCGGTCTGCCCGGGGGGGGCGACGCGCCGGCGGAGGTCGCCACGATCCACCGCCTGCTGCAACCCGTCCCCGGCACCTCCCGCTTCCGGCACGATCGCGCACCGGCCGCTCGCCGCGGACGCGGTGGTGGTCGACGAAGCCTCCATGGTGGACCTGGCGCTCATGGCCAAGCTGGCCGACGCCGTCCCGCCGGAGGCCCGCCTGATCCTGGTGGGGGACCGGCACCAACTCGCGTCGGTCGAGGCCGGTTCGGTCCTGGGCGACCTCTGCGGCGGCGACCGCGCCGGGGCGGGCGCGGCGCGCGGCCCGCGCGCGCTCGACGGGTGCATCGTCGAGCTCACGCGCAGCTATCGCTTCGCGCCCGGCAGCGCCATCGGCGAGCTCAGCCGCGCGGTCAACGCCGGCGACGCCCGGGGCGCGCTCGATCTGCTGGCGCACGACCGCTCGGGCACGGTCGAGTGGATGGACCCGGCGGCCGGCCCCGGGGTGGAGGCGACCGTCCGGCAGCGGATCGTGGAGGGGTACCGGCCGCTGGTCGAAGCGGCCGAGCCGGACGAGGCGCTGGCGGCCATCGGCCGGTTCAAGATCCTGTGCGCCCACGCCGCCGGCCCTTCGGGGGTCGAGACGGTCAACCGCACGGCCGAGCGCCTGCTGCGCCGCGGCGGAGGCATCCCCGCCGGCGGCGGGGCCGGGCAATGGTACGCCGGCCGCCCCGTGCTCGTCACGCGCAACGACTACACGCTCGCGCTCTTCAACGGCGACATCGGCGTGACGCTGCCCGACCCGGCGACGGGTCGGCTCTGCGTGCACTTCCCGGGGCCTGCCGGCCAAAGCCGCCCGTTTGCCCCCCAGCGCCTGCCCGAACACGAGACCGCCTACGCCCTGACCGTCCACAAGAGCCAGGGCTCCGAGTTCGACGAGGTGCTGCTCATCCTGCCCGAACGCGACTCGCCCGTCCTCACCCGGGAGCTCCTCTACACGGCCATCACTCGCGCCCGCAACCGCATCGTGGTGTGCGGCCGCGCGGAGGTCGTCGCCACGGCGGTCGGGCGCCGCATCCGGCGCGCCTCCGGGCTGCGCGATGCGCTGTGGGGTCCGGATCCCGCCTGAAAACCGATCTTAAAATGCGCCTGAGCTGAGTTTACGGTCACAACGGCCTGTGCTATTTTGAGCTCCGGCATCAACCTCAACGGATCGATCCCACATGAGCTCGGATTTCAGAACCGGCATCGGCTTCGATTTCCACCGGCTGGTCGAGGGCCGCGACCTGGTCCTGGGCGGCGTGCGCATCCCCCACCCCAAGGGGCTGCTCGGGCACTCGGACGCGGACGCGCTGCTGCACGCGGTGTGCGACGCGTTGCTCGGGGCCGTGTGCCTGGGCGACATCGGCAGCCACTTCCCCGACACGGACCCGCGGTACAAGGGCATTTCGAGTTTGGAGCTGCTGCGCGAAACCTGCCGCATGGTGCACCGCCAGGGGTACCGGATCGTCAACGTGGACGCGGTCGTGCTGGCCGAAGCCCCCCGCATCGCCCCGTACCGCAGCCAGATGATCACCAACATCGCCCGCGCCGCGGTCGACACGCCGGAGGCGGTCAACGTCAAGGCGACCACCACCGAAGCCTGCGGCATGATCGGCCGGGAGGAGGGGATCGGCGCCATGGCGACCGTGCTGGTGCAGGCGATCCCGCGCACCCGGGACGGCGGTGCATGACGGCCTTCCGCCTCCAGGCTCCCTACGAGCCGAGCGGCGACCAGCCTGCGGCCATCGAGCGGCTGAGCGCGCACGTCCTCGACGGGCGCAGGCACAGCGTCCTGCTCGGGGTCACCGGGTCGGGCAAGACGTTCACCATGGCGCACGTGGTCGCGCGGATGAACCGCCCGACCCTCGTGATCGCCCCCAACAAGACGCTCGCCGCGCAGCTCTACCACGAGTTCCGTCAACTCTTCCCCGACAACGCCGTCGAGTACTTTGTCAGCTACTACGACTACTACCAGCCGGAGGCCTACATCCCGTCCTCGGACACCTACATCGCCAAGGACTCCTCCATCAACGACATGATCGACAAGCTGCGCCACTCCGCCACGCGCTCGGTGCTTTCGCGGCGCGATGTGCTGGTGGTGGCGAGCGTCTCGTGCATCTACGGCCTGGGCGCCCCGGAGGACTACCTCGCCATGCGGGTGGAGGTGGAGGCGGAGACGGCCCTCGACCGCGAGCGGCTGCTGTCCGACCTCGTGGCCATGCAGTACGAACGCAAGGACCACGACTTCTACCGCGGGACCTTCCGGGTGCGCGGCGATCGGGTCGAGATCTTCCCCGCGTACGAGGAGGACCGCGCGATCCGCGTCGATTTCTTCGGCGACCAGGTCGAAGGCGTCGCCGAAATCGACGCGTTGCGCAACACGGTGCTGCGGCGGCTCACGCGGGCGGTGATTTTCCCCGCGAGCCACTACGTCACCCAGCGCGCGACCCAGGAGCGGGCGCTGCAGACCATCCGCGCCGAGCTGGGGCAGCGCATCGACGCGTTCCGCGACCAGGGGAAGTTGCTGGAGGCCCAGCGGATCGAGGAACGCACGCACTTCGACCTCGAGATGATCCAGGAGCTCGGGTACTGCAACGGGATCGAGAACTACTCGCGCCACTTCACCGGGCGGCTCCCGGGCGAGCCGCCGCCGACCCTGCTCGATTACTTCCCGCAGGATTTCCTTCTCTTCATCGACGAGAGCCACATCGCCGTTCCCCAGCTGCAGGGCATGTACCGCGGCGACCGCGCACGCAAGGAAACGCTCGTCGAGTACGGCTTCCGGCTCCCGTCCGCGCTGGACAACCGGCCGCTGCAGTTCGAAGAGTCGCAGGCGCGGTTCAATCAGGTGGTGTTCGTCTCGGCCACCCCGGCGGACTACGAGCGGAAGGCGGGCGGCGACGCCGTGGTCGAGCTGATCGTGCGTCCCACCGGCCTCGTGGACCCGGTCATGGAGGTGCGCAGCGCCCGCAACCAGGTGGACGACCTGCACGACGAGATCCGCGCCTGTGCCCGCCGGGGCGAACGGGTGCTCGTGACCACCCTCACCAAGCGCATGGCCGAGGACCTGACCGAGTATTACGCGGACCTGGGCCTGAAGGTGCGCTACCTCCACTCGGACATCTCCACCCTGGAGCGCATCGCGATCATCCGCGACCTGCGGATGGGCACGTTCGACGTTCTGGTCGGGATCAACCTGCTGCGCGAGGGGCTCGACATCCCCGAGGTCGCGCTCGTCGCCGTGCTCGACGCCGACAAGGAAGGGTTCCTGCGTTCGACCCGCTCTCTCATCCAGACCTGCGGCCGGGCCGCGCGCAACGTGAACGGGAGGGTCATCCTCTACGCCGAGACCGTGACCCCGTCCATGGCCCGGGCCCTGGAGGAAACCGACCGCCGCCGCCGCATCCAGCAGGCCTACAACCGGAAGCACCGGATCACCCCCACGACCATCCGCAAGGCCATCACCGAGACCTTCGACTTCGGCCAGGCCGCGCCTGCGACCGGCGGCGTGGTCGAGGCGCTCGACCGATACGGGTCTGCGGACGACATCGTCGCCGACATCCGCACGCTCGAGTCGCAGATGCACGCCGCCGCGCGCGACCTCGACTTCGAACAGGCGGCCGAGCTGCGCGACCGCATCCGACGGCTGAAGGAGCTCGTGCTGCTGGAGACATGACGACCGCCCCCCCGACCGACCGCGGCGAATCGATCGCACGCAGGCTGGCCGAAGCCCCTGCGGAACCCGGCGTCTACCTCATGAAAGACGCGGACGGGCGCATCCTTTACGTGGGCAAGGCGCGCAACCTGCGCAAGCGCTTGGCCAACTATTTCAAGCCCTCGGGGCACGGGGATTCACGCATCGAGGCCCTCGTGGGCCGCATCGCCGACTTCGAGACCGTCCTGACGCGCACCGAGATGGAAGCGCTGATCCTCGAGTCCAACCTGATCAAGCGCCACCGGCCGCGCTACAACGTGGTGCTCAAGGACGACAAGCGCTACCCGAGCCTGCGCCTGAACCCGGCCGACGACTACCCGCGCTTCACCGTCGTGCGCCGCATCGGGGAGGACGACGCCCAGTATTTCGGGCCCTTCGCCTCGGCGCACGCCGTGCGCGCGACGCTGGCCATCCTCAACAAGACCTTCAAGCTGCGCAAGTGCAAGGCCGGCGAGTTCCGCACGCGCACACGGCCCTGCCTGCACTGCCAGATGAACGGGTGCCTGGCGCCGTGCTGTCGCGACGTGCCGCGGGAGGTCTACCGGGAGCAGGTCGACGAGGCGGTCCTGTTCCTCAAGGGCCGCACCCGTGAGTTGATCCGCAAGGTCCGCGACGACATGGCGGCCTGCGCCGCCGCGCAGGAATACGAGCGCGCCGCGCGGCTGCGCGACAAGCTCTTCGCGCTGCAGCGGACGACCGAGAAGCAGGTCGCGGTGACCACCGACTTCCTGGACCGTGACGTCTTCGCCGCGGCGGTCTCCGAGGGCGAGGCGGTCATCACCCACCTGGAGGTGCACGGCGGCTTCCTCGCCGGCACGCGCCACTTCAGCTTCAGCGAAAGCATGGCCTCCGAGGGCGAGATGCTGGGGCTCTTTATCCGCCAGTTCTACGAGGGCCGGGCGTTTGTCCCGGGGGAGGTCATCGTGTCCCATGCGCTCGAGGACGCGGCGCTGACCGAGGAATGGCTCGGCGCGCAGCGGGGGCAGCGCGTGAAGATCCGCCGGCCGGAGCGCGGGGAGAAGGCCAAGCTGCTCGCGATGGCGCTGCACAACGCCCGGACCGAGCTCGAGCGGCTGCCCGCGCGGCGTGCGGCCGGGGACCTGCCGGAGCGCTTGCAGAAGCGGTTGAACCTCGGTCGCCCGCCGCGGCGCATCGAGTGCGTGGACAACTCGACCCTGATGGGGTCGGAACCGGTGGCCGGAGTCGTCGTTTTCGTGGACGGGCGCCCGGAAACCTCGGCCTACCGTACCTATCGCATCCGCACGGTGGTCGGCCCGGACGACTATGCCGCGATGCTGGAGGTCCTCAGCCGGCGCTACCGGGACGCGGGGCAGGGGGATGCGCTCCCGGACCTGCTGATGGTGGACGGCGGGCGCGGGCAGCTGGGGGTCGCCCTGGCGGTGATGCGGGATTTGCGCCTGGAGGGTCGTTTCGACGTGATCGGGATCGCCAAGAAGGACGAACGGCGCGGGGAGAGCCAGGACAAGATCTTCGTGCCCGGGCGCGCCAACCCGGTCGCGTTCGGCCGTGACGCCGACGCCCTGCTCTTCCTCCAGCGGGTCCGGGACGAGGCCCATCGCTTCGCCCTGGCCTTTCACCGCCGGCGCCGCCGCAGCGTCGCCCTGCGTTCGGCGCTGGACCAGATCCCGGGCATCGGCAAGACCCGCAAGGCGGCTCTGATCCGGCACTTCCGCAGCTTCGAAGCGATCCGGGCAGCCACGCTCGAGGAGCTGAGCGCGCTGCCCGGTTTCAACCGCAGGCTGGCCGAGGCGGTCAAGGCGAGTGCGATCGCATCCGCGCCCGCCGAGGCCACGGAGGCGGAACTTAGTACGTCAGCTTCGCGAGAACGGTCTTGAGCTCCTGCACGGCGGCCGCCGACTTCTGCAGCGCCGCGTTTTCCTCGCTGGAGAGCTTGATTTCGAGCACCTGCTCGATCCCCTTGGCGCCCAGCTTGACCGGGACCCCGATGAACAGGTCTTTGATGCCGTACTCGCCCTGGAGGTAGGCCGCGCAGGGCAGAACCTTCTTCTTGTCCTTGAGGATGGATTCGGCCATTTCCACGGCGGCCGAGGCCGGCGCGTAGAAGGCGCTGCCGGTCTTCAGGAGCCCCACGATCTCCGCGCCGCCGTTGCGCGTGCGCTGCACGAGGGCCTCGATGCGCTCCGTGCTCATGAGTTCGGTGATGGGGATGCCCGCGACGCTCGAGTAACGGGGCAGGGGCACCATGGTGTCGCCGTGGCCGCCGAGCACGAACGCGTGGGTGTTCTCGACCGACACGTTCAACTCCATGGCGATAAACGCCCGGAAACGAGCGGAGTCCAGGACTCCGGCCATGCCGATCACCCGCTGCTTGGGAAATCGGCTGGCGTCGAAGGCCACGTGGCACATCGCGTCGAGCGGGTTGCTCACGATGATCAGGATCGCCTCGGGCGACCGGGCGGCGACCTCCTGGGTCACCTTCTTGACGATCCCGGCGTTGGTGCTGAGCAGGTCGTCGCGGCTCATGCCGGGCTTGCGGGGGATCCCGGCCGTGATGATGACGATGTGGGAGCCGGCGGTCGCATCGTAGGCGTTCGCGCCGGTCAGGTGCGCGTCGTGCTTTTCGATCGGCGCGGCTTCCGCCAGGTCGAGCGCCTTGCCCTGCGGGACGCCTTCGACAATGTCCACCAGGACGACATCGCAGAGCTCCTTCTCGGCTAAACGCTGAGCGGCGGTGGCCCCCACGTTTCCGGCACCGATCACGGTCACTTTCTTGTCCATTTTCCCTCCAATCATCCCCGGGGTTATAATGTGCGCGGCGACGGGCGGTTGGGGTTGGCTGCGCCGGCGCCGGAACGATCGAATCGAGCTGCAGTCAGCCGGGTTGCGGCAAGACGGTTCGATAACATAAACGGCCCGATTGTCAACACATATCCTCCCGTCGCGCCGGAAGGCGGGCGAAAGAAACTTTTTATTTGCTGCCCCGAAACTGTGTGATATGATGAGAAAATAAATTGGTACGATAACTCCATGCGCCCGGCCGGGCGCTCGTGCGAGGCGTGATCGGACATGGCGGTCGTCAACCTGAAAAAGCGGCAGATCGAGTGCAAGATCGTCTACTACGGGCCTGCGCGCTGCGGCAAGACCACCAACCTCGAGTACATCCACAAGACGTTCACCCAGCACGTCAAGGGCGAGATGATCTCGATCGACACCGAGGGCGACCGCACGCTGTTCTTCGATTTCCTGCCCCTGGAGATCGGGAAGCTCAAGGGGTGCGATGTGCGCGTCCAGCTCTACACCGTCCCCGGGCAGGTGCGCTATTCCTCGACCCGCAAACTGGTCCTGCGGGGCGCGGACGGGGTGGTGTTCGTGGCCGACTCCCTCGAAGTCCGGCGCGAGCAGAACATCCTCGCGCTCAAGGACCTGCACCAGAACCTGCGGGACTACAACCTCAGCATTTTCAAGATCCCGCTGGTGCTGCAATTCAACAAGCGCGACTTGGCCGACGCCCAGATCCCCCTGATGCCGGTCGAACGGATGTCGAGCGAACTGAACCGCCAGCTGAAGGCCCCGGCCTTCCCGGCGGCCGCGCTGAGCGGTATGGGGGTGGGCAAGACCCTGCAGGAGTGCGTCAAGCTCGTGCTCAAATCCCTCCAGCAGGAATTGAATTTCTGAAACCCGGCCCGGACGCAGGCACGACCGCTTTGCCGCCGCGCCGCGATCCGCAGCCAGCCGAAACCGCCGACAGCGCCTGATGGCTTCCGACGTCGATTTCTCCGGAAAATTGAGTTTCCTCAACCTCGGGGAACTGCTGCAGCTTCTCGGGAGCAGCTCCGCGACGGGAACCCTTCGAATCTACAGCAGCAAACCCGACCCCGGACTGATCATGCTCGACAAGGGCACCCCGATCAACGCCGCCAGCGGCGCCTTGTCCGGCCTGGATGCGCTCTTCCCCCTCTTCGGCTGGACCGACGGCCGCTTCGAGTTCACCCACGAAACGCCCGCCTGCGAGCGCACCATCAAGAAAGGGAGGATGGAGATCATCCTCGACGGCCTGCGGCTGCTCGACGAGGGCAAGATCGAGAAGCTGGGGCCTGCGGTACCGGATGGCAGCGCCGCGGATGGGCCCACGCCGCCGGAACCGCTCCGCAGCGACCTGCCGCCGCTGATCAAGGGGCCTCTGGTCGATTACTCCTACGTCATCGACGAGGAGGGGTTCTACGACGGGGACGAGATCGTGCGCGAAGGCTCGCACGGGAACTGGATCTGGGTCATCCTGGAAGGGGCCGCCGAAATCGCCAAGAGCACGCCCGCCGGGCCGCTCAAACTGCTGCGGGTGGGGGACGGCGGTTTTCTCGGCAGCCTGGCCTCGCTCATGGCGGGGACCAACATGCGCAGCTCGACGGTCACCGCCTCGGGGAACACCCAGCTCGGAATGCTGGACTCCCAGCTGCTGGCGGGCGAGTTGGCCAACCTCTCCGCTGACTTCAAAACCCTGATCCGCAGCCTGGACAAGCGCCTGCGCTGCGTGACGACCGTCGCGGCCCAGGCGCACGCGAGCGACCGGAGTTTCATGGACTCGATCGCCGGCAAGAAGATCGCCATCAAGGAAGGCCAGACCGAGGACCGTCTCTTCCGCGTCCGGGAGGGGCAGGTGGTGGTGGCGCGTCAGACGCCGGGAGGGCACGTCCCCCTGGTCAGCCTCGAGAAGGGGGATTTTTTCGGACACATCCCGTTTCTCACGATCGGGCACGAGCCCTACGAGGCGACGGTCTTCTCCTCGGCGGACCTCAAACTCGCGGCCGTGGACTCGAAGGCCATCGAGGTCGAACACCGCCGCCTGTCCGCGACGCTGCGCAACATCATCGAGCATCTTGCCGCTTGCATCTCGGCCACAACCTTGGTAACTATCACGCGCGTCGGCAAAGCCGGGATTCTCTGACGCCGCCGCCACCGGAGAGGAGAGCTGCCGGAAATGGAAAACAACGAAAAACGCAAGCACCGGCGCATCGCTTCCCTGAACCTCTCGTATGTCTGTCTGGACGAGGCCGGGAAGCAGGTCAAGCAGGGCATGGGCCGCACGCTCAACCTGTCCGAGTCCGGGATCCTGCTCGAAACCCGGTTCCCCATCGCGGCGGAACACACGGTCATCCTGAGCATCGGCCTGGAAGACCAGTTGGTCGACATCCGGGGGCACGCGGTGCACGTGCGTTCGACCGATCACGGGGTCTACGAGATCGGCATCGAGTTCGTGGACCCCGACGAGCGCATGCTGCACACCATCCGGTATTTCATCCGATCCCTTTCCAAAGAGTGATGCGCGCCGATTTTCCGGCACCCCAATCCGACGAAGCGAGGACAGCTGCCATGAAACAGCCGATCAGCCAGACCGATTTCCCCGGACTCACGCTCCTGAAGCGCGGCAAGGTGCGGGACATGTACGATCTGGGGGAACACTTCCTCATGGTGGCCACCGACCGGATTTCGGCCTTCGACGTCATCATGGACGACCCCATCCCGGACAAGGGCATCATCCTGACCCAGATCTCCCTCTTCTGGTTCGAGGCGATGCGGCCGATCGTCGCCAACCACGTCGTGAGCAGCCGCGTCGAGGACTTCCCGGCCAGCTGCCGCCCTTACGCCGATCAGCTGCGCGGCCGCAGCATGCTGGTCAAGAAGGCGACCCCCCTGCCGATCGAGTGCGTCGCGCGCGGGTACATCTCCGGGTCCGGCTGGAACTCGTACAAGGCGAGCGGCGAGATCTGCGGCATCGCGCTGCCGCCCGGTCTCACGGAGTCCGACCGCCTGCCGGAGGCGATCTTCACCCCGGCGACGAAGGAAGAGGTCGGAACTCACGACATCAACATCGATTTCGCAGAGGCCTGCCGCCGCGTCGGCCCCGAAACCGCCGGCCGTGTGCGCGACCTCACCCTGGCGCTCTACCGCAAGGGCGCGGCCCTGGCCGAGGGCAAAGGCATCATCATCGCCGACACCAAGTTCGAATTCGGGTTCGTGGGCGACGAGCTGATCCTGATCGACGAGGTGCTCACCCCGGACAGCTCCCGGTTCTGGCCGAAGGTCACCTACAAACCGGGCGGGCCGCAGCAGAGCTACGACAAGCAGTACCTGCGCGACTACCTCCTGTCCACCCGCTGGGGCAAGACCCCGCCCCCGCCGCGCCTGCCCGAAGAGGTGGTGCGCAACACCCGGCAGAAATACCTCGAAGCGCTCAAGCAATTGAGCGGCAGCACGCATGGCCTGTAGCGACTGGGCTCCACCGGGACTCGACCTCATCCCCCTGGCGGACATCCGCCCGGGGGATGATCGTTTTCGCATCACCGAGGCCCGTGACCGGAGCGAGCTGAGAGAGTCCATCGCCCGCGTCGGGCTGCTCAACCCGGTGCTGGTGCGTTCCGGCGATCCTGCGACGCTGCTGAGCGGCCACCGCCGCGCCGCCGCCTGTGCGCAGCTCGGCTGGACCCGCATCCCCGCGCGGATTCTCAGCGCCGAAACGTCCGACTACGCGTGCGCCTGCCGCGCGGTCGGCGAAAATTCGCTCGAGCGCCCGCTGACCCTGCTCGAAACAGCGCGCGCGCTGGTCCTGCTCGACCGCTGCCATCCTGACGATGCCGCCCCGCCCGCAGACGCCGCCGCGCTCGGGCTGCCGGCGGCCCCCGTTCTCTGCGAACGCCTGAAGGGCCTCGTCCGGTTGCCCGCGGACGTGCAGGCCGGGATTGCCGAGGAGGCGATCGCCTTCCCCACGGCCTGCGAGCTGGGAATGCTCGACTCCGAGCAGGCGACGGCCGTCGCCGAACTGCTGCGCCGGCTGGGCGCGGGGCTGAACAAACAGCGGGAAATTCTCCAGCTGGTGCTCGAGATCGCCCGGCGCGACGGCATCCCGCCGCGGGAGGTCGTCGCGGACCCGCTGCTCCTCGCCGCGATGGACGCGGCCGGAAGCGACCCGAACCGCGTGACCCAGGCCGTCCGACGGTTTCTGCGCCGCCGCCGGTTTCCGACGATCGACGCGGCCGAGAGGAATTTCGAGCGCCTGCGCCGCGACCTCTCGCTCGGTGACGGGCTGAGAATCGAACCGCCGCGGGATTTCGAAGGCACGCAATTCCACCTCGGCTTCAGTTTCGAAACCCTGGAAGAGCTCGGGACGCTGCGCGACCGGTTGGACGGGTTGCTGCGCGACCCCGCCCTCAGGGCGATCGTGGGCGGCAAGGGCAGGGGATTCGGCGACCCATGCTGATCGAAGCCCTTTACGTCGACGCCGAGGTTGCCTCCCACCCGGAGGTGCAGACGTTCCGCCGGCGCCTGGGGATGACCGGCACGACGGTATCGGACCCCGCGGAGATGTTCGCCGCGGTCCGGGGTTCGGCCGACCCGGAGGCACGCGGCAAACGCGTGCTGTATCTGACGCGCAACCGGGGGGCCTTCGTCAAGCGCTGCCCCGGCACGCGGCACTACACCTGCTGCGGCTACCGTATCCTGCACGTGGCCTCCTACTGCACGATGGACTGCGCCTACTGCATCCTGCAGAGCTATTTCCACCCGCCGGTCCTCCAGTACTTCGTCAACCGGGAGGACCTGATGGGCGAGCTGGACGGGTGCCTGGCCGACGGGGTGCTCCATCGGTTCGGCACCGGCGAGTTCACCGACAGCCTGATCTGGGACGCGTGGACGGACCTCTCATCCGACCTGGTCCGCCGCTTCGCCGGCCAGGCGACCAGCATCCTTGAGCTCAAGACCAAGACCGCCCGGATCGACCACTTGAAAGGTCTGCCTCACGGCGGCCGGACCATCCTGTCCTGGTCGCTCAACACCGAGAGAGTGATCCGCAACGAGGAGCGCGGCACGGCCCCGCTCGAGCGGCGGCTGCGGGCGGCCGCCGAAGCCGTTGCCGCGGGCTACCCGGTGGCCTTCCACTTCGACCCGCTCGTGATCTACGCGGGCTGCGAAGCCGACTACCGCCGAGTGGTCGACCGGATGTTCGATGCCGTCGGGCCCGAATCCATCGCCTGGGTGAGCCTGGGGGCGTTTCGCTTCATGCCCGACCTCAAGGCGACCGTCGAACGGCGGTTCCCGCACTCGTCGATCGTCTACGGCGAGTTCGTGCCGGGGCTGGACGGCAAGATGCGCTACTTCAAGCCGCTGCGCATGCAGCTCTTCCGGGCGCTGTGCGCGGCCATCGGCGCGCACGCCCCGCAGATCTGCACCTACCTCTGCATGGAGGACGACGAAGTCTGGCGCCACGCGCTCGGCTTCACGCCGGCCGAGCGCGGCGGGCTCTCCCGGATGCTGGACGAGGCGGCCATGCGGCGCTGCGGGGTTCGCGGGCGGATCGAAGGGCAAGGGGAGGGGGCATGCGCCGGGGAATGCGCCTGAGGCTGACGGTGGTCCTGGCCATTTTGCTGCACGTGTCGGTCGGGGCGACGGCCGAGCTCGCGACCGTGCGGCGGGTGAACGACGGCGACACCGTGGAACTCGCCGACGGCCGGTCGATTCGTTACATCGGAGTGAACACCCCGGAGATCGACCACAAGCACAAAACCGCGGACCCCTTCGGCCTTGAAGCCCGCGCGTTCAACGCCGGCCTGGTCGAGGGCAAGGTCGTGCGCCTCGAGTTCGATCAAGAGCGCCAGGACGGCTACGGCCGCACACTGGCCTACGTGTTCCTGCCGGACGGGTCGATGGTGAACGAACGGTTGCTGCAGGCCGGCCTGGCCTATTGTTTCTACAAGACGCCCAACACCCGCTACGAGCAGCGCCTGCTCGCGGCTCAGCGGCGGGCCATGCAGGAAGGGCGCGGCATGTGGCGGAACTGGCACGAGAAAGAGGCGCGCTACACCGGGAATGCCGGAACGCGGCGGTTCCACCGCTCGGGGTGTTCGGAGGCGCGGCACATGTCCGCGCGCAACCGCGTCTACTTCAAAAGCCGCTGGGACGCCTTCCTGGCGGGGTACGCCCCTTCGCGCGAGTGCCTCCCACAGGGACACGTCGCCCGCTGACTCCCGCTGAGCAAAAAAAACTGGGGGACGGAGCGGACGCCCCATCCCCCAGCCGGTCACTTCCGTGTTGCGATCCGGTCTACTGTTCCTTGGCCTTGGCCGCCGCCTCGATGATCTTCTGGGCGGTGTGCGCAGGCACCTCGTCGTAGTGGGAGAACTCCATGCGGTAGATGCCGCGGCCGCCGGTCATCGAGCGCAGGTCCGGGGCGTAGGTCTGGAACTCGGACATGGGCACGTAGGCGTTGATGAACTGGTTCTTGCCCGCGTTTTCCATGCCCAGCACCCGCCCGCGGCGGCTGTTCAGGTCGCCCATGATGTCGCCCATGAACTCGTCCGGAGCGATGACGGTCACCTTCATGACCGGCTCCAGCAGGACCGGGTCGGCCTGTTCGGCCGCCTTGCGGAAGGCGAGCGAGCCCGCGATCTTGAAGGCCATTTCCGAGGAGTCGACCGCGTGGAAGGAGCCGTCGTCGACGGTGGCCCTGAAGTCCACGCAGGGGAACCCGGCGAGCACCCCGCGCACAGCGGACTCGACGATCCCCTTTTCGACCGCCGGGATGTACTGGCGCGGGATGGCGCCCCCGACGATCGCGTCGACGTACTCGAACCCCTTGCCGCGCGGCAGCGGCTCGAACTGCACCCAGCAGTCGCCGAACTGGCCGTGCCCGCCGGTCTGCTTCTTGTGGCGTCCCTGCACGCGCACCTTCTTCTTGATCGTCTCGCGGTAGGGCACCTTGGGGATGTTCAGCTGGACCTCGACGTTGAACTTGCGCCTGAGCCGCTCGATCGTGGTCTCGATGTGAATCTGGCCCTGGCCGTGGAGGATGATCTCCTTGGTCTCCGCGAGCCGGTCGATGCGCAGCGAGGGGTCTTCCTCGAGCAGGCGCGTGAGCGAGGTGAACACCTTGTCCTCGTCGCCCTTGGTCTTGGCGCTGACCGCGTAGGAGATGAGGGTCGGGATGGGGGGCACGGACTCGTACCGAATCTTGCCGGCCTCGTCGCAGAGCGTGTCCCCCGTGCCGGTCTCCTTGAGCTTGGCGACCGCCACGATCGAGCCGGGACCGGCGCCCTCCACCGGCTTCTGCTCCTTGCCGAGGATCACCAGGAGCTGGTTGAAGCGCTCGCGCACTTCCTTCTTGGCGTTGTAGAACGTGCCGTCGCCGCCGATGGTGCCCGAGACGACCCGGAAGATGGTGAGCCGCCCGGCGTAGGGGTCCGTGATCGTCTTGAAGACCAGGGCCGAGAACGGTGCGGCCGGGTCGGGGTTGCGCTCGATCTCCTTCCCGGAGGCGGGGTCCTTGCCGACCCGGGCGGGGCGGTCGGCCGGGGAGGGCATGGCCGCGACCACGAAGTCCATGAAGAGGTCGACGCCGATGTTGGCCGTGGACGACCCGCAGAGCACCGGGGTGAACGTGCGCGCCAGGGTGCCCTTGCGCAGCGCGGCCCGCAGTTCGTCTTCGGTGAGGGTTTCGCCTTCGAGGTACCGTTCGACCAGCGCGTCGTCGGCCTCGGCAATGTTCTCGATCAGGGCGTCGCGCTCGGCCTCGACCTCGTCTTTCATGTCCGCCGGGATCTCGGAGGCCTTGGCCTTTCCGTCCCCGCCGTAGATATAGGCCTTCTGCGAGATGAGGTCGACGAGGCCCTTGAAACCGGCTTCCGCTCCGATCGGCAGCTGCAGGATGATCGGCTTGGGCTGAAGCATCTCCTTGGCCTCGTCGAAGGTCCGGCGGAAATCGGCCCGCTCGCGATCCAGCTTGTTGATGAAGATGGCCCGCGGCAGCTTGAAGTCCTCCAGGAACTCCCAGCCGATTTCGGTCTGGACCTTGATCCCGTCCACCGCATCGATCACGACCACGGCGGCATCGGCCGCCTGCAGGCACGTCTTGGTATCGGAGAAGAAGTTCTGGTCGCCCGGGGTGTCCAGCAGGGTGAGCGTGTGCTTTTTCCAGGGCAGCTGATGCAGGCCGGTGCTGATGCTCGAGGTGCGCTTGATCTCCTCGGGCTCGAAGTCCAGGGCGGTATTGCCTTCGTCGATGCGCCCCAGGCGGTTGATCACGCCGGCGTCGAAAAGCATGGCCTCGGCCAGGGAGGTTTTACCGGCGCCCCCGTGGGCCACCAGCGCGATGTTGCGGATGCCTTCGACCTTCTCGCTCATGTGACGTCCTCTCTCGATTGAGTTTTTTACCGGCCGAACAGCGGACGGCAAGCGCTGTTTAGTATCCGTTCAGACTTCAAAAATCAAGCTCAAAACGGCGCCGGGGAAGGGGACCGGACCATGCGTGCGCCGGGGCAGGGGCTAGTCGATTCGAGGTCGGCGGCGCAGCAGGAAAAAAAACTCCCGGTTCCCCTTGGGGCCCTCGATCGGGGACGGGATGGCGGCGGAGCAATCGAGGTCGAGGCCCTCGAAAAAACGCTTCAGTTCGTCGAGCACCCGTGCGTGCTGAGCCGGGTCGGACACGACCCCGCCCTTGCCGACTTCGCCTTTGCCCACCTCGAACTGGGGTTTGACCAGCGGCAGGATGCAGCCGGCGGGCTTGAGGAACTTCAGCACGGCCGGCACGACGATCCGCAGCGAGATGAAGGAGGTGTCGATCGTGATGAGGTCGACGGCTTCCGTCAGAAGGTCGGCGGGCATGTAGCGGATGTTGGTGCGCTCGACGACGTGCACCCGCGAATCCTGGCGCAGACGCCACGCCATCTGGCCGTAGCCCACGTCGACGGCGGTGATCCGGGCAGCCCCGTGCTGCAGCAGGCAGTCCGTAAATCCGCCGGTGGACGCCCCCACATCCAGGCACGTCAAGCCCGCAACCGACAGACCGAACCCGGACAGGGCCCCCTCGAGCTTCACGCCGCCGCGGCTGACGTACGGAAGGTCCGCTGCGAGGACCGTGATCGCGCTGCCCGCCGGGACCGGCGCCCCCGGCTTGTCGACGAGCCGCCCGTCCACGCGCACGCTGCCGGCCATGATCAGGGCGCGGGCGCGCTCGCGGCTCGAGGCCAGTCCGCGCTCCGTGAGCAGAAGGTCCAGGCGTTGACGAGAGGATCCCACCCGTGTCGGGCTCCTGCTTCAGCCCCGCTGGATCCGGGTGCTGAGGGTCGGCACCTGAGCCTGCTGGAGCAGATGGAGGACGGCCCGCACGATCGCCGCCGCGTCGAGGCCGTATTTCGAGCGCAGCAGGGGCAGGGCGCCGTGCTCCACGAAGGTGTCGGGGATGCCGATGCGGCGCACCGCCACGTGCCGGATCCCGGCATCGCTCAGCGCTTCGAGCACGGCGCTCCCGAACCCGCCCTGCAGGACGTTTTCCTCGACCGTGACGAGGCGCGGGATGCGCCGTACGAGATCGATCAGCAGGGTGGTGTCCAGGGGCTTCACAAAGCGGGCATCCACGACCGTCGCGGAGACTCCCTGCGCTTTCAGCTGCGCGTGCGCGTCGAGGGCCTCGGACACGCATCCGCCGATCGCCAGAATGACCGCGTCGTCCCCGTCGGTCAGCACCTTGCCCCGGCCGAGCGGCACCGGCGCGGGGTCGACATCCAACGCGCAACCCGTGGCGCTGCCGCGCGGATACCGGAACGCGACGGGGCCGTCGTGCCGCAGGCACGTCGCCATCATGCGGCGCAGTTCGTTCTCGTTGCGGGGCGCCATCACGACCAGGTTGGGCAGGCTGCGCAGGTAGGCGAGGTCGAAAATGCCGTGATGCGTGGGCCCGTCCTCACCGACCAGCCCGCCCCGGTCGAGGGCCAGCGTGACCGGCAGGCGCTCCAGGCAGACGTCGTGCAGGATCTGGTCGTAGGCGCGTTGCAGGAACGTGGAGTAGATCGCCACGAAAGGCCGAAACCCCTCGGTGGCCATCCCGGCCGCGAACGTGACCGCGTGCTGTTCGGCGATGCCGACATCGAAAAACCGGTCGGGGTAGGCCTCGGCGAACTTCGCCAGCCCGGTGCCCTCGGGCATGGCGGCCGTCACGGCCACGACGCGCGGGTCTTGGGCGGCCATTTCAAGCAGGGTCCTGCCGAACACCTCCGTGTACGAAGGCACCGCCGGCGGGCTGACCCGGCACGTGCCGGTGCCGATGTCGAAGCTGGGGCACCCGTGGAAGTAAACCGGGTTCTTCTCGGCCGGCAGATACCCCTTGCCCTTCGTGGTGGTCACGTGCAGGAGCACCGGTTCCCGGATGTACTTCACGTTGTTGAGGATGTCGATCAAGTGGTCGATCTTGTGGCCGTTGATGGGGCCGAAATACTCGAAATTGAACGCCTCGAACAGCATCCCGGGGGTCACGAAGGCCTTGAAGGACTCCTCCGTGCGCTTGGCCAGCTGGTAGATGTCCGCGCCGATCCGCGGCAGGGATTTGAAGAAAAAGCCGAGCTCCTTGCGCATCTCCTGGAGCTTTTTGGCCGAGAACGTCCGGCTGAGGAACGACGAAAGGGCGCCCACGTTGCGCGAGATCGACATCTCGTTGTCGTTCAGGATGACGATCAGGTCGCGCTTGGGGTTGCCGCCGGCCTGGTTCAGCCCCTCGTAGGCCATGCCCGCGGTGAGCGAGCCGTCTCCGATCACGGCGATGGTCCGGCTCTCGTCCTGTTTCAGGAATTTCGCGCAGGCCATCCCGAATCCGGCCGAGATGGACGTGCTGCTGTGGCCGGTGGAAAAGCTGTCGTACGGGCTCTCGCTGCGACGGGTGAAGCCGGAAAGCCCACCGTGCTGCCGCAGGCTGGAAAATGCCTCGCGACGCCCGGTGAGGAGTTTGTGCGCATAGGCCTGGTGGCCGACATCCCAGATGACCCGGTCCCGCGGGGTGTCGAAGACGTAGTGGATGGCGATCGCCAGCTCGACCGCGCCGAGGCTCGAAGCGAGGTGGCCGCCGTTGCGGCTGACCACGTCCACGATGCACTTGCGCAGCTCGGCCGCGACTTCGTTCAGCTTCGCGCGCGGCAGTCGCTTGAGGTCGTCGGGAGAGTTGATCGTGTCGATGAGGCCCATCGTACGCTCGCGTTATTTTTTGCGCTCGACCACGTAGCGGGCGATGGCCCGCAGGGGGGCAGCGCCGGAGTCGAAGCCGGTCAGTGAGCTCACGGCCTGTTGCACCAGATTCTGAGCGAATTCCTTGGATTTTACAAGCCCGAGGATTCCGGGATAGCAGCTCTTGTTGCGCCGGACGTCGGTCCCGGCGGCCTTGCCCATCACGGAAGGGTCGCCCTCCACGTTCAGGATGTCGTCGGTGACCTGGAACGCCAGCCCGAGCAGACGCCCGTACTCGCGCAGAGTCTCCAGCTGAACGCCACTGCCGCCGGCGAGGACCGCGCCGCACGCGAGAGAGGCCTCGATGAGGGCGCCGGTTTTCAGGCGGTGCAACCCCTCAAGCTCGGTCTGGTCCAGGGCCCGGCCTTCGGAGAGCATGTCCAGCATCTGCCCCCCGACCATCCCGGCCGGACCGGCCGCGCTGCGCCAGGAGTCGGACGACCTCGGTCCGGCGCTCAACCGGGCCGGGGCTGTGGACGGCCACGATCTCGAACGCGAGCGTCAGGAGCGCATCGCCGGCCAGAATGGCGGTGGCTTCGTCGAAAGCGATGTGGCAGGTGGGGCGCCCGCGGCGCAGCCGGTCGTTGTCCATCGCCGGCAGGTCGTCGTGGATGAGGGAATAGGTGTGGATCATCTCGAGCGCGCAAGCTGCGGCCATGGCATCTCCGGAGTCGCCACCCACGGCCTCGGCCGCAGCCAGGCAGAGGTTGGGGCGCAGGCGCTTGCCCCCGGCCATCACGGAGTAGCGCATGGCCTCGGCCAGGCGCCCGGCGCGGGTGACGGGCGGCAGAAACCCATCGAGGGCCTGGTCGATGCGTGCGTTGTTGCGTTCCAGATATGCGGGCAGGTCGAACATGGTCAACCGGGGGTGTCCTCGTCCTCGCGGGGCGCGAAGGGTTTCTCGACGACGTTTCCGCCACTGTCTTTCATGAGGATCGTGACCCGACGCTCGGTTTCCTCGAGCTTCTGGGTGCAGAACCGTGAGAGCTCCATGCCTTCCTCGAACTTCTTGATGGCGGCCTCGAGCGACAGATCACCGGATTCAAGCTCCGCAACGATCTCTTCCAGCTGCTTCAGGCTTTGTTCAAACGTTTTCTTGGCCATGCGACGATTTCCCTTTGACGGTGCAAAGCAGGCGACCACCCGCGACCAGCGTCTCGATTTCGGTCCCCACACCGACCTGATCGGGATGGGTGACCACCGCGAGAGCCGGCAGAGTGCGCGTTACACTGTACCCGCGCCTGAGGATCGCCAGGGGGTTCAGCGCATCCATGCGGAGCGTCGATTCCATCGCATGAGCGCGCTTGTTTTTCATCAAAACGGTCATCCCTGTCAACAGCCGTTGCCGGGACACCTCGTGGTTGGATCGATGCCGGCGCAGCAGCATGCGCGGCGAGGCGGCTGCCAGGCGTCGACTGAGGCCGGTCAACTGAGCGCTCTCATGGCGCAGGTTCAGGAGCGTGAGCCGCGCCAGGCGTGCCGTGAGGTCGTCCAGATGCAGCCAGTGCTCTTGTATTTTTTTTCTTGGATTACAAATTCTTGCGTCAATTTTATTACTTGATTACGTAAGTTTTTAAGGAGGCGGGCTGTACTGGATATCAGAGCCTCGTGCGCCGCCTGACAGCGCCGAATCAACTCTATCCTCTCGGGGACCACCAACTCTCCGGCGCCGACGGGGTCGGGTATAACTTGATTTCGGAAGTTTTTCAGGAGGCGAACCATGCTGGTTATCCAGAGCCGCGTGCGCCGCCTGACAGCGCCGAATTAACTCGATCCTCTCGGGGACCACCAACTCTCCGGCCACCGACGGGGTCGGGGCGCGCAGGTCGGCCACGAAATCGGCGATGGTCACGTCGGTTTCGTGGCCTACGGCCGACACGACCGGAATGCGCGACCTGTGAATGGCAATCGCCACCGATTCCGAGTTGAAGGCCTGCAGGTCCTCGAGAGAACCGCCGCCGCGCGCCAGGATGATGACTTCCGAATCGGCTCGCTCGTTTGCGGCGGCGATCGCTGCGACGATCTCCTCCACGGCACCGTTTCCCTGAACTTTGACCGGAATGTATTTGAAGGTAAATGCTTGGGAATCTACGCGATATCACCGTGATCAAATCGTGTAAAACGGCCCCGGAGGGTGATGTGATCAGGCTGATCTTCCGCGGCAGAAACGGGAGAGGCTTCTTGTGGCGCGCTTCGAATAGGCCCTGGTCCGAGAGGCGTCGCTTGAGCTTGTCGAATGCGATCTGCAGCGCCCCGATCCCGGCCGGCTCGATGTACTCGAGAATGATCTGGTAAGAGCCGCGGGCCTCGTACACGCTCAACCGACCCAAGCCGACGATGCTCATGCCGTCTTCGGGAACGAACTTGGCCTGACGCGCCTGACCGCGAAACATGACGGCTGCAATCTGAGCCGATTCGTCTTTCAGAGTAAAATAGAGATGCCCGGACGCCGGAATCCGGAAATTGGAAACCTCTCCGCGGATCCAGACAAAGGGGAAGCTCGACTCGACGACGCTCTTGATGCGGCTCGTCAGTTCGGCAACACCCCATATCGTCTTGCGATTTTCGCTGGTCGGTGGTCCCGCGAGGGGATCATCTGAATTGTCGAACAAAGACGGCATGTGGGGGGATTTGAAACCTATAAGGTCTGATAAGTTATATTATGTAAACTTTTATAAAAGAGGCCTGATGTTGACCAGTCCACCACTACTCTTCTCCGGCGAATCGATTGATCGCCTCACGCACGGCAGGCACGGCGTATTGGTCTTCGTGCGGGAACTTCGCCAAGGAAGCGGCCAGGATACGGATTTTCTTGCTCAGCGACTTGTGCTTGTCGATGATGATCATCGCCCGCCCGTGCACGGTGCAGGCGCCGCTTTTGACGTGTATGCCCGCATTGCGAAAATTGTGCTCCTCGACGCCGACCCCCAGCTTCTCGGCCAGGAGTTTCAGTTCACGATAGAGTTCCTCAGGTTTCATGCAGAAGCCTTGTGGTTCGGCGGCAGTCGATCAGGTTGAAAGGCGTAGCGCGCTGCAGCTGCGTGGTATTACCGCCGAAGAATGAAGGTGTTTTAATCCAAGGCGATAGCAAAAGCAAGAATGCGTCAGCCTCCATGTGCGATTAACCCGCATGCGGTTGCTCTTGCTAAGCCTTCTTCCGGTTGTTATACTTGCGTAAAATTCTACTATCACCGCAGGAGGTTCGATGGACTCGATCACCCTCAGACAGACGCAGGTACAGGTTCGAATCAATTCATTCGTGCGCAGCGTTTACAACTGGATGGCCATCGGGCTGGCCATAACCGGGTTCACGGCCTACGCAGTAGCCAACTCGCCCGAGGTTCAACGGGTCATCTTCGGGTCGGGAATCGTGTTTTTCGGCCTCATCATAGCCCAGCTGGCCCTGGTGTTCATGATCAGCGGGCGCATCCACAAAATGCAGGCTGCCACCGCGACGTCGCTGTTCGTCGTTTACTCCGCTCTGAACGGGGCCACGTTGTCGGCCATATTCCTGGCGTACGCGGCATCGACCATCACCAGCACGTTTTTTGTGTGCTCGGCCACGTTCGTGGCCTGCAGTATTTACGGCTACACGACCCGCCGCGATCTCACGTCGATGGGCGGATTCCTGACGATGGGTCTGATTGGAATCGTGATCGCATCCCTGATCAACATGTTCTTCCAGAGCGGAGCGGTCAGTACGATCATCAGCTACATCGGCGTGCTGGTCTTTGTGGGCCTCACGGCATATGACACCCAGGACATCAAGAACATGGCGCTCGCGCAGCCCGACGACATCGATGCCGGGGCCGTGCGCAAGGGCGCGATTCTCGGAGCCCTGAAGCTGTATCTGGATTTCATCAACCTCTTCCTGATGCTGCTCAGGATTTTCGGCAGCAGCCGCGAAGAATAAGACCGTTTCCGAACTCGGCAGAAAAAAAGGCCTCGGTACCCCGAGGCCTTTTTTTATGGGTCGTTTCGACCCTGAAACGTCAGCCGATGGAAGTTCGGACGATTTCGGCCAGACTGCGGCAGATGTGTTCGGTCTTTTCCGCAGTCGGCCCTTCCACCATCACGCGGCAAAGGGGCTCGGTTCCGGAATACCGGACGAGCACCCGACCGTCGTCGCCTAACTCCAGTTCGGCTTCGCGCATGGCCGCATGAATACGGGGGACATCCTCGAAGCGCGGCTTCGACTGGACCGGAACGTTCAGCAGCACTTGCGGAAACGGTGTCATGACCGCCTTGAGCTGCGAAAGCGGTTTCGACTCGGACCGCATGACGTCGAGCAGCAGCAGGCCGGTCAGGAGGCCGTCGCCCGTGGTGTGACGTTCGGCGAAGATCAGGTGTCCTGAATCCTCCCCGCCCAGGACAGCCCCCTCACGGCGCATGGCCTCCACGACGTGACGGTCGCCGACCTGCGTCAGGACGTGACGCACCCCCATCGTGCGCAGCGTCCGCCCGAGGCTCGCGTTGCTCATGACGGTGCTCACCACGGTCTCGTTGCGCAACCGTCCGCAGCGATGCAGGTAGCCCGCACAGATGGCAAGGATCCGGTCCCCGCTGATCACGTCCCCCGTGTCGTCCACGGCGATCAGGCGGTCCCCGTCCCCATCGAACGCCAGGCCGACGTCCGCCCGCCCCCGGACGACGGCCTGTTTCAGCCCCTGGAGGTGCTGCGATCCGCAATCGCGGTTGATGTTGCGGCCGTCCGGGTGGACATTGAGAGCTTCCACGGACGCCCCGCGGTCGGCAAACACCCGGGGTGCCACGCGGTAGGTAGCCCCGTGGGCGCAATCCAGGATGATTTTGAACCCGTTCGACCCGGTAGCCGGCGGGATGCACGTGCGCAGGAAGTCGGAATAGATCGCTTCGGCCTCCGTGTCGGTTCGCACACGCCCAATCCGGTCCGCATCCGACGGTGTCTCGTCTCCATGGCGGTCGGAAACCACGGCGGCTTCGATAGCGGCTTCGGTTGCATCCGGCAGCTTGAACCCGTCCGGACCGAAAATTTTGATGCCGTTGTCATGATACGGGTTGTGCGACGCTGAGACCACGATCCCGGCCGCCGCCTTGCGGACCCGGGTGAGCACGGCAATGCCGGGGGTCGGCAACACGCCCAGGAGTTCGACTTCAGCACCCTCCGAGCATAGCCCCGAAACCAACGCGTGCGTGATCATGTCGCCCGAAAGACGCGTGTCCTGGCCGATGACGACCCGATCCGCCTGCAGCAATCGTGCGACCGCACGGCCCACCCGCAACGCCACTTCCGTGGTCATGGGGTATGTGTTGGCGGTCCCGCGGATTCCGTCCGTTCCGAATAACGATCCCACCTTAGTCTGAGCTCCCATCGACCGTCGCTGTCCCGATGGACGCGGCACGATCCACGATGCCTTGGAGCCATGCGGTGCCCGCCTCCGCATCGGTTGTCTTCACGGATTGAATTGTTTTTATGTAATCATAGCCGGTCGTTGACGCTAATGAGTGAATGCATTTTTGAAAGCTCTCGCGCCTGCGCTCGTCGCCCTCGTACGCGCTGAGGCTACGCAAGCCGACCTCCAATAGCGGCCATCTTTCGCCATAGGCCGGGTTCCCGCCGGCGGCGATTTTCGTCACCACTTCCTTGAGGCGCCGGATGCGCTCCGCCAGCACCAGATCGGTCATTTCGAGCAACCCTTCATGCAGCGTCTGAGGGAAATGCGGGCCGACGAACATGGACCTCACGTGGCGGTACCACTGCCGCAGCGCGGCGATGTTGCCGATGTAAACCAGGTTGTTTCTCAGGATTCGTTCCGCGGCCGGAT
Organism: uncultured delta proteobacterium; assembly: GCA_963828345.1. Lineage (GTDB taxonomy): Bacteria > Desulfobacterota > Desulfobacteria > Desulfobacterales > SpSt-501 > SpSt-501. The sequence goes on from CAWHEZ010000035.1 coordinate 100,987, forward strand.
ACCGGCCGACCGGGGCTTCGATGTTGCCGCCCTGCCCCGCTCCGCCGATGATGAGTCGGTTCGGCCGGGCTTCGTCCTTGCGCAGGATGGTGCCGGCGGCTACGGTCGTTCCGTAGTTCAGGCGCAGGGGTCCGACCATGCCCCCCTGCCCTCCCAGGAAGATCGGGCGCTGGTTGAGCATGACGCCGCGGGGGACGTCGCCGATCAGAGAGGGGGTTGCCTTGTCCTGGTTGGGGGTGAAGTTGAAGTGAATGTAAGAGCTCCCGACCTCGCTGTGGTCCCGGGGCCCGGTGCCCCCCGCCATGAGGCAGTCGCAGAAGTTGATCAGGCTGCCGAGGGTGACGAACGGGAACAGGATGGTCTGCTTCAGTCCGACCGTGTGCGCGATGCTGGCGTGCTCCTCCAGGATCGTGCCCTCGCGCACGTGGGCCCCCGACGCGCAGGTAGCCCCTTCCAGGAACACCGCCTGCGCGAAAATATCCGCCCCGGAGTTTGACCCCTTTGCCCAGACGGCAGTCCTCGATCGTCACCGGCGCCTCGCGCCCCAGTTCGACGCCGGGCCCGATCAGCGTGCGCGGGCCGAAGATCTTGCAGCCGGAATGGACGACGACCCCCTCGCCTGAAATCCGGTCCGGGTCCACTTCCGGTCCGATTTCAACAGCGGACGGATGAGGGATCTGCACCCCTTTGCTCACCAAATGGCGAATGAAGGTGTTCTCAGATTTCATCATTCATATTCGATTTTGAGAAAGGATGGGCCGCGCGGCCTATGGGGCTTTCGATAGTGTCACCTGTCGGCGCGCCTTCAATCGCCCTCGAATTCACACAGCGCAAACACGGTGTGCCCGTTCTTTTCCAGGCGAGCATGCCCTCCCAGATCCGGCAGATCGATGATGAAGCAGCATTCAATAATTTCAGCGCCCATGCGTTCAATCAGCTTGCAGGCGGCCTCCGCCGTTCCGCCGGTGGCAATCAGGTCGTCCACCAGCAGCACCCGGTCGCGCGGGGATACCGCATCCACGTGCATTTCGATACGGTCGGTGCCGTATTCGAGTTTGTATTCTTGCGCGACCGTTTCCGCCGGCAACTTGCCCGTTTTGCGAATGGGCACAAAACCCACGCCCAGTTGGGATGCCAGCGCCGCTCCGATAATGAACCCCCGTGCTTCGATTCCGGCAATGCGGTCGATAGTCACGCCGGCGTAGCGGTTGACCACCTGCTGGATGGCATCCCGAAAGCCGATGGCATCTTTCAGCAGGGTCGTGATGTCTCGAAACATCACGCCTTTTTTGGGATAGTGAGGGACGGTGCGGATACGCGATTTAATCGGAGTCATTGCCCCTTCCTTCAGAACAGGTTTCGGAGCGCGATATCTGCCGGGGACCGTTTTCCGGGATGGTCGCTTGTGTTCACCGCAACACGGCCACCTGATTTCCGAAATATAGTCGCTTACCGCTTCAGAACCCTGCCGGCAACGGCATCGAGGCGCCCCATCACCTCCGGGTCCCGTGCATGCGGTGCGGTGATCAGGGCGTGCTGGAGCGCGGTGCGGCATTTACAGGCCGAGGCCTTGGCGTCTGAATAGACCCGCGGGACGGCTTGCTTGAGCAAGCTGCGGGCCTTGTTCGCATTGGCCTGCATCACATCGATGATCGCTTCCACGGTTACGTTATCATGATCGGGGTGCCAGCAATCAAAATCGGTCACCATCGCCACGGTCGCATAGCACAGTTCGGCCTCTCGGGCCAACTTGGCTTCGGGCATGTTGGTCATGCCGATGACGTCGCACTTCCAGCTGCGGTACATTTCCGATTCGGCCAGGCTGGAAAACTGCGGCCCTTCCATCACGAGATAGGTGCCGCCGCGCACGCACTCGATGCCCACCTCCCGTGCGGCCTCCTCGAGGTGATGCACGAGCCGTTCACACACCGGATGCGCCATGGAGACGTGAGCCACAATACCGGTGCCGAAAAAACTTTTTTCGCGGGCAAACGTCCGGTCGATAAACTGGTCGACGATCACGAACATCCCCGGTCTCAGATTCTCGCGCAACGAGCCGACCGCACTGACCGAAATCACATCCGTGACGCCCGCCCGTTTCATCGCATCGATGTTGGCGCGAAAGTTGATCTCGGCGGGTGGGATCCGATGCCCGCGCCCGTGCCGGGCAAGAAATACCATCTGAAGCCCGTCCAACTCTCCGAACAGGAGTTCGTCCGAGGCTTCGCCGAAGGGCGAAGGCACTCGCGCCCATCGCTTGTTGGCCAATCCGTCGATATCGTACAGGCCGCTGCCGCCGATGATGCCGATCCGAGGTGTCGGGCTCAAATGTCGTACGTGTCCTTTCCGGATCGACGTTACCCGGTCTGCTGAACTCGACCACAGCTGCAGAAGCGATGCCTCAGACCACCGGCTCAGTCGGAGTCGGCGGGCGCGGCGGGGGTGTAGTCCGGAACGATTTCCTGCAGTTTCAACCGGATCCGAAGGGCGTCCTGAGTCTGAGTCAGCGACTCCAGTTCGTGAATTTTCCCATTGAGCAGATCCAGATCGCACGCGCTGCCTTTCAGCATGAGAATTTTGGGGTGGAGGGTCGGCTGGGCGTTTTCGTCGTCCGTGATCAACTCCTCGTAAAGCTTTTCGCCCGGTCGCAAGCCGATAAACTCGATCTTGATGTCCACATCCGGTTCAAAGCCGGACAAGGCGGATGAGATCGCGTGCCATGTCGACGATCTTGACGGGCGTCCCCATGTCCAGAATGAAAATTTCGCCGCCCTCCCCCATTGCACCGGCCTGCAGGATCAGCTGGGAGGCTTCGCGGATCGTCATGAAATAGCGGGTCACATCCGGGTGCGTAACGGTCACGGGCCCGCCGCTTTCGATCTGGTTCTTGAACAGCGGCGCCACGCTACCGACGCTACCAATGACGTTGCCGAACCGCACGGCCATGAAACGCGTGCGGGAGGCGTTGCAGCCGTTGACGATTGAGGGCGATCATTTCCGCTATCCGCTTGGTTGCCCCCATGACATTGGCTGATCTCACGGCCTTGTCGGTCGACACCAGCACAAACCGCTCGGCCCGAACTCATGGCCGCGATTCGACCAGGTTCAGCGTCCCCGTTATGTTGTTATCGAGGGCCTTCCAGGGCTGAATTTCGAGCATGGGCACGTGCTTGTAGGCGGCTGCATGAAAAACGGACTGTGGCCTCATCGACTCGAACACCTTGCGCAAATGGTCTTTGTCACGGATATCCCCCAAAACCGGAACTATGGTCGGCCCGTGGCAGTCCCTGCGCAGCTCCAAGTCGATTTCATACAGTGGGCTTTCAGATCTTTCAAACAAGATGATGGTTTTCGGATCAAAGCGGCAGATCTGGCGGCAGAGTTCGGAGCCGATCGACCCCCCTGCCCCTGTCACCAGAACGTCACGGCCTCTGAGATAGCCGCCGATCAGATGCTCATCGAGTTTGACCGTTTCGCGGCCAATCAGGTCGCGGTACGCAACATCGCGGACGGTTTTGATGCTGATCCGGCCGCCGATCAGTTCCCCGTAACTGGGAACGGTTTTGAATCGTAGTCCGCTCTGCTTGCAGAGCGAGACAATCCGGCGCATTTCCCCGGCCGAGGCGGAAGGGATGGCGATCAGGACCTCCTCGGCACCCGTTTTTTCCGCAACAAAGGCGATGTCACCGATTATCCCGCGTACCGACACTCCATGTATTTTTCTGCCGATCTTGCCAGGGGTGTCGTCGAGGAAACCCACCACCGTGTAATTCAACTGAGGGTTGTCATGAATTTCCCGCAAGATTTTTTCGCCGCAGTTGCCGGCCCCAAGGATCAGCAGTTTTTTCGGGTGCTTATAGGCGACTGCTTTGGCTTCCTGTAAGAGGGGTAAGTGTAAGAATGGGATTCGTGGGGACATACTTCTGGAAAAACAGCCTGATGCCCATCCGGGCCCCGGAGATGAGCAATATGTTGAAGCACCAATCAATAAATACGACGGACCGCGGGACATTCTTGTAGCGGTAGATCAGCAGAGCCCAAACTATGATAAGCAACGTGCTTAAGCTGACAGCCTTCATGATACCGAGCAGATCGTTGACACCGGTGAAACGCCACATGCCGCGGTAAACATCGAAAAGGTAGAGGCATAGGATTTTGATCAAAATTGCCACCGGCAGAATGGCGAGCATCTCATCGACAAACTTATCCGGAATATCCAGATCAAACCGCACCAAGTAAGCGGCAAACCACGACAGGGTCAACAGAATGACATCGATAGCCAGAACGATGAAAAAATTCCGGTTGAAGAACGACTTTCTCTTCTGCAACTGACAAAATTCAGATATCATGATTTTTTATCAAAGCGTCGGTTTGAAGTTAGAGCATTCATAGAAAAACTGCCGATGGACGAAATTCATATTATACGTAGCAGAAGCTATCACTATCAATCAATGAGAGGAAGATGCGACTCGGGAACATCGGGGCCTCGATTGCAGGATGATCGATGCCACCCGATCGACGTCATCATCGGTCATCGACGTGCCGGAGGGTAGGCACAAACCTTTGCGGAACAAATCCTCGGCGACTCCGTTGCCTACAAACCGAGATCCCTTGAACACGGGTTGCATGTGCATGGGCTTCCACAGTGGTCGAGACTCGATGTTGTTGGACTCCAGTATCTTCCGCACTTCCTCGCGGTCAATGCCGAACTCTGCAGCGTCAATTAAGATCACAGTCAGCCAGCGGTTGGTCCTGTTGTAAGAGGCTTCGGGCATGAAGCTAATGCCGGGCGCTTGCTTGAGGGCCTCGGCGTAGAGGTTGAATATTCTTCGCTTTGATTCAACCCTCTCGCCGAGAACAAGCAACTGCCCCCGCCCGATGGCCGCTAGCACGTTGCTCATGCGATAGTTGAAACCGATTGCTGAATGTTCGTAATGAGGGGCCGGATCCCGGGCCTGTTGGGACAGAAACCGGGCCCGGTCGATCAGGGCCGGGTCGTGCGAGCACAACATGCCGCCGCCTGATGTGGTGATGATCTTGTTTCCGTTGAAGGAAAAGGCGAAGGCCTTGGCGCCGCAACGGGAGCGGTTACCGGTGTAAACGGAACCTGCCGATTCGGCGGCGTCGACGATCAAGTCGACGCCGAATGCCGAGCAGATGCCGACGAAGCGGTCGATGTCCACGCACTGACCGTAGATTTCGGTAACGATAACGGCTTTGGGCAGCTGGTCCCTTTTCCGGGCGGCTGAAAGTTCCTCCTCGAGAAGGAACGGATCCATGTTCCAAGTGTGAGGGTCCGAGTCGATGAAAACGGGGGTCGCACCCGTGTAGCAGATGGGGTTTACCCCTCCGATGAATGTCAAGGTGGGAGTGACAACGATGTCCCCTCGAGCGACATTCGCCCCAGCAAGGGCCAGATGCAATGCGGCCGTGCCGCTCGACACCGCGAGGGAATGCGGGATGCCCATCGTTTTGGAGAATTCTTGCTCGAACAGGTCGACCTGCGGACCCAAGGGGGCGATGTAGTTGCTTTCGAAGGCCTCATCGATGAACTGCCGCTCTCGGCCGCTCATGTGGGGCGGGGACAAAAATAGCCTCTTGATCATAGGTCCTCCGGCTTTCAGCCGACTCCAAAGATAGGGGCTATAACCGGCGCGTCGTTTACGATTTCGGGCGCGCAGGTACGCCGACCACAGTTACTCCGTCCCGAACATTCTCTGTTACGACGGCACCTGCCCCTACAGTGACCCCTTTGCCGATTTTCACGTACTGGCACACGGAACTTCCAATGCCGATCCACGAAGAGGCGCCGACATCCACTCCTCCTGCCAGATGGGCCCCTGGACAAATGTGTACCCCGTCGGATAAAATGCAATCGTGATCGACCGTAGCCCCTGTGTTGATGATGCATCCTTTTCCGATTTGAGCATCAATGTTAATGACAGCTCCTGCGACCACGATGGTTCCCACATCAATAGTCACCCCGGTGCCAATCGTTGACTGAGGATGGATTATCCGGGCCAGTGAGATACCCGCGGATATCAATTTTTCCTGCCATTTTAGCCGGTTCTCAGCGCTGCCGATTGCAACGAATGCGTGATCGTTCGCTTTGTGATGCATCAGCAACGTTTCTCCGGTTCCCTGGACCGGCCATTGGCCACAGTGTTCCAGTGTCGGCCATCGGTCGTCATAAAAGAAAATGTCCTCCCAGCGATTGGCCCGGAGAGCACAGTCTCCAGCCACCTTTCCATGGCCGCTGGCTCCCAAAATTAGCAACTGACGCCTATTCATTCAGCGGTACTGACCCTCTGAATTTTTCCATGGTGACACTGCCTTTTTGGTTAATTCCTCGACGCTTGAATACCACTCCAAACGTCATTAAAATAATTTTCCAATCCAAGCGTAAGGATTGATTTTCAATATACCATAAATCCAACTCAAACCGATCTTCCCATGTCAGAGCGTTCCGGCCATGGACTTGTGCCCAGCCTGTCAGTCCTGGCTTTACTTCATGCCTCCGAGCCTGGCATGCTGTGTAACGTGGCAGGTATTCCATCAGCAACGGTCGTGGGCCGACAAAGCTCATTTCTCCCTTCAGTATATTTAGAAGCTCCGGCAGTTCATCCATACTTGTGCTGCGCAGGAAGTTGCCAAATGGAGTCACGCGCGCTGAGTCTGGAAGAAACTTGCCATTTTTATCGCAGGCATCGGTCATGGTACGAAATTTATAAAGCCGGAATGGTTTAGCGCCTTTCCCCGGCCGGGTTTGTATGAAAAAAACTGGTGGCCCCAGCGTCGAATATACTGCCGCCACGATAAAAATAATAAGAAAAATTGCCAAGGGAGAACAAAAAAATACCGCCCCAAAATCGAATAATCTTTTTGTCCGACAATAATCCATTTTTTTATCTGGTCACCCCACCCAAAGTCTCAACCAAGTCAGCGAATTCTTGTGCATGAGTGGCTCGATTAAAATGCTTTTCAACATAGGCTCGAGCCGCTAATCCTTGTATTTTTGACAGTTTCTGGTTCGATGCAAGGTTAGCCACAGCGCCCGCTAAAGCCTCATCATTTCCAGGTGGTACAAAAACACCACCTCCCGCGGCCTCTACGACCTCCCGGATTACACCATCGATGGCAAGGATGGTCGGTTTCCCAGCTGCCATGTAGTCGAAAACCTTATTCGGATAGGTGGTGCGAAACATTGGGATATCCATCAGAATCGCAATACAGGCGTCCGATGCCGCCAATATCATCGGGATTTTTGACTTTGGCACAGAGCCGATAAAAATGGTGTTATCAAGTTGCAGGTCTTTCGCCATCTTTTCCAGATTTTGCCGTCTCTTTGCCGTCGCCCACGAAAAGAAAACGCGTGTTCTTCTGATCGCGTAATCGATCCGCCGCACGCAGAACCGTATAGATGTCATTGGCAGTTCCCAGGGCTCCGGCATACGTGACGACAAAACAACCGTCGAGTCCCAGTATTTTCCTGATTTCGGCTCCAGTCGATTGGGGATCGAAGAGGGTTGGGTCGACTCCGTTGGCGATAAGACTGATCTTACCTGCGGGGACACCCTTTGCATGCAGGTAGTCGCGGTATGCCGGTGAGTTCACGACGATATGATCTGCACGCGCATATAGAAAAGCTTCCAGCCAGCGGGAAAGCCTGATTAAGACAGGATTCTTCAATACCCCCATATCGATGGCGAACTCGGGCCAAAGGTCGCGGATCTCCAACAGCAAGGGCCGCCTCCGCAGGGCCGCAACAAGCCACGCTGAAGCCGCCTGAAAAATTGGCGGCGAGGTCCCCATGACAAGATCGACGGGGCCGGCTTTCAGGCCTGCCATGACGGATGAAACCATGAAACTCAAAAAGGAGAAAACCCGCCAGGCGAAACCTCGATGAACGGATGGGAAGGTATAAGCCCGCAGGATCGTGATCCCTTGGAGGTCCTGCCGGGTTAACAAGGACCAGCGATTAAAAATGGCGTTACCGGTTAGATAATTGACCTCACTGGCAACGATCGTAACTTCGTGTTTCAGTTTTAAAAGGTGTCGGCCCAACTCGAAGTGACGCGTGCCGCCCGGCTCAGAAGGCGAGACAAATGCTTGGTGAATGATGAGCAGGTGCATCAGTGCAAATCCAATCGATCTTCCTGAATGCCATGGATTGAAAAGTTCTTAATCAGAAACGGTTCCGCAGCCGGCTGCATCGACACAGCGCCATGCCAGGACAGGGCCTCTAAAGTCATACGGTCACCCATCCGCGTGACGTCGCAGGGGTCGAAGCTGAACAGCGTCCAGAATAGGACTTCGCGAGCTTCAACGGTCAGGTCCAAAGACAGGGCCGGCTCCCTGCAGGAATATCCAGGCGCCCTCCACCCGCGCGGCGAGTTCTCATGACCGCGGACCAGAGAATAGCAGCCCTTTCGGTGAAGGTTCTGCGTTCGGATATGATAAGGGCCCGCATCCGTAGCTATGCTCAGCAGACCTTGGCCTTCATTCCAGTGATGTTCGAGGTCGGGAAATAACCAGTGCAGACGATAGCGATGGTGCTTTGAGCTACTTAAGCAATCCATGATCAACCAACCTTCCCTGTCCAGCTGCAAAATCCCTCGGCGATGGCTCACGGGTGAGGAAAGCCGTCGATAGCCATCATGAGATCCTTCCCAGTAGCTACTAAGGCCGGTGGTGGATCTCTGCATGCAACGAAGGGTCCCCTTGAGCCAGGGAAACCAAAGAAACCTGCCGATACGGTCCATCTGATCCCGGCCATCGACAGTTACCGTGTTATGGAAGGCAGTATGCGCTAACGGATTGTTCCAGGGCTGCGGAGCGTTATAACTATAGGTGCCCGGATCCAGGCGATATTCTTTCCCCGCCAGCCAGAGATCGACATGAAGCATGTCGGCCTGACCGGGACGGTCCCGAAAGCTGGCACAGCGAACTAAACGCAAATCCCGTCTGGGTACGAAGAGTATAATAACCACCGTGCGTCGCTGACAGATCCCGCCATGATCCCTTTCACCAAGGGCGAGACAGGGCATCCGGCCCAAACAGCCACAAAAGGTCCTCGTCCCAGGATCCCGCTTCAAACAGCCGCTCGCCGGCAAAGTAGTAATTCGCGGCCTGCACCACCGGCCGAAAATCAAGATAATCACAATTGTTCAGGGGTAATATCAAAGCGCCGTCGTTTTGCCCGTAATTGGGGACTTGTCCTGTTACGTCATCGCGAATGTGGTTGAGCCATTCACCGGCCCTCTTCACGCGTCCCTTTAAATCATCGCTGAAGGCATGTCCATTCAAATCCCCAAGGCGCAAAGACCACAGATAGCCATGCAGCATCAAGCGATGATAATTTACGGAATGCTGGCTGAAAGATCCATCTTCATAAATCAGAGATTTCCCCTGCTCTTCCAGATAACGGCGGCCCTTCTCGCGCCATTGCTCTGCCTTCCGCAACTCCGGGAAAAGCAGGCCGATTGTCCACAGCCCGACGGCTTCGATGATGCCGTGATTGTTCCTCTGGCTGAGGGCATAGCCGATATTGCCCTCGATCCGTTCACCTGAAACGGCGATCATCTGAGTTAAGGCATAAACACGCGCAGCACTGGTTGCGTGGGCATTGTAAAACCCGTAAAGCCCGAAACACCACGCCATAACCCGAATGGCAGTTTCCTGTCCGCATTTCCAGTTCACACCGCAATTAGGGGGGTTCTTTTCTCGCCAATCTTCCACTAACGTCCAAAATACTCGGCGATATTGTTCGATCGCCGGTACGCCAGTGCGCCCTCACCAGCGCATAGACGAAAGAGAATCGGCTCAATTCCCAAATGAGCTTGATGTCACCGTCATCAAAATCGCCTATGTCGCTCCAATGCTTTTGCGCAGGTGATTCTGTAACCGGTAGAAGGATTCAAATGCCAGTCGGGAGGGAACGTGTTTTGCAGAAAATTGTGCTCGAAAATACTTAAACGTTCCTTTCGAATCCCATCAGCGTAGGATGCCGGCGTTACGGTTTCATGATCCCAGCGGGGAAAATACGTCTGGTAGTTCTTGAATATCCGATGGAGCAAAGAAAAAAGGAGGGGCGCTGTTAAGACGAGAATGAAAATAGGCAGATGGATCAGCCAACGTGCTGTCATTCAAATACTGGCTGTAAGGGACATGCATCCCATTTTTTGGCGGGCAGCCGCCGTCGCAGTATGCCCAGGCGTCGACGCACTGCATAGAATATACGGTAGCCTAGCCATGAAGACCTAAATGGTCGCCAAAAGCTTCGGAAGATAAACCAGCATTTGCATCATCACGATTGAATGACGTCCGCAATTCTTTCGCTTGCCCTGCCATCCCACAGCGGCGGTACAGCGCCTCTTTTCGCATGACCGGCTAAAATGCGATCGACCTCCAGAGCGAAGGCGTTCCATGTCCTGTCCCACGAGAATGTTTGTTCCTATGGATACCGTAACAGGACGTTCCGTATTGTCTCGAACCGTAAGGCACGGTACGCCCAGGAAGGTTGTCTCTTCCTGTATTCCGCCGGAATCAGTTATCACGAGTCTGGCCTTCTGCTGCAGGCCAGGAAATCCAGATACCCGACAGGATCGATCAGGTGAAATCGGCGATTCTCAGTAACAAGCAAACCTGACGATGCGATTCGCGCCCGTGTGCGAGGGTGAATCGGGAAGACGATGTGAATATTTTTACTGAGGTTTTCGAGAGCTGCCATAATTTTAGCAAGCATCGCCGTTTCATCCACGTTGGACGGACGGTGTAATGTAACCAAGGCATATCGATTTTCCTCAATAGTTAATGTTGAGCCTAAGATAGGCCACCTCAATTCCGCTTCTTTCAGGAGGTACGACAACGTATCGATCATGACATTGCCGACAAAGTGAATCTTCTCCGATTGGATACCCTCACGAATCAGATTTTCATTTCCATCAAGCGACGGGGTAAAAAGCAGATCGGCAACCTGATCTGTAAGCAACCGGTTAATCTCTTCCGGCATGGTGCGATCAAAAGAACGAAGACCTGCCTCCACATGCCCGATGGGAATAAGCAATTTTGCGCATACCATTGCCGAGGCGACGGTAGAATTGACATCGCCATAAACCAGAACCATGTCGGGTTTTTTCTCCAGAAGGACCGTTTCGATGCGCGTCATGATTTGCGCCGTCTGCATGGCATGAGTGCCCGATCCGACCTCGAGATTGATATCCGGCGCTGGAATCGCCAGCTGTGTGAAAAAAATGTCGGACATATTGATGTCATAGTGCTGTCCGGTGTGGACTAGCATCTGCCTGATGTTGTCTTTCTTTCCCCAATGCCTTGATGACCGGCGCGACCTTCATGAAATTTGGCCTGGCACCGACGACATGCAGTATTTTCATCTCGTGTGAGTTACCTCTTCTGTGTATTTCCGAGCTCGTGGAATCTATGGAGCGATACTGATGACCTTTTCGGTTTTTGCCGATTCCACCGCAGGCAAAGCTCGCCCGCGTGACATTCACAATTTCTTTGAAAGGAATCAATGGCGCTCTGTCCGTGGATACGCGATCGACAAATGCCGCGATTTCCGCCCTGTGTCCTTTGTCCTGCCGCCATGTCCGGAAAGAGCGTAACCCTTGAAACCATACCCGGTCGTGATTCGGAAGTTCTCCATCCGGATCACCCGCCCGTCTCCGAAGACCTCAAGGGTTTCCTTGGGATAGCTCTTCGCCCCGTTAGCGAAATAGTGCACCGTCCCACAGAGCCGTCGGCGAAACTCAGAAGAATGGACATCCTGTCTTCGCGGTATTGGACCACTGCCCCCCACCATCGCTGAGGAGACAGTTGCCACTGAACTCCCTGACAAGTATGACAATAAATCAATAAAATGACATGCTTCACCGATAATCCGACCGCCGCCGCGCACCGGATCCTGCGTCCAGTGCTCCAGGGGGATAAAGCCCGCGTTGACCGTCATGCTCATGCAAAGCGGCTCCGACCGGCCTGCTAACAGCTCCCTGACCTTGATAATATGGGGACTGAACCGGCGGTTGAACCCGACCGTCAACAACGGCAGGGCTGGGCATCGTGCGCCAAGCGCCAGATAAAAGGATATGATTTGGCTTAATTCTGCCTCATTCAGCGCCAACGGCTTCTCGACAAAGACATGCTTGCCTGGCCTCCAGGACCTCACGGACGAGACCGGGCGTGGAGATGAGGTGGCGCAACGAAGCACGAAACCGCCCGGATGTCTGGGTCGTCCAGGATCAGCCGATAATCGGAAATGGCCTTTCCGCCCCGAACTTTCGTGCGGCATGGGTGGCAGCCACGCCATTGCATATCTGCGATTGCAACGAAGTATCCGCCTTTGTGCGCTTTCCAGTGCCGGCAGCAGGGTCGACCTGCGCATAATTCCCCGCCCCGATTACGCACCGACTGCCGCAGCCCTCTTGACGCTCCCCCCTGACCTTGAGGGGGGAGGGAGCCGGGTTTATAGGTGAAGGTGAGCGGAAGTTAACCTGTTGAATCTATCGTTTGATCCGAAAGGGGGTACTCTATCAAAACTCCCATCGCCGTCGGGTCATGCAGCACCTTGTCCGTATCCGTCCTGCGGCCTCTACCAACGCCATCCGATGCGTGATCAGTTCCTTCACGCGTATCTGCCCGGCTCGCATCGCCTCGAGAACCGCCTCGAAGTTCCGCTGCTCGGTCCAGCGGACGAAACCAATGGGATAATCCTGCCCCGCCTGTTCATAGTTTTCATCGTATCGGCCGGGCCCGTAAGAGCAGGACACCTGAAACGTCAACTCTTTTTCATAGAAATCTCCCCGG
>CAWHEZ010000036.1:0-74565 GCA_963828345.1 uncultured delta proteobacterium
GGCGAAATAGCGCAGCGCGCCCGCGTAAGCCTGCTCGCCCACGCCGAGGCCGTGGAATCTGAACTCACGGATATCGGCGAAGGGAATCTCGCTCGCCAGCCGCTGCGAATTTATTTTGTCTTCGCCGGACAAAGCTCGCCCAGCCGATGATGAGTCAGCCCCAGGGGCTCAAACACCCTTGAACCGCGCGCCATACATCCTGGGCAGATGACCTTCGGCAGGCGGTAGTCCGCGATGATCCGCGGATCGGGAATGTCTGCGTGCTCCGCGCGCAGGCAACCTGGCAGAACTCCGTCACACAGCAGAGTGTGAACCTCAGCGCCCCGGATGGTCAGGGCGACAGCCAGCATGCTTTCCATTATGCTAACCGGACCATGCCCACCGACATTGGTGGCAATCAGGACCTTCGGCCCCCACCCGCCGCCTCAATGCCTCCTGCCATTGAGTTGTGTGGAGGCCGAGAAACCCGTTCCAGTCCGGAAGGCCCTTGACAACCGGCATCCCGGGGCGAACGCTTTCAGCGTCAGTATTTTTGCATTTCAATCGCCGAATCAGTTTTTGGAACAACACCCTGCCCTATCTGATGAGTGATGATTGTATTGTTGTGGCGATAGGCCCCTCCATGCCGCTCAACCGTCTGAGGGGTCCTCCGGAAGCATCTCTGGCAGCAAGCGGTACGGGCAGCGCTGCCGAAGGTGAAAGTCCTGACCGGCGCACAGGAGGGAGTCGAAGATGCTGATGAAGCGCCCGTTGAGAACATTGAACCAGTCCCGTGGGAGGCTTCCCATGAAGGGCTTCCCGGAATGGATCAGCTGCGGATTCCCAGATCGCTTTTTAACCCACGTCAGCAGGGTCCGCTTGGCTCGGTGCCAGAGACTCCCATCACGGAGCCACGGCGAGTATTTCACCGCGTAAAGGCGCAAGGACCGCGCCTGTTTTTCGGCCAGAGCCTGATACTCCAACGACGACCGATCCGTGCTCCAGTTTCGATAATGGTGTAATGCGACCGGGCGAGTGTAGACCACATCATGCCCTGAAAAAAGTACCTTGGCGGTCAGGTCCGGATCGATGCCGTAGTTCTTCATCGTCTCGCTGAATCCGCCGACTGTCTTCAGCAGACTGGTCCTCAATACGCCCTGGTTCACGTTCAGGATCCCAACCTCCGAAATGCCGCCGATATACGGGGCGGCGATAAACGGACCTTGCATGTCTTTGATTTTCAGCCCGACCATACCGATTGTCGCGTTCTCCTCAAGGATCTTAACGGCAAGGTCCAGACCTCGGTTGACCACCACGTTGTCATCGCTGAGCCAGCATACTAAAGGGGTTGTGGTCTGAAAGAACACATCGTTGTAAGCCTTTGCCTGTCCCAACAGTTTTCCGACAAATATCGGGCGAATCGTCTCCGACGCGACCGACCGCAGGTAATCGACCGTGCCGTCGGTCGACCCCGCATCCGTTATGAAAATCTGGAGGGGCGTCCGCGTCTGCGCCAAAATGCTTTCCACGCACGCTCGGATTTGATTCAGCCGGTTGAATGTTCCCACAACGACGGATAGCCGCATATGAGGCAATCGTTCCTTTCTATGCAACCTTTCTATCTCCGATGGATTGCCCCCACCTCACCAACTCCCCTATTCCGGAATCAAAGGCAATCTCGGAACGAAAACCCATGCGCCGCAATCGGTCGACATCGGCAACGAGATTCATTGGGTCGCCCTTCCGTCGGATTCCAGAAAACTGAATCTCGGTAATGCCTCCATTCCCCGTGGCCTTGATGAGGCGTCGGGCGACCTCGCCCACCGAGATTCCTCTACCATTCCCGCCGTTCACGATGACCGGCTCCTCGGCCGGCTGGCGGGCGATATGCACGACCAACCGCGCGGCATCCTCAGCATACAGGAAATCCCGCATTTCCAAACCGTCCCCGTCGAGACGGAGAATTCTGGGATTCGTCAGAAGCCGTTGGGTGATATCCCAGAGCAACTGTTTTCGCAGCCCGACACCGTAGAGCGAGAAGAATCGGATGATGCTGGTCCGCACCCCGTATAGTCGGTGGGCATGGGAAGATCCGTTCAACCACGAGTTTGTTCGCCCCGTAGGGCGACATAGGCATGAGGGCGCTGTCTTCGCGGATGGCATCTGCGTGACTGTTCCCATACAGGCAGCGCTGGATGGGTAGATCAGTAGCGCCATCGGTGCATGCCGGCGCAAGGATTCGATCACTGCGGCGAGCGTTACCACGGTCCTCTCGAAGTCCTGTAGCGGGGCGTCCCAGGACCGTCCCACTGATGCACTGCCCGCACTGTGAAAAATCAGCTGCGGCTCGCCTTCGTGCCGCATCACCTCGGTCATGGCATTTACGCTGATATCCGAGCTGTACCAAGAAGCTATACCCCATTCGGCTTGTTCTTGATGAGCAAAGTGGCCATGCCCGATGCCCGTAACACGCCAGCCGGAATTAGAAAGTGCGCGGGCGACATAGCGCCCCAAGAAACCTCCGGCTCCGGTTACAATCGCATGCATGGAATAATCCGGTTGAGTCACTTGTGAACCCCCACCTTTCGCAGCGGTGAAAAAGGGTTTTTGCAGGTCATTATACCCTATTTTTTGAAAAAGGTTTTTAATCGGTCAGATGTTGATCGGGCATGCGCCAGCTCGGCGTTGACTCGTTTGAGCTGCTGTATGTAAGCCTCCCGGCCGGCTAAGGCGTGCGTCAGTTTAGCGCTAACTTGTTCCAGCTGCTGTTTATAAGCCTCGCGGCTGGAACTGGCAAGTTCCAGCTGCAGCTTGGACGCCTCCGTCAGCTAAGGTGTGCGTCAGCTCGGCGTTGGCTTGTTCCAGCTGCTGCTTATAAGCCTCCCGGCCGGCTAAGGCGTGCGTCAGCTCGGCGTTGGCTGTTCGAGCTGGAGTCTGTACGCCTCCCGGCCGGCTATGGCTTGCGTCAACTCGGCGTTGGCTTGTTCCAACTGCAGCTTATACGCCTCCCGGCCGGCTAAGGCGTGCGTCAGCTCGGCGTTGGCTTGTTCCAACTGCAGCTTATGCGCCTCTCGGCCGGCTAAGGCTTGGCTGAATTTTGTATTGAAGAAACCCAAAGAGTTCGAAAAGAATACCCGCTCGTGAATCCGGAGAGGTCGCTTGCCCAAGAGTGACAAAATTCCGCCGCATCTGAGCAGTCAAGAAATTTAATATGGAGGCATCTTCAAGCCTGCGGGCTGCATCTGTTTCATGCCGCACGAAGAAAAAATTCCCTGAATGTGACGCTGAATCAAGTGTGAATGCTTCCGGCAGGGCGTTATGCGTCAGAATCCGACTACCATCAGGAGATACCGATACGACGTTGTAACCATAGTCTGCCATGCGCGACAAGATACGGGCGCTCTGGCCCGTGTGATCATCGTCAGTGTTTTTCTGCGAAAGCTCCAACATGATCACCGGGTCAAATTCACTGAGCGTCTTGCCGGAGCCATCGAGAACGTCGGCCTCGAAGCCCTCTACGTCGATTTTGATAATGTCGACGCTCGTGCAGCCGATCTCCGTCAGGAGGGAATCCAAGCTTCGCATTGGCAACCTTGGACACGGATACCACCGGCGAGCGTCGGTTGTCTCTCATTCCACTGAAAGAAGGTTCGGCAGCGGCGAAGAATTCGACTTCGCCGTCACGCGGTCCGGCACATGCGGTCACGACTTGTACTCGATCAACCATGCCGTTTTGATTGATGTTTTGTTTGAGGAGCTGAACCGAACGTGGATCTGGTTCAATTGTGACAACCCGCCCTGTCGGGCCGCCCCGTAGACTGGCTTCCAATGTGTAAAACCCTATGTTGGCGCCAACATCGACGAAAACACAGCCTGGTTTAATCAGTGCCATCAGAAGGTGAAAGTCCTGAGCCTCCTGAAAAAATCCATAAAAAAAATCGCACCCCAGCCTATCGCCGAGGTTGACATTCAACTTCAGACCCGAAGCGGTTTCAATCCTTTGGACATTCTCAACTCCCACGGGATGAACTTTTTCTTTCTCGCGCAGGAATTTTGCGAAGGATGGACCAAAATCAGAAATAGATAAAACATGCGGCAATAATTCATGCAGGCCCCGGATTATGGTTTCCTGGTATTCGTTTCTATCCATAATTAAAGGAAAAATCCAGACTGATTGATTATAGGTTAGATCGGTTACGCTCGTTCTCGAAAATGCGATCAGACCACGAAAGGAGCGCCTTAACGGTATTGACCGCCACCGCTGTGTGGTACCGTGAACTTCAGAATTTTCCTGGTAGCAAAGGCTGTGCTCGGTACCAATCTAAGATAGCTTTTAATCCATAGACAAGTTCAATTTGCGGGCTCCATCCGACTGACGATAGGCGCGACACGTCAAGCAGCTTTTGGGGCATGCCGTCAGGCCGGGACGAGTCCCAGGTGACTTCCCCCTCGAACCCCACGACCTTTCTGATGATTTCGGCCATCTCGCGGATCGTGTTGTCTTTGCCGCAGCCCACGTTGAGATGAGAGACCCTGTCTGCGCATGCATGCGCATACTGCTTGTCGGACAGCTGCATCACGAATACGCAGGCGGCGGCCATGTCATCCACGTGGAGAAACTCGCGGCGCGAAACCCCGGTCCCCCACAGCCTCACGCCCGGCAGGGCCTCGCGCACATCCTTCGGAATGGGGCCAAAGCGCTCTTCGTCGCGCCGGATCCCCTCCCAGTCCCCCTGCCCCGCCAGCTTCGCCAGGTGAAACTTGCGCAGCATGGCCGGCAGCACGTGGGAGTTCTCCAGATCGAAATTGTCGTTGGGCCCGTAGAGGTTGGTGGGCATGACCGAGCGGTAGTGGGTGCCGTGCTGCCGGTTGTAGGACTCGCAGAGCTTGATGCCGGCGATCTTGGCGATCGCATACGGCTCGTTGGTCGGCTCCAGGTAGCCGCTCAGCAGATATTCCTCGCGCATCGGCTGGGGGCAGCTGCGCGGGTAGATGCAGGAGCTTCCCAGGAAAAGAAGCCGCTCGACCCCGGATTTGAACGCCGCCTGGATGACGTTGCATTCAACCATCAGGTTCTCATAAATGAAATCGGCCCGGTAGGTGTTGTTGGCGTGGATGCCGCCCACTCTGGCCGCGGCCATGAACACCGCATCGATCTTCTCCCCCCGGAAGAATTCCGCCACCGCCCGCTGGTCGATCAAGTCCAGCTCCGCATGCGTGCGTGTGATGATGCGGCTGTAGCCTTCCGCCTGGAGCCTGCGCACGATGGCCGAACCGACCATGCCGCGGTGCCCGGCGACATAGATATGTAGCGTCTTTTGGGAAGTGTCGGGTGCGACATGGAATCCGTTATGACTGTTGAAAGCATTAGCAGCGTTGAGAGCGTTTAACGCCGGTTCGTATGCTGCAAAGGTTATTATCGTCGCCGGGCAAAACCGGTTTCCGAGTACCCGGTTTTCGATTGACGGTCTTATTCCGAATTACCGTAGATGCGGTAGCCCTTCTGCTGCACCATGGTGTCTTTTTCCGCTTCCTTCAGGTCGGCCATGACCATCTCGGTGACCAGTTCCTCGAAGCTGATCCTGGGTTCCCAGCCAAGTTTCCGGCGCGCCTTCGAGGGATCGCCCAGCAGGGTGTCCACCTCGGCCGGCCGGAAGTAGCGCGGGTCGATGGCAACGATCGGCTTTCCCGTCGCCGCATCGATGCCCTTCTCCTCAATCCCTTTTCCCTCCCAGGCGATGCGGATGTCAAGCTTGCCGGCGGCCACCTCGATGAGATCCCGCACGGAGTGCTGGTGCCCGGTCGCGACCACGTAGTCCTCCGGCTCGGGCTGCTGGAGCATCATCCACATCATGCGCACGTAGTCCCGCGCGTGACCCCAGTCGCGCCGGGCGTCCAGGTTGCCGACGTAAAGCATATCCTGCAGGCCCATCTTGATCCGGGCAAGAGCGCGGGTGACCTTGCGGGTGACGAAGGTTTCCCCGCGGATCGGCGATTCGTGGTTGAAGAGGATGCCGTTGCAGGCGAAGAACCCGTAGGCTTCGCGGTAGTTCACGGTGATCCAGTAGCCGTAGAGCTTGGCCACCCCGTAGGGAGAGCGCGGGTAGAAGGGCGTGGTCTCGGTCTGGGGGGTTTCCTGCACCTTGCCGTAGAGCTCGGAGGTGGAGGCTTGATAGAATCGGGTTTTTTCCTTCAGATTCAGAATCCGGATGGCCTCCAGCAGCCGGAGGGTTCCCAGGGCGTCGGCGTTGGCGGTGTACTCCGGGGTCTCGAAGGACACCATGACATGGCTCTGGGCGGCCAAGTTGTAGATCTCATCCGGCTGCACTTCCTGGATGATGCGGATCAGGTTGGTGGCATCGGTGAGGTCCCCGTAGTGCAGCCGGAAGCGCACCTCTTCCTCGTGCGGGTCGGTGTACAGGTGGTCGATCCGCGCCGTGTTGAAGGATGATGCACGGCGCTTGATGCCGTGAACCTCGTAGCCCTTGCGCAGAAGGTATTCCGCCAGGTACGCTCCGTCTTGACCGGTAATGCCGGTGATCAGTGCTTTTTTCATAGTCTTCCGATGGTTACAGGGAGAAAGTTAGGCCCCCTACGTAGAGAGAAGGCAGTATCAGAAAATGATGTCAAGTAAGGCTTTCACGATTTTTTCTGCCGCGGAGCCATTGCCATACGGTGACACTTTCCTGGCGACCCGTCTGTATTCCTCATCCGAATGTAAAAGCAAGCAAGTCTTATCGACTATTGTTTCAAAGTCGGCTCCAACCATCCAGACAACGCCCTCGTCGAGTGCCTCGGGCCTTTCGGTTTCGCACCTCATAACGAGGACTGGTTTCCCGAGAGCCGGTGCCTCTTCCTGGATTCCTCCAGAATCGGTAAGAACCAAATAGGATTGCTTCATAGCAGCTACAAATGGCTTATAGTCAAGCGGGGGAACCAGCCGGATGCGTGGGTGCCCACGGAGCAGCTCATGCGCAGGCCCTACAATGTTGGGGTTGGGGTGTACCGGATAAAGTATCTCAACATCCTCGTTCGTGTCTGCAATGGCTCGAATGGCCTGACAAATCTGACGAAATGGTTTTCCGAAATTTTCTCTTCGGTGGGCAGTAAGCAAGATCAAACGCTTGTTCCTATCAAGATCCAGACCAATATCGGCATCGCTGACCTGATCGGCAATTTGCAGAAGTGCATCGATTACCGTATTCCCCGTGACATAAATTGCTTTGAGATCGATGCCTTCACGGAGCAAGTTCGACTTGGCAATCTCCGTCGGCGCGAAATGCCAGGTGGCCAAGCGCCCGGCCACGACGCGATTCATTTCTTCCGGGTAAGGATTGTACAAATTGTGGGTTCGCAGCCCGGCCTCGACATGGCCGAACGGGATGTGGTGGTAGAAGCAGGACAGCGCGGTGGCCATGACCGTGGTGGTGTCTCCTTGGGCTAAAACGGCATCTGGCTGCTCGCGTTGGAGGAAATGGTCCAACTCCGTGAGGAGCCTTGCGGTGAGCTCGGGCAGCCGCTGATCAGGTCGCATGATGTCCAGGTCCACATCCGGCTCTATGCCGAACAGCGACAGCACCTGGTCCAGCATTTCCCGGTGCTGGGCGGTGGCCAAGACTCGAACATGAAATCGAGGTTCGGCACGAAGGCGCTGTATTACCGGAGCCATCTTGATGGCCTCCGGCCGGGTGCCGACTACGCACACGATTCTTTTTTTTGTGGCGGTCACGTTGGTCTATCTCTTGGCGAGTCAATTGCCAACGACATTGCGGTAAACGTAATGCAACTCGTGGGCTGAGCGCTCCCAAGTGTGTTCCTGCAGGATTCGCAGCGATAGATCAGCATGGAACCCTCGCGGTGCGTCAAAGGCAGCGACAGTGGCTCTGCGAATGGAAGGCATGTCATCGGGCTCGCAGTACCATGCGGCATTCCCGAAGTACTCCTTGACCGAGCCCCGATCGGAAAGCACCAGGTTGCAGCCGGACAGCCCCGCTTCCAGGTTGGTGAGTCCCGGGGTTTCCAGCCAGCTTGCCTGGACGTGCATGTGGGCCGAGGCATATGCGCCCGCCAGCTCGTGCTGTGGCATGCCTGGCAGAAACATGAAAAAGCTGCCTTCGGCCTCCCTGCGGCACCGCTCGTAGTATGCTCGGTAATTCGGCCCGGGGTCGCCGATAAAGATGACGGGTATCGAATTACCTTTCAATGCTCGGACTAGGCCCAACTGGTTTTTGCGTGCATCGAACCTTCCGACGCACACGCCAAATTTTTCATAAGGAACGCGCCATTTCTGAACGAATTGCTTCGCGGAACCATTCCGGAAAAGTTCCGGATCGACTCCGTTGTGCACAACATGGCAGTTGAAATCGCCGGCCAGTTTCACCAGCAGGTCGGCCTCCATGCGAGAATTGGGCGTCACCGCATCGACGCCTCGGAGAAGAGTTCGTTGCTGGCCCCGATAGGATGTTTGGAGCTGGTGTCGGATTGCTTTGCGCTGGCGCGGGTCGCGTGCAAACCGGACTGCGTTCTTGACCAGCTCGACGCCGTTGCGACCGATTGTTCTATGGAGAAGGCGTGGGCCAAATCCCCTGCCCTTTCGGTCCAGCTCGCCGAAATCCCAGTAGATCGGCATCAGCACTATCTTTTTCTTCCGGCGTGCCGCGTTGCGGAACTGCACGTAGGTCTCGTGCACCCGCACGGCGTTGAAGAGGTTCACCACGTCGTAACCGGAACAATCCGGCTCGAGGTCGAGGCTCACGTCCACGCGAACACCCTGCCGGGTGAGGTGCTCCTTAAGGCAGGTCATGGCGACCGTGTCTCCGCCGGGGTATTCAAAGGCGTCGACCCGGTTCTGCATGAGAACGTTCAACATCCCGTTTTCACCCGGCGTGGATCATCAGGCATCGCCCTGACTGGAGCTCGCTTGAGAGCAGATGGCTGTCGATGAAGAATTTTGCAGCCCAGTTCGGAAGGCTCATCGGACAATATTTCCCCCACAAGGGAACGCTGCCCGGGATGGCTCCGTCTATATCTATTGCCGCCGGCATCCTGATCTGCCCGAACCGTACCGTGGAGTCCAAGTCGTGGGCCACGGCCAGATACCCCTTGCGACCCAGCACCTGGTGAAGTCGCTTCAATACGATTGAAAGCTGTGCCAGCCCGGTCAAGCAGCGACTGGCGCTGAGAGGTTTCCAGTTTGGTCCATAGTAGCTGCGCAGCCGCTTCTGTCGCCAGATCCGTATCGCCGCTTCGGCCGTGCGGTCTGCGGCTTCGATGCACTGCCCAAGCTTCAAGGGCACGGCGCATTCGATCAACCCCTGCAGGGTGTAGGCGATGGTGTGCAGGACGGTTTCCCCTGCAACGAAACCGGAATTTGAGAACGAGCCGTCTGTATGCTGTTGCGCCAAGACCCAGTTCAAGTTCCGGCAGGCCGCACTTCGACACCCTTCGTCCCCCGTCAGGGTGTGAACCCGTGCCAATGCCCAGGCGACCCGACTGTAGTAGGTATGCGGCCGGAAATGGCAGGCGAACCTATACCAGGCCCCATCCCCATCCTGAACCTGCACTATCCAACGCGCTGCCTTCAGGGCTGCGTCTAAATACCGTGCTTCTTTCGTGGCCGCATGCATGGCAATCAGCCCGAAGATGATCTGACCCGTGTCGAAAACTTGCCGGCGCCTCTCGTCGATGTCGTTGAAAGAGCCGTCCGGGCATTGAACGGCAAGCAGCCATTCACCGGCGGCTGCGACGCTTTCACGAATCGCCGGTCCCTTATCGGGGAACCTCTCGGCCGCATTCAGGAGGGTCGGGATGAGGTATCCGGTGGTCTCCGGGTAGGCGCGATCCCAACCCTTCAAGAACGAGTACCGGCGAGAGTACCCACCTTCCGCGAAGAGTGCCTGCGCCCGGTCCTGAGAGTGCAGAATCCACCGGATTGCACGGCCCGCGGCCATTTCTGTGGATAGGGGTGGCCGCTGGAACGCGGGCATGGCCGCCACCAGGTTGAACCCTATCGCTGCGGCGCGCGACAGAGGGCTAATGGTATCTCGAACAGGCTCCGCCGGCATCACTCCCATCGGATTCTCAGCAAGCAGCCGGGACCGCCTTGACGATATGCTCACAGCCGCGGGTTGAGACGTTCATTCGATCCCAGGCTTTGGCCAACGGGTAGAATAAGAATGACAGGTAAACGGCAGCCGGTCCTACTCGCGGGTAGAGCAGGACGCCGATCTCCCACAGCAACGTCCCAAGCGCACCGGGAGAAAATCGATGACGGTCGATGATGAATGCGTTCCGGCCCAGGAGCGCCGACAGCTCGCCGCGGCTGAAATACCCTTGCGGCCCGCCTGCGTGAAAGCACCGGTTCAGCTCGTGGACGAATTGACTGAAGGCGTCTGGCAGCCGCAGGAAGCGCTTCAAACGCCTCCCGAAGCAGGCGTAAGCCCGGGGGATGTAGCGGTAGTGGTTGGGGACGATCAACACCAGAAACCCGTTAGGCTTCAACACGCGGTGACATTCCGCCAGCATGCGGTCGGGGTCCGGCACGGCCTGCAACAGGCTGGACACCACCACCCGGTCGATTGAATGGTTTGCGAAGGGGAGCTTCAGCGCATCCGCATTCAGGGCGGTGAGGTTGTGGCTCCGGGCCCATTCAGCGCTCCCGGCCGGGACCAGCAGGTCGACGGCGATGACACGCCCGCAAGCCTGCTTGGCGAGTTCCACCGTGTACTGCATGGAGCCGGCGCCGAGGTCCACGACGATATCGTTAGGGCCTGGCTGCAGCATCGACAAGACGTGCGGCCACTGCAGCCGTCGGATGATGTTGGGCCACCCGAAGACGCGATAGGCCGTACTCTCGAGCGGTCTCAGCCATTGCGGTCGATTGCGGTGGAAAACGGCGCCGAACGCCATCAGGCCCTCCCGCCGGCCGGAAGGAAATCACAGGGGGGCAATCTCGCGCAATCTCGAATTGGAACCATAAACGATCACCTGCCGGTTTCCCTGCTGGATCTCATTGATGTTGGACAAGCTCGGGTAGGCGCCAGCGACATCACGCGGCCGCTGCGCACGCATGGGGCAAAAAAATAGCTCCCGTGATTGCGACGGCCACCCATAACCCTGAAGGGCCTTCCCATATTGTGGTGAACAAGGACGTTATGAATTTTCGAGGCAAGTTATCGATGAACCGGTATAGCTCCGCTCCCTGACATACAAAAGCCGCGCCGCCATACGGGGGAAGAAAAGCGCGCGGTTTAAAACTTCGTCAGGTGAAGAGAAGAGAGTCTTTGCAAAAAAGTAGCAAAATCGGTTAGTTTTGCCAGATCCCATGACCTCTAAACCACAAGAGCACCTCCAAGTCAACCTTTACAGATCCTGGGCTGAAACCTGACGTAGGCATCTCTCGCTTTAGTTTTTGGAAGGACGGGCCGATATGGTTTCTAACGAGGATGGGCGTTGAAAAATCCGCCTGGCCGTGGTTTGATGTTGTCATAAAATTATACAATCATATTGGCGAGTTATGGAAAACATCCTGATCATCGACGATGAGACCCCGATCCGGTCCATGGTCCGGTTGATTCTCGAGCGCGCGGGATACACGGTGCGTGAAGCGCAGGACGGGATCGAAGGGATCCGGGTATTCCGGGAGACACCCGCTGACCTGATCATCACCGACCTCATCATGCCGAACAAAGACGGCATCGGGATGATCATCGAGTTGAAGAAGGACTTTCCAGAGCTGAAGATCATCGCCATGTCCGGCGGCGGACTGAACCGTCCGGAGGGCTACCTGCGCGGCGCCCAGAAACTGGGAGCCGCCTGCACCCTTTCGAAACCTCTCAACCGCAATGACCTTCTGCGGGCGGTAAGGGATACCCTTAACCCGAACATTTCATGACACTCTTTCAGCATCGACGAAGGCCCGTCCCCTGCGCCACTACCCGAGTAGGCTGCAGTATCTGATCTTTCCTGCCGCAGTCCCCCGGGCGCATTTCCTTTCTGCTCCAAAGCTGGTATGTCGGTTCGCGGCACCTTTGACGGAGGTGCAAGCTTGACGGTCACCCGCTTTGGAAGACATCGATGGCAGGAAGCCCCACCTTCTTGATTTGCATATGGTTGATCGTGCTCTGTTTTCCGGGACATGATTCCCGGGCGGCGGACTCCATCCTATTTCAAAGACGGGATGCGCACGGTCTGCCACGGCAAGGCCTGGGAAGAGAAAGGCTATGTTCATTGCGAATACGACGGCGGGATTTTGAGCTATCCCGCGGCGGATGTCGACCGGATTGTGAAGGGTCCCACTGCGCCTAAGGAACCCGAGGAGCCGTCACCGGCACCTCCAGCGCCGCGGCCCCGCTTCCGCGCCCATCCCCCGCACCCGTGCCGTCTGCCGAGACCGTGCAGGCAGAACCCAGCGGGGTCCTGTTCTACGACCCGCGCCGGGCCCAGAAATATTGGAGCCGCCCCGACCGTAAACACGACGCCTACCCGGAAGCGATCGCCGCCTTGGCCGAGGAGTTCGACCGACCGGCCCAGTGGGTCGAGGAAAACATGGGGGACTCGAACGACCTGGGGATCATCCGGGAAACCCTTTCCGGCCGCCGGCAGTCCGCGCAGGCCCGCGCAGCCGATGCATCGACCGACCTTCCCGCGGGGATCGAATTCTACAATCCGCGACGGGCTGAAAAATACTGGACCGGGCCCGAAGCCCGACACAAGAGCTACACGGAGGCCATCGCAGGCCCTGGCACGCGAATTCAACAAAACGGCCGATTGGATCGAGCGCTTCATGGGGGACTCGAACGACCTCGAACAGATCCGTGCGTCCCTGCACGCTGCGCAGGCATCCAAGGCCGAGTGAGACGGCCTGGGATGCGTCTTAGCCGTGTCCAGGTTGACAACGGCGGACATACTGGGATATTATAAAACTTTAGCAAGTGAAATAAAATAGTTAGAATATTGCACGGGCGGGGAAAGGATTGTCTGCGGATGCTCAGGTTGAATCGGGATCTGGCCATCGTTTTCAAGTTGATCGCGAGCTGCCTGACCTCCGCGCTGCTCATTTTCTTTTTCTCGGCGCTGTCCGGCGAGGATCTGCTCAAAAACCACTCCAGCATCCGGGAACTGGAGAAGATCCAGGCCGACATCGCCAGCGAAATCGACGGCAACATCGAACGCCGGGTCCGGCAGCTGGGCGAGGCCCCCAAGCGGAACCCATACCGGAAATTCTACTGCGCCGAGTTCGCGAAGGAAATCCACGAGGCGTCCTACCTCACTGAAAAACAGAAAATCATGTTCGACAGCTACAACGTCCGGGACTTCGAAGCCAAGTCCAAACGGCTGGTGTCCTACGCCGAAAGCGCCGATCTGGACAACCTGGTCGGCGAGCTCGATACCGTCAAGCGCGAACTGAAGAACTCGGCGAACCTGATCGACAAGCGCCGGGAAAAGCTGGTGCGCCAGCGCAGCGCCTATATTTTTCTGTTCTTCATGCTGTGGATTGCCGTTTATTTCTATTACGGGCGAGGCTTTATCCGCGGGCGATAGCCGCATCCGAACGGATGCGAACGCAGCACCCAACCTAACGTGCCGGACGCGTGGGCCAGATGTATCTCAAGTTCTACCAACTCGCCTCTAAAGCCGTTCCAGATCACCACGGACCCCAAGTTCCTGTGGCTGGGGGAGAAGCACACCGAGGCGCTGGCCACCCTCAAATACGGCATTCTCGAAGACAAGGGCTTCCTGCTGCTGACCGGCGAGATCGGTACGGGAAAGACCGCACTGATCAAGCTTCTGGTCAAGACGATCGACGTGGCGGCGGTCGTGGCGACCGTCCCCGACCCCGGCCTGGAGGCGATCGATTTCTTCAACTTCCTCGCCGAAGAATTCAAGATGGATCGCCACTTCGCCTCCAAGGGCGATTTCCTCATCGAGTTCAAGCAGTTCCTCCTCAAAGCCTATTCCGCAAAGCAAAAGGTGCTGCTGATCATCGACGAGTCCCAGCGCCTGAACCCGGAGATGCTCGAGCAGATTCGGCTGTTGTCGAACATCGAACTCGACAACCGCAAACTGATCAACATCTTTTTTGTCGGCCAGACGGAGTTCAACCGCACGCTGCTCGACGAGCGCAGCAAGGCCGTGCGCCAGCGCATCACGGTCAGCTACCACATCGAGCCCCTCACCGAAGCGGAAACGCCGCAATACATCCTGCATCGGCTGAAAGTGGCCGGCGCTCGGCGGGAGGTATTCACTCCTGCCGCCGTAAAGCGCATTCACTCCTTCTCCAGCGGCTACCCCCGCCTGATCAACATCATCTGCGACCATGCCCTCCTGACCGGCTACGCGTCAGAGGCCAAGACCATCGATGTCGACCTCATCCGGGAATGCGAAAAGGAACTGCGGCTGCCGGAAATGCGGGCATCCAAGAGCCCCGTGCTGCCCGCGCCCGCTCGCACCCGCGCCGCGGAGCTTCCGGACGAGACCGCGCCCGAAAGACGCTCGAGCTGGAGACTTCCGGTCGGGCTCGTGCTCCTGCTCATGCTGGGGTTCACGAGCTTCATGATCTACCAGTACCGCACCCAGAGCAGCCAGCGCTGGGCGCTGGAGGAGATCGCCCCGCAGGAATACAAGGGCCCGAGCGGGAAGGCGGCGGACGAGCCCCCGCCGCCCGAAAGCCCCGCCACGCGTCCCGAACCGCCTCCGGTCGCGGAGCCGCCGCCCGTGGCGGTCGCGCCTCCCGGGACCGCTTTGGAAGCCGTATCGCAGGAAACGCTTCGGACCAACCCCTTTGCCAAGGGGCGAGTCATCCTGTTCTTCCCCCACAATTCCAACGAGCTTTCGCGCGAGGTCACATCCGCCCTGGATCAGATCGCGGCCTACCTGAAGAGCGAACGCAACCTGACGGTCGCCATCCGCGGCTACACCGATGCGGTCGGGTCCGCCACCTACAACCTGAGCGTCGCCCAGTTCAGGGCCAACTCCATCAAGAGCTACCTGGCCGGCAAGGGCGTCAACCCGAACCATCTCCAGGCCGTCGGGCTCGGGGCCAAGGACCCGATCGCGTCGAACGACACGCCCGAAGGCCGCCAGCAGAACCGGCGCGTCGAGATCGAACCTCTACGCTAAAGACCTCCCCGCAGCGTCCAGCCTCTCGTCTCATGTCCCGAAGCCGAACCGTTTCTTCAACAGCTCACGCGTCTTGCGGTTGACGTTCAGCTGCGGCAGCTCATCCGCGGACACCCAACGCGCCGCTGCGGCATCGCTCGACGCCCGTGGCTCACCGTCCAGATGCTCGGCCGCCAGGTCCACGATCACGTAGTGAAAGCGCACCCGGCCGCCGGCGTCCGTTTCGATCGTCTCGAAGGTGAGCACCGGTTCTCCGGCGCGGATGACGACCCCGGTCTCCTCCAGCACCTCGCGTTCGGCGGCCTGGCGCAGGGTTTCGCCGAGCTGAACACTCCCGCCAGGAATGGCCCATGTGCCGGCGCTCGGCGGCTTTCCACGTTCGACCAGAAGCACCCGATCGTCTTTGAACACTACGGCGCCTACCGCCACGCGCGGGCGTTCCGGGTATCGTCCATCCTCAACCGTATCCATTCCTCCTCCATCGCGGGGCCTTTCCCGATTGACAGCTCCGCTGTGATTCTCTTATCTACAGAAAATTTTTCGATTGCACCAACCCGAGGCGGCCGACGCCTGCCGGTCACGCGCCGGGCCCGGGTCGCCGTTCGACGCATCGCCCTGAAACGGAAAAACCATGAACTCGAAGCTGCCCGAAGTCGGACTCACCATCTTTTCCGAAATGACCAATCTGGCCCTGAAGCACGACGCCATCAACCTGTCCCAGGGCTTCCCGGACTTCGACACCCATCCGGAACTGAAGGAGCTCGTGGCGCACCACATCCGGGCCGGGCACAACCAGTACGCCCCCATGCACGGGGTCGCCGCCCTGCGCGAACGGATCGCGCTCAAGGCCCGCAGCCTTTACGGCGCGGAGTATGACCCGGAAGCCGAGATCACGGTCACGACCGGCGGCACCGAAGCGATCTACTCGGCGGTGACGGCCGTGGTCCACCCGGGGGACGAAGCCATCATCGTGGAACCGGCCTACGACTGCTATGCCCCGATCGTGCGCCTGAGCGGCGGGCGGCCGGTCTACGTGAAGCTGACGTTCCCCGACTACCGCATGGACTGGGACGCCTTCCGCAGCCGGGTCTCCGCACGCACCCGCCTGGTGGTGCTCAACTTCCCGCACAACCCGACCGGCGCGGTCCTGAACGCGGCCGACCTCGACACCCTGGCCGAGATCCTCCGCCCCACCCGGGCCCTGGTCCTGAGCGACGAGGTCTACGAACACATCGTTTTCGACGGCTTGCGCCACCAGGGCATGATCGGGCACCCGGAGCTGCGGGAGCGCAGTTTTGTCGTGGGCTCGTTTGCCAAGACCTATCACACCACCGGGTGGAAAGTCGGCTACTGCCTGGCGCCCCGCGCGCTCACAGCCGAGCTGCGCAAGATCCACCAGTACATCGTGTTCTCCGTCAACACGCCCATCCAGCACGCCTACGCCGACTTTATGGGAGATGCGCGCCGGTACCTCGAGCTGCCGGACTTCTACCAGCGCAAGCGCGACCGCTTCATCGAGCTCACCCGCGCGTCGCGCTTTCGCCCCCTTCCCTGCCACGGGACCTACTACCAGATGCTGAGCTACGCCGGCATTTCCGACGAGCCCGAAACGGAGTTTGCACGGCGCCTCACCGTCGACCACGGCGTGGCGGCCATCCCGCCGTCGGTCTTCTACCACGAGCGCGATGACCACAAGGTTCTGCGCTTCTGCTTCGCCAAAAAAGAGGAAACCCTGGTCGCCGCCGCAGCGCGGCTGTGCGCCATCTGACCGCATGCCCGCTTCCCCGCACCCCCAGGTCGAGCTGGAGCGTCTGATCGTTCGGGGGCTGGCCTGCGAGTGGGACGAGGCCTGCGCCGCGCTGGACCCTCCCGTTCGAAGCCGCCTGCGGCGTCCGCTGTTTGCCCTGCAGGACTTCAAACGCCGCTGGGGGGCCTGGTCGCGGGACCGGCAGGAAATCAGCCTCAGCCGCGCGCTCGCCCTCAACCATGACTGGGGGGATGTGCGCGATGTCCTGCTGCACGAGATGGCCCACCAGCTGGCGGACCAGGCCCTGGACGGTCTGAACGAACCGCCGCACGGCCCGGCCTTTCACACGGCCTGCGGGATGCTGGGCGCAGACCCCCGGGCGTCCGGGTCCTTCCCCACCCTGCGGCAACGCATGGAGCTCGCCGCGACCGGAAACAACGACCGGGAGACGCAGCAGGATCCGCAAACTCCTGAGACTGGCGGGCAGCCCCAATCGCCACGAAGCCGAGGCGGCCATGCTCAAGGCCCACGAGCTCATGGCCCGGCACACGCGGACGATGATCGCGACCGACTCGCCCCGGGAGTACATGAGCGTGTTCGTGGGGGCGCCGGCGCTGCGTCATCCCCGCTCGAGCTATCACCTGGCCGCGCTCTTGCGCGATTTCTACTTCGTGCTCCCGGTATGGATTCCGACCTACGTCGTGCCGAGGGGGCGCATGGGGCGCGTGCTCGAAATCAGCGGAATGCCGAAAAACGTCCAGACCGCAGGCCGCGTGGCCGTCCTGATCGCGGGGGTGGCGCGACGGGAGTGGCGGGCGGCCGAAATCGGCCGCGGCGCGCGTTTCGACGATTTCGTGCTGGGGATCGTGGAGGGCTTTCGCACACGGCTGGAGTCGAACGCGCCGGCTCCGGGCGGAGGGGCTCAGGCCGGCCGGGCGCTACAGAAGGCGTTCGATCCCGGACTGCGGGATTATGGGCGCAAGCGCTACGGCCGCCTGGTGCACCGCAGCGGTGCAGCGTCCCGTACAGACGTGCGTTCGCTCGAGGCCGGTCGACGCGTCGGTCGGGCCATCATCGTCTCCGAGGACACCGTCGACCGGATCGCCTCTACTGCGCGACTGCCGCTGCGGCTGCCGTCCGGCGGTCGGCCATCCAGTACGGATTGATCAGGTCCTCGAAAATGGTCATGGCGGCTTCCGCGCCCTGGCCGGAAGCGGTCACGATCTGCTTGTATCCACCCTCGACATCCCCGGCGGAGTAGACACCGGGCAGGCTCGTGCGGTGGCGGCCGTCCTGCCGGATGTAGCCTTCCTCGTTCAACTCGAGGCCCATCAACTGCGCGATCCGGACTGCGGGCTCGTAGCCGATGGCCACGAAAACCCCGTCCACTTTAAGGGTGCTGGTCTTCCCGGTTCGGGTGTTCCGCAGAAGGACCTCGCGCACCCGGTCCTCGCCGCGGATTTCCTCGACCTCGGTGTCCCACACGATCGGGACGCCGTTGTCTGCGAGCTGCTTGGAGAGGACGTCCTGCGCGCGCAGCGTGTCGCGGCGGTGAACGAGCGTCACGTGCACGCCCATGTGGAAGAGGTGCAACGCCTCGGTCACGGCACTGTTCCCGCCGCCGACCATGATCACGCGCTTGCCCTTGAACAGCGGGCCGTCGCAGGTGCTGCAATAGCTGACCCCACGGCCGGACAGCCGCGATTCCCCGGGCACGCCCAGCACGCGGTGGCTGGCGCCGGTCGCCAGCAGGAGGGTCTTGGTGAGGAAGGTGCGCCGGCTGGTCCGCACGACGATCGGATGGCCATATTGGACGTCGACCACGTCCTCGCCCAGGAAGATCTGGGTGTACTGCAGCGCGTGGCTCACCATGATGTCCACGAGGGTCTTGCCCCCGACCGAGGTGAACCCGGGGTAGTTTTCCACGATCGGCGTGAGGGCGACCTGCCCCCCGAGCGCCAGGCGTTCGACGATGGCCGTTTTCAGCCCGCTGCGCACCGCGTAGATCCCGGCGGTGAGCCCGGCCGGGCCGCCGCCCACGATCAGCAGGTCGGTTTCGACCTGCTCCGCGTCGCTGTCCGGGATGAAAATGGTCTGCGGCTCCAACTTCTGCAGGGAGGACGCAAAGACCTCCTCCGCTTGGGCTCCGTGGCCGATCAGGACGTCGTTGGCAAATGCCATCGGCACGCTCTGCGCCCCGTATTGGTTGGCGATGTCAGGCTCCGCCTGGATATCGACGATCTCCAACGATATGTGCTCGGGCAGTTCGATGGCGGCCTTGACCCCGTTCACGGCCTGCTGCGGGCAGTACGGGCAGGTGGGGCTCACGAACACCTTGACCCGGCGCGGGGAGTCGATGCGCCGGATCACCTTGGCCGACTGCTCGCTCAGGCTGCTCTTGCCGGTGCCCACCAGCAGCAAGAGTTCCAGAAAGGTGCGGGCTTCCTCGCCCATGGGGGCGCCCAGCCAGCGGATGGAGTAACGGTCCGGGGCAATGATGAGCGTCGGGGAACTGGTCACCTGGTGTTTGCGGGCGAGCTCGTGCGTCAGGTCGTATTCCTTCAACGTGATGCGCGGGCTGAGTTCGCGAAAGGCCCTGATCACCTGGCGCGCGGCCTGGGCGAACACGTTGTCGGCCCCACGGTCGGCGAACAACAGCAGCGGGATGTCGTGCGGCATCTCTTCGAATGTCTTGCGAAGCTTGCGGATGTAAGCCTCGCCAGCCATGTCTCGTTCACGGTCGCCCTCACCCTTCCCAATCGGCATGCGGTGCTCCTGTCAGTGGATTTGTTAATGGGAGAAAGTAGATACGCGTCGGGCGTGTGTCAATCGGATGAGGCGGTCAGCGTGCGGAGGCCGGCGTGCGATCGAGCAGCATCTCGGCGGCATGAAAGTCATCGATGGTCGTGATTTTAAAATTGAAACGGCTGCCGGGCACGACGTGCACGGGGGCCCCGATCCGTTCGACCAGCTCGGCATCGTCGGTCCCGATCCATCCGGTCCGGCGTGCGGCCGCGTGCGCTGCTCGAATCAGGCCCAACTCGAACGTCTGAGGGGTCTGGGCCATCCAAAGGAGATCGCGCGGAAGCGTTTCGCGGATGGACCCGCCGGGCTCAACGCGTTTGAGGGTGTCCCACGCCGGAAGGGCCGCAATGCACGCGCCGTGGCACCGGGCCCCTTCGATGCAGGCCGCGATGCAGGCGCCGGTCACGAGCGGCCGCACGGCATCGTGGATGGCCACGAGCGAGACGTCTTCCGGGACGTGCTCGAGGCCGTTGAAGACGGATTCCTGGCGGCTCGCTCCGCCGGCGGCAAGCTGCACGGGTTTGACCAGTCCGGCCGCGGGCAGCAGCGAGGTGGCGACGCGGGAGACGTCCCCGGCCGGCACCACCAGCACGATGCGGTCGATGGCCTCGCACCCGTCGAAGGCTCGCAGCGTATGGACGATCAGGGGCACTCCGGCCAGCAGGCGATACTGTTTGGGGGTGTCGCCGCCGAAGCGGCGCCCCATCCCGCCGGCCACGATCACGGCGCACACCCGGGCACTGGCCAGTTGTGATGCGGCAGGCGTCGGTCCCACGCGTTCTATCTCAGGTATTTGAGTTCTTTCGGCAGCGGGACGCCCTTGCCCATCAGGTCTTCCCCGTAGTTGACGGAGGCGAGGGTCTGGATGTCCTTGAGCGTGCGGCTGTCCCCCTCGAAGACCACCTCTTTCAGGTTCTCCTTCTGGATTTTCCCCCCAGCCCACTGGATGTCCAGAACGCTGCTGGCGTCGAACCGGTCCTCGCCGATCACGAGTTCCACCTGGCCGCCGTAGTGCTGCACGACCTTGGCGACGAGCAGGCTCGGCCGGGCGTGGAAGCCAAGCTTCTGCGGCACGCCGACCCGCACCGTGGAGCGCTCGATGTTCTCGTTGAGAATCATGCGGGCGTGCTCCTTGCCGAGCACCATGAAGTGACAGACGAAATAAAGCCCGTAGTTGATCGTGCAGTCCAGGAGTTGATCGGGCGGGATCATCGTCGCCAGTTGGTCCTGGACTCTCTTGTAGGTGTTCTTGTATCCGGCTTCGTGCAGATGGCGCTCGTAGAAGTGCAGCAGGCGACCGATCATCTGCAGCAGGTGGAAGACGACGGAGAAGAACCCCCGCAACTGCTTGAGCTTTCGGTTGCCGTAGCGGAACCCGCCGTGAATGACGTAGGTGTCGAACGAGGATTGCAGGTTGTGCACCACCATCTCGTAACGCCGGATCTCGACCTCGTTCACCTTGTCGGGCACGACCGCGACGATTTCCGGCAGGGTGTAGCGCTCGTAGAACTTGATCTGGTCGAAGCTTTTGATGATGTTGAGAAACTCGCTGGCGATCTTGACGATATTTTGCTTCTGCTCGCCCTTGTTCTCGTCGTCGATGTCGTACTCGAGAATGTCGGTGGTCTGGATGCTGGGGAAATCGTTGTCCTGAAACCGATCCGCCGGAAGGCAGATCCCGAGCCTGCGGGCTTCGCCCAACACGACCGGTGCCATCTTTTGCAGGCACTGTTTGAGGAAGAGCAGCGCCGCCTCGCCGTCCTTCTGAAAATCGGAACTGTCGGGCAGGTCGTAAAAGCGAAGGCGATTGGCGATGTGCTTCTGAAAATTGGAGGCCAGTGCAATGTGCCGCATGGCCGCGGTCAGTTCCCGGTAGAAATACCAGTTCTTGTTGTTCTTGGCGCCGTGATAATCGAGGAAATCCTCCAACAGCGTGGATGCGGACGCCAGAGTCGAATAGAACTTCTGGCTGAAGTGCGCCTGAGAGGGGTTCTCCGTCTCGCTGATGTAGAGGCAGGATTTCAGGTAATCGTGCGAAAATATACCGACCTTGCCCGCGAAGCTGACGTCGGTGGTCGTGCGAGATGGCTCGCAAGCGGATGGGCTCGGGTCCATCGGTCCTCGCGTTGGGCGGTTCTATGCGGATGGGTACAGCAACGATACGGAAGCCGGTCGGAGCAACTCGTAAGCCGAATTCTGTTCCCGCTCGGGGTTACCCCCTCGCGGGCGGCGATCATTCCTCTGGAATGCCGGTTGCCCGGCATTTCATGCGACCTACCCGGGGGCTCGGGCGGGCAACCCTCGAACGCCCCCCTATTTGGTCTTGCACCGGGTGGGGTTTGCCGAACCCCCCGGTCACCCGGGGGGTTGGTGCGCTCTTACCGCACCTTTTCACCCTTACCCCTCGTTGCGGTCGTTCAGACCGCGCTGAGGGGCGGTATACTTTCTGTTGCACTTTCCTTCGTGTCGCCACGACTCCACGTTATGGAGCACCCTGCCCTGCGGTGTTCGGACTTTCCTCCAGCCCATGAAGGGCCAGCGATCGCCTGATTTACTCCGACCGGTCCTCCTGCTCTTGCCAGTAAATGATCCTGTCACAGTTGGGGCAGTTCTTCAAGCGGTCGACCCGCTGCAGCTCGTTGTACATCTGCGGGGGGATGTTGACGTTGCACCCGCGGCAGACGGTGGCATACACCGGGACGATCGCGATGCCGTCGGCCTTCTTGGCCTTGACGCGGCGGTAGAGCGCAAGCGCCTGGGAGTCGATCCCGCCGGCGAGATCGGCGGCCTCGGCTTCGAGACGCTGCAAGCAGGTCCGGGCATCCTCCGCCTCCCGCCGCACGGATTCCTTGTCCTCTCGGATGAGGCCTGCATGCCGATCCATCCGCGCCTGGTGCTCGCCGACCGCCTGTTTGGCCGATTCGATCTTTTCCATGCACGCGAGAATATCATCCTCGATCTTGGACCCGATCCTGCGGAGGTCCTCGATCTCCTTCAGGCCGGACTGATACTCCTTGTTGGTCTTGACCCCCCTGAGTTTCTCTTCGCTTTTGGCGATGCGCCCCTCGTTCACCTTGAGATCGGCATCCAGATCGCGTGAGGACTTGGTCAGGTCGAGGACCTGCTGCTTGCCGGATTCCACGGCGGTGACAAACTCCTGCAGCTGGGCGTCGAGCGTTGCCGTGCGGCTTTCGACTTGGCTCAGCACATGGTGAAGTTTGCGGATTTCACTTTCGGTCTGCTGCAGCTTGACCATGCGGGTGATCTGTACGCGTAGCTCGTTCGCCATGGATCCTTCTCGGTTATGTGTTCAACTAAAGAAAGAGGAACGGGTCGTTTTCGAGTGTGCACGCTTCGACGTGGACGGGCGGACGCCGTCGCTGCAAGCGTCGCTGCAACCGGACGGCCACGTCCTCCGCCATCATCTGTTCGGAGTGGAAATGGCCGATGTCGATGGCCGCCTTGCCGGCCGCTTCGATCTCGCGCGCGTCGTGATACCGCAAGTCGCCCGTGATGAACAGCTCGGCCTGCGACTGCAGGAAAAGCGACAGCAGGCTGCCGCCGCTGCCGGCCACGAGCGCCACGCGTTCGATCCGCATTCCGGGGTCGCCCGCCACGCGCACGCGGTCGATGAGGAGCTTGCGTTTGACGACCTGCGCGAGTGCGCGAACGCTCAGTCCCGGCGCGATCCGACCGACACGGCCGATGCGGCTGGCACCCGACAGCGCACCGGCTTCGACGCCCAATGGCTCCACCCGCTTCAGCCCGATTCGTTTGGCCAGGACATCGTTGAGGCCGCCCGCAGCCGCGTCGAAGTTCGTGTGCATCGCGTAGATGGCCAACCCGTGGGTGACGGCATCCAGGATGCTCGCGCCCTGGGCGGTTGCGCCGTCGATCCGTTTGAGCGCTCTGAAAATCAGGGGGTGATGGGTGACCAGCAGGTCGACCCGGGCGTCGCAGGCAGCTCGGATGACGCGCGGTGCCGGGTCGAGCGCGGTCCACACCGTGGTCACCGTCCGGCGCGGGTCGCCGACCTGCAGCCCCACATTGTCCCACGTCTCCGCCAGCGACGGAGATGCCAGCGTTTCAAGGATCCTGACGATGTCCGCAACGGTGGTTGCCATAGGGGCCTGCCGTTCGAGCGGGCCGCGCGCGGCACGCACGCAGCAAAAAGGCGTGGAGACCGCCCACGCCTACCCCAAACGCCTTCGATGTGCGGCGTGGGCCCACCTGGGATCGAACCAGGGACCGACCGGTTATGAGCCGGTGGCTCTACCAGCTGAGCTATGGGCCCGTGTCAGCCATTGCCGTGGGGTGGTTCTATCGGCCGACCGCAGCTTTGTCAAGCGACCGCCCCAGGGCTCGCGGGGACCACCTGCGGGCCCGCGGGTCAGGTCTCGATGAAGTGTTTGAGCTTGCGGCTGCGAGTCGGGTGGCGCAGCTTGCGCAGAGCCTTGGCCTCGATCTGACGGATGCGCTCCCGGGTCACGGCGAAGTCCTGCCCGACCTCCTCCAGGGTGTGATCCGCCTTTTCGCCGATCCCGAAACGCATGCGCAGAACCTTTTCCTCCCGAGGGGTGAGCGTCGCCAGAACCTTGCGGGTCTGCTCGGCCAGGTTCATGCTGACGGCCGCCTCCGAGGGCAGCATGAACTTCTTGTCTTCGATGAAATCCCCCAGATGGCTGTCCTCTTCCTCGCCGATGGGAGTTTCCAGGGATATGGGCTCCCGTGCGATCTTCAGCACCTTGCGCACTTTCTCGAGCGGGATTTCCATTTTTTCGGCGATTTCCTCCGGCGTGGGCTCGCGGCCCTGCTCCTGGACGAGATAGCGCGACGTGCGGATCAGCTTGTTGATCGTCTCGATCATGTGCACCGGGATCCGGATGGTGCGCGCCTGGTCGGCGATGGCCCGGGTGATGGCCTGCCGGATCCACCATGTGGCGTAGGTGCTGAATTTGTACCCGCGCCGGTACTCGAACTTGTCCACGGCCTTCATCAGGCCGATGTTGCCCTCCTGAATCAGGTCGAGGAACTGCAGCCCGCGATTGGTGTACTTTTTGGCGATGCTCACCACCAGGCGCAGGTTGGCCTTCGTCAGCTCGCTCTTGGCGAGTTTCGCCGTCAACCGCCCCTCCTCCACGCTGGTCATGATGCGCTTCAGGCCCCGGCTGTTGGCCGCGATCTGCTTTTCGCGCGTGCCGAACTTCTCGATGGTGTCCCGGATCTCGGCATAGGCCGCGAACAGCTCGTCTCTGCTCGCGCTGTTGCGCCCGGATGCCCAGCGCACGAATGCGGTTTTGGACCCCAGGTGATCCCGCAACTCCTTGATCGAGGACCCGTAGCGGTCCGCAAAGCGCGCGACCTTCTTGCTCGCCGCGTCGAACCAGTCGATTTCCGCAAGGATTTTACCCTCGATATCGTCGATCACGGTGGCTTCGAGCCGCCAGTCCTTGAGCAGGTCGAAGATCTGCGAGATCACCCGCTGGAGATTGCGTTTGGCCTTGCGCTGCTCCTCGGGGTCGCCGTC
The DNA here is from genome assembly GCA_963828345.1 of uncultured delta proteobacterium. Lineage (GTDB taxonomy): Bacteria > Desulfobacterota > Desulfobacteria > Desulfobacterales > SpSt-501 > SpSt-501. The sequence goes on from CAWHEZ010000036.1 coordinate 25,179, forward strand.
GACGGCGAAGGCCGTTTCGCGGACTGCGCGATTTTCGACGTGCAGCGCTTTGATCTGGCGGATGGTTTCCAGAAACTTCTCGGTCTGGAGCACCTCGTCGTTGTAGGTGTCGCCCTCGTCGATGTCCCGCAGCACGTGCTTAGGCCTCAGGACGCCGACCTCGATCTTTTCCCCCAGCGCGATGATCGCATCGACCCCGGTGTTCGCTTCGAGGAGCGCCTTCAGCACCTCCTGCTCGCCGGCTTCGATCTTCTTGGCGATTTCCACCTCGCCCTCGCGGCTGAGCAGGGTCACCATGCCCATTTCGCGCAGGTACATTTTCACCGGGTCCGTCACGGAGCCGTAATCGCCGGCGTCCAGGTCGTCGCTGACGACGCGGCTCTCCGGAAGGCTTTTCACCTTGGCGACCTTCTTGTTCTGCTTTTCGTCCACCACCTCGATGCCGTTGTCGTCGAAGAGCATGAGGGTGTCGTCGATCATGTCCGGGGACAGCATGTCTTCCGGCAGCACGTTGTTGATCTCGTCGTAGGTCAGGAAGCCCTGCTTTTTCCCCTTGGCGAGAAGGTCCTGAATGACCTTCTTGCTGACCTTCGGATCCGGGGCCTTCTTGACCTCTTCGAGAGGCTTGGCGGGCGTGGGCTTAGTGGCCTTGGGCGCGGGAAGGCGTTTGGCGGCGACCGGCGGGGCGCTCTTGGGTTTGACGGGCTTGCTCGGTTTGACCGGAGCCGCTGCCTTTTTTCTGGGGGCGGTTGCCGGCTTGATCGCTTTCTTGGCGCTCCCGGTTTTCTTTGCCGTCTTCTTGGACATAGGTATGGGCCTCTCCCTTAGAACTTTCCGAATAAACTCATGCGCGTCGTCCTGAACCGGTGCGTCGGCTGTGCCCGCCGACCGGTCACGATTTGTCGCGCAAGGTCGACATTTTCTGCCGCTCGCGGCGCACCGCCAAGCGTTGTTTCTCTTCGAGCAGCCGCATCAATTCGCCCTCGTTGCGCTCGCGTTCGGCCGTTTCGATCGCGAGCTGGAGCGAGCGCCCGGCGGAGTGCTTCTGGCGGGTTTCCAGGAACCGGGTCAGAAGCGCGCGGCATCCCTTCAGAGTCCACGACTCGTCTCCCATGGCCAATTCGGTCAGGGTATCCTTCAGGCCGGCATCTTCGATTCCGGCCAGAAGCTCCGGCAACTCGGAGGTCGACCGCAACCCGTGGCGGACGATCGCTTCACCGGCCGCCTTCATTCGGGCGGAGGCGAACCAGTCCAGGACGTTGCGGCCGATCACATCGGGAAGAATCTCGGGGAACTGGAGCATCATGGAGACGATCCGCTGCTCGAAACGCTCTTCGCCCTCCGCAACGGATTTCGGCGGCGGCTGAGCGCTTTCCCGGCTGCCCCGCGTGTCGGCCTCCCTCAGTTTGCGTTGGATGACATGCTCCGCCACCCCGATGGTCTCGGCCACCTGCTTGACGTAAAGCGCCCGGGCGACGCTGTCGTTGATGGCCGCAAGCGGCGCTTGCAATTCAGTCACAATGCGTATTTTTCCCTCCGTGGTCAACCCGTGCCGGGCAACGGCGCGCTCGATCAGGAAGCCGACGATGCCGGGGGCGCTTTGGGTGAGCGCTCGGAACGAATCCGCCCCGTGCTGGAATACAAAGGAGTCGGGGTCGTGACCGGTGGGCAGCACCAGGATGCGGGTGTCGGCGGTTTCATCGCGGAACACATCTCCGCGGCGGAAATCCACGTGCTCTTTCCAGAAGATGTCGACGCAGCGCTGCGCCGAGCGGATCCCCGCCTCGTCGGAGTCGTAGACCAGCACCAACTGCGAGGCGTGCCGCGTCAGGAGCCTGATGTGCTCCGGGCTCAGCGCCGTTCCCAGGGTGGCCACTGCGTTGGATATCCCGTGCTGGTGCAGGGCGATCAAGTCCAGGTACCCCTCCACGATGTAGACGGTGCCCAGTGCGCGGCAGGCGTCCTTCGCCCGGTGCAGGCCGTACAATACGCGGCGCTTGAGATATACCGGAGTCTCCGGCGAATTCAGGTACTTGGGCGTCGAGTCGTCCATGACCCGGCCCCCGAAGCCCACCACCCGGGCCATGTCGTCGTAAATGGGGAACATGACCCGGTCTCGGAACCGGTCGTAGTGTCCGGAGGCGTCCTTGCGCGCCACCACCAGACCCGCCTTCTCGATCAAGGCCGGGCTGTGACGCCGGCGCGCAAGGAAGCCGATCAGGTGATCCCATCCCTTGGGCGCATACCCGAGTCTGAAATCGACGATCGTCTGCCGCGAAAGCCCGCGCCTTTCGAGGTAGGCCGAGGCGGCCTCGCCGCCGGCCCCGCCCGGTTGAACCAGTTGCTGATGGAAGAAATCGGCCGCCAGTCGGTTGATTTCGAAGAGGGTCTCCTGCTCGCTCAGCAACCGCCTCTCCGGGCCGGAAAGCGGCCTTTCCGGGATGTCGACTCCGCAGCGCCGGGCGAGCATGCGCGCGGCTTCTCCAAATTGCAGCCCGTCCCGCTTCATCACGAAGCTGAACACGTTGCCGCCCGCGCCGCACCCGAAGCAGTGGAAGATCTGCTTGTCCGGGCTCACGGTGAACGAGGGGGATTTCTCGGAGTGAAACGGGCACAGGCCCACCAGGTTTTTGCCGGCCTTCCTCAGCAGGACCGTCTCTGAAATGATCTCCGCGATGTCGACCGCGTGGCGAATCTCGGCGATCTTATCCTCGGGGATGTGGTTGGCCAAAAAGAAAACCTCCGTCGACGGGACGGGCCACCCGGCAGGCAATTCCAGGAAAATTTCAGGCACGTCGCGCGGAGAGGCGTCTGACGTGCCGGTGGGCACTAAAACCCTTTATATAAACAACAAAGAATAATTTCATGTACGGGCTTGTCAAGGCGTATGGCCGCCGCGGCCGCCCGCCACCGCCCGGGCTTCGGCATACTCGATCGCACCGGAGTAAAGCGCCCTTCCGGTGATGACACCGACCACACCGGCGTCCTCCAGCGGCAAAAGAGCCCGGATGTGGTCGAGCGATCCCACCCCGCCGGAGGCGATCACGGGCAGGCGCACGGACTCGGCCAGTTTCCGGGTTTCCTCGATGTTGGGCCCGCTCTGCATCCCGTCCCGGTGGATGTCGGTGAAAATAATCGCCGCGACGCCGGCCCCTTCCACGCGCCGAGCCAGATCGACGGCGGTGATATGGCTGGTCCGGGTCCACCCGTGCGTGGCGACTCGACCGTTGCGCGCGTCGATCCCGACGGCGATCCGACCCGGGTGCCGGCGGCAAAGATCCCGGAGGAAGCCCAGGTCTCCGGTTGCCGCGGTGCCGATGATCGCGCGGCGGGCGCCGAGAGACAGGCAGGCGTCGACGTCGGCCGGGGTGCGCAACCCCCCGCCCACCTGCACCGGGATCCCGGCGCTGCCGACGATCCGGCCGATGCAGTCCTGGTTGCGGGAACGGCCCTCAACGGCCGCGTCGAGGTCGACGACGTGGAGCCACTCGGCCCCCGCATCGACCCAGCGTCGAGCGACGGCTACCGGGTCGTCGGAGTAGACGGTTTCGTCCTGCATCCGGCCCTGTTTCAGGCGGACGCACTTGCCGTCCTTCAGGTCAATCGCCGGTATGATCCACATCGCCTGCCCCGGTTTTCGCGTCGCGCGTTAGAGGGAGCCCTTGGAGGAGCGCACGCCCCCCGAGCGCGGGTCCATGTCCACTGCCTGACGGAGTGCGCGTCCAAAGGATTTGAAAGCGGCCTCGAGCACGTGGTGCTCGTTTTCACCGTAGGGCACCGTGAGATGCAGATTCATGCCGCCATGGTTGGCAACCGATTTGAAGAACTCCTTGGCGAGAATGCGATTGAACGAGGTTTCGGCGGTGTCGCACGCGGGCACCTGGAACACGAGGTAGGGCCGCCGCGAAAGGTCCAGCGCCACCGTCGCCAGGGCCTCGTCCATCGGGGTCACGGCGTACCCGTACCGGCGAATCCCTTTGCGGTCTCCGATGGCGGACGCCACGGCACTGCCCAGCACGATGCCGACGTCTTCGACCGTGTGGTGCGAGTCCACTTCGAGGTCCCCCTGCGCCTGCAGCGTGATGTCGAAGAAGCCGTGCACAGCGACCAGCGTCAGCATGTGGTCGAAAAAGGGGACGCCGGTGGAGATGTCGCTCCGACCTTCGCCGTCCAGGTCAAGCGACAGGCGCACCGTGGTCTCTTTGGTGATACGCTCGATTTCAGCCTTGCGACTCATAGCCTCAGCCCTCCGAATGATGTGGGCACGGACAAAAAATTCGGGTGGCCCTCAGCAGGCCACCCGAATTCCGAGCCGGGCATGACAAACGAAGCAGGTTCGAACCGAAATCCTGTTTCTATTTTCATAGCCTCGTGCTATGCAATAAAACCTTTTGAGAGTGGAGATGAGGGGGATCGAACCCCTGGCCTCGGCGTTGCGAACGCCGCGCTCTCCCAGCTGAGCTACATCCCCACAAAATTTTTTCTTTATATCCACCGATGGGAGTCAGGTCAAGCAAAATCTGGCAGATGGGCCCTGTGGAAGGAGTCTTTTTATGCGGTCACTGGTGTTGAACGACGCCCTCAAAACCTTCACGCTCGACCAGGACAAGGTGCTCTCTCCCGAAGAGACCGTCCGCCGCTTCCGCGCCAGGCTGGCCTCCGTCAGCCTGGACATCCTGAAGGAGACCGTCCGGATCGACACCGGTCGGCTCGGCATCCCCGTCTATCTCAGCCGGTGTGGAGCCGACGCCCGGCGGATCATCGGGACCAAGAAACAGATGGGCAAGGGCGCCACCCCGTCGCAGGCGGAAGCGAGCGCCGTCATGGAACTGGCCGAGCGCTTCAGCTTCTTCAACTTTGTCGCGACCCCCTCCAATTTCCAAACGGCACCGCTTGCGACCTTAGAGGGCCCGGTGCTCCCCTTCGAGGCGATCGCCCATTCCGTGCATGACGACTCCGAGGATCTCGAGGCCATTCGCCCCGTCTTCGAGGCCCTGCCCTTCAAGTGGACGCGGGCGTTCAACCTGACCCGCGGAGAAACGGTGTCGGTGCCTTTCGACTGGTTCTTTGCGATCAACGAGTTCAACGGCCCCTCGGCCGGCAACTGCAAGGAGGAGGCGATCCTGCAGGGGATCTGCGAGGTCGTCGAGCGACACGTCTGCTCGATCGTCAGCCACGATCGCGTGCGGGTGCCTGCGATTCGGGCCGGTTCGTCCGTCGACCCCATGGTGGACGAGATGCTCGCGAAGTACGCGCGTTGCGGGGTCAACCTCGTCGTCTCGGATTTTACGCTCGGCATGGGGATCCCGACGGTGGGCGTCCTCGCCTATGACCCGGCGACCTTACCCGCTGCGAGTGAAATCGTGTGGACGGCCGGGACGACGCCCAGCCCCGCGAAAGCCCTCAGCCGCGCACTGACGGAGGTGGCTCAGCTTGCGGGCGATTTCAACACCGCCGCCAACTACGTGGCCAGCGGCCTCCCCAAGCCCCGTCGGCTCGAGGAGGTGGACTATGTGACCGCAACGCAGGCGCCGGTGGAGCTGTCCGCGCTGCCCGACCTCTCCGACCCCAACATCCGCGTGGAGATCGACCGCTGCGTCCGGGCGCTGGCCACGCGAGGGTTCGAGGTGCTTCTGATCGAAACCACGCACCCCGAGCTTCAGATCCCCGCGTACTACACGATCATCCCGGGCGCTCATTTCCGCGAGCGGTCGCGCTCGACCAGCGTCGCGATGTTCTCCGCCAAGCACGCGGCCGAGACCCTGCCCGCAGCGAGGGCCCTCCGCGTGCTCGAAACGATCCGCGCCGCCCTGCCCGGTAAATACTACGTGGAGTTTTACCTCGGGCTGGTGCGGCTCAACGCCGGTGACGCCGAAACCGCCCTGCCGCACTTCCGGTCGGCGCTCGATCTGAGCCCGGACGCCGCGGAGGCTCCAAGCATCTACAGCTATCTGGGGTCGGCGTACAAAGCCCTCGGACGGTTTTCGGAGGCGCTCGACTGGCTGGGCAAGGGGATCGCGCTCGACCCGGAGCGCACGGACCTGCACAATTTAGCGGGGTTCTGCCACTTCAAGCGCGGGGAGCATGCGCAGGCGATCGCTGCGTTCAGCCGGGTGATCGACCTCGACCCCACCTCGGCCATCGACTACGCCAACCTGGGCGTCAACTACCAGGCGGTCGGGGAAACGAAAAAGGCCATCCACTGCTTTCGCCTGGCGTTGCGCCTCGATGCGGGGATCGATTTCGCGCGTCAGCACCTGGCGCGCCTGGAGGCCTGATCGGCCTCACGCGATGCCGGAGACCTCCTGCTTGAGGCGCAGGAGGCTTTCCGCAACTCTGCGGGAACGGGCGTCCATCTCGGCCAGCACCGTCGCCGCCTGCTCCTTGTCGACCTGTCGGCTGCTCACCTGGTTCGCGAGGGTCGCAAAATCGGCCGAATACGCCTGCACCTGTTCGGTCACGGCCTGGGAGAGGCGCTGCGCGACGACCTCGCTCAACCGGAACAGATAGGCGAATTTGAGGTTCTCCTGGTAGTCGCGCAGGTGAAAGACGAAGGACTGCCGGGTTTCCTGCTTGATCCGTTTTACGCCCTCCTTCAGCGCGCGCAGGTCGTCCGCGCCCACCTCCACGGGCTTTTTCAACGCCTTCTTGAATCGCGTCACCGCGCGGTAAAACCCGCGGCGCAGGATGGCTTCGGTGCGGATGCGGGCCGAGTAACCGATCGTGGTCGCCAGCGGCGGCAGGCTCAGCCCGGAAGTCCGCATGAGGCTCTCGGCGCTCGGCAGACCGAGTGCCTCCGGCCGGGTGCAATCGATCGGGATGTTCAAGCTCTTCATCAGGAAGCAGAACTCCCCGTAGGCGTCCTCGATCAGGCTGCGGTAGGGGGCGGCGATCGCCTCCACCGCTTCCCGCACCTTTTCCTCCTCGGCTGCGATGAAGCGGATGATCTCGGGGTTGACCTGCTCGGTGATGAAGGCATCCAGCGCCTGCTTGAACTCCTGGAACACCTGGTAGAGCGCGTGCGAGAAGCCGCCGGATTGAAGGGTCTCCGCGTGGGCGCCCGGCGTGAGGGCATAGCGGGCGATGAACCCGTTCACGGCCTTCATGACCTCACCCGCCCCGGCGTCCAGGAAACGATTGACGTCCGCGCCGACCTGTTCCCGGATTTTCGGGACCACGCCGGACAGCGAGCTCTGCAGCGCCAGCAGGATCTGGTCGAATCGTTCCCGGTGTTTGCGGATGCGACCGGCGATCTCGCCGGCGGTGGACGCGTCGCGCGAGAGGATGTCCCGGTTGACGCCGATCCAGTTCGCCATGCCCGCGTTCACCGCGTTCAGTCGTTCGATCGGGTTCTGGTAAAGCAGGGTGTAGCGTTTGCGGGTGAGGATCTCATGGAAGGTGGCCGCAAAGCGCTCCGACTCCTGCCGCGAAAACTCCACCAGCTCCGGTTCGGCCCGCCAGGCCTCGAACCGCCGGCGGTCCTTGTCGCTCAGGTGCCCGTCCTGCGACGAGAACAGGTTGAACAGCGCCGAAAAAGCGAACAGGCCCTGGCCCGGCTTGATGAGCGACAGCTCCTCGGCCACGCGCGCGGCCAGGGATTTGAGCTCCTCGATGGAGGGGTGTTCGCTGAAGTCGCAGTTGAGCACGAACAGGATGTTGTCCAGAATCCCCATTTTTTTGATCATGGACAGGAACTTGATGTCGGCGCGCCGCAGCCCGGTTCGGCTGCTGATGACGTACACCAGCAGGTGCGCCATGCGCAGGTAGTCTTGGATCATGGCGAGGTGCAGCGGATTGGACGAGTCGCTGCCCTGGCAGTCGGCCACCTCGATGCTGCTGCCGAGGGCCTGATTGTCGATCTCCAGCTGGATGTCTCGCAAATACACCGCCAGGGCCTCGTTGCCGGAGAACTTCCAATGCTCGATGAAGCCGTCCGCCTGGTACTGCTGCGACACGGGGCGGTCGGTCAGAAAACGGCAGACCGTGTCGTACCCCTGCAGATAGCAGGAGAGCAGCACCATGTTGCGGTTGCGGGCGTCGTCGGAAATGCGCTGGTCAGCGTTCAGCGCCTTCAAGGCGTTGCCAAGGCCCACGCGCTCGCGGTCGCGCCGCACGTCGAAACGCTCGTCGACTCCGCGCCAGGCGGGGGCCGGGAACAGCACCAGGGCCTGTTCCATGTCCCGATTCACCTCTTCCCACGACTTGTAGTACAGCGTCGCCCGCAGCTGTCGCCCCGCGCGCACCCGGGTCACGATGGAGGTCACGACACCGGCTCCGCGCTTGAGAAAATCTCCCTGCAGCAGCGCGTTCAGGAACGTGCTCTTGCCGGATTTTATGGCGCCGACCACGGCCACGCGGATGAGATCCTCATCCAGCTGCGCCGGGAGGGACTCGCAGGTTCTCTCCCAGTCTCCGAAGGTGTGATCCGCCAGGCCGGGTATCGATTTGGCCGTCCGGAAGAGCGTGCTCACTTCCCGGTTGATGTCGAGGATGCTGCTTTTCTGCATGCTGTGTCCATCCGTCGCGGTGGGGACGCGGTCGTCGTGGGCCCACGTGACTGCCTTGTGTTACGTATCCCCGTGTGGTATAGATTCGGCCATTGGGCCGAATCCTTCATTCATTTGGGTCTCCGTCCGTCTCGGCTATGGGGTGGGCCGTCGATCGCGAAGGGAACGTGGGCGCATGTCCGAGAAACACCCCGAATGTCCGCTTTACAACCCTTTGAACTGCAAAGAGTATTACAATCCGAAACTCTGCGCGTTTGTCCGCAGGGACAAGGCCTGCCTGAAGAAGAAAAAGCCCAAGTTGAAAGAAGACGACGAAAAGGCGTGACCCCCGCTCCTATGCGTGGCCGGGTGTGCCCGAGAGCAGCATCGGGTCCACCCCGATTCGCTTCAATGCTTCCCCCCAGCGGACGTCGACCGGCAACGTGAAGAGAATGTCCGCATCGGCCTGCTGCGTCAACCACGTGTTCTCTCTGATCTCGGTCTCGAGTTGACCGGGTCCCCACCCCGCGCAACCGAGGCTGATGAGAAACGCGGTCGGCCCCCGCCCGCAGGCAATGGCTTCGAGAATGTCCCGCGTGTTGCTCAGCCCGAGGGCCGGCGTCACCTGCAGCGTCGCTTCCCACTCGAGCGGCGTGCCGTGCAGGACAAAAAGATCGCCCGCATGCACCGGGCCGCCGGCATGCACCGCGGGGCTCTGCCGGTCCGGGCTGCAGGCGATCGACAACTCCTCGAAGATGTCCCTGGCGAACAGCCCGTCGTGCAGCCGGTTGACGACGATGCCCATCGCCCCTTGTTCAGTGTGCTCGCAGATGCAGGTAACGGTCTGCACGAAATTGGGGTCGGCCAGCCCCGGCATGGCGATCAGGATGTGCCCCTTCAGCGAGGTTGGATCATCGGCGGCCATCGGTTTCCCTTCGCGCTTGCGGACATCGTGCGGCAGGCGAAACCCTAAAGTGAAGCAGCGGGTTTGTCAAGCCGGGGCGGCCCGCCCGGATGAGCGTCCGCAGGCGAATCTCCCGCGACGAACGGACCGTCACGCGCTGCCGGCAGGGAGCTGCCGGGGAGCGGGCGCGTCGGCATGTACGGAGGGGCGTCCGGTCCGCACCCGGCGGCCAGAGTCCTCGGATCCGGTCAGCTCGTAGATCGTGAGCGGGCCGAACTCGTGCTGGACCTCGGGCGAGGTTTCCAGCGGGGCCACGCTGAGGTTCGACTGCACGGCCCGCAGGGTGGTGTCGCTGATCAGAATCCCGTCGGGCAACGCCTTCAACAGCCCCTGCATCCGGAACACGGTGTTCACGGCTTCGCCGATCACCGTGTAATCCATCTTCTTTTCAAACCCGATGTTCCCGACCACGACCTCGCCGGTGTGGACGCTGATCCCCATGTGGATGGCGGTTTGCGGCCCGGAGGGCATCCCGGCGTTTTCCTCGGCCAGAATGCGTCGCATCTCCAGCGCCGCCGTCACCGCGTTGTCCGCGTCTTCCGGTCCCGACACCGGCGCGCCGAACACGGCCAGGAACCCGTCCCCCAGGTATTTGTCGACGATCCCCCGGTAGCGGAAGACCACTTCGCCCATTGAGGCGAAGAAGCGATTCAGCAGCGCGACGGTTCGCTGCGGGCCCATCTGGCGCGAGATGCGCGAGAACCCCCGGATGTCGATGTTGAGCAGCGTGACCCGTTTGACCTCCTCGATCACGGGCTTGTCGCCGGCGTCAGGCCCGTGGACGATCTTGTCGACCACCTCCTTGGGCACGAACTTCTGGAACATGCGGCGCACGTCGCGCTCGTGCGCGGCGGCCGCCACCGTCTCTTTGTAGAGCCGGGCGTTTTCCAGAGCGATGCAGACCGAGGTGGCCAAGGCCTGCAGCAGGTCGCGGTCGTTGGCGTCGAAGGGGCCGTTCACCTTGTTGAGCACCTCGATGACCCCGATCACACGGCCCTGTGAAATCATGGGGACACACAGGGCCGACCGCGTCCGGAAACCCGACTCCACGTCGATCACGGGAAAAAACTGGAGGGATTTCTCCATGTCGTTGACGATGATCGCTTCCCCGCGCGCCGCCACGCAGCCCGCAATCCCCTGCCCCAGCTTCAACCGGAACTTGCGCAGCGAGGGCAGACTGCCGTTGAAGGCCACGGCCACCTCGAGCTCCCCGTTCTCCAGGAAGAGCAACGACCCGGCTTCCGCGTTCATGACCTCGTGGATCATGTCCATGGTGTAGGTGAGGACTTTATCCATGTCGAAGGTCGAGGAGGCGAGGGCTCCGCCCACCTGGCGGATGGTCTCCATCTCCTGGTCGCGCTTGGCCAGAGCGGCGAGCAGGCGGTTGCGTTCGACGGCCAGCGCGATCCCCCCGGCCACCCAGTTGACCAATGGCTGGGAATCCTGCAATCGTTCGCGGCTCCGCCCGACCAGCAGCAGGGCCCCGAATACGGACCCGCCGGCGCGCAGCGGCGTCAGGCAGCAGGCAGAGTCCGCGGTGTCTCCGAAAAGCGCCTCGTCCAGCGCGGTCGGTTCGCCGACAGGCGTTTCCACGAGGATGGACGCTTCTTCCTGAAGCGCTTTCTCCACCAGGGACCCCTTGCAGACGTAACTCGACAGCCGTCGAACGGCCGCGGTCCCGAACCCGAAACATTCGCGAATCTGAATCGTGCCCGGCAGGAGGTCATCCCTGACCAGGACGGCCCCGGCCCGGACGTCGAGCGCGCCGTGCAGCTCGTGCAGCACCGAGTTGAGCAACTCGCCGTCGCGGAAGCTCGAGTTGAGGAGCTTGGCCACCCGGTCGAGGCACCGCACCGAACGCCAGTGCCGCTCGTTCTCGTGCAGCAGGCGCAGGTTCTCGAAGGTGAAGGCCGCGTTGCCGAGCAGCGGGGTCAACGCCTCGACCTCTTCCTGCGAGTACACCCGCTGCGGGTCGCGGCTGGAGATCGTGAGCACCCCGATGATGTGCTGGCTCGTCTTGATCGGCATGCACACGAAGGACTTGGCCCCGTAGTGGTCCAGGTTCGCACGGCCGAAGCGCTTGTCCTGCTCGATGTTTTCCACCAGAAGCGGGGATTTATTCAGGACCGCGTACTTGGCGATGCTGGTGTCGAAGTCGATGCAGTCGCCCGGTTTGACGAGCGAGCCGAGCCCGATGGTCGCCTTGACCGTGAACACTTTCGGATCGACCCGGCGTTCGAGGCTCAGCACGGAGCCGATGTCGGAGGCGGTCAGCAACAGCGCCCGCTCCAGGGCGATGTAGAGGATCTCTTCGGGGTCGAAGGTCACATAGCACAGCTCGGAGAGGTCCTTGAGCACCGAGATGTCGGCGGATTTCTTTTCCAGCTGACGGGCGGTCTGTCCGAACCGGTCGCGGATCGACTGGAAGGAGTCGACGATGGCGCGCAGTTCGTCGGGGATGGCATCGCGCAGGCCGGCGTGCGCCTCGCCCGCCATGGGGGAGTTGCCGGCCATGCTGGCGGAAATGGCCGTGATGCGCTCGAAGAGCCCCTTGAGGATGCTGAAGCCCAGCCAGGCGAACACGAGCAGGCCCAGGAAGAAGTACGGGACATACTCGTCGGCCATCAGGTTGTACCGGATGCCGAAGAAGATGAGCCCGGCGACCGGGCACAGAAAAAAGAAACCGAACGCCAGGTGGAGCTTGCGCTGCAACCGGGTCTGGCGCCCAAGGCGTGGGATGTAGCGTTGTTTCCAGTCCATTCTCGACGACTTCCTTCGGGGACGACGCGGCCGTGTGATCGATATAGGACTATCGGCCGTTCCGGCCTTTCCCTTTAAAGCCTCCGCCCGCTCCGGCATCCAACGCTTGACTTTCGAAAGGCCTGCGAATATAGCACCACCTCCGCGAAAACGGCCGGGCGGCGCCGGCGTTGGAACAGCCGGGCCGACCGCGCGTGCCCCCCGATTCGCAACCGGGTGCCGGACTCGCGGGCCGTACAGAACCGTTCGACCCCCGAAGGAGGGACATGGAGACCCGTCACGTCACTGCCATCGCCCGTGAACTCGCGCTGCCGGAGCGCCAGGTGGCCGCGGTGGCCGCGTTACTGGCCGAAGACGCCACCGTCCCGTTCATCGCCCGCTATCGCAAGGAAGCGACCGGGAGCCTGGATGAGGTGGCCGTCACGGCCGTGCGGGACCGACTGCAACAGCTGGTGGAGCTCGACGCCCGGCGGACCGCCATTTTGAAGTCGCTCGAGCAGCACGGGCACCTCACGGAGGAGTTGAAACAGCGCGTGGATGGGGCCGCGACCCTCGCGGACCTCGAAGACCTGTACCTGCCCTACCGCCCCAAACGTCGGACGCGGGCCATGATCGCACGCGAGAAAGGCCTCGAACCCCTGGCCCGCCTGCTGCTCGCGCAGACGGGAACCGCGCCGATAGCAGCAGCCGGGGACTACCTCAATCCTGAAGCAGGCGTGCTCTCCGCGGACGACGCCCTGGCGGGCGCCCGGGATATCATCGCCGAAATCGTGAACGAAGACGCGGCGGCACGCTCCGTGCTGCGCGAGATGTTCGGCCGCAAGGCCGTCATGACCAGCCGGGTGGTGGCCGGCGCGGAGGTTTCCGGGGCCAAGTACCGCGATTATTTCGAATGGCAGGAGCCGGCGGCATCCGCCCCCTCCCACCGCATCCTCGCCATGCGCCGCGGCGAGGCGGAGGACGTCCTGAACGTCACGGTCCTGCCCGCAGAGGCCGATGCGCTCGCGCTGCTGGAAAGCGTTTTCGTCCGCGGACAGGGGGAGGACTCGGCCCAGGTGCGCGCGGCGGTTCACGACAGCTATCGCCGTCTGCTCGGCCGGTCGCTGGAAACCGAGATGCGGGTGGCGCTCAAAGAGCGGGCGGACCAGGAGGCCATTCGGGTGTTCGCAGCCAATCTGCGCGAACTGCTCTTGGCACCGCCGCTCGGCCGCCAACGGGTGCTGGCGGTCGACCCCGGGTTCCGCACCGGGTGCAAGGCCGTCTGCCTGGACGAGCAGGGAAAACTCCTCCACCACGACACGCTCTTCCCGCACGGCTCCGAACGCCAGGCGGCCGAGGCGGCGCGCGCCGCCCTGGACATGGCGGAGCGGTTCGGCAGCGAGATCATCGCCGTCGGCAGCGGCACGGCCGGGCGCGAAACCGAGCAGTTCTTCCGCGGCATTTCCTTCCCCCGACCCATCCCGATCGTCCGGGTGGACGAGAGCGGGGCGTCGGTGTACTCGGCCTCCGAGGTGGCGCGCGAGGAATTCGGCGATCTCGACCTCACGGTGCGCGGCGCGGTCTCGATCGGCCGCAGACTCATGGACCCCCTCGCGGAGCTGGTCAAGATCGACCCCAAGTCCATCGGCGTCGGCCAGTACCAGCACGACCTGGACCAGAGCGCCCTCAAACAGAGCCTGGACGATGTCGTCGTGAGTTGCGTGAACAGCGTCGGAGTCGACCTGAACCAGGCCAGCAAGGAACTGCTGACGTACGTGTCCGGGTTGGGGCCGCAACTGGCGCGTAATATCGTCGCCCACCGCAACGCCAGCGGCCCGTTCCGCTCGCGCGCTCAGCTGCGCGACGTGCCGCGGCTGGGGCCCAAGGCCTTCGAGCAGTGCGCGGGATTTTTACGCATCCGCGACGGCGAGCACCCCCTGGACGCGAGCGCCGTCCACCCCGAGAGCTACCCGGTGGTCGAGGCCATGGCCTCCGACCTGGGCTCCACGGTGGATCTTCTGCTGGCCGATGCCGGGTGCCGATCCCGGATCGACATTCACCGCTACGTCGGTCCCACCGTGGGGCTGCCCACCCTGCAGGACATCCTCCAGGAACTGGCCAAGCCCGGGCGCGACCCGCGCCAGGGGTTCGAGCTCTTCGCCTTTGCGCAGGGGGTGAGCGAGATGAAGGACCTGTCGCCGGGGATGCGTCTGCCGGGGGTCGTCACCAACGTCACCGCCTTCGGGGCTTTCGTGGACATCGGCGTGCACCAGGACGGCCTGGTCCACGTGAGCGAGCTCGCGGATCGGTTTGTCCGCAGCCCCATGGACGTCGTCAAGGTGCACCAGAAGGTCGAGGTGCGCGTCTTGTCGGTCGATGCCGAACGCAAGCGGATCGCCTTGTCCATGCGGAAAACACCCGCAGAGGCATCCCCGGAGCGCCACGCGGCGGCCGCCCCCAAAACCGTACCGGCGGCCCCGGCGCCGGCCGCCTCGCAGCGCCGGTCGAAAAACGAGCCGTTCAACAACCCGTTTGCCGCGCTGCTGAAGAAACGGTGATCGGGAAAAGGAGGGCGCATGCGGGCGGTGGTCCAACGGGTGAGCGAAGCCTCGGTTCGGGTGGGGGACGAGGTCGTCGGCCGCATCGATCGGGGGCTGCTGGTCCTGGTCGGGGTGGCGCGGGCGGACGGCGAACGGGAGGCCGACTACCTGGCCGATAAGGTCGCGCACCTGAGGGTGTTCGAGGACGACGACGGGAAGCTCAACCGCTCGGTGCTCGACGTGGGCGGCGAGGTGCTCGTGGTGTCGCAGTTCACATTGCTGGGGGACTGCCGCAAGGGGCGTCGGCCGTCCTTCATCGAGGCGGCCGACCCGGAGCACGGGAACCGGCTTTACGGGTATTTCGTCGAGCGGGTGGTCCGGGCGGGCGCCCCGGTTCAGACCGGCCGCTTCCGCGCCCTCATGGCGGTGTCGCTGGTCAACGACGGCCCGGTCACCCTCGTGATCGACACCCCGTGAGCGCGGAGCGTGACGCTCATCGCCTGGCGATGCGTCTCCCGCGGTGCATCAAACCTGGCCGCGGCCCGGAGATGTGATGTGCGCGTAGGCGCTGTGGTTGTGGATGGACTCGAAGTTTTCGGCGCTGACGGAAAACCAGGTGATGTTCGCGTCGGCCAGCAGCCGCTGCGCCACGTCGCGCACGATGTCCTCGACGAACTTGGGGTTCTGGTAGGCCCGCTCCGTGACGCACTTCTCGTCGACCCGCTTGAGCACGGAGTAGACGTCGCTCGAGGCGGTCGACTCCACCATCTCGATCATATCCTCCAGCCAGATGAACCGCTTGAAGCGCAGGCGCAGCCGGACCTCGCCGCGCTGGTTGTGCGCCCCGAAATCACTGATCTCCTTCGAGCAGGGGCACACCGAGGTGATCGGCACCACCACCTCGGACATGAGGTCGACCTTGCCCTCGGCATCGCTCGAGCCGACGATGCGGCAGGTGTAGTCCATGAGCCCGGCGGAGCGGCTCACGGGGGCCTGCTTCTCGATGAAATAGGGGAAGGTCATCTCCAGATGGGCGGAGGCGGCGTTCAGGTGCCGCTTCAGGTTGTCCAGGATGGTGGAGAATTTTTTCAGCGAGACTTCCAGCTTGAACGCGTTCAGCATCTCCACGAACCGGCTCATGTGCGTGCCCTTGTACTCGTGCGGCAGGTCCACGTACATGTTGATCGTGGCCACCGTGTGCTGAAACCCGTCGCGCCGGTCGCGCACGGTGATCGGGTAGCGCAGGTTCTTGATCCCCACCTGGTTGATGGGGATGTTGCGGGTGTCCTTCTCGCTCTGAACGTCGCGCATGGTCATTTCAGAAGGTAGTCGGTGCGCACGTGTCGCAGCGCGCGGAAGATGTTGCCCTTGATTTTGCTGTTCCGCCGATAGAGGTCGGCCAGCAGGGCTTTGATCTCCGCCCGCTGGGAGCGCTCGGCCGACGGGCACGGGTTGGCCGTCACCGGCAGGTTGAAGTCCCTTGCAAAACGCCGGATGAGGCCGGATTCGGCATACGCGAGCGGCCGGATCAGCCGGAACCGCCCTTTGAAGAGCTCCTGTTCGGGCCGCATGGTGCTGATCTCTCCCGCGTAGCACATGTTCAGGAACAGGGTCTCGATCACGTCGTCTTTGTTGTGCCCCAGCGCGAGGGTGCCGCACCCGAGTTCGTCGGCGACCTCGAACAAACGCTTGCGCCGCAGGCGGGCGCACAGAAAGCAGGGGTTTTCACGGTTGGCGGGACTGTGACCCTGCAGCCCGTAGTCGGTCCACTCGACGCGCAGCGGGATGCCGAGCCGCTCGCAGAAGGGGTTCAAGGCGTCCGCCGCACCGCTCTCGAACCCGGGATCCACGTAGATCGCGTGCAGATCGTAATGCACCCGGATGCGGGGCCGGCGCTCGGTCAGCAGCCACAGCAGGGTCAGGCTGTCGGCGCCCCCGGAGAGGCCCACCGCGATGCGGTCCCCTTCCCGGATCATGTCGTAATCGTGAAGGGCCTTGCCGAGGGCGCGGTTGATGTTCTTGTATGCGGCTCCGGACGCACGCAAGCGACGGCGTCACTCCTCGGGAATCTGGAGGGGGGGTTCGCGCCGACTGATCCGGCCCGCAGCGATCTCGCGCAGCGAGATCACCACATCCTCGTTCTTGGGGGAGCTCACCAGATAATCGGAGCCCTCGCGAATCTGCCGGACCCGCTTGGCGACCATGTTCACGAGCAGAAAGCGGTTCCCGACCTTTTTCAGACAATCTTCGACGGTGATGCGTGCCACCAGTTGCCTCCTTGCGGTTACAGGATGTCGACCAATTCGTATGCGCGTTTTCCACCCGGGGTCTCAATGATCAGCTCGTCGCCCGGTTTTTTGCCGAGCAGGGCTTTGCCCAGGGGTGAAACGACCGATATCCGGCCCTTTTCCACGTCCGACTCGTCCGGTCCCACGAGCTGATATTCCGTTTCCTGTCCGGTGTCGCTGTTCTCCAGCAGCACCCGGGAGCCGAACACCGCCCGGTCCCGGGGGAGGTTTTCCGGACTGATGACCTCCAGGTGGCCCACTTTGTACTCCAGCTCTCCGATGCGCCCTTCGATGAAGCTCTGGCGGTCTTTGGCCGCGGCATATTCGGCGTTTTCGCTCAAATCGCCGTGGGCGCGGGCTTCTTCGATCGCCCGGATGTTCTCGGGTCGGTCAACCCGTTTGAGTTTCTCGAGCTCGCGCCGGATGGCGGCGTACCCCTCAGGCGTCACGGGTATTCGGTCCACGTTCATGCTCCTGTGACTGACGGTCTCGGCCCCTGGCGGGGGCTCAAACACGACCACCCGCCGGGCGGGTGGTCGCAGGTGTATGCTGTGATTGAAGCTTATAGATACGCATCCGCAAGGATCTGCGCAATCTGCACGGCGTTGGTGGCCGCCCCCTTGCGGATGTTGTCGGCCACGATCCAGAGGTTCACCCCGTGCTCCACCGACTCGTCGCGGCGGATGCGCCCGACCAGGGTGAGATCCTGTCCCGCCGCTTCGGTCGCGAGCGGATAGCGGTTCTGGGCCGGGTCGTCCACCACCTTGATGCCGGGGGCCGACTCCAGGAGCCTGCGGACCTCTTCGGGCGGACAGGGACGCCGGGTCTCGACGTTGACGGATTCGGAGTGCGCGTAGAAGACGGGCACCCGCACGGTCGTGGCGGTGACCGCGATCGCCGGGTCCTCCATGATCTTGCGCGTCTCGTTCACCATCTTCATCTCTTCCTTGGTGTAGCCGTTGTCGAGGAACTTGTCGATGTGCGGCAGGCAGTTGAAGGCGATGCGGTGCGGGTAGACCGAGCGCTGCACGTCGAGGAAATTGATCATCGACCGGGTCTGATTGAACAGTTCGTCGATCGCTTTCTTGCCGGTCCCGGAAACGGACTGGTAGGTGGACACCACGACGCGCTTGATCCCGAAGGCCTTGTGGATCGGGTTCAGCGCCACGACCATCTGGATCGTGGAGCAGTTGGGATTGGCGATGATCCCCTTGCGGGTGTAGCCCGCGACGGCATGCGGGTTGACTTCGGGCACCACCAGCGGGACCTGCGGGTCCATGCGCCAGGCGCTCGAGTTGTCGACGACCACGCATCCGTCCCTGGCGGCGTCGGGTGCGAAGCGTTCGCTCGTGCTGCCACCGGCCGAGAAGAGCGCGATGTCGATGCCCTTGAAGCAGCCCTCCGCGAGCTCTTTGACGGGCACCGGGTCTCCCTTGAACCGCAAGGTGCGGCCGACCGACCGGGCGGAGGCCAGGAAGGTGATCGACTTCACCGGAAAATCGGCTTCCTCCAGACAGGTGATCATCTGGTTCCCGACCGCCCCCGTGGCACCCGCCACGGCTATGTTGAGCTTCTTTCTCGGCATGTCTCTTCTCCTATGTGAAACACCCGCCTTCGATGAAACATGTTCCTGCAGGGTTCCGGCCCGGTTCGAACCGACAGGGGTCACGCCACCCCGGGAAAACTCCCGAGAACGGAGTTGGCCGGCCCGGACGCGGTCGCCCACGGACACCGCCGCGACGACGTCCCGCGGGAGGTACACGTCCAGCCGCGATCCGAAGCAGATCATCCCGAAACGCTGACCGCGTTTCACGGCGTCACCCGGCTGCACGTGGCAGATGATGCGGCGCGCCAGCAGCCCGGCCACCTGCACGAAACAGATGCGCTTGCCGTAGGCTGTCTCGACGAACACGGCGTTGTGCTCGTTGCGCATGGAGGCCTCGTCCCGGCTGGCCACCTGGAAGCTCCCGGCGCGGTAGCTGACCCGGTACACCTGCCCCTCGGCCGGAACCCGGTTGACGTGCACGTTCAGGACGGACATGAAGATGCTGATTTTCAGCATCTCCTCCTGAAAGAACGGCGCGGCGTGCGCCACTCCCACCGCGATCACGCGGCCGTCCGCCGGGGACACGACCAGCCCGGGTCGGTTGGGGGTCACGCGATCGGGATCCCGGAAAAAGCCCGCGACGCAGAAGGTCGCCGCCAGCCCGATGAGCGCGGCGGGTGCAATGCCGAGCAGGGCCAGCACCAGGGTGGCGAAGGCCGCGCCGGCGATCAGCGGATACCCGGGTCGGGCCACCGGAAATGCGGACCGCTGGGGTGGCTCGGACCAAACGAAATCTTCCATGACTCGCTCGATTGGGTTGGTTCGGATAAAATGAATCACCCCGCAGCAGGCTGCGAGGCGTCTTTCAGGTTGAATTCCTCTTAGCAGAAGCCGGCTTCGATGAATTCGGCCCGGACAAGTTTGCATTTTAATACCCTTGCAGCTCGAATTTGTCAATGATTATTGTGGCTTTTCACGCTGGAGATCCGGAAGGACGTGCCGCTGGAGGCCGGATTCCCAGATCGGCATCGGACCGCCTGAGATAGCGTGGCCGCAGGGAAACGCTCGACCGTTCAGGGTGTTCGGCCAACGCCACGCGCGCCAAGCGGGCCACGATGGCGGCTTTCGGGTAGTTCAGCTCCGGGCCGGCGATGCGTGCGCCGTCTCCCAGACGCGATCGGATCAGCTCCGCGTACAGCGCTGCGCCGT
This sequence comes from uncultured delta proteobacterium, assembly GCA_963828345.1. GTDB lineage: Bacteria > Desulfobacterota > Desulfobacteria > Desulfobacterales > SpSt-501 > SpSt-501. Next base: position 44,951 of record CAWHEZ010000036.1, read on the forward strand.
CCCCGACAAACAGCCCGGGGCGGTCTTCACCTTGCAGGAGGTCCTCGGGGGACACGGCCCGTTCCTCGCCGATGCGCAGGACTCCCTCGCCTTTCTGGCGGAAAACCGCGGTGTAGACCTGCCCCTTGCGCGCATCCATGACGCTGCAGATCGCGTACGGATGCGGCGGACACGCCGCCGCGAGGGCTTCGAGGCTGGAAATGCCGACGCAGGGCTTGCCGCAGGCAAAGGCCAGCCCCTTGACCGTGCTGATGCCGATCCGCAGCCCCGTGAAAGAACCCGGGCCCACCGTGACCGCGAACCCGTCGAGTGCGGCGGGCTCGGTATGCGCCCGTGCAAGCGCATCGCGGATCATGGCCATGAGGTGCGTCGTGTGCGTCCGTGAGCTCAGGGACGTCAGCTCCGACGCGATCCGGTCCCCGGTCATCACGGCGACGCTGCAGCTGCGGGTAGAGGTGTCGACGGCGAGCAGGTTCATCGCGGGAGGCGAGTTCACTTGCGGGCGCGTCGCGGCGCCGGGGCCCGCTTCCGGGCCCGCAGGGGGACGGGAGCGAACAGGGCGGAGGCAAGCACTTCGTCCATGATCGTGACCGGCACGAACTTGAGCTTGCGTTTGACGTTGGCGGGCAGATCCACCAGGTCCTTGACATTTTTCTTGGGGATCAGGATCGTCTTGATGCCGGCGCGCAGCGCCCCGAGAGCCTTTTCCTTGAGCCCGCCGATGGGGAGCACCCGGCCGCGCAGCGTCACCTCCCCGGTCATGGCGACATCGCTGCGGACCGCCTGCCCGGTCATGACCGACACGAGCGAGGTGGCCATGGCGATGCCCGCCGAAGGCCCGTCCTTGGGGATCGCGCCGGCCGGGACGTGGATGTGCACGTCGGTCGACTCCGGTTTCAGATCCCTGCCCATGGAGCGTTTGACATGCGAGCGGGCGAAGGTGACGGCCGCACGGGCCGACTCCTGCATGATGTCCCCCAGCTGCCCGGTGATGATGAGCTCCCCCTTGCCCTTCAGGAGCGAGGACTCGACATACAGCACCTCCCCGCCCACGGACGTCCACGCCAGCCCGGTGGCCAGCCCGACCTGGCTCTCCTCCTGGTCCATTTCCGGGATGAACTTGGCGGGCCCGAGGTACTTGGGCAGGTTCTGCTGGGTGATGGTCACGGCCTTGGCCTGACCCTCGGCCATCCGCCGCGCGATCTTGCGGCAGATCGTCCCGATCTCGCGCTCCAGGTTGCGCAGACCGGCTTCGGACGTGTAATCGGTGATCATCTGCGCAAGCGCCCCGTTGCTGATGGCCACCTGCTTCGGCTTGAATCCGCTTTCGCGCACCTGCCGCGGGATGAGGTGCCGCCGGGCGATTTGCGTCTTCTCCTCCTCGGTGTAGCCCGAGATGGAAATGATCTCCATGCGGTCGAGCAGCGCCGAGGGAATGGTGTCGGTGATGTTGGCCGTGAGGATGAACATCACCCGGGACAGGTCGAAGGGCAGGTTGAGATAGTGGTCGCTGAAGGCCGCGTTCTGCTCGGGGTCGAGCGCCTCGAGCAGCGCCGCGGACGGGTCGCCCCTGAAATCGGCGCCCACCTTGTCGATCTCGTCCATCATGAAGACCGGGTTGTTCGCCCCGCACTGCTTCAACCCCTGCAGGATCCGGCCGGGCATCGCGCCGATGTACGTGCGCCGATGCCCGCGGATTTCCGCCTCGTCCCGGATGCCGCCCAGGCTGATGCGCACGAACTTGCGCCGCACGGCCTTGGCGATGGCCTGCCCGAGTGAGGTCTTGCCGACGCCGGGCGGCCCGACGAAGCACAGGATCGGGCCCTTCATGTGTGCGTTGAGCTTGCGCACGCTCAGGTATTCGAGGATGCGGTCCTTCACCCCGGAGAGCCCGTAGTGCTCGCGGTCGAGGATCGTCCGGGCCTTTTTGATGTCGATGTGGTCGGCGGTGAAGCGGCTCCACGGCAGCTCCACCAGCCAGTCCAGATAGGACCGGACCACCGTCGATTCCGCGGAGTCCGGGTGCATCTGCTCCAGGCGCTTGAGCTGCTTGAGGGCCTCCTCGTTGGCCTCTTTCGACATCTTCGCCCGCTTGATTTTGCGCTGGTAGTCGTCGATCTCGATCGACCGCTCGTCGTGCTCGCCGAGTTCCTTGTAGATCGCCCGCACCTGCTCGCGCAGGTAGTAGTCCCGCTGGCTCTTGGAAATCTCGTCCTTGACTTCCGACTGGATCTTGGCCTGCATGGCCGAGAGCTCCAGCTCGTGCGAGAGCATGTCGTTGACCTTCTTGAGCCGTCCCACGGGCTCCAGGACTTCGAGCAACTGCTGGGATTCTTCGATCTTCAGCCGCAGGTTGGACGCCACGAGGTCGGCCAGCTTTCCGGGGTCGTCGACGTTCTGCAGGATGGAGGTGATGTCCGAGCTGAGCTCGCCCCGCAACCCCAGAATCTTCTCGGACTGCTCGCGGACGTTGCGCATCAGCGCTTCGACCTCGAGGGTGACCTTCTCGATCGCCGGCTCCGGCAGCAGGTCCACCTGCACGCGGAACGGCGCCCGCTTGCGCACGAACCGGGAGATGTTGCCCTTGGCGACCCCCTGCACGAGGACCTTGACGCGCCCGTCCGGCAGCTTCAGCATGCGCAGGACGCGCCCGACGGTCCCGGTGCGGTAGATGTCGTCCGCGCCCGGGTTTTCGACGCCGGGGTCCTTCTGCGTGCACATGAAGACGAAGCCATCGCCGGCGACCGCCTCCTCGACCGCCCGCACCGATTTCTCGCGCCCGACGAAAAGCGGCAGGAGCATGTCGGTGAAGATCACCACGTCCCTCACCGGCAGCAGCGGGAGCGTTGTGGGGATCTCGGTGGTCTTGTCGTCCTCTTCGATGATGCTGATCAGATCGTCGCGATCGGCCTCTGCCATTGGTTCTCCTGTCTGATATGACGGTGCCGCCCTCGGGTCGGGTGCGGTGCAATTTCGGTAGGCAAACCCCCCGAGTCGACGTATAATGATAACTCACCCGGCGGGTTTGACAACATCCATCCATCCCGGGGGCTGGGGCCGTTTAGGCCAAATCGCCCTCGAGGTCAAGGCAAACGGGAGACGACATGACGTGGGCGGCGTTTGCGTTCGGGCTGGTCATCGGGAGCTTTCTCAACGTGTGCATTCACCGCCTGCCGGCCGGGCAGTCGATCGTGCACCCCCGTTCCAGCTGTCCCGGGTGCGGCCACCTCATCCGGGCCTACGACAACATCCCCGTCCTGAGCTACCTGCTGCTGCGCGGGCGCTGCCGTGACTGCGGCACCCGCATCTCCCCGCGCTACCCGCTCGTGGAGCTCCTGAGCGGGGGGTTCGCCGCCATGGCCGTCACCCGGTTCGGCCCGGGGTGGGAGGGGCTGCTCATGTTCGCCCTCATCGCGGCCTTCCTGGTGATCACCTTCATCGACATCGACCACCGCATCATCCCCGACGTCATCAGCCTGCCCGGGATCGGGGTCGGGCTGGCGGCCAGCTTCGTGCCCTGGCTGCTGATCGCCCCGCCGCAGATGGTCTTGAGCGCCCTGCCCGTCAAGACCCCGCTCGAGTCCGTAATCGGAATCCTGGCCGGCGGCGGCAGCCTTTTCCTGGTCGCCTGGGGGTACGAGATGCTCACGCGCCGCGAGGGCATGGGCGGGGGGGACATCAAGCTGCTGGCCATGATCGGCGCCTTCGTGGGGTGGAAGGGCGTGCTCTTCACGATCTTCGTCGCCTCGCTTACCGGGACCCTGGTGGGGGTCGCCCTGATGCTGCGCCAGCGGGGAGACATGAAGCTCGCGGTCCCGTTCGGCCCCTTCCTCGCGATCGGCGCGATCGCCTACCTCTTCATCGGCCCGGAAACCTTCTCCTGGTATCTGCGCGCGATGCGCTGAACGCCGGCAGCCCGTCGATCCCGTCGTCCGCACGCACCCTCCTTCGCGTTCTCTCGCGCATCCCCCCGGGCGCAGGATGGCCGGAGAGGCGCATGGGCCGACAGGTTCGGGAAGGCGGGGTCGCGGGCCACGTGCCGGGGAAGCGGATGGCCTGCCGCGAAAACAGGACGCCCCCGGGGCGGGCATGGCTCGTTGCCCCGGGGGCGTTGCGTTTGGGAGTGCGTGGGCGGGGCTTACCCCGCCGGTTTTGCAGCCAGCTCCATGCCGATCTGCAGCGCCTTCTGGTTCATCTCCAGGAAATCACGCGGAACACGGGTCTGCAGCACCTTCATGATGGACTCGGGCTTGACGAGGTCCGTGATCGCGATCAGGCACCCCAGCATGCAGATGTTGAAGACGATCGGTCGCCCGATCTGCTCCATGACGGTGCGGTAGATCGGCAGCTCCCGCTGCTGGGCGTCCACCTTGCGCTGGATCTTGACGTAGCGGCTGTCGGTGATGAGGAGACCGCCCGGCCGGATGATCGACGAGAACTTGGCATAGGCCTCCTGCGTCAGGCAGACCAGGAGGTTGGGCTGGAGGACCTTGGGGTAGTGAATGGCCTGGTCTGCAATGATGACGTCCGACCGCGTCGCCCCCCCGCGCGCCTCCGCGCCGTAGGACTGGGATTGAACCGCGTTGAGACCTTCCCACATGACCGCCGCCTCCGCCAGGATGATGGCGGCCGTGATCACCCCCTGCCCTCCCGATCCGGAAAAGACCAGTCTGCAGCGTTCCATCACTTGCGCCCCCCCATCGCCCGGTCCACGATCTTCTGATATTCCTCGCAGTACTCCGGCCCGTCCACCTGCACAAAGATCCCCCGCTCGATCAGCTCCGGGTTCTCCTGCTTGGCTTTCGACCCGATGACCGTCGTGTGGTCCTTGAACCACTTGATCATCTCCGGCGCGTCGCCGATTTTGTTCTTGCGCCCGAAATAGGTCGGGCACTGCGTCAGGACCTCCACCACCGAGAAGCCCTTGTGGGTGATGGCTTTCTCGATGATCTCGGTCATCTGCTGGGAGTGGTAGCTCGTGCTGCGCGCCACGAAGGTGGCTCCGGCGGCCCGGGCCAGGTCGACCACGTCGAAGCTCCGGTCGATGGTCCGGTAGGGAGCGGTCGTGGCGCTGATGTCCGACCCCGACAGCGGCGAGAACTGCCCGCCGGTCATGCCGTAGATGCGGTTGTTCATGACGATGGCGGTCATGTCCACGTTGCGCCGCGCGGCGTGGATGAAGTGGTTGCCGCCGATCGCGAGGGCGTCGCCGTCCCCCATGGGGACGACCAGCTTCAGCTCCGGCCGCGCGAGCTTGACGCCGGTGGCGAAGGCCAGCGCCCGGCCGTGGATGGTGTGCATCGTGTGGAAATCCACGTAGCCGGTGATGCGCGAGGAGCACCCGATGCCGGAGACCATGACGATGTCGTTCTTGGTCAGGCCCAGGTTTTCGATGGCCCGGACGAGCCCGCCCAGCACCTCGCCGTGCCCGCAGCCGGGACACCACAGGTGCGGGAAAAACCGTTCACGAATATAGTCCTTGACGGCCATGGTCAGACCCCTTTGCCTTGGATGATGCGCAGAATGTTGATGATGTCCGCGGGCGTGATGAAGACGCTGTCGATGCGGTTGGCCAGGAAGACCCGCTCGGGGTGGGGCACCGCCAGCTTGACCGACTGCATCAGCTGGCCCATGTTCATTTCGACCACCACGACCGCCTGCGCCCCGGCGCAGCGCGTGCGCACGATGTCGCGCGGGAACGGCCAGAGCGTCTGCAGCTCCAGCAGGCCGAGTCGCTCCCCGCGGTTGCGGCGCTCCTGGACCACGTGCAGCGCCGAACGGGCCGAGGACCCGTAGGAGATCAGGATGATCTCCGCATCCTCCAGGTAAAATTCCTTGTAGCGCGCGAGCTCGTTGGCGCGGTTCTCGATCTTGTCCACCAGGTGCCGCAGCAACCCGTGCACCACGCTCGGCTCGGTCGAGGGGAAGCCCCACATGTCGTGCACGAGGCCGGTGACGTTGTAGCGGTGGACCCCGCCGAAATCGGACATCGGCAGCCGGCCGTCTTCGCGCGGCAGGTAGGGGTGGTAGTCCACGCCCTCCTTGACCGAGGTCTTCAGACGCTCGACCAGGTGGATCTCTCCGGGCTCGGGCATGACCAGTTTTTCCCGCATGTGGGCCACCACCTCGTCGAACAGCAGGACGACCGGCGTGCGGTAGGTTTCGGACATGTTGAACGCCTCCACCGTGATCGCGAAGACGTCCTGGTGGTTGGAGGCGGTCAGCGCGATGATGGCGTGGTCCCCGTGGGTGCCCCAGCGCGCCTGGTTGATGTCCCCCTGGCTCACGTGGGTGGGGATCCCGGTGGACGGTCCGCCCCGCTGCACGTTGACGATGACGCAGGGGATTTCGGTCATGACGGCATACCCGAGGGCCTCCTGCATCAGGGAAAACCCCGGGCCGCTCGTGGCGGTCATGACCTTGCGGCCGGTGAGCGACGCCCCGATGATGGCGCAGATCGAGGCGATCTCGTCCTCCATCTGGATGAACTTGCCGCCGCACTTCGGCAGCCGCGCGGCCAGGTGCTCGGCGATCTCGGTCGACGGGGTGATCGGGTAGCCGGCGAAGAAATCGAGCCCGGCGTAAAGGGCCGCTTCGACGCAGGCCTCGTTGCCTTGCAAAAACCGGATGGTGTTTCCCATGGCCTACTCCTGAGTTTCAACTTCGATGGCGAAATCCGGGCAGCGCAGCTCGCACAGTTTGCAACAGATGCAGTCCTGGGGGCGCACGGCGACCACCTTGTCCTGCTCGTCCAGTTCGAGCACCTTCTTGGGGCAGAGCTCCACGCAGATCCCGCACCCCTTGCACCAGTCCCGGTTGATGTGATGCTGCTTCAATTTGGGTTTAGCCATTGAGTCGTCCTCGTCAAAGAATTCATGCCCGTCTGCAGGTGAGGGAGTGATTACGTTATCCTTTTTTCGTCGACCAAGTCAAGGGAAAGCCCCTCGGTTTTGACAACACCGCACGGGTTCGCTTATCTTGTCCTGAAACGCCGGCTGCGTGCGCAGCCGATGCGCGGCCGAAAGGGTTGCATGCGCAGGAACGTGGATACGGATAGCGGTCGGGGCGATCTTCACCCCGCTGCTGGTGCTGGCGATCGGGGCCTGGGACCTGCGTCGGTTCGCGGCCGCGCCCGCCGGGACCGGAGGCGCTGAGACGGTTCTGACGATCCCGGCCGGCCAGCCGCTCGCGGTGACCGCCGGGGAGCTGGAACGCCTCGGGCTGGTGCAGAGCGCCCTGAAGTTCCGCCTGCTGGCGCGCTGGGAAGGCTACGATCGCCGGCTCAAGGCCGGCGAGTACGGCCTGACCCCCGCGCTCACCCCGCGCGAGATCCTGGGGATCATGGAGAAGGGTCTGGTGCGCCTGCACCGGCTGACGGTGCCCGAAGGGCTGACGATCGCGCAGATCGCCGAGCTGATCGACCGGACCGGGCTGGCCGCAGGCGCCGACGTGGTCGCCCGCGCAACGGACCCCGCGCAGCCCCGGGCCCTCGGCATCGCCGCCGACACGCTGGAAGGCTACCTGTTACCCCGAGACCTACTTCTTCCCGAAAACCGTCACGGTCGAGGGCATCCTGTCGGCCATGGTGGGCCGTTTCCGCGCGGTCTTCACCCCGGAATGGGAACGCCGCGCCGCGGAGATGGGCCTGAGCGCCCACCAGGCCGTGACGCTGGCCTCCATCATCGAGAAGGAAACCGGGGCCCCCTCCGAACGACCGCTGATCGCCTCGGTGTTTCACAACCGGCTCAAGCGCGGCATGCGCCTGGAGACCGACCCGACCGTCATTTACGGGGTGAAGAACTTCGACGGCAACCTGACCCGGCGGCACCTGGAAACCCCGACCCCCTACAACACATACATGATCAAAGGGTTGCCGCCCGGGCCCATCGCCAACCCGGGCAAGGACTCCCTGTGGGCCGCCCTCTACCCGGCCCAGTCCGATTACCTGTTCTTTGTTTCGCGCAACAACGGGACACACCAGTTCTCGACCACACTTTGCGGAACACAACCGCGCCGTCCAGAGATTCCAGGTTGCGCCCCACGGGTCGGCCCCCCGGGACCGGCCGCCTTCTTCCCACCAGCCCGCGGCTGCGTCCGCCCCCTGAACAGCCGCCCAATGGAGCGAGCATGAAAGACCCGCGGCGTCAGAAACTGACGGTCCTCGTCGATCTCGAAAAACTGAACCTCCTGAGCCCGGAGGGGTGCGCCGCCTGCGGCCGGCCCTTCACCCTGGGGGAGACGGCCGTGCTGGCCTGCGGCCCCTGGGAAGGGGTCAGACACGTGCACGAAAGCGAGGCGGTGTGGGATGCGAGCCGAGCCGCGTTCGTCGATCGCCGCAGTTTCCTGTCGCGACCCGGATGAAATCCCCGCGCCATCGGAATTTTGACGCTCGCCCGCACCGAAAGCCGGCATCGGAGGCGCCTTGCCGCTATAATCATTCGAATTTATTGGAACCCGCGCCGTCGCCTGACGCTGGCACAAAATTTGAAATACTTGTGTGATAACTGAGGCTTCTCGGGTGTGCGTGCATCTTTTCCGGCGGGCTTCCAACTACAAAAGCTTGAGAAGATTCCCCCACGAAAATTAACGGCATCGTGGGAAGCCGAAGATAGAAGGACGGGGCCGCGCGCTCCGTCCTTTTTCTTTCCATCCGCCCCCCTGCGACCCGGCTCTCAAGTCCTGCCCCCACATGGCCGATATATCTGATGTTACACGCATCCGGGTCCCCCTTCCGCGAGGAACTCGTGACCACCGCCAAACGCTCGACGCTGCTCGACAGAACCGGGCTTCTGATCATCGGGATCGGAGCGTCGCTGTTCTATTTCTATTTCGAGCGGACGCTCCAGGGCAGCCACTTCAACCTGGTCCTCACGGTCCTGATCATCCTGCTCATCAGTTGCTGCACCCAGCTCCTCGTGAACAAGATCAACAGCGCCAAGCACGACCTGCAGGAGATGAACGAGACCCTGGAGCAACGGGTGCGCGAGCGCACCGAGGAGCTGCGCAGCTCGGAGCTGAAGTACCGCACGATTTTCGAGAACACCGGGGCGGCCACCATCATCATCGAAAAGGACATGCGCATCTCGCTGGCGAACTCGCAGTTCGTGGCCATGTCCGGGTACCGCCTGCGGGAAATCATCAACCGCAAATCCTGGCTGGATTTCATCGACGAGAAGAGCCAGCGCAAGCTGTTCGGCGAGGATGCGCCGGTCCCGAACCGTTCGTCGAGCGGCGCGGAACACCTCGGCTGCCAGTTCGTGGACCGGTTCAACAAGTACCGTGATATCCTCGTCACGATTGCCCAGATCCCCGAGAGCGGCACGCGTGTGGCCTCCCTGACCGACATCAGCGAGCTGAAGGAGGCCGAGCGGCAGATCTATTTCCAGGCGTTCCACGACACCCTCACCCACCTCCCGAACCGGGCGCTCTTCATCGAGCATCTGACCATGGCGATCAAGCGGTGCAAGCGCCGCACCGGCTACCACTTCGCCGTGATTTACCTCGACATCGACCGCTTCAAGCTGGTGAACGACAGCATGGGCCACGCCGCGGGCGACGATCTGCTGGTCGCCTTCGCCGCCCGCGTGCGCGAGTCGCTGCGCGAAACCGACGTTCTGGCGCGCCTGGGCGGGGACGAGTTCGTCATCCTGCTGGAGGACATCGATGAGCCCGGGTACGCGGGTGCCATCGCGGAACGGCTGCAGCAGGCGCTGCGCAAGCCCTTCCACATCCAGGGCAAGGAAGTCTTCGCCCCGGCGAGCTTCGGGGTGGTGCTGGCGCCCCAGGACTACGAGCATCCCGATGCCGTCATCCGCGACGCGGACGCCGCTATGTACCACGCCAAGGAGAGCGGCCGCGGGCAGGTGAAGGTGTTCGATCGCAAGCTCCACGAGAAGGCCCTGCACCTGCTCCAGCAGGAGACGGACCTGCGCAAGGCCGTGCACAAAAACCAGTTCCAGAACTACTACCAGCCGATCGTCCGTCTGGACACGGCCGCCCTCGTCGGGTTCGAAGCGCTGATCCGCTGGACCCATCCCGAGCAGGGCATGGTGTACCCCGGGGCGTTCATCTCCACCGCCGAGGAAACGGGCCTGATCATCCCGATCACCCGCCTCACGGTCGAACGGGCCTGCCGCGACCTGAAAGAGTGGCAGACCCGGATGGGCCGGCACCTCGAGCTGACGGTCAGCGTCAACATCTCCAGCCGGCACTTCCTGCTGCCCACCCTGATCGACGACCTCAAGGAAGTGCTCGACATGTGCGAGCTGCCGCCAGACCGCCTCAAGCTGGAGATCACGGAGACCGCCCTCATGGAGGACTCGGAGGAGACGGTGCGCCTCGCCCAGCGGCTGAGGGACTTCGGCATCCGCATCGTCATCGACGACTTCGGCACGGGATACTCGTCGCTGAGTTACCTGCAGCGCTTGCCGATCGACACCATCAAGGTGGACCGCAGCTTCGTCTCCAAGATCCACGAGCAGCCGGAGAGCAACCGCAACATCGTGGAGGCCATCATCTCGCTGGCCCACAAGCTGGACATGACGGTCGTGGCCGAGGGCATCGAGACGCCGGAGCAGTACGCTTTCCTGCTCGACATGAAGTGCGAGCTCGGCCAGGGCTACCTTTTCTCCCGGCCCATGCCCAAGAGCGAGGTGGACGCGCTGCTGACCCGCACGCTCGACTTTGCGGCCGAGTACCCGCAGTCCCCCTACCCCCTGACCACCTGCCTGTCCAACTGAGGGTTCCCGTCGGCCCTTCGCCCGGCCTCTGCATGCCGTTACCCACGGTTTGACATTTCTGCGGAATCCACCGAAAAAGAGTCATGGACACGAACCCCTGCGAGTGGTCGGAGGAACGTTCGGCGGGACAGCGCCTGATGGCCGGCTTTCACGGCACGCGCTTCAGCGCCGAACTCGAACACCTGGTATCCGGTCTGCGGGTCGGCGGACTGATCCTGTTCAAGCGCAACGTGGAATCGCCCGCGCAGCTGGCGGAGCTCTGCCGGGCAGTCCAGGACTGCGCCCGCGGCTGCGGCCAGCCGCCGCTGATCGTCTCAATCGACCAGGAAGGCGGACCGGTGGCGCGCCTGGGGCCGCCGTTCACCCAGTTCCCCGGCAACCCGTCGATCACGAATGCGCGACAGGCCGCGGAGTTCGCCGACGTCTGCGCCCGGGAGCTTTGCGGGGTCGGGATCAACATGAACCTGGCGCCGGTCGTGGACGTTGCGCCTGAGGGCTTCGCGAGCATCATGGGCGGGCGGATGTTCGGGCCGGACCCCGAGCACACGGGTCGCATGGGGGCCGCTGTGATCGAAGGTCTGCAGTCGCGCGGGGTCATGGCGGTCGCCAAGCACTTCCCCGGGATCGGCCGCACGACGCTCGACTCCCACCTCGACCTGCCGGTCTTCGACGCGGACCCGGCCTCGCTCGAGGCCTTCGACCTGATCCCGTTCCGCCGGGCGATCGCGGCGCGGGTGGCGGCGATCATGCTGTCTCACATCCTCTACCCGGCCCTCGACCCCGACTGGCCGGCCAGCCTCTCGCGGCCGATTGTGTCCGGGTGGCTGCGCCATCGCATGGGGTACGACGGGGTGGTCGTCACCGACGACCTGGAGATGGGCGCCGTTGCGCGGCACTACGGGTTCGGGGAATCGGTGCGGCAGGTGCTGCGGGCGGAGGTCGACCTGGCGCTGATCTGCCACACGGCGGCGCTGGTGGAGGAGGCCCGCGACCGCATGGCGCGCCGCATCTCGGCTTCGGAGAAGATCCGCCGCCGTCACGCGCGCTCGCTCGAGCGCATCCTGCGGCTCAAGTCGCGCTACCTGGCGGCAGATTGGCCGGAGATGGATGTTTCGGGGGGCTCAGACCCCTGAAACCCTGGCTCCTGGGTTATTCTGGTCTTACATGCAGCGCGGGAAGACGTCGTCCTCGAGCGAGGCCCGCTGCCCGGCGGCCAGGAGGTGGAAGCCGGCGGCGGCCACCATGGCGGCGTTGTCGCCGCACAGGCCGGGTGACGGGATGTAGCTCTGCAGTCCGGCCTGTGCCGCCTCGGCGCGCAGCCGCTCGCGCAGGCGGCTGTTGGCCGCAACCCCGCCGGCCAGCGCCACGCGCGCGCACTCCTTCGCGCGGGCAGCCCGCATCAGCTTGAAGAGCAGCACGTCCACGACGGCCTCCTGAAAGCCCGCCGCAATGTCCGCCACCGGCGCGCAGCGTTCCCCCTCGTGCTCGCGCAGGTAGCGCCCGACCGCGGTCTTGAGCCCGCTGAAGCTGAAATCGAAACCCGCCTTGTCGAGGTAGGGCCGCGTGAAGCGGATGCGCGCGGGGTCCCCCTCCCGCGCCAGCCGGTCGATCGCCGCCCCGCCGGGGTAGCCGAGCGAGAGCATCTTGGCGACCTTGTCGAAGGCCTCGCCGGCCGCGTCGTCGCGGGTCTGACCGAGGAGCTCGAGGCTCGTGGGCGAGGCGGCAAGGTAAAGGCCGGTGTGGCCGCCGGAGGCGAGCAGGACCACGAAGGGGTATTGGGGTGGGTCTTCTTCGAGGAAGAGGGCCTGGACATGGGCTTCGAGGTGATTGACCCCCACCCACGGCACCCCGCGGGCGAAGGCCATGGCCTTGGCGAAGGAAAACCCCACCAGCAGGGAGCCGACCAGCCCCGGTCCGCGCGTCGCGGCGATCCCCTGCACGGCGCCGATGCTCACCCCGGCCTCGGACAACGCCTGGTGCACAACCGGCTCGATCGCCTCCAGGTGGCGGCGCGAGGCCAGCTCGGGCACGACGCCGCCATAGCGGTGGTGCACCTCGACCTGGGAGGCGACCACCGAGGACAGGATCCGGCGGCCGCCGGCGACCAGCGCCGCGGCCGTCTCGTCGCAGGAGGATTCGATGCCGAGGACGATCATGTTCGCGGGCGAGGCGGCGGGGTTCATCCCCAGACGAGCCGGTCGGCCCCGTCCTTGCGCTCGACGACCTCGCCGATGACGAAGGCCTTCTCGTGCATCCCCGCCAGGCGCTCGAGAACGTCCGAGACGGCGGCCTGCGGCACCAGGGCGACCATGCCGATCCCGGTGTTGAAGGTGCGCAGCATCTCGATCTCGGGCACGCGGCCGGCGTTCTGGAGGAAGGTGAAGACGGGCGGGATGTCCCAGCTGCCCTTGCGGATCAGGAGCCCCAGACCCTGGGGCACGACGCGCACGATGTTGTCCACGATGCCGCCGCCGGTGATGTGGGCCAGCCCGTGGACCGGGAGGTCTTTCAGCAGCGCCTGCACCGTTTCGGTGTAGATGCGGGTCGGGGTGATCAGCTCCTCGCCCAGGGTTTTCCCCAGCTCGGGGACGCGCGAGTCGATCTTCAGCTTCAGGAGGTCGAAGCAGATGTGGCGCACCAGCGAGAATCCGTTGCTGTGCAGGCCGCTCGAGGCGATCCCGACGAGCTGGTGGCCCGCCCGGATGGAGGTGCCGTCGATGATCTTGGCGTTGTCGACGATGCCGACCACGAACCCCGCGAGGTCGTACTCCCCATCCTGGTACATGCCCGGCATCTCGGCGGTCTCCCCGCCGATCAGGGCGCACCGGGCCTGTTTGCACCCTTCGGCGACCCCGGTGATGATCGCTTCCGCGCGCGCGGAGTCGAGCTTGCCCACGGCCAGGTAGTCGAGCAGGAAGAGCGGTTTGGCGCCCTGGACCAGGATGTCGTTGACGCACATCGCCACCAGGTCGATCCCGATGGTGTCGTGCTTGTCCAGCATGAAAGCGATCTTCAGCTTGGTGCCGACCCCGTCGGTCGAGCTCACCAGGACCGGGTGCTGCATGTCGGCGATCAGGCGCTGGATCGAAAACAGCCCGGCAAAGCCGCCGATCTCGCTGATGACGCCCATCCGGCTGGTCTGCTTGGTGATCCGGCTGATGGCGCTCACCAGCGTGTTGGCTTTTTCGATGTCCACGCCGGCGTCGGCGTAGGTGGCCCCATCGGTCATTTCGAAATCCCCTCCTTTGTGCGCAAGCCTCAAAAAACACTTGAAAATTAGACTCGTTCGGCCTAAAAGTCAAAACCTATTTTTGCGGTGCCCGGCGCCAGATCGCCGGCAAACTTCCGATCGAGGTGCGCAGCATGAGCGACCGATTTGCGCGGCTGGACCGCCTGCCGCCCTATGTTTTCGCGACCGTGAACCAGATCAAGATGCAGGCCCGGCGCGAGGGCAAAGACATCATCGACCTCGGGATGGGCAACCCCGACCTCGGCACGCCGAGCCACATCGTGGAGAAGCTCGTCGAGGCCGCGCGCAAACCCCAGAACCACCGCTACTCCGCCTCGATGGGCATCACCAAGCTGCGGCTGGCGATCGCCAACTGGTACAAGCGCCGCTTCGACGTGGAAATCAACCCGGACACCGAGGCCATCGTCACGATCGGCATCAAGGAGGGGCTCTCGCACCTGGTGCTGGTCACGACCCGCCCGGGCGACGTGGTGTTCACCCCGAACCCCACCTACCCCATCCACCCGTTTTCCGCGATCATCGCGGGCGGGGACGTGCGCGGCATCCCCGTCGGGCCCGGGCACGACTTCTTCGAGAACCTCATCGCGGCCGTCAAGCAGACCTGGCCGCGGCCCAAGATGCTGATCCTGAGCTACCCTCACAACCCCACCACGGAGGTCGTCAGCCTTGATTTCTTCCAGAAGGTGGTGGACTTTGCCAAGGAAAACGGGCTGCTCGTCATCCACGACTTCGCCTATGCCGACCTGGTGTTCGACGGCTACAAGGCCCCGAGCTTCCTGCAGGCCAAGGGCGCCAAGGACGTCGGGGTGGAGTTCTTCTCGCTCAGCAAGAGCTACAGCATGGCCGGCTGGCGCATGGGCTTCTGCTGCGGCAACCCGGAAACGGTCGCGGCCCTCAAGCGCATCAAGAGCTACCTCGACTACGGGGTGTTCCAGCCGATCCAGATCGCGTCCATCATCGCTCTGAACGGCCCGGACGACTGCGTCGAGGACATCCGCCGGACCTACAAGGAGCGCCGGGACGCGCTGGTGCGCGGGCTGAACCGCGCCGGATGGAAGATCCCGAAACCCAAGGGCACCATGTTCGTGTGGGGGCATATCCCGGAGAAGTACCGCAAGATGGGGTCGGTCGAGTTCTCTAAATTCCTCATCCGCGAGGCCGGCGTGGCCGTCTCCCCCGGACTGGGCTTCGGCGAGTACGGGGACGAGTTCGTGCGCTTCGCGCTGATCGAGAACCCCATGCGGATCAATCAGGCGGTGCGCGGCATTCGCAAGGTCATGTAGCGACTTGCAAGGGGTCGAGGGTCGCAATGAGCTGCTGCGGCGTACGGGAGTACGTCTCGAATGAAAGCTCGCGCGCCTCGACTCCGGGATCTGCGCGAAGTTCACATGACGTGCAGTTCCACAAGTGTCGAGTAGCCACGCGACCTTTCGAGGATCGCAGCATGCTGATCCGGCATCGAGCCTTCACGAAACGTCGTGCAGCGCCGGATCATCGGCCTGAACGCATTGGAAAGGATTCATATGCGTGAGATCAATGTCGGATTGCTCGGCTGCGGCACGGTGGGCACCGGGGTCGCCCGGCTCCTGCTGGAACGTCAGGACCTGATCGCCGCCCGGCTGGGGGCCCGCCTCGTGCTGCGGCGGGCGGCGGACCTGGACACGACGCGCGACCGCGGGGTCCGCTTCCCGGAGGGGGTGCTCGTGCCGGACGCGCGCCGGGTGGTCGCGGAACCCGGGATCGACATCATCGTCGAAATGATCGGCGGCGACACCATCGCCAAGGAGCTGATCCTGAAGGCCATCGCCAACGGGCGACACGTGGTCACGGCCAACAAGGCGCTGATCGCCGGCCACGGCAACGAGCTCTTCGCCGCAGCCGCGGCCAGGAAGGTCGACCTCTACTTCGAGGCCAGCGTCGGCGGCTGCATGCCCATCATCAAGACCCTGCGCGAGTCGCTCGCCGGCAACCGCATCGCGTCGATGACCGGCATCCTGAACGGCACCTGCAACTACATCCTCTCCAAGATCACGGACGAGGGCAGCAGCTTCGCCGACGCGCTGGCCGACGCGCAGAAGGAGGGCTACGCCGAGGCCGACCCGACGCTCGACGTGGAGGGCTGCGACACGGCCCACAAGATCACGATTTTAAGCTCGATCGCCTACGGGATGCCGGTCAACCTGAAAGACGTCTACGTCGAGGGCATCTCGCACATCACCCCGGTGGACATCGAGTACGCCGGGCAGTTCGGCTACCGCATCAAGCTCCTGGCGATCAGCAAGCGCCACGAAGGGGCCGTCGAGGTGCGCGTCCACCCGACCATGATCCCTTTCGGCGACATGCTCTCGAACGTCAACGGCACCCTCAACGCGGTCACGGTCACCGGCGACGCCTCGGGCGACATCCTGCTCTACGGCCGCGGCGCGGGCATGATGCCGACGGCGAGCGCGGTCGTGGGCGACCTCGTCGACCTGGCGCGCAACCTGATGGCCGGCGTGTCCGGGCGCGTCCCGGGGCTGGGATTTCAGCCCGACAACGTGCGCGCCATCCCGATCCTGCCGATCGACCAGATCAGCGGCCACTACTACTTCCGCTTTTCGGCGCTCGACCGGCCGGGGGTGCTCTCGACCATCTCCGGCGTCCTCGGCCAGCACGGCATCAGCATCCAGTCCATGCACCAGAAGGGCCGCAAGACGAACGGGGCGGTGCCGCTCGTCATGCTGACCCACCGCGCGCGCGAGAAGGACGTCCAGCTGGCCCTGGAGCGGATCGGCGCGCTCGACGTGGTGGCGGCCAAACCGGCGCTGATCCGCATCGAAGACGGGAGCCTGCAGGATTGAGTTTGTTGGGTTCGTTGAGTTTGTCGAGTTTATTGGGTTCGCGAAGATTGGTTGGGTTCGTTGGGTTGGGCGCTCCACCCCTGTGGGAGCAGCACCCTGCCGCGATGTTCCGACAGAGTTTTGTGGGAGCGGCTTTCCAGCCGCGATGGGTTGAGGCAGGGCTTTCGTTCGGAAAGTGCTCGTAGCCTTCCGAGTCGCATCCCTTGAACCCTCGGCCCCTTGTCCCCTGAAAGGGCATGTCATGCATCTGGTGTGTTCGGACTTGGAGGGCGTCTTCCTGCCCGAGATCTGGATCAAGTTCGCGGAAAAGACCGGCATCGCCGAGCTGCGCCTCACCACCCGGGACATCTCCGACTACGATGTCCTCATGCAACGCCGCCTCGGCATTCTGCGCGACCACGGGCTGAAGCTGCCCGACATCCAGGCGGTGATCGCGACCATGGAGCCGCTCGACGGGGCGCTCGAGTTCATGGACTGGCTGCGCTCCGTGGCGCAGCTGCTCGTGGTCTCGGACACCTTCGTCGAGTTCGCCGGCCCGCTCGTGCAAAAGCTCGGCCGCCCCACCCTGCTCTGCAACACGCTCACGGTCGCGCCCGACGGCACGATCGCGGGCTACCGCCTGCGGCAGACGGACGGCAAGCGCCGGGTGGCGGAGGCCGTGCGCTCGCTCGACTACACGGTGACCGGGATCGGGGACTCCTACAACGACATCAGCATGCTGAAAGCCGCCCACCACGGCATCCTCTACCGCCCGCCGGACAACGTGCGCGCCGAGTTCCCGCATTTCCCGGTGGCGGACGGCTTCGCGTCCTTGCGACGCATGCTCGAAACCATTCTCGCCGACGGAGGTTGACCCGTGGCCCACCGCACGACCTGCCGCGTGATCTACGGCGACACCGACCGCATGGGCCAGGCCTACTACGGCAACTACTTCCGCTGGTTCGAGATCGGGCGCACCGAGTTCTTCCGCGCCCTCGGCCTGGCCTACCGCGAGATCGAGGAGCGCGGCATCCTCCTGCCCGTCTCCGAGACTCACGCCAAGTATTCCGCCCCGGCCTTTTACGACGAGACCATCGTGATCGAAACCGCGGTCGACCCGTCCGTGCGGGCCGGGATCAAGTTCGACTACCGCATCTTCCGCGAGGACGGGCGGACCCTGCTCGCCGAGGGCTACACCACGCACGCCTTCGTCGACGCTTCCGGCCGCGTGGTGCGCCCGCCGGCCTTCATCCGCGAGCTGATAAAACCCTGATGTGACGCTTTAAAGGACGCGCCATGAAGCCCGATTTTTCAGCCTTTGACCGATGTCGCATCCTGGTGGTCGGGGACCTCATGCTGGACGAGTACGTCTGGGGCTCCGTCGAACGGATTTCCCCCGAGGCGCCGGTCCCCGTCCTGTCGGTGACGAGCGAGGAGTTCACGCTCGGGGGTGCCGCCAACGTGGCCAAGAACATCGCGGTACTGGGCGCTCAGGTGGCGGTCGCCGGGGTGGTGGGCAAGGGCTCCCAGGGCCGGAAGCTGCGCGAGGAACTGGGCAAGATCGGTGTCGAGATCGACGCCGTGGTCGAAGAAGCCGGCCGGCCGACCACGCGCAAGACCCGCATCATGGCGGAGCGCCAGCAGATGCTGCGCATCGACCGGGAGACGGTCCAGGAGATCTCCGCCCGTTCGGCCGACGCGCTGATCGGCAAGGTGAAAGAGCGGCTGCCGGCAACCGACGTCCTTCTGATCTCGGACTACGGGAAGGGGGTCGTCACCCGCCGGGTCGTGGCCGAGCTGGCGGCCGCCGCGACCGGGGCCGGCAAGATCGCGATCGCCGATCCGAAGGGCATGGACTACTCCAAGTATTCCGGTTTAACCCTGATAACTCCCAACAAAAAAGAAGCCGCCCTCGCCTCCGGCATAGAGATCCGAGATGAGGCCACTCTCCATGCCGCCGGGCGCCGGCTGCTGGAACATGTGGCCGTCGAAAAGCTGTTGATCACCTGCGGCAAGGACGGCATGGTGTTCTTCGAGCGCGGCGCCGAACCGCTCAGGATCGGCACGCGCGCGCGCCAGGTCTTCGACGTCTCGGGCGCGGGCGACACCGTGGCCGCGGTCCTGAGCCTCGGGTTGGCGGCCGGGTTCGGCTACCCGGACGCGATCCGCCTGGCCAACACGGCGGCCGGGGTCGTGGTCGGCAAGGTCGGCACGGCCGCGGTCACGCGCGCCGAGCTCCTCGAAGCGCTGCAGCCGGGCCTCGACCCAACGGCCGCCAAGCACAAGAGCCTGGCCGAAATGTCCGCGACGGCCGGTGAGCTCCGTCGCAAGGGCAAGCGGGTCGTGCTGACGAACGGCTGCTTCGACCTGCTGCACGCCGGGCACATCCGCCTCTTTGCCGCCTCGCGGGCCTTTGGCGACGTGCTGGTCGTCGCACTGGACGACGACGCGTCCGTGCGCGAGCTGAAGGGCGCCGGCCGGCCGGTGATCGGGGCGTCCGAGCGCGTGCGCATCCTGAGCGCCCTCGACAGCGTCGACTACGTGATCGTGTTTGCCACCCGCGAGCTCGACCGGGTGATCGAGGCCGTGCGGCCGGACGTCCTCACCAAGGGCAGCAACTACGAGAACGACACCGTCATCGGCCGGGAGCTGGTCGAACGTCTCGGCGGGCGCGTGGCCCTGGTGCCGGTGACCGAGAGCGTCTCCTCGACCCGCATCATCGCAACGATCAAGGGCAAGTGACCGCCCGCCGCTCCCGCGGCGGCACCCTATTCCATGAGCTTCGTGCTGAACCACCCTTCCGGCCTCGCCTTCCGGGTTCACGTGCAGCCCCGTTCGTCGCGCAATCAGGTCGTCGGCGTGCACGGGGACGCCCTGAAGGTGAAGCTCACCGCCCCGCCGGTCGAGGGCGCCGCCAATGCCGCCTGCATCGCCTTCATGGCCGACGCCCTCGGCCTGCCCAAGTCCGCGCTGACCATCGTCGCGGGCCTCACCGGTCGCCGCAAAACCCTTGCGGTCGCCTGTGCCCCCGAGCGCGCAATCCAGATTCGCAAGCGCCTGGAAGCCCTCGCCGTCCGCTGATCCCCGCCCGCGCCGCGGTGCAATTTTTCGGAATAATCGCTTGACTTATGCCCCGCCGTCGTCTAAATGATCACCCACTGATGCGGGGTGGAGCAGCCTGGTAGCTCGTCGGGCTCATAACCCGAAGGTCGAAGGTTCAAATCCTTCCCCCGCTACCACAATGAGATTAAGGGGGTTACGGTTGATTCCGTGGCCCCTTTTTCTTTGGTCTGAAAAGCATTTCCCAGCCGATTTCCCAGGCACGTCGCTAAAAATAGAAAACCCGGCCTAAGCCGGATTTCGATCAGTGGCAACTGGAATTTATCGGGGAACGTTCCACAATGCAGCGGTTGGAAGTCCCTCAGTGGGCATTGACTCTCGTTCGGGAGCCAGAATCACGTCCACCGGGAAAAGTGGCTCCTTCATGGTGTGGCTCACTTTGGATCCGGGCGCGAATCTGATATGTTTAAAAACGAATGTTTTTCAAACGGGAGCTGTAAATGAATCTTAGCTTCAATGCCGACAATGGCGCTGTGGATCGTGCCATCAAAGATCTCTTTGAATTAGCCGGCCCGATCCATCATCATGCGATCGTGCGCGAAATGGTCATCGCCGCACTGAAAGCCGGCCAGGAGAAACCGCAGTTAGCTGATTTAAAAGTCATGTGTTCGACTTTGAAGGAGATGCGGTACACTTCCAAGGTGTTCGGCGAGTACCGCAACGCCCGCAAAGTAACCGTTTTCGGCTCGGCGCGTACGACGCCGGACCAACCGCTTTACCAAATGGCCAGAGAGTTCGGGCGGAATCTGGCTGCCGCCGGGTTCATGGTCATCACTGGAGGCGGGCCGGGAATCATGCAGGCGGCCAACGAAGGAGCCGGGCTGGAAAAATCTTTCGGCGTGGGCATCCGCCTGCCGTTCGAAAAGAGGTCCAATCCGGTTTTGAACGGCAGCCCACGCGACATCACCTACAAGTATTTTTTCAACCGCAAGGTCGCCTTTCTCAAGGAGGCCTGCGCGGTGGCGCTGTTCCCCGGCGGGTTCGGGACCCTCGATGAAGCGATGGAGGCGCTGACCCTGCTCCAGACCGGCAAACGTTACCCCATACCGGTCGTCATGATCGACCGGCCCGGCGACCGGTACTGGTCCGGATGGCAGGACTTTATGAAAGACCACCTCCTGTCGGCCGGTTACATCGGTTCGATCGATGGCGCATTCTTCTATCACACGCAGGACATCGACGAAGCCGTGGCGGTCATCCAGCGCTTCTATCGCCGGTTTCACAGCCTGCGCTTCGTGGGAATAAAGGCCGTTATTCGAATGGCGACTGCGCTGTCGCCGCTGCAGGTCGACCGGCTGCGGCAGGAGTTTGCGGACATTATCGCCGAAGGGGGCGGGATGGCTTTGTCCGGTATGCTCTCCCAGGAATCCGATGAACCCGAACTTGCGAAATTGCCGAGGCTGGTCTTGGATTTCAACAAGCGGGATTTCGCACGGTTGCGCCAGCTTGTCGATTCGATCAACCTTTTCCCGAACGCCGCATAAACCCTAACGTTGCATAAACACCACGGCAACGAGTGAAAAACGAGGGGTGCCGTTTCTCCCCTTCAGGTCCTGGCGGCCGTTGCCACGCGCCACGGGCAGCGGTTGACTTGGGATCGATTAGGGGATAGTCAGGCTGGAAACCGCAAGGCGGCGGTTTCACGGCTGGAGGGAGGGGTTGGACTGAAGGCCCCCGCCTCTTGCCCGAGGGGGAAGCCTGAGTCTTTCTCGCCGCCAAAGAAAAGCACGCGCTCGGGACAACCTCCCGAGCCTTTTTATTTTCACGGTTCCGCTTCGCGGCCTTCGGGCGGGCCGGTTTCCAGGTGGGGTGCCGGGTTTTGAGCGAGTTGATCTACGCCAGCGCAGTCATCGCAGCAGCTTCTTTTGCGCAGTCGGTGTCGGGAGTCGGGTTCGTGATGGTCGCGACTCCCTTCCTGCTGTCGATCCTGAATGTTAAGGACGCGGTCGTCGTCAGCTGCAGCATGGCGGTCATCAGCCAAGTCATCGTCATCTGTCGCCACTGGCGCAAGGTGCACCCGCAGATGTTTTTGAACTTCGTGCTCGGCAGCGCCGCCGGGGCCCCCGTCGGCATCTGGTTCTTCTCCTCGACGAGCCTGACCTCGCTGAAATCGATCGTGGGGGTCGTGCTGGTGGGGATTTCCGCATTCTCGCTGCAGCGGATCTTCAAGAGCTGGCGCGTCATGGACAGCACCACTTCTTATCAGCTGTCGCCGGAGTCTCCGTCGCTTTGGAGCCTGAAGGAACTGACGCGCTGCTGCGCGGGGCGCACGGGGAAAATGCAGCTGGCGATCGGGTGCGTGGCCGGGTTCTTCGGGGCCAGCATCGGAATGCCTGGCATCCCGCTGACCGCGTACTACAGCGCGGTCAACGTCGACAAGGAGGTGGCGCGGAGCACCACGCTGCTCTTCTTCATCGTGCTCCTGTCCGCCACGCTCGCGGCCAACTACCTGGCCGGGTCCGTCAGCGCGGCCGCCAGCGAGATGGCCCCGCTGCTGGTCCCGTCGGTCGTCGTCGGCATGCTGCTCGGCAACCGGGCGTTCCCTTACCTGCCGCAGCGCTGGTTCCAGCTGATCCTGAACCTGACGATTCTGTATTCGGCGTGCAGAATCCTGTCCGAATTGTTCCTGCCGGCAGTCCGTTGACGGTGCCGGTTTGGAAATCTGCGCGTCTTCCCTCTATGTTGCGATTTCAGCTTTGACAGGAATGACCGCGGGGAATATGGTCGCCGCGACATGACAGGCTGTTGAAAAACGGCGTCTCATTCCGTGATCCGGCGCTGCGCGGCTCGGGTGACCGAAAGGAGCCTTACTTTCATGAATTCTCCACGATATTCTCTCTCGACGCTGCGGGGGGATCTTTTCGGGGGCCTCACGGCGGGCGTGGTCGCGCTGCCGCTGGCGCTCGCCTTCGGGGTCGCCAGCGGAGCCGGGGCCATCGCCGGGCTTTACGGCGCGATCGCCGTGGGCTTCTTCGCGGCCCTCTTCGGGGGGACGCCCTCCCAGGTCTCGGGGCCGACCGGGCCGATGACCGTCATCGCGGCGGCGGCCGTGGCGGCTTTCCCGGGGAACCTCCCGGCGGTCTTCAC
Source organism: uncultured delta proteobacterium (assembly GCA_963828345.1). Lineage (GTDB taxonomy): Bacteria > Desulfobacterota > Desulfobacteria > Desulfobacterales > SpSt-501 > SpSt-501. Next base: position 67,966 of record CAWHEZ010000036.1, read on the forward strand.
CGTCGTGGCGCTGGCCGGCCTGCTCCAGATCGGCTTCGGGCTGCTCCGCGTGGGCGTCTTCGTCCGGTACATCCCCTACCCCGTCATCTCCGGGTTCATGAGCGGGATCGGCATCATCATCGTCCTGCTCCAGATCCACCCCCTGCTCGGCAGCCCGAGCGTCGGCTCCCCCCTGGTCGCGCTCTCCCGCCTGCCCGAGGCCCTCTCCGCCCTGAACCCGCACTGCCTGCTGCTCTCCGGGCTCACCATGCTGATCGTCTTCCTGACGCCGGCGCACATCACCCGGGTCGTGCCCTCGCCCCTCGTCGCGCTCGTCTGCGTCAGCCTGCTGTCGAAGCTGCTGGGGTTCTCGGTGCCGACTATCGGCGAAATTCCCTCCGGCCTGCCGGGCCTCGTCCTCCCGACGCTCTCGGCCGAGCAGCTGCCACGGATCCTGGCCATGGCGCTCGCCCTGTCGACCCTGGGGGTCATCGACTCGCTGCTGACCTCGATCGTGGCCGACTCGATCACCCGCGAGCGACACGATTCGAACCGGGAGCTCGTCGGCCAGGGCATCGGCAACGCGGTGGCCGGGCTGATCGGCGGCCTGCCGGGCGCCGGGGCGACCATGCGCACGGTGGTGAACATCAAGGCCGGGGGCAGCACGCGGCTGTCGGGGATGATTCACGCCGTCTTCCTGGTGGCCGTGCTGCTCGGGCTGGGCGCCTACACCGCCCACATCCCCATGGCCGTGCTGGCCGGCATCCTGATGAAGGTCGGGGTCGACATCCTCGACTACCGCATGCTCAAGGTGCTGCGGCGTTCGCCGCGCGAGGACATGATCGTCATGCTGGCGGTCTTCGGCATCACCGTTTTCGTGGACCTGATCGTGGCCGTCGCCATCGGGGTCACGCTGGCGTCGCTGATGCTCACCGTGCGCATCGCCCGCCAGACCCAGATCAACGTCTCCGAGGCGTCCCCGACCGAGTGGATGCGGGACATCGAGAAGGGGATTCAGGAGGAGAGCGACTACCGCATCCGGACGATCGCCGTTAGGGGGGCCTTCTTCTTCGGCACCACCACCCAAATGCAGGACAAGGTCAACCGGCTCATCGGCGCCCAGGTCGTCATCATCAACTGCCTGAACGTGCCCTTCATGGACATCTCGGCGGCATTCGCGCTGAGCGAGATGGTCGACAAGCTGAAGTCGGAAGGCATCAAGCCGCTCCTGGTGGTCACCGAGGGGCTCGGGCTGCGACGGCTGCTGAACGGCCTGGGGTGCGGGGACATCTTCGGCGAGGACGGCATGCAGGTCGACTACAACAAGGCCGTGCAGGTGGCGCTGGCCCACCTGCGCAAGACGCCTGCCACGCGCACCCGCTGACCGCCGCCCCCAGTGCCCAAGTCAGGGCGTGTTGCGCCATGATCTCTCCACCCGCATCACGCCCCAGCTGATGGTGACCACGTCGTCCGGGCCGACCCGGACGGTCTGGCCCGTGGAGCGCATGATCATCTCGCAGCCGTAGAAGCACAGCTCGCCCCGGGCGTGCGAGAGGATCTGGTACGGCTGCCGGAAATCCTGGCGGTAGCCGGGTTCGATCAGGATCAGGTCGTAGCTCTGGTTGTCGGTGTTCTCGAGTGTGGCGGCCCGGGCTGCGCCCGACATCGATGCCCCGGCAAGAAGCGCCGCGACCAAAATAGAGAGGCTAAAGAGCTTCTTCATTTCCAGGCCTCCAGGTTAGATTGAGGGGGGTGCCGGCAGGCCCGCTGCTGCGGCGGCCCGATCGGTGCCGAAGCATATCAAAGCGGCTTGCCGCACAAGCCGGTACTTCGTCCCGTCGATTTCTCCCGCACCCGCTTTTTCTCTCATTGCGCTTCGCGGGCGCGCCCTGTTATACGTTTCCCGAGCTTTTTCGGCGCTGCTTCAGCCTCCCTCCCCTGTCTGCCCCCGGAGGTCGCATGCCCAACGGAAAAGTCTTCATCAGCTACTCCTCCCAGGACCGGGCCGCGGCCGAAGCCGTTCACGCCGCCCTGTCCGGGCATTTCGAGGTCTGGCGCGACCAGGCGCGTATCGAAACCGACTGGTCCCGGGAGGTCGCCCACGCCCTCGCCGGCGCCGACGCCGTCTGCCTGCTCTGGTCCGCGCACGCCGCGCAGTCCAAGTGGGTCAAGCACGAGTGGCTGACGGCGCGCGCGCTCGAGAAACCCATCGTCCCCTGCCTGTTCCCCGGCGCGCAAGACCTGCCCGCGCCGCTCTACAACCTGCACGGCATCCCGTTCGCCGCCGGCGCGGAGTGCACGAACCGGCTGATCGGGCAGATCGAGAAGGGCCTGCGCAGCCCCGTCGCCTACGACTACAAGATCCTCCCGCCCAGGTCCTACATCCCGTTCAACCCCAACCCGCACTTCACCGGCCGGCATGCCGAGCTGCTCGACCTCTATCTCAAGATGATCGGCAACCTGAACAAGATCGGCATCAACCAGGTGGGCACGGTGGGCATGGGCGGCATCGGCAAGACCCAGCTTGCGGTCGAGTTCGCCTGCCGCTTCGGGTTCGGGTTCCCGGCCGTCTACTGGGTCCAGGGCTCGGACCCGGCAGCCTGGCTGCCGGAGTTCGTCTCGATCGCCCGCGACCGGCTGCAGCTCCCCGTCAAAGACCCCGACAAACCGGAAGCCGGCAGGCAGTACGTCTATGCGCTGCAGGAGCACTTCAAGGAACGGCCGGGGACGCTCGTCGTCATGGACAACGTCGCGGAGCCCAAGCTGCTCAACAACGACGGCTATCTCGGCGGCCTCACGCCGCTCTCGCTCGGCTGCGACCTGCTGTTCACGACGCGCAGGCACTTCCAGCTGCCCGGCGTCACGCAGCAGCCGGTGAACGTGCTCTCGCCCGCGGCGGCCTACGGCCTCATGAGCTCATTCTGCGCCCCCCGGACGGCCGCGGACGAAGACCACGCGCGCTCCATCTGCAACGCGGTGGGGTACCTGCCCCTGGCCGTCACCCTGGCGGGGTCCTACCTGAAGCAGTACCAGCCGGACGTGTCGTTTGCCGACTACCGCGAGGAGCTCGCCAAAAACAGGCTGGGCGTCATCGATGTCGGCGGGATGACCGAGGAGGACCTTGCGACGCGTCACGTGGCGGCGGTGGGCGCGACACTCCGCAGCCAGTGGGAGATGCTGCCGGACGAGGAGGCCCGCCGGCTCTTCAAGGTCGCCGGGCAGTTCCCGGAGGCGGCGATCATTCCCAAGGCGAGGCTCGGGCTGCTCGCCGGGATCCGGCCGGGCGAGTCCAAGGTCGACCGCCCGCTCGCCCGGGCCTTCAACTGGCTGCACTGCCTCAGCCTGGCGGAAAGCCTGGGGAGCGACGGCGGTGCTGCGCGCCTGCACCCCCTGGTGCGGGAGTTCTCCCTGCAGCTCGTGCCCGAGGAGGAAAGAGCCGCCTTCCGCAGGGCCGCCGCGCGCAGCCTGAAGGAGGCGCACTTCGACTACGCGAAGCTCGAGAGCGACATCCGGAGCCGCGGCATCCGGCAGGTGCTCGACGACCTCAAGGTCGCGCTCGACTGGTGGGGAAAGGACGGGGACGAGAAGCGCGACCTCGAGCTTTTGGAGGGTGCGCTGCGCCTCTCCGCCCACGTGCTCGCCGTCGCCCCGGACCAGTTGCCCGCGCAGCTCCTGGGCCGCCTGCTGGACCAGAAATCGCCCCGCATCGCGTTCTTTCTCGACCCAGATGACCATGGCCCAGCGCAGGTCCCTGGCTCCGCCCCCTGACCCGCAGCCTCACGGCGCCGGGCGGCCCTTTGATGAGGACGCTGGCTGGCCATACCGAAGGAGTTCAGGCGGTGGCGCTATCCGCCGACGGCCGCCGCGTGGTTTCCGGATCGGGGGATAACACCCTGAAGCTCTGGGACTTGGAGAGCGGCGCCGAGCTGATGACACTCGCTGGGCATACGAGTTTCGTCGCCGCGGTGGCGCTCTCCTCCGACGGCCGCCGCGCACTCTCCGGATCGTACGATACGACGCTGAAGGTCTGGGATGTTGACGCAGGGGAGCCTGTTGCCGCGTTTTTCGGCGAGGGGAGAATCACAAGCGTTCAGCTCGCGGCCGACCGGAAAACAGTGGTTGCCGGCGACGCGTCTGGGGCCGTCCATTTCCTGCGGCTCGAGAACGCGGATTGAGCCTCCTCCGCCGAGCGCTCATAGACGTTTGACGCAACCCCTTCCGCACCTGCCCGAATTCAACCCCGCCTTGACCCCTGCGACCGAAAGAAGAGCCCTCGTACGATTTTTGGCATGCTGTCGAAAAACCAGTATCGGGCCGTCAGCCAAGGCGCTGAGAGCGTTGGCCCGTTTACCCGTGGACCCGTGCACCCGCAGGAAAAAGAACGGGCCAACGGGACAACCGGCAACCGGGCAAACGGAACTCGGATCACGGACCGAGGCGCCGTTTTTCAACAACCTGTTAGCGCCGCTCAGGCGATGAACAGGTTTTTCGAGGAAAAATTCGGGTCGCTCGTGAGGTTGACCCCCAGCCGCCGCAGGCCGGCCTCGTCGCCCGGGGTCGGGATGTGGGTCATGTGGACCTCGCAGCCCTCGAGATCCTTCAGCTTCTCGATGGCCAGCTGGGCGGCGGAGTTGAGGCCGGCGCTGATGCTGAGGGCGATCAGCGTCTCCTCCAGGTCCAGGCTCACGGATGTTTCTTTCAGCACCCGTGTCTTCAGATGGTTCACGGAGTCGGTGATGGTGGACGGCAGGAGCTGGATCTTGGCCGGGATGCCGGCCAGGTGCTTGATCGCGTGGATCACGACACTCGAGGCGGCGTGCAGCAGCGGCGAGTTGTTGCCGGTGATGATGGTGCCGTCCTTGAGCTCGATGGCCGCCCCGCAGTAGATCCCCTCGTCCCCTTCGCTCGTCGCGCTGGGCCTTCTCGGCGGCCTTGCGCGCGGGCCCGACCACCTTGCGGTGCTCGGGCTTCAGCTGGAAGTCCTTCATGAAGAGCTCCACCCGCTGGACGGTCTCGCGGTCCGCCAAGCCCATGGCGTACTCGCAGCGGTAGCGGAAGTAGCGGCGGATGATCTCCTGCCGGGCCGCCTCGCGCGCGACCTCGTCGTCCACGATGGCGAACCCGGCCCGGTTCACGCCCATGTCGGTGGGGGACTGGTAGAAGGATTTCCCGCCGGTGATCTTCTCCAGGATCCGCCTCAGCACCGGGAAGACCTCGACGTCGCGGTTGTAGTTGACGGCCGCCTTCTGGTAGGCCTCCAGGTGGAAGGGGTCGATGAGGTTGAAGTCGCGGATGTCGGCGGTGGCCGCCTCGTAGGCGATGTTCACGGGGTGCTTGAGCGGGAGGTTCCAGATGGGGAAGGTCTCGAACTTCGCGTACCCCGACTGAAGCCCGCGCCGGTGGTCGTGGTAGAGCTGCGACAGGCAGGTGGCCAGCTTGCCGCTGCCCGGCCCGGGCCCGGTGACGACCACGAGCGGCTTGTCGGTCTCGATGTACGCGTTGGCGCCGTAGCCTTCGTCGCTCACGATCGTGTCGACGTCGGTCGGGTAGCCCTTCGTGAAGCGGTGGGTGTAGACGGGGATGCCGCGCCGCTCGAGCTTGTTCTTGAACAGGACGGCGGAGGGCTGGTCGTCGAAGCGCGTGATGACGACCCCCAGCACGTTGACCCCGCGCACGCGCAGGTCGTCGATCAGCTTCAGCGCGTCGGCGTCGTAGGTGATGCCGAAGTCGGCGCGGATCTTCTTGCGCTCGATGTCGCCGGCGTAGATGCAGAGCAGGATGTCGGCCTTGTCCCTCAGCTCGGGAGCAGGCGCATCTTCACGTTCGGGTCGTAGCCGGGCAGCACGCGCGCGGCGTGGTAGTCGAAGAGCAGCTTGCCGCCGAACTCCAGGTAGAGCTTGTTGTCGAAGCGGTCGACCCGTTCCAGGATGGCGGCTGTCTGCTCTTCCAGGTAGCGGTCGTTGTCGAATCCCGTGCGGCAGTTCATGCGACTCCTTTATCGGCGGTTTGCCTGTTCGATCAGCGCTGCGACCAGCTCCCGGCAGAAAGCCGGGATGTCGGCCACCACCCGGCCCCAGACGAGGTGTCCGTCGCGGAACGCGGGTGAGTCCACCCACGTCGCGCCCGCATTTTCCAGGTCGTCCTTGATGGCCACGGTGCCGGTGGCCTTGCGGCCCCTCATGATCCCGGCCGAGATCGCCACGTGGCCCCCGTGGCAGATGAAGGCCAGGGTCTTGCGCGCGGCGTCCATCTCCCGCACCAGGTTCGTCACGGCCGCGTAACGGCGCAGCTTGTCGGGGGCCCAGCCGCCGGGGACCACCACGGCGAACAGGTCGACGCCCTTCAGCGACTCGATGCGCGCGGTGGGCGTGATCTCGAGGCCGTTCTTCCCGCCGCCGGCTGTATCCTATACCAGCGTTCCACGCCGCTGCGCAAGGCGGCAACTTGAAACGTTTTGCCAGGTGGCGCTCCTGCCGATGGAACGGCGCCGGGCCGCGGATGCGGGGATGCTCGCAGATACGCCGTGTGGTTCGGCAGGATTATCGGTTGACGTAACCAGCGGGTGTATTTAACATCTGCCTCATCAGGAAGGGCGGTCGAAATGGAAAAACGGCAACTTCA
>CAWHEZ010000037.1:0-71762 GCA_963828345.1 uncultured delta proteobacterium
GTGCGCGAATGAGGACTCAAGGATCTATAGTTACCAAGGCAAAGCCCTTAGGGGAGTAATTCATCCCCAACGGGCTTTTAATATTTTATAATCTACTTTCAACGTGTTGGCTCTATCTATCACCTAAAAGTTGATGCGCTTGGACTATCTACTGAAAATCGATGGAGGATTATATGGTTGGACAACTTCGTATAAAGGAAAACCAATTTTTTCCCAAATAATCTTCATAACCCTACTCATTTCAATACCTTTCCATCCCGCACCTGCAACACTGGTCAAACCAAAACGGCAATCAATCACGATCGCGTAAAAGATAAGCGCACGGCATCCCTGCTGCCTGAAATTTCACAAAATGGGGTCAACGAATACCGGGGAAAGGAGGGACGGCGAGAAAATGCTTCAGAAGGAGAAGGTCGACTGTGGAAGTTAGACAAACACAGAACAGGAGGGATACCATGGTTACGAATTTCCATAGGAAGTCCTCGGTTGTGTGGAGAGGGATGGCGGTATGCCTGCTCGCGGTAGTGATCGCAGCGCCGATGGAAACCGCAGCCCAAATGACCTTCAGCAGGATCGTGGTCTTTGGCGACAGCCTGTCCGATCCCGGCAACGACTTCGCGTTGATCAACACGCAGAACACGCCGCCCTATGACAATATCGACCCGGGGACGATCATTCCCCACGCGCCGTACGCGAAGGGTGGCCACCACTACAGCAATGGAGCCACCTGGGTCGAGCAGTTCGCCAAGTTCCGGGGGATGGCACAGTACGTTACCCCCGCGTGGCAGAGCGCAGGCACCAAGGCGGCAAATTATGCGGTTGGCGGAGGCAGGGCGTACGATGATGGAATCAATGTCAACCTGCCGGATCAAGTGAACGAGTTTCTGGCCGACGTCGGCGGTCAGGCACCGTCCGATGCGCTCTACGTGATCGAGTTCGGCGGCAATGACACCCGCGATATTCTGGCGGGCGGCGATTTCACCGTTATCATCCCTCAGGCGGCCACTTCTATCGCTAACAACATCTACTTCTTGTGGCTGAAAGGCGCGAGAAAGTTTCTTGTTTGGAATATACCTGATCTCAGCAAGACGCCGGCAATCCAATACATGGGTCCCGCTGTCCAACAAACCGTCTACGGGTTATTGTATTATTACTTTAACCCAGCGATTATTCAGTCTATCGCATAGTGTTTCCCAACTTCCCGGAATCGAGATCAAGCGTTTTGACGCGTTCGAGAAGGTCAATGACTTCGTGACAAATCCCGGGGCCTATGGGCTCGAGGTGGTGGACGAGGCGTGCGTGACGCCGAAAGTCCCGCCCTTCAATTGCAAGGAGCCCGATGAATATCTGTTCTGGGACGGCATACATCCGACCAAGGCAGCTCACGGCATTTTGGCACAGGAAGTTGCCGAACTGCTGGCGCAGTAGCCGAACTTCCCCCAGCCTGCCGTCGGCGAACGGCAGGCCGCGGGAAGCGCCGAGAGCCGAAAACATTGGCATTTGCATAGGGGAACAAACGGCTCAAATTGATGGCGAAGAAGCTGAAGACGGGTGAGAGGGGCTATAGTGAAAACGATCCACTACAACAAGTAGAATGGCAGCAGGACCATGCTCTTGGTATAACAGCTACGTTTTCCGGCTGAGCTTCATACGGGCCGGTGCTCTTGTGCCGGCCCGGCACTGGTTCAGTCCTTATCTGTTGAATATCTGCCATGATGCCTGACCGGCGCACGGCCGTCTAATCGGCGGTTTAGCGGTCTGAATCCACATTTTCGTACTTCGGTAGCTTCTCCATCGTAATCCACACTTTTACTGATACATGCCTGCCCTTATGCAGACACCACTGGCTGCGTCGAAAATGCCAATATCAATCATAATTCTTGGACGATGAGTGCCTGTTCCCTCCGCATTGTTATTCCGAGAACCGCAATTATTGCTAAGTCCGCTTGACGGGCTGCCATCCGCAGAACATAGAGGCGTGGCGAGGATGGTCTTGATGAAATACGAAGGGTCATCGCAAATGCAATGGCCCTTCGTATTGAATGTTTAGATTTAGGCGTTTTTACCAGGTTACGGTAACACTGTTAGAGCAAGTTGATGTTCCGGCCTCGCACACCTTGTAGGTGGCCGAACTGATCTTAAGGGGGCCGTCGGTGTGTTTTCCATCGTTTGCCGTTGTGGTAATCCGTTTACCGTTCCTGTAGACATCCACATTTGCTGAGTTCGCTCCGCTCCAAGTCAAATCTGCATATTTCTTGGTTCTAACCTTATAGGCTAAAACGCTAAGGGTAAACCCACTGCTCTTGGCAATTAATACGGGTTTAAAGAGGCTCACATCGAGCAGTGGTTCTGGTATAAGAGGTTGCTCTGGAGAATCATCTGTCCAATTATCATTACCAGCGGCCTTAACCTCGTCGTAAAGATTTTGAACATCTGTTGCATTGTTGGGGTTGTTAATACTCGCCAGCAGCGCCAATGCACCGGCGATATGGGGGCTGGCCATGGAGGTTCCGCTGAGGGTGCCGTACTCCCCTTTTTCCATTGGAAAGGTAGAATAAATGCAAACGCCAGGCGCTGCAATGCCAATGGCCGGGCCCCAATTGCTGAAATCAGCCAAGGTGTCATCCACGTCGGCGCGGCAGGTCGACGCGGCACCTCCGCCCGATTGGCCGTTGAAATCGGCCAAAGCACTGACGGTTAAAACATTGCCGAAGGCGGCCGGGCTGTAATTTCTGGCATCGTCGTCATTATTGCCAGCGGCCACAGCGAATGCCACCCCTTTATTGACAGCACCCTGAATGGCATCGAACTCAGCTTGGTTGTAACCACTGCCGCCAAGGCTCATATTGGCCACTTCAATCATAGATGCGTTTGCGGCAACCCAGTCAATACCGGCAATAATCCAGGAGCTATACCCGCTGCCACTTGAATTCAAAACCTTTACAGCCCAAATGCGTGCACCAGGCGCGACGCCCACAACGCCAATGCCATTGTCGAGCGCACCAATTATCCCTGCCACGTGGGTTCCGTGATAATGATCATCATCCCCCCCGGATACGCATGTAGGAAAGGATAGGCTACCAGTGCAATTCACCCCGCCGGGGACGTTCAGGTCTGGGTGTTGAAAATCCACGCCTGTGTCAATGACCGCCACATCTACGTCAACCCGGTTATCGGTGCCGTCAATCATTAAGTTTGAGTTGGTGTCGGTAATTTTGTCGGCGAAAATGCGCTGGATTCCGGTGGGAACGGTCTGGGCAATGGCATACCTGACATCATCGGTTAGCAACGTACTTGACGTTGGGGTTCCTTTCCAAGGCGACCGCTGCCTGTGCGGGCACTTGGATGGAGAAGCCCTTCAGCGCGTGCTCGTAGATGAAGCGGACTTGTCCCCCGACTTGGCCTGCGATCTGCATAGCTTCCGCAGCGGGGGATTCCACGCTGTCCTTTAAGACTACGATGTAGCGATCCCGCTCGGGGGGAGCAGCCGTCGCTGCTGGGGTTCCGCTCAACAACAACGCCAGAAGGAAAAATAGGGAACGGGAAAGGTGTTTCATCTGTTACCTCCTTTTCAGTTTGCCGCCCGTCTTCCATTCAAGATCAGTGCCAGCGACTTACCGACCTTACCCAAAAATATTCGCTGGAGAATTGCGTGCAAAGTCCAGAAAGTTGCTATTCGGCGAGATCTTTTTGCCCAGGTCGCTGTAACCCGCTTCCTATAAATTGTTGCAACTCGTTTTGTGTCGATAGAAGGGATCAGCAGGACTGGTTTCCGGACGTGGCAGGCAGAATTAATAGCAGTGCAAAGGCGCTACATCGAACCTTCCGGCGGAAGTCCAAGCTTGGCCAATGGTACAGCAACTGCCGAAGCAGTTGCAATACATTCAATTACCCATTTTCATGCGTAAAAATACGTAAGCTGGAGGTTTAATTCGCACAGATACGTATGTTCATTTGGCAAAAATTTGAGGGCCGCAGGTCGAAATGGAAATTTGGGGGAAGAAAAAGGCTGAGCGGATGGGGTTTCGTTTTTATAGGGGGCATTAGCGCATGGCATTTTTCACCAGCATGATGTTTCGCGAAGGCGCTCCACCGGGTGCCGGCTGATGGAAAGATGCGCGTCGAACTGTTAGCCGACGCACCATTAGGTAACCAGTTTCAACACCTGCCGTTTGCGAGGGGTCAGTACCTCGGCGGGCTCCGTTTGCTCATTTTGAGACAGTGCGATCAAGCCTTTACTGAGCATGCTGGCGATCAGAGGCGACAAAAACCGGCGGTCAGCGCGAATGGTGCGGATCCCTGTAAACAGTTCCTCGCCGGTCTCCTGCTTTAGTAAATATCCGTCGATTCCGGCCCGAATGGCGGCATGGCGAGTATTCCATCTCGTCGCCCATCGTCATTACCAAGATTTCGAGATATTGGCTAACCGCAAATGCTTGAGAATTTTACTTCGGCGATGAATAGAATCGTAGAAAACTCTTGAGTTTTTGATGGTGTTGGTCAGGTAATCGCAAACAAAGCGGCCTCCGGAAAAGTTTGGATTTCATCCTGACTGGGTGAAGCCTTGATCGATTGTTTTTCTGGAGTATATCCCATAAAACTTCAGTACACCCATCCACGCGTTATTGACAGCATAGCACCGAGTCTGCGCCCTCCAGTCCGCGGCGTATATCTGCCATGATGCCACCATTCGGGGGATGACTGAAAGTTTCAGATTAGCACACCATACCTGCCGTGGCAGGAGTGTCTGGAGGCCGTTCCCTGCAGCCTTTACCTGCATATTAATACCACCCGTTCCAAGCCGTGGGTTCACCCGAAAAGATAGTGCCTGGAACGCCCATGGAGGGGGTCTGCAAAGGGCTTTGCGGCTATTCCGCCTGCACGGTCCGTGACTGCACCCGGAGATAATCGATTACGTCCTGCTCGAAGAAGTACCGGCGGCGGCCGACACCCTGATGGGGTTTAGCTATCGCAAACCTGCCGGTCGACTCCCATTGCGCCTGGGCGATTCGTGCGCATCATTCAGGACAAGCAAGACGGCCGCAGCAACCGGCGGTCAAACACCCAACCCAAGGATACGACCATGAGCCGCAAACATAACGATCAAAGCTATGTCGAGTCGGAAGAGGAACGGGAGCGCGGACACGTGGACACGCGCGAGAAGAACTTCGAATGCGAGAACAAGACCTCTATCGGCTGTGACCCCGGCATCGACGTGGCCGGATAACCCTCATCGCCTGGATGACGACGGCGGGGTCTCGCAAGGGATCCCGCCGTTCTTGTTTCCGCGCGCGGCCGTTTCATCGACGGTCCGACCGCGGCGGCCACGACCGCCAGACGACTTAATGAGACGGGTGTTGTTTTTCGTTGCAACTTTCAACGGGAATGATAGATTGGCGCCATGGATATCACCCGACTGGTTGGCATCATCATCTTCTTCAACGTGGTCCTGATCGGCCTGGTGGCCCTCTTCTTCTTCAAGAACCGGCGCCACGAGAAGGTGACCACGGACCTCGAAGAGTTCTGCGCCGACCTGCCGCGCGATGCCCGCCTCCCCGACCCCTGCATCCTCGTCAACGGCAAGTGGGTCCGCCAGGGCCCGCACTCCGACCGCGCCCTCTAACACCCGCCCGACCGTTACACCCGCGCCATCCCCTGGGCGTGCGCCCTTCAAATCGATCGCATGCCGGCGGCACGTCCAGGTTTGACTTATGCACGCTCTTCCCCTATGAGAGAAAAAAGCACTTCATCCGGTCCCGAGCGGGGGTTGCAGTGAACGCAGCGTACATTCGTCCTGTCCTGACGGCGGTCGACAAGCTGTTCGCCACGATGATCGGCATGTCGGCCTCCGCCGGCAAGCCCGCCTTCAAAAAGGACAAGCAGCCCTCCCACGACATCACCAGCCGCATCGACCTCTCCGGCGCCATGAGCGGAGCCATCTGCGTCAGCATGTCCCGGGCGTTGTCGCTGGTCGTGTCATCCCGCCTGCTCGGCGAGGACAAGACCGCGCTGGACACGGACTGCATGGACGCGATCAAGGAGTTCGCGAACATGATCGTGGGCAATGCCAAGTCGGAATTCCCGGACGACCGCATCGTCATCACCCCCCCGACGCTGCACCTGGAGCCCGCCGGGGACATCTATCCCCAGGGAGTCATGGTCGTGAGCGTACCCTTCCAGACCCCGGGCGGCGGTTTCACGGTCGACCTGGCCTTGAAAGCCGGCGGCTGAGCCCCGCCCCGGGGGACGGCGATACCGCCGCGCCCGTTGCGGTTCCCGGGGTTCGTGTTTACACTCTCCGCCATACAGCCCACTCACGGAGCACTCCCATGAACTGCACATTCACAGCCGCGATGCGCGGGGTTCTGTTCGTTGCCGCGCTTGCGGCCGGCGTGACGGCCGCACGGCCTGCAGCCCGGGCCGCGGAAGGCGCCGCTCTCAACGTCCCGGCGATCACGGTCAGCGGCACGGCGGAAGTCGCCGCCGCACCGAACCGGGCCGTCATCACGATCGGCGCGGTCGCCGAGGACAAGCAGGCCCAGGACGCCCAGCGGCAGATCGCCGCAGTCCTGCAGCGGGTGATCAAAGCCGTCCGCGCGGTCGGCATCGCCGAGGAGAAGATCCGCTCGACCGGGCTGTCGCTGACCCCGGTCTACGCCCAGCCCGGCCCCAAACCCGCTCCCGCCCCCGAGGCCCCGCGCATCGTGGGATACCGCGCCGCTGACAGCCTGCGGGTGCAGATCGACCCGGTGGAGCGGGTCGGCGCCGTGATCGACGCCGCGATCGCCGCAGGCGCCAACAGCCTGGGCGGGCTCGCCTTCGACCTGCGGGACGACCTCTCCTACCGGCGCCAGGCCCTGCAGATGGCCGTGCAGGAGGCGCGCGCCAAGGCCGAGGCGATCGCCGCGGGGCTGAGCCTCCACCTGGGCGAGGTGCTCGACATCCGCGAAGAGGGCGCCCACCAGCCCTACCCCGTCGAGCGGCGGTTCGCCTCGGCGGCAGCCGCCGCCACCCCGATCCAGCCCGGCCAGGTCCAGGTCGGCGCGGCCGTGACCGTGCGCTTCAGGCTCGTCGCCCCCCAACCGTGACCCGTGAGGCAAAGGCTCCCGTAAACCGATGACCCCCCTCGATGAGATCGATGCGGTTGAGAAGGCCCCGGCGGACTGCCCGCCCGGCATCGTCATGGGCGAGGTCCAGCTGATCCTGGCGGAAAAACGCACCTCGCTCGCGAGCCTGCGCACCGGCATCGCGGTGGCGGCCATTCCACTTTCGATCATGGGCCTGCTCGTCGCCACGTCGCGCTACTACGAAATCGCCGACGTGCTGCTGCTGTTCGGCGCCGTGATGGCCTTCAATGTCCTCATGCTGTCCCTGAGCGGCTACCTGATCGTGCGCGCCATCGTCACGCTCCGGCGCGAAGACCGGATGATCCTGGACATCAAGCGCAAATACAGCTCGGTCGCCGATCTCATGGACTGAGACCGGATGCATCCCGCATGACTCCTGCCCCCGGCGCCCGCAACGCCATCACGGTCGACATCGCACTCACCTCCGCCTGTCCGCTGCGGTGCCGCTTCTGCACCGTCGCGAAAACCCCGGTGCCCGAGCTTTCCGCGCCGCAGTGGCGTCGGGTCCTGGTCGACCTGGCGCAGCTGCGGCCGCTCAGCCTGGTCAGCCTCGAAGGCGGGGAGCCGCTCGCGCGGCCCGATGTGGGGGACATCGTCGCGGCCGCGCTGGCGTGCGCCGAGACGGTCAAGCTCGTCACGAGCGGCGCAGTCCCGTTTGGGACGCTGCCCCGGGACCTCGTCCGCTCCGACCGGTTTCTGCTCGAAGTGAGCGTCGACGGGCCGCGCGCGATCCACGACTACCTGCGGGACGGAAGCTTCGATGCGGCCTGGAACTTCATCCGCGACGCCCTCTTCGCCGGAGTCCGCCTGCGGCTGCGCTCGGTGGTCTCGGTCCACAACCTGAGCCTGCTCGAAGACTGGCTGACGGAGGTCGACGACCTGCTGCGGCGCGAGAATGCCGCCCGCGTCGGCTACCGCTTCGACGCCATCATCGCCCCCGAAGCCCTCGCGGGATTAGGCGGGCCGCAGCCGCGCACGGGGCTCAACCGCTACGATAGCCGCGGCCTGCCGCCGGACCCGGTCGCGCTCGCCGGCCTCTTCCAGCGCCTGAAGACCCGCCGCTTCCGTCGCCTGAGCTTCGAACAATCGGAGCCCTTCCGCGGGTGCGGCGCAGGCCGGACACCGGGCCTGTCGTTCGACTCGGCGGGGCGCTTCTCGTTCTGCTGCGAGGTCCCGGGAAGCTTTGGTTCGATCACCGCAATGTCGGCCGAGGCCTGCCTCGGCCTGCTCGACCGGCAGATGGACGCCGTGCGCTGCCGCGGATGCCGGCATCTGGCCGAAGGCTTCTGCGACGGGTGCTGGACCGGCCAGAAGTGCGGCCTGGTGGGCTACTGGCGGACCGGCGACTGCGTCGAGCTGCTGCAATCGGCCCGGGACGGGATGCAGCCGGGCCCAGCGTGACCCGGGCGTTCCCCCGGGTTGGATCTTTGGCCCCATCCTGCTATAAAAGCCCGCTGGCGGCACCTCGATCAACCATCGCAACCACAGGAGGATGCATGAGCTTCGCCTGGGACTTCCCGTACCCATCCCAACGCATGCCGGTTCTGGCCCGCAACGTCGTGGCCACCTCCCAGCCGCTGGCCGCCCAGGCCGGGCTGAGCATGCTGCTGAAGGGCGGCAACGCCGTCGACGCGGCGCTGGCGGCCGCCATTGCGCTCACCGTGGTCGAACCCACCAGCAACGGCATCGGCAGCGACGCCTTCGCCATCCTCTGGGACGGGCACGCGCTGCACGGTCTCAACAGCTCCGGCCGCTCCCCGCGGGCGCTGTCCCCCGAGCGCTTCGAGGGCTGCCGCTCGATGCCCGCCCTCGGCTGGGACACGGTCACGGTCCCCGGGGCGGTGGCGGCCTGGGAGGCCCTGTCACGACGCTTCGGGGCGCTGGCCTTCGCGGACCTCTTCGCGCCGGCGATCGGCTATGCCACGCGGGGGTTCCCGGTGTCGCCGATCACCGCCGCGCGCTGGCGCGACGCCCGCGACCGCTACCACGCCTTCCCCGAGATCAACCGCGTCTTTTTCCCGGACGGCCGCGCACCGCGGCCGGGCGACGTCTTCCGCTGCCCCGCGCAGGCCGACACCCTGGCGGCGATCGCGGCCACCTCCGGGGAGGCCTTCTACCGCGGGCCGATCGCCCGCGCCATCGCGGACTGCGCCGCGGCCGAGGGCGGGCTGATGACGGTGGAGGACCTGGCGGCCCACCGGGCCGACTGGGTGGAGCCGATCGCGATGGCCTACAACGGCGTCCACCTGCACGAGATCCCGCCCAACGGCCAGGGCATCGCGGCGCTGATCGCCCTGGGGATCCTGCGGCACCTGGAACTGCAGCGGTTTGCCGCGGACTCGGCCGAAAGCCTGCACCTGCAGATCGAGGCCATGAAGTGCGCGTTCGCCGAGGTCTTCCGGCATGTGGCCGACATCGACCACATGCCGGTGCCGCCCGCGGAGTTGCTCGCCGACGACCGCCTGGCCGCTGCGGCCGCGGGCATCCGCATGGACCGCGCCCGCGAGGAAGGCAGCCGCATGCCGGCCGGCGGCGGCACGGTGTACCTGACGGCCGCCGACGAGTCCGGGATGATGGTGTCCTTCATCCAGTCCAACTACATGGGCTTCGGGTCGGGGGTCGTGGTCCCCGGAACCGGGATCGCCCTCCAGAACCGCGGGCTCGGCTTCACGCTCGCAGCGGGGCACCCCAACCGCGTGGGCGGCGGCAAGCGCCCCTTCCAGACCATCATCCCCGGGTTCGTCACCCGGCAGGGGCGACCGCTCATGAGCTTCGGCGTGATGGGGGCCCACATGCAGCCCCAGGGTCACGTGCAGATGATGGTGCGGATCTTCGGTTACGGGCAGAACCCTCAGGCGGCCTGCGACGCCCCGCGCTGGCACGTGGCGCCCGACGGGAGCGTCCAGCTCGAACCGGGCTTTCCGCCGGACACGATCACCGGATTGGTGCGGCGCGGGCACCGGGTCTCGACCGGCGCGCCGACCTCGCTCTTCGGCGGCGGCCAGCTGATCCATCGCCTGGAGGACGGGTATGCGGCCGCCTCGGATTGGCGCAAGGACGGGCAGGCCGTGGGCTTCTGACAGCAGGTGTCTGGGCACACCGGACGTAGACCCTGCGCAGACACCGAACACCAATCCAAACACAAAACACCAAACACGAATCACTCCCCGTCATTGAAACTTGGGGCGGTTTCCAGTAAATTGCTGTTCTCACGATTGGAAGCACATACGTTCCGCTGACCACACGATAAGGAGGCTGCGATGAAGAAAGTTCTGGTGGTGTATGCGAGCAGGACCGGCAACACGGGCAAGATGGCGGAGTTCGTCGCCGAGGGCGTGCGCTTCGCGGGCCAGGCGGCCGACGTGAAAAAAATCGCGGACGTCAAGGACGAGTCGGCGCTGGCGGGCTACGACGGGTACATCTTCGGTTGCCCGACCTACCACAAGGACATCACGCAGGGCATGAAGACCTTCCTCTTCGTCGCCGAAAAGGCCAACCTCGTCGGCAAGATGGGCGGCGCCTTCGGCTCGTCCACGCACAGCGGCGAGTCGGCCCAGATGATCTACGACACGATGCAGTTCGTGTTCAAGATGGACATGGTGTCCCTCGGCGCGTTGAACCTCAAGGAATCGGTGGTCAACGCCGCCGATGGCCACCGCGCCTGCCAGGACTACGGCAAGGCCGTCGGCAACATGTTCACGTAGCGCTCACCATCCGCCGGGAGCGGTCGCACGCGGGGTGGCCCGCCGCCTGAATCGCGGGCCGGGATTCGGTTCCACACGGAGTGTACGGAGGGTTTCACATGATGACGTTGGGGTTTATCGGCGCCGGCCCGGTCGGCACCACGTTCGGCGTCCGGTTGAGCGAACAGGGGTACCCGGTCGTCGGAGTCGCGGACATCAGCGTCCCGGCGACCGAGCGCTTTGCCGGGCTCGTCAAGGGCTGCCGGCGGTTTGCGTCGAACCAGGCGCTGGCGGACGCCGCCGACATGGTCTTCATCACCACGGCCGACGATTTCATCGCCCCGGTCTGCACCGGGGTGACCTGGCGCCAGGGCCAGGTGGTCGTGCACTGCAGCGGGGCGAGCACGGTGCAGTCGCTCGAGAGCGCCCGCGTCCAGGGCGCCCGGGTGGGGTCCATTCACCCCTGCCAGAGCTTCGCCGGGATCGAGCAGGCCATCGCCAATCTCCCCGGCTCCACCTTCGGCATCGAGGCCGAGGAACCGGTGAAGACCACCTTGACCGAAATGGCCCGCGCCCTGAAGGGCGACATCGTCTACCTCACCTCCGAGGACAAGGTGCTCTACCACGCAGCGGCGGCCATCGCCTGCAACTACTTCGTCACGATCGAGAAGCTGGCGACCGACCTCTGGAAGAACTTCGGCAAGACCTCGGCCGACGGCATCAAGGCCTACATGCCCCTGCTGCGCGGCACCCTGGTCAACATCGAGAACGCCGGCTTCCCCAAGTGCCTGACCGGCCCGATCGCGCGCGGGGACGTGGCCACCATCCGCCGCCACCTGAAGGCGCTCGAGACGTACGCCCCGGACCTGGTGGCGCTCTACAAGCAGCTGGGGCGGTTCACGGTGCCGATCGGGCAGGACAAGGGATCGCTCTCCGCCGACAAGGCCGTCGAGCTCGACCGGCTCCTGAGCGAGTGAGGACCGCATGCTGACCGACTTCAAACAACGCCTGGAGCGTGGCGAGCGGTTCATCGGGACCTTCATCAGCCTGCCCTCGCCCGAGTCGGCTGAGATCTTCGCCGAGGTCGGCTACGACTGGCTGATCATCGACACCGAGCACGGGCCCTTCGACGTGCTGCTCGCCCAGCGCATGCTCCAGGGGGTCGGCGGGCGCTGCCCGTGTGTGGTGCGCGTGCCCTCCAACGAAGAGGTGTGGATCAAGAAGGCGCTCGACATCGGGTCGGCGGGCGTGCTGGTGCCGCTGGTCAACACGGCCGCGACGGCCGCGCGCGTGGCGCGCGCCTGCCGCTACGCCCCCGCCGGCGTGCGCGGGATGGGCGGGGCGCGGGCCCAGCGCTACGGGGTCGGGTTCCAGGACTACGTCGAGCGGGCCGACCGCGACATCCTCGCGATCGTCCAGGCCGAGCACATCGAGGCGGTCGAGAACATCGAGGCCATCGTGCGCGTGCCGGGCATCGACGCGGTCTTCGTGGGCCCCTACGACCTCTCCGCCAGCATGGGCAAGCCGGGGCAGATCCGCGACCCCGAGGTCACGAGCGCCATCCGACGGGTGCGCGACGCCGTCCTCGGCGCCGGGCTGAAGGCCGGCATCTACTGCTCGGACGGCGCGGCGGCCCGCGAATTCCTGCAGCAGGGCTACACGCTGATCGGCATGAGCACCGACATGAGCCTGCTGGTGCACGTGGCCGGGAAGGAGCTGGCCGCGGCGCGCGCCTGACCTGCCGCGAGGCGACCTCCATGCGGTTCGTCGACAGCCCCACGGAACGCACCACCGCCGCAACCGACGTCCTGCTCGCCCTGGCGGCGCTCGGCGGGATCGCCTACCTCCGGTCGCGGCCGCACCCGGTGCCGGCGGACACCCTGGCGTGGTCGTGGGCCTTCGCCCTGTTGGCCGTGTCGGCCGCGCTGGGCGCCGCCTACCACGGCCTTGCGCTCGCCGGGTCGCACCGCAGAGCGCTCTGGCAGGCCCTGACCTTCTGCCTCGCACTCGCCATCGCGCTCGTCGCCTCCGGCGTCGCGCGCGACCTGCTGGGAGCGGGGGCAGCCGCCCGGGCGCTGCCGGTCCTGCTCGCGGCCGGGGCGGCGGTGTTCGCCGTGAGCCGTTTCTTCCCCGGTCTTTTCATCGTCTTCATCCTGTACCAGGCGGTCGTCCTGCTCGGCGCTCTGGCGGCCTACGGCACACTGGCCGTGACCGGCCCGAACGGCGGCCCGGCCTGGGTCGCGGTCGGGGTCGCGCTCGCCCTGGCCGGCGCGGCCGTGCAGACGCGGCGTCGCTGCCGCATTCGCGTCGTGTGGGAGTTCGATCACAACGGTGTCTTTCACCTGCTGCAGACGGCCGGGCTGGTCGTCATGTGGGTGGGGCTGGGAATGCGATGACCGCCATGAAACCCCT
This sequence comes from uncultured delta proteobacterium, assembly GCA_963828345.1. Lineage (GTDB taxonomy): Bacteria > Desulfobacterota > Desulfobacteria > Desulfobacterales > SpSt-501 > SpSt-501. The sequence continues at coordinate 13,223 of CAWHEZ010000037.1, forward strand.
CGATCGTGCCAACGCGCCGGCAGCCTCCCCCCTGGAGCGGATCGGCCTCGATCTGACGCGGGAGCTTGGACGGCTGCGGTTCGGGCCGCCGGTCACGCACGTCTACCGGCCCCTCGAGTACGCCTGGGACCCCCACCGGCGCTACCTGCTCCGCTACGGCAGCGGCCCCAAGCAGGTCCTGCTCGTGGGGATGAACCCGGGGCCGTGGGGGATGGCGCAAACCGGCGTCCCGTTCGGAGAGGTCGAGGCCGTGCGCGCGTGGATGGGAATCGAAGGCCCGGTGGGTTGCCCGGACCGCCTCCACCCCAGGCGCCCGGTGCCGGGATTCGCCTGCACGCGCAACGAGGCGAGCGGGCGGCGCCTCTGGGGATGGGCCCGCGAGACGTTCGGGTCCCCCGAACACTTCTTCAGCCGTTTCTTCGTCGTCAACTACTGCCCGCTCATGTTCATCGACGCCGACGGGGCCAACCGCACGCCCGACAAGCTGAAGAAGGCGGAAATCCCGCGGTTGATCGCGGCCTGCGACCACGCCCTGCGACGCACGGTCGAGCACCTGCAACCCGAGTTCGTGGTCGGCGTGGGCCGTTACGCCGCCGAGCGGGCCCGCGCGGCGCTGGAGGGCCTGCCGGCCGTGGTGGGGACGATCACGCACCCGAGCCCGGCCAACCCCAAGGCCAACCGCGGGTGGGCCAATCTTGCGACGGCCGAGCTGACGGCCCTGGGGATCGCGCTGTGAGGCCGGGCGCAATCCGCCCCATCCGCTGCGGCGCGGCCGGCATGCTCGTGCTGCTGCTCGCAGCCTGCGCCGGCCCGGCCGCCACCCTGCGGTCGGACGACGCGCGCCTGTCGGCCAAGATCGCCCGCCTGGAAGGCAGCCTCGCCACGATCGGGCCGGGGGTGGATCGCGCCGAAGCGGGCCGGGTGGCGCGGACCGCCGTCACGGCCTCGCTGCAGCTCGGGGACGACTACCGGGTGTCGCCGCCCGCCCGCTGGCACAATCTGCTGATCCAGATGGGCTTCAGGGACCGCGGCCTGTGCTATCACTGGACCGAGGACCTGATGCGCCGGCTGATGGCGCTGGAGCCGAGCACCCTGGAGCTCCACTGGGGCGTCGCCCACAAGGGCAGCGAGCTGCGCGAGCACAACAGCGTCGTGGTCACCGCCCTGGGGGAACCCTTCCGACGCGGCCTGGTCCTCGACCCCTGGCGCGACTCCGGCGACCTCTACTGGGTGGCCGTGGAGCGGGACAGCTACCCCTGGGAGCCGCTGCCGCGGGAGGAATGGTAGGAGTCGTGATGTTTAGGGTATTAGATAGGAATTCGAAGGAAATTGGAATCTGAATGACGGGATGACGCTATACACTGCATCGCTGGCACGAACGTCTCAACACTTGGGCAGTCGACATCCTGAACATTTGGATTGTTCGAGTTCCCGGATTTCGGAATACCCAACTCCCGGAAGGGGGAGTGCGTCATGGAGTCCTTGAACGAACTTTTCCGACGGGTCACGGATGCCGCCGAACGGCTGCGGGGCGTGGCCCACGTCACGCCGGTCGTGACCTCGCGCTGGCTCGACGAACGCCTGGGGGCCGCGGTCTTCCTGAAGTGCGAAAGCTTCCAGAGGATCGGCGCCTTCAAGTTCCGGGGCGCCTACAACGCCATCTCGCGGCTGTCCGCAGACGAACGGCGCCGCGGCGTCGTCACGTTCTCCTCCGGCAACCACGCCCAGGGCGTGGCCCTCGCCGGGCGGCTGCTCGGGGTCGCGGCCGTCGTCGTCATGCCCCTGGACGCGCCGGTGATCAAGCGCGAGGCCACCGAAGGCTACGGCGCCCGGGTCGTGCTGTACGACCCCGCCGAGCGCAGCCGCGAGGAGATCGCGCGCGAGCTCCAGCAGGAGCACGGGTACACCCTGATCCCGCCTTTCGACCACTACGATGTGCTGGCCGGGCAGGGAACCGCCGCCCTGGAGCTCTGCGACCAGGCGGCCGGGCCGCTCGACCTGCTGCTCGTGCCGTGCGGGGGCGGGGGGCTGCTCAGCGGGTGCGCCATCGCCGCCAAGGGCCGCACCCCGGGCTGCCGGGTCGTGGGGGTCGAACCCGAGCTGGCCGACGACGCCACGCGCTCCTTCTACAGCGGCACGCTGCAGACGGTAAAGAACCCGCCCACGATCGCCGACGGCACCCGCACCCCGTCGCTCGGCCGGATCACCTTCCCGCTCGTCCGGACCTTCGTGGACGCCATGGCCACGGTCTCCGAAGACAGCATCATGGAGGCCGTGCGACTGCTCTTCTACCGCCTGAAGCTCGTGGTCGAACCCTCGGGGGTCCTGGGGCTCGCGGCCCTGATGACCGGCAAGGTTACCCCGCAGGGGCGGGTCGGCGTGATCCTGAGCGGCGGCAACGTGGACGGGCCCACCATGCGGCGGATCCTGGCAGGCTGACGCACGACGCCCACGGGAGGAGGCGGCATGAAGATCTACACCGGCAGCGGCGATCGCGGCAGGACCAGCCTCTTCAGCGGCGAACGCGTCCGCAAGGACCACCGCCGCATCGAGGCCTACGGCGACCTGGACGAGTTGAACTCCGTGCTCGGGGCGCTGTCCGCGGCGGTCACCGGGCTGCCCGCGGTCCAGGCCGAGCTCTCCGGGATCCAGTCGGACCTTTTCCACCTCGGCGCCTGGCTGGCGACCACCCCGGAGGCCCCGGCCACGGCGACGCTGGCGCCGATCGACCCGCAGCGCAGCGGCCGGCTGGAATCGGCCATCGACCGCATGGAGGCGGAGCTCCCGCCGCTCAGAGGCTTCATCCTGCCGGGGGGCCACCCGAGCGCCGCGTGGGCGCATGTCGCCCGCACCGTCTGTCGCCGCGCGGAGCGGCGCGTGGTCGGCCTCGCGGCCGAGGGCGGGCCGCCGGAGGCGGACGAGCAGGTGCAGCGGGCGATCGTCTACCTCAACCGGCTCTCGGACTACCTCTTCGTCCTCGCCCGGCACCTCAACCGCACCCAGGGGGTCGACGACGTCCGATGGAACGCCTGAAGCCGGAGACCTTCGCCACCCGCATCCTCGCGCGACGGCCGCTCTCCGCGAGGGCCTTCGAACTGGCTCTGGCCAAACCCGCGGGGTTCCGGTTCGCCGCCGGGCAGCGCATCGCGCTGCGGCTGGGCGGGCGCGAGCGGGACTACTCGCTCGCCTCCGCCCCCGCGGAGCCCGAGATCCGGCTGTGCATCCGCAGCGTGGCGGGCGGGACGGTCTCCGGGGAGCTCGAGCGCGCCCCGATCGGCACCGCGCTTTCCTTCCGCGGGCCCGACGGGTATTTCACCTTCACGCCGTCCGCGCGCACGGCCGTTTTCGTCGCGACCGGCTCCGGGGTGGCGCCGTTTCGATCGATGGCGGCGGCCGGCGCCTCCCGGTACATTCTGCTGCACGGCGTGGACGCAGCCGAGGACCTCTACTACGCGGAGATGCTCCGCGCCCGTGCAACCGCCTACGTGCCCTGCATCCCGCACCCCGGGACCCCGGACGCCGCGCCCGGTGTCTTCGCCGGCCGGGTGACCGACTACCTCGCCGGCCGCCTCGCCCCCGGGGCCTTCGACTTCTACGCCTGCGGCCGGCGCGACATGGTGCGCGACGTGACGCTGCTCGCGGACGAACGGTTCCCGGGCTCGTTCGTCTTCTCCGAAACGTTCTACTGAAGCGCCCCGCCCGGCGAGGAGGACGTCGATGCCGCAGCGCAAATTCACCATTCCCAGCCGCAGGGGGGAGCCGCTCTCGGCCCTGGTGGATCTCCCGGTCGACGGCGCCCCGACCGCGTTCGCCCTGCTGGCCCATTGCTTCACCTGCACGAAAGACTACACGGGTCTCTACCACCTCTCGCGGGCCCTCACCGCCGAGGGCATCGGGGTGCTGCGCTTCGACTTCGCCGGCCTCGGCGAGAGCGGCGGCGCCTTCGCGGACACGAGCCTGCTCTCCAACGTGGAGGACCTCGTCGCGGCGGCCGACTTTTTGGGCGAGCGCTTCGAGGCCCCGAAGCTGCTGATCGGGCACTCCCTGGGCGGGCAGGCGGTCCTGATGGCCGCTCCCGCGATCCCGTCGGCCGCCGCCGTGGTGACCCTCGCCGCCCCGGCCGACCCGCGCCAGGTCCTGCGCCACCTGGGACCGGCCCGGGAGACGATCGCCGCCCGCGGGGAGGCGGCCGTGAGCATCTCCGGCCGCACCTTCACCCTGCGGCGGAAGTTCCTCGACGACCTGCAGGGGGTCGACCCGGCCGCGGTCCTGGCGGCCCTGCAGCGGCCGCTGCTCGTGCTGCACTCGCCCCGGGACGAAGTCGTCCCGATCGACAACGCCCTCGACCTCTTCCGGGCGGCGCACCAGCCCAAGAGCATGGTCGCGCTGGGCGCGGCCGACCACCTGCTCTCGCAGCGCGCCGATGCCCGCTACGCCGGGGCCGTCATCGCCGCCTGGGCCCGCCCTTACGTCGAGACCACGCCGGCCGCGGCCGTCGCGGCACCCGTCGAAAGCCGCATCACCGCCCGCACGGGCGACGAGGGGTTCGCGACCGAGATCCGGGCCGGCCGCCACCGCCTCACGGCGGACGAACCGGCCGCCGCCGGAGGCACCGATCTCGGGCCGACCCCTTTCGACATGCTGGTCGCCGCGCTGGGGGCGTGCACGGCGATGACCCTGCGCATGTACGCCGACCGCAAGGGCTGGCCGCTCGCTGCCGCCACCGTCCGGCTGTCGCACCGGAAGATGCACGCATCCGAATGCACGAGCTGCGAGACCCGCGAGGGCATGCTCGACCGCATCGAACGCGAGGTCGAGCTGGAGGGGCCCCTCGACCCCGAACAGAAGCAGCGCCTGCTGCAGATCGCCGACCGCTGCCCGGTGCACCGCACCCTGACCTCCGAAACCGTGATTGCCACCCGCCTCAAGGATGACCCCGAAAGGAGGGACGACGGATGAGCGCGCTCAAACTCCCCACCGTCGCGTTCGGGCAGACCTCGCACTCCGTAACCCGCGTGGGGTTGGGCGGGGAAGGCGTCCTGCGCACCAACGGCCGCCACGCGGAAGCGGCCGAAGTCATCCAGGCGGCCCGCGCCGCAGGGATCGCCTACTTCGACTCCGCCCGCCTGTACGCGGACAGCGAACGCTATTACGGCGCCGCCTGGGGCGCAGACCCGGCCGGACGGAGGAAGGGCTTCCAGGCGAGCAAGTCCGCGGCCCGCGGGCGCAGCGGGGCCACGGCCGAGCTGGAGCAGAGCCTGCAGCGACTGCAGACGGACTACCTCGACCTCTGGCAGATCCACGACATCCGGACCCCGCAGGACATCGCCATGATCGAAGAGCCGGGCGGCGCCCTGGAGGCCTTCCTCGAGGCGCGCGCGTCCGGACGCGTGCGCTGCATCGGGGTCACCGGCCACCGGGACCCGGAGGTGCTCGCAGCCGCCGTGGAGCGCTGGCCGGTGGACGCGGTCATGATGCCGGTCAACCCGGTCGAGGGGATTCTGGGGGGCTTTCTCACCGAAACGCTGGCGGCCGCACGCGCCAAGGGGGTCGCCGTGATCGCCATGAAGGTCCTCGGCGCCTCGCACCACCTCAACCCCGCGCTCGGGATCACGGCGGAGCGGCTGATCCGCTACGCGCTCGCCCAGGAGATCACGCTGGCGATCGTCGGCTGCTCGAGCCCCCTCGAGGTGAAGACCCTGGCCGACGCCGGACGCGACCCGAGCCCGATGACGCCCGCGGAGATCGCGGCCCTGCACGACCTGTTCAGGCCCCACGCCCGCAAGCTGGCCTACTACCGCGGGGTGGGCTGACGCCGCCGAAAGGGGACGCATGCAACCGGACTACGCCATCCTCGACCGTCCCGCGGTGCTGAGCCATCTGTTCCACCCGCGCCGCGAAGATCGCGCGGCGGCGGCGACCGCCGGGACGGCCGACCTCCTGATCCCGGTCGCGGACGGGGTGACCCTCGGGGCACGCTTCCACGCGGCCGCGGCCGCCGCGCCGAACATTCTGTTCTTCCACGGCAACGGGGAAATTGTCGCCGACTACGACGACATCGCACCGTATTATCAACGCCTCGGGATCGGGTTCCTGCCGGTGGACTACCGCGGCTACGGCCGTTCGTCCGGCAGCCCCACGGTCGCCGCCATGATGCGGGACGCGCACCGCGTGCTGGACTTCGTGATCGACGCCTTCGCCCGGGAGGGGCGCACCGGGCCGCTGCTGGTCATGGGCCGCTCGCTCGGCAGCGCGCCGGCGATCGAGCTCGCGGCCGCGCGGCCCGATCGGCTGGCAGGGGTGATCATCGAGAGCGGCTTCGCGTTTGCGCGCCCGCTGTTGGAGATCCTGGGCGCCGATCCGCAGGCGATCGGCTTCACCGAGGAGCGCACCTTCGACCACATCGGCAAGATGCGAGCCTACACGGGGCCGCTCCTGGTCATTCACGCCGAATTCGATCACCTCATCCCCTTCGCCGACGGGCAGGCGCTGCACGACGCCAGCCCCTCGCGGCACAAGACGCTGCTCCGGATCCCCGGGGCCGATCACAACGACATCATGTGGCGCGCCCCGCAGGACTATTTTTCCGCCATTCGGCGCCTGGCGGGCGCCGTCACAACCTAACCCACCGCAAACGCACGCAAACCCGAAATGTTTCCCCTCAAGTCCGCACCGCCCCCGGTCGATACTATCCAGTAACGGGGAGAGACCGCCCGCCGATGAGGCCTGGACAAGGGTGTGATGCGACATGGGTAGCGTGCGACTGAAGATGCTCAAGCCGGGGATGGTGCTCGCGGACGACGTCCGGGATATCAAGGGGCGTCTGCTGCTCATAAAGGGCAAGCCGGTCGGGACCGAACACATCCGCATCTTCAAGATGTGGGGCATCCCCCAGGTCGAGATCGTGGGCGCCCCCGGGGACGCCGAGCCGGCCCCCAGCCCGCCGGTGGACCCGGCCTGGCTCGCGACGGTCACCCGCGAAGCCGAGGAGCTGTTCGTCCTGACCGACCGCACGCACCCGGCGGTCCAGGAGATATTTCGGCAGGCCGTCGCCCACCGGGCGGAGCGCCGCATCCAGGTCACGGCACCGGGCCTGCCGCCCGAGGAGGCCCCGGCCGATGCCGGCGCGCGGCGGGTCGATTTTCTCGAAAAGTTCATGCAGAAGGACGTCGCGCTACCGGAAATCCCCTCGATCGTCTTCGAGTTGAACGAGGTCATCGCCAACCCGCTGTCTTCAGCCGACCAGATGGCGCAGGTCATCAACCGGAGCCCCAGCCTCACGGCGCTGCTGCTCAAGATCGTGAACTCGTCGTTCTACGGCCTGCCCTCGAAGGTGGACCGCGTGTCGCTCGCCGTCACCCTGATCGGCACCCGCGAGCTGTCCGCGCTGGCGCTCGGCATCAGCGTCCTGTCCATTTTCAGGAACATCCCCAAGGCGCTGTTGAACATGCAGTCCTTCCTGGAGCACAGCCTGGCCTGCGGCATCCTCGCGCGGCTGCTGGCGGCTCAGAAGAACCTGCGCCAGACCGAGCAGATATTCACGTCCGGCCTGCTGCACGACATCGGGCGCCTGGTCCTGTTCATCCATTTCCCGGACGATGCGCTCGGGGTCCTGCGCCGCAGTCGCAGCACCGACGCCTGCCTGCACACGGTCGAGAAAAAGCTGCTCGGCTGCGACCACGCGGCCATCGGCCGCTATCTGCTCAACCGCTGGCGGCTGCCCCTGGCGCTCGAGAACACGGTCGCCTTCCACCACGCCCCCGGGGAGTCCCCCGACCCCGTTCCAGCCGCGATCGTCCACCTGGCCGACGTCATGGTCAATGCGCTCGGTCTCGGGACCAGCGGCGAGCGCCTGGTGCCGCCTCTGGATGCCCGGGCCTGGGACAGCCTGGAGCTGCCCGCCGGGTCGCTGGAGACCGTGGTCACGCAGGGAGTCAACCAGATCGCGACGCTCGCGTTTCTGCTGCAGGAAAAACCGTTATGAGCTCGGAGATCCTCCACAGCCCCGAGAAGCTGCTGGCCCGCATCGAGTACCTGGAGGAGAACCGCCGCTTCATCCAGAACGTGCTCGAATCGGCGCTCTCGCTGGTGGACTTCCAGGAGAACATTCTCAACAGCTACGGGCCGGAAAACATTCTGGAGGAATCCGAGAAGCGCATCCGCTACCTGATCCCGTTCGAAGCCGACGCCCTCTTCCTCGTCAACCAGGACACCTCGGACTTCCAGATGGCCGTCTGCATGCCCCCCGAGATGCGCGAGTTCATGGCGGCCGAGGTGGAGGACATGATCGAGAAAGGGTTTTTCGCGTGGGCGATCCGTGAGCGCCGGGGGGTCACGATCACCTCGCGCGACCGCACCCGGCGCCTGGTGCTGCACGTGATCGCGACGCACTCGCGCATCCGGGGCATGTTCGTGGGGCTGATCGACGACAGCCGCCGCCAGATCCCCGACACCTCCCTCACCCTGCTGTCGATCATTCTGCTCAACACGGCCAACGCCCTGGAGAGCCTCGAGTTCTACCGCCTCCTGCGACACCAGAAGGCCAGCCTCGAGCGGCAGGTGGAGGAGCGCACGCAGGCGCTGGCCGAATCCGAGCGCCAGATGCAGCAGGTGCTGAAGCTGCAGGCCATCGGCACCCTGGCGGGCGGGATCGCGCACGACTTCAACAACATCCTCTTCCCGATCATCGGCTACACCGAGCTCACGATGGACGATGTGGCCGAGGACAGCCCCACGCGCCGCAACCTCGAGGAGGTCCTGAAGGCCGCCAACCGCGCCAAGGACCTCGTGCAGCAGATCCTCACCTTCAGCCGCCAGAACGGCCGCGAGCGCAAGCCGGTCAGGGTCCAGGGCATCGTCACCGAGGCGCTGCACCTGCTGCGCGCCTCGATCCCCAAGACGATCGAGATCGAGTGCCAGATCGACGAGGGCTGCAACGCGATCCTGGGAGACCCGACCCAGATCCACCAGGTCATCATGAACCTCGGCACCAACGCCTACCAGGCCATGCAGGAGATCGGCGGGAGGCTCGAGGTTCGCCTGGCGCAGACCGAGATCGACTACGAGGAGACGCTCAAACGGATCGGGATCAAGATGGGGCCGCACCTGCACCTCACGGTCGCCGACGAGGGCGTGGGCATGGAACCGATGGTCCTGGAGCGCATCTTCGAACCCTACTACACGACCAAGGAACCCGGGAAAGGCACCGGCCTGGGCCTTTCGGTGATCCACGGCATCATCAAGAATCACGGCGGGTTCATCACGGTCGAGAGCACGCCCGGCAAGGGCAGCGTCTTTCACGTCTACCTGCCGACCATCGAGGACGCGGAGATCGAGGCCGCGCAGGACCTGCACCCGGCCGAAACGAGCGGCAGCGAGCACATCCTGCTCGTCGACGACGAGCCACAGATCGCGGACATGGGCACTCAGCTGTTGGAAAAAATGGGGTACCGGGTGACGGCGCGGACCTCGAGCACCGAGGCCCTGAAGACCTTCGCCGAGCACCCGGGCGCCTTCGACCTGGTCATCACCGACATGACCATGCCGCTGATGACCGGCGACCGCCTGGCCCAGCGCCTGTGGGAGATCCGGCCGGGCATTCCCGTAATCCTCTGCACGGGCTACAACGAGCTCATCACGGAGGAGAAGGCGATTGCCATGGGGATCCGCCGGTTCCTCCTGAAACCGGTCGACAAGGACGAGCTCGCCGCGGCCGTGCGCACGGCGCTGGACACCTGTCCCCCGCCGTACCTCGTTCCCCAGCCGGCCGCCGCCGCGACCGCCGTCCCGGCCTGAACCCGCGTCGACCCGCAGAGCATCCCCCGGACCCGACACGACCGGTTGACCCGCCGCCCCGTATGGCCTATCTGTGACCATCGCGCCGGCGATGTTCGCGCCAACGCCCCTGCAGCGAGGATCGACGCCCATGCCCAGGCACACCCACCGCTTCGTCGAGGACTACGACGGGCTCGTCGGCTTCGGATTGGACCGTGCGACCGACGAGAACACGGTCCGTTGCTATCTCCAGAAATTCTCGGATGACGCGCTCACCGCCGCGATCCTCAAGCGCCTGGACGACGCGGAGCTGTCCGAGATCTTCGACCTGATCAGCCGCCTGCTGCGCCGCCATCTCAGCGAAGACGAGTATCATCGGTTGTTTCTGAAGGAATAAAATGGGGGTCGTGTTTGGTGTTTGGTGTTTGGTGTTTGGTGTTGAGTAGAAAACCATACGACAGGAACAGCATGAACCTATCGGCGCTTTTTTCTTTGCTAAACACAAAACACGAAACACCAAACACATCTTCTCCATGCTGACCGAACGCCAACTCGAAAACTACGCGGACGTGCTCTGGTGGGGGCTCGCCACCGCGCGGCGCAACCCGTTCCGACGGGGCGACGTGGTCCAGATCCGCTTCCAGGCCGGCGCGCTGCGCTTGGCCGAGATCCTGCACCGTCTGCTCCTGCGCCGCGGCCTCCACCCCATCCCCCGCCTGCTCCCGACGCCCGACATGGAACTCGGCTTTTACACCCTGGCCACCGGTCGCCAGCTGGACTTCGTGTCGCCCGGCGAGGAGCCGTTGCTCCGCCGGCTGAACGGCAGCATCGTGTTGAGCGCGCCGGACTCCCTGACCCACCTGCGCGCGGCCGACCCGGGGAAAATCGGCCGGGCCGCCCTGGCGACCAAGCCGCTGAAGAACCTCCTCGAGACACGGGAATCCCGGGGGGACTACAGCTGGACCCTGTGCATGCTGCCGACGGCCGAGCTGGCCCGCACCGCCGGGATGGGCGCAACCGCGTATGCGGACCAGATCGCCCGGGCCTGTTTTCTGGATGCCGCCTCCCCGGTGGCCGAATGGCGGCGCGTCTACCGCACCGCCGGGCGCATCCGGCAGCGGCTGGACCGGCTCGGTGCGGTGCGGTACCGGGTCGAGTCCGCCGGCACCGACCTGGAGATCGCGGCAGGGGCGCAGCGCACCTGGGCCGGGGTCTCGGGCCGCAACATCCCGAGCTTCGAGATCTTCGTCAGCCCGGACTGGCGCGGCACCCGCGGGGTGTTCTATGCCGACCAGCCTTCCTACCGCAGCGGCAACATCGTGCGCGGGGTGCGCCTGGAGTTCAGGGACGGCCGCGTCGTGCGGGCGCGGGCCGCGGAGGGGGAGGCGTTCCTGAGGCGCCAGATCGCGATGGATCGCGGCGCGGCCCAGGTGGGGGAGTTTTCACTGACCGACCGGCGCCTGTCGCCCATCGACCGGTTCATGGCGAACACGCTCTTCGACGAGAACTTCGGAGGGGCGCAGGGCAACGCGCACATCGCCCTGGGGTCCTCCTACGCGAACACCTACGCCGGAGACCGGCGACGGCTGACCCGCGCCCGCAAATCCGCCCTGGGGTTCAACGACTCGGCTCTGCACTGGGATTTCGTCAACACCGAGCGCAAGCGGGTGACGGCCGTCATGGGGGACGGTTCCCGAACGACGATCTACGAGGACGGAGAATTCAGAATTTGAGATCGGCTCAGGCGGCGGCTTCGGACAAGCGTTCCGGCGGCAGGTTTCGGACCATGTCCAGCAACCGGGGCAACGGGAAGGGCTTGGCCAGAACCGCGTCGAAGCCGGTCCCCTGAAGCAGCCACGGGGTCCCGGACATGCCGATGATCGGGGTCCGACGGCGGGAGGATCTGCGGATGTGGTGGAGCACGTCTTCGCCGCTCGCCTCGGGCATGAGGTAGTCCGTGATGACCACGTCGAAGTCCCCACGGTCGAATTTGGACATGCCCTCCCGCCCGTCCAGAGCGGTTTCCACGCGGTGACCGCTGCGCACCAACGCCGCCTCGATCAGGCCCAGAATCCCTTTTTCGTCCTCGATGACGAGTACCTTGCCCATGAAGCCACCCTGTGTGTGCATGCGAGAAGAAGGCCGTGCGGCGTGAAGAGGACCCCTACCTAAGAGAAAACCCCAGCCCCTGTCAAACCCCGAAAACCAGGGACGGCTGTGGGGCGCCCGGACTTGTCGACAACTTTTATCGATCTGAAACCAAAGGGGTTTTCGCTGCTGCGGACCTAACCTTCCGAAATCGCCGCCCTATGCAACACATGACGGAACGTTCCGGAATCTCAGCAAAACGGTACTGCCGGGCGCGGGCGCAACCCGGACAGCCCCGCTGAGTGCTCGTTCGATCTTCGATTTTCGTGGATTTTCGCACGCAGCGAATCGTGCGGGGGAGGAAGGACAAAAACAAACCGGGACGAACGCCCCGGTTCCGTTTGCAAGGCGGGATGATCGCCGCTCAGACCTTGTACTTGCCGAAATCCTCCGAAGAGAGCTTTTCGAGGTAGTCCGCCCACTTTTTCCCCTCTTCGCTCGTGTCGGCCACCTCCACGTCCGTGTCGTGCGTCTTGGAGTGCTGGATCACGGACTCCTCCACGAAAATCGGGGCTCCGAAGCGCAGCGCCAACGCGATGGCGTCGCTCGGCCGGGCGTCCATGTCGAAGCTCTGCCCCCCCTCCGCGACGAAATGGATGCGGGCGAAGAAGGTGTTGTCGCGCAGGTCGCAGACCTCCACCCGTTCGATCGAGATGTTCTGGGTCTCGGCGAAGTTTTTGAAGAGGTCGTGGGTCATCGGCCGTTCGTACTTGATCTTCTGCAGCGCCGAGGCGATGGAGGTGGCTTCCAGCAGGCCGATCCAGATGGGCACCGCCTGCTCGTCGTCCTCGGTCTTCAGGATGATGATCGGGGTGTTGGACGCCGGGTCCATCGTCAAACCGGCGATGTTGACCTTACGCAGCATGGTCTGCCTCTCTTTCCGGTCGATCCGTTGCCGTCCCGCCGACCCGCACCCCGCGCAGGGAATGGGCCAGCACGCGCTCGATGCGAACCGGCACCAGTCGGCCGGGCCGGATGTCGCCGGAGCCCGCCGGGGCATCGTCGACGTCGAAATTGACGACCTTGTTCCCCGGGGTCCTCCCGGTCCACTGCGCGGAGGACTCCCCCTCGCCCCCGGCCGCCTGTCGTTTGCTGAACCCCTCCGCCATCACCTCCTGCACCGTTCCGACGAGTGCGGCGTTTTTGCGACGGGTGATCGTGTCCTGGAGCCGGAGCAACTCCTGCAGGCGTTCGCGCTTTTCCGTAAACGGAACCTTGTCGGGGAGGAGGGTGGAGGGCGCCTTCGGCCGGTCCGAGTAGATGAAGGCAAAGAGACTGTCGAATTGAACCTGCCGCATGAGGTCCAGGGTGGCCTCGAATTCGGCCCTCGTCTCGCCTGGGAACCCGACGATCATGTCGGTCGTGACGGCGATCTGGTCACAACTATCCCGTAGTTTGCTGATGATGTCAAGGTAATGGGCGCGCGTGTACCGGCGGTTCATCCGCTCGAGAATGCGGTCGGACCCGGACTGCACCGGGAGGTGGATGTGGGGGCATAGCCGGCCCAGGCGGCCGAAGGCCCCGATCAGCTCCCGGGTCAGGTCCTTGGGGTGGGAAGTGGTGAACCGGATGCGGGCCAGCCCCTCCACCGCGTTCACCCGGGTCAGGAGCTCGGCGAACGAGCAGAGGCCTTCCTTGGCGCCGTAGCTGTTGACGTTCTGGCCCAGCAGGGTGATCTCGCGGGCGCCGTCCGCGACCGCGCCGCGCACCTCCGCGAGGATGGCCTCCGGGCGCCGGCTGGTTTCCCGCCCGCGCACGTGGGGCACGACGCAGTAGGCGCAGAAATTGTCGCACCCCCGCATGATGGTGACGAAGCGCGAGATGCCCCCGCTCGTCTGCGCCGGGGGCGGTTCGAGAATGTCCGCGGCAGGGGCCGCGAGGTCGACATCCACGACCGGCCGCTCGCCCGCCTCGGCCCTTCGGACCAGGTCGACCAGACGCTGTACGGCGCGGGTGCCGATCACCAGATCCACGTACGGCGCTCGCGCCAGCAGGCGCGCGCCCTCCTGCTGGGCGACGCAGCCGGCGACACCGACGATCATGCCCGGACGCCGTCGCTTGGCGGATTCGAGGCGACCCAGGAGGCTGAAGGCCTTCTGCTCGGACTTGGCCCGCACCGAGCAGGTGTTCACGATGACGAGGTCGGCGTCCTCCCAGGAGAATGCGGCCGTGTACCCGCAGGCGCACAGCGCGGCCGCCATGCGCTCGGAGTCGTACACGTTCATCTGGCAGCCGATGGTGTGGATGAAGAGCGATTTAGGCATGGGGCAACCCTGCGGAGTCGAGAGCGCGCTCCGCTGCGAGCGGCAGGACCGTTTCGAGACCGCGCATCACATCCTCCGCCTCGGTCTCGCGGCCGGGCGGAATGTGCAGCGCCACCAGGCCGACCCGGGGGTCGACGGTGCGCAGGAAGGCGACCCCGTCGCACGCTTCGAGCACATGGCGCAGGAAAGCGATGTCGCAACGACGCACGCGATAGTGGCGAATCTGGGAGTTCACGCGACGGGCTCCGGAAAACGCGATTGGCGTATGGGATTCGGGGCGGCCCGGCCCATGGGCCCGGCCCTGGAAGCCGCACCCCTTGCGGCCGTGCACCCAATATATCCACACGGGTGGTGATTGCAACCGCGAAGTTCCGCCCGTCCGCGGTCGCGCGTTTTCCGGTTGAGCCCCCAGGCGGGATCGGCTATAGAACCAGCTCCTATGGAAAAACGCTGGCAGCTGCTCACCCCGGATCCCGATCTCGTGCGCCTGCTGTGCGGCGAGCTGGGCTGCCACCCGGTGGTGGCGACCCTGCTCGCCAACCGCGGCATGCGGACGCCCGACCAGGCCCAGAGCTTTCTCAACCCCTCCCTCTCCCACCTGCGCCCGCCGAACGGGCTGGCGGATCTCGAACCGGCCGTGCAGCGCATCGTCCGCGCGATCACCGCGCGCGAGCCGATCCTGGTCTTCGGGGACTACGACGTGGACGGGACGACCGCGACCGCCGTGTTGCTCGAATTCCTCACCGCCTGCGGCGCGCAGGTCTCCTGCTACATCCCGCACCGGCTGAACGAAGGCTACGGGCTGCAGGCGCGCCACGTCGGCGAGGTCATGGTGCCGCGCGGGGTGCGCCTGGTGATCACGGCGGACTGCGGCACCGGCAGCCACGCCGCCGTGCGGGCGGCGGCCCAGGCCGGGATCGACGTCGTCGTCACGGATCACCACACCGTCAGCGGCGAGCTGCCGCCGGCGGTCGCCGTCGTCAACCCCAAGCGCCCCGATTGCCCGGCCGGCCTGGGCCACCTGGCCGGGGTGGGGGTCGTCTTCTGCCTGGCGCTGGCCCTGCGCAAGCGCCTGCGCGACGTGGGGTTCTGGCAGGACCGGCCGGAGCCCAACCTGAAATCCGCCTGCGATCTGGTCGCGCTCGGAACGATCGCGGACATGGTGCCCCTCGTGGAGGAGAACCGCATCCTCTCCCGAACCGGGCTCGAGCTGATCCGGCGCGGCCGTCGCCCCGGGCTTTCGGCCCTGCTCGAGGCCGCCGGCATCCCGGATCGTCCGACCGAGTCCGAGGACGTGGCCTTTCGGCTGGGGCCGCGCCTCAACGCCGCGGGACGCATCGGGCACGCGCTCACGGCGGTGGAGCTGCTGACCGCCGGCGGCGACGATGAGGCGCGTCGGATCGCTCAGTCCCTCAACGCGCTGAACAGCCACCGCCAGGAGATCGAACGCGGGATCCTCGCGGACATCCAGGACACGCTCGCCCGTCACCCCGAGCTCCTGCACGAGCGCACCCTCGTCATGGCGCACCCCGGCTGGCACCAGGGGGTCATCGGCATCGTGGCCTCCAAGGTGATGGAGCTCCACTACCGCCCGGTCGTCCTGATCTCGCTGAAAGACGGCGCCGGACGGGGCTCGGCACGGTCGATCCCCGGGATCGATCTCTACGCCTGCCTGCACGCCTGCCGGGAGCACCTGGAAGACCTGGGAGGGCATCTCCAGGCCGCCGGCCTCCGGATCACCGAGGAGCGCCTGCCCGCCTTCCGCCGCGCGTTCGAGGCGGCCGTGGGCACCCGCTCGACGGCCGAGGACTTCCGGCCGCGCCTGCGGATCGATGCCGCCCTGGAGCTCGAGGATATTACCCCGGGCCTCATCGACCAGATCGAGGGGCTGATGCCCTACGGCTCCGGCAACCCGGAGCCGCTGTTCGTCGCCCGCGACCTGGTCGTCGCGTCCTCCAGCTGGGTGGCTCAGCATCACCGCCGCATGGTGCTGCGCCCGGCCGCCGGACCGGCGGACCGCTCCTTTCGCGCCATCCAGTTCAACGCCGACCCGCGCACCGGCGCGCAGAATCGTTTCGAGCGCCTGGCCTTCAAGCTGCGCTGGAACCGGTGGAACGGCAGCCAAACGCCCCAGCTCGTGGTCGAGGCGGTTGCCTGAGGAGGCGGCCGCAATTTCTTCCCGTGAAAACCGATTTTTCCGCCCGCGGCGAAGCATTTTCTCCTTGAAATCGGCGCGCCTTGCCGATATGATGCCGTTTCGATTTGCAACCACCCTTTAAAGGAACAACGGTATGGCCAAGGTCTTTCGACCGAGCACGCGGGAGTCGTCGATTCTCTCCAAAATCGAATCCACCAAAGAGCACAAGCGGCGTCTGGCCATCAGCAGCCTGCGGGACTGCATGGACTCCCTCGCGAACGCCATCGCGATGAAGCTGGTGGAAAACAGCCTGGTCGAGACGACCAACAAGAACTCCCTGGAAGAACAGATCCAGGGCTGCCTGGAGAAGATGACCCACGCCAGCGATTTCGACATCGACTACCAGGTCGCCCCGGTGCGCAACCTGGTTCCGGACTACAACGTCGTCACCCTGTATGTGACCGCCTTCATCATCGAGGGCCTTCTGAAGCACAAGGACGTGGTCGACATCTACGGCTCGGACGAGGATATCTACCTCACCGTCAACCAGCAGGTGAAAAAGCACCTCCCGGTGTGATGCCTTCCCGCTTCCGCCCGCGTCTGGTCAACGGACCTTTCGGGGACCCCGGCCTGTTCATCCCCCTTCAGTTCGACCGCCGCGCGCTGATCTTCGACCTGGGGGACCTCGGCCCCCTCTCGGCGCGCGACCTGCTCAAGATCTCCCACGCGTTCGTCACGCACACCCACATGGATCACTTCGTCGGCTTCGACCCGCTGTTGCGGTGCCTGCTGGGCCGCGAGAAGGACGTGGCCCTATTCGGCCCGGCGGGCTTCCTGCGCAACGTGGAGGGCAAGCTCGCGGCCTACACCTGGGACCTGGTCGACCGGCAGAGCTGCCCGCTGCGCCTGCACGTGACCGAGGTGCGGCCGGAGGCCTTGCTCCGCCGCTGCTTCGTCTGCGCGGAGGGTTTCGCCGCGCAGGGCGACCCGCTGCCGCTCCCGTTCGCGGGCACGCTGCTGGCGGAACCGGCTTTCCGCGTGGACGCAGCCGTTCTGGCGCACAGCACCGACTGCCTGGGGCTGGCGATCACCGAACGGTTCCACGTCAACATCCTCACGCCGGGGCTGGCGGCGCTCGGGCTGGCGCCTGGGCCGTGGCTGAACCGCTTCAAGACCGCGATCTTCGAGGGACGGGACCCGGATTCCGATTTCGAGGTGGGGCCGGCCGGGGGGCCCGGCGGGCGGGTGCTGCGTCTGGGGGAACTCGCGCGAACGATCGCCAGGATCACGCCGGGAAGAAAGATCGCCTACATCACGGACGTCGGCGACACGCCCGCCAACCGGGAGGCCATCGCGGGACTCGCGTCCGACGCCGACCTGCTGTTCATCGAGGCTGCTTTCCTGGATGCCGACCGCGACCGCGCCGCAGCCCGACACCACCTGACCGCACGCCAGGCAGGCGAGATCGCCGCCCGAGTGGGTGCGCGCCGCTTCACGCTCTTCCACCACTCGCCGCGCTATGAGGGTCGGGAGGCCGAGATGGAGGCCGAGGCGCGGGCGGCCTACGACGCTCGCTGACGATCACCCGGCGGCCGTCTCGTCCGGCGGCGGGGCCGTGCAGGTGTCGACCCGCATCAACTCGCAGCGCTCGCCGGCGGCGCAGCGGATCGTCACCTCGCGCCCGCCCGACACCTTCAGCGAATCGCCTGCGCCCAGACGCCGGCGGAGCGGCCCCGACTCCACCTCGCCCGCACCCGCAATCCCGATCACATGCACCTCGACCCCGTCCGGCGGAGTGAAAGACGCCGCGGCGCCCGGCTCAACCTCCATCCGACCGGCGCGGTGACGCTCCGACTCCTCCAGCAGCGTGTCCGTCCCCCAGGGGAAGTGTCGCGTCAGATGCTGCCGGGACTCCTTCCGCCCGCGCTGCTTGAGCTCGGAGACGATCGACTTGACGTCCCGGCTGTGCTCGATGTCGGAGACGAAGATGGAGTCCGGGGTTTCCACCACGACGAGGTCCCGCAGGCAGTTGAGCGCGATCAGCCGCTCGTAGCCGAGGACGAAGCAGTTGCGAGTGTCCCGGGCGATCACGTCCCCCTCCAGCACGTTCCCGTCGGCGTCCTTGGGCATGAAGTCGTAGAGCGACTTCCACGACCCGATGTCGCTCCAGCCGAAGTCCGAGGGCAGCACCACCCCGCGGGAGGTCTTCTCCATGATCGCGCAGTCGATCGACAGGTCCGGCAGCCGCAGGTAGTCCTCGCGGGATATCGGCTCGCCCGGCCGGAGGGCCGACTGCAGGGAGGCGAGCATCGCCGGATGGTGCGCCCTGAACTCCTCCAGCATCACCGAGGCCCGGAAGGCGAACATCCCGCTGTTCCAGTAGAAGTTGCCCGAGGCGATGTAGGCCCGGGCGGTCTCCAGGTCGGGCTTCTCGACGAACCGGCGGATCGCGAAGGCCGAGCGGGAGGCGGCCGCGCCGCCCTCCACGTACCCGTATCCGGTTTCGGGGTAGCGCGGAGTGATGCCGAAGGTGACGATGTGGCCTTCGGCCGCCAGCGCGACCGCCGCGGCCAGCCGCTCGTGGAAAACCGCCACGTCGCCGATCACGTGGTCGGCGGGGAACACCGCCAGGACGGCGTCCCCGGCCATCCGGAAAATGTCCAGGCACGCGAGCGCGATGGCCGGTGCGGTGTTGCGGCCGACGGGCTCGGGGATGACCTTCCCGGCGCTCGGGATGCCGACGTCCTGCATGTGCCGGGCGATCTCGTGCCGATGCGTCTCGCCGCAGACGACCCTCAGGTTGGCGGCCGGCAGCGGCGGCACCACCCGCCGGATCGTGCTCTGAATGAGCGACTCCCCGCCGGTGAACTTCGCCAGCTGCTTGGGGTGAAGCTCCCGCGAGACGGGCCACAGCCGGGTCCCGCTGCCGCCCGCCAGCAGGACCGGGTACACCTCGAGATCGCTGCTGCTCATGAGTGCATCCTATGGGGTGAGGGGTATCGGCGTCCGTTCGACGCCGGAGTCGGGGGCGCGTCCACGCCCGTGCAGCGGGTTTCCACCGCGCTGATGCCGAACAGCTCGCCCACGTCCCGCCGCAGGCTCGGGCTCGCCTTGACGCGCAGGCCCTCCGGCAGCTCGACCACCGCGTCCGCGCGGCGCGGGCTGCGCAGGTGCAGAAAGGCCTTGCAGGTGCCCGGGTGGCGCTGGAGCACCTCGCGCAGCCGCAGGAGCAGCGCCCGGTCGGCCCGGTCGAGATCCAGGCTCACGTGCACGCTGGCCGTCCAGCTCTCCTCGGCCTTCTCCAGGGGGATGATCGACTCGGCCACCAGCTTGACCGACTGCTCGTCCTTCTGGACCTGTCCGTGCACGAGCACGGCGCGGTCCTCGACCAGCAGGTCCACCACGGCGGCGTACACGCGCGAAAACACCGTGACGTCCATGGCCCCGTTCATGTCCTCGATCGTGGCGAAGGCCATGAGGTCGCCCTTCTTGGTCTTGATCGTCTTGGTGCCGCGCACCAGCCCTCCGACGCGCACGTAGGCCCCGTCGGCGGCCTCCTTGAGCGAGATGGCGTCGGAGGTCGTGAACTGGCCGAGCACGTCCTCGTAGCGCGTGAGCGGGTGACCGCTCAGGTAGAACCCGAGCGACTCCTTCTCGTGGGAGAGCTTCAGGCGGTCGTCCCACTCGTCCAGCTCCGGCAGGGCCGGGACGTTGACGGGCTCCGGGCAGTCCACGCCGCCGAAGAGGCCCATCTGGGGGTCGCAGCGCTCCTTCTGCACGCGCTGCCCGTGGTCGAGCGCCACCTCGAGCGCCGCCGTCATCTGCGACCGCCGCGCGCCCGTGACGTCGAAAGCCCCGCACGTGATGAGGCTTTCGACCACCCGCTTGTTGACCTTTTTGAGGTCGACCCGCTCGCAGAAGTCGAAGAGCGAGGTGAAGGGGCGCTCCTGCCGGGCCTCCAGGATCGCGTCGATTGCGGCTTCGCCCACGTTCTTGACCGCCACCAGGCCGAAGCGGATCCGGCCCTCGTCCACCGCGAACTCCTTGATGCTGCGGTTGATGTCCGGCTGCAGGACGGCGATGCCGTGCGTGCGGCACTCGGCCACGAACTTGACGATGTGGTCGATGGAGCCCATCTCGCTGGTCAGCAGCGCGGCCAGGAACTCCACCGGGTAGTGGGCCTTGAGGTAAGCCGTCTGGTAGGCGATGAGCGCGTAGGCCGCGCTGTGGGACTTGTTGAATCCGTACCCCCCGAACTTCTCCATCAGGTCGAACAGGGCGGCGGCCTTGTCGGCCGGAACCCCGTTGGCCACCGCTCCCTTCTGGAACCGCTCGCGGTGGGCGGCCATGATCTCGGGGATCTTCTTGCCCATCGCCTTGCGCAGGTCGTCGGCCTCGGCCATGGAGTAGCTCGCCAGCGCGCCGGCGATCTTCATGACCTGCTCCTGGTAGACGATGACCCCGTGGGTCTCCTGCAGGATGGGCTCCAGCTGCGGCACGATGTAGGCCACCTTCTTGCGGCCGTGCTTGCGGTCGACGTAGTCGTCGATCATGCCGCTTTCCATCGGGCCGGGCCGGTAAAGGGCGACCAGCGCGATCACGTCCGGGAAGCACCCCGGCTTGAGCCGCACCAGGAGGTCTTTCATCCCGGAGCTCTCCAGCTGGAAGACGCCGGTCGTATCGCCCGCGGCGAGCAGCTGGTAGGTGGCGGCGTCGTTCAGATCCAGGTTCCGCAGATCCGGGAGCGGCTTGCCCTGGCTGCGGATCAGCCGCTCGGTTTCGGCGATGACGGTCAGGTTGCGCAACCCCAGGAAGTCGAACTTGACCAGGCCGATCTTCTCCACGACCTTCATGTCGAACTGGGTGACGACCTCGCCCTTTTTCCCCCGGAAGAGCGGCAGGTACTCCACCAGCGGGCGGTCGGAGATCACCACGCCTGCGGCGTGGGTCGAGGCGTGGCGCGGGAGCCCCTCGAGCACGCGGCAGATGCGGATGAGATCGCCGTACTCCGGCTTGCGCTCGATCATCTCGCGCAGCCGCGGCTCCTGGTCGAGCGCCGCCTGCAGGCCGATGTTGAGCACGTCCGGCACCATCTTGGCGATGGCGTCCACCTCCTGCAGCGGGATGTCGAGCGCGCGTCCGACGTCGCGGATGACCGCGCGCGTCTTGAGCTTCCCGAAGGTGATGATCTGCGCAACGTAGTCCCCGCCGCCGTAACGGTCCGCCACGTAGCGGTAGACGTCTTCGCGCCCGTCGATGCAGAAGTCGACGTCGATGTCGGGCATGCTCTTGCGCGCCGGGTTCAGGAAGCGCTCGAAAATGAGGCCGTGCTCGATCGGGTCCAGGTCCGTGATCCCCAGGCTGTAGGCGACGAGGCTGCCGGCGGCCGAGCCGCGGCCGGGCCCCACCGGGATGCCCTTTTCCTTGGCGTGGCGGATGAAGTCCGAGACGATCAGGAAGTAGCTCGGGAAGCCCATCTCCCGGATGACCCCGATCTCGTAGTCCAGCCGCGAGCGATAGACCCCGGCGTCGAGATCCGGGGTGCGCGCCCGCGCGCGCGCCAGCACGCTTTCGAACCCCTGGCGCGCCTTCTCCTCGAAGAGCTCGTCGGCCGAGAGGGACCCGCGCGTGTCGAAGCGCGGGAAGTGGTAGGTCTTGAAATCGAACTCGAGGTTGCAGCGGCCGGCGATCTCCGCGGTGCGGGATACGGCCTCGGGCACGTCCTTGAAGTAGGCCGCCATCTCGGCGGGCGGCTTGAAGTAGAGCTGGTCGGTGCGGAACTTCATCCGCTCGGAGTCGTGGACCGTTTTCCCGGTCTGGATGCAGAGCAGGACGTCGTGGGCGCGAACGTCCTCGGCCGAGAGGTAGTGGCAGTCGTTGCTCGCCACGACCGGGATGGACAGACGCCGGCCCATCTCGATCAGCGCCGCGTTCACCGGCTCCTGCTCGGCCACCCCGTTGTTCTGGATCTCGAGGAAGAACCGGTCCTCGCCGAAGATCGCCCGGTAGTCCCGCGCGGCCTGATCGGCCAGGTCCATGCGCCCCGCCGTGATGCGGCGGGGGATCTCCCCGTGCAGGCAGGCGGAGAGGGCGATCAGCCCCGCGGCGTTCGCCGCCAGGATCTCGCGGTCGATGCGCGGCCGGTAGTAGAACCCCTCCAGCTGGGCGGCGGTCGCCAGCCGGCAGAGGTTGCGGTAGCCCTCCTGGGTCTCGGCGAGCAGGATGAGGTGGGACAGCTCCCGGTTGTCGGACGGGTTGCGGTCGAAACGGCTGCGGGGGGCAAGGTACATCTCGCAGCCGATGATCGGCTTGATCCCGGCCTTGACGGCTTTTTCGTAGAACTCGACCGCCCCGAACAGGGTCCCGTGGTCGGTGGTCGCCACGGCCGACATGCCGTACTCGGCGGTGCGCCGCACCAGGTCGTCGATCCGGATCGCCCCGTCCAGCAGGCTGTACTGCGTGTGCACGTGCAGGTGAACGAAGTCGGTCATGGGGCCTTTCGAACCGTTGCGGATGCCGGGAATCGATCCGAAACGAAGGTTTCAATAAGCGGGAAACCCCTCCCGCGTTCAGCGCTCCGGCGCGGGAGGGGATACTGCTACAGGTATCTTCTCAGGGGTCGGACCGAATGTAAAGAAACAGGTCAATCACTGTTTCGCGGCTCGCGTCACGCCAGGGGCATCGGACAACGAGTTGGTATCTACGGGAAGGGAATCGAAAGTCCGCCCGAATGAAAAGATGCTTAGCGACCAGGCCGCGATATCGGATCGTTTCGGTTTCGCCCGAAGCCCGAGGTCAAGGCGCGCAAGCCTCGCCGAGCGAGGCGTGCCGGGGAGCACGCCGCAGCGAGCGCACGGCGAAGCGCAACGCCGACATTCGGGCTTCCGGCGAAACCGCTTTACTCCAGCCGGTAGTTCGGTGCTTCCTTCGTGATGATCACGTCGTGCACGTGGGACTCGCGGATGCCCGCGGCGGTGATCTTGATGAACCGCGCCTTTTCCCGCAGCTCCGGGAGCGTGCAGCAGCCGCAGTAGCCCATGCCGGCCTTCAGCCCGCCCACGAGCTGGAAGATGTTGGCC
Organism: uncultured delta proteobacterium; assembly: GCA_963828345.1. GTDB lineage: Bacteria > Desulfobacterota > Desulfobacteria > Desulfobacterales > SpSt-501 > SpSt-501. The sequence continues at coordinate 36,625 of CAWHEZ010000037.1, forward strand.
TGGAGCGAGCCGCGGTAGGGCACCCGCCCGACGATCCCCTCGGGCACGAGCTTGTCGCCCTCGCTCTCGTCACCCTGGTAGTAGCGGTCCTTGCTGCCCTTCTTCATCGCCTCGATGGACCCCATCCCCCGGTAGACCTTGTAGCTGCGGCCCTGGTAGAGGATCAGCTCGCCCGGGCTCTCCTCGACCCCGGCAAACAGCCCCCCGATCATCACGGTGTGGGCCCCGGCTCCGATCGCCTTGGTCACGTCCCCGGAGAAGCGGATGCCGCCGTCGGCGATGAGCGGGACACCGGTTTTTTCCGACACGGGGCGGCAGTTCATGATCGCCGTCAGCTGCGGCACCCCCACCCCGGCCACGACACGGGTCGTGCAGATGGAGCCGGGGCCGATCCCGATCTTGACGCCGTCCACGCCGGCCTTGATGAGGTCCCGGGCGCCTTCGGCAGTCGCCACGTTGCCGGCGACGAGCTCGATGTCCTTGAACATGCTCTTCAGACGCTTGACCGCCCCGATCACGTTCTTGGAGTGCCCGTGCGAGGTGTCGATCACGATGACGTCCGCGCCGGCCTTGAGCAGCGCCTCCGCGCGCTCTTCCATGTCCGTCCCGACCCCGACCGCCGCGCCGACGCGCAGGCGCCCCAAGGCATCCTTGGACGCGTTCGGGTACTTCTTGATCTTCTCGATGTCCTTGATCGTGATCAGGCCGGTGAGCCGGCCCTTCTTGTCGACCACGAGCAGCTTCTCGATGCGGTGCTCGTGCAGGAGCTTCTTCGACTGGGCCAGGCTGATGCCCTCCGTGACCGTGACCAGGCGATCCTTGGTCATGACCTCCGAGACCTTCTTCTCCATGTCGTTTTCGAAGCGCAGGTCGCGGTTGGTCACGATCCCCACCAACTGGTCGCCCTTGACCACCGGCACTCCGGAAATGCGGTACTGCTCCATGAGGGTCAGCACCTCGGCCACCTTCTGGTCGGGGTGGATGGTCACCGGGTCGACGATCATGCCGCTTTCGGACTTCTTGACCTTGTCCACCTCCATCGCCTGGACCTTGACATCGAGATTGCGGTGGATGAACCCCAGGCCGCCCTCTTGGGCCATGCTGATCGCGGTCTCCGCCTCGGTCACGGTGTCCATGGCGGCGCTGACGATCGGGATGTTCAACCGGATCCGTCGGGTGAGCTGGGTGGCGACGCTGACATCTTTGGGCAGGACTGCGGAGAAGCTGGGCACCAGCAGCAGGTCATCAAAGGAGTAGGCTTCCTGAAACACCTGATTCGGCATCGAAATCCTCCTGGCGGCATCCTGAAATTCGGTGCCACCCCGAATAACAAAAGGCCGAAGGTTTGGCAATGGTTTATTTGGCCGTTCCACCCGCCCCGGTCCATGCTAAAAATAGGTTTTATTTCAAAATGTTGGTTCATGCGTTTGACATTGAGGCCCGCGATGGTATGATGCCGGCCTTCGCGAGAGAGGATCCGGTCCGTGCTCATCAGCATCAACCCGCAGAACCCCCAGGCCCGGCTTATCCGCAAGATCGTCGAGATCTTGCAGGCCGGCGGGATCGTGGTCTACCCGACCGACACCTACTACGGAATCGGCTGCGACCTGCTGCACCCGCGGGCGATCGCGCGCATCTACCAGCTCAAGCGCCGCGACCACAGCAAGCCCTTCAGCTTCATCTGCTCGGACCTGACGAACATCAGCCAGTACGCCAAGGTCTCCAACTACGCATACCGCACCATGAAGCGACTGCTGCCGGGGCCCTACACCTTCATTTTGGAGGGCTCGAAGCTCGTCCCCAAGATCATGCTCACCAAGCGCCGGACGGCCGGAATCCGCGTCCCGGACAACGCCATCTGCCTCGCGCTCGTGCGCGAGCTCGGCCACCCCATCATCACCACCAGCGCCACGACGGTCGAGGGCGAGAGCTTTCACGACGCCTCCCTGATCCACGACCACTTCGGCCGGCAGGTGGATGCCGTCATCGAGGGCGGGCCGGTTTCGGGCGAGCCCTCGAGCGTCGTCTCCCTCATCGGGGACACGCCCGAGGTCATTCGGGCCGGGGCGGGCGACGTCAGCCTGTTCGAGTAGAAGAGGAAACAGGGTTCGGGGTTCAGGGTTCAGGAAAGAAGCCTGGATGTTGCTTTTCCCTCCTGAACCCTGAACTCTGAACCCTGCACGCCTCACCCTGAAACCCGAACCCTGTCCTTCCTCACGGCGCAAACAAAAGCCCCGCTCGTCCCGAAGGACGGGCGGGGCTGTTCATTCCGTTGGGTGCGACTTACTCCTCTTTCAGCTTCTCCTGCAGGTTTTCCCGCAGCAGCTCGCCGAAGGTGGTCGTCGGCGTCTGCCCCATGCTGCTCACGTAGTCGCTCAGGATGCTCTGCTCCCGATCCATCTCAAGCCGCTTGACGGACAGGCCGATGCGGCGCTCGTCGCTGTTGATGGTCATGACCCGAGCGGTGATGGGCTCGCCGACGTTGAACTTCCCGACCGGAGTCTTGACCTTCTCCTTGCTGATCTCGGAGACGTGCACCAGCCCCTCGATGCCCTCCTCGAGCTCCACGAAGATGCCGAAGTCGGTCACGTTGGTGATGGTGCCGGTGATCTCGGTGCCCGCGCGGTAGCGCACCGCGACACTCTTCCAGGGGTCTTCGAGCAGCTGCTTGACGCCGAGCGAGAAGCGCTCGTTGTCCTTCTCGATGTCGAGCACGATCGCCTGCACCACGTCGCCCTTCTTGTAGAGCTCGGAGGGGTGCTTGACCCGCTTGGTCCAGGAGAGGTCCGAGATATGGACCAGGCCGTCGATGCCCTCGTCGATGCCGATAAAAATGCCGAAGTCGGTGATATTTTTGATCTTGCCCTCGATCGTGGTGCCGATCGGGTACTTCTCGGCGATCACGTCCCAGGGGTTGGGTGCCACCTGCTTCATGCCGAGCGAGATCCGCCGTGCGTCGGGCTTGATGTCCAGCACGACCGCCTCGACCTCCTCGCCGACCGACACGATCTTGGAGGGGTGCCGGACCTTGCGGGTCCAGGACATCTCGGAAACGTGGATCAGGCCCTCGATCCCCTCCTCCAGTTCCACGAAGGCGCCGTAGTCGGTGAGGCTGACCACCCGCCCCGCCACCCGCGACCCGACCGGGTACTTCCCGACGGCCGTGGTCCAGGGGTCCGGGGAGAGTTGCTTCATGCCGAGCGACACGCGCTCTTTCTCGAGGTCGAGGTTGAGGACTTTGACGTTGATCTGGTCGCCGATCTTGAAGAGGTCCGAGGGGTGCTTCACCCGGCCCCAGGAGATGTCCGTGATGTGCAGCAGACCGTCCATCCCGCCCAGGTCCACAAAGACGCCGTACTCGGTGATGTTCTTGACGATGCCGGGCAGGACCTTGCCCTCGTGGATCGAGGCCAGGGTCGCGGCGCGCTTGCTCTCGCGATCCTTCTCGAGCAGCACCCGTCGGGAGAGCACGATGTTGCTGCGTTTGCGGTTGTACTTCAGGATCTTGAAGTCGAAGGTCTTGCCGACCATGTCGTCGAGGTTGCGGATGGGCCGCAGGTCCGCCTGCGAGCCCGGCAGGAAGGCCAGCACCCCGATGTCGACCGAGAACCCGCCCTTGACCCGGCTGGTGATCGTGCCGCTGATCGTGCCGTCCTCGTCGTGGCTCTTCTTGATGTTCTCCCAGACCTTGATGTTGGCGGCCTTTTCCTTGGACAGGATGACGCGCTCCTCCTCGTCGTCCCACCATTCCACCATGACCTCGATCCGGTCGCCCACCTTCGCGGTGATGGAGCCGTCCTCGCCGCGGAACTCGTTGATGCGGACTTGCCCCTCGGACTTGTACCCGATGTCCACCAGGACGAGGTCCTTGTCCACGGCGGTGATGACGCCGGAGACGACCTCCCCCTCCTTGAACTGTCCGAAGTTTTCCTCGTACTCCTTCATGGATTCGCCGAAATCGGCGCTGTCCATCGTGGGCTCCGCGTCGGCGGCTTCGTTGGGGTTTTCGTTTTCAGTGTTGGTAGTAATGTTAACCATAAGACTATCTTGTCCCCCTTGGACATGGAATGAGTAACAAAAACCGGTACTATTTAGCAGACTGGCAGGAAAAAGCAATAGAAAATCGGATCGCAGCGGCGAGGCCCTTGAACCCTCGGGCCATAACGCCCGTGGTTTTCAGGCCGACTGGAGGACGGCGCCGACGCGCGCGAGCATCCGCTCCAGCACCTCCGCGATGGACAGTTCGCTCGAGTCGATGAACACGGCGTCCGGCGCGGGGGTCAGGGGGGCGAGCGCCCGGGTGCTGTCCTGCCGGTCGCGCTGGCGCATGTCGCGCTCGACCTCCTCGAAGGAGGCGCCGGTCCGGGTCCGGATCTCCTCGAAGCGCCGCCGGGCGCGCGCCGGCTCCGAGGCGCTGAGGAAGAATTTCACGTCGGCGTCAGGGAAGACCACCGTGCCCATGTCGCGCCCCTCGAACACCGCCGCCTTTTGCCGGCCCAGTTCGCGCTGGACCTCGAGCAGGAACGCCCGCACGACCGGCCGGGCCGACACCGCCGAGGCGAGCATCGAGATGGCCGGGGTGCGGATCGCCTCGGTGATGTCCAGGCCGTCGGCCAGCAGGCGCTGCCCGCCCGCGTGCGGCTGGAAGCGCAGTTCCAGGCCCGCGAGCACCCGCTCGAGGGCGGCGTCGTCCGCGGGGTCGGCCCCCCGCCGGTCGGCCGCCACCGCGACCCCGCGATAGAGGGCGCCGGTGTCGACGTACCGGTAGCCGAGACGCTCGGCCAGCAGGCGGCTGACCGTGCTCTTGCCCGCTCCGGCGGGGCCGTCGATCGTGATCAGGAGCTTGCGCATTTTTTGGTGTTTCGGTTCGTGTTTGGGTGTTTCGTGTTTGGGTGTTCGGTGATCCGGCCTGGGTGTGGGAGCGGCATTTCCAGTCCGCGATTACGATCGAGGCGGAACTCCTCATGCACCTATTCTTGTTGCCTAAAACTTAACACCGAACACCGAGCACTTCTTGCAATGCCTGAATAAATCTCCGGTTCTCTTCGGGCCTTCCCACGCTGACCCGCAGCCGGTCCGGGTAGCCGTAGCTGCCGAGCGGCCGCACGATGACCCCCCGGTCGAGCAGCGCCTCGAAGACGGCCCGGGCCTCCCCGGGCACCCGGACCATCAGGAAGTTGGCCTGCGAGGGCCGGCACTCGAGGCCCATGCGGTCGAACTCCGCCTGCAGGTAGTCGGCCCCCGCGTGGACCACCCGCAGGGTCTCGTCCAGGAAACCGGCATCCTCGAGCGCCGCGCGCGCCGCCGCCTGCGCCGGGAGGCTGACGTTGAAGGGCTGGCGCACCCGGTTCAGGATGGAAGCGATATCCGGGTGCATCAGCCCGTACCCGATGCGCAGCCCCGCCAGTCCGTAGGCCTTGGAAAAGGTCCGCAGCCCCACGACCGGCCGGCCGGCGCGCACGTAGTCGCGGCTGTCCGGACCGGCCGGATCGCGCACGAACTCCACATAGGCCTCGTCCAGGACCACCAGCACGTCGGCGGGCACGCGGTCGAGGAAGCGGTCGAGCTCCGCGCGCGTGACCAGGCTGCCGGTCGGGTTGTGGGGCGTGTTGACGAAGATCATGCGGGTGCGGAGGGTCACGCGCTCCGCCATGGCGTCGAGGTCCGTCCGCAAGTCGCGCAGCGGGACCATCACCGGGGTGGCCGCGGCCGCCAGGGTCTCGATCTCGTACATCTGAAACGAGGGCTGCGGCATCACGACCTCGTCGCCCGGCCGCAGGAAGGCGGTGGCGAGCATGCCGATGATGTCGTCCGAACCGTTGCCGAGGACGATCTGGGAGGCTTCGAGGCCGAGGCGCCCGGCAAGCGCCCGGGTCAGGTCGAACCCGGCGCTGTCCGGGTAGCGGTGCACCCCCGCGATCGACCGCCGCAGGGCCTCCACCGCGCGCGGCGAGGGCCCCAGGGGATTCTCGTTGGAGGCCAGCTTAATGGAGTCCCGGATGCCGCGCTCGCGCTCGAGCTCTTCCAGCGGCTTGCCGGGGACGTATGGCGATATGGCGAGGATGTGGTCGGGGACCTTCAGTTTCATGTGTCCGCCGGGGGGCGGGGGCGGGCGGTCAGGCGCCCGCCGCCTTGCGCCCGGCCTCGAGGGCCTTGAGGTTGAGCGGGATGAGCTTGGCCTTTTCCGCGAATTTCTGCTTGACGGCCGCGGTCAGCGCCTCGAAGCTCACGATGCGGCTGCGCGCCACGAAGGCCGCGAGCGCCACGATGTTGGCCGCCTTCACGTTGCCCAGCTCGCCCGCCAGCTCCATGATGGGCACCCGCAGCTCGTCCACGTCCGTGCGGCCGGAGCCGATCGGGATGATGGACGCGTTGACGAAGACGACGCCCCCCTTTTTCACCGTGGGGGCGAACTTCTCGAGCGAGGGCCGGTTCATCGCCACGAGGTGCATCGGGTTGCGGATGATCGGGGAGCCGACCGGCCGGTCGCTGATCACCACCGTGCAGTAGGCCGTCCCGCCCCGCATCTCCGGCCCGTAGGACGGGATCCAGACCACCTCGTAGCCCTCCTGCATGGCGGCCTGCGCCAGGATCTGCCCCATCAGCATGACCCCCTGCCCGCCGAAGCCGGCAAACTGGACTTCACTCTGCATGTTTCCTCCCCGCGGCCGGGTTCAGCCGGCCCGCTTCCGGGGTCTTGTACTCCCCGAGTGGGTAGTAGGGCAGCATCTTGTCTTCGGCCCACTTCAGCGCGTCCACGGGCGTCATGCCCCAGTTGGTCGGGCAGGTGCTCACCAGCTCGACCAGGCTGAAGCAGGTGTTGGCCACCTGGTAGCTGAACGCCTTGTGGACGGCCTTCTTGGCCCGATTGATGTACTTGGGCTTGATGAGGGCCTCGCGCGCGATGTAGGCGGGCGTCTCGAGCGCGGAGAGCAGCTCCGCCATTTTGACCGGCATGCCGGTCAGCGCCGTCTTGCGGCCGAACGGCGAGGTGGTCGTGCGCTGGTCGGGCATGCTGGTCGGCGCCATCTGGCCCCCGGTCATCCCGTACACGGCGTTGTTGATGAAGATGGTGGTGAACTTCTCGCCGCGGTTGGCCGCGTGAATGATTTCGCTCATCCCGATGCTCGCCAGGTCCCCGTCGCCCTGGTACGTGAAGACGATCAGGTCCGGGCGCACCCGCTTGATGCCGGTCGCCATCGCCGGCGCGCGCCCGTGGGCGGCCTCCTGGAAAGTCGAAGGTGAAGTAGTTGTAGCACAGGACCGCGCACCCGACGGGCGCGATCCCGACCGTGCGCTCGCGCAGGCCGAGCTCGTCGATCACCTCGGCCACCAGCCGGTGGGCCACCCCGTGGGTGCACCCCGGGCAGTAGTGGGTGGCCACGTCGGCCATGGATTCGGGTTTATGGAAGGCTTTTCCCATGACAGGCTCCAGAAGGGACAGTTTTAGGTGGTTAAGTGTTTGGTGTTTGGTGTTTGGTCTCGATCTCAAATCTCAGATTCGAAATTTCAGATCTTCAGAGCAGCTTCATCACCTCGTCGAGGACTTCCTCCGGGGTCGGCACCTCGCCGCCGCACTTGCCGTACCAGTGCACCGGCCGGGCGCCGAGGACGCTGAGCTCCACGTCCTCCACGAGTTGCCCCATGCTCATCTCGATGCTGACCACCGACCGGCAGCTCGGCTTGGACGCGGCCGCGTGGACCGCCGCACGCGGGAACGGGAAGAGCGTCTGGGGCCGGACCATCCCGACCTCGATGCCCCGCTGCTTCAACGTGTCGATGACGGTGCGGCACACCCGGCTCATGGTGCCGTAGCTCACGATGAGCACGCGGTAGTCCCCGTCCAGGTTGTAGCCCTCCGAGCGCACCTGCTCCCGCTTCATGCGCTCGTACTTGTCCCGCAGCTTCAGGTTGTGGGCGTTCAACTGCTCCGGAACGAGGTAGAGCGTCCGCACGAGGTTGCGCCGGCCGGACTTGCGCGTCCCCATCCCGCTCGTCGCCCAGTCGTCCTTGTTCGACGGGGCGCTCTTGAGCGTGTCCGGGAACTCGACCGGCTCCATCATCTGCCCGATCAGGCCGTCGCCCAGGATCATCACCGGGTTGCGGTAGGTTTCCGCGAGCGGGAAGGCCGCCATGACCATCTCCACGGCCTCCTGGACGCTTGCCGGTGCGAGCACCAGCAGCCGGTAGTCGCCGTGGCCCCCGCCCTTGACGGCCTGAAAGTAGTCCGCCTGCGCCGGCAGGATCCCGCCGAGCCCCGGGCCGCCCCGCATGATGTTCACGAACACGGCCGGGCACTCCGCGGCCGTGATGTAGCTGATCCCCTCGCACATCAGGCTGATGCCCGGGCTGGAAGAGGTGGTGAAAACGCGCTCCCCGCAGGCCGACGCGCCGAAAATCATGTAGGAGACCGCCACCTCGCTCTCCCCCTGCAGGAACACGCCCCCCACCTCGGGCAGGCGCTTGGAAAGGTACTCGGCCACCTCGGACTGGGGGGTGATCGGGTAGGCGAAGTAGTTCAGGCACCCGGCCCGGATGGCTGCCTCGGCGATCGCCTCGTTGCCCTTCATCAGGACCTTGCCCATCTCAGCTCCTCCGTTTCGCGCCGCCGTCCGCTTCCGCGGCGATCGCGTTGATGGTGATGGCGACATCCGGGCACATCGTGCAACAGATCGCACAGAAGATGCAGTCCTCCGGACGGGCCTGGCAGGCCGGGAAATACCCCTTGGGGTTCATCTCGCTTGCCGATTTCCAGGACGTTCTTGGGGCAGACGGCGACGCACAGGCCGCAGCCCTTGCAGCGGTCCTTGTCGACCACGTGCTCGTAGGCCATGAGTTCAACTCCCCCCGGCGCCGGGCGCCGGATTTCTTTGTCTTCGAAGCGGGCGAGGGGTTCCGTTCGCCCGAACCGTGTCAAACCGCGTCCGCCTTCTTCCAGGGCGGAACCAGCTGGCGCCGGATCGGGAGCACCGGGCAGTCGAACGCCCCCGTGTCCACTTCCGGCAGCAGCGCCTCGGGCACCGTGACAAACGCGAGCGGCAGCCCGCTCGCCGCCGCGAGCCCGGTCATGAAGGCGTAGCCTTCGACGATCGCACCCGGGGTGGTCTCGTCGATGAGGTTGGCATTCCCGACCCAGTCGGTCACCGGCAACCGCGCCGCCGCCTCGATCGACCGGCGGATCCGCTCGCACCCCGCGCGGGTGGCCGTCTCGGGTCGATGCGGGTTCACGACCTGCAGCACGCGGCAACTCCGGCCGGCGAAGGCATCCCCCAAGGCCGCCAGGACCGTCGCCCCGACGTTGTTGCCGCCGACGTCCAGGATGGCGAGGTCGCCGGGTCGCCGGATCAGCCCGCCGGCCATGGGCGTGAGGACGGGCAGCTCGGATTGCACGTAGGCCCTGGGCGGCAGCACCACCTCGATGCCCAGGGACGTCATCTGCCGCTCGGCCTCGCGTGACCGGAAATAGGGGTTCACCAGGTCGAGGTCGGCAATGCGCACGGCGCGACCGCGCCGGCGGTGGTGGAGGGCCAGGTTGACGGCGACCTCGGATTTCCCGCTGCCGTAGTTCCCGACGATAACGACAATGCCTTCCAGCGCCAATTCCAACCGAATCCCCTCGCCCCCGGCGAAGCACCGCGGATTCACGTGGCTGCCATCGCGCGGGCAGAAAAGCAAAGGATCTTTTTTAGAAGGTAACGGTGCCCCTGTCAAGGCATTTGCCCCTGCGCGCGGGCCCTTCCGATACCCGGAGGAATGTGGTAGGAGCGGCGGCATGCCGCGCACTCATATCGGACTGGAACGACTGCTCGCCGACCCGCCCCCGTGGCTCGCGGGGCAGCGCCTGGGGTTGCTCTGCAACCCGGCCTCGGTCGGCCCGGGGTTCCGCCACGCACGGCAGCTGGTCGACCAACGCTTCCCGGGGCGGCTGCGCGTGCTCTTTTCACCCCAGCACGGGTTCCACGCCGAAAAGCAGGACAACATGATCGAGTCGGGCGACCTGGTCGACCCGCTCCTGGGCCTGCCCGTCTTCAGCCTTTACGGCGCCACGCGCGTGCCCACGCGCGAGATGTTCGCGGACCTCGACGTGCTCGTGGTCGACCTCCAGGATGTCGGGACGCGGGTCTACACGTTCGTCACCACCCTGTCCTACTGCATGGAGACGGCGCGGGACTGCGGCAAGCGGGTGCTCGTCCTGGACCGCCCCAACCCGGTCGGCGGGGACTGCGTGGAAGGCGGCCTCCTGCGCCCGGAGTGGGCCTCGTTCGTGGGACGCTACCCTCTGCCGATGCGCCACGGGTTGACGGTCGCCGAGCTGGCGCGGCTCTTCAACGGCCGCTTCGGGATCGGCTGCGAGCTCGAGGTGGTGCCCATGTCCGGCTGGACGCGCCGCATGCGCTTCCCGGAAACGGGCCTCCCCTGGGTCGCTCCCTCGCCCAACCTGCCCACGCCGGACTCGGCGCTGGTCTACCCCGGACAGGTGCTATGGGAGGGCACGAACGTGTCCGAAGGGCGCGGGACGACCCAGCCCTTCGAACTCTTCGGCGCCCCGTACCTGGACGTCGCGGCGGTCGCGGCCGACCTGCCACCGGATCTCCTGGAAGGCGCCGTGCTCAGGCCGGTCGCCTTCGAGCCGACCGCCGGCAAGTGGCAGGGGCGATGCTGCCGCGGGTTCCAGATCCACGTCACGGACCCCCACCGCCTGCGCCCCTACCGGCTGACCTTGGGGCTGCTGCGGGCGATCGTTCGCCGCCACCCGGGCGAGTTCGCCTGGCGCCCGCCGCCCTACGAGTACGAGTTCGAGAAGCTGCCGATCGACCTGCTGCTGGGGGACGCCGACCTGCGCCGGCGCCTGGAACGGCTCGACCCTCTGCCCGAAATCGAACGGTCCTGGGCGGCCGAGCTGGAGGAGTTCGTACGGATGACGCGGGAGGTTAAGCTGTACTAGGGAACGATACTCGATCCTCGATGCTCGATACTCGATAAGGCAGCCCGCTTGGAGCCTCACCACTCACATCGAGCATCCGGTATCGAGCATCGAGTATCCAGAATCGATCACCCCGAATCGAGCACCGAGCACATGCCCACCACCACCGACACCGCCGGCACCCCCTGGGTGCGCATGCGCTTCAAGCGCAACAAGGTCTGGGTCGCGGCGGACCCTCAGGGCCGGCCGCAGCTGACGGACGGGCGCGCCCGCATCAAGTACCAGCTGGAACAGGACCAGGACTACCGCGTCCGGGCGGAACACCTGCAGGGGCTGGAGTCGGCCGCCCCCGAGGCAACCGCTCCGCCCGCCCCGAACCGTCCGCGGGGCCCGGCCGCCGACCCGCGGGACGGCCGCACGGTCCACATCTACACGGACGGCGCCTCTTCCGGGAACCCCGGGCCGTCGGGGATCGGGGTGGTTCTGCGGTGCGGCGAACAGCGCAAGGAGATCTCGGAGTACATCGGCGAGGCCACCAACAACATCGCCGAGCTGCTGGCGATCGAGAAGGGACTGGCGGCGGTCAAGAACCGCAGCCTGCCGGTGCGGGTCTACACGGATAGCAGCTACGCCTTCGGCGTCCTCACCCTGAACTGGAAACCCAAGAAGAACCTCGACCTCATTGCCGGCATCCGCCGCGCCATGGCATCCTTCCCCGACCTGCGCCTGGTCAAGGTTCCCGGGCACAGCGGGGTCGAGGAAAACGAACGCGCGGACCGGCTGGCCGTGGCGGCCATCCGCACCCGGGCGGGCGTATAGGAGCATTCAGGCACGGACCCGCGGCGCAGCCCGGACCGTCAGACGCATTCTGGAGGTGGGTTCCAAATAAAAAGGGCCGCGCCGCGGATGGGATCCGCCGCACGGCCCGAAACGTGGGAGCGAAAGCGGGCTAAGCCTTTTCCGGCTTGCGATCCGCCTTCAGGTTTTCCAGCTCCTTCTTGAGATCGGAAATTTCGCTCTTGTACTTCTCGAGATCGTCGGCCGGCATCGAGGGGGCCGCCGGCTCTTCTTTCTTCCAGGTGTCCTTCATCTCGTCGAATCCGAGGTAGATCGCAAGCCCTCCGCCCAGGAGCAGGACGGCCGGGATGGTTCCCCCCAGGACCGTTAGGAACTCCTTCCACCAGAAACCGAGACCGATGAGGCCCAACGCCGCCGCGACTGCACCGCCAACCAGTGTCTTCATAAACCGCAACCTCCTTTCTTCCGAATGCCATTGAGCGTTTTTGGACAAACCCACGCGTTCAAGCCCTTGCGGGCAGGGACGATTTCAGAGCATCCAGCGCCGTTTGAAATTCGGATGTGCATACCATACCCTTGGAGGCATGACAAGGTCAATCTCGGGGGCGTTCGGTTGCAATGGCCCTTGCGTTTTGCTACGTTCCCCCACCGGTGGAGTCCCGCCGAACGTTACCCGGAGCGTCACGAACAGCGTACTCTGACAAGAACATTTCGCTCCCGCCCTGCGCGGAATGGTGCCCCGATATGCCCGAAACCCGTCACCCACACCTGCCCCCCGCCCCGCCTTCCACCCCGCCCGGCAGCGGGTCGAGGGGGGGCTGGCTCGACCGTTGCCTGCAGGGGACCCTGCACCACTACCTCGGGGTTCTGCCGGATGCCTTCGGTCGACTGAGATCCACCCTGCTGCGGCTCTTCTACTCCGGCGTCCGGCTGGAGGATTCCCAGGCGGCCGTCCTGCGAGACATCCCGCCGCACGCGATCGTCGTTTTCGCCAGCCGTTTCAGCTGCGCATTCCCCTTTTTGTTTGCGCACACCCGCTATCGGTCACTCGGCCTGCCGTTTCCGAGCATCGGGCTCGGCTGCCGGGTGCTGGTCTGCCGGTCCCCGCTGGAGATGGCACGCATCCTGGTCGCAGCCGTCCTGACCTTCTGGCACACGCGCCGCCTGCCGGACCCGAGCGGGAACGGGTTTTACCGGGATCAGCTCCTCGGCGGAAAAGCCGGTTTCCTGACCCTGCTGCACGCCCCCGGCCGCCTGCGGCGCTGGTTCGCCCCCCCGCCCGCGGACCCGATGGAATTCCTCCTCACGCTCCAGAAATCGACGAGCCGGCCGGTCCTGGTCGTGCCCCAGATCGTGTTCTTCAGCCGCAACCCGCGCCGCGCCCGGCCCAGCCTGATGGATATGCTCTTCGGGCCGGAGGACGAACCCGGACGGCTGCGGCTGCTGGCCGCACTCTTCAAGCAGGCGGGCAACGTCTTCGTGGAGCTCGCCGCACCGATCGATCTCCAGCGGTTTCTCGCCCGGGCCGACCTCGCCGGGCATCCCGTCCCTTACCAGGCGGCGGTCCTCCGCCGGGAGACCCTCGCCCAGATCCAGCGCTACCGCCAGAGCATCACCGGACCGATGCTCACACCCCGGCAGGAGCTCAATCAGCGCATCCTGGACAGCGACCGCTGCCAGGAGCTCATGCAGACCCACGCCGAAACGCACGGGCTGCCGCTCCCCGAAGTGCGTGCGTCGGTCGCCGCCTGCATCGACGAGATCGCCGCGGACCTGCGCCCCAGCTGGATCCGGTGCTACTCCGGCCCGGTCGGCTGGATTCTCCACACCCTCTTCGACGGCGTCACCCTGAACACCGAGGGGCTGGCCGAGGTCAAGCGCATGTCCCTGCGGGGGCCGGTGGTCTACGTCCCGTGCCACAAGAGCCATGCCGACTACCTGATCCTGACCTACATGCTCTACCACAACGACATGCCCTGCCCGCTCGTGGCGGCGGGCAAGAACCTCTCCTTCTGGCCCATGGGGCCGCTCTTCCGCCGCGGGGGCGCCTTCTTCATCCGCCGCAGCTTCCGCGGCGCGGTGCTCTACTCCCGGGCGTTTTCCGAATACGTCCACGCGATTCTGCAGGAAGGGCACTCGGTCGAGCAGTTCATCGAGGGCGGCCGCAGCCGCACCGGCAAGCTCCTCATGCCCAAGCTGGGGCTGCTCTCCATCCTGCTGACGGCGCTGCGCAACGGCGCCTGCGAGGATTTGATCTTCGTGCCCGTCTCGATCGGCTACGACCGCGTGCTCGAAGAGAAATCGTACCTGCAGGAGATCGAGGGGGGGCAGAAGCAGCCCGAAAATTTCTGGCAGGTCCTGAAAGCCCGCAAGTTCCTGAGCCGGCGCTACGGGAAGGTCTACCTGCAGTTCAACCGGCCGCTGTCCGCGAACGATCAGGCCCGCAGCGCGGGGGTGGACCTCCGGACCGCGGAGCAAAAGGAGTTCAACGGCTTCTGCCGCAGCCTGGCCCACCGCATCGCCCACGGCATCGACCGGGTGACGGTCGTGACGCCGCACGCCCTGACGGCGGCCGCGATCCTCAACCTCGGGCGCGACCGCTTCAGCCTGGAGGAGATCCTCTCGGCCGTGGGCGTCTACGCCGCCCACCTCGACGCCGTCGGGGCCAAGTCGGCCGACACCCTCGTCCTGGACTGCCGCCGCGCGATCGCCCACGCCCTGGACTCGTACGTGCAGCGCCGCATCCTGGAGTCCCCCGGGGCCGAGGCCGCGGCCGGGGAAGGCGGCCCGACCGAGTTCCTCGTCCGCGACGCCCGGCGCCCCGTCCTCGACTACTACAAGAACACCTGCGTCTCGTTCTTCGTGCCGGCCGCCTTCGCCGCCCTGGCCATCCTGGAACGCGACGCGTTCCAGTTCTCCGCCGCGGACCTGCAGACCGACTTCGAGTTCCTGCAGGAGCTCTTCCGGCTGGAATTCGTGCAGGACAGCGACACCGAGCCGTCGGACCAGCTGCGCCGGGCGCTGCAGATCTTCTACGAAAGCGCAACGATCGTCCCCCACCCCAGCCTGCCGGACACCTTCAACCTGACCTCGGCCGGGTACCGCAAGCTGAAGTTCTTTGCCATGTTCCTGAAGACGTTCCTGGAGTCGTACTCGGTGGTCCTCACCTGGCTCAACTCCGAGCCGCACCCCGGGGAGCCCAAGGAGCGCGTCAAGAAGATCGCCTCGTTCGGCAACCGCATGTACCGCCAGAAGGAGATCGACCACCGCGAGGCGCTGTCCAAGGTCACCTACGAGAACGCCCTGGAGCTCTTCCTGGCGCACGGGATCCGGGGCGCGCAGGACCGCAACACGATCGATGCGTTCGCGGCGGTCGTCCGGCGGGCGCTGCGCTGCCTCGCGTCCCCGCCGGGCAGGCCGCTCGACCCATGAGGGCGCTGGTCCTGGCCGCCGGCCTGGGAACGCGCCTGCTGCCCCACACCCGCCGCACCCCCAAACCCCTCTTCACCCTGGCGGGCCGGCCGCTGCTGGCCCACCACATCGAGCAGCTGCAGGCCGCCGGCTGCGAGGCCGTGGTGGTCAACACCCACCACCTGCACGCGCAGGTGGAGTCCTTCGTGCGCTCCGGCCGCTTCGGGATCCCCGTGCACACCCGCCACGAACCGCGGCTGCTCGGCACGGGCGGGGCCATCGGCAACCTGCGCGATTTCTGGGACGACCGCCCCTTTTTCGTGGTCAACGCCGACATTCACCACGCGGTCGACCTGCGCGCCGTGTACGCCGCCCATCTCGCGGGCGGCGCGGCCGCGACCCTCGTGCTGGTGGACGACCCCGAGTTCAACACGGTCGTGACGGACGCGGCGGGGCGCATCCGCGCGTTCGCCCCGTCCCCGGCCGATGCCCCCACGGGCGCGCTGACCTTCACCGGCATCCAGGTCCTGAGCCCGGTGGTGCTCGACTATCTTCCGGCCGGAGAGCCCGGCGACAGCATCGCGGCCTTCCGGGCCATGCTGGCCGACGGCCTGCGGTTGAACGCGCTCGTCACCGGCCGGCCCTGGCAGGATTTGGGCACCCCCGCGCGCTACCGCCGCGCAGCCCGGGACGCCTGCACGGCGGCGGCCTGGGCCGCGGCCTTCAACCGCCCGCCCGGACAGCCCGTGCAGTGGGAACGCCTGGAGGGCGACGGCTCGGACCGGGAGTGGTTCCGGCTCCGCGGGGAGGAGGGGACGCTGGTCGCGGCGGACCACGGGCTGCGGGCGGACACGCCCACCACGGAAGCCGACGCGTTCGCGCTCATCGGCGCACATCTGCACCGGTGCGGGGCGGCCGTGCCCGCCGTCCATTTCGCGGATCGTTTCGCCGGGCTGGTCTTCGTGGAGGATCTGGGGGGGTCTCATCTCCAGGCCGCCGTGCGCGCGGAGCGCGACCGCGACGGCGTGCGGTCGCTCTATCGAAACGTCATCGACGCGCTGGTGCACATGGCCGTCGCGGGCGCCCGGGGGTTCGACCCGGGCTGGGCCTGGCAGTCCCCGCGCTTCGACCGGGAGGTGGTGCTCGAGCGCGAGTGCCGCTATTTCTGCGAGCGCTTCCTGGCCGGGCACGCGGGGGTGGCGGCCGCCTTCGATGATTTCAGGGACGAGTTCGAACGCCTGGCGGACGGCGTCGGGCGACACGCCGTGGACGGGTTCCTGCACCGGGATGTGCAGTCGCGCAACATCATGCTCCGGGACGGACGGCCGTATTTCATCGACTTCCAGGGCGGCCGCATCGGCCCCGTGCAGTACGACCTGGCGTCGCTGCTGATCGACCCCTACGTGCAGCTGAGGGCGGACGACCAGGCGGGGTTGTACGACTATGCCGCCGCCCGGTTCGCGCGGTCGCTCGCGATCGACCCGGACGGGTTCCGACGGGGGTACGAACACTGCGCGCTGTCCCGCAATCTTCAGGCGCTCGGGGCCTTCGCGTTCCTCTCCCGCGTCAAACACAAGCCCCGCTTCGAAGCGTACATCCCCGGGGCCCTGAACGGCCTGGCGGCCCGCCTGCAGGCATTTACGCCGCCGGGCTTCCCGAAGCTGAAGGAAGCAGTCCATACCGCCCGCGTGCGGCTCGGACTGGCTTGAGTCCTTTTATGGTTGGTCTTTGTAACTCGTAACGTGTAACCCGTAACTTCTTTTCACCCGGAGGCCCCCATGCTCCCGCGCCCCATCCCCGTCATGGTCAACGGCATCCCCGGCAACGTCGCCTGCACCGTGGCCCGCCACCTTTGCACGGATCCCCGCTTCGCGTTCGTCCCGGCCTCGTTCACCGGTCAGGAGATCGCGGCCGGGGAGCACCCGGTCGCGGACGTTGCGGTCCGCCTGATCCGGCCGGACGCACGCGAGGCCGCCCTCGCGGCCCTGCGGCGGACGCACGGCGAGTTCCTGAGCGTCGACTACACCCACCCGAGCGCGGTAAACGCCAACGCCGAGTTCTACTGCCGCAACGGGCTGCCGTTCGTGATGGGCACCACCGGCGGGGACCGCCGCGCGCTCGAGGAGACGATCGCCCGCTCAGCCATCGCCGCCGTGGTGGCCCCGAACATGGCCAAGCAGATCGTCGGCCTGCAAGCCATGATGGACTATGCCGCCCGGAGCTTCCCCGGACTTTTCGCGGGGTACACGCTCAGCGTGCGCGAGAGCCACCAGAAGGGGAAGGCCGACACGAGCGGGACCGCCAAGGCCATGGTCGGCTACTTCAACCGGCTCGGCGTGCCGTTCACGGAAGGTCAGATCCGCATGGAGCGCGACCCGCAGCTCCAGCGCACCGAGTGGGGGATCCCGGAGGCTCACCTCGGCGGCCACGCCTGGCACACCTACACGCTCGTGTCCGCGGACGGGACCGTCCGGTTCGAGCTCACTCACAACGTGAACGGGCGCGAGATCTACGTGCACGGCACCCTCGACGCCCTCGTCTTCCTGGCCGCCAGGCTCGCTGCCGGCGCCCGGGGGCGCATGTTCACGATGATCGACGTGCTCGCCGGAGCGTGAGCAGGCCCTTCGCCCGGCAGGCGGCGGCCCGGCCGCAGCCGCATCGATTTTTTGACATGCAGGCGGAATTTTCATATCATATCGTGATGATATGGCAGGTTGGGCGGCGTGCGTCTGCCGTTCACCGAAGGCGGCTGGAATGATACGGGATCTGACGGACAAACTGCTGCAGGAGCTGGGGGCCGAGTCGGGTGGACCGCCCGCGCCGGCCGAGGTCCAGACCGAGGACCAGGATCGCTGGCGCATCCTGCTGGTCGAGGTGGCCTATTACCTGAACGCCTGCTTCCGCGACGTCCAGTACTGGGAAGGGATCAAGGCTGAAAAGGACACCTTCAACCAGCTGGCCCGGGCGCTCCAGCAGCTCCGCGAGCTGCCGCAGGGCACGGCCGTGCGAATCACCCGGCGCGGCAGCGTCCTCGGCAAGGGGCCCGAGCGGCCGGATTACGAGATCGCCTGCGCGGAGATCGGCATCGACACCGCCGCGGTCGCTGCGGTCATCAAGCGCATGGGCATACGGTTCAAGCACCTCGAGGGGCGCCTGCTGAAAGCCTTCGAGACCTTCGCGGCCGAAGGCATGGAAACGCTGGAGGTTTCGATCCCGGACGACACTCCGGAGTCCACCGAGGCCCTGCGCGCGTCCCTGCGCGTGCTGTCCTGCTTCCGCCCGGCGTCCGAAAAGGGGGGCGCGATCACGTTCACGCTGGCCGGCGAGGCTCAGAGTCTGAAGCCGGTCCGGGACGAAAAAGGTCAGCCCGACCCCAACCTGACGCTCCTGGCGGCCGTCAACCGCCTCCCGGCCGAGTCGATGGAGGAAATCGTCCGCAAAGTCGCCGCGCTGATGCAGCGGCCCGAGGGGGCACAGCTCAAGCAACGCGCGTCCAACCTCTACCAAGCGCTGTTCGCCATCAAGAGCGTGAGCGCCCGGCTGCGCAGGGCGCCGATCGAAATCAACGCCGCCCGACGCCATACGGCCGAACCCGAGGCGCGCGGCGGGTGGCCCGCCGCCCACGGCGTGCCGGCCGGCTCCGCCGTCCCGCAGAGGGGCGACGGGCCCCCGTCCGCCTCGCCCGGCCCGTCCCCCGGCGACCCGGCGGCCGGCGGGGGCTCCCCGGTCAGCGGGGCCGCCGGGGCGGGTTCAGGCGGGACGGCACCTGCCGTGGTCATGAGCGATGCCGACCTGCGGGCCGGGATGGCCCCGTTTCTCAGAACCTCCTTCGCGGGCAACCCCGGGGGGGCGGCCAGCGTCATGAGCAGCCTGAACCTGCAGGAGTGCAGCGGCATCGATGCCGAGGGGCTCGGCCAGCGGCTGGGCGTCGTCAGCCGCCTGCTGGAGACGATGGCGCAGAACCCCGCCGGCGTGCAGGTGATGGAGGCCCTCACGCAGCGCATGCAGGAGGGCCTGGAGTCGCTCCCGCCGGACATGCTCGACACCATCACCGTCCAGGGGAACCGGCTCACGACCTGGGACGGCGACAGGGAAAAGGTGGTCGGCGAGGTCGGCGAGAAGCTCGCCGGGGCGCTCGAGAAAGCCAAGGACCACACCGCGGCCGCCCGGCGCATGCGGGCGCCCGGCTCCGAGGAGCCGCTCTACCTGACCCGCAACGTGGAGGCCCTGGCGCAGTACCTGGAGATCCCGCTCGCGGACCTGGAGGCGATCCTGAAGACCTTCCGCAGCTGCTTCGACAGCCGGGGGAACTTCCAGAGGACCGCCTTCGAAAAACGCGTGCCCGAATTCGCCCACTACCACAAGCAGATCTTCCGCGTGCTGTGGGAGTTTTTGAAGGACATGCCCCGGCGCAGCGACCGCCTGCCCTTCCTGAACAGCCTGCAGCTGATGATCAAGGAGATTCAGCAGCCGATCCAGGCCGTGAACATCCTGCTGTCCGACGTCATCGCCGACGCCGGCCAGGTGGCCTACCCCGACCGCAACGCGATGATGCTCGCCACCCAGTTCCTGCGCACCTACAGCAAGGAGATCAACATCGATATCGAGCTGACGCCGGAGGAAATCCTGCTGGTCCGGTCGGGGCTGGACACCAAGGTGGTGAACTACGCGGCGTGGAAGATCCGGGGGGAGCAGAAGCGGTTCCTGACCAAGGTGGTGGCCATCCGCAAGCGGCTCATGGCGGCGCTGGACCCCGCGACCTCTGCCGTCACGGCGATGCCGGTGCGCTTCCTGCTGGCGCTGGAGCGCGAGGTGCACATCCTGATGGCCCTCGCGGGCGGCGACACCGCCGCCTCGATTCTGCACAGCGCCCTGGCCGTGTACGGGAACCCCGACGCCCCGTTCTACCCGCGGGAGGAGAACCGCGTGCACCTGACCGCGCTGCTGCAGCACGTCTCGGTCCTGATCCGCGGGCTGGCCCGGGTCGGCGCGGAGAACGACCTGATCCTGCTCGACCAGGTCCGCCAGCGCGAGAAAGGGTTTCTGGGGCTGAGCGCCGACCCCCGCCACACCGGCCTGGTGCGGCGCGTCCTCTCCTGGATCGATCCCGCCCGCAAGGAGATCACGGCGCGGACCCGCACGTAGCGGTAAAAAGCGTTTGCAGAGTCTATTCCGTTCGCTGCGCTGAGGGCAGAAAGTCGCGGCGGGAAGCCGCTCCCACTTTGGCAACCCCGGATAATGCGAGCGGCTGGACGAGGTGGTTTCCCAGAGCTTTGCCGGCCTCTCACCGGCAAGCGGAAAGATCCGGTCAATCCTGTCGCGCCTGTCTGATGGCTCTTCTGTCTCGCCGTGATCCACGCGCTCCGCCTCCTGTCTGACCCGCTTCACGCCTCATCGCTCTTAGCTTCCCAGCCTCCTACCCGTTCTGGATCAGCTCCCAGGCCTTTGCCAGCGCCGCGTCCAGATGCTCCGGCTGGGTGCCTCCCGCCTGGGCCATGTCCGGGCGCCCGCCGCCGCTGCCGCCGACGACGGCCGAGACCTGCTTGATGATGTTGCCGGCGTGATACCGGCCGGCCAGGTCCTTGGTGACGCCGGCGGTCAGCAGGACCTTGCCCCCGCCGACCGCCCCCAGGACCACCACGCCGGACCGAAGCTGGTCCTTGAACCGGTCGAGCAGGTCGCGCATCGCGGCCGGCGAGTCCGCCTCCACCCGCTTGACCAGGACGCTCACCTCCCCCAGCTTCCGGACCTCGGAGCCGGCGTCCGCGACCGACGCGGCGGAGAGCTTGCCCTTGAGCTGTTCGATCTCGCGCTCGAGCGCCTTCGCGTCCGCCAGCGCCTTGGCAATGCGCCGGGTCAGCGCCTCCGGCTTTTCGCGCAGCAATTGGGCGGCCTCCTGCAGCGTGCGGGCGCTCGACTGGACGGCCTCGAGCGCGGCCGCCCCGGTGAGGGCCTCGATGCGCCTCACCCCGGCAGCGACGCTCGACTCGGCCACGATCTTGAAAAGGCCGATGTTCCCGGTCCGACCGGTGTGGGTCCCGCCGCAGAGCTCCTTGCTGACCTCCTCGAGCGACACGACGCGCACGCGGTCGCCGTACTTCTCCTCGAAGAGCGCCATGGCGCCGGTCTTGAAGGCCTCCTCGGCCCCCATCTCGACGACCCGCGTCGGGACGTTGGCGCGGATGTTCCGGTTGACCAGCGCCTCGATCGCCTCGACCGCCTCCGGCTCCACCGCGGCGAAATGGCTGAAGTCGAAGCGCAGCCGGTCGGGGGCGACGAGCGAGCCGGCCTGCTTGACGTGCTCGCCCAGCACCCGGCGCAGGGCCGCGTGCAGCAGATGGGTGGCCGTGTGGTTGAGAGCCGTCGCCTCGCGTGCGGCGGCGTCCACGATGAGCGACACCGTGTCCCCCTTGCACAGACGGCCGGAGGTCACGCGGCCCTTGTGGATGATGATCCCGGTCGGGTCCTTGACGGTGGCGTCGACCCGCATCTCGCCCGCGGGGCCGACGATGCGGCCGATGTCGCCGACCTGGCCGCCGGACTCGGCGTAGAAGGGCGTGCGCTCGGTGACCAGGTCGAGCTCGCCGCCCGCCCCGACCTCCGCCGCCTCGCTCTCCCCCTGCACGAGGAGCACCGCGCGCGACTCGGCCGTCAGCAGGTCGTAGCCCACGAACTCCGGCTTGAAGCCGCCCGAGGACAGGCTCTTGTAGGCGTCCGCGATGCGCGTGAAGCTCGTCACGGTGCGGGACTTGGCGCGCTGCCCCTCCATCTCGCGCTCGAACCCGTCCATGTCGAGGGTCATGCCCCCGTCACGCACCACGTCACGCACGATGTCCACCGGGAACCCGTAGGTGTCGTAGAGCTTGAAGATCGCAGCCCCCGGCACCTCGGTCCGGCCCTGGGCCTTGAGCTCGGCGAGGGTCTCGTTCAGGAGCTTCAGGCCCGTGTCGAGCGTGTTCAGAAAGCGCACTTCCTCGTTGCGGATGACGTTGGTAATGAAGGCGTTGGCCTCGGCCAGCTCGGGATAGGCCGCCTGCATGATGCCGAACACGACCTCGGCCGTGTGGTGCAGGAAGGGCTGGGTGAGGCCGATGTTGCGGCCGTAACGGATGGCCCGGCGCATGATGCGCCGCAGCACGTAGCCGCGGCCCTCGTTCGAGGGCAGGATGCCGTCGCCGATCAGGAAGACCGCCGCGCGGCTGTGGTCCGCGATGACCTTCATGGCGACGTCGGCGGCCGGCGTGCCGCCGAAGCGGATGCCGGTCAGGTCCTCGGTGCGCGCGATGATCGGGCGGATCAGGTCGGTGTCGTAATTGGTGTCCACCCCCTGGACCACCGAGACGATGCGCTCCAGCCCCATGCCGGTGTCGATGCTCGGCTTGGGCAGCGGCGTCATCGTGCCCGCGGGGTCGCGGTTGAACTGCATGAACACGAGGTTCCAGATCTCGAGGAACCGGTCGCACTCGCAGCCCACGGCGCACTCGGGCCGCCCGCACCCGTAGGACTCCCCGCGGTCGATGATGATCTCGGAGCACGGCCCGCAGGGCCCGGTGTCGCCCATGGACCAGAAGTTGTCCTTCTCCCCGAAACGCACGATGCGGCTGTCCGGCAGACCGACCCGATCGCGCCACAGCCCGTAGGCCTCCTCGTCGTCGAGGTAGATGGAGGCGTAGAGCTTGTCCGCCGGCAAGCGGTAGCCGTGGGTGAGCAGGTCCCAGGCGAAGTCGATCGCGCGCTCTTTGAAGTAGTCGCCGAACGAGAAGTTGCCGAGCATCTCGAAGAAGGTGTGATGGCGCGCGGTGTAGCCGACGTTCTCGAGGTCGTTGTGCTTGCCCCCGGCGCGGACGCACTTCTGCGAGGTCGTGGCGCGCACGTAGTCGCGCCGCTCCTCGCCCAGGAAGACCCGCTTGAACTGGACCATCCCGGCGTTGATGAAGAGCAGCGTCGGGTCCTCGTGCGGGACCAGCGACGAGCTGCGCACCACCTGGTGGTCGTTCTGCTTGAAGTAATCGAGAAATTTCCGACGGGCCTCGTTGCCGGTCATCAGATCAGTCCTCCCCCTGGGGGTCCGCGCCCTTGGCGGTCAGGCCCAGCCCCTCGCGGGCCTTGGCGTAGATGGCGGCGTACACGTCCGGGTTGTCGGTCAGGAACTTTTTGACGTTCTCCCGCCCCTGCCCGATGCGCTCGCCGCCGAAGGAATACCAGGCGCCGCTCTTGTCCACGATCCCCTGCTCGACCGCCGTGTCGACGAGGTCGCCCATGCGCGAGATCCCCTCCCCGTAGATGACGTCGAACTCGGCTTCCATGAAGGGCGGCGCCAGCTTGTTCTTGACCACCCTCACCCGCGTCCGGCTGCCGACGATGTCCTGCCCCTCCTTGAGCGTGTTGACCCGGCGGATGTCCAGGCGCACGGAGGAGTAGAACTTGAGGGCGTTGCCGCCGGTGGTGGTCTCGGGGTTGCCGAAGACGACCCCGATCTTCATGCGCATCTGGTTGATGAAGATGACGCAGGTGTTGGTCTTGCTGATGGTGCCCGTGAGCTTGCGCAGCGCCTGGGACATCAGCCGGGCCTGCAGCCCCATGTGCGAGTCGCCCATCTCGCCCTCGATCTCGGCCCGGGGCACCAGGGCCGCGACCGAGTCGATGACGAGGATGTCGATCGCCCCGCTGCGCACCAGCATGTCCGCGATCTCGAGCCCCTGCTCGCCGGTGTCGGGCTGGGACACGAGCAGGTCGTCGCAGTTGACGCCGAGCTTGCGGGCGTAGACGGTGTCCAGCGCGTGCTCCGCGTCGATGAAGGCGGCGATCCCGTCCAGCTTCTGGGCTTCCGCCACCGCGTGCAGGGCGAGGGTCGTCTTGCCGGAGGCCTCCGGGCCGAAGATCTCCACGACGCGCCCCCGCGGCAGCCCGCCGATGCCGAGCGCCTTGTCGAGCGCCAGCGAGCTGGTGGAAATGACCGGCACGCTCACGATCGGACGGCTGCCGAGCTTCATGATGGACCCCTTGCCGAACTGCCGCTCCACCTGGACCATGGCGCTTTCGAGGGCCTTCTGCTTGTCCGACGCGATAGCCATAGGTGCCTCCTTTTCCTTCGATCTAGACATGAGTCGTCGCAATCTCCTTTCAGATCAGACTTCGGAATTTCGATTCGCGCGCCGCACCCCCCGCGCGCCTCAGGCCGGTGCATCCGGCCCGGCGCCGCCGAGGCCGGCACGCGCCAGCGCGGTGTAGACGGCGCCCGACGGCCGCAGCTCGCTCTCGAAGAGCACGAGCTCCCGGAGCTCGAAGCGGCCCAGCTCCTGGCCGGAGTGAACGGCCAGTGCCTCCGCGACCGGCCCGGGCGGCCCTGTTTCGGCGAAGCGGCCGAGGGTCAGGTGCGCGCGAAAGGGGCGGTCTTCCGGCGCGAACCCGCGCACGGCGAGGGCCTGCTCGAGCCGCCGCTGCAGGCCGCAAAGCGCCTCGGCCTCCCCCGTGAGCCCGGCCCAGAAGACGCGCGGCCGGCGCGGCCCGGGGAAAACCCCCAGCCCCTCTGCCCGCAGGCGCAGGGCCGGCTGCCCGTCCACGGCCGCGGCCAGCGCCGCGGCCAGGCGCGCGACCGCCTCGACCGGAACCTGGCCCAGGAATCTCAGGGTGAGGTGAATGCTCTCCGGCCGCGCCCAGCGGGCCCGCACCCCCGCCGCCGACAGCTCGGTCTGGAGCCGGCCGAGGGTCCTCCGGAGCTCGCCCGGGAGCTCGGCCGCGATGAAGGCGCGCAGGGAAGCTGACACGGGGCCTCCGGTCAGACGCCGGGCAGGGTGAACTGCGGCTCGCCCGGCAGGAATCGCCCCTCGCGGATGCGCGCGTTGATCTCGGCGATGGTCTTCGTCACCCGATGCTGCGTCATACCGCTACCCCGCTGCGCTCCGGACCCGCCCCGACGCCGCGCGCCGAGGCCCGTTCAGCCCTGTCCCCCGCCGCCTTTCACCGAATCCAGCTTCAGCATGACATTGTCCTTGATCCAGTGGGGATCCCACCACTCCACCGGGTCGACGAACGTGTTCTGGACGAGCACACTGAAGTGCAGGTGGTCGCCGCCGGCCAGCCCCGTGCTCCCGGTGTTGCCGATGACGGCGTCCTTGGCGACGCGGGCGCCCTTCTGGGCGGTGATCCGGCTCAGGTGGGAGTACATGGTGAAGAGCCCGAAGCCGTGGTCCAGGATGACCGTCTGACCGTAGATCCCGAGCTCGCCGGTGAACACCACGACCCCGCTGTTGGCCGCCGGCACCGGGGAGTGGGCGAGCGAGGCCAGGTCCACCCCCAGGTGATACTGCTGGTCGATCTCGCGCCCCTCGTGCAGGTAGGTGCGGTGGTCCGCAAACCCGGCCCGCGGCGCCGCGTTGGGCAGCCGCGTGAAGGGCCCCTTCCAGAGCACGGCGGTCTCCGTCTTGCGCGTCGCCTCGGTGATGGTCCGGTAGTTGGCGGCGCGCAGCTCCCGGTTGATGTAGAGGAAGCGGTCCTTGAGCGTCGCGTTGGCCTGCGCGGGCAGCACCGCCTGGAAGTCGGGCAGGATCTGGGTGATGAACCCGTCGCTCACGTTGAGGGTGTCCCGCTTGAACTTCTTGGGTTTGAAGTGGTAGGCGTACCGGCTGCGGCCGCTGTTGCCGGCCCGGTCCGCGGCCTCGATGACGATCTCCGTCCCCGCGCCCTGCTGGTGCCCGAAGGCGAAAAAGGCGATGTGCACCAACGGGTCGGAATAGAACCCGCTGTACCCGGGGAAGAACGTGCCGCCCACGCGCACGCCGCTGACCGGGCAGGGCTCGGAGAGGCGGTAGACCGCCACCCCCGCGCCGCCTTGGTTGACGTAGTTCTGCTGGGTCAGGGACTCGACCACCGGCGGCCGGGTGTCCACGACCACCTCGGTCTCGACGTTCGTGACGTTGCCGTTCCACCAGTTGCGCCAGGAATGGTCCCAGGCGCGGATGGCCATCACCGCCTTGCCGTCCGTGAACCCGTGCGCCGCCGGGTCGATCTTGACCTGACGCCGGTCCTCCCGGACCTTCTCGAGCCCGAGCAGCCCGGAGGCGGGATACGGGGTGTCGGTCAGGACCACGCGCTTGCCGTCCTTCGAGAGCACGATCTCCAGCCGCCGCAGCCCGCTCTTGGGGTCCGCGATCGTCACGGCGACCTCGGAGGCCTTCCCGAGGTAAAGCGGGGAGGGGGCATCCACGCCGACGACCGGCCCCTCCCCCTCCAGCCGCACCACCGCCAACCAGGCGCCGGCGACCAGCACGACGACCAGCAGCAGGCCGACCCCCCCGAGGGGCCAACCGGATTTGAATCTGAACGACGGGCTCACGTCTGAATCCTTTCTGAAAAACGCGGGTGTAACTCCGGGCCGCAACGACCCCGGCGGCCGGGGAGGGGCCGCGCACGCGGGGGACCCTGCGGCCGAGATTGAACGGATTTCATTACCAAGGCACCCTGCGGGTGTCAACCGGCAAACGCGGGAGCCGCGGCGGTGGAAGTCTCGGCCGGCTTGACTTTTCGCAGACCGGGCGATAGGTGCAGACAGTTTCGAAGGTCCGTCCAATCCCGTCGGCGGCCGCCGGTGCCGGGGCCGCCCCACGCGCGAGGTCCATACATTCGATGTCGCCGCCACCTCGAAAACCGACCCGACGGCGGTGGGCCGTTCTACTGCTCGTGCTGGCCGCAGCCGGCGCCGGCGGCTACTATATGTTCCGGCCCCGGATGCGCGTCCCGGACATCGGCGCGATCGCCCGCGTGGACACCACGGGCATGACGGTGCAGAACATCCACCAGTCCTCCACACGCGACGGGCGCACCGAATGGAGCCTGGACGCGGCCTCGGCCAGGTACATGCTGGCCGAGAAGAAGGTCCTCCTGAAGGACATGCACGTGACCTTCTACCCCAAGGAGGGGGGGGAGGTGTACCTGACGGCGAAGGACGGCACCGTCCTGACGGACACGCAGGACATGGAAGCCAGAGGCGATGTCGTGGTCTGGAACGAGCAGTATCGCCTGGAGACCGAGGAATTGACGTATCGGCACGATGCCCGCCTCATTGCCGCCGACACCCGCGCGCGCATCCTCAACTCCGCCGGAGAAATCGCCGGGGACACCCTGCGGATCGACCTGAACACGAACCAGATGACGATGGAAGGCCATGTGCGGGGCCTGATCGAATCCAAAACGCCCGCCGGCCGTTGACGGCGCCATGCCGGCGCCCGGGCCCTGCGCGGCTCGCCGCTCGACGCCGCCGGTCCGCGGCGCCCGGTCGGTTGCTTTTTCGCCCTGAACCAACTATAACGTGTCTCAATAACAGCGGATCACGGACAGCGGCAACGCCACCCAGGGCCGACGCGTCCATTTTCAGGATGGGGTGTCCAACATATCCGCTCGTGACAGGATGGAAACACCATATGCGGCTCGTTCCGCCGCCAGACGACATGAACCACTGCTTGCGATCCCACGACCCGCGACCGGCCCGATGACGACATTGAACGTCACGAGCGTGGTCAAGAGTTACGCCGGCCGGCAGGTGGTCAACGGGGTCGACCTGGCGGTAGAGGGCGGGAAGGTCGTCGGCCTGCTGGGGCCGAACGGGGCCGGCAAGACCACCTGCTTCTACATGATCATCGGCCTGGTGAAGCCCGACGGGGGGAACATCGTTCTTGACGGGGAAGACATCACCCACTACCCTATGCACGTTCGCGCGCGGCGCGGTCTCGGGTACCTCCCCCAGGAGACATCGGTGTTCCGCAAGCTGACCGTGCGCGAGAACCTGCTGGCGGTTTTGGAGTTGTCGCCCCTGTCCCGGGAAGAACGCTACGAACGGGCGGATCGGCTGCTCGAGGAGCTCGGCATCCACCACCTGTCCGATCAGATGGCCAATGTGCTCTCCGGCGGCGAAAAACGGAGGCTGGAGATTTCCCGGGCCCTGTCGACCCAACCCTCGTTCATGCTTCTGGACGAACCCTTTGCGGGGATCGACCCCCTGGCGGTGGCCGACATCAAGAGCATCATCGGCCACCTGCGGCAGCGGGGAATCGGGATTCTCATTTCCGACCACAATGTCCGCGAAACGTTGGGGGTGTGCGACAACGCCTATATTATGGTGGACGGCCGCGTGATCGAATCCGGGACACCGGAAAGCATCGTGTGCAGCGAAGAGGTTTGTCGCTCCTACCTCGGAGAGGACTTTAAGCTCTGATGGCCCTGGAACTGCGCCAACAACTCAAGCTGACCCAGCAGCTGATCATGACCCCGCAGCTGCAGATGGCCATCAAGCTGCTGCAGCTCTCCCGCCTGGAGCTGATGGACACCATCCGCCAGGAGCTCGAGGAGAACCCCGCGCTGGAAGAAGTCCTCGAGACCCCGGGCGAGGAGCCCCTCGGCCAGGCGATGGAAGAGGCCCCCGCCCCGCCCACCGAGCTGGCGCCCACCCAGGAAGTGACCATCCAGGAGAAGGTCCACGACGAGATCGACTGGAGCGGTTTCCTGGAGGATTTCACCACGCCCTCGCGGGTCACGGTCGAACGGGAGGACCAGGAGGCCCCCAAGTACGAGGCCTTCGTCACGCGCAAGGAGTCCCTCAACGACCACCTGCTCTGGCAGTTCCTCATGACCAAGCCCCCGCTCGAGGACGAGCGCGTCGCCAGCCTGATCATCGGCAACCTCAACAAGGACGGTTACCTGGAGATCTCGGTCGAGGAGATCGCGACCGCCGGCGAGGCCCCGGTCGAGAAGGTGGAGACCATCCTGCGGCTGCTGCAGACCTTCGACCCCGTGGGCGTCTGCGCGCGCGACCTGAAGGAGTGCCTGCTGATCCAGGCGAGGTACATCGGCGTGCAGAACACGATCGTCACCGACATCATCGCCGACCACCTGCCCAACCTCGAGAAGAAAAACTACAAGGCGATCTGCAAGGCGCTCAAGGTCTCGCTCGATGAGGTGATTACGGCGGTCGGCGTCATCAAGGCCATGGAACCGCGACCGGGCCGCGAGTTCAGCGACGACACCCCCCAGTACATCACGCCGGACATCTACGTCTACAAGATGGACAACGACTTCGTGATCCTGCTCAACGACGACGGCATGCCCAAGCTGCGCGTGAACAGCCTGTTCAAGCGCTCGGTCAGCCGCGGGCGGCGGATCGCCAACGAGGCCGAGGATTACATCCACGACAAGATGCGCTCGGCCGCGTGGTTGATCAAGAGCATCCACCAGCGCCAGAAGACCATCTACCGGGTGATGGAGAGCATCCTGCGCTTCCAGCGGGAGTTCTTCGAAAAGGGCATCGCCCACCTCAAGCCGATGGTCCTGCGGGACGTGGCCCAGGACATCGGCATGCACGAATCCACGATCAGCCGGGTCACGACCAACAAGTACGCGTACACGCCCCAGGGGATTTTCGAGCTGAAGTATTTTTTCAACAGCTCCATCCGGTGCGACGTCGGGGGGACCATCGCCTCGGCCAGCGTCATGGATAAAATCCGCCAGCTCATTGCGGCCGAAGACCCCAAGCGGCCCCACAGCGACGACAAGATCGCCCAGTTGCTCGAGCAGCAGAACATCCATATCGCGCGCCGGACCGTGGCCAAATACCGGGAGATGATGCGGGTGCTGCCGTCCAACAAACGCAAGGAAATTTAGGGAGGGTTTTCTATGCAGACTTCCGTGTCGTTCAAGAACCTTGAGCCTTCCGACCATCTCAAGGCGTATGTGAGCGAGAAACTCAACCGGTTCGACAAACTGCTCGACAACCCGGCCGAGGCCGGGGTGGTCCTGGCGGTGGAAAAGCACCGCCACATCGCCGAGGTCAACATCACCGGGGACCGGCTCAGCATCAACGGCAAGGAAGAAACCGGGGACATGTACTCGGCGATCGACATGGTCCTGGACAAGCTCGAAAAGCAGATCAAGCGCAGCAAGCAGAAGATCCGCGAGCGCCGCGCGAGCGCCAAGGGCCAGACGCGGACCATCCGCGAGGAACCGGCCCGCGAGGAGGAAGGCTCGCGCGAGGTCAAGATCGAGAGCATCGAGTACAAGCCCATGGACGTGGAGGAGGCGGTGCTGCAGATGGACCTGGGCGAGCAGAGCTTCCTGGTGTTCACCAACGCCCGCTCCTCCGAGATCAATGTGCTCTACCGCCGCAAGGACGGCCACTACGGGCTGATTCAACCCCGGAGCTGACGGCAGCCGGTGCAACCCTCTTCGGTTCCGGAACGGGATCAGATCGCATGAAAATTCTGGATGCCTTGGACCCGGGGTCCGTCATCGCGGACCTCAAGGCGCGCACCAAGCAGGAGGCGCTCGAGGAGCTCGCCGCACCGGTCGCGCGCCTGGCCAAGGTTGAGCAGCGCGAGGTGGTGGAGGTGCTGCTGGAGCGGGAGCGGCTCGGCAGCACCGGCATCGGCGGCGGCATCGGCATCCCGCACGGCAAGCTGAAGCACCTGGACCAGCAGATCATCGGCTTCGGCCTGAGCCGCAAGGGGGTCGATTTCGAGTCCCTGGACGGAGAGCCCACCCGCATCTTCTTCCTGCTCATGACCCCGGAGAACTCGACCGGTCTTCACCTGAAGCTGCTGGCCCGCATTTCGCGCATCCTCAAGAACGAACCGTTCAGGGAGCGGCTGCTCCAGGCGAAGAGCGCGGAGGAGATCCACGCGATCATCAAGGAGGAGGACGAGGACTTCTGACCGTCCGCTCGGGCGTGAGACACCTTCCCCTGATCATCATCACCGGCTTGTCCGGTTCCGGGAAAAGCACCGCCGTCGCGGCCCTTGAGGACGTGGGTTTTTTTTGCGTCGACAACATGCCCGTGGATCTGCTGCCGAAGTTCGTGAAGCTGCCGATCGACAGCGACGCGGACCTGCCCGGGGTCGCCTTCGTGATGGACCTGCGGGAAAAGGGGTTCGTCTCGCGCTACGAGGCCGTGCTCGGCGGGCTGCGGGGCAAGGGCTTCCGCGTCGAAATCGTCTTCCTGGAAGCCGACGAGGCCGTGCTCGTGCAGCGCTTCAGCGCCACCCGGCGCCAGCATCCGCTGGCGCGCGGCCAGGGCCTTGCGGCCGGGATCCGGGAGGAGGCCCAGCTCCTGCAGCCGCTGCGGGCGGCGGCCGACCACGTCATCGACACCAGCCGACTCAACGTGCACGAGCTCAAGGCGGTGATCGTCGAGAGAACCCGGGGGCACCGGCCGCTGGTCCCCATGCAGGTCCACGTGCTCTCGTTCGGCTTCAAGTACGGACCGGCCGTGGAGGCGGACTTGCTCGTCGACGTTCGCTTCCTGCTCAACCCGTACTTCGTGCCCGAATTGAAGGCGCTCGACGGGGAGGACCCGGCCATCCGGGAGTTCGTCCTCGGGAATCCCGAGGCACGGACGCTGGTCGCCAAATACACGGACCTGATCGACTACCTGCTGCCCTTGTATGAGCGGGAGGGCAAGAGCCACCTGACGATCGCCGTCGGGTGCACGGGCGGGCGCCACCGGTCGGTGGCGGTCGCGCGAACGTTCTACGACCACATCGCCGCGCGGCGGCCGCAGGTCGACATCATCCACCGCGACATCCGCCAACCGCTTTGACCGCCGCGGGACAGGATGCCGCCGGGAGAGACAAGGAATCCATGATCGGAATCGTCGTCGTCACGCACAGCCACCTGGGGGACGCGCTGATCGAGGCCGCGGAATTCGTGCTCGGCAGCCGCCCGCCCGGAGTCGTCTCCGTCTCCATCGACCTCAACCAGAACGTCGACCGGCTGCGCGAAAAAGTGGCGGCCGCGATCAAGAAGGTGAGCCAGGACCGGGGGGTCGTGATCCTGACCGACATGTTCGGGGGCACCCCATCGAACATCAGCTACTCCTTTCTCGAGGAGGGGCGCATCGAGGTGCTCTCGGGGGTCAACCTGCCCGTACTGGTGCACGCCCTGGACAGCCGCGAGAAAATGCCCATCGCCGAGCTGGCGGCGTCGCTGGAGACGTTCGGCCGGAAGAGCATCACCCTGGCCAGCGGTATTCTGAAGGGGAACAAGCGGGGCTGAGGTGACGGCCCCGACCTTCACCCCTGCGACGCCGGCCGATATCGACGGGCTGCTGGATCTGGAACGCCGGTGCTTCCCTCAGCCCTGGGGCCGGGAGTCCATCGCCGGGGAGCTCGCGGCCGAGGGGGGAGCGAGCCTGGTGCTGCGCGACCCGGAGGCGGACGGCCGAACGCTCGCCTGCCTCTTTTACCGTTTCATCGACCTGGAGGCGCACCTGTTCCGGGTGGCGGTGTCGCCCGAGCTCCGGCGGCGAGGCATCGGCGCGGCGCTGGTCGGCGAGTTCATCCGGCAGGCGCGCGGCCGCGGCATGCAGGCGGCCGTCCTGGAGGTCGGTGCCGCGAACGCGGGCGCCCTGGCGCTCTATCGCAGGTGCGGCTTTCGGCCGGTCGGCACCCGCCGCGGCTACTACGACGGCGGCCGCGAGGACGCCGTGATCCTGAAGCTGGAGCTGACAGAGCGTTCGCCCGGCACCTGACGAACCCGCTGTCCAAACGCTTACCTCATCGAATAGGAGGACCCATGACCGTCAAGATCGGTATCAATGGATTCGGCCGCATCGGGCGCCTGATGTTCCGGGCCGCGTTGAAGAACCCCAAGGTCCAGGTGGTGGCCGTCAACGACCTCACCAACGCCGACACCATGGCCCACCTGCTGAAGTACGACAGCGTGCACGGGGTGCTCGACATCAACGTGTCGGCCACGGGCGACCGCATGGACGTCGGCGGCAAGCCGGTGCTGATCCGCTCGGTGCGGGAACCCGACAAGATCGACTGGAAGGGCATGGGCGTCGACATCGTCGCCGAGTGCACCGGGCTGTTCACCAAGCGGGACGACGCGGCCAAGCACCTCGCGGGCGGGGCCCGCAAGGTCATCATCTCGGCCCCGGCCACCAACCCGGACGCGACGATCGTGATGGGGGTGAACTCCAGCACCTACGACCCCAAGGCGCACCACATCGTGTCCAACGCCTCCTGCACGACCAACTGCCTGGCGCCCGTGGCGAAGGTGCTGCACGAGACGTTCAAGATCACGTGCGGCCTGATGACGACCGTCCACTCCTACACCGGCGACCAGCGGCTGCTCGACTTCCCCCACAAGGACCTGCGCCGGGCGCGCTCCGCCGCCCTGTCCATGGTGCCCACCACGACCGGGGCCGCCAAGGCCGTGGGGCTGGTCCTGCCCGAGCTCGCCGGCAAGCTGAACGGCTTGGCGGTGCGGGTGCCGACCCCCAACGTCTCCCTGGTGGACCTGGTCGTGACGGTCGAGAAGACCGGGGTCACGGTCGCCGACGTCAACGCGGCCCTCAAGCGGGCCTCGGAAGGCGCGCTGAAGGGGATCCTCGGGTACAGCGAAGCGCCGCTGGTCTCCGTGGACTTCAACGGCTGCCCGCTGTCCTCGATCGTCGATGCGCCCAACACCTACGTGGTCGGCAACATGGTCAAGGTCCTGGCCTGGTACGACAACGAGACCGGCTATTCGACCCGCATGGTGGACCTGGCGGCCATGATGGGGGCAGCGCTTTAACAGGGGAACCCTTTCACCCGAGAGAGCCGAGGACAGCATGGCCAACCGCACGCCGCTGATCGCAGGCAACTGGAAGATGTACAAGACACCGGCCGAAGCGGCCGACTACGCAGCCGCGTTCCTGCCGCTCGTGGCCGGCGTCTCCGACCGCGACATCATGATCGCCCCGCCCTACCCCGCCCTGGGAACCGTTGCAGACGCCCTGCGGGGGTCATCGGTCGGGCTGGGCGCCCAGGACCTCTTCTGGGAAAACGAGGGCGCCTTCACGGGCCAGGTGTCGCCCAAGATGCTCTGCGCCGTCGGGTGCCGGTACGCGATCATCGGGCACTCCGAACGCCGGCAGTTCTTCGGCGAAACGGACGACACGGTCAACCGCAAGATCCGCGCGGCGCTGTCCGCCGGGCTGGTCCCGGTCATGTGCGTGGGCGAGAGCGAAGCCGAGCGCGAAGCCGGCCAAACCTTTTCCATTCTTGACAAACAGCTCAAAGGTGGACTAAAAGGCTTTTTCGCGAATGAAATTAGGCCGCTCGTCATCGCCTACGAGCCCGTCTGGGCCATCGGCACCGGCAAGACGGCGACATCCGCCCAGGCCCAGGAAGCGCACCGCTTCATCCGCTCCGTGGTCGAAGGGCTTTTCGGGCCCGAGCCGGCCTCCGCGCTGCGGATCCTCTACGGGGGCAGCGTCAAGCCGGACAACATCTCCGAGCTCATGGGGATGCCCGACATCGACGGGGGTCTGGTCGGCGGCGCCAGCCTGAACCCGGAGTCGTTCGCGAAGATCGTGCGGTTTAAATAACGAACAGGAAGCCGAAAACCCGGTAGCGGTCCGTTAGCCGGGGCGCACGGCCTTTTGGGATGCGCAGCATACCGACCCGTATGTGAGCCGTCACAAAAGCGCCGCACAACGCAGGGTCACGGCCCGAATCACCGGTTTTCGGCAGCCTGAAAGGAAAGGCGGCATCAGCCAAGCCCATGACAGTTTTCCTGGTCATCATTCATGTCATCGTCTGCGTGGCGCTCATCATGATCGTCCTGCTCCAGACCGGCAAGGGCGCCGACATCGGCGCGGCCTTCGGGGGCGGCGGCAGCAACACGCTCTTCGGGACCTCCGGGGCCTCCACGTTCCTGAGCAAGGCCACCACGGTGGCCGCGATCGTCTTCATGATCACGTCGCTGACGCTCGCGTATCTCTCGAGCCAGCGGCCCGCGAGCTCGGTGGTCATGGACATGACGCCGGCGGCGGTGGAAACGAAAGCACCCGAGGCAAGCCCGGCCGCCGGCGCGGCACCCGCTGCCGGAGCACCCGAGGCCAAGCCCGAAACCCCGGCCAAGCAGTAGCCGGGAGCCGATACCGATTTTTGCCCAAGTGGTGGAACCTGGTAGACACGCTATCTTGAGGGGGTAGTGGCGAGAGCCGTGCCGGTTCAAGTCCGGCCTTGGGCAC
>CAWHEZ010000038.1:0-30000 GCA_963828345.1 uncultured delta proteobacterium
CCGGTGCACGGCGAGTACCGCCACCTCATCCTGCACGCGCGGCTGGCCCGGGACATGGGGCTGGACCCGCAGCGGGTGCTCCTGGCCGAGAACGGACAGGTGATCGTGTTCGACCAGGGGGCCGGGCGGTTGAGCGGGCGTGTGGAGCACCGGCCGCGTGCTGATCGACGGCAAGGGCGTCGGGGACGTCGGCCGGGCGGTATTGAAGGAACGCCGCCTGCTCTCGGAGGAAGGCGTCGTCGCCGTGACCATGGCGCTCGACGAGGAAACCGGAATCGTGATGTACGGGCCCGAGATCGTGTCGCGCGGGGTGGTGTTCGAAACCGAGACCGGGCACCTGCTTCAGGACGCCCAGTGCGTCGTTCTCGAAATCGTGGAGGAGCTCCGCCCGAGGCGCCCCACCGGATCGAGCGCCTGAGCGCGGGCATCCAGACCGCGCTCAAGCAGTATTTCTTTTACTCGATCGGCCGCCGGCCCGTGATTCTGCCGTTCATCATGGAAGTTTAAAAGTTTTCAGTTTTAGGTTTTAAGTTTTAGGTGGCGGCCGGGCGTTGTTCTCTTAAAACTTAACACTTAAAACCTAACACGGTTGATCGTTATGCGTCGCGAAATCGTCGGCATCTTCCTCTTCTTCTTCGTGGTCTTCACCCTGATCAGCCTGTTGTCCTTCCACCCCCAGGACCCCTCGATCAACAGCGCCGGGGGCGGGGGGCGGGTGCAGAACCTCTTCGGGGTGGTCGGCGCCCATCTGGCGGGGGCCCTGATCGGGCTCTTCGGCATGGGGGCCTTCTGGATCCCCATCCTGCTCTTGCTCGGGAGCCTGCATTTTTTCGGCAACCAGCCACTGCGCGTGGTGATGTGCACGCTGGCGGGCGGCCTGCTGCTGATCCTGACGACCGGCAGTCTGCTCGCCCTGCACCAGGATCACTACCTGCTGTTCGAGCGGAAATTTTCGGCGGGCGGCCTGCTCGGCATCCCGCTGAAAGCCGTCCTGGTCCGCTACACCAACCCGGCCGGCGGGGTCATCATCCTCGCGGTGCTGTGGCTGGTCGGGTTCATCCTGGCCACCGGGTTTTCGGTGCTCGCATTCTTCCGGCGCTGCCGTGGCGGGATCGGGTCGGCCTACGACAACCTGTTGACGGCCTACTTGAAGGGCAAGGAGCGGCGCGAACGCTCCCAGCGAATGTCCCAGGCCGACCACGAGAAGTTCAAGGCCAAGGCCAAGGAGGTCAAGGTCGCCCCGGCCGCGCCCAAACCCATCAAGATCGTGCCGCCCCCCAAGCAGGAGGTCTTCGAGTTCATGCAGACCGGCCGCGGGTTCCACCTGCCGCCCTTCAGCCTGCTCGAGGACCCCGACCCGCGGCAGACATCGACGGACAGCGAGAGCCTGCGCGTGCAGTCGAAGCTGCTCGAAAAGAAGCTCGAGGACTTCGGCGTGAACGGCCAGGTGGTCGCCGTTTCACCGGGTCCGGTCGTCACGACCTACGAATACGAGCCCGCCCCCGGGGTGAAGATCAACAAGGTCGCGAACCTGTCCGACGACCTGGCGCTCGCCCTGCGCGCGACCAGCATCCGCATCGTCGCCCCGATCCCGGGCAAGGCGGCCATCGGGATCGAAGTGCCCAACGCCGTGCGGGAAATGGTGAAGTTCAAGGAGGTCGTGGCCTCGAGCGCCTTCGAGAAATCCAAGTCCAAGCTGACCTTATGTCTCGGCAAGGACATCGTCGGCGTGCCGGTTGCGGCCGAGCTCGACAAGATGCCGCACCTGCTGATCGCGGGAGCGACCGGCACGGGCAAGAGCGTCGCCCTGAACGGGATGATCTGCAGCCTGCTCTACAAGGCCCGGCCCGACGAGGTGAAGCTCATCATGGTGGACCCCAAGCGGATCGAGCTGTCCAACTACGACGGGATCCCCCACCTCATCACGCCGGTGGTCACGGACGCCAAGAAGGCGACCAACGCCCTCTACTGGGCCGTGCGCGAGATGGAGCGGCGCTACGAACGGCTGTCGGAGCGCAAGGCGCGCAACATCAAGCAGTACAACCAGAAGCTGGAAGCGGAGAAGGCGCCGGCCGCGGGCGGCGACACCGAGAAGCTGCCCTACATCGTGATCATCATCGACGAACTCGCCGACCTGATGATGGTCGCCTCGCGCGACGTGGAGGTGGCGCTCACCCGGCTGGCCCAGATGGCGCGCGCCGCCGGGATCCACCTCATCCTCGCCACCCAGCG
Source organism: uncultured delta proteobacterium (assembly GCA_963828345.1). GTDB lineage: Bacteria > Desulfobacterota > Desulfobacteria > Desulfobacterales > SpSt-501 > SpSt-501. The sequence goes on from CAWHEZ010000038.1 coordinate 2,233, forward strand.
GCCGTCGGTGGACGTGCTGACCGGCATCATCAAGGCCAACTTCCCTACGCGCCTGACCTTCCAGGTCTCGTCCAAGACCGACTCGCGCACCATCATCGACGCCAACGGCGCCGAGAATCTGCTGGGCAGCGGGGACATGCTCTTCCTCCCCCCCGGCACCGCCAAGCTCCAGCGCATCCACGGGCCCTTCATTTCGGAGGGCGAGCTCGCGCGCATCATCGAGTTCCTGAAGCAGCAGCAACAGCCGGAGTACGTGCAGGAGGTGACGCAGGAGCAGCCGATGGAGGCGGCCGAAGCGGAAGGGGACGAGGGCTACGACGAGCGCTACGACGACGCCATGGAACTCGTGGTGCGGACGCGCCAGGCCTCGATTTCCATGGTGCAGCGCCACCTGCGCATCGGCTACAACCGAGCGGCGCGCATCATCGAGAAAATGGAACGCGAGGGGGTCGTGGGGCCCTCGGACGGCGTCAAGCCCCGCGAGGTCCTCGTCAGCAGCTTCGAGCGCCTGGACCCGGCCGCGAAGCTCAAGGCCCAGAGCTCGAAGGCCGAACCCTGACCCGTCCCCCCGCATCCGGCCGGGCCCCTGCAGCAGGTGGCCGCATGACCTTCGACTCCCTTCTGGTGCAGCAGACTCCGGGCTTTCTCGCGCTCGCGGAAGGCGAGTACCTTTACCGGCTGGCCCGCGCGGCGGCCCCGAACGCCCCGTGCCTGGAAATCGGGAGCTACTGCGGCCGCTCGACGGTCTGCCTGGGGCTCGCCTGCCGCGACGCCGGGCAGGTGCTGATCGCCGTCGACCACCATCGCGGCTCGGAGGAACAGCAGCCTGGAGAGGAGTACTTCGATCCCGCCCTCTTCGACCCGGCCGCCGGACGGGTCGACACCCTGCGCCGGTTCCGCGCGACGCTGGCCCGTGCGGGGCTCGAGGACACCGTGGTTCCCCTGGTCTGTCGCTCGCAACTCGCGGCCCGGGCGTGGGTCGGCCCGCTGAGCCTTCTCTTCGTCGACGGCGGGCATGCGCTGCAGACCGTGCAGGCGGACTACGAGGCCTGGTCGCCCCGCCTCCAGCCGGGCGGCCTTCTCGCTTTCCACGACGTATTCCCCAACCCCGCCGACGGCGGCCAGGCGCCCTACGAGGTGTACCGGCAGGCGGCCGCCTCCGGGTGCTATGCGCCGCATTCGGCTCTGGGTTCGCTGGCCGTGCTGCGGCGCCGTTGAAAAACGGGGTATGGGTGTTTTGTGTTTGGTATTGGGTGTTTGGTGGGAGCCCCGCCCGCCTTGGCTGACGGCCCGTCTCTTGTTTTTCAAGAAGCGGATTGGCCTTTCAATCCCTCGAAGTCGCCTCACACGGCTTTGCGGCAGTACACGACCAGGCTCTTCCCCAAAATCGGGTTCAGCAGGCACTCGAGCAGGCGCAGACCGGCCGGGCGGCGCATGATCTCCCAGGTCAGGAAGCGCTCGTAGACCTGCACTGCCGTTATGTCTTTCCGGTTGACCCCCACCAGGCATTTCAGCCACCAGAACGGGGTGTGCAGGCTGTGGGCGTGATGGGCGGCCACGGGCGAAAACCCGGCCGCCTTCAACCGCCCTTCGAGCTCCCGCCGGCGGTAGATGCGCACGTGTCCTCCGGGCGCGGAGGCGTAGTCCTGCGACAGGCGCCAGCAGACGCGTTCGGGCCACGCCCGCGGGACGCTCAGCGCGAGGGCCCCTCCGGGCGCGAGCACGCGGTGGATCTCACTCAGGGCCGCGGCGTCGTCCGGGATGTGCTCGAGCACCTCGGCGCAGACGGCCAGATCGAAGCTGCCCGCGGCGAAGGGCAGCCCCATTCCGTTTCCGGCGCACAGCCCCCAGCTTCCGCCGCCGTGCTGCCCCAGCCGTTGGTGCAGCTCGAGGCGTTGGCGGGCGGCGTGGAGGTCCGATAGGCGCGGCTCCAGCCCGACCACGAACGCCCCCGGCAGGCCAAAGGCCGCGGCCGTGTGCCGGCCGGTCCCGCAGCCGATGTCCAGGACGCGGCACCCTGGCGGGGGCTCAACGCGCGTGCAGTCGACGGTGATCATCGATGGCCTCCCGGTAGGCGGAGACGGTCCCCTCGGCGGCGCGGCGCCAGGTGAAGTGCCGGCAGACGCGTTGCAGGCCGCGGCGGCCGAGCTCGCGGCCGTAGTGCGGATGGTCGAGCAGGTGCCGGATGGCGGCTGCGAGGGCCGGCGGGTCCGCGGGGGGGACCAGGACGCCCGCCTCCCCCACCACCTCCGGCAGCGCTCCGCCCGTCGTGCTGATCACCGGCACCGCGCACGCCATGGCTTCCCCGGCCGGCAGGCCGAAGCCCTCGTACACCGAGGGCACCACCGCCGCGCTGGCGCGCGCGTACTGGCCAACGAGCTCCTCGTCGCTGACCCGGCCGGTAAACTCCACCGCATCCTCGAGGCCGAGGGTGTGCACCAGGCGGATTAACGCCCCGCCGGCATTCGGGGTGCCGATCACCACCAGGCGGACCGACCGTCGGCCGCGGCGCACCTCGGCCACGGCGTGCATGAGGTGCGCCAGCCCCTTGAGCGGCATGTCGGCGCTGTTGGTCGCGATGATGCGGTCCGGCTCCCGCCCGATCCCCGCGAGCGGCCGGAAGAGGTCCGTGTCGATCCCGTTCGGCACGACGCGCGTGTTCGCCGCCGGGATGCGGAACTCCCGGCAGACATCCCCGCGGGCGAACCCGGAGACGGTGATGATCGGGTAGAGGCGGCGGGCCACGCGCTTCTGCATGCCGATGAAGGAATACCAGCGCCATTGCTGGATTTTCCGCCACAGGGGGCGCTCGGCGCGCACCGCGTAGCGTCGGTCGACCGTGACCGGATGGTGGATGGTGGCGACCATCGGGATCCTGCGGCTGAGGGCCCACAGCCCGTAGGACAGGGACTGGTTGTCGTGGAGCACGTCGTAATCGCCCAGGCGCCGCCGCAGCAGACGGAGGGCCCGCAAGCCGAAGGTGAGCGGCTCGGGGAACCCCATGGTGGCAACTCCGAACCACTCCACGGCGTTGACCGGGTCGGCCAGCTCGCGAGCGGTCGGCATGCGGAAGAGGTCGGCCGGGTTGTAGAGGTCCAGGCAGGGCAGGGGGATGCGGCGGATGCCGTCGTCGAGCGCATGGTGGGGCGGGCCGCAGACCAGGTCGACCCGGTGGCCGAGGTCGTGCAGCGCCCGGCCGAGGTTGCGGACATATACTCCTTGGCCGCCGCTGTGCGGGTTGTTGCGGTAGCTCAGCAGGCAGATCCGCAGGCCGTCCTGCTCCGTTCGTCCTCCCCCCATGTCGTCTTCTCCGGTGGTTGCCGCAACAGTCCAGGTTCCTCCGGCCCGAGCAGGTGCCGAAACCCTGCACATCCCATCCGGAGGGACGGGCGCACCCGTGTGCCGATGACCTGTCGGTTCACGCCCGCGAGGGGTAGATACCACATTTAGCGGGAGTTGGAGAGCCCCGATCGCGGTCCGCGTGCGGCTAAAGTTTTAGCTCGTGCAGCCGATAGCAGGCTTTGGGGGCGGCGACCCGGGAGCATGCGTCGGCGCCCCGACCTCGGGGGCTCCCATCCGGATCAGATGATCACCCGTTTCCGGTCCACGCACCGTGCGCGGGCGAACGGCTATCAGAGGAGCAGTGGACCGGTTCACCCGGCCTGTGCCATGGACGATTTAAAGCGCGAAAACCTTCTGATCGTCGACGACGAAGAGAGCATCCTGGGGGTGGTCAGAGAATACTTTTCCCGGCGCGGGTACGAGGTGCTCACCGCCCGCAACGGGCGCGAAGCGCTGGGGGTCCTCGGATCCCGGCCGATTGACTGCTGTTTCACCGACATCAACATGCCCGGGATGAACGGTCTGGAACTGGCCGAGCATATCCACCGGGATCACAGCACCCTGCCGGTGATCGTCATGACCGGCTATCCGTCCCTGGATGTCTCCATCCGGACCCTGAAGAACGGCGTCGTCGACTTCCTCATCAAGCCGGTGAACCTGAAGCAGATGGAGCTCAGCCTGCGACGGGTCATGCGGCAGCGGGCGCTGCTGGTTGAAAACCTCCTCCTGAAAGAGGAGGTCGACGGCAAGGCGCGGCTGGAGAAGCTGAACGTCGAGTTGCAGGCCAAGGTGGAAGAACTCCACACGCTGAACCGGATCATGGTCCACTTCGCGGGAACCTCCGCGCCGGCGAACGTGTTGCAGCGCGCGGTGGACATCGCGCTCGACGTGGCGGAGGCCGATCGGGCATGTTTTTTCGTGGTCAGCGACATGCCCCACGCGGTCGCCAGCGCCGACCGGCGGACGGACACCCCGCCGTACGCCCCTCCGGCCGAGGAGGCCCTGCGGCAGCTGGTCATGACCGTTTCCACGGACGGCCTGCCCTTGCTCGCGGCCGACCCCGGGGGCGCCGGGGAGCTGGCGGCCCATTCCTGGATGGGGGTCCCGGTCAAGATCCGCGGGAAGATCTTCGGCGTGCTGACCGCGGTCACGCGGCCGGGGCAGCGGGCCTTTACCGAAAAGGACCTCTTCTATCTCGCGTTCACGACCCAGAGTGCGGCCAACGCCATCGAGAACATGGCGCTCTACGAAAACCTCTACGAAAACCTTTTCGCCACCCTCTACGGGTTCGTCAACGCGCTCGAGGCCCGGGACCTGTACACCCGCCAGCACTCCAGCCGGGTGACCGAAATCGCGCTGGTCCTCGGGCGCGAGTTGGGGTGTTCCACCGAGGAGATGACCGTTCTCAACTTCGCGGGCCCGCTGCACGACATCGGCAAAATCGGCATCCGCGACGAGATCCTGCTCAAACCGGGCCGCCTGTCGACCGACGAGTTCGAGAAAATCAAGGAGCACCCGACCATCGGCGCGAACATGCTCAACCAGCTCGGCCTCTGGGACCGGGAGCGGCAGATCATCCGTTGCCACCACGAGCGATTCGACGGCAGCGGGTACCCGGACGGGCTGCGGCAGGAGGAAATCCCCTTCCTGGCACGCATCCTGTCGGTGGCGGACGCGTACGACGCCATGGCCTCGGACCGCGCCTATCGCAAGCGCATGGAAGAGGCCCTCATCCTGCGCATCATCCAAGAAGGCTCCGGGACCCAGTTCGACCCCTTGATCGTCACCGCGTTTCAGAAGGCCTACCTCGAAGGGAAGATCGCCTCGTCCGGGCCGTCCGACTGACGGCCGGTTGCCGGTCGAATGGGTCGGCCTCCCGGCCGAGCCGCGCCCAGCGCGGGTGCGCAGGACCGTCGCCTGACTGCAGCTGCTCGGCACGCCGCGGATGAGTTGAAGGGTTTCCGGGTCCTGAGTTCGCGCCAAACCTTGACAGGATATGGATCTTCAGGTAGCCTAAAAATGCCTAATCCTGAATCCTCAGGAGCGGGGGACCCGATCTGTCGGGGCGCATCGCCTTCATGGCGAAGGGTAACCTTATCGGCCCTAGCCCGTCAGCTAACCTCGTAGGCGTCGATGAGGAAAACCTTCGGAATCGAGCGGAGGTCTTTCCTCCACCATTTCGATTCCGGAGGTTGAGCCCATGCCCGCAAAGTATTCCGTCGTTGTCCCGTACCGCCCGAGCGTACCCCAACCGCAGCCGAACCTCCTCGTTATTCCGCACGACATAATTCTCATTATCGCTTGGTCAGCGCTGGTAATCCTCTACGGCGAACCCGGTTGAGCCTTTCATCGGCAGGTCGGTAACCCGGAGAATTCCAGGCGCTCGCGCACGTCGCTCTGCAGGCGCCGGGGGTTCCGAATCCATGCGGTTAAACCGCGATCGCCCGCAGGAGGCCAATCATGCAGCTTTTTCCACTGACCAGGGTTTCGGTATTGAAGGCACTCGTTTGCGTCGTCGTCGGCGCCATTTCATCCCACGCCATGGCGGCGCAGGTGACCCTCGCCTGGGACGCGAATTCCGAAAGCGATCTCGGCGGGTATCGAGTCCACTACGGCACTTCCAGCACCAGTTACTCGGTTCATATCGACGTCAACAAGGCCACGACTTACACGGTGACGGGCTTGACGGCCGGCCAAACCTATTATTTTGCGGCGACGGCCTACGATACCTCCGGCAACGAAAGCGGCTTCTCCAATATGGTGAGCTGCGACCACCGTCTCCGACCTGAACATCGCCCCCTCGGCGCCGGCGGTGCCCTCAGGGCCGGCCAGCCTGGCGATCAACACGGCCGGCGCGTTCACCGCATCGGCCAGCGACCCCAACGGCGGCAGCCTGCAGTATCGGTACGATTGGGGGGAGGAGCGCTCTCCACCTGGGGGGCGGCCACCCAATCGCATGGCTGGTCCGCGGCCGGGCAGTACGCCGTGAAAGCACAGGCGCGGGACAGTCAGGGGCTGGAATCGCCTTGGTCGGGAGCCCGAACGGTCACCATCGCCGGCAGCGCACCGCCGCCAATCGTCGACACGGACAAGGACGGGGTGCCCGACAGCCAGGATGCATTCCCGAATGACCCCAAGGAGTGGGCGGACGCCAATGGCAACCGGATCGGCGACAACGCCGAATCCGCAGCCGGCCCGGCAGCGCCGACATTGGCGGCGCCGGGCAACCATGCGACGGCGAGCGCCATGGCGGTGCTGCAAACCGGTGCCTTCCGCACGCCCATTACGGGCGCTACCCACGCCAATACCCGCTGGCAGGTCTTTCGGGATGAGGACGATGCCTGCATGCTGGACATCCGCAGCGCCACCGCACTGACCCGCCTCACCCTGCCAAGACTGGTGCTCGATGAAGGCACGCTCTACTTTTGGAGAGTGCAGTTCATCGATTCCAAGGGGGCGGCCTCGGCCTGGTCCGATTACAGTTATTTTTCAACCCTGCTGACCGACTCCGACCGGAACGCCAACGGCATTCCGGATGCCCAGGAACTGCGGTGGAGAACAGACCTGGATCGCGATGGAGTGAGGGATAGCCGGCAGGCGACCATCAAGTCGTTCCGGGCGGCGGGCGCCAGCCTTCAGATCGGGGTCAGCATCAAAGGCAGCCCCACGGCGCTGGCGATCGAGTCCGTCGAGTCCGAATCGCTGACGTCGTCCGCAGGTAATTCGACCCCAACGCCGTTCGGCCGCATCCACTTCAGAATTGCCGTGGCCAAACCCGGCGACCGGGCCACCGTGAGGCTTTATTTTTCCAAATCTGCGCCGAGCGGGGCGAAGTACTTCAGGTATGATGCGGTTGCAGGCAAGTGGTACGACTTTTCAGCCTATTCCGCGTTTGCGACGGATCTCAAATCCGTTGCGTTGACCCTGGTTGACGGCGGGGCGGGCGATGCCGACGGAGTCGCCAACGGGGTTATCGTCAACGCGGGAGGGGTCTACATCCCATAGCCGTCTTGATCGAGGCTCGGACCTTTTGCGTCATCCGCGCCCAACCGCTGGCGCAACCAGAACCAGAAGGAGGAAAAACCCATGCAGACGCTCGCTCACGTAAAACTGCTGCTCTTGGATGTCCTCGAGTCCGCGTTTCAAGCCGGGGACGTTCACGCCACGCAGCAGCTTGGCGTCAACATGTCCAATGCCGTCAAACGCGACGGGGTGGTGATCATTCAGAACCAGAATGTCGAGGTGTATGCCCGCATCATGCCGTTGATGGTCAAGGCACTGAAAGCGTGCGACGCCCTGGAGGCACACGGAAGCCATCCACCGACCGTGACGATCGAGCCCGAGCACCGGCAGCTCCCGCCGCCGGCGGACGATGTCGACACCGACCCGATCGAGGCGTGCTGCTCATGGCTTTACGAAAACCATGTCCGGTGGCAGGACATGCAGGACCTGATGCGGTCCCGCTACCTGGAATATGTGGTCGGTCGATTCAAAACAAAGAACGAAGCCGCCAAGTGGCTTGGAGTTGGGAGCACATATTTATGCAAACTGTCCAAGACCGTGAGGGCCTGAAATCTATAGGTCACTCCCCGTGTCGGCGATGGGGAGAAAAAGTTCTCGGCTGAGGATCCGCTTTTCTGATTATTTAAAAATGACGGCAGTGCAGCGGCAGTGATTCCTGCCTCTGCCGACTCCAATAGCTTGAGACGGGTGGAACGGGGGATTCCATCAATAGAATCCCGTGTTCGGGTTTATGGCGCCGATCGCCTCCGACGCTGGCTTTGATGTCTAACGGGGAACGGTGTATAAAGGGTGGAAAGCGTGATGGTGGTTTGCGACGTCCGGTCCGGCGGCTCCGACTGAGGACTCGCACCCTCAAGGGCCGATTTTCTGTGTGGGACAAAATAAAAACGGAGGCCGTCAAGCCTCCGGTTTTATAGATCATTAAGTGGTCGGGGCGATTGGATTTGAACCAACGACCCCTTGAACCCCATTCAAGTGCGCTACCAGTCTGCGCCACGCCCCGACACGCGGCCTAAGTAGCACCTCGCGTGACCGGTGTCAAGAAAGGATGAGCCCGATGGTCCAGCGCCCGTCCGGCCTGCGCGGTCGCCGGTCGAACCTCCGCCAGCCTGCCCGCCTGCGGCCCGGCGCGGTGATCGGCATCGCCGCGCCGGCGAGCCCCTTTCAACCCGAGGCCCTTCGCAGCGGGGTGGAGGTCCTGCGGTCCATGGGGTTCGACGTGGTGGTACCCGAAGGGGTGTTCGCCCGCCTGCGGCACCTGGCCGGCACCGACGCCGAGCGCGCGGCGTTGCTCGAGAGCCTGATGCTGGACGACCGCGTGGATGCGGTCATGTGCGCCCGCGGCGGCTATGGCTGCCTGCGGATTCTGCCGCTGCTCGACTACCCGGCCATGGCCGCCCGCCCGAAGCCGCTGATCGGCTTCAGCGACGTCACCGCCCTGCTTGCCGCGGTCGGGGAACGATGCCGCATGGTGACCTTTCACGGCCCGCTGGTCACCACTCTGCCCACGGCTTCCGACCGTACCGTGCAGTCTTTCCGTGACGCCCTGATGTCTGCCGAGCCCGCAACCTTCCGCCTCGGGAAGGGCACGACGCTCCGGGCCGGCACGGCCGCCGGACCGGTCTGCGGGGGCAACCTGACCACCCTTTGCCACCTGGTCGGTACGCCTTACATGCCGCGCTTCCGCAACCGCATCCTCTTCCTCGAGGACCGGGGGGAGGCCCCCTACCGAATCGACCGCATGCTGGCGCACCTGAAGACGGCCGGCTGCCTGGAAGGGCTCCGGGGGCTTGTCTTAGGCTCGTTCGAGGACTGTGGGTCGCCCGGCGACGTGCTGGAGGTCGCCGACGATCTTCTCCGCGGAACCGGTTTCCCGATCCTGGCCGGGTTCGAAGCCGGGCACACCGACCCCAATCTCACCATTCCGTTCGGGTCGCAGGCGGTCCTCGACGCGGGCGAAGGCATTCTGCGCGTCGACCCGGGCACCTGCGATCCATGAACACCTGGTTTTCCGGTGTAGAGTCCCTGATGCGGCAGGGGGTCGCGGACGGTGTCTTCCCGGGGGCGGTCCTCCTGGTGTCACGCGCGGGGCGCATCCTGTTCCAGCACGCCTGCGGGGTCCGCAGCCAGGAGAGCAGCCAGCCGCATGACGATTGCGACCGTCTTCGATCTCGCCTCTCTCACCAAGCCCCTCGCCACCACCCTCGCGGTGATGCGGCTCGTCCAAGACGGGGACCTTCCGGCTGGACGAGCCGCTCGCCGCGGTGCTGCCCGCCTTCGCCGAGACGGACAAGCGCGCCCTCACCATTGAACACCTGCTGTCCCACACGTCAGGGTTGCCGGATTACCGGCCCTGGTACCGCGAGTTGGCTGCCGTTGCGCCCTGGGAGCGCCGGCCCCGGCTGCAGACGCTGCTGCGCGCGGAACCGCTGGTGCATGCGCCCGGGGAGCGCGCGGTCTACAGCGACCTGGATTTCATGCTGCTGGGCTGGGTGGTCGAGGCCGTCGGCGGCCGCCGCCTGGACCGGTTCCTGGACGATGCCGTCTACGCCCCCCTCGGGCTGACCTCGGTCTTCTTCGTCGATCTGCAGCAGCCACGCCCGGCAGGGGCCTTCGCCGCCACCGAGCGGTGCGACTGGCGCGGTCGGGTCGTCGAGGCCGAGGTGCATGACGAGCACGCCCACGCCCTCGGCGGAATTGCCGGCCACGCGGGGCTCTTCGGCACGGCGGCGGGGGTGCATGCCCTGATCTGTGAACTGCTGAAGGCGTACCACAGCCCGGCGGGGGGGCGTGTGTTTCGCCGCGAAACGGTGCAGCGCTTCGTCCGGCGCGTCCCCGGGACCGACAAGGCGTTAGGATTCGACATGCCCGCGGAGGTCGGCCCCAGCTGCGGCTCCGGTTTTCCGCCGACCGCCATCGGGCACCTCGGCTTCACCGGGACCTCCTTCTGGGTGCGCCTCGAGGACTCGACCGCGGTCGTTCTGCTGACCAACCGCGTGCACCCCACGCGCGCCAACATCGCCATCCGCCGCTTCCGGCCTGTCCTGCACGATGCGGTCATGGCAGCCGTCGGGCGCCTTCCGCCGCCGCAAACGGCGTAGTTTTCGCTTGTGCTCGTGCGCGCCTTTTGGTAGCGTATTATGATCGTTATACATAGAAGGACTGCCAACCGAGCCGCCGGCAGAGCGGGGTCCGTGCGCGGCCGTGATCGTTACCGTTCCGGCAGCGCGCGTCTTCTTCCGTCAAACCGCACTCCCAATGGGCCGGGAGACCCCGCCCGACCGGGCACTATATGAAATGAGGGACCATGTCGTTTTTTGATGGATTGCTGGGAGTATTTTCAAATGACCTCGCCATCGACCTGGGGACGGCGAACACCCTGGTCTACGTCAAGGGCAAGGGCATCGTGCTGAGCGAGCCCTCGGTGGTGGCGGTGAGCACCAGCCAGCGCGCGAAGAACCGCGTCCTGGCGGTGGGCATCGAGGCCAAAAAAATGCTGGGCAAAACCCCGGGCAGCATCGTGGCCATCCGACCGATGCGCGACGGGGTCATCGCCGATTTCGAAGTCACCGAGGCCATGCTGCGGCACTTCATCCACAAGGTGCACAACCGGCGGACATTTGTCCGACCGCGCATCATCATCGCCGTTCCTTCGGGGATCACCCAGGTGGAGAAACGCGCGGTGCGCGAATCCGCGGAGTCGGCCGGCGCGCGGGAGGTCTTCCTGATCGAAGAGCCCATGGCCGCCGCGATCGGCGCGGGGCTTCCGATCACCGAACCGACCTGCAACATGGTGGTCGACATCGGCGGCGGCACGACCGAGGTGGCCGTCATCTCCCTGAAGGGCATCGTCTACAGCCGGTCCGTGCGGGTGGCAGGCGACAAGATGGACGCCGCCATCATCCAGTACATCAAGCGCAAGTACAACCTGCTGATCGGCGAACGCACCGCCGAAATCATCAAGACCACCATCGGCAACGCCTACCCCGACCCCCAGAACCTGGAGACCATCGAGGTCAAGGGCCGCGATCTGGCGTCGGGCATTCCCAAGATCCTGTCCATCGACTCGGAAGAGATCCGCGTCGCCATCTCCGAGCAGATCGATGCCATCGTGGAGACGGTCAAGATCGCGCTCGAACAAACCCCTCCGGAGTTGTCGGCGGACATCGTCGACCGGGGGATCATTCTCACCGGCGGCGGGGCGTTGCTCAAGAACCTGGACAAGCTGCTGCGCGAGGAGACCAACCTGCCGATCACCGTGGCCGAGCGCCCCCTGGAGACCGTTGCGCTGGGCTCCGGGAAAGCGTTGGACAACCTCGACCTCCTGAAGGAAATCGTGGTTCACTAGGCGGTGGCTGAAAACCGGCGTCTCGGTCCGTGATCCCGCGTTGCGCGGATTTTGGCCATGCTCACATCCCATGGCGGATGCTGCGCTGCCCAAAAGGCCGTGCGCCTAGTCTGACGGCCCGATATTTGTTTTTCAACCACCTTTCAGACCGGGGCTATGTTTTCCAAAAAGACGGTACTGATCCTGGCCGGGATCCTGCTGGTCACCCTGAACATCCTTCTGCTGGCGATCACCATCCGCCGTCCCGCTTTCTATGGTCTGAACCGGGCGATGCTGGCCTTCGCGGCTCCCTTCCAGGAGCTGGCTTCCCGGAGCGTGACCGCCGCCGAGGCGGTGTGGCGGGACTATTTTGCCCTCGTCACGGCCGCACGCGAAAACCAGGCCCTGAAACGGCAGCTGGACCAGACCTTGCGGCAGAACACGCAGTACCGCGAGCTGGAGCTTGAAAATGCCCGCCTGCGCGAGTTGCTGTCCTTCAAGCGCTCGCTGCCGGGGGCGGCCATAGCGGCCGAGATCATCGGCAAGGACCCGTCCGCTTGGTTCAGGACGGTCATCCTGGACAAGGGAGCAGCGGACGGCGTGCAGCGTGGGTTGCCGGCCGTGACGACGCGGGGAGTGGTCGGGCAGATCGTGGAGGTCTCCCCGCACCAGTCCAAGCTGATGCTCATGATCGATCGCAACAGCGCTGCCGACGCATTGATCCAACGCACGCGCGCCCGGGGCATCGTGAAAGGCGCCTCCAGCGAGGAGTGTTACCTCGACTATGTCCTGTACGAGGACGAGGTGCGCGTCGGCGATGAGGTGGTGGCCTCCGGATTCGACGGGGTCTATCCGAAGGGGCTGCTGATCGGCACGGTCACGGCCGTGAACTTCCAGGGCTCCGATTTTTTCAAAGAGGTCAAGATCACCCCTGCCGTGGACTTCGACACGCTCGAAGACGTGCTGATCATCCTGAAGGCGGCACCACCGCCCCCGGCGCCGCCGCCGGCGCCGCGCTACTCCAATACCCGATGAACTACTTTCTCTACATTGCGAGCGGGCTTTCCCTGGCGATCTGCCAGACGACGATCGTTCCGCGGCTGCCGGTCGTGACCCATTCCTTCGACCTCCTGCTGCCGTGGGTCATCTATATCGCCGCCTTCCGGCCGGTGCATGAGACCCTGCCCTTCGTGCTGTTCATGGGGGTCCTGATGGACAGCCTTTCGGGAGGGCCCTTCGGGCTGTTCCTGACCTCGTACCTCTGGCTCTTCATGGCGGTGCGCCTGACGGCCACCGTGATCCGGGCCGAAAACCCGCTGCTGCTGGTGTTCATCATCATCGCAGCTGTGGTCGGGCAAAATGCCCTGTTCTTCGCCGTGCTCGGCACGGGAGACGACGACTCGAATGCGTTGGCCGCCGTGGTGCGGGTGGTTTCGGAGCAGATCGGGTGGGTGCTGCTGGTCGGGCCCTTATTCGCGCTGGCGATGCGCCGCACGCACCGGCTGAGCTCGCGACGGCACATCCGCAAGCCCGTTGATCTCCAGCCGGGGGCCGAGGCCTGAACCGCAGGAGGGAGTCCGCTGTGCCGGACATGAACCGTTACATCAAATCGGTCGATACCGACTGGTACAAGCAGCGCGTCATCGCCATGATGATGTTCGTGCTGGTCGCATTCGTCGCCCTGGTCGTGCGGTTGGTGTACCTCCAGGTCGTCATGGGCGAGGACTACTACCGCCTTTCCATGAACAACAGCATCCGGCTGCAGACGGTCGACCCGCCGCGCGGCCTGATCCTGGACCGCAACGGCACGAAGCTGGCCGAAAACCGGCCGTCCTTTGACGTGAGCTTCACCCCCAAGGACGCCGGGGACGTCCTGAAGGTCCTGGCGGAGCTCTCGTCGCACCTCAAGGTCGCGCCCGAGGACCTGCAGCAGAAGGTCAAGCACAGCCGCGGCCTGGCTGCGTTTCGGCCGGTGTTGCTCAAGCAGGACATCGGGCGCGACACGCTGGCCGGTGTCGAGGCCCGCAAGATCGACATGCCGGGCGTGTCCGTGCAGGTGCGGCTGCGCCGCAACTATCTCCATGGGCTGAACGCCTCCCACGTGATCGGCTACCTGGGGGAGATCAGCTTGGACGAGCTCAAGAGCGGCGACCACCCCGGGCTGAAAAGCGGCGACTACGTCGGCAAGTTCGGGGTCGAGCGCACATACGAACGCTTCCTGCGGGGGAACCCCGGCGGCCGGCAGGTGGAGGTGAACGCCAACGGTCAAATCATGCGGGTTCTGCGGACGGTGTCGCCCAAGCCCGGGAACAACGTCCACCTGACGCTCGACCTGGAGCTGCAGGAGCAGGCTGAGCGGCTGCTGGATGGGGTTGCCGGGGCGGCGGTCGCCATCGACCCGACCACCGGATTCATCCTGGCGCTCGCCAGTTCGCCGACCTTCAACCAGAACGCGTTCTCCAGCGGGATCGCCTCGGCCACCTGGGAGACCCTGATCACCAACCCCTACCGGCCGATGGAGAACAAGGCCATCCAGGGCGAGTACCCTCCGGGGTCCACCTTCAAGATCGTCACGGCCCTGGCGGGCCTGGAGGAGAAGGTCATCGACGAGAACACGACCTTCGAATGCACCGGGGCACTTCATTTCGCCGGCCGCGATTACCGCTGCTGGAAGAAAGAGGGCCACGGCCGGGTCGACGTGCGTCGGGCGCTGGCGGAATCCTGCGACGTGTTCTTCTACCGGGTGGGGCAGCGGCTGGGGGTCGACCGCCTGGCCTGGTACGCGAAGTCCTTCGGTTTGGGGGCGCGCACGGGTGTGGCGCTGGACCAGGAGTCGCGCGGTCTGATCCCGTCGTCCACCTGGAAGAAAAAGCGCTTCGGGGTGCCCTGGCAGGACGGCGAAACGCTTTCGATCTCGATCGGGCAGGGGTATGTGCTCGCGACCCCGCTGCAGATGGCGATGTTCGTTGGCGCGGTCGGCAACGGCGGCATCCGCCATCGCCCGGCCATCCTGAATCGGGTGGAGTCGATGGAGGGGGAGGTCGTCTTCCAGGCCGTTCCCCAGGAGATCGCGCGCCTGCCGGTCAGCGCCCGCAACCTGAAGATGGTGCAGCAGGGGATCTGGGCCGCGGTGAACGGCGACCGGGGGACGGCCCGGCGCGTTCACCTCAGCGACATCGAGGTCTCCGGCAAGACCGGGACCTCGCAGGTGGTCGGACGCAAGGATGTGGGCGACAACTACGTCCCGCCCCACCTGCTGCCGCACGCCTGGTTCGTGTGTTACGCGCCTGCGGCGGCGCCGCGGATCGCGGTCGCGGTGGTCGTGGAGAACGGGGAACACGGGTCGAGCGCCGCCGGTCCCATTTCGCGGGAGATGGTCAAGCGCTACCTGCGCCGGCTCCCCGGCGGCCAGAAGGTGGCCAGCGAAGACATCCGCGTCGTCCACGCGGGAAACGGCTAACCGCGTCCGGCGGCCGTCGCCGAAACCGATGCGAGCGGGGCGAGGCCCCGCCTACGATTACAGGAAGTCATCTCAACCGCCTATGTTCGACCGACGCCTGATTCACAACTTCGACTGGGGTCTGCTGCTGGTCGTGCTGCTGCTGGCCGCGATCGGACTGACCACGGTCTACAGCGCCGTGACGGCCGACCCGCCCCCCGCCGTCCAGAAGATCCTTTTTTACAAGCAGATCATCTGGTTCACCCTGGGGACGATCGTCATGATCGCCGCCTTTTCCTTCAACTACCGGCTGCTCGACCGCTGGGCGCACCCGATCTATGTCGCCTGTCTGCTGCTGCTCCTGGGGGTGGTGGTCTTCGGTAAGCTGGCCGGCGGGTCGCGCCGGTGGCTTGTGCTCGGTCCGATCCACCTGCAGCCCTCCGAGTTGATCAAGATCGCGGTGGTCCTGGTTCTGGCCAAGTACTACTCCAAGGACGCCACCACCCGCGGCTTCACCCTGCGAGAGTTGGCGCGCCCCATCCTGCTGACAGCCCTGCCCTTCGGCCTGATCGTCATGCAACCCGACCTCGGCACGGCGGGCCTCGTGGCCCTGCTCGCAGTGGCGATCACGCTCTTCGTCAAGGTGGAATGGCGGTCGCTGCTGATGCTCGTCCTGCCGGTCGGCGGCATTCTGCCGGTGGTCTGGTCCATGCTCAAGGACTACCAGAAACAGCGGATCACCACCTTCCTGAACCCGGACCACGACCCGCTGGGGGCCGGCTACCACATCATCCAGTCCAAGATTGCCATCGGTTCGGGCCTGGTCACGGGGAAAGGGTTTTTGCAGGGCACGCAGAACGCCTTGTCTTTCCTGCCGGAGGAGCACACGGATTTCATCTTCTCGGTGCTTGCGGAGGAATGGGGAGCGGTGGGGTCGATGCTCCTGATCCTGCTGTTCCTGGTGCTGGTCCTGTGGGGCATGAACATCGCCTACCGCTGCCGGGACCCCTTCGGGACCCTGCTGGCGGTCGGGATCACCTCCATGCTCGCCTTGCAGGTGACCATCAATATCGGCATGACCATGGGCCTGCTGCCGGTCGTGGGGGTGCCCTTGCCGCTCATCAGCTACGGAGGGTCCTCGACATTGACGGTCGCCATCTGCATCGGGCTGCTGATGAACGTCAGCATGCGCCGATTCATGGTGGAGTGACGGCTTCGCGGGCTGAAAAAACATTTTGACAACCTCCCGACCCGATGCTATAGACCGCGCATTTCCTTTTCATCCCTGCAAAAAATCACATCAGGCCAAGCAGTTTCATTTACCCGTGGAATGGAGGTCATCTCTATGGGACCAACTGGTATGCGCTGGAGGTCGACGGGCGCTGCCCTGCTGGCGGTCGGGGGGCTTACCCTCTTGCCTGCGGCCGCACTGGCCGCTGAAGGCGGCGGCGTGACGGTCATCCCCGACTGGTCCGTCAGCATTCAGATCGTCAACTTTCTCTTCCTGATCTTCGCGTTGAACCTCCTGCTGTACCGCCCCATTCGCCGAATCCTGAAAGAGCGCAAGGAAAAAACCCAGGGCATGGAGCAGGCCGTCCAGAACGCCGACCAGAGTGTCCTGGAGAAAGAGGCGGCCTTCGCCAAGGCCATCAGGGACGCGCGCGCCCGGGGGCTGAAGGAAAAGGAGGCCATGATCCAGGCCGCCGCCGCCGAGGAGCGTCGGTTGATCGAGGGCATCAACGCCAAGGCCCAGGCCGACCTGGAGGAGATGCGCCGGAAGATCCAGGCCGATGCCGAACGTGCGCGGCAATCCCTGCAGCAGGAAATCGGGGCTTTCGCCGGGCAGATAACTCAGAAAATTTTGGGGAGGGCGGTCTGATGGGTAGCCTGAAAACACCGGGGGGCCTGGTCCGGGTCGCGGCTGCGGCAGCGGTCGCCATCCTGGTCACGGGCTCCGGGCTGGTCTGGGCGGCGGCCGGCGGTGACGCGGCGCCCGGCGCCCACGGAGGGTTCAGCTCCACCGACTGGTTCCGCGTGATGAACTTCGTGGTCCTGGCCGGGGCGCTGTTCCTCCTTCTGCGCAAGGCCGTCCCGCGCGCCTTGAACAGCCGCATCAAGGGCATTCAGGAGCAGCTGAGCGACCTCGAGGCCAAGAAGGCCGCGGCCGAGACACGACTGGCCGAGTGCACCCGGAAGCTCGGCGCGCTGGAACAGGAAGCCGCCCGCATCATGGCCGACTACGTCCGCCAGGGGCAGGACGCCAAGGCGCGCATACTCAAGGAGGCTGAGGTCTCGGCTGAGAAGGTTCAGCTCCAGGCCCGGCGGAACATCGAACACGAGTTCCAGCAGGCCAAGGCGCAGCTGCAGCGCGACATCTTCGAAAGCTCGCTCGCCCGGGCCGAAGATTTACTTCGCAAGACCATCACGGCCCAGGATCAGCAGCAGCTCGTCGAGGACTATCTGCAGAAGGTGGTGCGGTCATGAAGAACCTGACAATCGCACGTCGGTATGCCAAGGCGCTGCTGATGATCGGCCAGCAGGACGGCCAGGCCGAGCGCTACCGCTCCGAGCTCCAGACCGTGGCCGATCTGGTGTCCGGTGAGCCCCGGCTGTATCAGGCGATTACCAACCCCCTCTACGAGAGCTCGGCCCGCCGGCGCGTCCTCGAGACGCTCATCGGGCGACTCGGCGTCTCCGCCGCCATGTCCTCCTTCCTGATGCTGCTGTTTGAAAAGGGACGCTTCCCGTTTCTGCAGCCCATCAACGATTTCTTCCAGAAGCTGTCGGATGAGCTCAAGGGGGTCGGCCGGGCCACCGTCACCGCGGCGATCGAGCTGTCCGCGGAGGCGGTCGAGCGGATTCGGGGCGCCCTGTCGCAGCGGACGGGCAAGAGCATCATCCTGGACGTCCGGACAGACCCCGAGTTGCTCGGGGGCGTCATCACGCAAATCGGGGACTTGGTGCTGGACGGCAGCATTCGCACGCAATTACTCAACATGAGAGAATCTTTAAAAAGGGGCGAGGGGATCTAAATGGAACTGAGAGCTGAAGAGATAAGCCAGATCATCAAATCGCAGATCACGGACTACGAGAAGAAGGTGGAGCTGAGCGAGACCGGCATCGTGCTGTCGGTCGGCGACGGGATTGCTCGCGTCTACGGCCTCGAGAAGGTGATGGCCATGGAGCTGGTGGAGTTCCACGGCGGGATCCTCGGGCTCGTGCTGAACCTCGAGCAGGACAACGTCGGTGTCGCCATCATGGGCGAGGACATCCACATCAAGGAAGGCGACACGGTCAAGCGTACCGGCCGCATCGCCCAGGTTCCGGTCGGCGAGGCGGTGCTCGGCCGCGTGGTGGATGCCGTCGGCGAGCCGCTCGACGGCAAAGGGCCGATCGATGCCAAGGAGTCCCGGCGCGTGGAGATGGTGGCCCCGGGCGTCATCGCCCGCAAAAGCGTGCACGAGCCCTGCTACACCGGGCTGAAGGCCGTCGATGCAATGACCCCGGTCGGCCGCGGCCAGCGCGAGCTCATCATCGGCGATCGGCAGATCGGCAAGACCGCTATCGCGATCGACGCCATCCTGGCACAGAAGGACAGCGGCATCCGCTGCATTTATGTCGCCTGCGGCCAGAAGAAGTCCTCGGTCGCCCAGGTGGCGGCCATCCTCGAGAAGCATGGCGCGATGGAGTACACCACGATTGTCGCCGCCTGCGCGAGCGACCCGGCCACCCTGCAGTTCGTCGCCCCCTACGCCGGCTGCGCCATGGGCGAGTACTTCCGCGATAAAGGGCAACACGCGCTGATTATCTACGACGACCTGTCCAAGCAGGCGGCCGCCTATCGTCAGGTCTCCCTGCTGCTGCGCCGCCCGCCCGGGCGCGAGGCCTTCCCGGGTGACATCTTCTACAACCACTCCCGCCTGCTCGAACGGTCCGCCAAGCTGAACGACGAACTCGGCGCCGGGTCGTTGACCGCCCTGCCGATCATCGAAACCCAGGCGGGCGACGTCTCGGCCTACATCCCGACCAACGTCATCTCGATCACCGACGGACAGATCTACCTCGAGCCGGGCCTATTCTTCGCGGGCGTCCGTCCGGCCATCAACGTCGGTCTCTCGGTGTCGCGTGTGGGCGGTGCCGCCCAGGTCAAGGCCATGAAGCAGGTGGCCGGCACTCTGCGCCTGGACCTCGCCCAGTACCGCGAGCTCGAGGCGTTCGCCGCCTTCGGCAGCGACCTCGACAAGGCCACCCAGCGCCAGCTCACCCGCGGCGCCCGGCTGGTCGAGCTCCTGAAGCAGCCGCAGTACCAGCCGCTCCCCATGGAGAAGCAGGTCACGATCTTGTACGCCGGTACCCGCGGGTTCCTGGATAAGTACCCCGTGAGCGCCCTCGGGCGTTACGAGGCCGGGCTGTACGCGTTCGTCGCCGACCGGTTCCCGGCCGTGTTTGCGCAGCTCAAGGAGAAGAAACAAATCGACGCCGACCTGGACACGCTGATGTCCGAGGCCCTCAAGGCCTACGACGAGGAGTTCAAGGACACGGTGAAGTAAGGGAGCTAACGCCGACGGGGAGGCGGCAGCGGCCGCCGCTCGGGGCAAGCGGAGTGAAGGCGGAGCGGTATGGCGACACTAAAAGATGTCAAGAACAAGATCAAAGGGGTCAAGAAGACCAAGCAGATCACCAAGGCCATGAACATGGTGGCGGCCTCGAAGCTGCGCAACGCGCAGGGGAGCATGGAGGCCTTCCGGCCATATGCCCGCAAGTTTTCCGAAGTGCTCGGCAGCCTCGCGGAGCGCGCCGGGGAGGGGGCGAACCCACTTCTGATCCCGCGCGCGGACGTCAAGAAGGTCCACCTCGTTCTCTGCACCTCGGACCGCGGACTGTGCGGCGGGTTCAACACCAACCTGATCGAGAAGGCCGAGGCTTTCGTCAAGGCCAACCCGGCGCTCGAGGTGTCGTACACGGTCTTCGGCCGCAAGGGTCGGAACTGGTGCCGGAAGCTCAAACGGCCGATCCTGGCCGAGCACATCGGGATCATGGGGACCTCCGTCACGTTCCATGAGGCGTCCTCAGCCGGTCGCCCCATGATCCAGGGCTTTCTGGACGGGTCCTTCGACGAGGTGTGGGTGATCTACGCCGAGTTCCTCAGCATTTCCAGGCAGACGCCGGTGATCAAGAAGCTGCTGCCCATCCCACCGCTGGAAAAAGCGGAGGCCGGGAAGGCACCGGCCGGCCCGGACGGGTACCTGCCCGAGCACATCTGCGAGCCTTCGGCGGCCGAGCTGCTGGGCGAGATGCTCCCGCGCAACGTGTTCGTGCAGATCTACAGCGCCCTGCTCGAAACCAGCGCGAGCGAGCACGCGGCCCGCATGGTGGCCATGGACAACGCCACCCGAGCCTGCAACGACATGCTGACGAACCTCACGCTGGTCTACAACAAGGCGCGCCAGGCGGCGATCACCGCCGAACTCATGGACATCGTCGGCGGGGCCGAGGCCCTGAAGGGGTAACGTAAACCAACTGCGTTCACTGCGGTTTCATAGGAGGTCGTTCAATGGGAGAGAACATCGGTAAGGTTGTGCAGGTCATGGGACCGGTCATCGACGTGGAGTTTCCCCAGGGCAAGCTGCCGACGATCTACACGGCGCTGACCCTCTCCAACCCCGCCATCAACGCCGAGGCGGACAACCTGGTCATCGAGGTCGCCCAGCACCTGGGCGACAACGTCGTGCGCACCATCGCGATGGACATCACCGACGGCCTGGTGCGGGGCATGCCCGTGAAGGACACCGGTGCGCCGATCCAGATGCCGGTCGGCAAGGCCGCCCTCGGCCGCGTGCTGAACGTGGTTGGCCGCCCGGTGGACGGGCTGGGCCCGGTGAGCCAGGAGAAGATGCGGCCGATCCACCGCGCCGCCCCGAAGTTCACCGAGCAGGACACCACGGTGCGCGTGCTCGAAACGGGCGTCAAGGTCATCGACCTGCTGGTCCCGTTCCCCCGCGGCGGCAAGATGGGAATGTTCGGCGGTGCGGGCGTCGGCAAGACGGTCATCATGATGGAGATGGTGCACAACATCGCCATGCAGCACGGCGGCATCTCCGTCTTCGGCGGCGTGGGCGAGCGCACCCGTGAAGGCAACGACCTCTACCACGAGATGAAGGACTCCGGCGTTCTGCCCAAGGCCTCGCTCGTCTACGGGCAGATGACCGAACCGCCCGGGGCACGCGCGCGCGTGGCGCTCTCGGCCCTGACCGAGGCCGAGTATTTCCGGGACGAGGAAGGCCAGGACGTTCTGATCTTCATTGACAACATCTTCCGGTTCACCCAGGCCGGCTCCGAGGTTTCGGCGCTGCTCGGCCGCATGCCCTCGGCCGTCGGTTACCAGCCGACCCTTGCCGTCGACTTGGGCGAGTTGCAGGAGCGGATCACCTCCACCGACAAGGGATCGATCACGGCGGTGCAGTGCGTGTACGTGCCGGCCGACGACCTGACCGACCCGGCCCCGGCGACGACCTTCGCCCACTTGGATGGAACGGTCGTCTTGTCCCGGCAGATCGCCGAGTTGGGCATCTATCCGGCGGTGGATCCCCTGGATTCGACCTCGCGCATCCTGGATGCGACCTACATCGGCGACGACCATTACCGGACGTCGCGCACGGTGCAGCAGATCCTGCAGAAGTACAAGGAACTGCAGGACATCATCGCCATCCTCGGGATCGAGGAACTCTCGGACGAGGACAAGGTGACGGTGTCCCGGGCCCGCAAGATCCAGCGCTTCCTGTCCCAGCCCTTCCACGTGGCCGAGACCTTCACCGGTAAGGCCGGCAAGTACGTCAAGCTCGAGGACACGGTTCGCGGGTTCAAGGAGATCTGTGAAGGCAAGCACGACGACATCCCCGAGCAGGCCTTCTACATGAAGGGCGGGATCGAGGAGGTTGTGGCGGCCGCGAAGGAAATGGCATCCGCAGAATAACCCTGAGGGGGCGCAATGGCAGGACCCATTCAAATCGAGATTGTCACACCCGAGAAGATCGTCGTTCAGGACGAAGCCCAGATCGTCATGGCCCCGGGCATCATGGGGGAGTTCGGCGTGCTCATCGGCCACACTCCATTCCTGACGGCCCTGAAGGCCGGACCGGTGCACTACACCGATGCGCAGGGCGCCGAGCACTTTGTCTTCGTCAGCGGCGGGTTTGCCGAGGCGTTGCCGAACAAGGTGACCATCCTGGCCGAATCGGCGGAACGCCGGCGGGACATCGACGTCGAGCGGGCCCGGGCCGCCTTGGAGCGAGCTCAGAAGCGTTTGGCGGAGGTGCGGGCAAAGGATGAGGTGGACTTTGCGCGGGCGCAGGCCGCGCTCCATCGGGCGATCATCCGGCTGAAGATCGCTGAAGGCCGATCCCAGCAGCACTGATCCGAAACGAATCCGGCGCCGACAACCGAAACAGAGTCCCGAGGGCAAACCGCTGCGGTTTGCCCTCGGTTTTTGGAACGTCCGGACACATCGGAGGCGAGCCGTCCGACACGGCCGGCGCGCGCATCGTAGCGAAGGTAATCTGAAATGACCGCTGACATTGCCGTTATCATTCTCGCCGCCGGCCTCGGCAAACGCATGAAATCACCGAAGGCCAAAGTGTTGCATGAAGTCCTTGGCAAGCCCATGGTGATGCACGTCGTCGAAGCGGCCCGGCAAGTGGCCGGTTCGGTGGTCATCGTCGTGGGAAACCAGGCCGATGAGGTCCGCCGGGTGATCTCCCACTCGGCCGAGGTGCTCTACGCCTATCAGGAGCGACAGTTGGGCACCGGTCACGCGGTCATGTGCGCATTGCCGCACGTGCCGGAGGGGTGCGACCCGATCGTGATCCTCTGCGGGGATGTGCCGCTGATCCGGGCGTCTACCCTCAAAGACTTGGTTGCCGATCACTTGAGCAGCCGGCGGGATGTCACCTTGCTGGCCGTGGATCTGGAGCAGCCGTCCGGTTATGGCCGTGTGTTGCTCGACCCAGACGGCAGGCTGTCCGGGATCGTGGAGGAGGCCGACGCTGATGAGGCTCAACGCGCCGTCCGGACCATCAACTCGGGCATTTATTGCGTATCGAAGGGCTTCCTTGCGGAAGCACTCCCCCGCCTGGATCGTCGCAATGCCCAAGGGGAGTTCTACCTGACCGACATCATCCGCGTCGGGTACCGCGACGCCCGCGCCCTTGGCATTTGCAGAGGGGGGGACCCGGACGAGATCCTGGGGGTCAACACCCCGGAGGATCTGCACCGTGTAGAGGCCGTCCTGGCTGCCCGGAAGGCGGATATTTCTTGACTTTTTGCTAGGTTACACGTTAGATGGGCATCATTCAGTAGAAGGGGACGGCATGTCGAACACGGAGCCGCTTAACAGCCAATTCAGCGCCATCGAACATAAAATCGAACGGTTGGTAGAGATTTCAAAATCCCTGCAGGCCGCCAACGTGGACCTGCACAATAAGATAAAGCAACTGGAGGAGGAACTTCACCGGAAGAATGAATCGGTGAAACGCCATGACGAGGAAAAGGCGTTCATCCGATCCAGAATCGACAATTTGCTGGCCAAGCTTGAGGGCGTGACCCGTTCATGAGAACTGACGGGCAGACTGGTCGGGAGCGTGATCGGATTGGAACATCTGGTAACGATAGAGCTTTTCGGGCAACCGTATACCTTCAAGTCGGACACCGATGTTGCCAAAGCCAATGAGGCCGCTGAACTTCTGCTGAACGAAGTGCAGAAAGTTCAGGCCCAGCAATCGGGCCCATCCACTTATATGCCCAAACTGACGATAATGATCCTCGCTGCGCTGAATATTGCAAACAGCATCATGCAATTGAAAAAAACCGGCGAATTCGTCGACCTGACAGCTGAGCGGTTGGCTACGCTGAACCGCAGGCTGGATGAAAGCCTGATGCAGCTGCAGAACTTTCGTCAGTACGGATGATCCCCGAGCGACTGTCACGTATCCCTTCCTCTCCCGCCCTTCTTAGCGGTTCGCGGTCGCGAATTTAGTCGACCTCGAACGGATCGCATCAGTATTCACCCAATGCAAGTGGTATCCTGCGGCATCGCGCGGGCAAACCCGCACGACCCTGTTGTCCGGCCGGAAGGCGGGATCGTTCAAGCCGGACGCAACCGATTCTCTGCAACGGGCCTCCGAGGCCCTGGGAGACACATCATATGATCGAAGGAATTCTAACGGGAGCAGCCGGCCTTGTCGCCGGTTTTGCGATTGCGTTCTGGGTCCGGGGAAAAATCGTCTCGCAAAAGCTCAGAGCGGCCGAACGGGAGGCTGCCGGCATTCTGGAGGAGGCACGGAACAAGGCCGAGGCGGTGCTCAAGTCTGCCGATGTGGAGGTGAAGGAAACACTTTTCAAGCTGAAAAGCGATTTCGATCAAGAGGTCAAAGAGAACCAGGCGGAGCTCAAAAAGCGAGAGATGCGGCTGGTCCAGAAGGAAGAGGGGTTCGACCGGAAGGTGGATCAGGTCGAGCAGCGCGACCAGGAACTCGCGCGGCGCGAGAAACTGGTGCAGAAGCGCGAACAGAAGGTGGAGGAAGACCAGCAGCAGATCACGACCCTGATCGACGAACAGAAGCAGCAGCTTGAGCGCATTTCTGGCCTGACTGCCGAGCAGGCCAAGGATCTGCTGGTTCGGGCCATGGAGAACGAGGCGCGCTTCGAGGCCGCCAAGCTGGTGAAGAAGATCGAGAACGAGTCCAAGGAGGAAGCGGACAAGAAGTCCAAGAAGATCATCGCGACCGCCATTCAACGATACGCGGCCGATTTTGTGGCCGAGCGGACCGTGTCGGTTGTGCCTCTGCCGAACGACGAGATGAAGGGCCGGATCATTGGCAGAGAGGGTCGCAACATCCGCGCCCTCGAGGCGGCTACCGGGATCGATCTGATCATCGACGATACGCCGGAGGCGGTGATCCTCTCGGGGTTCAACCCGGTGCGCCGCGAGGTCGCGCGACTGTCGCTGCAGCGCCTAATCTCGGACGGTCGCATCCACCCTGCTCGGATCGAGGACGTCGTGAAGAAAGTCGGCCAGGAGGTGGAGCAGACCATCAAGGAGGCCGGCGAACAGGCGGCCTTCGACCTCGGGATTCATGGCATGCACATCGAACTGGTGAAGTACATCGGTCGGCTGAAGTTTCGAACCAGCTACTCCCAGAACGTGCTGCAGCACTCGATTGAAGTTGGGTTCCTGTCCGGCATCATGGCTTCGGAACTGGGCCTGAACACAAAACTCGCCCGGCGCATGGGGCTGCTGCACGACATCGGTAAGGCGATCGACCACGAGGTCGAGGGGCCGCACGCGATCATCGGGTCCAAGCTGGCAAAGAAGTACGGCGAAAGCCCCAAGGTGGTGCACGGGATAGCCTCGCATCACGAGGATGTACCGCCCAATTCAGTCTACGCTTTTCTGGTGCAGGCGGCCGACGGGTTGTCCGGCGCGCGGCCAGGTGCGCGCAAGGAGATGCTCGAGAACTACATCAAGCGGCTTGAAGACCTGGAAAAGATTGCCAACGAATTCAAAGGCGTCGCTAACACTTACGCTATCCAAGCCGGCCGGGAGCTGAGGGTCATCGTGGAAAGCGAAAAAGTGACCGACGACGAGGCGGTCATGCTGAGCAAGGATATCGCCCGCAAGATCGAGGAATCCCTGAATTTCCCAGGGCAGATCAAAGTGACCGTGATCCGTGAGACGCGCGCCGTGGAATTGGCCAACAAGTGAACCTGCGGGTTGGCGCGCGCAGGACGGCAAGGTCCCAATCCATAGGAAGACAGATGGCGAATCTGATAGACGTTCTGAGGGGACGCGGGTTCATCGAACAGATGACCCACGAGCAGGAGTTGATTGACTACTTCGGTGCCAACCGGGTGACCGGCTACATCGGATTCGATCCGACCGCATCCAGCCTGCACATCGGCAGCTTGGTCCCAATCATGGCTCTTGCGCACATGCAGCGCAACGGCCATCGGCCGATTGCCTTAGTCGGCGGCGGCACCGGCATGGTGGGCGACCCCAGCGGGAAGACCGAGATGCGCAAGATGCTCTCGCTGGGTGAAATCGACCAAAATGCCGCCGGGATCAAACGTCAGCTCTCGCGATTCATCGATTTTGCGGACGGGCGAGCGCTGCTGCTGAACAACGCGGAATGGTTGGCCCAGTTGGAGTACATCCCGTTCCTGCGCGACATCGGAAGGTACTTTTCTGTCAACCGCATGATCAAGGCCGAAAGTTGCCGGATGCGGCTCGAGTCGGAGGATGGCTTGAGTTTCATCGAGTTTAACTACATGGTGTTGCAAGCCTATGACTTCCTTGAGCTGAAGCGGAGGCACGACTGCCGCCTGCAAATGGGCGGCAGCGACCAGTGGGGCAACATCGTGGCCGGTGTGGACTTGATTCGGCGTCTGGAGCAAACGACCGCATACGGCGTCACCTTCCCGCTGATCACGACAAGCAACGGCGAGAAAATGGGCAAGACCGCCAAGGGAGCGGTGTGGCTCGACCCAGAGCGCACGAGCCCTTACGATTACTACCAGTACTGGGTCAACACGGACGACCGCGACGTCGTGCGCTTTCTCGCACTCTTTACCTTTCTGCCGATTGAGGAGATCCGGGCGTTGGAGCGGCTCGAGGGAAACGCTCTTAATTCAGCCAAGACCGTGCTGGCCTTCGAAACGACCAGCCTGGCGCATGGGCGTGAGCAGGCCCTCGCTGTCCTGCAGGCCGCGCAGGGGCTTTTCGGCGGGCGCAATGTGCCCGAGTCGATTCTCCCATCGAGTGGTGTCCCGCGCGGGACAGCGGAGATCGACCCGGCCGCAGTCCCCACCTCAAGCATCCCCGCCGACCGTCTGAAGACGGGCATACCGGCCTTCAAGCTTTTTCAAGAGACCGGGCTGGTCGCCTCTGGAGCGGCTGCGCGCCGGCTGATTGACCAGGGGGGGGCCTACGTGAACGGCGAACGCATCGATGACCACGACCGGGTGCTGTCTGATAGGGATCTTAGCCCTGAAGGCACTCTGGTGCTTCGTGCCGGCAAGAAGCGATTTCATCGGGTCCGCAGCGAAAAATAATCAAAGCACGATTTTTTTCTTGACACCACGTTCTTGTTTGTATAAATTCGCCGAGTTTTGTCGCCGGTGCCACGTTGCACAGGCGAAGCGACTGAAAGGTCGCGGGATTTAAAAATGATCCTTGACACCTGATCTAAAAATGGTCTATAAGACATTTTTTAGGCTCTCCGAGAGAGAAGAGGGGCTTCGAAGGTTCGGTAAGCACCGCTCCTCAAAAAAAAGATTCAAAAAGTTCTTGACACTCTCTCAGAGATTAGTATATTAAACGAGCCGACTTGCTGCTCTGAGGATTCTTGGAGGGCAAGGAAATAAAACTGGTCGGGTTTTTTTGATCTTTGAAAACTAAATAGTGGCGTCCGGTCGAGCCAAACTCCGTTAATTGCGTGCGGTCTTCGGACTGCACGATCCAGTTAAAGTGGAGAGTTTGATCCTGGCTCAGAATGAACGCTGGCGGCGTGCCTAACACATGCAAGTCGCACGAGAAAGTCCCAGCTTGCTGGGGCTAGTAAAGTGGCGCACGGGTGAGTAACGC
>CAWHEZ010000038.1:35000-52234 GCA_963828345.1 uncultured delta proteobacterium
GTCTGTCATCCGAAAACACGCTTTTCGGTGGCTATGGCGAAGAGGCAACACCCGTTCCCATCCCGAACACGGAAGTTAAGCTCTTCAGCGCCGATGGTACTGCACGGGGTCCTGTGTGGGAGAGTAGGTCGCCGCCGAAATTTCTTTAAAACCCGGGTCGAATAGACCCGGGTTTTTTTTCGCCCTTCCTTTCCCTTCCTCCTCCTATTGACTCCACCAATAATCTGGCACCTTAATTGCTGATTATATCACGTCACCGATACGGGTTTCAGCCGGGACCAGCCAAAACGGTCGTCCCGAGCGGCATCTATCTTAAAATTATAATAAAATTTAGATTGTTGGCACGCATATGGGCGCTCGTGGGCTCAAGACTAAAATCGCGCTAAACATCACCGTGTTCCTGCTGATAGGCATGGTCTCAATCGATGTCGTCACTATGTTGACGGCCCAGCGCAACCTTGTACGCAATGAACTCACCAAGGGCAAGGCACTTGTCCGCATCCTGCGCGAACACCTCGGTTCTAACATCCCATGGGGAGACCAGATAAAAAGCGAGCATTCGCGTGAGCGACTGCACACAGCGCTGACAGAAGCGGGCATCGACTGTTTTTTCCTTCTTGCTCAGAACCTGCACCACATCGGATTCGGTACCCAAACCTGTTCTAAGGACGATGAGATTGTCGTGCAGACGCAGAAAGCGCTGTCAACCGGCGACGAGATCGTGAACTTTTCCGGCAGCACCTTCGGTCTATTTTGGAACCAACCTGAGCGGATCGTCATCAGCTCACCCGTTGCGGCGGGAGTTGAGGCAGGTTCGGCTTTCAGTATCGCGATCCCGCTCGGAGCCGCATACCGCTCGCTGCGCCAGACCCACCATATTCTGCTGCTCTACGTTTTCGTGAACACCGCCGTGCTATCGTTTCTCGGAATCTACCGGGTGATAAAGATGTACCTCCAGCCGCTGGGGCGGCTGGCCAAGCGGGCAGAGGATTACAAGGAAGACGACGAACTGTTGTTCAGCGTGCGCAAGGAGGACAACGAGCTGCTTCGACTGTCATCGGCCCTGAACACCCTCATGCGGCGGCTCGCCGAAGAGAGATCGAAACTGCGCGCGACCGTTTGTTCCCTGGAAACTGCAAATTACGAGTTACAAAGGGCTCAAGAGGAAATGGTTCGCGCCGAAAAGCTGGCCTCCGTCGGTCGTCTTTCGGCCGGGATTGCCCACGAAATCGGGAACCCTATTGGCATTGTGACGGGGTATATCGCCCTGCTGAAACAACCCGGTATCTCCGAGGATGAGCGCTTGGAGTATCTCGTGCGCACCGAAAGCGAAGTGGAACGCATCAATGCGATCATCCGCCAGTTGCTCGAGATCTCGCGTCCTTCACCCAACGGCCCCCGTTTGGTGGCGGTCAACCAGGTGCTGGTTGACTTGCACCAGATGCTCGAGCTTCAGCCGTTCATGTCGCGGGTTCGGGTGGATGTTCAATCGGCGACGAAAAACGATACCGTCAGAGCCGATCCCGACCGTCTGCGACAGGTCTTTTTGAACCTCGCCATCAATGCCGCCGACGCCATTGCCGCCCGCCACCCGGTTTCGGGCGGCGAGTTGCATATTGTCTCTTCCGAGGCCGCCGACGACGGGGCGCAAGACGGTCAGAACTCACGATGGCTGCAGGTGCGGTTCCGGGACAACGGCGCCGGAATTCCCCAGGAGATCCTTCCGTTTATTTTTGATCCGTTTTACACGACCAAAGAACCGGGCAAGGGAACCGGACTCGGTCTTTCAGTCAGTTTCATGATCATCCAGGGTTTTGGTGGAATGCTGGAGGCAGAGAGCACGGTCGGAGAGGGGACGACCATGACCGTGCGGCTGCCGATCATCCCCCCGGCGTTTGCGGCCGACCATCTCTGGCTCGCGGCGTCGTCAAATCCCTCTTGCCAGCTGGATCCCCCGGCACACCCTCTGGAGGCTGCCCCATGAGTATCGCGTCGCAGAAGATCCTCGTCATCGATGACGAAGTGAACATGTGCCACATGCTCGCCACGGTATTGCGCAAGGCCGGGTACGCCGTAGACACTGCTGCAGACGGGCAGGCCGGGCTGCAAAAGACGATTCAGCAAGACTACGACTACATCTTGTGCGACGTCAACATGCCGGTGATGAACGGTATGGATTTCTTGAAGAGCCGTGATCGATCGGCCAGCCCGCAGCTGCGTCATCATGATGTCCGCCTACGGCAGCATCGACACTGCGATCGACGCCATGAAACATGGGGCCTACGACTACATCTCCAAGCCCTTCAAGCCGGACGAGGTCTTGCTGACACTCAAGAAAGCCGAGGAACGCGAGAGCCTGAAGCGCGAAAACCGAAGACTGAAGGCCAGGATCGAGGAGATCGAGAAAGATTTCGCTTTTGGGGACATGGTGGGCCGCAGCCCCAGCATGTCCAGCGTGTTCGAGCTCGCGCGCAAGGCGGCGCGCTATTCGACCACCGTGCTCATCCTGGGCGAAAGCGGTACCGGTAAAGAACTGGTCGCGCGCGGCATCCACAACGAGGGGGAGCGCGCCGGCAAGCCGCTCGTGCCCATCAACTGCGGCGGCATTCCGGAGACGCTGCTCGAGAGCGAGCTGTTCGGCTACAAGAAGGGGGCGTTCACCGGCGCCGACCGCAACAAGAAAGGCCTCTTTCAGGAAGCCGACGGCGGCACCATATTTTTGGACGAGATCGGAGAGCTGCCGCTGTCGCTGCAGGTGAAACTCCTGCGCGTTCTTCAGGAGAGCGAGGTTCGGCCGGTCGGAGAGGCCAAGGCCACGCGGGTGGACGTGCGCGTGATCGCGGCGACCGGAAAGCATCTGGATGAGGAGGTCCGGCAGGGCCGTTTTCGCGAGGATCTCTACTACCGGCTGAACGTTCTCACCATCGCCCTGCCGCCGCTGCGCCAGCGACCGGAAGACGTGCCCTTCCTGTGCCAGCATTTTCTGGAACGCTTTAACCGCAAGCTGGGCAAGGACATCTCGGTCATCAGCCCGGCCGCCATGGGGCGCTTGCTGGAATACGGCTGGCCGGGCAACGTGCGCGAGCTCGAAAACGTCATAGAACGGGGCGTCCTGCTGGCGGAGGACTCCATGCTGATGCCCGAGCACCTGCCCACGACCCTGAACCTGCGCCGGGAGACAGCGGAACTGGAGCCTTCCCCGGTCGGCCTTTCGCTGAAGGAGGCTCAGCGCGTCATCGAGAAAAAACTGATCACCAAGGCCCTGGAGGAAACCCGCGGCAATCGCACGCAGGCCGCGCGTTTGTTGGAAATCAGCCACCCCTCGCTGTTGAGCAAGATCAAAACCTACGGCATACCGTTGTGACGCGGGTGGGCAGGGGAAAGCTCGAGGACGGGGCAATGGACGCGCGAGCGGTGCTGCAGGATACTCAACGCCGCGCCGACGGCATGTCTCCGAAGCTTATTCCGGGAGGCCGTTGATCTTGTTGCGGAGTTTTCCGGAGCACTTGAAGGTGATCACACGCCGCTGCCGCAGCATGAGATCCTCCCCGGTCGCAGGATTGCGGCCGCGCCGCTGATTCTTTTGTTTGACGCAGAACTTGCCGAAGCCCGACACGAGGACATCTTCGCTTTTTTCAAGGTTGCCCTTGATGATCTCAATCAGCATCTCCACCAGATCGACCGACTGTTTCTTGGTGAAGCCGACTTCGTGAATCCGCGCGACGATGTCGTCCTTCGTCACCGCCATAGACGCCTCCTGCACTCCAGATTCATCCGGCTCGAACCATCCCCTGCTTCAACCCGCTCCCGCCGTGTCAAAAAGGTCTAATACCCTGACACCGCCTTGAACGGGTCATCCGCGAGTTGGCGTGGCCCTCGAGCGGCTATTCGTTCACGCGTTCCGTCTGCTCGGGTTTGGGCGGCAGGACCGCCTCGACCTTTTTCATGATGCTGTCGACACTGCGCATGATCTCGTCAATTTCGGCCTTCAGATCGAGGTCTTCAAGATCCTTCATGAACTGTCGTCCTGTGAGTTGCGGTGGGTCTGCGATTACTGCGATTTCAGACTAACCGGAAACCATACCGGTGTCAAGCCTGCCGGCTTAAAATCCATATATTTTTCAACTGATTACTGCTGAAAACCGAATTCGGGCTCCGACATGTGGGTTGCAATAGCAGCAGGTTTGGTTTACTGTCACAAGTTTGAAACACAAGGCGTTGCAGACGGTAACACCAAGGGGTCTGCTTGACTGGCGGTTGAACGGGATACCATCTCCGGCACCGCGACGCGGACCTCCGGTCCAAGGTGCCGCCCGTGAGTGACGACCTTTATCAGCGGGTCGTGAACGACGCCGCTTGCCTCGGCCAGGCGCGGGCGTGGCGGACCGCAGGCGACAGATCCGAGCCCATGCCTCCACCTGATCCAGATGATCGGTGACCGGGTGCCGCAGGGCCGGGAGGCTGCGCGCCTGGAGGCATGCGGCTCCGGCATTCCTGTGCCGTTCTCCGTGGCGGATTAAGCAAAAAGCCCCGCGCTCGAATGCGCGGGGCTTACGGTGTTCAGTTGGAGCCGCCTCTCGGAATCGAACCGAGGACCTGCGCATTACGAGTGCGCTGCTCTACCTCTGAGCCAAGGCGGCTTATACTATAGGGGATTACGAATCCGTCGCTCTGCCGATTGGACTACGTCGGCACCGGCTGGGTTTTCTACTGAGTTTATGGCGCAAAATCAAGACATAATTGATGCGTCTCAGGCCGTGGCGGCCATCGTCGACCGCACCGGTCCGGTGGACGTTTGCGGTCTTTCCGGCAGCGAGCGGGCCTATCTCATAGCCGCCGTGCTTGAGCGCTGGAAGGCGTCCATTTTAGTGGTGGTGCCTTCGATCGAGGACGCGCAGCAACTGGCGGAGGAGCTTCGCTTTTTCACTCGTCGCCGGGAAGTCCCGTTGCTCGTGTTCCCGGGCTGCCATGTCCTGCCCTTGAAGTTCCTCTCATACCATAATGAAACGGCCGCCGAGCGCCTGCGGGTGCTCTACCGGCTGATGTCGGACGACACCCCGACCGTGGTGATCGCGCCCGTGTCGGCGCTCATACAGCGACTGATCCCGCGCCGGGAGCTCAACCGCTATGCCGAGCTGATCGTCGAAGGGGAGGAAACCGACCGCGAGCGCCTGATGACCAAGCTCATTGCCGGCGGGTATCTGCGGACGGCCATCGTGGAAGACCCCGGGGATTTCTCGGTGCGCGGCGGCATTGTCGATGTCTTCTCGCCGCTGTACCCGGACCCGCTGCGGATCGAGTTCTACGGGGACCGCGTGGAGAGCCTGCGCTTCTTCAACGCCGGGGACCAGCGCCGGATCGGATCCCTGGCCGAGGCCGTGATCCTGCCGGCGCGCGAATCGATCCTGTCCCCGGAGACATTACCCGAAATTCTGCAGCGGGTCCGGCTGCTCGCGGCGGAGCTGAACCTGCCCACGACTCAGCTTCGCACCATCACCACGCGCCTGGCGAACCAGGAAGCATTCCCGGGCGTGGACGGCATGCTGCCGCTGGTCTACCCGGGGCTCGACGGATTTCTGGATTACCTGCCCGCCCAGGCGCTGTGCATCCGCGTCGATCCCGAGCGCCAGGACACCGCCGCGGCGGAGGTCCGAGAGCAGACCCGGGCCAACGACAGCGCGTGCCGCGATGCCGGCAAGTTCTGCGTGCCCCCGGATCAGACTCTATCTCCCATGGGAAGAGGTGCGGGAACGGCTGCAGCGCCTGAAGCCGGTCGGGTTCAAGCTCTTGGAACTGACGGGAGCGACGGCGGCCGCGGACCCCGGTGCGCGCCGCCCCATGAGCGTCCTCATCCAGGGCAACGGCGAGCTGTCGGCCGCACTGCGGCGTACCCACGGGAAGGAGCAACTGCTGCAGCCGCTGGCGGACTGGGTCTGGGAACATCGCCGCGCCGGCCGCCGGGTGCTTATCACGTGTCGAACCAAATCCCAGGCGGAACGCCTCGCCTCGCTGCTGTTGCCCTACGGCCTGCAGTTCGAGCGGTCCGACGGGGTGCCGGGGAAGGCGGGTCCCGTGGCGGCGCTCTGCCTGGGGCGATTGCGCGGCGGTTTCGTGTGGCCGGCCGAGAGCCTGGCGGTCGTGACCGAGGACGAGATCTTCGGGACGCGTCGCGTGCACCGCGCCAAGGCCGAGGGCAAGCTGCGCGCCCAGCTTCTCAACCTGCAGGAACTCAAGCAGGGAGATCTCATCGTGCACGCCGACCATGGCATCGGGCAGTACGAGGGCCTGCAGAAGCTCACGGTCGAAGGGGCGCGCAACGATTTCCTGACGCTGACCTACCAGGGCGGGGACAAGCTCTATCTGCCGGTGGACCGCATGGGCATGGTGCAGAAATACCTCGGGGTAGAGGGGCACACGCCCGCGCTCGACCGGCTCGGCGGCAAGTCCTGGGAGCGCGCCAAGGAGCGCATCAAGCGCTCGGCCGAAAAGATGGCCGGGGAGCTGTTGAAACTCTACGCGGAACGCAAGGTGGCAGAGGGGTACGCCTTCGGTTCCGCCGACGCCTATTTCCGCGACTTTGAGGGCGGGTTCGCCTACGAAGAGACGCCGGACCAGCTCAAGGCCATCGACCAGGTGCTCGAGGACATGCACCAGGGGCACCCGATGGACCGCCTGGTGTGCGGGGACGTGGGCTACGGGAAGACCGAGGTGGCGCTGCGGGCGGCCTTCATGGCGGCGACCAACGGCAAGCAGGTGGCCGTCCTGGTGCCGACCACCATCCTGGCCGAGCAGCACTATGCCACGTTCCGCAACCGCTTCCAGCACCACCCGGTGAACATCGCCTGCCTCAGCCGCTTCCGGTCCCGCAAGGAGCAGCAGGCCATCGTGGCGGGCCTCAAGTCCGGCGCGGTGGACATCGTGGTCGGGACGCATCGCCTGATCCAGAAGGACATCGCGTTCAAGGACCTGGGGTTGCTGGTGCTGGACGAGGAGCAGCGCTTCGGCGTGCGCCACAAAGAGAAGCTCAAGGCCATGCGCGCGAGCGTGGACGTGCTCGCGCTTACGGCCACGCCGATACCGCGCACCCTGCACCTGTCGCTGGTGGGGGTGCGCGACATCAGCCTGATCCAGACGCCGCCCGAGTTCCGCAAATCGATCATCACGTGCATCTCCGAGTTCGATACGGCCGTGATCGCCGAGGCCGTGCGCCGGGAGCTGAAACGCCAGGGGCAGATCTACTTTGTGCACAACCATGTCCACAGCATCCACAAGATGGCCCGCATCCTCCAGGAACTCGTCCCGGAGGTGCGCCTGGACGTCGCCCACGGCCAGATGAGCGAGGATGAGCTCGAGCGGGTCATGTACCGTTTCCTGAACCGGGAAATCGATCTGCTGGTGTGCACGACCATCATCGAATCCGGCCTGGACATCCCCTCGGCCAACACGATCATCATCAACCGTGCGGACTGCTTCGGCCTGGCGCAGATCTATCAGCTGCGCGGCCGCGTGGGGCGTGCCGAGGAACAGGCCTTCGCTTACCTGCTCGTCCCCGACGAGGGCCAGCTCACGGCCGAGGCGCGCAAGCGGCTCAAAGTCCTGATGGAGCACAGCGATCTCGGGTCCGGCTTCCAGATCGCCATGAGCGACCTTTCGATCCGCGGCGGGGGGACCATCCTGGGCGCATCCCAGTCCGGTCACATCGCCGCGGTCGGCTACGACATGTTTCTCCAGCTCATGGAGGAGGCGGTCTCCGATCTGAAGGGGGAACCGGTGGCCCAGCCGCTCGACCCCGAGATCAACCTCCCGCTGTCGGCCTACCTGTCCGAGGCCTACGTGCCGGACATCGACCAGCGCATGACGCTCTATCGGCGCCTGGCCCGGATCACGGAGCTCTCCGAAATCGGGGACGTCCGCAGGGAGCTGAACGACCGTTTCGGCCCGCTGCCCGAGGAGGCGACCAACCTGCTGTTCAAGATCATGCTGAAAGTCCTGGCGCGCGCTTCCGGGATGGCGCGCCTCGACATCAAGGACCAGCGCATGGTCATGTATTTCTCGGAGCACCACCCGCACGCCGCCCAGGCGGTGGTCGATCTCGTGCTCGCCGACCCGGAACGTTACGAAATGTCCCCGGACGGGGTGGTCAAGGCGCGGCTGATGCAGCCGGGCACGCTCGGGCAGCTGGCGCAGGCCAAAAACATCTTGCAAGCCGTCTATCAGCGTGTTAATAGTCAAGAAAATTAAATTCTTATCCAATCTTCCGGCCGGGCGGGTCAGACCCGTCGAAACCGGTGTGGAGCATGCGGTGACCGCACGAAACGGCCTGTGGATGGGCCGGGGGATCGTTTTGGCCGGGGTGCTGTGGACGATGGCCTGCGGGCCGTCTACCCCTGAGCGCGCGGACGATTACCTCGTGCGCGTAGGCCGGCACAAGGTCACCGCACAGGAGTTCCTGCAGGCGTTCGAGTTGACCAAGACGGCCCACCCGGGCGGCATCGATCCATCCCCCGTCGTACTTCAGGATGCGCGGCGTCGGCTGCTCGATGAACTCGCAACCGAGCTGGTGTTGCTTGCCCGCGCTGACGTGGCGGGGGTGGCCGTGGCCGAGTCCGAGCTTGAAGCCGCGGTCGAGGCGGTGCGGTCCGACTACCCCCCGGGGGTGTTCGAGCAGACCCTGGCCGAGGCGGCCGTTCCGCTCGAAGCGTGGAAGAAACGGATGCGGTCGCGCCTGCTGATGGACAAGCTCGTGGCCGTGGAACTTCAGCCCCGGATTGCCATCACCCCCGAGGAGGTGGCGGCCTACTACGACGAGCACTATCGTGGGAAGGCTGCAGGTGCGGACTCCGGGGAACGCTTCCTGCGGCTGCAGGAGACCATCGTGGCCGACCTCGGGCGACGCAAGCTCGAAGAGGCCTTCGTCGTCTGGGTCGACGGGCTGAAACGCACCTATCCGGTCGAAGTGAACCAGGCCCTCTGGGCGCAGATGGCCGACTCGGCACCTGTCGCTGCCCCGCCGCCCGCGGGGAAGTGATCCCGCGGCGCTAACCCGAAGAGGCACAACGATCCATGAGACTGGGGACCTGCTTTCTGCTGGCGATTCTGACTGTGGCCCTCCTCACCCCCTCGTCCGCACCGGCTGCCCAAACCGAAACGGTCGATCGCATCGTCGCGGTCGTGAACGAGGACATCATCACCCAGTACGATGTCGAGCAGGTGCTGCGGCCGATGATCCAGAACCTGCGCGGCCAGGGTCTGTCGGCGGAGCGCGAACGGCAGGCGATTGCCCGGATGCGCGGCGATGTCCTCAACAACCTGATCGACGGCAAGATCACCGAGCAGGAGGTCAAGCGATATAAGATCGCGGTGACCGACGAGGAAGTCGAGGCCTACATTCGTCAGTTCAAGGAACGGCGATCGCTGACCGACGAGAGCCTCAAGGCCATGCTGGCGCAGGAGGGGATGACCCCGGAGGAGTATCGCAAGGAGATTCGGCTCCAGCTGCAGCGCACCCGGCTGGTGAACCGGGAAGTCCGCTCGAAGGTCGTCATCACGCAGGAGGATATCAAGAAGTACTACGAGAAGAACAAACAGAAATACGGCGGCAGTACCCAGTACTATCTCTGGAACCTCTTCGTGAAGCTGCCGCCGGGAAGCGGGCCGTCGGAACGTACCGCGGCCAGGGAACTGCTGGCCCGGGCGTCCGCGGAACTGGCGTCGGGCCGCGCGTTCGAGGAACTCGCGCGGGCCCACTCCCGCGGCGAGCAGGGGATCGAGGGGGCGGACCTGGGGTGGTTTCGGATCGACGAGCTCAACCCGCAGTTGCGCCAGGCGGTCCAGAACCTGAAGGCGGGCCAGAGCTCCGCGATCGTGGAGTCGGACTTCGGTTATCAGATCGTCTACCTCCAACGCATCGAGCAAACCGCCGCCAAACCGCTGCCCCAGGTGGAGGCCGAAATCCAGGACATCCTCTTCCGCGAGACCGTGGACAACCGTTTCGCCAGCTGGATTACCGAGCTGCGCAAGCGCTCCCACATCAAGGTCGTGGAACCATGAGCCGTCGGCTGATGCCCCGCCGCCGATTCGGAAGCGAGACCGTATGAGCACGGGCAGCGTCGACACGGGCCGGACGTCTTCCCTGCGCGAGCCGACCTTCGGGCGTTACCTCCAGACCGTGCGACTTGAACGCGGCCTCCGGCTGGAAGCGGTGGCGGACGAGACTCGAATTGCGCCCAGCACCCTGAAGGCGATCGAGGCCGAAGACTTCGACCGCCTGCCTCCCGACGTGTTCCTCAAAGGGTTCCTGCGGGCCTTCGCCCGCGCGGTCGGCGCCGACGAGCGTGAAGCCATAGCACTCTACCTGGAGCACTGTCGCTTCCAGGCGGTCGGCCGCCCTGCTGCGCCTCCCCTCCCCGCGGCCGCGGCGCGCAGCGCAGGCGCCTGGAAGCTGGGGCTCCTGCTGGCCGCCCTCGCGGGCCTCATCGCGCTGTCGGCGCTGGCTTACCGGTACTGGTCTCCGGAGGGTACGGCCGAGGCTCCGCCGCAGCCGTCACCGGCGGCTGTGCCCGCCGCAGCGCCCGTCCAGCCCCCGTCAGAGGCGACCAAGAGACCCCACATGCCGGCGGCCCCCGTCTACGTCCTGGTGATCTCGGCTCAGGACGAGAGCTGGGTCAAGGTCTCCATCGATCAGGGGACCCCGTCCGAGTATCATCTGAAGGCCGGCGGTCAGCTCCGCCTGGAAGCCGCGACCGGCTTCAACCTGCTGGTAGGGAACGCGGCCGGGCTCAAGATGACCCTCGACAACCGGCCGGTCCCGGTCCCGGGCAGGCGCGGCGAAGTCGTCAACCTGCAACTGCCCTGAGGCGCAAGGGCGCCTCGCGCCCGGCGGATGCAAGCGCACATGTCCCAGTTCTCCACCTCGGCCATACTCCTTCGGCGGACGGACTACGGCGACTACGATCTCATCCTCTCGGTCTTCTCCCTCGAGCGCGGCAAGCTTTCCCTCATCGCGAAATCGGCTAAAAAGAGCAGCCGCCGGTTCCCCGGCGTGCTCGAACTCTTTTCCGAGATGGACCTCGTGGGGTCAACCGGCCGCGGGCGCGGACTGGCCGTGCTGCAGGAAGCCGCTCTGAAGCAACCGTTCGCGCGGATCCGTTCCGCACCGCTGCGGGTGGCGTACGCCAGCTACTGGGCGGAGCTGGTGAACGACTGGATGGAGGAAGGCGTGGAGCAGCCCGCCCTTTACGGTCTCCTGCGCCACGTGCTGGGCGAGCTGGACCGCGGGGAGGTGCCGGAGGCGGTGCTCAGCGTCGTCTTCCAGATGCGCTTTCTCAGGCTCTCGGGGCACGACCCCAACCTGGCGTGCTGTGTCCTCTGCCGTCGGGAGGTCGACTGCATCCCGCCCGGCCGGCTCGGGGTGGATGTCGTCAAAGGCGGGATCGCCTGCCCGACCTGCCTGCCCGGGTTCCCTGAGGCCGGGCACCTGTCCAAAGGCACGGCCAAGCAGCTGCTCTGGGTGTCCAACGGCGACCTGGGCCGGGCGGCGCGCATGAAGTTCGGCGCCGAGGCCGCTGCGGAGGCCCTGCGCTTTCTGGAGCGATTCGTGCCCCACCACCTGGGGCGGGAACCGCGGAGCCTCAAAGTGCTCCGCCAGCTCCGGGGGGATAAATGGTAAACGGGTTCGCCGGAAGCCCAATATCTGCGTTGCGCTGCGGCCCGGGCGACCGATCGGTCGGATCCGTCGGATCGGACGGATTACGGGGAGCGCCGGTGGAGAAGACCCAAATGAGATTGAACAGTCGCACCGAGTTGGTTCCTGCCGGGCCGGGAGCCTCCTTCGACTGGCGGAAGGCGCTCGAGGAGGAGGGGGCGGTCGCGGTGTCGGCGCCGTGCCGTGTGGACTACGGCGGGACGCTCGACCTGCGCACCTTTTCCTACCCGCTGCAGCCCCATGGGCCCGTGCACGGTCAACCTGGCCCTCAATCTGAGAACGACCGTCCGCCTGGAGCCTTACGCCCGCGGGCGCGTGAAGGTGAGCTCGCGCGGGTTCCGCCCGGCCGAATTCGCCCCGGGTGCGGCGCCGTTCCGCCACCCCCTGGGTCTGATGTTCGCCGTGGCCGCGTTCTTCGGCGCCGGCGGTGTTCACATCCGGATCGATTCCGAGTCCCCGCCGCGCAGTGCCCTCGGCGGCTCCTCGGTGGCGGCCGTGGCCCTCGTGCGCGCCTTCTTCGAGGCCGCGCGGCGCGGTGCGCCTGTCGACCGGAGGGCTGTGGCGCTGACCGCGCACGCGATCGAGGAGAGTGTCGCCGGCGTGCCCTGCGGGTACCAGGACCAGCTGGCCGCCGTGTTCGGCGGCGCGAACCTGTGGCACTGGGTCGCGCTGCCGCGCCGGGATGTCTACCGGCGCGAGATCGTGGTCCCGCCCGCGCGGCTGGCCGACCTGGCGCCGCACCTGCTCGTCGCCTACGCCGGGGTGACTCA
The DNA here is from genome assembly GCA_963828345.1 of uncultured delta proteobacterium. GTDB lineage: Bacteria > Desulfobacterota > Desulfobacteria > Desulfobacterales > SpSt-501 > SpSt-501. The sequence goes on from CAWHEZ010000038.1 coordinate 47,475, forward strand.
CGCCTCCAGCGACGTCAACGGCCGCTGGGTGCGGCAGTTCGTGGCCGGCCGGCGGCGCCGGGAGTGGGCGGAGATCATCGTCTGCACGCGGCGGTTTGCCGACGCCCTGCGCCACGGCCGCTGGGATGCGGCCGCGGAGCTGATGCGGCGCGAGACCGACATCCGTCGGCGGATGACGCCCGACGTGCTCGAACCGGTCGGTCGACGACTGGCGGACGCCGCGCACCGCAGCGGCTGCGGCGCGCGCTTCACCGGGGCGGGCGGCGGGGGGTGCCTCTGGGCGGTCGGCGCGGCCGCGGCGATGCGGGCCGTGGAAGAACGTTGGCGGGACATCCTGGACCGGAGCCGGGGTGCGCGCCTGCTGCGGGTGGAGCCGACCGCGGAGGGGCTGCGGGTCGAAGCGCCGCGCTGATGCGGGCAGGGCCTTCCGAATGCGCGCCCGGAGCGGGTCTGCGGGCCGTCCGGCACCGTACTTTTCGCTTGGCATTTGCGGGGAAATGCTCTATCAACCATCACCTTGGCTGCTGGCCGCCAACCGGCGTGCACGCACGCGGTTGCACGTGCACCGGTGACGCCCTGCCGTGCGTTTGTCTTTTCGGCCTGCAGCCGAACATCCACGCCACCCGCGCTGCGGGTGGGTCGTTGACTCCACTCCATCCGCAGGAGTTCTTCATGTATTTTCAAGACGTCATCCTGACGCTCCAGACCTACTGGGCGCGCAAGGGGTGCCTGATCGTCCAGCCATACGACCAGGAGGTCGGGGCGGGAACCTTCCACCCCGCGACCCTGCTGCGGGCCCTCGGCCCCGAGCCCTGGAAAACCGCCTACGTCCAGCCTTCCCGCCGGCCCACCGACGGCCGCTACGGCGAGAACCCCAACCGCCTGCAGCACTACTACCAGTTCCAGGTCCTGATCAAACCGTCGCCGCTGGACGTGCAGCAGCAGTACCTGCAGAGCCTGACCGCGCTCGGGATCGACCTGCTGGCGCACGACATCCGCTTCGTCGAGGACGACTGGGAATCGCCGACCCTGGGCGCGTCGGGGCTGGGGTGGGAGGTCTGGCTGGATGGGATGGAGATCACGCAGTTCACCTATTTCCAGATGGCCGGCAGCATCGAGCTGTCCCCGGTCTCGGTCGAGATTACCTACGGTCTCGAGCGCATCGCGATGTACCTGCAGCAGGTCGACAACGTCTACGACCTGCAGTGGAACGGGACCCTGCGCTACGGCGACGTGCACCACCGCCAGGAGGTCGAGCAGTCCACCTACAATTTCGAGACGGCCAACGTGGAGGTGCTGCAGGGCCTGTTCGCCACCTACGAGGCCGAGTCCCAGCGCGTGGTGCGGCAGGGCCTGGTGCTCCCGGCCTACGAGTTCTGCCTCAAATGCTCCCACACGTTCAACCTGCTGGACGCGCGCGGCGCGATCAGCGTGACGGAACGCACGGGGTACATCGGCCGCATCCGCAACCTGGCGCGCGCTTGTGCCGAGGCCTTTCTGGCGCAGCGCGAGGCCATGGGCTTCCCGCTGCTCCAGCGTGGCGGCAGGTCCGGCCGGGACGTTCAGCCGGGCGAGGTGCGCGCATGAAGACGCTGCTGCTCGAAATCGGAACCGAAGAAATCCCGGCCGGCTACATCGACCCGGCCCTCGCGGCGCTCGGCACGCTCATGGCGCAGCGCCTGTCCGAGGCGCGCGTGGACCACGCGGGCATCACCACCTGCGGAACGCCGCGCCGCCTGACGGTGGTCGTGACGGGGGTCGCGCCGCGGCAGCGGTCGGTCACCAGCGAGATCCTCGGCCCGCCCCGCCGTGCGGGCTACGACGCCGAGGGGCGGCCCACGGTTGCCGCCGCCAAGTTCGCGGAGAAGGTCGGCGTGCCGGTCGAGCGCCTGGAGATCGCCGCCACCCCCAAAGGCGAGTACCTCTGCGCCCGGGTCACCGAGACGGGGCTCGCAACCGCCGTGTGCCTCAAGACGATCCTGCCGGCGGTGATCGCGGCCATCCCCTTTCCCAAGAGCATGCGCTGGGCCGATCTGCCGGCGACCTTCGCCCGCCCGATCGTGTCCATTCTGGCGTTGCTCGGGACCACGACCGTCGGCTTCCAGGCGGCCGGCATCCGCAGCGGCCGTACGACGTTCGGCCACCGCTTCATGGCGCCGCGCAAGATGCGGGTTGCGGACCCCGCGGTCTACGCGGAGACCCTGCGGGGGGCCTGGGTGATCGTCGACCCGGCGGAACGCCGGCGCACGATTGCCGCGGCTGTGGCCGAATGCGCGGCGTCGGTCGGCGGCCGCGTCCTGCCCGACGAGGGCCTGCTCGACGTGGTGACCCACCTGGTGGAGTACCCGGCGCCGGTCGTGGGTCGCTTTGCCCCGGAGTTTCTGGAGGTGCCGCGCGAGGTGCTGATCACCGCGATGCGGGAGCACCAGAAGTACTTCGCCGTGACCGACGACCAGGGGCGGCTGATGCCGCACTTCGTCGCGGTCAACAACACGCCGGCCACGGACATGACGGTGGTCGCGCGCGGGCACGAACGCGTGCTGCGGGCCCGGCTGGAGGATGCGAAGTTCTTCTTCCACGCGGACCGCAACACCTCGCTCGAGAGCATGGTCGCCAAGCTCGCCGCGGTGCTCTTCCAGGCCCAGCTGGGCTCGGTGCGCGACAAGGTGGAGCGCGTCGAGCAGCTGGCGCGCATCACGGCCGGGCGCATGGGCGGGGACGACCGGCTGGTGGCCCACGTCGGCCGGGCCGCGCGGCTGTGCAAGGCCGATCTCGTCAGCCACATGGTGGGAGAGTTCCCCAAGCTCCAGGGGACGATGGGGCGCGTCTACGCGCTGCTCCAGGGCGAGGAGGCGGCCGTGGCCGCGGCGATCGAGGAGCACTACCGGCCGGTGGCGGCCGGGGCCGAGCTGCCGGCGACCGAGGCCGGCGCGATCCTCGCGATCGCCGACAAGCTGGACACCCTCTGCGGCTGTTTCCGGGCCGGACTGATCCCGACCGGCGCGGCCGACCCCTATGCGCTGCGGCGCCAGTCGATCGGCATTCTGCAGATCCTGCGCGCGCGGGGAATCGCCCTCCCGCTGCCGGAGATCGTCGCCGAGGGGCTGACCCGCTTCGGCTCGGCGGCCGATGCGGACACGACCGCCAAGGTGTGCGCCTTCCTGGAAAACCGCCTGGCGCACCTGATGACCGAAGACGGCCTCGACAAGGACACCGTCGCTGCGGTGCTCGGCGCCGGGCTGACGGACGTCCCGTCCGCCTGGCGGCGCGCGGAGGCGCTGCAGCGGCTGAAGCGCAAGCCCGATTTCGAGCCCATTGCCGCGGCCTTCAAGCGCGTGGTCAACATCATTCGCAAGTCCGGGGATGCCGCCGGGGACGAGGTCCGCGAAAGTCTCTTCGCGCACGCCTCGGAGGCGGGACTGCTCGAGGCGCACCGGACCGTCCAGGACCGGGTCCAGGCCGACCTCGCGCAGGGGCGCTACGACGAGGCGCTCGCGCACGTGGCGACCCTGGGAGAGCCGGTCGACGCCTTTTTTCAGGATGTCATGGTCATGGCGGAGGACGCGGAGGTGCGCCGCAACCGCCTGGCGCTGTTGATGCGCGTCGCGGGGCTCTTCGACGCGTTTGCGGATTTTTCAAAGCTCTCGGCCTGAGAACTCAGGCCGGCGACCAGAGGGGAGGGAACCTATGCCGTATGACCCGGAAAAAGACAAAGTCCTGAAGCGGTGGAAGTGCGACCAAACCGGGCTCGTGGTCTCCATCAACCAGTACGGCGACGGGGGCGCCAAGCTCCAGATCGGCCCGCGCATCCTGATGAAGCGCGACGGCACCGAGGGCGCGCCGGTCAAGGCGGGACGCCTGTCTATCGAGGATTTTCTGTGGCTCTACGAGATGATGGACGAGATCAAGGACGACCTGACCCGCCTGAACAAGCCCGAGTGACCCTCGGGCCGGCGAATGCGTAACGCCGCGCCGCCCCGGGCGGACCTCATCCAGCCCCGGCAGGGGAGGCGCTCCCCCCGGCTGGGACCCACCGCGATCCTCGCGGCGACCGGGCCGGACGTGGCACTGCTGGCCGCCTGCCTGCAGGCCGCGCCCGACGGCGGCCGGCCGATGTTCACCAGCCGCCTCTACCCCGGCCGGGACGGCGGGGTTTCGCTGGTCGGCCCGGCGATCGGGGCGCCCTACGCCGCGATGCTGGTCGAGACGCTGGCGGCCTGGGGCGTGAGAACCCTCGTGTTCGTCGGCTGGTGCGGCGCCATCGCGGCCGAGGTCGCGATCGGCGGCGTGGTGGTGCCCGGGGTCGGCCACATCGACGAGGGGACCTCGCGCCACTATGCCCCGGACGCGTCCGTCGCCCGCCCGAGCCCGGCTCTCTCCGCACGGCTGGCGGAGGCCTGCGCCGGCGCCGGCCTCGCGGTATCGGTCGGCGGCGTCTGGACCACCGACGCCGTCTTCCGCGAGAGCCCCGACAAGATCGAGCGCTTCCGCGCGCTCGGCGCGGTGGCCGTCGACATGGAGGCCTCGGCCCTCTTCACCGTCGCCGCCTTCCTCGGGATCGAGGCCGCGGCCCTTCTGCTCGTGTCCGACGAGCTGTCCTCCCTGACCTGGCGTCCCGGGTTCAACCATCCGCAGTTTCTGCAGACCCGCGAGGCGGCGTGCCGGGCGGTGGCCGACCTGGCCGCGCGCCTGTGACCGATTCGCTTTCCCTCCCCGTCCGGGCAGAGGAACATCGATCCGCCCAGGCAGCAGATCCCCGA
>CAWHEZ010000039.1:0-109017 GCA_963828345.1 uncultured delta proteobacterium
CGTCAAGCGGTCGGCACCCGGCAGGCGCCAGCAGGAGGAGAAGGCACAGGCAAACACAGGTTCGCACGCAGGCCGGCTTGTGGGGGTGACCGGATGGGCCCGAAATGTGAAGCTTATTCATTTATTGGTTTTATAGATAAAAAGGTGGCCCCATGTCCAGACAATTCCCTGGGAAGGCTGGGGACCTCGATTTGACAAGGTATGCGCAACCCCTTATTTTCCTACCTGTTCACTAGTAACCCATGGAGGTCCGATGAGTTTCGAGACGCGGGAAGAGGTTCTGGAAAAGGTCATGGCCATGCCCAAACCCAAGTGCCCTCACTGCGGGGTGGAGATGAGCCTGTGGGAGGAGCCCGCCATGCGCTTCGGCGACGGGCTGGGGTGGGGGACGCCCTACCTGTTCGTGTGTTTCAACGACAACTGCGAGCTCTACCAGTCCGGCTGGAAGCACATCGAGGAGAGCTACGCCCACCGGGCGTCGTACCGCTGCATGAACTACCCCGGCAGCGACGTGTACGAGTGCATCCCGGTCTTCAGCGACATGGGGATGCGGGGTCAGATCGTGGGCGAGGAGTCCCTGGCGGAGCAGGAACAGCTCAAGGAGGCCGTCAAGCGCGGGTTCAACCTGCTGGCCGATTACTACACCACCAAGGACGGCCCCGGGATCCTCACCCTGCTGCAGGACCCGCTCGAACCCGGCCGCGTCCGGCTCAAGGCGGCCGAGATGATCGGCGACATCGGCGAGCCCGAGGCGATCGAACCGCTGCGCAACATGCGGCTGAACGATACCGTTCAGAAAAAAGTGGACGAGGCCATCGCGAAGATCCACGAGCGGCACTTCACCCGCGAGTGCCCCTTCTGCGCGGAGATCATCAAGCGGCGGGCCAAGGTGTGCCGGCACTGCAACCGGGACGTGTCGGCAAGCTGAGCTCTCGTGCTGGGTGCGGTGTTTGGCGCGGCCAGACAGCACGGGTTGAAAGCACTTCTTCTCGACGGATCGGACGGATCCGACGAACCAGACCGATAGCACTAAACCCGGTTCACACGCTCCAGATCGTAGGTGCGGAAAATCAGGCTTTCGCGTTCCCGTCGTTCGGCCGGGAACGGCTGGCGCCCGGCGGATTCCAAAATCCGGCGGGCGTCGCTTTTGGAGGGGATGGCTTCCAGCGAGTCGCCGAGCCGCCGTCCGCTCGAGGCGTCCAGGACAGAGGCCGTGCGGCCGTCCGACACGACCGCGCACGGGGCCGGCAGAGGCTCGATGAGGCGCGCCGCGGCAAGCGTCTGGCGTTCCCACGATCCGATCGCCCCCGCGACACAGGTGACGACCATCACGGGCTCCCCGTCCACCCGCACCACGAGGTCGAGCCGGGAGCGGTAAACGGCTCCCCGAATGGGAAGGGCGATCGGCACCCCGACCTCGATGTCCGTCTTCGCAAACCCCTTGCTCTCGACCAGAACGCGTTCGACCGCCTGCCGGTTCTCCTCGGCGCCGATGTTGGGCACCGTCCGGCCGGTCACGTAGTCGGTCAGGGTCGTGAACGGCTTGAGCGTTGCGGTCATGGGCGCCTACTGCTCGTCCGGCGGGCGACTCTTGCGCCCGGTCGCCGACCGGGGCCGGGGCTGGCCGGGCAGCGCCAGGCGCGGCGCGTCGCTCCACAGGCCGTCCAGGTCGTAGAACTGGCGGACGGATTCGAAGAACACGTGGATGATGACGTACCCGTAGTCGATCAGCACCCACTGGCCCTCCGCCGCCCCCTCGACGCTCAACGGCTTGATCTTCCGCTTGCGCAACTCCCGTTCGACGTAGTCGGCGATGGCGCTCACCTGGCGGGCGGAGCGGCCGCTGCAGATGATGAAGAAATCGGCAATGGAGGTGAGCCCGCGCACGTCGAGCGCGGCCACGTGCATGGCCTTTTTGCCGAGCACGGCCTCCAGGAAAGGGGCGAGAGTCGTCTCAGCGGCTTCCGTCATCGGTAGAGCCCTCTGTTTTGAATGTAGGTTTGCACGCGTTCGGGCACCAGGTAGCGGATGGATCGGCCGGCGCGCACCAGCTCGCGGATCCGGCTGCTGGACACGTCCAGCGCGGTCACGGGGAAGATCCGGATGCCCCGGACCCCGGGCGCCTGGTAGACGGCCGACCCGCGGTCGACCGAACATTCCGGCGAGATGCGCGCGCGGATGAACCGTTCGACGGGCTCCCCGTCCGGGAGCAGCCCGCCCGCGGGCCGGGAGATCACGATCAGCGGGACGAGCTCCAGCAGCTCGCGGAAAGACCGCCACGTGTCGATCTCGAGAAAGGCGTCCAGCCCCACGATCAGAAAAAGCTCGGCCTGCGCCAGGCGGTCCCGGAAGTGCCGCACCGTGTCGATCGTGAACGACGGCCCCGCACGCCGGGTTTCCACGTCCGAGGCCGCGAGGCCCGGCACCCCTTCGACCGCCGCGGCGATCATCTCGAGGCGCTCGGCGGCGCCGGCCAGCTCCGCGCTGCCCTTGTGCGGGGGCACGGCGGCGGGGATCAGGATCACCTGGTCGAGGCCGACCCCTTCCTGCACCTCCAGGGCCGATCGCAGGTGCCCGAGGTGGACCGGGTTGAACGTGCCGCCGAAGAGCCCTACCCGCATGCGTGCCGCCCGATCGTGCCGCACGCCGCCGGCAGGCATCGATCGCTCCCCCCGGCGTTCATGGCTCCCTCGTCTGGCCGTCGCCGTACACCACGAATTTGGTCGTCGTCAGCTCCTCGAGCCCCATCGGTCCGAAGGCGTGCAGCTTGGAGGTGCTGATGCCGATTTCGGCGCCGAGCCCCAGCTGCCCGCCGTCGTTGAAGCGGGTGGAGGCGTTCACCAGCACGACCGACGAGTCCACCTCGCGCACGAAGCGCCGGGCCCGCCCGTAGTCGCGCGTGACGATGGCCTCGGTGTGGCTCGAGCCGTGCGCGGCGATGTGCTCGATCGCCTCGTCCAGACTGCCCACGACGCGCACGGCCAGGATCAGGTCCAGGTACTCGGCCGGCCAGTCCGCCTCCCGGGCCGGCACGGCGGCGGGCACGCGCTGAAGCGTCTCGGGGCACCCGCGCAGCTCGACCCCGGCCGCGGCAAAGCGCGCGCCCATGGCCGGCAGGAACCGGTCCGCCTCGGCCCGGTGCACCAGCAGGGTTTCCATGGCGTTGCACACCCCCGGCCGCTGCACCTTGGCGTTGAAGCACACGGCTTCGGCCATCGCGAGGTCGGCGCCCTCGTCCACGTACACGTGGCACACCCCCTTGTAGTGCTTGAGCACGGGGATGCGCGAGTGCGCCACGACGAAGCGGATCAGCTCCTCGCCCCCGCGGGGGATGATGAGGTCGACGTCTTCCTCCTGCTGCAGCAGCGCGGTCACGGCCGCGCGGTCGGCGACCGGGACGACCTGCACCGCGGCCTGCGGCAGGCCGGATTGGGCGAGCGCCCGGCCGACCACCTCCGCCAGCGCCCGGTTGGAGGCGAGGGCCTCCGACCCGCCGCGCAGGATCACGGCGTTGCCGGCCTTGAGACAGAGGGCCGCGGCATCGACCGTCACGTTCGGCCGCGACTCGTAGATGATGCCGATCACCCCGAGCGGGATGCGCATGCGCGCGATCTGGAGCCCGTTCGGGCGAACCCGGGCCGGGCCCAGGCTGCCCACCGGGTCGGCCAGCCCGGCCACCTCGCGCACCCCGTGGGCCATGGCCGTCAGGGTCGCGTCTGTGATGGTCAGGCGGTCGATCATGGGGGCCGAGAGCCCGCGCTGCCGGGCCGCGGCGATGTCTTCACGATTCGCCGCCTTGAGCGTGCCGGCTTCCGCGAGAATGAGGTCGGCCAGCGTCAGCAGCGCCCGGTCCTTCGGGGCGGACGGGCAGCGCCCCATGATGCGCCCCGCCCGGCGCGCGGCCCGGGCCATTTCTTTTATGGTTTCGTCGATCGACGCCATGTCAGATTCAGATGGTTAGGTGTTTGGATCTTTTGGTGTTCGGGTGTTCGGAGGGAACATTAGAAGACGTTGAGATCCCTTGCCCAAGCACCAGAGCACCTGAACCGCTTCACGTTGGCATTTCCCCTGTGGGAGCGGCTTTCCAGCCGCGACGATCGAGGCTGAAAGCCTCTCCCACAAAAAACAAAACGTACTGGCTGATACCGTGACGCCGGGCGTCATGCCGCGCTGAACACCGACCCCGTTCTATTCCTTTCCAGGCTCAGTCTCAACAGGCGCCGTGATGACCAGGTTGTCCCGGTGCACCACCTCGTCGTAGGGTTTCTGACCCAGGACCTGCTGGATGTGCTGGCTCTTCAGCCCCATGACACGGCGGATGTCGGCGGCGCTGTAGTTCACGAGCCCGATGCCGACGGTGTCGCCCTCCGGCCCCTGGAACTCCACCGGGGCGCCGACGGCAAACTCGCCTTTCACCCCGACGATCCCGCTCGCCAGCAGGCTCTTGCCGCCGCAGGCGACCGCCCGGCGTGCGCCCGCGTCCACGGTGAGGACGCCCTTGGGCTTGAGGGAGAAGGCGATCCAGCACTTGCGCCGATTCAGCTTCTGCGGCCGCGGAACGAAATAGGTGCCGCGGGGCTCGCCCGCGAGGATGCGGGTCAGGATGCCGGACGTGTCCCCCTTGGCGACCACCATCGGCACCCCGGCCGAGTTGACCTTGCGGGCGGCCGTGAGCTTGCTCGTCATGCCGCCGGTCCCGAGCGGGCCGGGGATGCTGCCCGCGGCCTTCTCGGTTTCGCGCGTGATCGCGGACACCACGGGGATCAGCTCCGCGGACGGGTCGGTGCGCGGGTCGCGCGTGAAGAGCCCGTCGATGTCGCTCAGGATGATCAGCAGGTCCGCATCCATCAGCAGCGTGATCATGGCCGCGAGGTTGTCGTTGTCCCCGAACTTGATCTCTTGGATGGATACGGTGTCGTTTTCGTTGATGATCGGCACGATGTGCCAGTCGAGCAAGGTGTTCAGGGTATTGCGGGCGTTGAGGTAGCGCTTGCGGCTGGCGAGATCTTCGCTCGTGAGCAGGATCTGCGCGACCTTGCGGCCGTAGCGCTCGAAGACCTTCTCGTATTCCATGATGAGGCCGGCCTGCCCGACGGCGGCGACCGCCTGGCGTTTGGGCAGCTCGTCGGGCCGCCGCTCCAGCCCGATCTTGCGGATGCCGCTGGCCATCGCCCCGGAGGACACGAGAATCACTTCCAGCCCGCGGTCCATCAGGCCGCAGACCTGGTGCGCGAGGTCGCGCAAGACCCGCAGGTTCAGGCCGGGGCCGGCGGTGAGCACGTTGCTGCCCACCTTGACGACCACCCGTTTGACGCGCTCAATCGGGATGCGGTGCAGGCTCATGTGCAAGTCGGTCCAGGCGGCGGCAGACGTCCGCCAGCAGCTGCGCCACGCCGAGGTTCGTGGCGGCCGAAACCAGGTGGACCTTCCGGCGCTTGCCCAGCGCCGCCTTGAACGCCCGGGCCCGCTCCTCGGTCCCGGTCAGGTCGAGCTTGTTGAGCGCGATCACCTGGGGCTTGCGGGCCAGCGCCGGGCTGTAAAGCGCCATTTCCCTGTTGACGGTGTCGAAGGCTTCGAGCGGGTTTTCCGGGTCGATCCCGCCGGCATCGATCAGGTGCACGATCAGGCGAGTGCGCTCCACGTGGCGCAGAAAGCGGAGGCCGAGCCCGGTTCCGGCGTGCGCGCCCTCGATCAGGCCCGGGATGTCGGCCATCACGAACGGCTCGTGGTTGCCGGCCTTGACCACGCCGAGGTTGGGCACGAGCGTGGTGAACGGGTAGTCGGCGATCTTGGGACGGGCGGAGGAGACGACGCTGATCAGGGTGGATTTCCCGGCGTTCGGCAGCCCGACGATCCCCACGTCGGCCAGCAGTTTGAGCTCGAGCTGCAGCCGCTTGAGCTCGCCCGGGCCCCCGGGCTGGGCGAAGCGCGGCGTGCGATGGGTGGAGGATTTGAAGTGGGTGTTGCCCTTGCCGCCCCGGCCGCCCCGGGCGATGATGAAGGATTCGCCGGCAACCGAGAAGTCCTTGACGATATCGCCGGTGTCGGCGTCGCGCACGATGGTGCCGGGCGGGAGTTCGATGACGAGGTCCTGGCCGCTGCGGCCGGTCTTCTGGCGGCCCTGGCCGCCCGCGCCGCGCTCGGCCGCGAACTCGCGCCTGAAGCGGAAGGGGTAGAGCGTTCTGCGGCCCGCGGAGGCGACCAGGATCACATCGCCCCCCTTGCCGCCGTCACCGCCGTCCGGGCCGCCCTTGGGGACATACTTTTCACGGCGGAAGCTCACGCAACCGCTGCCGCCGTCACCGGACTGAACGGTTATGATCGCTTCGTCAATAAACTTCACTCGGCCGCATAGACGCTGACTTTTTGCCGCAACCGCCCTTGGCGCTCAAAGGCGACTACCCCGTCGATCATGGCGAACAGCGTGAAATCCTTGCCCAGACCGACGTTGGCCCCGGGGTGGAACTTGGTCCCGACCTGCCGCACGATGATGTTGCCGGCCCTGACGTGCTGCCCGCCGTAGATCTTGACCCCGCGCCGTTGACCACCGCTGTCGCGGCCGTTTCTGGAACTGCCGGCTGCTTTCTTGTGTGCCATATCTCTGCTCCTTAGGCGCCTTCGTAAGAAACTCAACTTCTGCGTTGCACGTCATCCCGCACTCGCTGCGGCGTACCGGAGTACGCCTCGCTCGGCGGTATTCGTGCGCCTTGACGTTGAGCTTCTTACAAAGTCGCCGGTAATTGTCTTGAAAACCCGCGCCAGGAAATGCCCGGCAGGTGGTGACCCGCTTATGCTTCGATGCCGTCGATCCGGATGGCGGTGAACGGCTGACGGTGACCCGCCTTGCGGCGGTAGCGCTTGCGGCGCTTGTACTTGAACACCAGGATTTTCTTGGCCTTGTCCTGCTCGACGATGCTGGCCAGGACGGCCGCTTTCTCAATGACCGGCTGCCCGACGCGGACGTTTTCGCCGTCGGCCACCATGAGAACCCGGTCGAAGGTCACCTTGCTGCCGACCTCGCCGGGAATCTTCTCGATTCTCAAGGTTTCGCCCTGCTGAACCTTGTATTGTTTTCCGCCTGTGCTGACGACCGCGTACATGGGGCTGCCTCCTGAACCAAAATAGGGTCTAAAAAACCCGCTGATATTAAATAATGCCGGATAAATGTCAACAAAAAAGTGAAAACACCGGGTTGCGGCCGCCGAAGGGATCTGGCGCGCCCGCCCGACGGCCCGGCTTGAATTCCGGGGGCATCGGCCATAGACTCACGCGAAACCGTCGCACAGGAGGCCTGCCGTGGACAGATCGAACCCCGCGCTCGTGACGCATTGGGAAGGCGGTCTAACCTCCACCCGGAACATGGAACTCCTCGGGGAGGAGCCGCTCTCGATCCGGGTGGAGGGCAAACCCTACGCGGTCGTGATGCGCACCCCGGGGGAAGAGACCGCGCATGCGGCCGGCTTCTGTCTGGGAGAGGGCATCATCGACTCTGCCGCGGACTGCAGCTCGATCGGCCTGTGCGAGGGGGAAACCGCAAACGCCGTCACCGTGACCCTGACCCCCGCGCGGCGCGCCGCCATCGGAGACATCCTGGACCGCCGCAGCTACCTCAGCCAGACGAGCTGCGGCATCTGCGGCAAGGAGTTGCTGGAGGACCTGGCCCAGCGGACCCTCCCCCTGCCCCCGGGCGCCGCTATCGATATCGGGACAATCCTCGCCGGAATGGAGGCCATGGCCGCACAGCAGCCCCTGCGCCGGGCGACACGGGCCGCCCACGCCGCCGCCCTCTGCGACTCGAACGGCACGCCGTTCGCCGTGGCCGAGGACATCGGCCGTCACAACGCCCTGGACAAGGCCGTGGGCAAGGCGCTGCTTGAAGGCAGCCTCGCGCAGGCCTCGCTGGCGGTGCTCTCCTCGCGCGTGAGCTACGAAATGGTGCAGAAGTCGGCGCGCGCCGGCGTAGCGGTCGTCTTTTCGGTTTCCCGCCCCACCCGCCTGGCCGTGGAGCTGGCCACCCGCCTCGACATGGCCCTCGCCTGCCTGGCCCCGGGAAACGGGGTCTACCTCTTCTGCGGCCAGGGCCGCCTCCGCCTCACCCCATCCTGACACCCCGGCCCCCGGCCGGCCCCTTGGCGCAGCCTCAGGTGTCCGCGCAGGGCTCGGGCGGGGGCGGAAGCTTGGTCTTCGGCGCCGGTGGCGGCGGGGCCGCCGCCGCACGGCGGTGGACCCAGGACCCGAGCGAACGCGCCACGGGCTTGATCGATATGGCCACGACCACCAGCGCCGCGATCCACTGGACCGCGGCCGGAAAAACTTCGCCTGCCTGGCCGGCGGAGGCCCGGGCCGAAATGCCCAGAACGGCGTAGACCTCGTCGACCGCCAGGCCCATGAGCACGGCGCAGACGGCGATAGATCCCAGGTAGACCGCGGTCGCGCGCCGGCCCATCACCCCCAGCAGCACGGTCAGCGCCGCCATGTTCGTGGCCGGGCCGGCGAGCAGGAAGACGAGTGCCGCCCCCGGGCTCACGCCCTTCAGAATCAGGGCGGCCGCAATCGGGGTGGAGGCCGAGGCACAGATGTAGAGCGGCACCCCCACGGCCAGCATCAGCAGCATGGCCGGCAGCCCCGCGCCCAGGTAGCGGCCGAGGAGGTCGTCCGGGATGAGGACCGTGATCAGCCCGGCCAGCAGGACCCCGGCCAGGAACCAGCCCGCGATGTCGCCCCAGAGGTCGATCAGCGCGAACCGGATCCCGGCCCTGAGCTTCTCTCCGAAACCGTGATGCCGGCGGTGGACCGAAGGGTCGCAGTTCACCCCGTCGCAGCACCCGTCCACCGGGCAGGTGAGGTCGGGGACGACGGGCGCATCGCCCTTGCGGTAGCTGAAGAGGTTCTCGATGACCCCCGCCGTGAGCGCGGTGATAAAGGCCGACACCGGGCGCGCGGCGGTCATGACCGGGTCCATCATGGCGTAGGTCACGGCAATCGAGTCCACCCCCGACTCCGGTGTCGAGATCAGGAAGGCGGTGGTGGCGCCGGGGGTGGCGCCTTGCTTGCGCAGCGACACGGCTGCGCTCAGGACCCCGCACGATCAGAGCGGGATGGGCACCCCCAGCAGGGCCGCCTTGAACACCGACGAGAACCGGCCCCGACCGAGGTGGCGCGCGATCGAGCTCGGGTTGAGGAAGACCCGCAGCAGCCCGCTCACGGCCAGGCCGAACAGGATGTAGACCGCAGAGTCCAGCAGCAGGTGCCGGGATTCCGTGAAAACCTGAATCAGAAAATCCATGATAGCCTTCGCTTTGGCTGGATGCTTTGGCCGGGCACGCGCAGCGCGGTGGCCCGCCTCGTTACGCGCTCATTGCTCGCGGATATGCCGCAGGGCGATATCGAGCAGCAGTGCGACGTGCTTGTCGTCCAGGGAGTAATAGATGACCTGCCCGTTCCGCCGGCTCCTGACGAGGTCCAGGTCCTTGAGGCGGCGCAGCTGGTGCGACACGGCCGACTCGCTGATCCCGCTGAGCACCGCCAGGTCGCACACGCACATCTCCTGGCGCCTGAGCGCCAGGACGATCTTGAGGCGGCTGGGGTCCCCGAGCAGCTTGAAGACCTGCGCCATGCGGGCGAGCTCCTGGTCCGAGAAGGCATCGCGGCGGGCGTTCTCGATCCGGTCGGGGTGAACGACCCGCGTGGGCCTTACGGCAGGGGTACAGATGGTCATGGCGTCTCCCTGAATGTATGTTCAGATGTACACATACAACGTGGCCTGACGGTGTCAAGCCCCGGGCGGAGGCGCAACGGACCGGCGCTAAAAACCGAGTGCCCCGACGAAGGCGGTCTGGAACTCCGGGTGCCCGGCGAGGTCGAGGACCGCGGTCGACCGCGCCAGCTGCCGGGCCTGCTCGAAACGCGTCGGGTCGAGCAGCGCCTGGACGGCCCCGGCGCCGGCGGCATTGCCCACGACCTCGATGGCCTCCACGGGCATTTCGGGGAACATCCCGATTTTCAGCGCATCCGCCCGGTCGATGAAGCTGCCGAAGGCCCCCGCCAGGAGGATCCGCCGCGGCCGGTCCAGACCGTTTTGGCGGCAGAGCAGGTCGATCCCGGCGCGCAGGGCCCCTTTGGCCAGCTGCACCGCGCGCACGTCCGCCTGGGTCAGGGTGACGGCGCGCCCGTTGGCGGCCGACGACGACGGGACGATCTCGAACTCGAGGATGTTGTTTTCACCCGCCCGCAGGCGCGGCGACCCGCACGCCGAGTTGTAGCTGCCGCTGCTCGTGATCACCCCGGCCTGCAGGAGCTCGGCCACGGCGTTGATGACGCCCGACCCGCAGATCCCGGACGGCTTCCGCTCGGGGCCGCCATCGCGCCGGATGACGGTGTACTCCAGAGACCGGGTGGGCGGGTTGAAGCGCACGGAGTCGATGGCCCCCGAAGTCGCCTGCATCCCGTGGCGGATGGCCGCGCCCTCGAACGCCGGCCCGGTCGCGCAGGAGGTCGCGGCCAGCCCCTTTTCGGCGGTGAGGATGATCTCTCCGTTGGTGCCGACGTCCGCCAGAAGCGTCCCGACCGGGCGGGAGGTCAGTTCGGCCGCGACCGCGGCGCTGACGATGTCCGCCCCGAGGTAGCCGCTGATGAGCGGGAGCGTGCGCAGCCGGGCGGAGGGGTTGAACGCGAGGCCGACGTCGCCGGCCCGCAGGAGGCGGTCTTCGACGAAGAGGGGCGCGTAGGGGAAGACGCCGATCGAGGCGGGGCTCTCGCCCAGCAGCAGGTGCACCATGGTGCTGTTGCCGACTGCCACCACTTCCGCGATCTCCCCGGCGGAGACCCGCGCCTGGCGGCACAGAGCCTTGACGGCCCAGTCGATCGCGCTCACGGCCATCTTCTGCAGGCGCGGCAGCATGCCGGGCTCGCCCCGCACCGCGCCGATGCGGCTGACGACGTCGTCGCCGAAGATGGCCTGCGGGTTGCGGGCCGAGGTCGAGCCGATGATGGTGCGCTCGGCCAGGTCGCAGAGGTAGACCGCGATGGTGGTGGTGCCGAGATCGACCGCGACCCCGCAGCCGGTCGGCCGGGGTTCGGGCGCGGGGCCGAGGGCCGCAAAGAGCATCGGCAGCCCCTTCTGCACCACCTCCGCCGCCACGCGGCTCTCGTCGGGGATGTCGAGCGCAACATCTCCCGTCACCCGCGCACAGCAGGCCAGACGGTAGCCGGATTCGGCGCGGGCCTCTCCGAGCGCTTTGCGTTCCGCTCCCTCAGCGGGGCTCAAGCCGGCGTCGCCGGCCGGCGTCGCTTTGATTAAACACTTGCCGCACCGGCCTTTGCCGCCGCAGTCCGAACGCACCAGCACCCCCGCGCCGACCAGGCCTTCCATGACCGTGGTCCCCACGGGGACGCCGTGCGCGTGGGTGTCGAGGGTGATCTTCACCTTGGGTTGCTTCCGCCATGGGGTCAGCCCTTTCCGCTGATGAATTGGCCTCCGATCGGTGCGGTTCGATATACACCGCCCACATGAATTAGGCCACGGGTTTGAAGCCCACCGCACACCGAGCGTGCACTTTTTCGCAAAATCGGCCGGATCTTCGCAAGATCGCCATAGACAACCCTGGCCGTTTTCAGCTTAATGCGATCACTCTTTCGCTACGTCAGGCGATCATTGAGAGGCGGACCCATCCGTGTCTCGGTTGCGCCCGCCCGCTGTCCGGTCCCGCAGAAACACGCGTCGTCACCCTTGCCATCGCAGTTGCGTCCCTTGGGAAATGTCAGGCAGTTGCACTCGCGTCGCACCCATCAGAGACAAGGAGGAGGGAGATGGAAATTCTGAAGCAGATCGAAGATGCGCTCGTGAACCGGGAGATGGAGCAGGTCAAGGCGCTGACCCAGAAGGCGCTCGACCAGAAGGTCCCGCCCAACGACATCCTGAACAAGGCGCTGATCCGCGGGCTGGACACCATCGGGCAGCTGTTCTCGCGCCAGGAGATCTTCGTGCCCGAGCTGCTCATGGCCGGCATGGCCATGAGCGACGCGCTGACCCTGCTCAGGCCCGCGCTCGAGCGCAGCGACATCCCGCCGGTGGCCAAGCTCGTCATCGGGACCGTCGCGGGCGATGTGCACGACATCGGCAAGAACATCGTCTCGATGATGTTCACGGGGTCCGGGTTCAAGGTCACGGACCTCGGCATCGACGTGTCCGCCCAGAAATTCGCCGACGCCGTGGAGAAGGAGCGCCCGGACATCCTGGCGCTATCGTGCCTGTACACGCCCACACGGCTGGCCATGACCGACGTGATGCGGGTCCTGAAGGAACGGGGCCTGCGCGACAAGGTCAAGATCATCGTCGGAGGCGCGCCCATCGACCAGAGCTTCGCGGACTTGATCGGCGCGGACGGGTATGCGGCCGATCCCCCCGCGGGCATCAAGAAGGTGATGGGTTGGCTGGGGAAATAAGAAGGTCGAAAGCGACACGAACGGGAGAAATCGATGAAAGACGATACGATGTTTCAGGAACGGCGGGCACGGATCAACGAACTGCGAGCCAAGAACGAGCGGATGAGCTGCCGCGAGCGCGCCATGGCGCCGTCAAGCACAAGGAACCCGACCGGGTGCCGATCGACAACTGGATGGTCCCCGAGATCCAGAAGAAGAGCGATGGAGTACTTCGGGTGCGAAAGTTACGAGGAGCTGCTCGATTTTTTGGGGGTTGATTTCCGCAACAACTACGGCCCGAGCTACGTCGGCCAATCCTTCAAGAAAGCACCCCGACGGCACGGTCGAGGACCTCTGGGGCGTCAAGCGGAAGATCGTCACGTATGGCAAAGGAACGGCGCACCAGGGCACATACACCGAAGTGGCCGAGTCCCCCTCGAAAAGATGAAGACCCTGGAGGAAATCGAAAAATACGACCACTGGGCCAGCGCGAGATTGGTGGGACTATTCAAAGGTCAAGGCCGACTGCAAAGTGCATCATCCGAAGTACTGCGTCATCAACGTGGGCGACCGCCTCGACCGCACGGCCCAGCTCAAACCCATGATGTACCTGCGCGGCATTCAGCAGATCTTCGTCGACATGGTGATGAACCCGAAGATCGTCGAGACCATGCGCGACCATATCATCAGCTACTTCATCGAGTACAATCACCAGGTCTTCAAGGCCGCGGACGGCGAGATCGACATCTTCATGATGGGCGACGACATCGGCGCCCAGACCGGCCCGCTGCTCAGCCTCGAGATGTGGCGAAGATTCTTTAAGAAGGCGTTCAAGACCTACATCGATATCGCCCACCAGTACGGCATCCCGGTGATGTACCATACCTGCGGCGACGTGCGGCATGTTCATCCCGGACTTGATCGAGTGCGGCCTGGACATCCTGCAGTCGCTGCAGCCCAAGGCCACCAACATGGACATCAAGAAGCTCAAGCAGGAATTCGGCAAGGACATCACGTTTCAAGGCGGGATGGACATTCAACACGTCCTGCCGCTGGGCAACACCCGCAGACGTCACGGCGATGGCGAAGTACGCCCTGGATTCGGCCAAAGACGGCGGCGGATACATCATCTGCACGGCGCACAACATCCAGATCGACACGCCGATCGAAAACGTGGTCGCCCTGTTCGAGGCCTACCACGAGTACGGCAAATACTGATGCACACCCGCTAACCGCACCACTCACCATTTTCCAACTTAGGAGGGGTCGTATGGCAAACGAAGCGGCGGTAGGAAAAAATGGGTCCGCGCTGACCAGCGACGATCGGGCGCAGTGGCAGGAGTGGACCAAGGGCTACGGCCATTGGCGCAACCAGATCTTCATCGTCTTCTGGATCACCTATGGCGCGTTTTACCTGTGCCGGGTCAACTTTTCCGTGGCCATCCCGGACATGATGAAGGAATTCGGCTGGAGCCGGTCCGCGCTGGGGGCGGTGGGGACCTGCCTGTTCTGGGCCTATGCGGTCGGGCAGTTCACCCACGGCCAGATCTCGGAGCGGTTTTCTTCCAAGCACTACCTCTTCACGATGATGCTCCTCTCGGCCCTCATGAACCTGCTGATGATCCCGGCCGCAGGTATGGGAATCGCGGCGCTCGGCGTCGTCTGGGCGCTGAACGGGTTCTTCCAGGCCGGCGGGTGGCCCAACTGCGTGAAAACCCTCTCCCAGTGGTTCCCGCCCAAGGCCCGCGGCAAGCGCATGGGGCTCTACGGCGCCTGCTACCAGTTCGGCAACGTGATGGCCTGGCTGCTGGCCGGGTGGGCCATCTCCCAGGGCGGCTGGCGCGGGGCCTTCACCTATGCCCCGCTCATCTTCGCCGCGATCGCCTTCATCCCCCTGCTGATGGCCAAGAACCGCCCCGAGGACGCCAACCTGCCGCCGATCGAGGTCTTCGAGCAACACGGTGAGTTCGCCGGCATGAGCGTCGAGGAAATCCGGGCGAAGATCAAACCGAAGAAGGAAAAGGAAGAGCACGCCGGCTTCAAGTTCACCCTGAAGCAGACCGTGGGCAACCCGCGGATCTGGGCGGTCTCCTGGTCCTTCTTCTTCGTCGACGTCATCCGTTACGGGTTCCTCCTCTGGGCGCCCTCCTACCTGTTCGAGGTGCAGAAGGCCGGGATCGAGAAGGCCGTCTACACCGCGGTGGCCGTGCCCGCCTTCGGCATCGCCGGGGCCATCTTCTCGGGCTGGGCGAGCGACCACTGGTTCCAGAGCCGGCGACCGCCGATCGCCTGCATTCTCATGGGGGCGCTCGGGTGCCTCTCGATCTTTTTCTACTACGGCGTGCCGCAGGGCGCGTGGCTGCTGAGCTTCGTAACCCTCGGGCTGATCGGCTTCTGCGTCCTGGGGACCCAGGTCATCCTGATCGGGGCCGTGCCCATGGACTTCGGCACGCGCAAGGCCGCCGGGTCGGCCGCCGGGTTCATCGACTTCTTCGGCTACATCGGCGCCGGCATGGCCGGGATCTTCAGCGGCTACCTCACCGACCATTTCGGCTGGACGGCCGCGTTCTGGTTCTGGATCATCTCGGCCTTCCTGTCCTCGGCCATTCTGGCCTTTCTCTGGAAATACAAACCCGCACCCGGAAAATATCTCTAAACCGACCCGCGAACCGGATCGAAAGGGGGAAGCTCGCTTCCCCCTTTTGTCATGCGCAGGGAGTGTGATACTAACGGGCTGGACGCAGATAACCGCCGCACGCGAGGCCGGCATGAACACCATCCGTCAGCTCGAATGTGCCATCGTCAAGGGCAACATCAAGAAAGCGCCCGCCATCACCCGCCAGTGTCTGCTCGAAGGTCTCCGGCCGCAGGCCATCATCCAGGACGGCATCCTTAAAGGCTTGGACACGGTCGGCCGGAAGTGGAAGACCTACGAGTATTTCATCCCGAACGTGCTCGTCTCGGCCATGGCCACCAAGCTCTGCCTGGAGGCGCTGCATCCGGCGCTGAAGGCCGGCGCCAACCGTCCCATCGGCAAGGCCTTGGCCGGCACGGTGCACGGGGATGTCCACGACATCGGGAAAAATATCGTCGTGATGTTCCTGGAAGCCTCCGGGTTCCAGGTGATCGATCTCGGGATCGACGTCGCCCCCGAGCAGTTCGTGAAGACGGCCCGGCGCGAACGGCCGGACCTCCTCCTGCTATCCTGTCTCTACACGGTGACCATGCACGCCATGGAGGACACGATCATCGCCCTGCGCAAGGCCGGCTTGAAAGGGAAGATGAAAATCCTGGTCGGCGGGGCCCCGATCACGCCCGAGTTCGCACACCAGATCGGGGCGGACGGGTACGGGGCCGACGCCGTCGACGGGGTCCGAAGAGCCCGGGAGCTGTTGAACCGCTAAGCGGCCGGGCCCACCCCCGGCACGGAGGCTGCCATGCGTGCGGCGAAACGATCCGGCGACTGGGACGACACCCTGCTGGCGCGGGTCCTGGACTCGTTCCGTGAAGCGCTGAAGCTGGAAGTGCGCCTGTTCCCGCTGCGCAGCCCGGAGGGCATCGCTTCGATCCGCGGCAACGGCCACCCGTATTGCCTGGCCGTCCGCAAATCCGCCCAGGGGCGCCGCAACTGCCTGAGAGACATCAACCGCGCCGTCCAGCTGTCGTTGAAAACGGGCGAGCCTTACATCTTCCAGTGCCATGCGGACATGATCGAGTTCACCGCCGCCGTCCGGGACGGCGAGCGGGGCGCGGCGGCCTTCGTCTGCGGGCCGATCCTGCTGCGGCATCCGGATGCGGCCCTCGAACGCGGCATCCAAGGAAAAGCGGCAACCCTCCGCCTGAACCGGGCCGCCCTGCTCAAGTCATCTGCCCGAAATCCCGGTGTACCCGGAACGGCGGGTCCAGGCAGCGGCTGACCTGCTCTATCTGATGGCGAGCCACTTTGCGAAGATGGACTCCTCGACGCTTCGCCGGCAGCACGAAATCACGCGCCAGCAGGCGCTGCTGGCCGAAGAGCTGCTCATGAAAAAGGTCTCGGTCCCGGATGAGGAGGGCCCCGCGACCAGCACGACGGCCGCCCCCCGTCCCGACCAGTTCAAGGAGCGGGAGCTGATCGACCTGATCCGCATCGGCAACCGCAAGAAGGCCCGGGAGCTGCTGGACGACATCCTGGGCACCGCGCTCTTCCGCAGCCACGAACACCTCGGCATCCTGAAGGCGCGGGCGCTTGAAATCATCTTCGTGATCGCGCGGGCCGCGGTGGAAGCGGGCGCCAACCTGGAGGAAATCCTGGGCTTCAAGTACCAGTGCGTCCAGAACCTGTCCAAGGACGACTCGCAGGAAACCCTGTACTACTTCCTGATGAAGGCCTTCGACCAGCTCTTCGAGTGTATCTACCAGAACCGCAACATCCAGCACACGACGGTTTTCACCAGGGCCAAGGAGTACATCTGGAAGAACTACCACCAGGACATCTCTCTGAAAATGCTCGCCCATGCGGCCGGCATCAACCCGTATTACCTGAGCCACCTGTTCCGCAAGGAGATGGGGACCTCTTTCCTGGAGTACCTCACCTCGGTGCGTCTTTCGGTCGCCAAGAGCCTGCTCCGGCAAAACGCGCTGAGCGTGATGGATATCTGCCTGGAAGTGGGCTACCAGGACCCCAGCCACTTCGCGAAGATCTTCAAACGCAAGGAGGGGGTTCACCCCACGGAGTACCGCAAGCGGCTGCTCGAGGCCAATGCGTAAGCGGAAAGGTCACATGGACATCACCAAAGTCGAGCCCCTGGCGCGGGGCAAATGGCTGAACCTCTTCCGGGTCGATTTCCGGCTGCAGGGCGCGTGCGGAGCGGTCCTGGTCGCTGGCGACCCGCAACGCCGCGCCCAAGTGCGTGCACGGCAACTTCGCCGACCCGGACGTGGTGATCATCGTGCCCTTCCACACGGGACGCAAGCAGCTGGTGCTGATCCGCGAGTTCCGCGCTGCGCTGGCGGGCGATCAGTACGGTTTCCCGGCCGGCCTGGTGGACGAGGGTGAAAGCGCGGTTGCGGCGGTCCGCCGCGAGCTGCGGGAGGAAACCGGGCTGGTGCTGACACGGGTGATCCGGCAGAGTCCGCCCGTTTACTCTTCCGCCGGGATGACCGACGAGTCGTCCGCTCTGGTGTACGTCGAGTGCGAGGGGGAGCCGGAGGACGCCAGGCCGCACGAGGGCGAGATCATCGAGGTGGTGTTCGTCTCCCCGGAGGACGCCGGGCGGCTGTGCGCGGACCCGACCCTCAAGTTCGACGCCAAGGCCTGGCTGATCGCCTCCCGGTTTGCCGAGACCGGCGGGGTCTGAGCCGCATTCCGGAGAACCGGGATACCAGGGAAGCGGCGTTAATACTGTCCCCTGACCCCTTGCGGGAGAGGGTCGGGTGAGGGGGCTTTCTACTTGAGGGTCGCACCCCAGCTGCCATGGTTCTGGGCCAACCGAAAGGTGCCGCTCATCTCCCGGCGGTCGTCGGTCAGCTCGCCCGCGATCGTGCCGAGCCCCAGGCTGATCGTCCCGTCCATGATTTTCCCCTCGACGCTCCCCCGGAAGTAATACCAGCCGCTTCCGACCGGGTCGAAGAAGCGCCCCCTGAAAAGCGTCTCCCCCGACCGCGTTTCGAAAAGCTCCACTTCGATCGGACCGTCGTAGACGTTCCCCGTCAGCAGTCCCTGGTAGAGGCCGAGCGCACGCGACCCCTCCGGGATGCCGCCCGTGACGGCGCAGCCGGCCACGACCCCACACACCAGCAAAAGCAGAATGTTTTTGAATGCCTTGCGCATGACGGCACCTCGAGCCATTCGGATGTTCACACCTGAGGGACAGTATGTACGATACCCGCAGCCGCCTCGATTTACAAGGAAACGCATGCGGCGAACACGGATGTGTCGACCCGCTGGCCGATTAAAATCGATAATCAAAATGTGACCCCTCGGCTGTGGTCAGTCGGCGACTTTTTCGAGACCGAGCACCGGTTTGATGTAGGCGTACAGGCCCGGTGACCCTCCGGTGTGCACGAAGAGCACGTTTTCGCCTTTCTTGAAATACCCCTTGCGGCTGAGGTCGATCAGCCCGGCCATGGCCTTCCCGGTGTAAACCGGGTCCAGAAGGATGCCCTCGGTCCGGGCCATGAGGTTGACGGCTTCGACCATTTTCTGATTCGGCACGGAGTACTTCGGCCGCCAGTAGTCCCCGAAGCTGACCACGGCCTTGCGCGGGATGTCCTGGCCGACCCCCAGGCGCTGGCCGGTCTTCTGGGCCAGATCGTAGACGATCGGCTCCTGGTCGCCGGGGTCGCGGCTGACCCCGATGCCGACGATGGGGATGTTCATGTTGCAGCCGACAAAACCGGCCACCAGCCCCGCATGGGTTCCGGCGCTGCCCGACGCCACGCAAAGGCGGTCGATGGACAGCCCGTTTTCGAAGAGCTGGCCCTGGATCTCCTGGGCGCAGGCCACGTAGCCGGTAGCGCCGATGGGGTTGGAGCCGCCGCCGGGGATGATGTAGCCCTTGCGGCCTTCCTTATATACCAAAGATGGGGGGAACGATACCCGCGGCCGGTTCCATGAGTTCAATCCGCATTTCGGGCTGAGGCCCATCGGCCCGGGCGTCGACGGCGGGGCGGCCTGATGCTCTACACGAAAAAGGCCCGCCGCGCTTGCGCGCGGCGGGCCTTCGCATCTCCGGCGGGTTTCCCTGTTGGTCAGTACCCCTGCACCCCGAACCCGAAGGACACCCCGGGCTGCACCGCCGACATGCCGAAATAGAACCCCGGGCTCGGGTAAACGACCGCCGGCGGGGCCGGGTAGTAGCGGCGCTCGACCACGACCGGATAGTGCGGCCGGGGAGCGTAGTAGTGGTAGCCCGGGCGGTAGTAGGGGCCGTGCGGGTGATGCCCCTTCCCTTGATAGTGCCCGTACCCGTGGCCGTAATTTCTGCCGTTGTCGCAATCCCGCCCGCCGGCGAATGACATGCCTGCGCCTAAAAAAATGACCAGTGCCGCGATCCCGACGATTTTGATCCACCCGTTTTTCATATGGCCTCCTTGGCCGTTCCGTTGCAGGGTTTACCTCCTATGACGTCGGATCGGCCGGGAGGGTTTACACTATCCCGGGGCCTGAAAAAGGGTGCGGCTTGCCTTGGGCATTTCGAATGAATACGTATGACAAGGTGATGACAAACCGACTCGACCGCCCCCGGGCACGCACGGGGACAAAAAGGAGGGGCAGATGAAAGTCTTCATTACCGGCGCAACGGGGTACATCGGCTTGAATGTCGCTGCGGCCTACCGCCGCGCGGGCCACGAGGTCTGGGGGTTGACCCGCAGTCCGGAGAAGGCCCGGCTTCTGGCACGCCACGAGATCCGGCCGGTTCAGGGCAGCATGCAGGACCCCGGGTCCTGGGGCGAGACCGCCCGGAAGTGCTCGGTCCTGATCCACGCGGCGGTCGACTATCAGGAGGACCCGTTCAAGCTCGACCAGCGCACGGTCGAGTTCCTGCTCTCGCTCGCGCGCCAGGAGGGGCCCCGGCCGAAAACTCTGATCTACACGAGCGGGGTCTGGGTGTACGGCAGCACCGGGGGTGCGCTCGCCGACGAGACGACCCCGCTGAACCCGCCTAAACTGGTCGCGCCGCGGCCGGGCATCGAGCGCATGGTCCTGGAATCGGGCGACGTGCGCGGGATCGTGCTCCGTCCGGGGTGCGTCTACGGCTACCAGGGCGGCCTGACCGGAATGTGGTTTGCCGGCGCGGTGAGCGAGAAATCCCTGAAGGCGGTCGGTGACGGCCGCAACCGCTGGGCCATGGTCCACGCGGACGACCTGGCGGACGCCTACCTGCGCGCGGGCGAAAGCGGGCTTGCAGGCGAGGTGTTCAACATCACCGACCGCTCGCGCGCCAGCGTGCGCGAGATGCTCGCGGCCGTGGCCGGCGCCACGGGGTACCAGGGCGAGATCCGTTTCGTCCCGGTCGCCGAAGCAGCCGCCAAGATGGGCCACTTCGCCGAGTGCCTCGCGCTCGATCAGCACGTCGACGCCCGCAAAGCCGTGCGCCTTCTGGGATGGCAGCCGCGGCACGGGGGCTTCGCGGACGAGGTGGAGAGTTGCTTGTTGTCCTGGCAGGCGGCCCGATAGGCCAGGCACGTCAGAGGGAAGCGGTGGGGCGGACGCGGCTTAGGCCGGAATGTCGTGGCTGAGGCAGTGCAGGGTCCCGAGCCCCCAGACCAGGTCCACGGCGTGGATGCCGATCACGGTGCGTCCCTTGAACAGCTCCGACAGAATGCCCAGGGCCTTGCGGTCGTTCGGGTCGTTGAAAGTGGGGACCAGGACACACCCGTTGGTGACCAGGAAATTGACGTAGCTGGCCGGCAACCGCAGATCTTCGAAATCGATGCGGTTCGGCATCGGAACCGGCACGACCTGCAGCCGGCTGCCGTCTTCGAGACGGCTGCTCTCGAGCCGCTCCAGGTTGTCGCGCAGCCGCCGGTGGTTGACGTCGTTTCGGTTCGGCTCGACGCAGGCGACCACTGTGGTGCGGTTCACAAAGCGGCAGATGTCGTCGACGTGGCCGTGGGTGTCGTCGCCCTCGATGCCCCGGCCGAGCCAGATCACGTTGCGCACGCCGAGGTACTCGCCGAAGACGGATTCGTAGTCCTGCTTCGTAAAACCCGGGTTGCGCACCTGGACCCCGGCGTCGAGCAGGCACTCCTCGGTCGTGATCAGGGTGCCGGACCCGTTGACGTCGATGGCGCCGCCCTCGAGTACGATCGGCCTTCCGTCCCGGAGCACCCGGGTCAGCGGGAGCCGCAGCGCGGCTGCGACCGCGGGCGGGATCGCGGCGTCCAGCCGATGGTTCGGGTACTTCGCCCACCCGTTGAAACGAAACTGCAGCGCCTCGCGCGTTCCGTCGCTGCGCTGCACGACCACCGGCCCGGAGTCGCGCATCCAGCTGCGGTTGGTGTTGGCGATGACGCAGCGGACATTGCCCCGGTCGGCGTGAGCCTGCCCGAGCATGGCGCGCACCCGCTCGCGTTGCTCACGGGATTTCACCACCAGCAGAACGGGCTCGTAAACCGCCACCTTGCGGATGATCTCCACGAAGGCCCATTTGACGGCGTCATATTTCCCGGGCCAGTCCCGGCCCTCGTGCGGGAAGGCCAGAAGCGTCGCCTGGTGGGGTTCCCATTCGGCCGGCAGGCGCCGGGCGGGGGGGTGCGTGGTCGCCATCAGTCCAGGTACCGTTTCAGGATATCCCCGTAGGCATCGATCCGGCGGTCCCGCAGAAAAGGCCAGTTGCGGCGCACCTCTTCCATGAGGGCGGGGTCGACCGCGGCCACCAGGATCTCCTCCTGATCCGTCGACGCCCGGGCGATGATCTCCCCCTGCGGTCCGGCGACAAACGACGAGCCCCAGAACTCCAGCCCGGGTTGCCCCTTCTCGGGCTGCTCGAGCCCGACGCGGTTGACGGCCGCCACATAGATGCCGTTGGCGACGGCATGCCCGCGCTGGACCGTCATCCAGGCATCGTGCTGCCGGGCGCCGTGCTCGGCTTTCTCGTGCGGGTGCCAGCCGATTGCCGTGGGGTAGACCAGCACCTGGGCGCCCTGGAGCGCCGTGATGCGGGCGGCCTCCGGGTACCACTGGTCCCAGCAGATGAGGGTGCCGATTTTCCCGAACGCCGTGGAGTGCGCCATGAACCCGAGGTCTCCCGGCGTGAAGTAGAACTTCTCGTAAAAGCTCGGGTCGTCGGGGATGTGCATCTTGCGGTAGAGGCCGGCCTGGCTGCCGTCGGCGTCGATGAGGTAGGCGCTGTTGTGGTAGAGGCCGGCGGCGCGCCGCTCGAAAAACGGCACGCTGATGACGACCCCCAGCTCTTTCGCCAGGGCGCTGAACGCCTCGAACGACACCCGGTGCAGGGGCTCGGCCAGGTCGAAGTGGCGCGTGTCTTCCTTCTGGCAGAAGTACGCCGAGCGGTAGAGTTCGGGCAGGCAGATCACCTGCCCGCCCTTGCGCGCGGCCTTGCGCACCCAGAGGAGGCTCTTTTCCAGGTTCTGCTCGGGAGTGCCGCCCAGCGCCAGCTGAACGAGGGCGATGTTGAACGTGTCGGCCATGTTGCCCCCCTGCCGGGGTCTCCGGCGGGAAACTCGAATTTGCCCGCAGGCAGCCGGACCCGACCGGCCTGCGCGCCATTTTGCACAGAATCCCCCGTAGGATCAACAGGCGGTTTGCGCGCGCGCCGCGGCCGGCACGCGACGAGCATGCCAGGCTCTGCGCCCGTGGCCAGCGCCACCCCCGCCTGACGCAAAAGGGGCGCTCCAGGGTGGAGAGCCCCTCTTGTTCATTTTCGGAAATAAAAAGGCGCCGGCCTTTTTATGCGCGCACTTCCTCCTTGACGGAGACCGCGATCTTGTAGAGCACCGACAGGACGAAGAAGCCGAGCGCCCAGACCCCGATCGTAATCACGCCCTCGAGCACGGTCGGGACGTACTCGTTCACCTCGTGCAGCGGGTTGGGGACGAAGCCGCCCGAGATCATGCCCAGGCCCTTGTCGATGTAGCAGCCGGCGAACACGCAGATGCAGGCCGCGATCAGGGTGAGCTCGTTCTTGCGGGTCACCGGGTTCACGAGCAGGACGATCCCGATCAGCATCAGCGTCATGGACGCCCACATCCAGGGCACGTAGGTCCCGTGGCCGTGGAGGCCCGCGAAGAGGTAGATGAGGTGGTCCATGTGCTCGGGGATCTGGCTGTAGAAGGCGACGAAGACTTCGCACAGCAGGAAGAACACGTTGATGCAGATGGCGTAGGCCACCGTCACGGCGAGCGACTGGATCTGCTTCCAGCCCGGGTCGAATTTGGTCACCCGCCGGATGATGAGGCAGAGCAGGATCAAGAGCGCCGGCCCGGAGGCGAAGGCCGACGACAGGAAGCGCGGGGCCAGAATGGCGGTCAGCCAGAACCCGCGGCCGGGCAGGCCGCAGTACAGGTAGGCCGTGACCGTGTGGATGCTGACGGCCCACGGGATGGACAGGTAGATCAGCGGCTTGAGCCAGCTCTGGTAGTGGGTGCCGTTGCGCTCCGCCTCGAGCACGTTCCAGCCGATGATCAGGTTCAGGAACAGGTAGCCGTTGAGCACGACCGTGTCCCAGAAGAGGACCGAGTTCGGCGACGGGTAGAGCAGCACGTTGAACACCCGCATCGGCTGCCCGAGGTCGACCAGGATGAAGGTAATGCACATGACGACCGCCGCGATCGCCAGGAACTCGCCCAGGATCGTCACTTTCCCGTAGGCCTTGTAGTCGTGCAGGTAGTAGGGCAGCACGACCATGACGCCCCCGGCCGCCACCCCGACCAGGAAGGTGAAGTTGGCGATGTAGAAGCCCCAGGTCACGTCACGGTTCATGCCCGTGATGCCCAGGCCGAAGTCCAGCTGCTTCAGGTAGACCAGGAAGGCAACCCCGACCAGGCCGAGCAGCAGGGCCATCCATCCGTAGTATCGTTTAGTCCCTTTGACGGCTAGCTCGAGCATCTTTCACCTCACACGATATAGTAAACCGCGGGCTCGGTGCCCAGGTTGACCTTGCGCCGGATGGTGTAGTTGGTTTTGAGCAACTCGCGCACCTTGGAGTCCGGGTCGAAGAGGTCGCCGAAGGCCAGCTTGCCCTTCGAGGCTTCGACGCAGGCGGGCATTTTGCCCTCGGCCAGCCGTTCGACGCAGAAGTTGCACTTCTCGACGACGCCCTTCATGCGCGTCGGGAACTGCTTGTTGGTCGTCTTGAGGAACGGCCGGGGGTCCGTGTAGTTGAAGCTGCGCGCGCCGAAGGGGCAGGCGGCCATGCAGAACCGGCAGCCGATGCAGCGGTGGAAGTCCATCATCACGATGCCGTCCTGGGGACGCTTGAACGTGGCCTTGGTCGGGCAGGCCCGCACGCAGGGCGGGTTCTCGCAGTGGTTGCACAGCACCAGGAAGGGGCGATGCTCGACCGACTCGGAGACAAAGCGGTTGGAGGTCGTGCCGCTGAAGGCGTGCTTGTACTCGGTCCCCCAGATCCACTTGATCTCCCAGCGCGGCTCGGTCATGTGCGGGACGTTGTGCACCGAGTGGCAGGCGTTCACCAGCGGCTCGACGTCCGCCTCGGAGTGGAACTGACGCGTGTCGATCACCAGCGCCCACTGCTTGGCCGTGAGGGCCTCCGGTGCCGGGGCCGATCTTGGGCTCGGCCGCCGGTGCCGGCCCCGCGGCCAGCGCGTCGAGCACCGGCGGGGCCGCCATGGCCGCGGCGGAGAGTCCGAGCAAGCTGCAGAACTCGACGACGGGTGGTATCCATCACGATTTCTCCTTCGGGTTGTCGATGTGGCAGTCCCAGCAGTACGGGCGGACGGAGGCGTAATTGTGGCACTTGTCGCAGAAGTCCGCCTTGTTGGAGTGGCAGTCGAGGCAGGTGTTGGACAGGCTCATGACGAACTCCTTTGCCCTGGGGGTTGGTGAACGTCCGCTGGGCCTGGCGCACCACCGTCTCGCGCCAGAGGTCGAGCACCCGCATGTGCTCGCTGCGCATGTAGTCCCGGGAGAGCACGCACTCCTTGGCAGCCTTGGCCTTGTCGGCCAGCTTGACCTCGGGCGGCGGCACGGCCTTGCCCCGGTTGAACCAGAACGGGAACAGGACGATCACCAGGAAGACCACCAGGCCGGTAACGATCCATTTCTTATCATTCATCGGTCTGACCCTCCGCTTGCGCCTTGAGTTCCTCGAGCTCTTCGCCCCGCAGGTTGGTCGTGCGCTCGGCCTGGCCGGGCAGGTTCAGCGCGTTGGCGACCATCTCGTGCATGCCGGAGACCTGCACGCCCGGCACCCAGTAGTCCATCAGGGTCGGCAGGGCCGCCCGGTCGATGGCGCAGATGGTGGCCAGCGTGTTGACCCCGTACGTCTCGTGCACGTGCTTGACGGCGTTGGCCCGCGGCAGCCCCCCCGCCAGGCGCAGCTCCATGTTCTCGCCCGCGTTCAGGCCGGAGCCGCTTCCGCAGCAGAAGGTCTGCTCGCGGATCGTGTTCGGCGGCATCTCGTAGAAGTGCTTGCAGACGTTTTGGATCACGTAGCGCGGCTCGTCGAACATGCCCATGCCGCGCGACACGTTGCAGGAGTCGTGGAAGGTGACCTTGAGGTGGTCGTTGCGGCTCGGGTCGAGGTCGAGCTTGCCGTTGCGGATCAGATCGGCGGTGAACTCGGCGATGTGCACCATCTTGGTCGAGCGCGCGTTCTCGAAGCGCGTGCCGGTGATCGGGTTCACCGGCACCTCCAGGTGGTCGGCCGGCCCGTTCATGGTGTCCATGTACTGGTGGATGACGCGCCACATGTGGCCGCACTCGCCGCCCAGGATCCACTTGACCTTGAGCCGCTTGGCTTCGGCGTACAGCTTGGCGTTCAGGCGCTTCATGGTCTCGTGCGAGGTGAAGAAGCCGAAGTTGCCGCCCTCCGAGGCGTAGGTGCTCCAGGTCACGTTCAGACCATACTTCTCCTCCAGGAAGTGGAAGAGCATGAGGTAGCCCATGGCCGTGTAGGTGCCGGGGTCGGCGAAGACGTCGCCCGAAGGCGTGACGAAGAGGATGTCGGCGCCTTTCTCCATGAACTTCGGCTTCACGACGATCCCGGTGCGCTCCTCGATGTCGTCGCGGAAGAAGTCGATCATGTCCTTGAAAGCGTGCGGCTGGATGCCCAGGTGGTTGCCGTTGTT
Organism: uncultured delta proteobacterium; assembly: GCA_963828345.1. Taxonomy (GTDB): domain Bacteria; phylum Desulfobacterota; class Desulfobacteria; order Desulfobacterales; family SpSt-501; genus SpSt-501. The sequence continues at coordinate 26,182 of CAWHEZ010000039.1, forward strand.
GTAGCAGTTGGCGGCCGGCGTCGCGATCCAGTCGATGTTGAGCCCGATCAGGTTGAGCAGCTCGCGGCCCATGATGGTGATTTCGGCCGTGTCGATGCCGTACGGGCAGTAGAGCGAGCAGCGCCGGCACTCCGAGCACTGGAAGAGGTAGTACCACCACTCCTTGAGCACGTGGATGTCCATCGGCCGCGCGCCGTTCAGCTTCCCGAGGATCTTGCCGATGCGGCTGAAGTCGTTGCGGTAGACCGACCGCAGCAGCTCGGCGCGCAGCACGGGCATGTTCTTCGGGTCGCCCGTGCCGAGGAAGAAGTGGCACTTGTCGGCGCAGGCGCCGCAGCGCACGCAGATGTCCATGAAGACCTTGAAAGAGCGGAAGCGCTCCAAGCGCTCCTTGAACCCCTCGTGCAGGATCTGCTGCCAGTTCTCCGGCAGCTTCCAGTCGTCCTCGGTGGGGTTCCAGGGGCGGGCGTTGGGCAGCCCCAGGATGTTCACGCTCTTGGGGTTCGAGGCGTAGCAGTACATCCCCTTGCGGATCTGCACCGGGGTTTCCATCCACCCGGTCCGGGGCGGCTGGTAGTTCAGCTGGTTCAGGACGTCTTGGGGTTTCGGTTTCGCGTCAGCCATGTCCGACTCCTTTTATGCCGCTTCTTCGGATGACTCGAGCGGCTTGTCCACCGGCAGCCCGGCCTCGACCATTTTTTCGCGGAACTCGTCCTCGTACTCCGCGTACGTGTGCACGTGGACCGGGTAGTTCCAGGGATTGACGTGGCGGTAGGCGCGCGTGTTGCCCAGCATGTTGCGCGTGGGGCTCAGAAAAACGCCGCCCATGTGCATCAGCTTGCTGTAGGGGAAATAGGCCAGCAGCGCGCAGACCAGCATCAGGTGCACGTAGAAGATAGCGCCGATCCCCTCGGGCACGACCGGGTGCAGGGTCACCAGGCCCATGGTGAGCTGCTTGGCCGCGGCGATGTCCACCTTGGTGACGTAGCGCATCATGATCCCCGAGAAGGCGATGCCGAAGATCAGGATGAGCGGGAAGTAGTCCGCGGCGATGGAGATGTAACGCACCGGGGCGATCACGATCCGGCGCACGGCCAGGTAGACCACGGCCGCCAGCAGGACGATGCCCGACAGGTAGACCGCCGGCAGCCCGAACTGGAAGTCGGGGTAGATGATCTCGATCCGGAAAAAGCTGTCGATCGTCTCGAGCATCTGCACGCACCAGGGCACCGGCTCGAGGAACAGGCGCGTGTGCCGCAGCAGCACGGTCAGGAAGGCGTAGTGGAACGCGAGCGCCCCCACCCAGAGGAAGATCTCCATCTGGTAGACGAACAGGCCCTCCTTGAGCTTCGTGCGGGTGTTGCGGAAGAGCGAACGGAAGGCCAGCACCTCGAGGGCCAGGCGCAGGGCGACCCCGATCCGGCTGGACGGGTTGTCGATCTTCGCATCTTTGATCCAGGGGAAGGATCTGGCCTGCCCGCCCGTGGTCGGGATGGCGAAGGGCACCGCCGAGCGCGCCCAGCCCATGACCTTGCGGACGAATCCGACCACGAAGACGATGAGGGCGAGATAGGGAACGACCACGCCGAACACCCACTGGAGTCCGACGGCCGTCCCTGCCCACGCCAGCAGAAAGAGGCCCAGTACGGCGAGGAAGGAAACCATGTATTTCGTGTTCATCGATCAACACCTCACAGAGAATCTGCGCTCCGTGCACGTCGAAGCGCGGTCACGTGGTTGACCTCTCCGGATCATTCGTCCGCGTCCGGCGCGGGCTCCCGGGCGACCAGCCCGGCCTTTTCGAAGGCGCGGAAGACCCGGTTGCGGGTCTCGTTGGCCTTGAGTTCCATGATCTGCTCGCGGCAGGCCATGTAGAGATCGAACGCCGCCAGCCCCAGGAGGTCGATGCGGGCTTCGAGGTCCGCGAGCGGACCGGCCGCGTCGCGCCCGGTCCCCAGTTCGTCGCGCAGGATCCGTTTCAGGGCGAAGATGAAGGCCACCGCCTGGGAGGGGGCCAGGCTCTGCACGGCCCGCGTCCGCATGAGGGGATCCAGCCCGCGGGTGATCCCCGCGGCGTCCATCCCCCCGACGAGCTCTTCGAAAAGGGCTTCCACACCGACGCGCGTCTGGCTGCCGATGGGATTGGCGAACGGGTCTTTCTGGCTGCGGATTAAAACGGCAGCGTCCGGGGCGTAGGACTGGACGGCGGAATCAAACCATTTCGAAATGATTGCGGAGCGGTGTTTCGCTATGAGGCTGGACAGGCCCTCTGCCATGGTCGACGGCGCTCTGCCTTTCGGGAGCCGCGTGCGGCCCCTTCAGTACAATATGTGGGAATAGACGATGGGAGACGTTCAAACTCGGTGATGGGAGATGGTTATTAAACGAATCCTATATCGCTGTCAAGGACAAAGGGCGGGAAACTCAGGGAAATAGGCCTTCCGGGGCCTGTGCGCACCTCCTATTGACGGAAGGCCTCCGCCGTGTGGTATGGTGCCGCATCGCGAACAAGGAGGCGGCATGTATTTCGAAACGCCCGGCAAGGAAAACACGGAAAAGACCCTCGAACTCGCCGCGGCCCGCGCCCGCGAGCTCGGGATCAAAGAGGCGGTCCTGGCAACCTCCAAAGGGGATACCGGCTGTCGTGCGCTTGAAATCCTGAAGGGTCTGCGCATCGTAGTGGTGACCTACCACTGCGGCTTCAAGGAGCCGTTCAAGCACGTCATGTCTGAGAGCGTGCGCAGCCAACTGCAGAACAAGGGGGTCACGGTGGTGACCGCCAGCCACGCGCTATCGGGCATCGAGCGCTCGGTGGCCGCCCGGCATTCGGGCGTCTACCCGTTGCTCCTGATTGCCGATACGCTCAAGCTCTTCGGCCAGGGCACGAAAGTGGCCGTGGAGGTCGCGGTCATGGCCGCGGACGCGGGTGCCTTGAGCGGTCAGGACATCGTCGCGATCGGCGGCTCCGGGCGCGGCGCGGACACCGCCCTGGTTCTGAAACCGGCCCACCAGAACAACTTTTTTGAGATGCGCGTGAGAGAGATCATCTGCAAACCGAGAGACTTCTAAATATGGACGTGTTTCGTGTCTGGTGTTTCGTGTTTAGCAAACGACAAAAGAGTCAAGTTCTTTCCAAACACCAAACACGAAACCTAAACACCAACTATGCTTGACGCTTTCTTCTTTTTCATCGGCGGGCTGCAGCCCAAGGTCAAGATCCTGGACGAACAGCCCCGTCGCTGCCCGCGCTGCGGCCTGCACCAGGCCCGCATGCAGCGGGTGGACCACTACATCAGCCTGTTTTTCATCCCCGTGCTGCGGGTCAAGACCGGGGAGCCGACACTCGTCTGCGACCGCTGCTCCGGACCGGTGACACCCGAACCCGTGAGCGGGTCGAACGAATCGAAATCCTGCCGTTTCTGCAACCGCTCCTTCCCGGCCGACTACGGCTACTGCCCGGTCTGCGGGCGGCGGCTGTGACCGGTGCGCCCATGCCCGGCGAGCCCACCGCCCTGACCGACCCGCAACCTGCCGATCGCCACCCCGAACGCCACGTGGTTCTGGTCGCACCCGAAATCCACTGGAACACCGGCAACATCGGCCGGACCTGCCTCGCCGCCGGGGCGCGCCTGCACCTGGTCAAACCGCTCGGCTTCTCGCTCGCGAGCCGCGAGATCAGACGCGCCGGGTTGGATTACTGGGAAGAGGTTAACCCAGCGGTCTGGGAGGGCTTCGAGGAATGGGCTGAGGCCCTGCGGCCAGGCCCCGGGGAGGTCGCCGTGCTCACCAAGACGGGCGGCCGGCCGTTCTGGTCCATGCCGCGGCCGGAGCGCCTCTGCCTGGTTTTCGGCTCCGAAACCCGCGGGCTGCCGGCCGCCATTCTCGAGCAGTACGCCGACTGCGCCTTCCACATCCCGACGACCGGCCGCACCCGCTCGCTCAACCTCTCCACCGCCGCGGGCATTGCACTCTACGAAACCTTGCGGCAGGCGCCACCTTTCCACGCCTGGGACCGGAAAAGCTAAGGCTCTTTTTTTCAGGATAATATGGTAGACCGCAGCTTTGACATGCTAAGTGTCGTGAATTATTATTTACGCAATAAACATATAAGTAATGGAAATATCCCGACCCGCGAGGAGGAAACGCGATGAGGTTTGACCGATTCACCATCAAGTCCCAGGAGCTCGTTCAAAAGGCGAAGTCCCTGGCGGAGCAGTACGCCAACCAGCAGATAGAGCCCGAGCACATCCTGCAGGCCATGCTGTCCGACCGCGAGGGCACGGCCGTGGCCATGCTGCGCAAGCTGGGAGTGGCACCCGATCCGCCGGCCACGGACGCGCTGCGCGCCATAGAACGACTCCCCAAGGTGAGCGGCGGCGGGGCTGCGGAAGCCTATATCTCCCCGCGGACCAAGGCCGTCCTGGACGCGGCCTTCGCCGAGGCCGGGACCATGAAGGACGAGTATGTCAGCATCGAGCACATCCTGCTGGCGCTCGTCGCCGACAAGGGGGATGCCGGCCGGATCCTCTCACGCCAGGGCATCACGCGCGATGCCGTCTTCAAGGCGCTCCAGGAGATTCGCGGCACCCAGCGGATCACCGACCCCAACCCGGAGGAGAAGTACCAGGCCCTGCAGCGCTTCGGCCGCGACCTCACGGACCTCGCCCGCTCGGGCAAGCTCGACCCCGTGATCGGCCGCGACGAGGAAATCCGCCGCGTGGTGCAGGTGCTCTCCCGGCGCACCAAGAACAACCCGGTCCTCATCGGGGAGCCGGGGGTCGGGAAAACCGCCATCGTCGAAGGGCTGGCGCAACGCATCGTCGCCGGCGACGTGTCCGAAACCCTGAAAAACCGACGCCTGGTGGCGCTCGACATGGGGGCCCTGGTCGCGGGGGCCAAGTACCGGGGCGAATTCGAGGACCGTCTCAAGGCCGTGCTGCGCGAGGTCGAGGCCGCCGAGGGGCAGATCATCCTCTTCATCGACGAGCTGCACACGGTCGTGGGGGCCGGGGCGGCGGAGGGCGCGGTGGACGCCTCCAACATGCTCAAGCCCGCGCTCGCACGCGGGCTGCTGCGCTGCGTCGGCGCCACGACCCTGAACGAGTACCGCAAGTACATCGAAAAGGACGCCGCGCTCGAGCGCCGCTTCCAGCCGGTGATGGTGCGCGAGCCGAGCGTCGAGGACACGATCTCGATCCTGCGCGGGCTCAAGGAGAAGTACGAGGTCCACCATGGAGTGCGCATCAAGGACTCGGCCATCGTGGCCGCCGCCACCCTGTCGCACCGCTACATCTCCGACCGCTTCCTGCCCGACAAGGCGATCGACCTGATCGACGAGTGCGCCTCCAAGCTGCGCATCGAAATCGACAGCATGCCGGCCGAAATCGACGAGGTGCAGCGCCGGATCACCCAGGCCGAGATCGAACGCCAGGCCTTGAAGAAGGAGAGCGACCCGGCCGCGCGCGAGCGCCTGACGAAGCTGGAGGCCGAGATCGAAAGCCTCAATGCCGAGATGGGCCGGCGCAAGGCGCACTGGCAGGCTGAAAAGACCCTCATCCAGGAGATCCGAACCATCAAGGGCGAGCAGGAGCAGCTCAACGCGGAGGCCCAGGTGGCCGAGCGCGCGGGCGATCTGGCGCGCGTGGCCGAAATCCGGTACGGGCGCCTCATCGCGCTCCAGAAACGCCTCGAGGATGCCAACCGCCGCCTGACGGAGCTGCAGCAGGACAGCCGCATGCTCAAGGAGGAGGTCGACGACGAGGACGTGGCCGAGGTCGTGTCGCGCTGGACCGGGATCCCCGTCAGCCGCATGCTCGAAGGCGAACGCGACAAGCTCGTGCGCATGGAGGAGCGGCTGGCGCGCCGGGTGATCGGCCAGGAGCAGGCGGTGACGGCCGTGTCCGACGCCGTGCGCCGCGCCCGGTCCGGCCTGCAGGACCCCAACCGGCCGATCGGTTCATTCATCTTCATGGGGCCGACCGGGGTGGGCAAGACCGAGCTCGCCAAGGCGCTTGCCGAGTTCATTTTCGACAGCGAGCAGGCCATGGTGCGCGTGGACATGTCGGAGTTCATGGAAAAACACTCGGTGGCGCGGCTGATCGGCGCCCCTCCGGGGTACGTGGGCTACGAGGAGGGCGGCTACCTTACGGAGGCGGTGCGGCGTCGGCCGTACTCGGTGGTGCTGTTCGACGAAATCGAAAAAGCCCACCCGGAGGTCTTTAACGTGCTGCTGCAGATCCTGGACGACGGCCGCATGACCGACGGGCACGGCCGCACGGTGGATTTCAAGAACACGATCATCATCATGACCTCCAACGTCGGCAGCCAGTGGATCCAGGAGCTCGGCGCGCGCGACCGCCAGGAGATGGAAGCGCGGGTCACGGAGGCCCTGCGGTCGACCTTCAAACCCGAGTTCCTGAACCGCATCGACGAGATCATCATCTTCCACGGTCTTGGCCCGGAGCAGATCGACGTCATCGTGGACATCCAGCTCGAGCGCCTGCGCCGACGCCTGGCCGAGCGCCGGATCGAGCTCGACCTGGACGCCAGCGCCCGCCGGCTGCTGGCTCGCCGGGGCTACGACCCGGTTTACGGCGCCCGACCGCTCAAGCGCGCGATCCAGCAGCTGGTGGAGAACCCGCTGGCACTCGACCTCCTGAAGGGGCGCTTCCCCGAGGGCGTCCGCGTGCGCGCGGAGGCCGACGGGGACCGCATCGTGTTCGCCTCGGAATAATTCGGAGAGGCCGCTGGCCTATGGCATCTTCTTGTTTTCGGCCGCGGCAGACGGTATGATGGCGCCCTCTATCGTTGAGGGCCCCCTGTGCATGAAGACGTCGACCGCGGATAGGCTACCGGAGTTCTGGCAACAGTTCTCCCCGTCCGACCAGGTGCTGGTGATCATATCCGCGGACCCCGACGCGATCGCCAGCGCCCTGGCCGTGACCCGCCTGCTGGCTCAGCGCGCGGCCGGTGTGACCATCGCCAATGTCAACCAGATCGACCGCCCGGACAACCTGGCCATGGTGCGCCTGCTCAAAGTGCCCCTGACTCCCTACGCGGCGATCGATCTCGCGCGGTTCACGCGGACGGTCATGGTGGACTCCCAACCCTGCCACGCCCAGCCCCTGGCCGGTCTGAAACCCACTGTCGTCATCGACCACCATCCGGACAGCGGCTACCGCGGGCCGTTCACCGACATCCGCCCCACCTACGGGGCGACGGCCACGATCCTGACCGAGTACCTGCGGGCGGCGCGGATCACCCCGTCTCAGAGCCTCGCCACCGCGCTTTACCACGCGATCAAGACCGACACGGACGATTTCAAGCGCCAGACGCTCGTGGAAGACCTGCAGGCCTTCCAGTTCCTGTTCCGGCGCGCCAACATCCAGCTCGCCCGCCGGATCGCGCAGGCCGACCTGCGCCTGGACTACCTCAAGTATTTCCGCTGCGCGATCCAGAACATGCGGCTGCGCAAGGGCCGCGTGTTCGTCCACCTGGGGCCGGTCGCCAACCCGGACGTGTGCGTGGTCATCGCCGATTTCTTCATGCGGATTCACACGGTGACCTGGAGTGTCGTGTCCGGGACATTCGAAAAGAAGCTGATCGTCATTTTCCGCAACGACGGGTCCCGCAAGAACGCCGGACGGGTGGCCAGCCAGGCCTTCGGCGCCTTCGGGTCGGCCGGCGGGCACCGGACCATGGCGCGGGCCGAGGTCAATCTGGCCGACGGCAAGGAGCCGGCCTTCGACATCAAGGACCACCGTAAAATGCTGAGATGGATCATGGCCCGGACGGAAAAGCGCGCCGGGGTGAAACCGGCCGCGAAGCCGGAAGCGGGTGCCGCCAAGGCCCCGAACGGACGGGCCAATGGGTGAGCCGGCCTTCGACATCGCGGTGACCGTCCTGGGGTCCGGGACCTGCGTGCCCCGCCTGGAGCGCAGCTCCTGTTCGGTGCTGGTCGAGACCGGCGGCCGCAAGTGGCTGATCGACTCCGGCGCCGGGACCCTGCGCCGCCTGCTGGAAGCCGGCACCTCCCATTTGGAGCTGAGCTGCCTGCTCTACAGCCACCTTCACCCGGACCACACGGGGGAACTGGTGCCGCTGCTGTTCGCGACGAAATACCCGGAGGGCGTCAGCCGCAGGGAGCCTCTCACCGTCGTTGCCGGCCGCGGGTTCGCCGATTTCTTCAGCCGCCTGAAGGCGGTCTACGGGAGTTGGATCGATCTCGGCCCCGAGGGGTTCAGAATCATCGAAATGGCCACGGACGGCCGCGACCACCTGCGCCTGCACGGGGTCGACCTGCACACCGCTCCGGTCGAGCACACCCCCCAGAGCATCGCGTTCAGCATCACCGGGCCGGCCGGCCGGCGCGTGGTCTACTCGGGCGACACGGACACCAGCGCAACGCTCGCCGAGCTTGCATCCGGTGCCGATCTTCTGATATGTGAATCCGCTTTTCCTGCGGCGCTCAAGACCCGGGGGCACCTGACGCCGGCCGAGGCGGGCGCCATCGCTGCGCGGGCCGGGGTTCGGCGCCTGATGCTGACGCATTTCTACCCGGCCTGCGACGAGGCAGACGTCGAAGCCGAGTGCCGGCAAACCTACCAGGGGCCGCTGACTCTGGCGCGGGACCTGATGCGGATCGTCCTGGCATAACGGAGGGCTGTCCGCCCGCGCCGAATCGGTCGTTCACCCCCCTTTCAATCTGCGGGAAACCGGCCGCGCCGCGATTTGAGGGGAGACCTTGCACGCATGCGCTATTACCCGATCCAGCTCGACATCTGCAATCGTCCGTGCCTCGTGGTCGGGGGCGGGGCGGTGGGCACCCGCAAGGTCGGCACCCTGCTCGCCTGCGGGGCCCGGGTCACCGTGGTGAGCCCCGAGGCGACCGACGAGCTTCGCCGGGCGACCGGGCAGGGCCAGATCACGCTCAACCTGCGGGAATACGCAAGCAGCGACATCGACGGCATGTTCCTGGTGATCGGGGCGACCGACGACGAGGACCTAAATCGCCGGGTCAGCGCGGACGCGGAACACCGCAAGATCCTCTGCAACATCGCGGATCGGCCGGACAAGTGCAATTTCATCCTCCCGGCCGTGATCGCGCGCGGCGATCTCGTCATCACGGTCTCCACGTCCGGCAAGAGCCCCGCCCTGGCGAAGAAGCTGCGCCGCGACATCGGGCGGCAGTTCGGGGAGGAATACGCGGTCCTTCTCAAGCTTCTGGGCGCCGCCCGCAAGCGGCTGCTGGCCGAGGCGCATGCGCCGGAGGCGCACAAACCGCTGTTCGAGAGAATCGTCGACAGCGATATCCTGGAGCTCATCCGCGCCGGGCAGACGCAGGCGGTCGACCGCCTGCTCGCGGATGTGCTCGGCGACGGGTTCCGCTCGGCGGACCTGCTCGGGGAAACGGATTAACCCTCATCCCAGGCAACCATGGAAGCAGCCATCATTTTCAGCATACTCGCCTACCTGACCAGCACGGCCGGCTACATCTCCTTCTTTTTCCTCCAGAAGCGGCGGCTGCAGCAGATGGGGTTCGTCGCCCTCCTGGTGGGGTTCGCGGTGCACACGGCCGCCCTGGTACTGCTCGCCTTCGAACAGGGGCACTTCCCGGCCGCTACCATGCGCGAGACCCTGTCGATCGCCGGCTGGGCCATCGCCGGGGTGTTCATCCTTCTGAACGCCCGTTACCCGCTCAAAATATTAGGCGTCTATGCCGCCCCGTTCGCGGCTCTCCTCATGGTGATCGTGTCGCAGCTGCCCGACGAGCCCTCCCGGACCACGCCGATATTCAAGAGCGTTTGGCTCGTGATTCACGTGACGATGATTTTCATCGGCGAGGCGGCCTTCGCGCTCGCCTGCGGGGTCGGGATCCTGTACCTGCTCCAGGAAAACGCCATCAAGACCAAGCGGCGGCGGTTCTTCTTCAAGCGTCTGCCCTCGCTCGACCTGCTCGACTCGACCGGTTACGCGTGCATCGTCGTGGGGTTCACGCTGCTGACGGTCGGGTTGATCACCGGACTGATCTACGCCCGGTCGGTATGGGGGCGCTTCTGGAGCTGGGACCCCAAGGAGGTCTGGTCGGCCATCGCCTGGCTGTTCTATGCCGTTCTGCTCCACGAGCGCCTGACGGTGGGCTGGCGCGGGCGGCGTTCGGCCATCATGGCCATCCTCGGGTTCGGGGTCCTCTTGTTCACCTTCCTCGGGGTGAATCTCTTCATGGAGGGGCACCACGCGGTGTTCACGAAATGAGATCCGTTTGCCCGTTAACCCGTTTGCCCGTTAACCCGTTTTTCCGTGGCGAGGGTTCACCTCGGTCGGGGCTGCCGCAATGCGAACGCGGCCGATGCGGGTCTGCATCGTTGTTTCCCCGACGGGTCCACGGGCCAACGGGTCTACGGGTCTACGTTTGATATGCACGACATCGTTCTGCTGGGTATAAATCACAAGACCGCTCCGGTCGAGCTCCGGGAGTGCATCGCCTTCACGCCCGAGGAATCGGCCGAGGCGCTCGCCGCCCTGCGCTGCATGGACCATGTCGCCGAGGCGTTGCTCTACTCCACCTGCAACCGGGTGGAGCTGCTGGTCGTGACCGATCAGCGGAAAGCGGCCGTGGAGGCGGCCAAGCGCTACATCGCCGAATACAACAAGGTGCCGCTCGAGCAGTTCTCGGAAAGCCTTTACGTGCACGAAAACGACGAGGCCGTGCGCCACCTCTTCCGCGTGGCGGCCAGCCTGGATTCCATGATCGTCGGCGAACCGCAAATCCTGGGTCAGATCAAGGAGGCCTACCGAGGCGCGTCGTCCGCACAGGCGACCGGTGTCGTCCTGAACCGACTGATGCACCGGGCCTTCTTCGTCGCCAAGCGCGTCCGCTCGGAAACCGGGATCGGCGACCGTGCGGTGTCGGTCAGCTACGCCGCCGTGGAGCTCGGCCGCAAGATCTTCGGTGATCTGGACGGGAAACGCGTGCTCCTGATCGGCGCCGGTGAGATGGCCGAGCTCGCCGTGGAGCACCTCATCCGGCACCGGGTGGGCGAGACGCTGGTGGCCAACCGCACCTTCGAGAAGGGGCTCGAGCTGGCGCGCCGCTTCAACGGCAAGGCCGTCCGCTTCGAGGAGATACCCGAACAGCTCAAGCACGTGGACATCATCCTGAGCTCGACCGGAGCCCCCGGGTTCGTCATCACCCGCGACCAGGTCAAACCGGTCATCCGCGCACGTCGCAACCGACCGATTTTCTTCATCGACATCGCCGTGCCGCGCGACATCGACCCGGAAATCAACCGCCTGGACAACTCCTACGTCTACGATGTGGACGACCTGAAGGGGATCGTCGAGGAAAACCTGGGCGATCGGCAGAAAGAGGCCCTCAAGGGCGAGCGCCTGATCGACGAGGCCGTCATCCAATTCCGGCAATGGCGCGAGTCCCTCGACGTGGTGCCCACGATCGTCGCGCTGCGCAAACGGCTGGAGGGTATCGCGGACGCTGAAATCCGCCGTACCGTCCAGGGGCAGGGGCTGTCCACGGCCGACGCCGAAGCCCTTCAGCGCATGATGGCGGCCTTCATCAACAAGGCCCTGCACGAGCCCACGGTTTACCTGAAACGGGAGGGGATGGGCGGCGACAAGCCGGCCCAGATCGACCTCGTCCGCAAGCTCTTCAAATTGGATGAGTGAGCCTGTTCACGCATCAACCCTGAAACGTCCGACATCCGTTTCAATACAACCATGATGGAGGTCCAGTGAAAAAGACGGCGTTCCTGTTTCCCGGGCAGGGGTCCCAGGTGGTCGGCATGGCCGAAGACCTGCACCGCGAGTTCGATTATGTGCGCGAAATCTTCGACATGACCGAGGAGGTCACCCGCATCCCCATCGCCCGGCTTTGTTTCAAAGGGCCCATGGAAGAGCTGACCCAGACGGTCAACCTCCAGCCCGCCATGACGGCGGTCAACCTGTCGCTGCTGGCCGTGCTGCGCCGGGCGAACTGCGCGTTTTCGACCTGTGCCGGGCACAGCCTGGGCGAGTACAGCGCGCTGCACGCCGCCGGCGTCCTGACAGCTGAAGACACGACCCGGCTCGTGTTCCTGCGCGGAACGCTCATGCACCGCGAAGCCACGCGGAACCGCGGCGCCATGCAGGCCATCGTCGGACTCCCCATCGCGGACGTCGAGGCCATCGTGGCCGAAGCCGGAACGTCCGGAGCCGTCTCGGTCGCCAATCACAACGCCGAGACCCAGATCGTCATCACCGGCGCCCCCGACGCCGTGACCCGGGCGGGAGCCCTCGCCGCCGCCCGCGGGGCCAAGGCGATCGCGCTGAAAGTGAGCGGTGCCTGGCACAGCGAACTCATCCGCGGGGCCGAAATGGAATTCAAAGAGGCGCTCTCCAAAGTGGCCTTCCGCGCCCCGGAGAGAGAAGTCATTCTCAACGTGACCGCCGAGCCTGGGACAGACCCGGTTGAAATCCACGAGGTCATGTCGCGCCAGCTCTGCAGCCCGGTGCGCTGGTACGACAGCATGCGCCGCATGGCGGACAGCGGCGTGGAAACGTTCGTCGAGGTCGGACCCGGCAAGGTGCTGTCGGGATTGATGCGCAAGATCCTGCCCAGGGATTCGCAGGCCCGGGTTCACAACATCGGAAGCCTGGACCAGTTCGAAGCGTTTTTGAAGGCGGCCGCCTGAAAGGCCTCGGCCCCGGACGCCTGCCGGGTTTTTTTATTTACACCCTTATCGTGATATGATAATAAAATACTCTTTTAATTCATGATCCCAAACTTCCAGGGCGCGGGGTTTCCATGAAAAAGAAGGATCTGGATTTCTTCAGAAAGTACCTTGAAAGCCGACTCCAGGAACTCTTGAGCCAGGCGGACGACACCGTGTCGGGGATGACGACCACCAACGAGAACTTCCCCGACCCGACCGACAGGGCCTCGCTGGAGGCCGACCGCAACTTCCTGCTTCGGATCCGCGACCGGGAGAGCAAGCTGATCAAGAAGATCAAGCAGGCGCTCGAGCGGATCGAGAACGGGACCTACGGGATCTGCGAATCCTGCGGTGAGGAGATCTCGGTCAAGAGGCTCAAGGCGCGGCCGGTGACGACCCAGTGCATCGAATGCAAGGCCAAAGAGGAAGCGCTGGAGAAGGCTCTTGGAATTTAAGCGTCCGACCGCCATCGACCTGCATATCCATTCCACGGCCTCGGACGGAACGCTCTCACCCGCAACCCTGGTCGCCATGGCCGTGAACCTCGGCCTCGGGGCGATCGCCATCACGGACCACGACTCGATCGCCGGCAGCCGGGAAGCCCTGCTCGAGGGCATTCCCGACGCGCTCGGGTTCCTCACCGGGGTCGAAATCAGCGCCGAGCCGCCGCCCTCCTACCCGGGATCCGGCAGCATCCATATCCTCGGTTACGGGGTCCGATTGGACGACCCCGAGCTGAACCGGGCCCTCGAAAAGCTTCAGGATGCGCGCAAGGACCGCAATCCGCTGATCATCGCCCGCCTGAATCAGCTCGGGATCCCCATCACCCTTAAGGAGGTCGAGCAGGAGGCCGGCGAAGGCGGGCAGGCGGGGAGACCTCACATAGCCAGCCTATTGATTCGCAAGGGAATAGCCACCAATATCGACGACGCGTTCGACCGCTACCTGGGTAACGGGCGGCCGGCCTACGTCGACAAGTTCCGGATCGATTCTGCCGCGGCCATCCAGCTGATCAATGCCGCCGGCGGGACACCGGTCCTGGCCCATCCCTGCCTGCTGCAGCTCGAAAGCGACGACCAGCTGGACGAAATCCTGCGCGAGATGGTGTCCATGGGGCTGAAAGGCCTCGAGGTCTATTTCTCGGATCACTCGACCGAACAGACCCGCCGCTATGCCGAGCTCGCGGTGCGCCACGACCTCCTGATGACCGGCGGCACCGATTTCCACGGCGACACCCTCCCGGGGACCCGGATGGGTGTCGGAAAGGGGGATTTGCTCGTCCCCTACGCCCTGTACGAAAAACTGATCGGCTGCTGACGCGCCGCCCCGAAACACCGCGCTTCGACCGGTCACCCTTGCCAGCCTCGCAGCCCGTCGCCGACCCGAGGAACTCCATGGATCGCCACCCCGATGCCCCGATAGAAGCGTTGATCGGCTACACCTTCACCGACCCCGCGCTGATGGAGGAAGCCCTGCGGCACAGCTCGTACGTGAACGAGGCGCCGAACACGTCCCTGCGCGACAACGAACGACTCGAGTTCATCGGGGACGCCGTTTTGAACCTGGCGGTTGGGCACCTGTTGCTGCAGCACTTTGCCGATCTGAAGGAGGGCGACCTCTCGCGCATGCGCGCCAACCTGGTCAACGAGCACCAGCTGGCCCAGCTCGCGCGACGCCTCGAGCTCAGCCGCGGCATCCGGCTCGGAAAGGGGGAGGCCCTGACAGGCGGCCTCGCCAAGGACTCCATCCTCGCCGGCGCCCTTGAAGCGCTGGTGGCGGCGGTTTACCTGGACGGCGGTTTCGCGGCGGCCTTTGCACTGGCCGACCGCGAATTCCAGCCGCTCATCCGGCAGATCGACCCGCGCTTCGCCCACGGCGATTTCAAGAGCCAGCTGCAGGAGCTCGTGCAGTCGGGCCCCGGGACCATGCCCGCCTACTCGATCGCGCGCGAGGAAGGGCCCGACCACGACAAGACCTTCTGGGTCGTGCTCAAAGTCAAGGACATCGAGGTCGAAGGCATGGGCAAGAGCCGCAAAACGGCCGAGCAGGATGCCGCTCGCAAGGCCCTGCACGTGATCACGTCGCGATGACGCCCTCCCCGCCGGCCCGCGGGGAGGGCGGGTGCTTCGTCGTGCCGGTGTTCCTGCCGCACGAAGGGTGCCCGCACCGTTGCGTTTTCTGCAACCAGCACGCGCTCGCCCGCGCCTCCAGCGACCAGCCGCCGGGTGTGGGCTGGCAGGCGGCGGCCGCGGACTTCCTGCGTTTCCGCGGCACTGCACGCTCCAGGTCCGAGATCGCCTTTTACGGCGGCACGTTCCTGGGGCTGCCCGAGCGACGGCTACGGGAGTTGCTGGCCGAGGCCGCCGCTCTCGTTCGGCGGGAGCGTCTCGACGGTATCCGGTTTTCGACCCGGCCCGACAGCGTCACGGACGCAACCCTGGCGATCCTGGCCGACTACCCGGTCCTGACGGTCGAACTGGGCGCCCAGTCCATGTCGGATCCCGTGCTGCGGGAGGCCGGCCGCGGCCACACGGCGGAGGACACCGTTAAGGCCGTGACCCGTCTGCGGGAACGCGGCTACCACGTAGGCCTGCAACTCATGGTGGGGCTGCCCGGGGAGGACGCAGACGGCCTGGCCGAAACCGGGCGCAGGATTGCGCTGCTCGCGCCCGACTTCGTCCGCATCTACCCGACCCTGGTGCTGGCCGGAAGCGAGCTGGAAAGGCGTTTCCGCGAGGATCGCTATCAGCCCCTGTCCCTCGATCGTGCGGTGGCCCTCACAGCAACGCTTTACCGGTTTTTCCGGGCGAACGGGATCCCGGTGGTGCGCACCGGGCTTCAAGCAACCCGCGACCTCGCCCCCGGCGGCGCTGTGGTCGCCGGCCCCCACCACCCGGCCTTCGGCCAGCTGGTCCAGAGCGCCTGCTTCCGCGAAGCCCTGCTCGCCGCCCTCCGGCAGACGCCGATGGCCGCGGCATCGCCATCGCTGCGCGTGCACCCGCGCAGCCTCGCGCGCCTGCGGGGGCATCGCAATGAAACCGTCGACCGCTTGAAAACGGAATTTGGGTGGCAACGGGTGGGGGTCGAGCCCGACGGCGGCCTGCCTGAGGATGTCATCCTGCTGGCGGACGGCCGGATCGTTCACGTCTATACGGCGTCAGACGCTGACGCACTCGACCGGGTGACCTGAACGGGGCGCTATCGTCACAGGTCCTTCTTGAAGTAGTCCTCGGTCTCTTTCACTTCCCCGGGCCGCTTGCTGTACTCGACCGGGACCGTCCCGTCCTTGAAGCACTCGAAGATCGTCTTGCGCGATTCCGGAACCGGCAGCAGCCCCGTCTCCGCGTCGATCTTGGCGAACACGATCCCTTCGGAGGGTTCGAAGTTCCGGACGGGAACGCCGGCCAGCGGCGCGCTTCATGAACCCCAGCCAGATGGGGCTCGCCGCCGACGCGCCCGTTTCAGCTTTCCCGAGCGGGGCCTCGGTGTCGAACCCCACCCAGACACCGGTCACCATGTCGGGCGTGTACCCGACATACCAGGCATCGTACATGTCGTTGGTGGTCCCGGTTTTGCCGGCCGAGGGGCGCCCCAGGGCCTTCATCCTCTGGCCCGTGCCGTGCTGGACGACGCTCTCCAACAGGCTGGTCATGAGAAACGCCGTGTCCTTCTCGATGACCTGCCGGCGGTCGGGCGCCGCCTCCTCGAGCACCGTGCCGTCGCGGTCGACGATCTTGGTCGTGAAGACCGGCTCCACCAGCTGCCCCTGGTTGGCGAAAACCGAGTAGGCCCGGGCGAGCTCGAACAGCGACACCCCCGACGACCCCAAGGCCAGCGACAGTGTGCGGGTGAGATCGGTGGTGATGCCCAGCTTGCGGGCGTAGTCGATGGTGTAGTCGACTCCGATATCCTGCAGAATCTTGACCGTCACGACGTTGCGCGACTGGGCCAGAGCCTCCCGCAGCAGCGTCGGGCCGTAAAAGGTGTCCCGGTAGTTCTTGGGCTTCCAGGTCTGATCGCGCACGCGGTCCTCGAAGACGACCGCAGAGTCGATGATGACCGTGGCCGGCGTGTAAACCTTGCGCGGATCGTTGAACTTGCGGTCCAGGGCGGCCGCGTAGATGATGGGCTTGAAAGACGACCCCGGCTGGCGCCGCGACTGGATGGCACGGTTGAACTGGCTTTCGGTGAAGTCCCGGCCGCCGACCATGGCCTTCACCCGCCCGGTCCCGGTCTCCAGGCACAGCAGCGCCCCCTGCACGAGCGGCTCCTGATCGAGCGCCAGGCGCCACGGCTCGCGCGCGGCTTTCGGCCGCTCCTTGACCTTGGCCAGGATGACGTCGCCCGGCTTCAGTACCGCGCTCGGCTGGCGCACCTTGGCCTCGAGATGGGAAACGTCCGGGTTGGGCTTGCGCGCCCAGTCCATGTCCGCGAGGGAGATCACCCCCTGCTCGCGCCCCAGTCGCACGGTCACCGTCTTGGTCGCATCGCTGACCTGGGCGACCACCGCCTGGACGACGGTGCCGGGTTCCAGGCCGGTGCGATCGAGCTCCGCCTGCTGCTCGCGGGCAGTCGCCTCGATGTCGGCCGGCGGGACAGACTTCAGCACGCCGCGGTACCCTTGGCGTTTGTCGAGCTCCTGCAGCCCCTTGTTGACCTCCTGCTCGGCCGCCTTCTGGAGGTCGATGTTCACCGCCGTGTAGATCTGCAGCCCCTGCGTGTACAGGGTGTCGGCCCCGTACTTGGCCTCCACGTAACGCCGGACGTGCTCGGTGTAGAAGGGCACCTCCTCCACGTAGATGTTGCGTCGCGGCTTGATGTCCAGCTTCACCGCCAGGGCCTCGTTGGCCTGCGGGCGGGAGATGAAGCCTTCCTCGACCATGCGGTTGAGCACGTACACCTGGCGCGCCCGCGCCTGTTCGGGGTTGCGGAAAGGCGAATAGCGCGTGGGGGCCTGGGGCAAGCCGGCCAGAATCGCGCACTCGGCGAGGCTCAGGTCCTTCACGGATTTGCCGAAGTAGTTTTCCGCGGCGGCCTGCACCCCGTAGGCCCCGTGGCCGAGGTAGATCTGGTTGAGGTAGAGGAAGAGGATTTCCTCCTTGGAGAAGTCCTTTTCGATCCGGTAGCTCAGGATGACTTCCTTGATTTTGCGGATGTAGCTGCGTTCGGGGGTCAGCAGGAACGAGCGGGTCACCTGCTGGGTGATCGTGCTGCCGCCCTGCTTGATGGTCCCCGCCTCCAGGTTCTTCAGGGCCGCCCGCAGGATGCTGAACGGGTCCACCCCCTGGTGCTGATAAAACCGGGAGTCTTCGGCGGCCACGAAGGCTTTGACGAGCAGCGGCGGCACTTCGGGGAGGCCGACCACCACCCGCCGCTCGCGGAAAAACTCGGCGATCTTGCGGTGGTTCTCGTCGAACACGGTCGAGATGATCGCCGGGCGATAGTCCCTGAGCGAGCTGATCCGCGGCAGGTCCTGGCTGATGTAGAGATACCCCCCGACCAGAGCCGCCGCGCCCGCCAGGGAGAGAACCAGCAGGGTCAGAATAGAGATCACCACCAGACGGCGGAAACGCCGTCGCGGAGGCCGCGGGGGCTGTTCTGGAGTCGGTTTCTTCGCCATGGATAGGGAGCCTGTACTGGGGTAGCGCACCGAACGCGCGACTTGTATCAAATAACCCTGGTGATCACAATAAAAGATTGACTTGCACCACGCCCTGATATTAGTAGAAAAGTTTTTCGATCGGGACGCTGCGTGGGGTCCTTTTCCAACTATAGGGCCGGGGACAGCCACATTCAACTCGAAGGACTGCGACGGACGCAGGCACGGTATGATCACGCTCGACTTCGACAAGCTGGGGGGACTGGTTCCCGTCGTCGCCCAGGACCACCTCACCGGGGAGGTCCTGATGCTCGCCTTCATGAACGCGGAGGCGTGGAAGGCCACGCTCGCCACCGGTCGGGCGACGTATTTCAGCCGCAGCCGCCGTTGCCTGTGGGTCAAGGGCGAGACCTCGGGCCATGTCCAGCTCGTGCACGAAATCCGCATCGACTGCGACGCCGATGCCGTGGTCCTCAAAATCGAACAAGTCGGCGGGGCCGCCTGTCACACCGGCCACCGCAGCTGCTTTCACACCATCGTCGAGGCCGGCGACGCGGTACGCGTGGTCGGGAAACCGGTCTTCGACCCGAAGGAGGTTTACCGAACGTGAGTCAGAAACTGAAACTGGGCATCCCCAAGGGCAGCCTGCAGGAGGCGACCATCAATCTGTTCCGGCGCTCGGGCTGGATCATCAACGTCAACAGCCGCAGCTATTTCCCGGAGATCAACGACGAGTTGATCGAATGCGCGATCTGCCGCGCGCAGGAGATGTCGCGCTACGTGGAGAACGAGACCCTGGATGCCGGCCTCACGGGCAAGGACTGGATCGCCGAGAACAACTCCGCGGTGCATGTGGTCGCGGACCTGGTCTACTCCAAGGTCAGCGCCCGGCCGGCCCGCTGGGTGGTGGCCGTGCCCTACGACTCGGAGATCAAGCGGATAGAGGACCTTGCCGGCAAAAAAATTGCCACCGAGCTGGTGGCCTACACGCGGCGCTACTTCGCCGAGCGGGGGGTCGCGGTAACGATCGAGTTCAGCTGGGGGGCCACCGAAGCCAAGGTCGTCTCGGGGCTCGCGGACGCCATCGTCGAGGTGACGGAGACGGAGAGCACGATCAAGGCGCACGGGTTGCGGATCATTCACGAGATGATGAAGACCAACACCCAGCTGATCGCCAACCACCGGGCCTGGGAAAATCCGGAAAAACGCAAGAAAATCGAGCAGATCGCCCTGCTGCTGAAGGGCGCGCTGCGCGGGGAGAAGATGGTCGGCATCAAGATGAACGTCCCGCAGGACCGCATGGACCAGGTCGTCGCGATGCTGCCCAGCCTCAAGTCCCCCACGGTGGCCCCGCTCTATCGCTCGACCTACTATTCGGTGGAAATCATGGTGGACCGCGAGATCGTGCGCGACCTGATCCCGCGCCTGCTGGAAAACGGCGCCGAAGGCATCATCGAATACCCGCTGAACAAGGTGGTGTAAGCGCCCTTGCCGCGGCAACCCCCTGTCAACGAAAACAGCGCGGTTCCATCGGCATCGGCCGCGGGACCGCCGGCCCGAGGGAGAGAATGGTTTCGAAACGGACTCAGGAGTTGACCTCGTTCATCGTCATGGACGTGCTCGAAAAGGCGAACGCCATGGAGCGCGACGGCGCCCACATCATCCACCTTGAAGTGGGAGAGCCGGATTTCGACGCCCCGGCCTGCGTCAAGGCCGCGGCCTGCCGCGCCCTCGAAGACGGGCACACCCACTACACCCACAGCATGGGGAACTACGAGCTGCGCGAGGCGATCGCGGTGTACTACCGGGACACCTACGCGGTCCGCATCCAGCCCGAGCAGATCATCGTCACCTCCGGGTCGTCGCCGGCCATCCTGCTGGTGTTCTCGGCCCTGCTCGACCCGGGCGACGAGGTGATCATCTCCGACCCGCACTACGCCTGCTACCCCAACTTCATCAAGTTCGTCCAGGGGGTTCCGGTCGAGGTCCCGGTGTACGAGGAGGACGGGTTCCAGTATCGCCCCGAAGAGATCCGCCGCCGGATCACGGCGCGCACCAAGGCGATCTTCATCAACTCCCCCTCGAATCCGACCGGCAACCTGCTCTCCGAGGACCGCATGCGCGAGATCGCCGCGATGGCGGCCGGGCCGAACGACCCGCTGATCGTGTCCGACGAGATCTACCACGGCCTGGTGTACGAGGGGAAGGATCACAGCATCCTCGAGTTCACCGACCGCGCCTTCGTTCTAAACGGGTTTTCCAAGCTCTTCGCCATGACCGGCCTGCGGCTGGGCTACGTCATCGCGCCGCAGTCGCTCATCCGGCCCATGCAGAAGCTGCAGCAGAACTTCTTCATCTCGGCCAATTCGATGGTGCAGAAGGCGGCGATCGCCGCCCTGAAATGCGCCGGGGACGACGTCGCGCGCATGAAGTCGGTCTACGACGAACGCCGCCGCTTCATGATCCGCCGCCTGCGCGACATCGGTCTCGGGATCACGGTCGAGCCGACCGGGGCCTTTTACGTGTTTGCCAACGTCAAGGCCGTTTCCACCGACTCCTACTGGCTGGCGTTCGACATTCTCGAGAAGGCGCACGTCGGGGTGACCCCCGGGATCGATTTCGGCCGCAACGGCGAGGGCTACCTGCGTTTCTCGTACGCGAACTCGATGGAGAACATCGCCGAGGGCATGAACCGCCTGGAGACGTACTTCCGCGGACGACGATAACCACCGCCCGCCCGGAAAGGGCCGCAGCAGATGATGATCACTTCCGCCGAGTTCGTCACCAGCGCCGTCCGGCCCGCTCAGTTCCCGCCCCCGGACCTTCCGGAGTTCGCCTTCGCCGGCCGGTCCAACGTGGGCAAGTCGAGCCTCATCAACACCCTGGTGAGCCGCCGCAAGTTGGTGCAGACCAGCTCGACCCCCGGAAAGACGCGCTTGATCAACTTCTTCCGCGTCAACGAGGCGCTCATGTTCGTCGACCTGCCCGGCTACGGCTACGCGCGGGTGTCCGAAGAGGAGCGCCTGCGGTGGCGGCCGATGGTGGAGCAGTACATCTCCGGCCGCGAAAACCTGAAAGCGGTCGTGGTCATTCTCGACATCCGCCGCACCCCCAACGCCGATGACGGACAGCTGCTGCAGTGGCTCGAGCACCGGGACGTCCCGTGCGTGCTGGTCGTCACCAAGGCGGACAAACTGTCGAAAACCGCCCAGCGCAAGCAGTTAACCCTCATCGCGGACGCGCTGGAAATCGACCCGGGCGAGATCATTCTGTTTTCTGCGAAATCCCGTCTGGGCCGCGACGCCCTCTGGAAGATTCTGGCGGACACGGCCCTGGCCCCTCCGGAGGATGAGCGTGCCTGAAGCCTTCCAGGTCGTGAACCGATGACGCCCCCCGGCACCGAGACCCCCGGCTTCAAGTCCGGTTACGTCGCCATTGCCGGCGCCCCCAACGCCGGCAAGTCGACCCTGCTCAACCACATCCTCGGGCAGAAGGTCTCGATCATCTCCAGCAAGCCCCAGACCACGCGCACCCGCATCCTCGGGGTGTGCCACCGACCGGGTGCCCAAATCATCTTCTCCGACACCCCCGGTATCTTCGCGGCCAAGGATCGACTCAACGTCAAAATCGTTGCCACGGCGTTCGGCGCCATGGATGAGGCCGACGTGTTGCTCGCCGTCGTGGATGCAGCCCACCCTGACGCGGCCGCCGAAATGATTTTGGCGGAGAAGCTCGCCGCCGAGCGGCGCCCGGTCCTTTTAGCGCTGAACAAGATCGACCTGATCGGCGACAAGGCTACGCTGCTGGAAACGATCGCCCGCTGGTCCGGGCTCCACGCGTTTGCCGAAGTCGTCCCGATCTCCGCCATCGACGGCACTCAGGTGGATGCGCTCGTCGCGGCCATTGTCCGGGCCCTGCCGGAGGGGCCGCCGTATTTCCCCGAGGACACCCTGACGGACTCCACCGAGCGGTTCCTGGCGGCCGAGCTCATCCGCGAGAAGATCTTCCGCCTGACCGGGGAGGAGATCCCGTATGCCTCGGCGGTGAGCGTCGAGAGCTACAAGGCGAGCCCGGACGGGCGGCGGGTGGGCATCGAAGCCACCATCCACCTCGAGCGCGACTCCCAGAAGGGGATCATCATCGGCAAGGGGGGCTCCATGCTCAAACGCATCGGGGCCGAGGCGCGGCAGGACATCGCGCAGATGACCGGTGCAACGGTTTACCTGAAGCTTTTTGTGCGCGTGCAGAAGAACTGGCGGAAGGACACCAAGGCCATCGAACGCTTCGGGTATTAAAATCGCCCGATCGGTCTGATCCGACTGATATCAGCGGTTTTTCGCCCCGGCCAGCAGCTGCCGCGCCTTTTCCATGACGGCGGCGGCGGTCAGGCCCAGGTGGCGGCGCAGCTCGAACGTCGGCCCGATCACCGGGAAGATGTCCGGGATTCCGATGCGCACGACCGGGCAGCCGGGCTCTTCGGCCAGCGTCTCCACCACCGCACTTCCCAACCCCCCGATGATGTTGTGCTCTTCGACGGTGATGATGCCCCGGGTCTCGCGGGCGCAGGCCTCGACCGCCTCCCGGTCGATCGGCTTCAGCGTGTGCACGTCCAGCACCCGCGCCCGGATTCCGGATTCCGCCAGCCCGTCGGCGGCTTCGACGGCCTCGGCCACCATCGGTCCGTTGGCCAGGATGGCGATGTCCCGGCCGTCGCGCAGCTGAATGGCCCTCCCGATCTCATAGGGGGGATTCTCGGCGTAGACGATTTTTTCCTCGTCGCGCCCCAGCCGCAGGAACACGGGCCCGCGGTGGTTCATCGCGGCCCGCACCGCGAGTCCGGAGAGCCTGGCGTCCGACGGGACAATGACCGTCAGGCCGGGCAGGGCGCGCATCAACCCCAGGTCCTCATAGGACTGGTGGGATGGCCCGCCGACCCCGAAGGTCAATCCGCTGCTCAACGCGGCCAGCTTCACGTTCAGGTTCGTGTAGACGATGTCGTTGCGAACCTGCTCCCCGGCCCGCAGGCAGATGAAGTTGGCATAGTCGGCGACCAGCGGGATTTTGCCGCAGGTCGCCAGGCCGGCGGCGATCCCCACCAGATTCTGCTCCGCGACGCCGACGTCGAAGAAGCGCCGGGGATAGAGCTGTGCGAATTTTTCCGTGCGCGTCGGGTACATGAGGTCGGCCGTGAGCACGACCATGTCCGGGATCTCCGCACCGAGGGCCGCCACCGTGTCCCCGAACTCGTCCCGGATCTTGCGATATTTGGCCGGGTCCATCACTCCGTGCATTCGCAGGCCCCTCCCAGTTCCGCCATGGCTTTTTGAAACTCCGCGTCACAGATCGGGTGCCCGTGCCATTCGCGCTTGCCCGCCATGAACGACACCCCGCACCCCTTGATGGTTTCGGCGATGATGACGTTGGGCACGCCCCGGCTCTCTCCGACCGTGGCAAACGTGTCCAGGATGCCTGCCATGTCGTGACCGTCCACCGGGTGCACCCGCCAGCCGAAGGCCCGCCACTTGTCGGCCAGGGGCTCCAGCGGCATGACGTCCTCGGTGCACCCGCCGACGCAGAGGTTGTTGCGGTCTACGATGGCCACGAGATGGTCCAGCGCGAATTTCCCGGCCGACATGGCGGCTTCCCAGACCATGCCCTCGTTGAGCTCCCCGTCCCCCAGGACCACGTAGACCCGGTAATCCTTCGCGTCCATTTTGGCCGCCAGCGCCATGCCCACACCGATCGAGAGCCCGTGCCCCAGCGACCCGGCGCTCATGTCGATCCCCGGGATCATGTGCATGTTGGGATGCGTGCTGAAATGGGCGCCGAGGCGTTCGTATTCTGCGATCCATTCGGCCGGGCAGAAGCCTCGCTCCACCAGTGCCGCATAGACCGCCGGAGCGCCGTGCCCCTTGCTCATGACCAGGCGGTCGCGGTCGGGCCAGGCCGGGTTGGCGGCGTCGACCCTGAGGATGCCTCCGAAATACAGGGCGGCCACGATGTCCGCGCACGACAGCGAGCCTCCGAAATGCCCGTGCCCGGCCGCATTGAACATTTTCACGATGTGGCAGCGCATGATGCGCGCCCGCTCTCTCGCCTCGAGGACGTTATTTTGCGCGTTTGCGATCAACCGATTGCTCCTCCCCGGGGCCGGCGTCACCCGTCAGGATCACCTTGCACATGCCGGCTTCGCCCTGTGCCAGGCGACGGAACATGTCCACCCCGTGCTCGAGCGGCACGAGGTGGCTGACGACCCGATCCAGATCCGTGCGCAGCGACGGCAGCATGCCCACGATTCGTGCAAATTCTTGTAAATTGTAGTTGAAGGACCCTTCCAGTCGTATTTCGCGAGCGACGATGTCGAACATGTCGAGCGGGATCTCGCGCTGGGACATGCCCAGCACGACCACCTGCCCCCCCCGCCGAGCAAGGCGCACGGCCTGGTTCAGCGTGGCGGCCACCCCCACGGCCTCGATCACCACGTCAAATCGCCCGGAAGGCGGCGCTGCGCCGCGATCGCTATGGATCACCCGCTCGGCCCCCATCCTCTTTGCCAGCCTCAGGCGATCGGGCGCGAGGTCGAGCACCGTGACGGATTCCACGTTGAGCCGCTTGGCCAGCACCAGGCACATCAGGCCGATGGCCCCGGCGCCGACGATGGCCAGCCGGGTGCCCCGCTTCAGGCCGGCTTTTGCGACGCCGTGCGCGGCCACGCTCAGGGGCTCCGCCAGGGCGGCATGCACCACCTCAGCCCCTCGCGGCAGCGGGATCAACTGCCTCGCCGGGACGCTGACGTACTCGGCCATGCCGCCGTTCACGTCGAACACTCCGAACATGCGCTTGACCGGGCAGGCGGCGGCCGCCCCGTCGCGGCAGCACGCGCAGGTGCCGCAGCTCGCGTAGGGAAACACCGCAACCTGCTGGCCCGGGCGCAGCTCGCGCACCCGTTTCCCCACCCGCATGACGTCGCCTGCAAACTCGTGCCCCATGATCATGGGCGCGGTGCGTCGCCCGGTCTTGCCTAAATACCCGTGCACGTCCGAGCCGCAGATCCCGACTGCACCCACTCGAACGAGCACGTCGGCGGGCCCGACCCTCGGGACCGGCCAGTCCTCGTATCGCAGGTCGTTGTCCCCGCGGAACACCAGCGCCTTCATGTGATGCGGCATGCTTGACTCCGACCCATCAACCGGCAGCGATTCGGTTCCGCGCACACGGCGCACGCCCTCCGGCACCGAGAGGCGATCGCCGCGCTCGCTGAGCCTGCGTCATCTGACCAGCAGGTTGGGAAAGTACGTCACGATTTCGGGGAAAAAAATCATCAGGACCATGGTCACAACAACGCCGCCCAGGTACGGCAGGCTGGCCTTGAACGCGTCCATCAGCGGCGTTTTCGAGATGTCGCAGGTGATAAAGAGACTGGCCCCGACCGGCGGGGTGACCAGCCCGATGGAGAGCGCCACGACCGTGAGCACGCCGAAGAACACCGGATCGATCCCGAGCTGCTGCGTAACCGGGAACAACACCGGGATCAGCAGGACGATGTTGGCGCCCAGG
Organism: uncultured delta proteobacterium; assembly: GCA_963828345.1. Classification (GTDB taxonomy): domain Bacteria; phylum Desulfobacterota; class Desulfobacteria; order Desulfobacterales; family SpSt-501; genus SpSt-501. The sequence continues at coordinate 52,045 of CAWHEZ010000039.1, forward strand.
TCGATGAACATGCCGGCGACGATGAACAGCCCGACGAACATGAACAGCACGATGACGGGATCCCGTGAGATTCCCAGGATGAAGTGGGCGACCATCTGGGGCACCTGGTCCACCGTGATGATCCAGCTGTAAAGAAACGCCCCCACCACCATCAGCATGACGATGGCGGTGGTCCCGGCCGAATCCAGCAGGATCTGCGGCATGTCCTTTATCCTGAGCTCTTTGTGGATGACGAACCCCACGAACAGTGCGTACAGCACGCCGACCGCCGCCGCTTCCGTCGGGGTGAACACCCCGCCGATGATGCCGCCGAGAATGACCACCGGGGCGAGCAGCGCCCATATGCCTTCGCGGGTCTTCCGCGCCAGCTCTCTCAGGCTGAATTGCTTGGGGGCACCCACCCCCTGCTTGCGGCAGATGAAAAACGAAATGATCATGGCGAAAACGCTGAAGACGAATCCCGGGACCATGCCGCCCATGAAGAGCTTGCCGATCGAGGCGCCGGTGATGACCCCGTAGATGACGAAGGGGATGCTCGGCGGGATGGTGACCCCCACCGTGGTGGCGCTCGCGACCAGGCCGGTTGCGAAGTCCTTGCGGTAGCCCTCCTTGATCATCGCCGGGATCATGATGGTGCCGATGGCCGAAGCATCCGCCACCGAGGAGCCCGTAATCCCGGAGATGATCATGCTGGACAGCACGGTCACGTGCGCGAGCCCGCCCCGGACGAAGCCGACGACCGCATTGGCGAACCCTGTCAGAGCGCGCGAGATCCCGCCGCCCGACATGAGGTTCCCGGCCAGCATGAAGAAGGGGATGGCGATCAGGATGAACGAATCGGCGGCGGTCACCACGCGCTGGATCATGACCATCAGGGGGATCCCCTGGTACGCCAGCGCGATCAGCGACGATATCAGCAGGCTGAAGGAAATCGGCACGTTCAGCGTCAGCAGCAGGACGAAGCTAATGAACAGCACGGCGGTCATCATGGCGGGGCTACCTGGCCTTTCGAGCTTGCACGAGGTCCATCACGAGATACAGCAGCATGATGAAAATCGAAAAGGGGAAGGAGAGGTACAACAGGGCGATCGGGATGTTCAAGGAAGCCGAGGGCTGATCGAACGTGATGCCCAGGATCTCCGGGGCGATGATCAGCACGACGACGAAAAAAATCGCCAGGATGCCCGTGATGATCGCGTGCTGCCACCTCCGGGCCGTCGGGACCGAGAAAAGGCTGGATCAGGTCGACGGCCATGTGTTTGTGGTCCCGAAAGGCCATGCTGGCGGCCAGGAACGTCAGCCAGACGAACAGGTAGCGCGCCAGCTCCTCCGACCAGTAGATGGGATCGTTGAACACGTATCGCCAGAGCACCTGGGCCGACATCACGACCAGCAGGACGGTCGTCAGGATGCACACCGCCCAGACCAGAAAGGTGTCGAGCACCTTTCGCAATTTCAACATATCCATCCCCTCTCTGAAACGTTCACCAGTGGCGTCCGCCCGCGGTGACCCCCCCGTCCACACACCACGTCTGGCCGGTGATGTAGCTCGAGGCAGGAGACGCCAGGAGGATGGCCGTGCCCAGCAGCTCGGCCGGTTCCCCCGGGCGTTCGGCGGCGATGCGGCCCCGCATCCAGGCGGCCTTGGCCTCGTCCGCCCAGAGCGCCGTCGTGAGCTCCGTGCGCATGAACCCGGGCACGATGCAATTGACCTGGATGTTGTGGCGTGCCCACTCGATCGCCATCGACATGGCCAGCTGGGAAACCCCTGCCTTGGAAACCCCGTAGGCGGAAACCCCCGCCAGCGCCATTTCGCCGGTGAGCGACCCGATGTGAATGATCTTGCCGCCGCCCTGCCGAATCATCGGTTCGGCCACCGCCTGGCTGAGCTGAAAGACGCCGCGGAGGTTGACGGCCAGTATGCGGTCGAAGGTGTCTTCTGTCACATCGAGGAGCGGTTCGCGCCGGTTGATCCCCGCGCAGTTCACCAGGATGTCGATGCGCTCGAAGCGGCCCAAGACCCCGTCGACCAGGCTGCGGATAGATTCCCGCCGGACGACATCGACCTGGAAGGCTTCCGCCTGCCGGCCCTCGCGGCGGATGGAAGCGGCCAGCGCCATCGTTTCGTCCGCACGAACATCGGCGAGCGCGACGGCGGCACCGGCATCGGCCATCCCCTCACTCAGGACCCGGCCGATCCCCCCGGCCGCACCGGTGATCAAGGCCACGCGGCCCTGCAGCGAAAACAGCGACTCGATGATCATGGCACCCTGTGCTGAACGTTTTCCTGTCCGCGGGGAGAGGGGCCTGATTTTCCCCCTCTCCCCGCGTATACGGGGGTTATTTGCCGGCGGCCAGAATCCGGTCGATCAGCTCCTTGCCGAACTGGGGCTCGAACTGCTTGTACACGGGCTGAGAGGCCGTCTGAAATGCCTTGCGGTCGACCTCGACGATTTCCATGCCCTTCTGCTTGAGGACGTCGGTCATCATCCCGGTGTCGGTCTTGATGATGTTGCGCTCGAACGGGGCCATTTCCTTGGCCGTGTCCCGAACGATCTGCTGCAGGTCCGGCGGCAGCTTGTCGAGGGACTTCTTGCTGCCCGCGAAAATGTACGGTGTGTAGAAGTGTCCGGTCAGAATGACGTATTTCTGCACTTCCCATAGCGCGTTGGCATAGATGATGTGGATCGGGTTCTCCTGTCCGTCGATGACCTTCTGGCCCAGGCTCGTGTAGACTTCCCCCCACACCATCGGCACCGGGGCCGCGCCCATCTCTTTGAAGGAGGCCATGTGGACCTTGTTCTCCATGGTGCGCAGCTTGACTCCCTTCAGATCGGCCGGGGTCATGATTTTCTTGTTGGACGTGACGTGGCGGAACCCGTTCTCCAGAAACGCGAGCCCGACGATCCCCTTGGGCTCGAGCTGCTTCAGCAGGCCCTGGCCGATCTCGCCGTCCAGCACCTTGTAGGCGTGCTGCTCGGAGCTGAACAGGAACGGGAGATCCACCACCGTGATCCCCGGCGCAAACCCGCTGAGCGGGCCGGTCGACACCATGGTCAGGTCGACGGTCCCCAACTGCAGGCCTTCGACCATGTCGCGCTCCTGGCCGAGCTGCATGTTCCCGTACACCTCGATTTTCACCCGCCCCCCGGTCTTCTCGGCAATCCGCTTGGCGAATTCCTCCCCGGTCGTTTGCAGCGGGCTCTTGAGCTGAGAGCCGTGCCCGAGCTTCAGGGTGAACTCGGGCGCTTTCTGCTGCGCGCCGGCCGGCGGGACCGCCAACATTGCGCACACCGCTGCGATCGCCACTGCTCCCAACAGTCTCTTGAACGTCATGGTCCATTCCCTCCCATGGTGGTTTGGTTTTCAACTGCCGCCACTCTGGCGCCATCCGCTCAGACCCCGGCGTCACCTATATCCAGTTTTGTTTTCAGAACCACTTTTTTGAAATGACCGTTTTTCCCGTCACGCCTCGTACGGATATGCTCGAGGAGGAGATCCACCGCCGCAAGGGCCATTTCGCGGGTCGGGTGCTCGTTGACCGTGAGCGGGGCGCACACGAGATGGTCGAAGCCGCTGTCCCGAAAACCCTCGAACCCGGCGATCGCGACATCGTCCGGAATCCGCAACCCCATTTCCCGGACGGCACGAATGCAACCAACCAGGATCATGTGGTTGGCGGCGAACAGCGCCGTCGGAGGCGGGGATTGGCGCAGGAGATCCAGCGCCAGACGATAACCGCTCTGCGCGGTGAAATCCCCCTCGCGCGTTAACGCGGGGTCTGGTTCCTCCCGGCACTCCCTGAACGCACGGCGCACGCCCGCCCAGCGATCCCTGCCGGTCGACAGAAACCGGGGCCCGTTGATAACGCCGATGCGGCGGTGCCCGTCCCGGAGCAGGCGCTGCACCACGCGCCGGCTGGCGGCCGCGTTGTCGACCACCACCGAGCTGATGGGCAACTCGGGGAAGTGCCGGGCGGCGAACACCACCGGAACGGATTGCGAGATCTCAGAAAAATGGCGGCTTTCCTGGCCGACGGGGGTGGCGATGATGCCGTCCACCCTGCGGCTCGCCAAGACCTCGAGCGTGCGTTTTTCGCACTCGGTCGATTCCCGCGTGTGGCACAGGAAAACGGCGAACCCCGAGGCCTCAGCGCGTTCCTCGACGCCGGTGGCCAGGCCTGCAAAAAAGGGGCTGCGGATGTGGGGAATCATGAGGCCGATCGTCCGGCTTTGGCGCGTGGCCAAGCCACGGGCCAGCAGGTTGGGCCGATAATGAAGGGCCCGCATGGCGTTCTCGACCTTCCGGCGGGTCACCGGCTCCACATAGGCAGTGCCGTTGATGACCCGGGAAACGGTCGCGGACGATACGCCGGCTTGGCTGGCAATGTCCGAAAGGCGGATGGTCGTCCCCTCCATGTAAGCGCTTACACCGAAGTACCCTCAGCCCGGCGATGTTGTCAAGCAATTTGGGAGACCGTGGCCAGGCAGGGCGTCCGCCGCGACCAACCGCCATGGAGCTGGCGCGTCTGTTCAGCTGTCGGAGGAGGAACAGCACATCGGGTTGCCGGGACATTCAGAAAAAAAAGCGGAGCCGGCTAGGCTCCGCTTTTCGACTGCCGAAACAGGGAAGGGTGAATCAGCCATCCGTCACCGGCGCTGCGACTGGCCGTCGGGCCGTCCAGGGCAGCCGGATCCCTTCGGGCATCACGCTCAGAAGCGACAGGAGCAGCCCGGCGGCATAGGGCAGGGCCTGGATCAGCAGCAGGGCCGCCCGGATGATGCGCTCCTCGGTCTGGTCGTTGCCGAAATTGTAGTTCACGACCACCGCGAAGAGCAGCAGCACCATCATGGTGGCCTCACTGCGCGCCATCGTGAATCCCTTCACCACGGCGCTCTTGCTTTCGCACTTGGGCGTCCGCAGAAAGGGCATGCTCTTCGTGAAGATCCCGCGCAGGATGGCGATGGCGATCGTATGCGTGAGCGCCGTGCCCGCAAGGGCCGCACCCAGCCGCTGCGTAAAGGTGCACGGCACCCGCGCGGTGTAGAGCCACAGGAAGTGCAGCAGTTTGAACATGAAGGCGCCGATCGGCGGCAGCATCAGCACGTACAAGGGGGCACCGATATATTTGGGGAAGAGCGCCATGCCGATCGCCCAGAAGACGCACAGCACGTTCATGATCAGGCTGATGGCGTCGCCGAACCAGGGCAGCCAGCCGGCGATGAAGTGATACCGCTGCCCGAGGTTCAACCCGCTCTTGCGGCTGAACGGCGAGAGCTGCGACCAGTGGTGCTTCATGATCTGCACCGCCCCGTAGACCCAGCGGAACCGCTGCCGCTTGTAGCCGGCGAAGGAATCCGGGGTCAGCCCCTTGCCGAAGCTGTCCTTGACGTACACGGTGTCGTAGCCCGCACTCTGCACGCGCAGCCCGAGCTCGGCGTCTTCGCAGATGCACCACTCCGCCCAGTTCCCCAGGTCCGTCAGCAGGCGAGCGGCGGATGAGCGTCATGGTGCCGTGCTGGATGATGGCGTTGCGCTCGTTGCGGTGCACCATGCCGATCTCGAAGAACCCGTGGTATTCCCAGTTGATCACCTCTTTGAAGAGGCTGCCCTCCCAGCCGCGATGGTCCTGAGGCGCCTGCACCACCCCGACCTCGGGCCGCTCGAAATGGGGCACCATCAGCTTCAGCCAGTCGGGGTTGACGATGTAGTCGCTGTCGACCACCGCCACGATTTCCGCCGCCGGGTCCGTCTGGCCCAGCGCGAAGTTCAAGGCCCCCGCCTTGTATCCCTCGACCCGGTCCAGGTGGAAGAAGCGGAAACGGGGCCCCAGGGTTTCGCAGTGCGCCTGCACCGGCAGCCAGAGCTCCGGGTGCGGATTGTTGTTGTCGATCACCAGCACTTCGACGTTGGGGTAATCCAGCGCCGCCAGGCCGTTCAACGTGCTGATCACCATGTCCGGCGGCTCTTTGCAGATCGGGACATGGATGGACACGCGCGGCGTCTGCCGCTCCGGCGCCGGAGGAACCGGCCGGAACCGCCGCTTCAATCCCTCGGGCCAGATCATTTCGGACATCTCGAAGCCGTTGACCAGGATGATCAGCAGCAACCCGGCCTGCATGGGCAGGAGCAGCGCCCAGATAAACGTCTCCCAGAAGAGGAACTCCCCAAACAGGGGGGAGGCGAGCACCCACACGAACACCGAGGCCGTGGTCTGGAGCAGAAGCGCGAAGAAAAGCCTCCCGCTGAACGGTTGCGACGGCTGTGCCCGCAGGTAGAGCAGCACCATGAGAACCCCGCTCAGCACGGCGGCCATCGCCGAATACCAGGCGGCATCGGACCGGATGGGGCCCTGGAATGAAAACTTGGGGTTGCGATGGACGTCGTAGATGCCCCAGAAGGCACCGACCACGCCCTCGTGCGGCTTTTTCCAGGGCTGATCGAACACCTCCATGACGCAGTAGTCGAGCCGGCGCTGGTCGGCAACGTTCAGAAAACGGCGCAGGAACATGGCTTCGTGTTCGCGGCTCGGCTTGGCCTTGCCGAAGTTCTCCCCGTTGCTGGGCCACCCGACTTCCGCCAGGAAGACCGGTTTGTTGGGGAAGGCCTCTCTGACCTGCCGGTAGCGGTCGAGCACCCATCCGATCGAATCGGCAAACGGGACCTTCTCCCAGTAGGGCAGCACGTGGATGGCGATGAAGTCGACGTGCTCGACGAGCTCCGGGTTCTTGATGAAGACATGCCACGGCTCGGCGGTCCCGACCGGGACTTTGACCGCTGCGCGCACCCGGTCCAGATAGCCGATGAGCTCGCGGGGAGAGAGGTCGTTGCGGTAGATGGCTTCGTTGCCGACGATGACCCGCTTGATGGTCGTGGGATACCGGTTGACATTGCGGATGAGGTTGTAAAGCTCGTCTTCGTTGCGCTCGAAACGGCCGTCGATCCAGGCCCCGGCGGTGACCTCCAGGCCCACGCGGGTCGCCATACCCGGGATCGCCTCCATCCCGTCCAACGACGAATACGTGCGCACGCCCTTGGTCTTCCCCTTGAGGAACACCAGGTCGTCCATGATCTCTTCCGGGGTCGGGAACCGGTTCTCGATCGGGTCCTGGCCGTCGCGATAGGGGCTGAAGGAGACGTAGTTGAATGTGCCAGACCACGGGACTTCCGGAGTTTCGGGCTGGTTGAACACAAACCACAACGCAATGTTGAACGCGCAGGTAATGCCGAGGATGAGCCACATGGTCTTGCGCATGACGCCGAAGTTCTCCTTGGCTAGTAATTGCTAGCCATTTCCGTTTTGCTTCTCTTTGAACGGTCGATCAAAAAAAAAGGCCCTGCATCACAAGGCCAACCGGAAGGCCGAGGTCGCGACAGCGTCCTCCCCAAAAAGAAAAGCAGAGATTTTACCCCTGCCCTGAATGTCCCGCTCGGAATTTGGTGGCGCAATATAGCACCTTTTTAAACGCCGTCAAGAGCATTTTATGCCCGTGCTGAAGCCTTTGACGGCAACCCAAGGCAAACCGTTTACTGCCGCTCCGACACGCTTAATCATGGCATTCTGCCAATCGTGAGGGGAAAAATTTTCTTCTAAAACAATTTTACCCTCAGCCCGGCAAGGAATAGCCGTCTCAAATTAACCATTTGAATTTATTGCAACCGAAACCATTGATGCGGCTGGAATGAATATTGCTTTGAACTCTCTGCAGGATCGGCGCGGCCATACACCGGTTTTACTCACTCGAAAAAAAGACGTCAAAACCATGAGGTTTCAGACTTCTACTCATGTGCATTTAGTGGACGTCCCACCCGGCACACACAAGCCGTCGGGTCAGTCCGCTAAGAACTGGGGAGTAGGCGACCGACTCCCCGGGGCCGGGCGCGGAATGCCGGATCCCGGGAGCAGGCGCAAATCGTCCGCAACCGGTGGGATGACCCTTATAGAATTGATGACGGTTCTCGCCATCCTGGCTATTGCCGGCGCGGTGGCGGTACCGCACATGCTGGACTGGCGCCACGGGATGCGACTGCGGGCGGCCGCCAACGAAATCCGGAACGACTTCGAGCTGGCGCGCATGCGGGCGGTCAAGGAGAACACGGATGTCACGGTCCAATTCGACCCGGCCGCGGGGCTCTACCGGGTGACGTACAACGACGACGGCGGCAACGTTGTATTAGCGAAGTCGCACGCGCTCCCCCCCGGCATCCAGATCGCTACCGGGGACGCCGCCTACACCCTGGACAGCTACGGCCACCGCGCGGTGTTCGGCTCGCGTGGCACTGCCAGCCCCGGAACCCTGGTGCTGGCCAACAGCAAAGGAGCGACCCGGCAGATTGTGATCAACTTTTTAGGCCGGGTAGATTTGAGGAACTGATCATGGAGACCCTGTCTTCTGCCGATCGCCCCACCGCCTCTCGGCCTGCCGGCCCGGGCAATCCGGGAGGCTACCTCATTCTGGAGATCATGATTGCGGTCGCCGTTTTCGCGGTCGGTTTCTTGGCGGTCGGCACCCTGGTGGTTTCGACCAGCGCCAACAATACCAAGGGAAACATCGTCACCCAGGCGACGCTGCTGGCGGCCGAAACCATAGAAGACCTCAAAAGCGCTGTCGACATTACGGGCCTGGCCGCTGGAACCTACAACGATGGCCACCCGGTCGACGCCCATGGCAACCCGGGCGGCATTTTCAACCGCAGCTGGGTGGTCAGCGACCCGCTGGGGTTCAACAGCTCGCGGCGAGTTCAGGTGAGCGTCAGCTGGAACCGGCTGGGCCGCGTTCGCACCGTTCAGCTCGACACCATCATCCGAGGAAACGGGATATGACGCATCGATTCGGCCATTATCGAGGCGAAACCGGTTTCAGCCTCCTGGAATTGATAGTGGGGCTCGGCCTCGCCGCGACGGTTTTCGGTGTTCTGGTCTCCTTTTTCCTCGACTTCGGCCGCTCTTCCACGACCCAGAACGCTGCCGCGGAAGCGCAGCAAACCGTCCGGGCCGGGCTCGACTTCGTCGCGCGGGAGCTGCGCCTGGCGGGCCTCGATCCGCTCCAGAGCGCCGGTGCCGGCATCGAGGACATCTCGGCGGCCGGGACCCGCATCCGGTTCACCGCCGATTTCTGCAACGAGCCCATCGGCAACTCCTGCGGCGCCCAGCCTGAACCCGACGGCAGCGTGGAAGGCGCCGGCGAACGCATCACCTACCTCTACGACGCGGGCCAACGCGAGCTCCGCCGGATGCTGTACGAGGGGACTCCCTCCCAGGCCTGGACGGTGCTCGTGTCGCGGGTCGTTGCCAACCCCAACAATGTCAAGCTCTTCACGTTCGTGGACGGGAACGGCAACGAGGTCACGGACAACGCCGACCGCGGGCTGATCCGCGCGGTGGTCATAACCCTCACGGTGGAAGAGCCTGCCGGCCGGGCCGGCACGGTGACAAGGACCTACACCTCCCGGGTGCGGCTGCGCAACATCGGGATATAGAGGTGGCCCTGTTATGAGCACAAACCGCTCGCGGATGGAGGAGCGACTGCAGTCGGAAAAAGGGTATATAGCCCTTTTCGCCGCGCTCGTTCTCCTGGTGCTGTTGTCGATCATCGGCATTTCGGCATCCCGCATCGCCAGCACCGAGATCACCATGGTGCGTAACGAGTTGATCTACCAACGGAACTTCTTTCTGGCGGAAGGGGCCGCCATGGAGGCGGCCGATCGGCTGGCCAACACGGCCGACTTGAAGGATCACATGCCGGTCTGGATGGAAACGGCCCATGGCGCCCTCGACTATGCCAACCTGCGCACGTATTTCAGCCACGCAACCGACCCGTTCGCCACGGTGATCCCCCAGGCGTCGGAGTTGGACCTAAACCGCACGCTCTACGTCGGCGGTGTCGATGGCACCGCGCCGGGCGAGGGTCTGGATCCTGACCGCCCGAAGATTCACGCAATCTCGGTTTACGGGCGCTGTGAGTGGGACGGTGTTTCGATCATCAAGATCGGGTATCGCGCGGCGTATTGACCCAATTTGGATATGGAGATGCATATGCGGTTCGCGACTATCGCACCCAGACGGGACTCGCTCCAAGCACGGCTGACCCCGGCCGCGGCGGCCGTATTGGTTTCGCTTCTGTTGGCGGTCTCCGCATCGGCCGTGGACCTGGCGGATACGCCCATGTTCACCCGGATTCTCCCGCCTCCGGCCAATCTCATGTTCGTGCTGGACGATTCCGGCAGCATGAACTTCGAAATCCTGGTCACCGGGCAGTACGACGGCAGCTTTCCGGACCCGAACAAATCCGCGGCGGATCTGGCGTTGGACCCCCACGGCTTCTGCTACGTGTTCGACGACGTCGGCGACAACGTCTACAAGTCGTGGAGCCAGCCGGACTGGTATGCCGGCGCGGAGGGCCGCAAGTTCTGGCGGATCCAGTGGTCGGGGGCGAACGTCATGTACTACAACCCGGCCGTGACCTACTCCCCCTGGCCGGGCTACGGCAGCGTTTCCTTCAGCAACGCCGACCCGAACACGCCCCGCAGCCATCCGGTCAACGGGAGCGACACCCTCGACCTCGCGGCCCAGTCCTTTTCGGTCGGGCGGTGGTGGTGCCGCACGCGCGCTACATCGTCTATGATGCCGTTGCCGGAAGACCCTACCTGGTCGTCCTCGACGCGGGCAGTTCGTCAAAGAAATATTATTCCTTTACGGTCACGGGAACCGGTCTGGCGGAGAAGATATCCGCGCTCACGGCCGTCGGGAGCCTGCCCGCCGGCGTCGATTCTGCGCGCAGCTATGCCGAGGAGCGCCAGAACTTCGCCAACTGGTTCACCTACCACCGCCGCCGCGAATTCCTGGCCAAGAACGCCCTCGCCAACGTGATCCGGTCGCTCTCGGGCGTGAAGGTGGGGATCTACGGGATCAACAAGCGGGTGGTCGTGCCGCTGTCCTACGTCAACGTCACCCAGAACTTCACGGTCCTGGACAGCACGAACACCCTGCTGCAAAATCTCTACGCGTATTATTCGTCCGGGGGCACCCCGCTGAAGTCCGGCCTCAAGACCGTGGGTCAGTTCTATGCAGACAACACCGGCACGCTCTACAACCAGACCGGCCTGAAGCCCTACCCCACGGCCGCGGAGGGCGGGTCCTGCCAGCAGTCGTTCACCATCATCCTGACCGACGGGTACTACGACGACCTCTCCACCACCCTGGACGGCAACACCGACGGCGACAACGGAGTCCCTTACGCGGACACGCATTCGAACACCCTGGCGGACATCGCCATGTACTACTACGAGAACGACCTCTCGCCGGATGCCGCCGACAGCCCTCCGGGGAGCGGTCTGGCCGACCAGGTCCCCAAGAGCAAATACGACCGCGCCGCTCACCAGCACATGGCGACCTACGCGATTGCCTTCGGGGTGAACGGCAGCCTCAACCCGAGCGACTACAACGCCGACCTCTACCACCGTTCGACCGGTCAGCCCATCCAGTGGACCGTGCCGACCGCGTCCTATCGGCCCGAGGCGGTCGACGACCTGTGGCACGCGACCGTGAACGGCCGCGGCAAGTTCTTCAACGCCCGCAACCCGGTCGAGTTGACGACCGCAATGACCGACCTGATGGCGGTCATCGCCGAGATCCTGATCTCGTCGAGTTCCTCGGTCACCGTGAACGGCGACTACCTCTACGGCAAGGTCGGCAGCACCACCCTCATCTACCAGGCCCTCTACAGCAGCAAGGACGGCGAGTGGACCGGCGACATCAAGGCCTTTCCGATCAACGCCACGACCGGCGATGTCGTCACCGCTTCGCCCAGATGGTCGGCCGCCCAGCGGCTCGAGTCGCTCGCCTATAATCAGCGGCGCATTGCGACCTACAACGGCTCGGCCGGTGCCCCGTTCACGGCGGGCAACCTGAGCGCGGCCCAGCAGGCGGCGCTCGGCGCCGATTACAGCGACAAGGTCACGTACCTGCGCGGAGGGACGGTTTCCGGTTTCCGCACCCGCTCTCAGAAGCTCGGCGATATCGTGAACTCGGCCCCGGTGTTTTCGGACGGGGTGGTGTACAGTGGCGGCAACGACGGCATGCTGCACGCCTTCGATGCGCTGACCGGCGACGAGATTTTCGCCTATGTCCCCAACCTGATTTTCGACCAGCTCTACCGGCTGACCGACCCGGCCTACACCCACCGCTTCTACGTGGATTTGACGCCCACGATCAAAAAGGGGGCCGGGGTGCTCGGCGGCACCACGCCGCGCTCGCTGCTGGTGGGCGGCCTCAGGAATGGCGGAAAAGGCTATTTCGGGCTGAACGTCACCGACGCCAAAACCATCGCAAACGAAAACGACGTGGCCGCGCGCGTCCTCTGGGAGTTCCCCCAAACGACCGACGACGACATGGGGTACTCCTTCAGCAAGCCGGTGGTGGTCCGGACCAACAGCACGACGTACCCCTGGGTGGTGATCTTCGGCAACGGGTACAACAGCACCAACGGGAACTCGGTACTCTACGTCATCCATCCCCAGACCGGGGCGTTGATCAGAAAGATCCCGGCCGGAACCGGGCCCGACAACGGACTCTCCAGCCCGATGGCCGTCGACACCAGCCACGACGAGCGCATCGATTTCGTCTATGCCGGGGACCTGAAAGGCAACCTCTGGAAATTCGACCTGACCAACTCGGACCCGTCGTTTTGGTCGGTTGCGTTCGCCTCGGGCGGTGTCGCGCAGCCCCTGTTCCGCGCCCAGGGCCCCGGGGGGACCGCCCAACCCATCACGGTGCGCCCGGAGGTGATGTACCATCCCAAGAGCCACGGCCTCATGGTGTGTTTCGGCACCGGCAAATATTTAGGGGACGCGGACCTGAGCGACACGTCGGTGCAGTCGATCTACGGCCTCTGGGACTACGGCGACAAGGTGTACGACCAGCAAGCCCAACAGTGGACCCAGGACGACGACCGGGAGTTCCTCGGCACATTCACCAGCCGCAGCACAGCGCCGCGCCTGTCCAACCAGCCGGCGAAGGTGAGCCTGCTGCAACAGAGGCAGGCGGTCTTCACCGTCAAGACCGGCGGATACGAGCATCGCCTGCGCTTCCTCTCCACGACGCAGCCGGTCTGGACGACCATGCCCGACCCCGACAACGCCTCCACGCAGGCGCCCGACCCGGACTCGAGCATCAACACCCACGTCGGGTATTACATCGACCTCGACCCGGGCGAGCGGGTCATCAGCGACTCCATCATCCGCAATGGCCTGCTTCTGGCGGTGGGGTTCACGCCGAACTCAGACCGGTGCGGGCCCGGCGGGAACTCCATGTTCATGGAGATCAATGCGTTCACGGGCGGATCGGCGGGGAGCAGCCTCTTCGACATCACCGGGGACCTGTTGATTGACTCCAAGGATCTGGCCCGCGTGGACTTCAACCAAGACGGGACGGCCGAGGACATCGCCCCCTCCGGCATCGAACTGTTCGGCAACGTCCAGCCGCCGGCTATTCTGCGGCTGCCGGGTTCTGGCGACCCGATGGAAAAGAAATACCTGAGCTCCTCGACCGGAACCATCGAGCAGATTCACGAGAAGGGGCCCAAGCTGGGAGTCACGTACTGGATGGAAATCCACTATTAACCGTTGCTCCCCATCCGTCGAGCCGTTAGAATGAGGGATCACGCATCCTGAAATCGACGGCTCGATGGTCCTCTCCTTTCACCCTCTGATCAAAGGCGACATGAACCGGCTGTGCGCCGGCCGGGAGCCCGACCCGGCCGACATGGCGGCCATCCGGCGCGCCAGTGCCGTTATCCTGCCCCAAGGCTGCCCGTTGGGGCTCTACCGGGCTGCGCGGGACAACTGCCCGCACGTCTTCCCGAACTACGACGCCCGCTTCGAGTTCCCGGGCAAAACCGGCCAGATTCAGCTGTTCCGCAGCACTGGGGCACACCATCCCCGGACGGAGCTCTTCGAAAACACCGCCGCTTTCTATCTCCTGCATGGCCGCCGCAGCGGCCGCCGATATCCAGTGGTCTTCAAATTCGACTGGGGCGGGGAGGGCGAGACCGTGTTTCTCGTTCCGGACGCCGCGGCCATGGAGGACCTCCTTCAGCGTGCGGCCGCTTATGAAAGATCCGGGCAAAGCGGTTTTATGCTCCAGGAATACGTTCCCTGCGGGGGGCGTTCACTGCGCGTGGTCGTGATCGGCCAACGGATGATTTCGTACTGGCGCGTGCAGGAGGGAGAGGCGTTTCACACGGGAATTTCTCAGGGAGGCCGGGTGGATGCAATCTCCGATCCCGATCTGAAGCAGCGGGCCGAAGCGGCCGTTTTCGATTTTTGCAGCCGCACCGGTATCAACCTGGCCGGCATAGACCTGTTGTTTGACGCCGACCGTCCCCAATCCCCTCCGCTGCTGCTCGAGATCAACTACTTCTTCGGTCGCGCCGGGCTCGGAGGCTCGGAGGCATACTATCGCGTGCTCCGCCGTGAGACCCGCAGATGGCTGCGCTCGCTGCCCGGATAAGGTCTCACGCCGTAGTGGTCGCGTGTAAACCGTGACTTCAGGGAGCCTTGGCATGGCACGGAAAGAAGATACGCAGATGTTCCCCCTACACCTGGAGGAAAGCGATCTGAAGCGCGAACGCGCCCTGGCGCGCGATTTGCGGGAAAGCCAGTGGTGGAAGCGCCGCCTGGCAAAGGGCGCGTGCCACTACTGCGGCCGGGCATTCGCGCCGCGCGAGCTCACCATGGATCACATCGTCCCCATCTCCCGGGGAGGCAGGACCACAAAAGGCAACGTCGTCCCCTGCTGCAAGGAGTGCAACAACGCCAAAAAACAGCTTCTGGCCATGGAGTGGGAGGACTACCTGAAGCAGCTCAACACCCGTGACACGGCCCCGGTCGAGAGGCCATCAACCCGGACGGTAGGGCTTCCCCAACGCAGCGGGGGAGAGGTTCGCAAAGGCCTTCAAGAGCCTCTGCGTCCTCACTCTGCCTTCCGCCCACCGACGGACCGCCTCGTTTTGTGTGAGCGACATGAGCGCCAGAGTGAAGATCATCAACGGGAACGGCGCCACCTGAAACACTTGGGCGGGGATGGACGGGAACCACCCCTGCAGGTAGATCCCCATCACCTGCAGGAAAGAGAACGCATACGCTCCGAGTGCGGCCTTCACGGGGTGCCAGCCCCCGAATATGACGAGCGCCAGCGCGATCCAGCCGGTGCCTTCCGCCCCCTGCGGTCGCCCCCAGCCGGGTTTGGTGCAGAGGCTGAACGTCGCGCCTGCCAGCCCGACCAGCGCCCCGCCGCAGACCGTGTAGACGCAACGCGTGAGGCGGGGGTCGATGCCCCGCGCATAGGCCGCGCCCGGGTTTTCGCCGACAGCCTGCAGGCTCAAGCCCGGAGCCGTGCGGTACACGTACCACCAGCACACCGCGATCAGCAGCATACTGAGGTAGACCGGAAGATGCTGGTTGAAAATGGCCGGCCCCAGAAAAGGGAGCTGGTCCAGAAATGGAATTGAAATCGGCGCCGTGTGCGGTCCGGGCTTGCGGGCATAGGGGTTCCCGATAAAGTAAGCCAGATCGCGTGCCATCAGAGTCAGAACGAAGCCTACTGCCACCTGGTTCTGCCCCAGGTATATGCCGAAAACCGCCACCACGGCGGCTACCGCTGCGCCCACCGCCGCACCGGCGGCGAACCCGGCAGGCAGGCTGTTGGTCTCCAGCGCGACGACAAACGCGGCCATGGCAGCGAGCAGAATCGTGCCGTCAAGAGACAGGTTGACGACCCCGCTCTTTTCGGTGAGCGTCTCCCCCAAGGTCGCCAGCACGATCGGGGCGGCACCCGCAATCACGCCGGCCATGATGATGGCTAAATCGAATTCGACCATCCCTATCGAGCCCTGTGCGCTTGCCGGGCGTGATGCCCCGGCGCGCCCGCTTCCTCAACCACGTCCGATCGTCGCCTGTTCCCGGTTCCGCGTCCGCCAAGCATGCACGCCGAGGGTCGCCATAACGAATGCACCCTGGATGACGCCCCCGAGCGCTGAATCGAGTTGCAGCACCATCGGCAGCTGGATGCTGCCCACGTTCAGGCAGGCAAAGAAGAGGGCCACCGGGGCGATCAGCTTCACCCTGTAGCCTGCCAGCATGACGACCAATAGAGATAAATATCCATAATTACTTGATATATTTGGTATCAACCGGTGATAAACCGCCGTTACCTGAAAATAGCCGGCAAGGGCAGCGAAGCCTCCCGCGAAGAGCATGGCCACCAGCATCAACCGATCCGGACGCAAGCCATAGAGAATCGCGGCAACCGGATTATGCCCCACGGCTTTGATGGAGAGCCCGAAACGAGTGTGTTCAAGCAACAGCGCGGTTACCAATAGCGCGAATAGCGATAGGATCAGGGCGGTCGGAGGCAGCCGCAGCACTTCGGAAACCTGCAGCCACAAATGCTCCGGGAATGTCTCGGTGCCGCTCATGGATGCGACTCCGGGCTGTTTCCATGGCCCGAAAATAAGCCAGAGCACGACCCCTTGCGCCACGAAGTTGAGACCGAGTCCCGCAAAGATTTCATTTACGCCGGCCCTCGTTTTCAGGTAACCGGCTAAGCCGGCCCAAAGGCCGCCCCCGATAACGGCGACCATCAAGGCGGCCGCCAGCCAAAGCCAACCCTGCCCGGGGGCTTCCGTCCCGATTCGTAGAACCCAGGTGGCTGCGACGGCCCCCATCATGGCCTGACCTTCCACGCCGATGTTCCAAAGTCCGATGCGGAACGTGAACAGCAGGCCGCAGGCGCATAGAGTCAACGGGATCCAGGCTTTGACTACATGAGAAAACTTGACCCACGATCCCACGGCACCCTGAAGGATGTGGTAATAGGCAGACAGGGGAGGAGCCCCCGCAAGGAAAAGGACCACGGACGTGAAGGACACCACGATGCCCAGGGTGATCAAGGCGTCCTTCAGCACGCGCAGAGATCGTCCGTGTGTGGGCGATGGCTTCATTCATAAGACTTCAGGTCTCAGGCGACGCCGGCAATGGCTTTTCCCAGGTGATGGGCTTCGAGCGCGGCTGACGGCATGTCCGCAACCAAGCGCCCGTTAAAAAAAACGAGGACCCGGTCGGCAACCGCCATGATTTCATCCATCTCCGCCGACGAAAACACTATAGCCGCCCCATTTCGCACGTAGGACAGCAGGTGCTGCCATACCCAAAGGGCGGACTCAACATCCAAACCGCGGGTGGGATTTTCGAGAAGCAGCAACCGGGGAGCGTCTATCAACTGCGAGAGCAGCAGCCGTTGTTGGTTCCCGCCCGAAAGGGCCTCCACGGGCGTTTCGGGTCGCCCCTTTATCCGAAACCGTTCTATCCCTGCTTGGGCAGCCGCGCTCGCCTCGCGTTGGTTTAGGAAAAAGTCCGCCGTCATCCCGCAGCAGCGCGGCATGCTCGGCTATCGTGAGGCCCGGGATCAAAGCCTCCTCCAGTCGCGCCGTTGGAAGGTAGGCCACCCTCTCTTTCTTGAAATCTTGATAGGTGCGACCGCTCATGCCGCGCCCTGCGAGAGCAACCACCCCATTCGCTGGCCGCCTGATCCCTGCGGAGACTTTTAGAAATAGCTCCTGACCGCTGCCCTCGAGCGCCTGCCAACCCGACCACCTCTCCTTCACGGATCGCAACCGAGCAGTCGCTGAGCCCGGAGCGCCCGCCCGGGCATGAAACCGCATCGAAGGAAAGCACCGTTTGCCCGGGTTTTCGGCCGGCCGGCTGGAAGCTTGGGGGGATAGTGCCGAACATCATGCCCAGAAGGGAAGCTCGGTCAAATGGTCGCTCCACGGTCCCCACCTTCCGGCCCTGGCGCAGCACCGTCACCCGGTCGCAGAGCGTTTCGACATCCTCGAGCTTGTGAGAGACAAGAACAGCCGATTTTCCTTCAGCTGACAACTGTCGCAAGCTATCGAAAAGAATAGATTTCTGGTCGGAAGAGATGCCGGTTGTGGGTTCGTCCAGGATCAGTACCCCTACGCCGAGCGTCAAGAGCCGCAAGAGCTCGAGTTGTTGGCGTTCGCCGACCGTGAGAGACTGAACCCGACCTTCCGGGCGGAGGTTGAAATTGAAGGCGCGGCAGAGGTCCAAGAGACGGCTTTTAAAGCCCTCGCGATCCAGGCGCAACGCTCCGGTCTGCCCCAATATAAAATTGTCCAGAACCGAAAGCTGCTGGAAATCCAACGGGTCCTGATAGAGCATCCCGATACCAGCCCGGACCGCCTCTGCCGGGCAGGAGAATAAGGCGGAACGTCCGTCTATCAAAACTGTCCCGGATGTCCTCTGGATGAATCCCGAGAGGATTTTCATCAGCGTGCTTTTCCCGGCCCCGTTTTCTCCTAAAATCCCATGCACCTCGCCCCTCGCGATGACGAGGCTGA
Organism: uncultured delta proteobacterium; assembly: GCA_963828345.1. GTDB lineage: Bacteria > Desulfobacterota > Desulfobacteria > Desulfobacterales > SpSt-501 > SpSt-501. The sequence continues at coordinate 70,464 of CAWHEZ010000039.1, forward strand.
TGTCGTCATTCGCTTTCAAGATGCCGTAATTTTTTGATATATTTTTAAGTTCGAGTCGCATCGATTGCGGGTGCCCGTTTCGCCCCGTAAATAGAACCTATCTCAAAACAGCGGATCATGGACAGGAGCAAAGCGCCGCAAGCCGCAACCGCGCAGCATATGGCCGTCAGGCGCATTTTTGAGGTGGTTCAAAAAAAAGGGCGCAGAAAGCAACCACACCTTCTGCACCCGATTGCACTCCCGTGGTATGAGATTTTTTTAAGATTTAATTTTTGGTACTGCTCTGCCCGGACATTCCCTCCAGCAGCTGCTCCATGTACCAGATCTGTCTGTCACTTGCAATTTCACCAGCCTTAACAAACGGTTTTCCATCCTGGTAGTTCAGGGGACCCTTGAAGAGATTCAGTCGGCCTGAAGCCATGGCCCCGATGAAGGCATCCAGATCCTGTTTGACCTGGGGCGGCATGGCCGCTCCTGCCATGAAACCAACCGTGCTGGTGTCGTGGTTGTTGATGTCCTTCCAATCCGGACCGAGCCAAACCCATTCCGGCTTCCAGGTTTTTCCCATGGCGGCCTTTATGAACGTGATGTAGCCGGGACCCCAATTGAAGTAGGGAACGCCCAGGCAGACGTCCGGTGCACCCTGACATGCGCCGACATAATCATACGGCACCGCCCAGACCGTTTTGCCCTCCTGTTTTTTCTGCCGGGCAACCGTCAACGCTTCGGTCGTGTCGATGCCGGAAATCACGACGTCATGGCCGGTATTGAAGAAATTGTGCGCCACCTGCGTCGGGTCTGCGGTTACTCCAGGCACGTTGAACCAGAACCCTATCCAGGTTACCTGGAATTTCAGATCTTCAGGTTTCTTCTTGAGCACATCCACCCACGCATGGCGCGCTCCCAGATAGGCCGCTGCCGCAAGGCGCCGGGTTTCCTCGTTTATCAACGGGCCGAGATACCCGATCTTGCCGGTTTTGCTGGCGAGAGCGGCAGCGTAGCCCGCCATCATCTTCGTATACTCCATGCGGCCCATCAGGTTGCTCAGGTTCGGGCCGCCTTTGCCGGTCAGGACATCGTCCCCTGAAATGTGCAGGAAATAAACTTGGGGATGCTGTCGGGCGGCTTCACGTGTGCCGTCTTTCATGTCGTCGGAGTTCGCGATGATGAACCGCGCGCCCTTCTCGACCATGTCGTCAACTAATTGAGGAATCGTCACCCCCTGGCGGTCAGCCGGGTTGACCTTGTCGATGTAAATCATCTTTGTACCCGACACCATTTTTTCTACGTACCTGCCGGCTTCATAGTGAGCCTGACTCCAGCCGTGGTCGTTGTACGGACCAACGAGCAGCAGGCCAAACGTGAACGGGGTGTCGGCGGAAAACGCGACGGGAGCAGTAACGGTCAGAATCGCAACCATGACAATGAGTTTCTTTAGCATGGTATCCTCCAAAAAATGGGTTTGGCCCCGAGAAGCTGCAGTCCAAGTGGTATTCGAAAGCCGTTATTCCGTTCAATCTGCCGGACCAACCCATGTCTTAACCTGACACGGGTCCAACTGTATCGTCACCGGAGGCTTCCTGTTTGAGGACTTCCTGATACCAGCAGGAAAACTCGAACATGCCTCGAAATCGGTCCTCATGGTTGACGAGGCCCAATGCGATCTCCAGAACGCCTCGGTTATATGCATTGTTCTGGGCCTCGCCCGGTCTGCTCTGCAAGAATTCGCGCACCAGCATCTGGGTGGTACGATTGGTCTTGTCTTTGCGAATGTCGATCGGGTCCTTGGGTTCCTCAAAAGGATCCCACCTGTCATAGCCCTTCCTTAGAATGTGCTTCTGCCTGCGATCCGACATGCTGTCGAAAACAGCCTTTTTGCGGCGGGCGACCTCCTCGGCGGATAGCTTGCTCATTTTTTCCTCCTCGAAGCCGGAGGATCCTCGACCGGGGCCTCCTTCAAGCCCAGATAAACCTCGTCGTATTCGGAAAGCAAGGCCGTTGATACCGGCACCAGCATGTCGGCCAGTTTTACGAATCTTGTCTTGAGATCCCGAACCAGCTCGGCCGAAATCTCCTGCAAGCGTGCTGTGATGGCGTCCAGATTCACGGTCGGGTAGGTTTCTCCGGGTTTGAACCCCGACAGACCGCACGTATGCCCCTCCCCGGCAATCGCCGTGGGTATGCCATAGAAACGGCAGGTCAACGGCCGGCACTCGTACAGCTCGCAGAGATCTTGTGCACTTAACAGCGGGCAGCGGACTCGCTCCCTTGCCAAGTCGGCCAGGATCTCTGCCTCTGACCTGCCCGCCTGAAACTCCTGGTGCGCCCTGCGCTTGATTTTATTGAGCTGCCGGTCTGAGCGGTTGGCGTTTTCCTCGATCGTGGATTTTTGATTACCCGCGATTTTCTCTTTGAAACAGTGGTTCAGGTAAAGCGCCTCGATCAAGGTCAGGTCGAAAACAGCATGGCAGCAATCCGCGCACCCTTCGGTACATTTCACGCACTCGCGATGGGCGTTACGGACCCGCTCGAAAGCCGCCTCCGAAGCCGCCACCAGCTTCTCGTATTTTTCGAAATATGGTTTGAAATCGAATTCCATGCTGCCCCTTTCCGGGTATGGTACACCCGCCGGCCACCTTGATTGCTCATGTTCCACGTGAAACAATATTGTGCCATCAAATACTCTCACAGAGCGAATGTTTCACGTGAAACCTTCACTTGCCGATGCAAAACCTTCCGAAGATGTCCTCTATTACGTCTGTCCGGACGCCGACCCCGAGGACCGCATCCAGTTGAGACAATCCGTCCTTCAAATGCACGGTCACCAACTCGGCTGTTCCCCCGTTGGCGATGCAGTCAGCAGCTTCATATACCGATTGCAGGCAGGACTCGAGGAGTTGTTTTTGCCTCAGGTTGACAACCAGTTGCGAGGGACCGGAAAGCGAGTCCCAGCGTGCGGAGCGCCTAATCGCCGCCTTGAGTTCTGAGAGGCCCTGACCGCTCAGGGCCGAGATCGCAATGACAGGCTGCACCGGCCAACCCGGTGGCGGCTGGGTCTCAATTGGGTCTTGAACCAGATCGATTTTGTTAAGAACGAAAATCAGCAATTTCCCCCTGATATCATTGCAGAATCTCCCGGTCGCCATCTGTGAACGCCCGGTTGGCCTCCATGACAAAAAGAAGGATGTCGGACCCTGCGGCACGCTCAAGAGCCTTGCGGACGCCAATCGCCTCAACGGGCTCATCCGTTTGGCGCAGGCCGGCGGTGTCCCAAAGAGTTAATGGGAGACCGTCGAGTTGAATGCATCCCTCAATCGCATCGCGGGTCGTCCCGGGAAAGGGGGTCACGATAGCGCGTTCCTGGCAGAGCAGGCGGTTCATGAGGCTGGACTTGCCAACGTTCGGACGCCCCACGATCGCTACGCTCAACCCGTCACGCATCAGGCGCCCGGTTTCAAATGATGCCAACAGCAGGCGGATGCCTTCTCCGATCCGACGGCGCAATTGCTCACAGATGTCCTTGAGATCGATCGATTCTTCTATATCTTCGGGAAATTCGATCTCGGCTTCGATTCGAACCAGACAGGACAGGATTCCTTCCCGGAGCCGTTCGACTTCCGTGCGCAATACCCCATTCAGTTGAATCGCAAACTGCGATAGCGCCTGTTCCGAGCGGGCATGGATCAGGTCCATCACAGCTTCGGCCTGGGTCAGATCGATGCGTCCGTTTAGAAACGCTCGCCGCGTGAACTCTCCAGGTTCAGCCAGAATGGCGCCATTTTTCAGTACCGATTTAAGGATGACCTGGACAGCCGCAGGGGACCCGTGGGAGTGGATCTCGACCACGTCCTCCCGCGTGTAGCTCCGCGGGCTCTTCATGACCGCAAGCAGAACTTCGTCGATGATACGGCCGTCGTCGGGGTCAGCGATATGTCCGTAATACAGGCGATGGGATTGAAACGCAGAAAGACTCTCACCGGAGCTTCGGCGGAAAAGGCGGGATGCGATGGCAGTCGCCTGCGGCCCGGACATCCTGACGATACTGATGCCGCCGGTCCCGGGCGGCGAGGCGAGGGCGGCTATGGTGGATTCGCTCATGAAAACAGGTGCCGGCCCCGGGAACGCCGCTGCGCGTCTCCGGGGGCGGCAGTTCGTGGTCGGATCAACCGAATTTTTTCTGAGTGTATATCTGCTGTCCGATGGACAACACGTTGTTCACGAGCCAGTAAAGTACAAGCCCGGAGGAGAAGTTTATGAAAATAAAGGTGAAAACCACCGGCATCAGCATCATCATCTTGGCTTGAGTCGGGTCTCCGGTGGCAGGGGTCATTTTCTGCTGCCAGAGCATGGTCGCTCCCATAACAAGCGTCAGGACCGGGATGCCATAAGGCGGATCCATGAACGGGATCGAGAAGCCGAAATTGAAGAGTCGGTCAGGCGCCGATAGGTCTGTTATCCATCCGAAAAAAGGCGCATGGCGCAGTTCGATGGCCTGGTCCAGCATCCGGTAAAGCGCAAAGAAAAACGGGATTTGGACCACCATCGGCAGGCACCCGCCGAGCGGGTTGATGCCGTACGTCTTGTGCAACCCCATGACGGCTTCGTTCATCTTCTTGCGGTCATCCTTATATTTTTCACGGATTTCCTGGATCAGGGGCTGCATTTTCTTCATCTGGCTCATCGACTTGTAGCTCTTGGTGCCGAGGGGCCAGAGAAGGATCTTGGTGAGAATCGTCAGGATGATGATGGCCACTCCGTAGTTGGGAATGACCGAGTAGATATAGTTGAGCAGCCACAGACAGGGTTTGGCCAGCAGATCAAACATTCCGAAGTCTATGACCTTGTCCAGGTCGTGGCCGGCTGGTTTCAGGTATTGCATGCTCTTGGGCCCAAAATACAATTCGTACTGGTAGGCTTCCTGGGTCCCTGGGCCGAGCGTCTGTTCGGGCTCTATGTAGCGCGATTCCACTACGCGGTTCGGTTGGGAAGATACGCGCACGGCAGCCGCCTGGTCTTTGAGCGGAATCAGTCCGAGCATGAAATAGCGGCCTTCAACCGAAATCCATTTTATCTTACCGGATAAATTGCCTTTTTTTGCGATATCATCGAACTCGATCTGCTGGAGAGATTTGTCCACCAGCGCCGCGGGCCCCTCGAAAACATAAGAGCTATTCTTGGTTCCCAGAGCATTTCTGAGCCCGACGACCAGGCTGTCCTTGAGCGGCTTGGCAGAATGATTGGCGACCCGCACGTCAAAGCCGATCACATAGGAGTCGGCCGAGAACCGATACACTTTTTCCAGCTGGACCCCGTCCGCAGTGGTGTAGGTGAAAACGATATCGCGCGAGCCGTCGGTCAGGCTGAGTCGGTCTCCATCAATGCTGGCCTGGAAAACCGCGTTTTCCAACCCCGGCACTCCGGCCAGGTCGACGAAAATGCCGTCGATGGCACCTCCTTCAGACAAGAGATTCTGCATAGGAGAGTCCGGGGCAACACCGGATCGGTAATTCTTCAGAACGAAGCTGTTTATGGCGGCGCCCTTCTCCGTCAAGCCGGCGATGTAAAAAGGCGTTTCAACCGTAAGCTTGCGGGCTGGCCGCTGTTCCTCAGCCTTGACCACTGCTGCCGGCGCCGCTCCGGACTGTGCCGCCGTGGCTGGGGGCTGGGGTTTTTGTTTTTCTTCGACTCGCGCTTCCTGCTGGAGTTGCGCCACGGGGCGCTGTTTGGGCTCTGGATCGAAAAACACGTTCCACAGCATGAACACGAGGAACGAGAGAACGAGAGCCACGAGCAGTCGCATCTGGTCCATTTGTAATCTCCTAGCTAAAAGATCGGCCTTCAAACGCCCATGTATCACGGGACAGGGTCGAAACCCCCCTGGGTGAAAGGGGTGACAGCGCAACAGACGCCGCACGCGTACCACATCCCTCGCGATGGTCCATGGCGTGTGATGGCTTGAATGGCGTATTCGGAGCAGGAGGGGTAAAAACGGCATACAGGGCCGAGCAGTGGCGACAGGGTTAACTGATATCCCCTTATCATGAATCTTAAAAGAGCTATGGCGAATCGATTGTTCAACCCCCCGACAACTCCTCGAAGATCTTGTGCAGCTCCTGAAATATGACCTGGTTCGGTTTCCCGTTGGCGGCTTTCCGCGCAATGAGGTTGATATCCAAGGGCCGCTGCAGCATCCTGCGATTCAGGCGGAAATGTTCACGCGCAAGCCGCTTTGATGCGGTTGCGTTCGACCGCCCCGCCGACCTTGCGGCTGACGGTAACTCCCAAGCGCGACAGCTCCCCTCGACTCGGGGCCACCACGGCGACGAACAGCTCTGAGCGAGTCGCTCGCCCGGTTACGGACAAGCCGACATATTCAGACCGCTTCAGAATCCGATCGATTTTCTGGAAGGAAAACCTCAACAGCGCTATCGCCCTTCAGAGTGATCGGGTGGATCAACCGGCCAAGCGGGTGCGGCCCTTGGCGCGGCGCCGACTCAGGATCAGGCGTCCGTTCTTGGTGGACATGCGTTTACGGAATCCGTGATTGCGCACTCTGCGCAGCCGGCTGGGCTGAAAGGGTCTTTTCATGGCAGCACTTCCTTTTGGTCAAACGTTGGCCCGCAACCAAGGTGCGGAATGAAAGCATCTGGAAAAACCTGACGAATTGATCATATTGCCTGAAAAATGTCAAGCGAATCGATGTCTGAGCTCCAGATCGGCAGCGCCCTTCGCCCGTGAGCCCTTTCGCGGGTTCTATTGGAGGCTAAAATGATCTTGATTTCGAATAAAAACCTAAGTAACGTAAAAATTTCATATTTTCATTAATCCCAGGCTCCGGGAGAGAGCGCAGACGCAACTCCTCCCGGGAAGCGATGTTCAAGTTTCAAGGAGGAGGGGCACCGATGAAGTTGACCACCACGCGGGCGAAGCAGCTCAAACCGAAGCCGGACGAAAAGAGCCTTGGCTTTGGGACGAAGTTCACGGACTACATGTTCAACATGGACTACTCAACGGGCGATGGATGGCACAATCCACGGATCGAACCCTATGCGCCGGTCAGCTTGGACCCCGCCACGATGGTGCTCCACTACGGCCAAGGAGTTTTCGAAGGCCTGAAAGCCTACCGCACCGCCAAGGGGCGCATCCAGCTTTTTCGCCCGCAGGACAATTTTCGCCGCATGAACCGGTCGAATGACATTCTCTGCATCCCGCGGTTCGACGAGGCCCACGCGCTCGAAGCTCTCAAAGAGCTCTTAATCCTGGAGCAGGATTGGGTGCCGCGCGAACCCGAGACCTCGTTGTATATTCGGCCCACCATTTATGCCGCTGACCCGTTCCTCGGGGTTCGCGCTTCGCATACATACCGGTTTTTCATCATCCTCTGCCCTGTGGGCGCCTATTATCCGGAGGGGTTCAACCCGGTCAAAATTCTGGTTGAAAAAGAACACGTGCGCGCCGTACCCGGGGGTACGGGCGAAGCCAAAACGCTGGGCAATTACGCTGCCAGCCTGCTCGCAGGCCAAAAGGCCCACGATGCCGGCTACACCCAAGTGCTCTGGCTCGACGGCGTCGAGCGCAAATACATCGAGGAAGTAGGCGCGATGAACATCTTCTTCCTCATCGACGGCGAGTTGGTCACGCCCGCCCTGCAGGGCAGCATCCTGCACGGAATAACGCGCGACACGGTGCTGCAGCTCGGGCGTCAATGGGGCCTGCGCGTTACGGAGCGCCGCATCAGCATCGACGAAGTGCTTGCGGCCGGAAACACCGGAAAACTCCAGGAGGTTTTCGGCTCAGGCACGGCGGCCGTCATTTCCCCCGTGGGACAGATCAAGTACGGCGACCACGTGATCACCATCGGCGGCGGGAAGGTCGGGCCGCTCGCCCAGCGTTTCTACGCCACGATCACGAACATCCAATACGGGCGCGAGGAGGATCCGAAAGGGTGGATCGTTCCGGTGACCTGAAACGGGAAGGCGTAAGCACGTCCGGTAGCGTGCCGCAACTGGCGGCGTTCGAGGAGAAAATGGCCCGGGCCGGTCTGAACCGCTTGGTCATTAACACCTTCTCGCGCTACTACCGTCGACTGATCGGCGGCGAGACCGGGATGATCTACGGCGCCGACATCCGGCCGATCCGGCCGGCCGACATCCCGCGCCATAGCGACTTGGCGGAGTATGCGCCGGCCGGTCAGAGCTGCCTGCCGCAGGCCGTGCGCATCGTCCTCAACGGAGGGTTGGGCACGTCCATGGGGCTGCTCGGCCCGAAGTCGTTACTGCACGTCAAGGGGACGCTCTCCTTTCTGGAGATCATCCTGCGCCAGGCGGAGTTGAGCCACTGCCGTCTGGCGTTCATGAACAGCTTCAACACGGACGCCGCCACCCGCTCCGAGATCTCACGGCTGAATCCCTCCCGGCAGCCGCTTTTTTTCCTCCAGCACAAGTTTCCCAAAATCCTGCAGGTGGAGCTCACGCCTGCGGACTGGCCGCACAATCGCGAACTCGAGTGGAATCCTCCCGGACACGGGGATGTCTATGCGGCCCTGTTCGCATCCGGGATGCTGGATCGGCTGCTGGCCGAAGGCGTACGCTACGCCTTCATCTGCAACTCGGACAACCTGGGCGCGGCCATAGACCGGTCCCTGCTTGGCTATTTCGCCCATCACCGCTTCCCCTTCATGATGGAAGTGGCGGAGAAAACGCCGGCCGACGTCAAGGGCGGGCATCTCGCCCGTCACGTCAACGGCCGGTTGATCCTGCGCGAAGCGGCCCAGTGCCCGAAGGAGGAGATGACCGCATTCCAGGACATTGCCCGCTACCGATTTTTCAACACCAACAACATCTGGGTTAACCTCGAGTTCCTCAAAGACCTGATCGCCCGACACGCGATCGTCGACCTGGCGATGATCGTGAACCCGAAGACTGTAGATCCGCGGGACGAGCGGAGCCCGGCCGTCTATCAGATCGAAACGGCAATGGGGTCCGGCATCTCGCTCTTTGAAGGAGCCTCCGCCGTCAACGTGCCGCGCGCGCGCTTCCTTCCGGTGAAAACCTGCAACGATCTGCTGGCTGTGAGATCGGATTGCTTCGTCTACTCTGAGTTGGAAGGCTTGAAGCTCAACCCGGCGCGCGCCGCCGCTGGCCGTGGCGAGTCCATCAAGATCAAGCTCGATCCAAAATTCTACGGCAAGTTCGACCTTCTCGAGGAACGCTTCCCCGACGGTGCCCCATCGCTCGTAGCGTGTGATTCCCTGACGGTCAACGGAGATGTGCGCTTCTCAGGACAGGTGTCGATCCGGGGGGCCGTGACCATCTCGAACACCCTGTCCCAGCCCGCGGAGATCCCCGCCGGGACGACCGTCGACCACGACCTGGCATGGTGAGGCTGAATTCCGGTTGACCTCCGGTTTTCATTCTGATGTGGATGGAACTCGATGTCACTCGCGACGGCGGGTGATGTACTTGATGAGCAGCCGGTCGCTGGAGCCCGGGGCGACCTTGAACCCGGGCTGGAGCACCAGACCCGCTTCGAGGACCCCCGCGTTCTCGCGCAGGCGGTCGAGAAACACTTTTTCGGTGTAGACCGTGGAGAGGGTTTCGAGCACGCGACGGCTGCCGACGATTTCGACCCGCTGGGGTTCCACGCTGGCTTCCGTCAGGGTGAGGTTTTCGGGCAGACGCCCGGTCCAGTCCACCTGGACGGGCAGCTCCTTGCGGACGGTGACGTCCAGGTCCACCGAGACGTTGTGCGGGGTCACCCCCTTGAGGACGATCCCCGGCGGCAGGGTGATGTTCTGGCTGGTGATGCTGAAGTGATTCTGCCCGATCAGGGTGTTGGTCAGATCGAGCCGCACCCGCACCTGATCCGGCCGCATGGATTTGATGAGGGTCCCAGAGCCGCTCAAGGTCAACCGGACGGTGTTGACCGAAGTCTGAACGATTTCCCTGTTCGGGTCGCGGTTCTGGTACTCGATCGGCACGTCGAAGGTGATCAGCGTTTCCAGACCCTGCGAGATGCTGAACCAGAACCCGGCGATGAACAGGAGCGACACCAGAGCGGCGATCGAGATTTCGATGCGCTCCCTTTTCTGGTGGGGGCCCTGCTCGTCGGCAATGCCGAAATGCTCCTCGAGCTTCTGCGCCAGCTTGCGCCGGCTGCCGATCCCTCTCAGGCGCGTGCCCTTCGCCAGGCTGACTTCGCCGCGCTCTTCGGACACCACCACCACCACCGCGTCGCTGATCTCGGACAGGCCTAAGGCCGCCCGATGGCGCGTTCCGAAGTGTGAGGGCAAGTCTTCGCGGCGCGACAGCGGCAGGATGGCGCCCACCCGCGACACGCGGTCGCCCTCGACGATGGCCGCCCCGTCGTGCACGGGGTTGTCGGGGAAAAACACGCTCAGCAGCATCTCGCGCGAGATGTCGCCGTTCCAGTCGAGCCCCCCCTGGGCCAGCTCGCGGATATCCTCTTCGCCGGGGATGACGATGATGGCGCCGTGGTTGCGTCGGGCCAGTTCGAAGGCGCTGTCCGCAATGATGTCCACGGGGGCGAGGCGGGCCTTCGGGGCAAAGCCCCACAGGATCGTACGGAGGTTCTTCGCCTGGAGGACGGTTCGGATTTCGTTGCGGAAAACGACGACGATGATCAGCGCCGCAACCGCAACAATGCCCTGCACGACCCAGCTGGTGACGATCAGCCCCATGTAGCCCGCGATCTGCTGGAAAAACCAGAGCAGGGTCAGCGCAATGAGCACCCGAAAGACGTTGGTCCCGCGGAAGAGCACGTAGAAGCGGAACAGGATGTAGCTGTTGAGCACGATGTCAACCACATCCTGCCAGCGGAAGCTTTCGAGGAGATGCAGCAGTTTTTCCATCCGCTTAGTCCGTCACGCTGAAACGCAGCGTCTTCAACACGCGCCCGGTCGTGTCGCTGATCTCGACCCGCCAGGGGCCTTTGTCGGCCTCCCGCAGCTGGATGCTGCTGTACGTGGTCCAGCGCGGCTGCTTCAGGGGCAGCCGGATGCGCGAGCTCGGCTTGTCCCTGAAAAACCACTGATGATAGACCACCGTATCCTCGGAGAGCTGGTCGAAGAAGGTGTAACAGTAGACTTTACCGGCCGAGATCGAGAACGTCACGGCCGGAAACGCGGGGATGCCGTCCTTGATGTCTTCGCAGATCAGGGCCTGGATCAATTTCGGCGGCGAGGCGACCCGCGGCGCAGCGGATTGGCAGACCCCGTTCAGCACCCCGGTCGCCAGGAGCGCGGCGGCGACCAGTATCCGGATGGCGTATGACAGCACAGCGACTCTCCCTCTCCTGCGGCCTGGCCTCCCGTGAATCGGCCGGCCGCCTCAGCGTTTCACCTTAGCGAACTTTATTGATTTTGCAAGCGGAAAGGGCCGGCCGCGCTTTTTTCCAAAAGCGATTTGGGATATGCTGGAGATGGAGGAATCATGCAACAATCCGATCGCTTGATCCAGCAGCCCGCCCCCGGAAGCAGCGGCGTCTTCTTCTGCGGCGACCTGGTCACCTTCTCCCTCGACTTCCCCGCGGGGATGCCGGGAGCGGCCTGGATCCGCACCAACATCGGTCACGCGGGGGTCACGCGCACCGAGATCATCCGCAACGTCGACCGGCAGGAGACCCCCCTCGGCCGGGACTGGTTCGACATCCCCATGCGCCGGGTGGAAGACGGGCGCTTCGAGGTCCGGCTCCCCTTGACGGAGGTGGGCCACTTCGAGGCCAAGTGCTTCTTCCTCGAGGAGGGGCAGGCGAGCCCGGTGTGGCCCCGGGGCGCCAACACGGCCCTCAACGTCGAGCCGGCCGAATCCTGCTGCGGGAACATCATCTACAACGCCTTCGTGCGGCAGTTCGGACCCAACAAGGCCGGGCAGGCCACCCTGTCCCCGCAGGCCCGGGAGTGTGTGCAGGCCTTGGACGCGGCGCGGTTCACCGTCATTCCGCCCTCGGGGACCTTCCGCGATCTCGCGGCGGAGCTCGATTTCATCGTCGGGGTCCTGGGCTGCCGCATCCTCATGCTGCTGCCCATCCACCCCACCCCGACCACCTATGGCCGCATGGGCCGCTTCGGCAGCCCCTATGCCGCCCTGAGTTTCAGGGGAGTCGACCCGGCGCTGGCCGTGTTCGACCCGAAGGCCACCCCGATGGAGCAGTTCGTGGAGCTCGTGGACGCGATTCACCGGCGTCACGCGCGGGTCTTCCTGGACATCGCCATCAACCACACCGGCTGGGCCGCCAACCTCCACGTCAACCACCCGGAGTGGCTCGCCCGCACCCCCGAGGGCCGGATCGAGGTCCCGGGGGCGTGGGGCGTGCAGTGGGAGGACCTGACCCGGCTCGACTACGACCACGTCGATCTCTGGAAATTCATGGCGGAGGTGTTCCTGACCTGGTGCCGCCGCGGGGTGGACGGCTTCCGCTGCGACGCCGGGTACATGATCCCCCACGCGGCCTGGCGCTACATCGTGGCGCGGGTGCGCGCGGAGTTCCCGGAGACGACCTTTTTGCTGGAGGGACTGGGCGGCAAGATCTCGGTCACCCGCGAGCTGTTGAACACGGCCAACCTGAACTGGGCCTACTCGGAGCTGTTCCAGAACTACGACCGGGCGCAGATCGAACACTACCTGCCCGAGGCCAACGATATCTCCGCCACCCACGGCATCACGGTGCACTTCGCCGAGACGCACGACAACTTGCGGCTCGCCGCCCGCTCTCCCGTCTGGGCACGTATGCGCACGGCGCTGTGTGCGCTGGCGTCCCACCAGGGGGCCTTCGGGTTCGCCAACGGGGTCGAGTGGCTGGCAACCGAGAAGATCAACGTGCACGAGGACCCGTCGCTGAACTGGGGCGCCGCGCCGAACCAGGTGGCGGACATCGGACGGCTGTCTCTTCTGCTGAAGCGTCACCCGGCCTTCCACGACCGGGCCGAGGTGTCGCTCGCCCAGAATGGTGGCGGAAACCAGATCGTTATCCTGCGCCGCCACAGGCCCTCCGGCAAGCAGCTGCTCGTGCCCATCAACCTGGACCCGGATCAGGCGACGACCGCCAGCTGGGCCCAGGCCGAGACCGGGCTGTCGCAGACGTCCTATTGCGACCTGCTCACCGGCCGCCCCGTGACCGTCGAAAACCGCGGGGGCGTGTTCGCCTGCACGCTGCAGCCGGGGCAGGTGCTCTGCCTCAGCCCCGACCCCGCCGACCTCGACCTGCTGGGGGATCCGGCGGACTCGCAGGCGTCCGTCCCCCCGCGGGTGGAGCTCCAGCGGCTGAGAGCCAAGGCGCTGCAGATCGTCGAGTGCTTCGGCGACTCTCAGGACCTTGCCGACTTCGACGCGGACGCAGCCGCCCGCGAGCTGCACGCCGCCCCGGAAGCCTATTGCGCCGGCCTGAATCGCGCGGGAGCCGCCAGCCGGGTCGTGGACTGGCAGTGGCCTCGGGACCTGCGCCGGGAAGTGATGATCCCGCCCGGCTACCTTCTGATGGTCCGCTCCGCCTTCCCGTTTCACGCCCGCCTGACCGACGAGCGGCGCAGCCTCGCCGTGGAGGCGGCCCTGCGGTCGGCGGCAGGCGACCACTTCTGCCTGCTGATCCCGCCGCCCCCCTCGAAGCACCTGCGGCGGTTGACCCTGCACCTGGTCGTCCACGAGGATGCCGGCTCCCGTCGCGCGACCGCGCCCCTCATGCTGTTGCCTCCGGGCGACGGGGCGCGTGCGCGCCGCATCTTCGGACGCTCTCGGCTGCTGAGTGAACCGATGCACTTTCTCTCCACCAACGGCCGCGGCGCCATGCTGCGCGTCCCGGTGGCCTGGGGATCGCTCACCAGCCGCTACGACGCGCTGCTCGCGGCCAACCTCAGCCCCGACTACCCCGAAGACCGCTGGATCATGTTCACCCGCTGCCGGGCCTGGCTTGTCTACCAGGGGTACTCACAGGACATCGCGCTCGACAGCCTGCAGGCGTTCGCCCTGGGGGATGGCCGCAGCGCCGTCTGGCGCTACAAGATCCCGAGCGGCCAGGGGCAGCACGTGCTCTTGACCCTCACGGCCGAGATGCTGCCCGGCCGTAACGCGGTGCGCCTGGTGTTCGCGCGCCGACCGGCCGGGTCGAACCCGTCCCGCCTGGCGGACGCAACCCCCGTGCGGCTCATCCTGCGCCCGGACATCGAAGACCGCAGCTTCCACGAGACCACGAAGGCCTTCGCCGGCCCGGAACACCAATTCCGCGCCGCGCTCGCGGCCGCGGAAGACGGGTTCGAGTTCCGCCCGGACCCGCACCGCCGCCTGCACATGGCAGTGTCGCACGGCCGGTTTTTCCACGAGCCGGAGTGGCAGTACATGGTGAAGCTCCCCCGGGACGAAGAGCGCGGGCAGGACTCGCACTCGGACCTGTTCAGCCCCGGGTACTTCGAATCCCGGCTGCCCGGCGGCGGGGACGTGACGCTCACGGCCGAAATCAACCCGGTCGCCTCCCGCACGGCGGGGCGCCCCGCGAAGCCGCGCCGCGCGCCGGTCGCCCGCCCGCTCGAGGTCCTGACGGCCGCCCTCGACCATTACATCGTCGACCGCAACGGCTTGAAGTCGGTCATCGCCGGCTACCCCTGGTTCCTCGACTGGGGGCGCGACTCCCTGATCAGCGTGCGGGGGCTGATCGCAGCCGGCCGCTTCGCGGACGCACGCGCGGTGCTTACGCTTTTCGGGCAGTTCGAAGACCGCGGCACCCTGCCGAACATGATCCGCGGCGGAGACGCCCGCAACCGCGACACCTCGGACGCCCCCCTGTGGTTTGCGGTGGCGTGCTCCGATCTGGCCCGGGCGGAGGGCGGCGACGATCTTTACCGCAGCGACTGCGGCGGCCGCCCGGTGCGGGAGGTGCTCGCCTCCATCGTGCGCTCCTACATGGCCGGCACGCCGAACGGTGTGCGCATGGACCCGGACTCGGGGCTGATCTACAGCCCGTCGCATTTCACCTGGATGGACACGAACTACCCGGCCGGCACCCCGCGCCAGGGGTTCCCGATCGAGATCCAGGCCCTGTGGCACGCCACCCTCAAGACCGCGGCGGCGGCCCACGCGAAGGAGGGCCGGCGCTGGCGCGCGCTCGCGGACCGGGTGCGGGACTCGATCGCGACCCTTTTCCGGCAACCGGCCACCGGCGGCCTGTGCGACTGCCTGCACGCGGAGCCGGGTCGGCCGGCCCAGGCGGCGGAGCCCGACGACGCGGTACGGCCGAATCAGCTGTTCGCCGTCAGCCTCGGCGTGATCGACCCCGCCGGCCCGCTCGCGCGCGAGATCCTGAAAACCTGCGCGGAGCTCCTGGTGCCGGGGGCCATTCGCAGCCTGGCGGACCGCCCGGTCGCGCGCCCGATTCCCGTGGTCCACAACGGGACGGCGCTGAACGACCCGCTCCGACCCTACTGGGGGCATTACAACGGCGACGAGGACACCCGCCGCAAGCCGGCCTACCACAACGGGACCGCCTGGACATGGCCCTTCCCCACGTACTGCGAGGCCTGGGCCGCGTCCTACGGTGAGGAGGGGCGGACGACCGCCCTCGCCTGGCTGGCGAGCAGCACCGTGCTGCTCGAGTCCGGGTGCATCGGCCACCTGCCCGAGATCCTGGACGGAGACTACCCGCACCGGACGCGCGGCTGCGATGCCCAATCCTGGGGCGTCAGCGAGTGGGTGCGCGTGTGGCTCAAGCTGCAATCCCCGCAACCCGATAGAACGGATTGATTTTTTTTAAAGGGCCCGCTATCCTTCGAGTGACATGCCGAATTCCCTCCGGGCGCCATCACCTCCCCATGGGACCTGCGGCGGCGCGTTTATCTGCTGCCGGTAAACGGGCCCACGGGCCAACACCTTCGCCGGACCCTGCAAGTCCGCATCCGGTCGAACACGGAACCACCAACACGATAGAGGAGTCGGATCGCCGTTTATGCGCAATTTCAAATCCTATCAGGTGCAGCCCAACATCCCCGGTAACCTCGCCTTCCTGGAGACCCTGTCGCGCAACATGTGGTGGTGCTGGACGCGCGACGCGGTCGAGCTGTTCCGGCGCATCGACCCGCGCCTCTGGGCCGAGTGCGGGCGCAACCCGGTCCCTTTACTGAACCGCGTCCCCCAGGCCCGCCTCGAGAAAGCTGGCGAAGGACACCAGCTACATCGGGCACATGGAGCGGGTGCGCGGCCTGTTCGAAAAACGGGTGCACCATCCCGAGATCGAGCTGGACTTGCCCTTCGCGGCCGATGAGCACATCGCCTATTTCTCGATGGAATTCGGCATCCACGAAAGCCTGCCGCTGTTCGCCGGGGGTCTGGGGATCCTGGCCGGGGACCACTTGAAGGCCACTTCCAACATGGGCCTGCCCCTGGCGGGGGTCGGCCTCATGTACCGCCAAGGGTATTTTCGCCAGTACCTCAACCACGAAGGCTACCAACAGGAGGCCTATCCGGAAACCGACGCCTACAGCCTGCCCATCCAGCGCGTACGCGACGCGGCCGGAAACGAGATCCGGGTGAGCATCCAAGGCCCGGACGGCCCGGTGCACGCCATCATCTGGAAAGTGCACATCGGCCGCGTGCCGCTCTACCTCCTGGACACCAACATCCTCGAAAATCCGCCGGAAATCCGCGAGATCACCGCGCGGCTCTACTCGGCCGAGGGCAAGATCCGGCTGGCCCAGGAGGTGCTGCTCGGCATCGGCGGAATGCGCGCCCTCAAGGCCATGGGCATCCGCGCCAAGGTCGTGCACATGAACGAAGGCCACTGCGCCTTTGCCGGCCTGGAGCGCCTGGTCCAGATCATGGAGGAACACGCGATCGACCTGAAAACGGCGCTCCAAATCGTCCCGCGCACCACGATCTTCACGACCCACACCCCGGTGGCGGCCGGACACGACGAGTTCCCGGCGGAAATGGTCCGACCCTACCTCAAGCCCCTCGCGGAACGGGTGAAGACGACGGAGCGGGAATTGCTGTCTTGGGGCCAGGCGCAGGGGGCCAGCGAGAACGGGCCGATTTCAATGTTCATCCTGGGGGTGCGGCTCTCGGCCGCCTGCAACGGGGTGAGCCAGCTCCACGGCAGCGTTGCGCGCCGCATGTGGTCCCATCTCTGGCCGGGGCGCCCGGTCGAAGAGATCCCCATCGCGCACATCACCAACGGCGTGCACGTGGCAAGCTTCGTTTCGCACGAGTTCGCCAACCTGTTCGACCGCTACCTCGGGCCGGACTGGTACCTGGGCTCCCAGCGGCCCGACAACATCCGGCGCATCGATGAGATCTACAACGAAGACCTCTGGCGCGCGCACGAGCTCAACCGCTCGCGCCTGGTCCGCACCAGCCGCGAACAGCTGGTGCGCCAGTACCAGCGGCGCAACGCCCCGCGCGGCGTGCTCGAGAACGTGGAAAAGGCTCTCGATCCGGGCATACTGACGATTGCCTTTGCCCGGCGCTTCGCCACGTACAAGCGCGCCTTTCTGCTGCTCCAGGACCCGCAGCGCCTGGAGGCGCTGATCAACAACCCCAAGATGCCGGTGCAGTTCATCTTCGCCGGCAAGGCCCACCCCCGCGACAACGAGGGCAAAGACCTCATCCGCCAGCTGTTCCAGTTCGCCAACCGCCCGTCGGTGCGCGAGCGCTTCGTTTTCTTAGAGGACTACGACATGCACCTGGCTCGGCACCTGCTCCAGGGGGCGGACGTCTGGCTGAACACGCCCCGCCGGCCGTTCGAGGCGTGCGGGACCTCCGGCATGAAGGCCGCCATCAACGGCGCGCTCAACTTCAGCATCCTGGACGGGTGGTGGTGCGAGGGGTATCGCGAGAGCGTGGGCTGGAGCATCGGCAACGGCGAAGAGTACGAAGACCACGCCTACCAGGATGCCGTCGAAAGCCAGGCGCTTTACAACATCCTGGAAAACGAACTCGTGCCGTGTTTCTACGATCGCCGCACCGGCGACCAGCCCAATGCCTGGGTCGGGAAGATGAAGGCCTCCATGAAAATGGCCATGGAGCGTTTCTGCGCCCTGCGCATGGTCACCAACTACGTCGAGACGTTCTACACCCCCTGCGGGCGCGAGTATGACCGCCTGGTCGCCAACGGCGGAGATGCGGCGCGGCGATTCGCCGAGCAGGCCGAGCGGGTGCGCACCCTGTGGAAGGGGGTCCAGATCGACGCGCCCAGCCGCGAATCCCGGGGGGTGCAACGGGTGGGGGACTCGTTCCACGTCGCGGCCGAGGTGAGCCTGGGAGAGCTGCGGCCGGACGAGGTGGACATCGAGCTTTACGTCGGCCACTACAAGACCTTCTCGGAGCTGACCGACAGCCGCGTCGTTCCGATGCAGGTGGCCGAAGATCACGGCAATGGCCGCTACCGCTACAGCTGCCAGGTCGGCTGCGACACGGCCGGCCGGTTCGGGTTTTCGGTGCGCGCAACCCCTCACGGGGACGCCTGGATCAAGCTGACCCCGGGGCTGGTCACCTGGGCGCAGGACTGACGCCGACGCGACGCCCCGGCAGGCGACTCTTGGCCTGTTTATTGCAGAAAATTATCGGAGACCATGCGGCGATTGAGGGCTCCAACCGGTTGCTGAGAAACAGGTGCCGGGCCGTCTGCCACGGCGCAGGAGCCGCGCAATTGCCGGAGCGACGCCTCGGCTGTTATTTCGAAGTCGCGAAAGGACTGAACCATGGGCAGCGCACACCGCAACCCCAGAGTGCTTGTGGTGACCCCGGAAGTCACCTATCTACCGGACCGCATGGGCAATCTCGCGTCGTTCTTCACCGCCAAGGCCGGGGGGTTGGCCGACGTCTCGGCCGCGCTGGTGAGCGCGCTCTTCGACCAGGGGGCCGACGTGCACGTCGCGCTGCCGGACTACCGCTCCATTTTCAGCGACCGCCTGGTCCCGTTCCTGAAAGAGGAAATCACCAGCATCCAGCGCAAGATGCCCGACGACCGGGTGCACCTGGCCGAGGACCGGGCGTTCTTCTACATCAACCGGGTGTATTCGAAGTACGGGGATGAGAACATCAAGCTCGCGCTCGCCTTCCAGAGGGAAGTCGTCAACAACATCATCCCGCGCGTCCAGCCCGACCTCATCCACTGCAACGACTGGATGACCGGGCTCATCCCGGCCGTGGCCCGGCGCCTGCGCATCCCGTGCCTGTTCACCATCCACAACATCCACACGGTCAAGTCGACGCTCGCCTTCATCGAGGACCGCGGGATCGACGCCGCCAGCTTCTGGCAGCACCTGTACTACATGAACTACGCCCCGAGCTACGAAAGTGCCCGGGACGCCAACCCGGTGGACTTCCTGACGAGCGGCATCTTCGCCGCGCACTTCGTCAACACCGTCAGCCCCACCTTCCTGGTCGAGATCGTGGACGGCCAGCACCACTTCGTCGAGCCGCAGATCCGCAAGGAACTGGCCAACAAGTACTACGCCGGCTGCGGGTTCGGGATCCTGAACGCGCCGGACCCGGCCTTTCGGCCGGATTCCGACAAGGACCTGAAAGAAACCTACGGGCCCAAGAACCACGCCGCGGCCAAGCGCGAGAACAAGCGCTTCATCCAGCGCAACCTCGGGCTCATCGAAGACCCCGAGGCGCCACTTTTCTTCTGGCCCTCGCGGCTCGACCCCGTGCAGAAGGGCTGCCAGCTGCTGGCCGACATCTTCTTCCAGCTCATCTCGAACTGGTGGGACCGCAACCTCCAGGTGGTCTTCGTTGCCAACGGCGAGTACCAGCACGTTTTCCAGGACATCGTCAACCACCACAGCTTCCACAAGCGTGTCGCCATCTGTGATTTCAGCGAGCAGATGGAACACCTGGCCTATGGGGCATCCGATTTCATCCTCATGCCGTCCCGGTTCGAACCCTGCGGGCTGCCGCAGATGATCGCCCCCATCTACGGGTCCCTGCCCATTGCGCACGACACGGGGGGCATCCACGACACGGTGCGCCACCTGGACGTGGACGCCGGCACGGGCAACGGCTTCGTGTTCAAAACGTTCGACGCCCCCGGGCTCTTCTGGGCCATCGAGGAGGCGATGCGCTTCTATTCGCTGCCGGCCCAGGCGCGCGCCCGGCAGATCAAGCGCATCATGACCGAGGCCGTCGAGACCTTCACCTACGAGCAGTCGGCCCGGCAGTACATCGAGCTGTACGAAAAAATGCTGCAGCGTCAGCTGGTCGTGGAATGACCGTGTCACCGCCGGCGACAACCGGCCGAGCACGTGGAGGACGTATGGCAGCCCCCGCTCGCACGTCACCCCCCCGGACCGACCCGCGCCTAAAACGCGTGCTCGCCCGCGACCCGCTGCTGGCGCCCCACGCGGAGGCGATTCGGCGACGGCTGGCGCTGGCGGACCAGACCGAAGCCCGTCTGACCGGCGGCCGACGGCCTCTCGGCGACTTTGCTTCCGGCCACGAGTATTTCGGCCTGCATCTGCGCGGCAACCAGTGGGTCCTGAGAGAGTGGGCGCCGAACGCCGAGCGCCTCCTCATGGTCGCGGAGGCCACGGAGTGGCAAGAGCGGCCGGAATTCGAATTCACGCCCAAGGGGAAAGGGGTGTGGGAGCTCCGCCTCCCGGGCCGCCTCCTGCGGCACGGCAGCCTCTACCGCCTTAAGGTCTACTGGCCGGGTGGGAGCGGCGAGCGCATCCCGGCCTGGACGCGACGCGTGGTCCAGGACCCGTCCACGCTGATCTTCAATGCCCAGGTCTGGCAACCGCCGACCGCCTACCGTTGGCGGCACGACGCGTATAAACGCAAAAAGTCCCCCCCCCTCGTCTACGAGGTGCACCCCGGCATGGCCCAGGCCGAGGAAAAGGTCGGCACCTGGCAGGAATTCACCGACCGCATCCTTCCCCGGATCGCGGCCGCCGGCTACAACACCATCCAGCTCATGGCCGTCCAGGAGCACCCCTACTACGGCTCATTCGGCTACCAGGTCTCCAGCTTCTTCGGCGCCAGCTCGCGCTTCGGGACCCCCGAAGATCTCAAGGGCCTGGTGGACGCCGCGCACGGGGCGGGGATCGCGGTCGTCATGGACCTGGTGCACTCCCACGCCGTCTCCAACGAGGTCGAAGGGCTGAGCCGCTACGACGGGACTCTCCACCAGTTTTTCCACGACCTGCCGCGCGGCCGCCACACGGCCTGGGACTCGCGCTGCTTCGACTACGGCAAGATCCAGGTCCTGCATTTCCTGCTGTCCAACTGCCGGTTCTGGCTGGACGAGTACCGCGTGGACGGGTTCCGCTTCGACGGCGTCACCAGCATGCTCTACCTGGACCACGGCCTGGGGCGGGATTTCCTCTCCTATGCCGATTATTTCGACGACAACGTGGACGAGGACGCGCTGACCTACCTCGCGCTGGCCAACCGCCTGATCCACCAGGTGCGGCCGGACGCCCTGACGATCGCCGAGGACGTGAGCGGCATGCCGGGGCTGGCCGCCCCGGAGTCGGCGGGCGGCAGCGGGTTCGACTATCGGTTTGCCATGGGAGTCCCGGATTACTGGATCAAGCTCGTCAAGGAGGTGCCCGACGAAAGCTGGCCGATGGGGCGCCTGTGGTACGAGCTCACCAACCGCCGCGCGGACGAGAAAACCATCAGCTACGCCGAATCCCACGACCAGGCCCTGGTCGGCGACCAGTCGCTCATCTTCCGGATGATCGGCGAGGACATGTACGGGCACATGCGCGCGGGCGACCCGCACTGGCGGGTGGACCGCGGCATCGCGCTGCACAAGCTGATCCGCCTGATCACGATTGCGACGGCCGGCAGCGGCTACCTCAACTTCATGGGCAACGAGTTCGGCCATCCCGAGTGGATCGACTTCCCGCGCGAAGGCAACGGCTGGTCGTACGCGTTCGCCCGGCGCCAGTGGAACCTCGTGGACGACCCGACCCTGAAATATCACCGCCTGGCCGCGTTCGACCGCGACATGCTTGCGCTCGTCAAGCGCTTCCAGCTGCTGCGCACCGCCGGCCCGCAGCTCCTGCACGAGCACGGCGAGGACAAGATCATCGCGTTCAGCCGCGGCCGGCTGGTGTTCGCATTCAACTTCCACCCCGACCGCTCTCCCTTCGGCTACCGCTTCGCGGCGCCGCCGGGTAAATACCGGATGGTGCTCGACAGCGACTCCGCCGCCTACGGCGGCTTCGGGCGCCTCACCCCCGGCCAGGAGCACTTCACACTCCCGGAGGACGCACGGGACGTTCTCAGCCTCTACCTGCCGACGCGCACGGCGCTGGTGCTGCAGCAGCTCGAATAACGGCGGGCTCCGGACGGTCTTCGCGCCCGGCCCGGGCATCCTTGACGGTCGCCGGTGCCTCGCGATAGAGTCACGGCAGCACTCCTCGCGCAGGCCACACTCCGCGCTCAATCCTAATTTGCGAAGGACCGCATGCGAAAATCCGAAGCGACCTTCCGCCACATGGTCGAGCACCTGCCGGAAGCCGTGCTCGTGATTCAGGACGGTCTGTTCAGGTTTTCCAACCGCCGGGCGGAGGCGCTGCTGGGGTATTCGGGCACCGAGCTGCAATCCGGCGGCGTTGAGGCGATCGTTCACCCCGAAGAGCTCGACCGAGTCCTGCAGCAGGCGGCCAAGTGCCCGTGCGGCGAGGGGGACGGCGCCGACCAGACCGGATGCACGATCAAGATCGCCGACAGGGCCGGCCGCTCCCGCTGGGCGCAACTGCGCAGCGAGCCGATCACGTGGCAGGGCCGGCCGGCCACCTTGTGCCTGCTCCGCGACATCACCGCGCTGCACCTCACCGCGGAAAAATACCGTCGGATCGTGGACTCCACCTCCGAGGGGTTCGCGTTGCTCGGTGCCGACATGCGCGTGGCCGAGGTGAACCCGGCGCTGCTCTTCATGACGGGCGATTCGCCCGAGGAGCTGATCGGCAAGCCCTTCGACCGCCTTTACGAGACGGAGTCGGTGGAGTTCTACTCCGCCAGCCGCGACCACATGAGCTTCGAAGCCAGCCTGCTCATCCGCGGCGGCGGGACGCTTGCGACCCTCTTCAAGCGCAGCACCCTGCGCGACCCGGCCGGGGACGTCGCCGGCCACCTCGTGTTCCTGACCGACATGACCGAGCTGAAGGCCACTCAGGCCGAGCTGCGCAAGGCGGAGCAGCGCTATCGCAGCATGTACCGCAACGCGGTGCAGGGGATGTTTCAGGCCGAGCTGGACGGGAAGCTCTTGCGCGTGAACCCGGCCTATGCCCGCGTCCTCGGCTACGATTCCACGGAGGAGATGCTGAGTCTGAAAACCGGCAGCGAGGGGCTTTACTTCGACCCGGCCGAGCGCCAGCGAATGCTGAAGGCCCTCAAGCGCCGCGGGGTTCTCGCCAATTTCGAGGTCAAGCTGCGACGCAAGGACGGCCAGCCGGTCTGGGCCCTGGCCAACTACCGCCTGACACAGGACGACGGGGGCCAGAAGATCATCGAAGGCATCCTGGTGGACCACACCCAGCGCAAGCACCTGGAGGAGGCCCTCCGCAGGGGCCGCGAGCGGTTCCGCGGCCTGTCGATGCACGACAACCTCACCCGCCTCTACAACACCCGCTATCTCTACAAGACGCTCGACGCGTTCTGGCGGAGCTGCAAGGCTGCGGGTAAACCGCTGTCGCTGATCTTCATCGACATGGACCATTTCAAGCGGGTGGTCGACACCTACGGGCACCTGAACGGCAGCATGGCGCTGCGGGAAGTCGCGCGCACGTTCCGCTCGCTGCTGCGCAAACCCTGCTTCGGCGTCGCCTACGGCGGAGACGAGTTCGTCCTCGTCCTGCCGGGCTACGACACCCCGCAGGCCATGGCGAAGGTGGAGTCGATCCGTAGAAAGATGAAGAGCACGACCTATCTCACGGACAGCGGACTGTCCGTGAGACTGAGCGCGAGCTTCGGGATCGCCACCTACCCCCAGGATGCCGCGGACGTCCGCGGCCTGCTCGCAAAAGCCGACCGGGCGCTTTTCCGGGTCAAACAAACCGCCAAGGGCCGCGTCGGAACGGCGTCCTAACGCCGCCGCATCCACCGCATCCATCCCCGGGTAATCCAGACCTTGCGGGAGCCAACCGTGTAACCGTGCCTGGAACCCGTCTCAGGACTATCGGATCACGGCCATAGGCAAAGCGCCGGTCGCTGAAACCGCACAGCATACGGTCCAGTCCGTGTGAGCAGGTTGAGGCTGCCGGGCAGTGGCTTCAGGGAAAGACGCGGGTCACGAGTTCTTGTAGCGCTGGTAATATTTCATAACCCGCTCGATGTACTCGGTGGTTTCGGGGTAGGGAGGAACACCGCCGTGACGGTCGACCGCGCCCGGCCCGGCGTTGTAGGCGGCCAGCGACAGGTTGAGGCTGCCCTTGTACCGGTCGAGCATGTCGCGCAGGTAGCGCGCCCCGCCCTCGATGCTCTGATTCGGGTCGAAGGGGTTCTCGACATTCAGGAGCCGGTAGTTCATCGGCATGATCTGCATCAGGCCGCGGGCCCCCTTGTGCGAGATCGCGTTGGGGTCGAAATCGGACTCGGCCTTGATAACGGCTTTGATGAGCGGGGCCTCGATCCCGTACTTTTTGGAGGCCTCGGAGATGATCGGGTCGAACTGGTTGGAGTCGAGCTTGGAGATGAAGACCTTGCGCTCGCGCATGAACAGCTTGAACTTGCCGGATGTGGGCGCGTTGGTGAAATGCATCACCCCGTTCTCGTCGATGTACCGGTAGATGTCCGCCGGTGCCGGCGCCGGGACGAGTACGAGGGCCAGCAGCACGGCCCCCCATGAGATGATGCGCGTACAGAGCCTCATAGACTTTCATTTTATCCGGAAACGGGGCACGGATCAAGTTTTGGCGACCACCGTGGAATGGCGAGCCGGCGGTTCGTTCCCCGGCGAGGGCCCGCGGGGTTCGTTTAAAACAGTTTCAGCTGGCCGGGCCCGCGCCTGGCCGCGCCGCCGGGGGATTCGTTTTCGAGCCATCGGGCTTCGATGTCCTTCACAAAGGGCGACATCTCACGGTCCTCGGACTTGCCGAAGACCCGGCGGCGGCGCGCCCGGGTCAGGAATAGACGCTGCCGCGCCCGGGTCATGGCCACGTAGAGCAGGCGGCGCTCCTCCTCCCGGTCCTCGGCCGTGCGGAACGGGACGAGCCCGTCCTCGCACCCGGCGACGAACACCACCGGGAACTCGAGACCCTTGGCGGCGTGCATGCTGATCAGCGCCACTTTCTCCGCGTGCGGGTGGTAAAGATCGGTGTCGCGCTGCAGGGCGGCCTGGTCGAGAAACGCGCAGCGGTCGCGGTCATACCCCGGCGCTCCCGCAAGCTCGAGCAGACGGGCCATGGCCTCCTGCGCATCCTCGCCGTCCATCAGGGACGCGATTCCGGGCTCGGCGGCGATCCGCGCCAGGACCTCCTCGGCGCCAAGCCCGGCGGTTTCGGCCCGCAAGGCGTCCAGGCGACGCGCGAACCCGAGCAGGCGCATCTGCCGCTCCCGACCCAGGCCCGGCACCGGGAAGCGCGATGCCCCCGTCAGGCCATCCGCCAGCGACATCCGCCCGGCGATGCACCACTGCCTGAACGCGACCGACCCCTTTTTCCCCAGGCTCGGGTCGAGAACCCCGGCGGCACGCGCGAAATCCGCGTGGCCGCCCCGGGCTGATATGATCCTGAAGACCGACAGCACCGCCGCGATCCCTTCTTGCCGGTAGACCCGCTCGCGGGTGACGGACTGAAACGGGATCCCGAGGGCCCTGAAGTGGTCCCCCAATACCCTGATCTGGTCGTGGGTCCGCGTCAACACGGCGAAATCCGCATAGCTCAGCGCCTGGTCCGCGTGCGGCCGATCCGCCCGACCCATGTCGAGCGAGTGGTAGCCCGTGCCGCCGACCAGGGACTCGATGCGGCGCGCGATGATCTCGGCTTCAGCGTGTTCGTCCCGCAGCTCGAGGATGCCGATCGTCTGAATGCCCTCGATCCCGGAATAGATGCGTTCCCGCGGCAAACCGTCGCAGGCGATGAGCTCGTATGAAGCCGAGAGGATGGTCTCGGTGGAGCGGTAGTTGCGGGTCAGTCTGAGAATGCGCGCTTCGGGGTAATCCGTCTCGAAGCGGTCGAAAAAACTCCGGTCCGACCCTCGGAAGCCATAGATGGACTGGTCGGGATCGCCGATCACGCACAGGTGATTGCCGGCCCACCCGGTCGGGGCCAGGGTGCGGATGAGCCGGTACTGGCCGAAGTTGAGGTCCTGGTATTCATCGACCATGAAATGGAGGAACCTCTCCCGGCAGCCGCGGGCATAATCGGGGTCCTCCTC
This sequence comes from uncultured delta proteobacterium, assembly GCA_963828345.1. GTDB lineage: Bacteria > Desulfobacterota > Desulfobacteria > Desulfobacterales > SpSt-501 > SpSt-501. The sequence continues at coordinate 96,794 of CAWHEZ010000039.1, forward strand.
GAGGCGGCCGACCACTTTGAAGATGAGATCCTCGAAGTCCAGCAGCCGCTGGGTGTGGAGCACCTGCTGGTAGGCCCGGTAGGCGGCCGTGAAACCTCCCGGATCATCTGAAGGAGGAATCGCGTCGGGCGCAAGCAGGTTCTGCTTGGCACGCGCCACCCAGAGGCGCAGGTCCCCCGGCCGACCGGTGGGCTTCACCCCGTCTCGGGCCGCGATCGCGGCCGCGTCGGCCATGAGCACCTGCTGATCCTCCTCGTCGACGACCCCGAAGTCGCCACCGGGACCCTCGCGCAGCAGCCCCAGACAAAAACCATGGATGGTGGTCACCTGCGGCAGCGGCCGCTGATCTCCCAGCAGCGCGGACAGCCGAGTCTGCATTTCCTCGGCCGCCCGGCGAGTGAACGTGAGCGCGAGGATCCGCTCGGCCGGAACACCGTTGCGGTCGATGAGGTGGCGGATGCGCCGGGTCAACGTGTGGGTCTTGCCGGTTCCGGGTCCGGCCACGATCAGCAGCCGGGTGGCCGATTCGGTGAGCGCCCGTTCCTGGTCGGGGTTGAGCTCTTCAGGCGAATGCGCGGCGGCGGTCGTCTCCGCGGCAGATGCTCGCGAGCGCGAGTCTTTTTTTCCCACCTCCCCGGCATCCTCACCGGAGCTCCGACCCGCGTCAGGCCCACTGCATGCGAATAGCGGGCGTTGCCCCAGGAGCTCGGTGCGCTCATGGGCGGTGAAGATCCCGACCTTCCCGTACACCCCGTCATATCCCGGGCGGATCGTAAGTTTCCCGGTGCGCACCCGACGCACGGCCTCTGACAGCAACGGGATCGGCACTCGGTCGATGAGCCCGAGCTCGGCATCCTGCAACACCGTCAACTCCGGCCCGAGCGTTTCCGTGACGCAACGATAGGCGGCGGAGACGCGGTTGGACTTGGGGCCTGACTGCAGGACCTCCGCCAGGATATCGACCAGGGGGACCATGCTCCGGTATTCCTTCGCCCCCGGCGCGCGATCCCCGTCCGCGCGATCAGCCAGTTCCTCGACGCGATGAAGCACTCCGATGGTCAATGGTTTTCCGCACTCGGGACACAGGCCGTCTTTCGCTCGCGTCTCGCCCGGACCCAGGCACACGCCGCAGTCCCGATGGCCGTCCAGGTGGTATTTGCCGTGCTCGGGAAAAAACTCGAGGGTCCCCTCGAACCCCTCGTGGGTCTGCAACGCCTTCTTCAGTGCGAAATAGCTGAGCTCGGTGTCGAAGCGATTGGCTTCACGCGCCAGGTTGGCCGGAGAGTGCGCATCCGAATTGGACACCAGGCTCAGGCCGTCCAATGCGGACACCCTCCAGTTCATGGCGGGGTCCGACGACAGGCCGGTTTCGACCGCAAACACGTGCGGGCTCAAATCGCCGAAACACTCGTGCAGCGAATCGAATCCCGATTTGGCCCCCAGCATGGAGAACCATGGCGTCCAGATGTGGGCGGGGATGAGAAACGCATCGGGCGAAGCCTCGAGCACGATCTCGAGCAGGTCGTGCGCATCCAGCCCGAGAATCGGACGGCCGTCGGACTGGATGTTGCCTATTTTTTCCAGGCGGCGGTTCAGCCGGCGGGCGGTGTCGACATCGGGCACGAACACCAGGTTGTGATTCTTTCGGGTCTTTCCGTCTTTTTTATAGATGTTGCTGATCTCGGTCGTCAGGATGAAGCGCACGGGGCTTCGGCAACTCGGGGGGCAATACGGTTCGCTTGCGATGGCCGCTTCCGGCTTCAACCGCAGCAGGCCCGGTTCGGCGCTCTCGAGCTTGGCCTCGATTTCGGAGAACCAGGCGGGGTGACAAAAATCACCGGTGCCGACCACATGCACCCCCTTGATCCGGGCGGCCGTGTGGATGTGCTCGAGGTCGAGATCGCCTGCCGTGGCGCGGGAAAATTTAGAATGAACGTGAAAATCGGCGGTGATTTGCATGCGCGGCCCCCGGCCGGATCAGCGCTTTTGCGGGATGAAGAATTCGCTTGTCAGAATCCAGTAAATACGCTATATATTTAGATTATCTTTTTTCACCACCATATCTGGTGGTTAAAGGGTCGAACCCATGGGAATTCTCTCGTCAGCGGCATCGGTCACCCGCTACAAGGTCGAAGGAAAGATAGAAACCGGGGTGATGGAAACCGTCACCCGGGCTCTGAGGAAGCATGCCGTCCGCGAAATCGACGACGATGCGGCCGACAAATCTGTCGGCTGGACGTCCTTCGAACACCCCTTTCAGCCGACCTTCGAGGGATCGTCCTTTGTTTTCGGCAACCTTTTGGTATTCTCGCTCAGGATCGACCGAAAATCGATCCCACCTAAACTCCTGAAAAAACACATCACCCTGGAGACATCCGAGCGTCTGGCGAAAACCAAGCAACGCTTTCTCACCAAAGACGAGAAGCAGGCGCTGAAGGACAAGGTCATAACCAATTTATCGATCCGGCTTCCGTCCACACCCAACGTGTACGATCTCATCTGGGACTATGAAAACGCCGGGGTCAGTTTTTTTTCCAATCTGCGTTCGGCCAACGAGGAGTTGGAGACACTGTTCAAGCGATCTTTCAACCTGTCTCTAATTCGAATTTTTCCGTACACGGCGGCCGATCTGATGTCCGGACTGTCGGACCACGACCGGGATGTCCTGATCGGCCTTTCTCCTACACATTTTTCGAACTGATTGCCACTTTAAAGACGACATGCTGGATCTATCCACTGCTTACAACAGATATCGGTTTCTGGGAGACGAGTTTCTCACGTGGACGTGGTATCTCGTCGAAACCAAGCCGGACGTGTTTCGCTCAGCCGATCCCGATTGCACGACGCTGGAGATAGGAAACAGGGTCGTACTCGAAAACCGCAGGTCCAAGTCGGTCGAGCGCATCAGCATCCGCGGTGACGAGGCCGGGCTGGAAGAGGGCAAACTGGCCCTCAAAAAGGGGGCTCTGGTCACTGAACTCAGCCTGGTGTTCAAAACAGGGGAACACCAGTGGAGTTTCAGCATCAAAGGGGAAAGCCTCAATGTGAGCAGCCTGAAGACACCCGGTCCTTCTCAGCCCCAGAGCCAGGAGGAGATGGAAATATTCCTGATCGACCGCGCCGGCCAGCTGAACAAAATTCTTTTGTTCGTGCAGAACCTTTATAAAATATTCATCCAGGCACGCGTGGCGAATTCGTGGGCTTCCAAGGAGGTTCCATCGATTTCCAAGTGGATCCGCTCGAATTAGCCCCATGGAGGGGGTTGTCGACGGAGCTCTCAAAACGTGTTCACGGATCGAGAGTTATCAACAAAGAATCCGCCGCTCTCCATAACAGCAGCCCTGCAAGACGGTACGGACCTTTTTCCGGGCACTTATTTTTTATTTTTTATTGAATTATTTCTTTTAGTTATTAACTTATGAACGTATTGACAGTCTATCATATTCACCTTTTTTAAAACTAAATAAAAAAAGGGGAAAGACATGAACGTTACCGTTCAGAAGGCGGATCTCCTTCCGGTGCTGTCCCGTATCCAGGGCATCGTTGGACGCAAGACAAATCTGGCGATAACGACCAACGTGCTGATCCGCACCAGCGAGGGAGGCATCACTATCGCGGCGACCGACCTCGAGACCGGCTTCGAAGGGCATTATCCGGCGACGGTTCGTCGTGAAGGCACAATCGCTATCAATGCCCGTAAGTTGTTCGAGATCGTAAGGGATTTCCCGAGCACCGAAATCGTCCTGAAGGAACTGGACAATCATTGGGTGGAGATCGGAAACGAGACCGTGGAATATCATATTGTCGGGGTGAACCACGACGATTTTCCCGAGGTCCCACGAATCGAGACGGCCGATTTCGTAGATATAGACTCCTCCATCCTGTCGGATATGATCGCCAAGTCCGTAATCATCGCTGCAGCAACCGATGACCGCCGCACGCATATCATCGGTGTGCTGGCGGAGTGGGTCGAGGACAAAGGCGTGAAGGCGTTGCGCATGGTTTCGACCGACGGCAGCCGGCTGTCCAAGGTCGATCATGTTTTTGAAGATGGGAGCAAGGCGCCGTCAGGCGGAAAAGCGCTCGTTCCCAAGAAAAGTTTGACCGAGGTTTCCAAATTTCTTGAACCCGAAGGCACGGTGCGCATCGCGTTCAAGGATAATTATTTAATCGTCAAGAAAGAGCGTGAGACGATCATCATTCGCCTGCTCGAAGGTGAATTTCCAAAATATCAGGACATCATCGTCAAACCGGCCGCGCAGAACCTTTTCATCGACCGGCAGTTGTTTGTGATGATGCTCAAGCGCATGTCCATTCTCTCCTCGGACGAGTACAAAGGAGTCATCTTCACGTTCGGCGAAGACAAATTGAACATCTCCTCCACCAACCCGGAAATCGGGGAGTCCAAGGAGGATATGGCGATTGAGTACAAAGGGAATAATATCAAGGTGATGTTTAACCCAAAATTTTTCATCGACACCATGAACGTCATCAATGACGAAAGGGTGAACCTGAACATCGTCAGTGAGGATCGACCGTGCCTGATCAGCGGGGAGAAGGACGATCACTACCTGAGCGTCATCATGCCCATGCGCATTTAATGGTACGACCCAACTCGCTTTCAAAGAAAAAGCAGATATGAACATAAACGAAGATTTCAACTACACTGCCGACAACATCAAGGTGTTGGAAGGCCTCGAAGCCGTCCGCAAGCGCCCGGCCATGTATATCGGCAATATCGATGTCGCCGGTCTTCATCACCTGGTGTACGAGGTGGTCGACAACAGCATCGATGAGGCCATGGCCGGTTTCTGCGACCTCATCAACGTGATCGTTCACGCCGACAACAGCGTTTCCGTGGTCGACAACGGCCGCGGCATCCCGGTGGGGATGCACAAGAAGGAAAACATGCCGGCCCTGGAAGTCGTCATGACGAAGCTGCATTCGGGCGGCAAGTTCGACGACAACTCCTACAAGGTTTCCGGCGGGCTTCACGGCGTCGGCGTCTCGGTTGTCAATGCGCTTTCTGTACGGCTTGAAGTCGAGGTGTACACCGACGGGAAAATCTACCACCAGAATTATGCGAGGGGCGCCAAGGCCAGCGAGTTGAGCGTTACCGGCACCACCGAAAAGCGGGGCACCAAGGTTCAGTTTTGGCCCGACCCCGAGATCTTTACGGTGACCGAATTCAGCAACGACATCCTGATCCGGCGCCTGCGCGAGCTCGCCTTTCTCAACAAGGGCGTGCGGATTGCCTTCGAGGATGAACGCTCGGACGTCAGGGAGGAGTTTCACTACAAGGGCGGGATCATCGCGTTCTGCGAGCACCTGAATCGCCGCCACACGTCCCTGCACAAACCGATATACATCGAGGGAGAGAAGAGCGAGATCCAGGTGGAAGTTGCGATCCAGTACAACGACACCTATATCGACAAGATTCTGTCCTTCGCGAACAACATCAACACCACCGAAGGCGGAACCCACCTGATCGGGTTCAAATCGGCCCTGACGCGCACCATCAACGCCTATGCCACCAACGGCAATGTCCCCAAGAACATGCAGGCCAAGATCACAGGCGACGATGTCCGTGAAGGGTTGACGGCCATCATCAGCGTGCGCATCCGCGACCCCCAGTTCGAGGGGCAGACCAAGACCAAGCTCGGCAACAGCGAGGTCAAGGGGCTGGTCGAGTCGCTGGTGAACGAAAAGCTCGGCGCCTATTTCGAGGAAAACCCGGCCGTGGCGCGCAAGATCATCGGCAAGAGCGCCGAGGCCGCGCGTGCCAGGGACGCCGCGCGCCGCGCGCGCGACCTCGCCCGCAGCAAGGGGTCGCTGCTGGACGCGACGCTGCCCGGAAAGCTCGCCGAGTGCCAGTCGGACGACCCCAAGGAGCGCGAGATTTTCATCGTCGAAGGAGACTCCGCCGGCGGGTCGGCCAAGCAGGCGCGCGACCGCCGGTTCCAGGCGGTTCTGCCGCTGAAGGGTAAAATCCTGAATGTCGAGAAGGCGCGCTTCGATCGGATCCTGCAGAGCGAGGAGATCAAGAACATCATCACCGCGCTCGGCACCGGCGTCGGCACGGAGGAGTACAACATCGACAACATCCGCTACCACAAGGTCATCATCATGACCGACGCGGATGTGGACGGGTCTCACATCCGGACCCTGCTGCTGACCTTCTTCTACCGCCAGATGCCGAACATGATCGACAAGGGCCATCTCTTCATTGCCCAGCCCCCGCTGCTCAAGGTCGGCAAGGGCAAGGACGAGATGTACCTCAAGGACGAGTCGGAGCTGGACAACTGGATCCTGCGCAAGGTCTGCCAGCAGCGGGTGGTCACATATGGTCCCGACCAGCAGGAACTCTCGGACAACGCGCTTTTCATGTACAGCACCGACCTGGCGGCCTACCTGGGGCTGCTGTCCACGCTCACCAAGCGCGGACTTACCCCGCGCCTGGCCGAGCTGCTCATCGACAGCGGCTTGGACGACAAGAGCTTTCTTCAGGACGAGCAGCGCATGACCGGGTTGAAGGAGGTACTCGTCCGGCAGGGGCATGACGTCGAAGGCCCGGCGTTCAACGCGGACCGCGGTGTCTTCGAACTGGTCATCAAAAACAAGGCCGCGGCCACGGAGGCGCTGTTCGCCGGACCGGAATCGAAGCTGCGCGGCAGTATCAAGATCGGCCGAGGGCTGATCTACTCCAACGAATTTCAGAAGTGCATCGACCTGAAGAAAAAGATCGCCAAGTACGACGCGGGCCCCTTCACGGTGCACTCGACCGACAAGGGCGGCGAGCTGTTCAAGGCTGCCGGCCGCGAGGAATTGCTGGACCACCTCCTCAAGGAGGGTAAAAAGGGCCTGGCGGTGCAGCGCTACAAAGGTCTCGGCGAAATGAACCCCGAGCAGCTCTGGGAAACCACGATGAACCCGGAGGAAGGCAAACGCACCCTGCTGCGGGTCAAGATCGAGGATTTCGTCGACGCCGACGAGATCTTTACGATCCTGATGGGCGAGGAGGTGGAACCGCGGCGCGATTTCATCCAGACCAACGCCTTAGAAGTCAGCACGCTGGACATCTGATACCTGTCTCAGAAAAAGCGGCGGATCACGGACACGTGCGGCGACGCATGTGGCCGGCAGACGCGTTTTGTAGATGAATTCCACGGGAGGCCGAAGTCCGTTTCCGGACGCGTGCGCCTCATCCACCTTCGGACCGGACCGCATGGGACTCCTCAGCCTCCTGATCGACCAACCGCTGGTATTCATCCTGCTGTCCGTCCCACTGCTGTACTCCATCGTGCTGCACGAGCTGGCGCACGGCTGGGTGGCAAACCGCATGGGGGACCCGACCGCGCTGCGCCTCGGCCGCCTGAGCCTCAACCCCCTGAAGCACATCGACCCGCTCGGGACGCTGCTGCTGTTCGTGTTCGGATTCGGCTGGGCCAAGCCGGTGCCCGTCGACGTCCGCAATTTCCACGAGCCGCGCAAGGGCTTCATCCTGGTTTCCGCCGCCGGGATCGTCGCGAACACGATTCTGGCCTTCCTCGCCCTGCTGGCGCTGCGGCTGTTTTCCGCCACAGACTCGGATGTCCTGACCGCATTTTTATACGTTCTGGCACAGGTCAACCTGACGCTGGCGGCCTTCAATCTGATTCCGATTCCCCCGCTCGACGGTTCGAAGATCCTCATGGGCATGGCGTCGGGCCGCCTGCTGGCGGCCCTGGTGCGCCTCGAGCGCTACGGGTTCATCATCCTGGTCGTGCTGCTCTATTTCGATGTTCTCGATCCGGTGATCCGGCTCTTCCGCTGGGGCATCTGGTCTCTCATCAACGTGCTGCTGCCTTGAGGAGGTCGTTTGTGGAGGGGTATACGCCCGGGCCCTGGAGGGTCGAGGAGGAAGACGGAAATTTCGGAATTTTCGCGGGCGACCGCCTGCTGGCGGTCGTGACCCCCGACGACACGCCGGAGCGCAGCGAGCGCAAGGCCAACGCTATTCTGATATCGGCTGCGCCCCTGCTCCTGAGCGCCTGCCGGCAGCTCAAAGAGCTGCTGGACAACAACCGGGTGGTGACCGCAGACGGGTTCATCATCAACGACGCGGACACCCGCGCCACGCTCGTCGACGCGCTGATGCGCGCCGAGGGATACCGCGTCGATCCACCGCAATCTTGATGCCTGGTCCCGGCTTGGGGTATACATCGCCGGCGAACCACCTCTAACCTTTCGCGACAGGACGATTTATGCGACTGCACCAGGTACAGGCCCGCGATCTGCCCGATCTCTGGTTTCAGGCCGTGCACGACATTCTGGACCACGGACGTCGTTTCGTGATCGACCGCGGATCCTACGCCGGTCAAACCCGGCTCGAGTATGATTTTTTCACCGGGCACGTGACGTACCCGGGCACCCAGCCGCTGATCCCGGACATCCCGCCGAGCTGCGGCATCCCCAACCCGGTCGAGCACGACTACATTTACGGCGGCCCAGGTTACAGCCGCGCGTACATCGAGTACCTGATGTCCTCGCGCAAGGAACCCGGGGAATCCTACACCTATGGCGAGCGTCTCACCCGGGTGCCGATCACCGACGAAAAGCTGGACTGGTGGCGGGAGGCCAACACCGAAATCATCGACCGTCGGGAGATGGACGGCAAGGTCCTGTTCGAGGAAAACGGGCGGGTTTACCTCAACCAGATCGAGTGGGTGATCGACACCTACCGGAAATTCGGCCACCGCAACAACCAGATGGTGCTCCAGGTGGCCCACCCCTCCGACCTGACGCTGCTGGACCCGCCCTGCCTGAGGTCGATCGACACCCGCATCCAGGATGGGGCGCTGAACTTCGTGGTGTATTTCCGTTCGTGGGACCTGTGGAACGGCCTGCCCGCCAACCTGGCCGCCATCCAGAACCTGAAGGAGTACATGGCTGCAGAGATCGGGGTCCGCGACGGGGAAATGATCGTGGAGAGCAAGGGGCTGCACCTTTATGGCTATGCCGAGGATCTCGCCAAGCTCAGGTGTCTCAGAGTTTGAAAAACGGCGTATCGGACCGTGATGCAGATAGCCTTTAACGGTATTCGAGAGTTATTGTCGGCGACGGCGGGTGGATGATGGTCATTTTCCCGCGCGCCAGCTCGTGGCGTCTGAGGATGTCCGCGACCACCTGCGCTGCTCCCGTGAATTTGGGTTTCCCGAAGACCTGCCGGTAATGGCGCAGCTGGGGCTCGACGAGCGCTACGACCTGGTCGTGCCGCCCGAGTTCGTCCGCGGTCAGCCCCTGGTTGAACCCTTCCGACACCAGCTCGACCACGTCGTAGTCGTACCCCAGGTCGCCGTAGTCGCTCTGCCCGGGCTCGAGCCCGGCGGTGGGGGTTCGATTGACGATGACGTCGGGCAACCCAAGGTATTTCGCCATCTCGCGCACCAGGCGTTTCGAAAGCCCACCGATCGGGCTCATGTGCACGGCGCCGTCCCCGAAGAGGGTGTAGTACCCGATCCCGAAGTCTTCGTCCTTGTTGCCGGTTCCCGCCAAGACTTTGCGCTCGGTGGCGGCTTTGGTCGACAGCACGTTGGCGCGCACGCGGGAAATCAGGTTGCCGCGGTGGTAGGGATTTTCAAAGACCTCGGGATTGGTGGCGCGGAAGCCCTCGACCGCGGGTTCGATGCCGTGGGTTTCGCAGCGAATGCCCAGGACGGTCGCGACGGTTTCGGCGTCGCGGATGTCGTCGACCTTGTTCAGGCTCGAGGGCAGGATGTAGCCCACGAGCTCGTACTCCGCGGCGGTGTGGCGCGCGAACGCCCGCCGGATCAGAGCGGCCGCCGTGCTCGAGTCCACTCCGCCCGAGAGGCCCACGACGCACCCGGTGGACCCGGTGAGCGCGACCTGCCTGACCACGAAATCCCCGATTTCCCGGCTGACCGCTTCGCAGTCCATGGCCGGCAGCTGTATCCGCTTCATATGGCCTCCTTCGTGTTCGACTGCGACTTTTTTGATTGGATCGAACGGCAATGTCAAGCGGAAGAATAACGCAGCGTGCCGGCGCACCTTTCCAGGGACCATGGTTTTAAGGTATAGCGGTCCGGCAGCCGGCACACGCGAACCCCCATAGGAGTTCCCCGCATGAAGATGAGCGCCATCCCGTTTGGGACCACCGACTGGTCGCAGGTCGAACAGACCGAGCATCCGGGAACCACCGGGGTCGCCCACTGGAGGACCCGCCAGTTCAACGACGTCCGCGTGCGGATGGTCGAGTACTCGCGCGGGTATGAGGCCGACCACTGGTGTTCGAAGGGTCACATTCTCCTGGTGCTCGAGGGAGAGCTGGAGACCGAGCTGGCCGACGGCCGCCGCTTCACCCTGACGGCGGGAACGAGCTACCAGGTGGCGGATGCGGCCGAAGCGCACCGCTCGCGCACCCGGACCGGGGCCAGGCTGTTCATCGTGGATTGACGGAGTGCGGCGAAGCGAGAGGACTCGCCCGCCGTACCGGAAGGGAAGACATGTCGCCGATCGATCGTTTTGAACGGGCGCTGACCGCGGCCGAACGCCGGGTCTTGAAGGGGTTGTCCAGCCCGGCGCGGATCCAGGCCTTTCTGGACGGGATTGCCTACAGCACGGACGAGTTCTACCGCTGCCCCCTGCGCGTGCTGCGGGACCGGAAAGCCCACTGCTTCGACGGAGCCGTTTTCGCAGCGGCCATGCTGCGCCGCATCGGCTACCCGGCCCTTATCCTGGACATGCTGTCCAACGGCCGCGATGACGAACACCTGCTGGCGCTCTTCAAGGCGGAAGGGGCCTGGGGGGCGATCGCCAAGTCGAACTTCGTCGGACTGAGGTTTCGCGAGCCGGTCTACCGCAGCCTGCGGGAACTGGCGATGTCCTACTTCGAACAGTATTACAACCTCGAGCGCGAAAAGACCCTGCGGGGCTACACCGGCCCGCTCGACCTGGAGCGCTTCGATCACTTGGACTGGCTGACCGAGGACGGGCCCCTGGACCTCATTGCGCAGCGCACCGACGAGATGCGCCGCATCGAGCTCATCACCCCGTCCATGGCGCGGCGGTTGAACCCGGTGGATGATCGGGCCTACGCGGCCGGCCTGCAGGGCGCCGACCCGGACGGGCTGTTCAAGCCCGCCTGAGTCAGGTGTTGCGGAGGCGCTTGAGCTTGTCGTCGAGCTGGGCGCGCGTCCGGGCGCGCGCGGCGGCCCGCATGGCAAACGCCTCGCGCTGGTTCTTGGGGACCGCCGCCTGAAGGTCGGCCGGCTTGCGCGCCAGCACCAGGGCCCCGCTCGGGCAGCTCGAGATGCAAAGCCCGCACCCGATGCAGCGGTCGGGGTCGAGCGCCGCCGTGCCGTCTGCCATCCTCAGGGCGTCCATCTGGCAGCGCTCGATGCAGGCCTCGCACCCGGTGCACTCCTCCTTCCGCAGCTCTGCCGTGAACGGCGAGGCCGCGGCCAGCGCCGGCTTGGGGTGGCGCTTGAGGTGCAGGAGCACCTGGCAGCAGTCCCCGCAGCAGCAGCAGATGTTCACGATCTCCCGCGAGTTCCCCGGCTGCAGGACCAGCCCCTGCTCTTCCGCCTGACGCAGGATCGCGAGCGTTTCCTCCAGGGTGATGAACCGGCCGAGCCCGTTGCGGGCGTAGTAGTCCGCAGCCCAGCCGAAGATCAGGCAGGCCTCCATCAGCTTGTCGCAGCCGGCGTCCCTGAGTTGTGCTCCTTGCGGCAGATGCATGGGGCGACCAGGAACTTGGTCTGCTCGCGGACGAGCTCTTCCGCGCGCTCGTAGGGGAGCACCTCCAGCCCGGCATCCAGGCTGCGGCCCACCGGAACGGTGCGCAGCTGGGGGAGGTGGTCGAAGGCTTCCCGCGCGAGGGCCGGCAGGTACTCTTCCAGGTCCCGGATCAGTCCCGGGTCCAGGTCATTCACGTGGTATTCCCAGATGCCGATCACGAACTGGGCGGCCATGTACCGGGTGGGGTGGTCCGGCGCCTCGATGCTGAAGAGGAGCCCCTTGCGCGACATGGCCCCGAGGCGGGCGGACGCCTCGGCGGCCGCGATGCCGGCGCGCGCGGCGATCGCCTCGGCCGTTTCGCAGCCGCATGCCGACATGGCACGCCAGCTCCGCCTCTTCCGGCGTGAACAGACGCTTTCAAATTCGGAACTCCACCCCGGTTGTTCGGTCGCCGGGAAGCCGGCCGGCAGCCCGTCGAGGTGCTCGCG
>CAWHEZ010000040.1:0-24496 GCA_963828345.1 uncultured delta proteobacterium
GGCCTTCCAGGCCGTGGACATCGCCGAGATCTGCAAGCCGATCACCAAGAAGAGCTACTGCGTCAAGGAGCCCGCCATGGTGCCGTGGGTGTTCCGGGAGGCCTTCCGGATCATGCGCGAGGGGCGACCCGGGCCGGTGCTGATCGACCTGCCGCTGGACGTGCAGAAGGGCGAGATCGTCTACGACCCGGAGGCGGACGGCCCGCTCGCCTTCCAGCCCCAGGGTCCCAACCCGGCCGCGATCCGCAAGGCGGTCGACCTGGTCCTGGCCGCCAAACAGCCGGTCATGCTCCTGGGCGGCGGGGTCATCATCGCCGAGGCCTGCGACCTCTTCGTCCAGCTGGCCGAGTACCTCCAGACCCCGGTGGTGACCACCTACATGGGCAAGAGCGGCATCCCGTACTCCCACCCCCTGGCGGCCGGCCACGTCGGCATCCAGTGCAACACCCGCTCCGGCAACAAGACCTTCCTCGAGTCGGACCTCGTGCTCGCCGTGGGCGTGCGGTTCAACGACCGCCACACCGGGGACATCCCGACCTACACGGCCAACCGCACGTTCATCCACATCGACATCGACCCCGGCCAGCTCGGCAAGAACGTCCTGCCCGAGCTCGCCATCGTGTCCGACGCGAAGAAGGCGCTCGCCGCGCTGCTGGAAGAAGTGAAGCGGCGCCGGCCCGCCGCCAAGCCCTCCGCGTGGGCGGCGGCCATCCCTGAGGTCAAGGCGTCGCTCAAGCGCAAGATGGACTACGACGCCATCCCCATCAAGGCCCCGCGGGTCTACAAGGAGATCAACGAGTTCTTCGGACCGGAGACCGTCTTCGTGACCTGCATCGGCCTCAACCAGATCTGGTCCGGCCAGATGCAGGAGATCGAAAAGCCGCGCCACTACCTGGACTGCGGCGGGGCCGGACCGCTGGGCTGGGACCTGCCGGCCGCCATCGGGGCCAAGGTCGCGCGGCCGGACAAGCAGGTGGTGCAGGTGGTCGGCGACTTCGGGTTCCAGTTCTGCATGGAGGAGCTGCCGGTCGCGGTGATGTACAAAGTGCCCTTCATCGTGCTGGTGCTCAACAACGGCTACCTCGGCCTGATCCGGCAGGCGGAGAAGTACGTCTACGAGATGGAGTGCGAGGTGGAGATCTGGTACGACGGCGTCAACGAGGGCCGGGGCTTCGATTTCGTGAAGTTCGCCGAGGCCTGCGGCGCCAAGGGCGAGCGGGTGGTCGACCCCGGCCAGCTCAAGGCCGCCTTCACGCGCGCCCAGGAGGCCGGCGGCCCCTACGTGATCGACATCGTCCTGGAGCAGTCGACCGACTGCTCGATGGGGATGAGCATCGCCAGCATCCGGGAGTTCGAGTAGAACCCAAAAAATCACGGGGCGCAAAGACGCGCCCCGTGATTTTTTTTGGAGAGGGTGTGGCGCATGCCGCTGCGACACGCGCGCTCGCCCGAGGTGACATTCCGCATGGGCTGCGCTATACCTATTCAGGCAGCAGGCTGAAAACGAAGCCGATGAAGACCATCAGATTACATGGACTGAGAGGAGAGAGGATGAAGCCTTCGGACCTGCAGGGGATTTTCCCGCCGATCACGACCCCGTTCGTCGACGGCAAGCTCGCGCTCGACAAGCTCGCGGACAACGTCGGCCGCTGGAACCGGACCGGGTTGAAGGGTTATGTGGCCTTCGGCTCGAACGGCGAGTACACCTACCTGAGCGAGCAGGAGAAGCTCGAGGTCGTCCGGACCGTCGTGCAGGCGGCCGCGCCGGGCATGAAGATCATCGCCGGGACCGGCTGCGAGTCCACCTGGCAGACGGTCGAGCTGACCAACGCCTGCGCCCGGCTCGGCGCGCACGCGGCGCTGGTGGTGACCCCGTTCTACTACGGCAGCCGCATGAACGAGGCCGCGCTCTACCAGCACTTCACCGCCGTCGCCGACCGGAGCGACATCCCCATCCTGATCTACAACGTCACCAAGTTCACCAACATCAACGTGAGCGTGGGCCTGACCGCACGGCTCTCGCGCCACCCGAACATCATCGGCATCAAGGACAGTAACGGCAACGTCAGTACGCTCGGCGAGATGGTGAGCGCGGTCGACAAGGACTTCAGCGTGCTGGTGGGCACGGCCGGCGCGCTCTTCGGGGCGCTGACTCTCGGCGCCGTGGGCGGGGTGCTCGCTCTGGCCAACGTGGCGCCGGAGGCCTGCGTGCGCATCCAGCAGCTCCTGAAGCAGGGGGACATCGCGGCCGCGCGCGAGCTCCAGCTGCGCATGCTGCCGGTCAACACGGCCGTCACCGCGACTTACGGAGTGCCGGGCCTGAAAGTCGCACTCGACATGCTCGGGTATTTCGGGGGCGACCCACGGCCGCCGCTGCTGCCGGCGAGCGAGAAGGAGCGGGGCGAGGTCGGCGAGATCCTCAAGAAGGCCGGGCTCCTGTAGTCCAAACAGAGGCTGATGGACATGCGTACTCACATCGTTACGATCCTATTGGCGGCCGCGGTGGCGCTCGGCGGCTGTGCCAGCCCGCGGATCAAGCTCTTCTCGAGCCAGACGGACCCCTTGCAGGAGTTCACTCTGGAGGGCCAGGGCGCGGACAAGGTCCTGGTCGTCCCGATCCAAGGGGTCATCTCGGACAGCCCGCAGGAGGGCCTGTTGCGCACGCGGCCGAGTGTGCTGCAGGAAACGGTTTCGCACCTGCGCAAGGCCGAGCGCGACCCCGCGGTGAAGGCCGTCGTGCTGCAGATCGACTCGCCCGGCGGCTCGGTGACCGGCAGCGACGTGCTCTACCACGAGATCGTGCGGTTCAAGGAGCGCACCGGCCGCAAGGTGGTCGCGGTCATGATGGACGTGGCCGCCTCCGGCGGCTACTACGTCGCGCTGCCGGCCGACCGCATCCTGGCCCATCCGACGACCGTGACCGGCTCGATCGGCGTCATTTTCGTGCGGCCCAAGGTGGCCGGCCTGCTGGAGAAGATCGGGGCCGGCGTGGAGGTGAGCAAATCCGGCGTCCTCAAGGACCTCGGCTCCCCCTTCCGGGCCACGACGGCCGACGAGGCGGCGATCTTCCAGGACATGACCGACCGCCTGGCGCGGCGCTTTCTGGATCTGGTCCGGACGCATCGCGGGCTGAGCGCGGCCGAGCTGGAGGCGGTGGCCTCGGCGCGGGTGTACCTCGCCGACGAGGCGCGGGCGCTCAAGCTCGTGGACGCGATCGGCTACATGCCGGACGCGTTCGCGGAGGCCCGCGGCCTGGCCGGCTTGGCGAAGGACGCCCGGGTCGTGGTGTACCGCCGCACCGAGTACCCGGACGACAACGTCTACAACCCGGTGACCTCCTACGAGGGCAGCCGCCCGGTCGCGCTGGTCGACACCGGTTTGTCCAGCCTCCTCCCGGCGCTCACGCCCGGGTTCCACTATCTCTGGCATCCCGCCGCACCATGAACCTGCCGGTGCCCGCCGCCCGAGGTCGAACCTCGCGGGCGGGCACCGGGTTTTCCCCCGGACCCACAATCCATCATGACCCTTACGACCCCTCTCACCCGATGGCACGCCGGCCACGGCGCCCAGATGAGCGCCTTTGCCGGCTACGAGATGCCCCTGTGGTACCCCGCCGGGGCTAAACACGAGCACCTGAGCGTCCTGCAGGCGGCCGGGCTTTTCGACACGAGCCACATGGCCGCAGTGGCGGTGGATGGCCCCGGCGCGTTCGACCTCTTGCAGCTCTGCTTTTCCAAGGACCTCGCCCGGTGCGGCGCCGGGGGTGGGGCGCTTGTGCCCGGGCGATCGGTGTACGGGGTTTTCCTGGACCCGCAGGGGCAGGTGATCGACGACGCCATCGTGTTCCGGCCGGCTGCGGAGGCGTTCCTGGTGGTGGTCAACGCCGGGATGGGCAAGGTCGTGGCCGGGCATCTGCAGGCGCACGCCGCCGGGCGCGAGGCGCGCATCACCGACCTGACCGACCGGGTCGGCAAGCTCGATCTCCAGGGGCCGCAGGCGGCCCGGGTGCTCGGCCGCCTCCTCCAGGATCCCGGGCAGGCGTTCGAGCGTCTCGTGTACTTCTCTTTCAAGGGGCATTTCGACCCCGCCTCGGCGTTGTCGCAGTCCGTGCGCCTAACCGACGGCACGCCCGTCCTTCTTTCCCGCACCGGCTACACCGGCGAGTTCGGTTTCGAGATCTTCGTGCAGCCCGACCGCCTGCCGGGCATCTGGGAGGCCCTGCTCGCGGCCGGGCGCGACCTCGGGCTCAGCCCCTGCGGACTGGCGGCGCGCGATTCGCTGCGCGCGGGCGCGGTGCTGCCGCTCTCCCACCAGGACATCGGGGCCTGGCCGTTCGCGGCCAACCCCTGGGGGTTTGCCCTGCCCGCAGCCGGCGACGGGAGCGGGTTCACCAAGCCCTTCATCGGCGCCGATGCCCTGCTCGGGCTCGCCGCCGTTGAACCCACCTACCCGTTCGTGGGCCGTGACCCGCGCAAGGTGTCCTTCGCGGAACCGGCTCTCGTTTTCGACCGCGACGGCCGCGAGATCGGGCGGGTGCTCAGCAGCGTGACCGACATGGGGATCGGCTGGGCAGGGGACAGGATTTACAGCGTGGCCAGCCCCGGGCGGCCGCCCGGGTTCGAGCCCAGGGGCCTGGGCTGCGGCTTCGTGAAGGTGCGCCGGCCTTTGGCCTGGGGCGAGCCGGTGGAGATCAGCGACCGGCGCCGCCGGATCCCGGTCACGATCGTGCCGGACGTCCGCCCGGACCGGACGGCGCGGGTACCGATCAAGGCGATGCTCTGACGGGCTGTCGAAAGACGGAGATCCGTTCCGGGATTCTGAACGGCGCGACCGGTCTCCCCCTCACCCTGCCCTCTCCCGCAGGGGGAGAGGGTCGTGCGAGCGTTGCGCCGTTGGTGTGGGAGCGGGCACCCTGCCGCGATTTCCCTTCGAGGCAGGACGCCTCTCGCACCGGAGGCCGGGAACTCGATACGTGCAGCGGGGGCAATCGTCCATCCGCCTCCCCTTGCGGGAGGGGCCAGGGGAGGGGTATGGGCTATCGGCGGAGCTTCCGCTCGGGCGTGATCCGCGCCCCAATGGGGAGGCCCGTTATGGTTCGTCCTCGGTGGCGGCAAGGGACCGTATCGTCCCGCTCGGGGGGTGGCCGTTGCCGCCGATGATCTGCTTGAGCTGCTGCGTCAGGTGCGCCCGCTCGAGGATCCGGCCGAGGGCGGCCGCGCAGGTCCGCAGGCGCTCCGCCGCCGAGGTGATCTCGAGCATGCGCTGGCGTTCGGCGTGCGTGAACCCCTCGATGGCCGGGATGGCGAACGAGAGCCGGTACGGGTCGTGCTCCTCCCCCCCCTCCTCCCCGCCCGCGGCCTCCAGCTCCCGCAGCAGCCCGCGCGCTTGCTCCAGGGCTTCCGCGTCGGGCGCCTCCTCCGCCGCGTCCTCGATGAACGCGACATCGGCCTCCAGGTAGGGCTTTTCTTCGATCGTCCCCTCCATCGCGAAGCGGCGCTCCCCTAAGACGAGGATGTCCAGGCGGCCGTCCTCGTAGCGGTGGAGCACGCGGATGATACGGGCGGTGCAGCCGACCGAGCGCAGCGTCCGGCCGTCGAACCACACGATCCCGAACACCGTCCCCTCGGACAGGCAGTCGGCGATCATGCGCTTGTAGCGCTCCTCGAAAATGTGCAGCGGCAGGGGCATCCCGGGCAAAAGCACCAGCCCGAGCGGAAAGAGGGGGATTCGCTTTTCAGGCATATACGGCGTCTCCGCTGGTAGGGATCCCCTACCATAGCGGTTCCGGCCGGTTTTGCAAACCGGCGTATTGCATTCAAGGCAGGCCCCAGAAAATCTCACCGCAGAGACGCAGAGGGCTTAGAATCACGCAGGTCGCGGCGTGTCATGCCGAGCATCAGGGCCGTCTGGACGGCCGAGAGCAGCACGAAGTACCAGGCCCAGAGCGGCAGCCCCATCAGGAGCGGCCCCTTCACCTCCCAGGCCCAGTAGTCGAGCGCCAGCACGAAGAGGGCCCCCAGCGAGAGAACGTAGGGGTCCCGCGCCCATCCCGGCAGAGACGGATGCAGGCCGCCGCGGCGCAGCCGGACCGCGAGATGCGCGGCCAGGTAGACCCCGAAGCTCGTCGCCAGCACCGGCACGACGGGCAGAAACGGACCGGGCGCGAGCCACTTGAGATGGAAGGCCGCCAGGGCGGCCTCCCCGGCGACGATGGACAGCCCGGCCGGCCACGCGTGGACCTGCTTCCAGTAGAGGCCGAACACCACGGTCGGGAAGAGGACCGCCAGGCCCGTGAAGGTCTCGGTCGCGATCTCGAGCATGATGGCGGGCGGGTCGTAGGCCAGCGCCAGTCCGGCCGCGGCGAGCGCGAGGGTGAAGAGCCGCGCCGGTCGGCCCGAGGACGCGCCGGTTTTCCGGAAGACGGGCAGGATGTCGCGGGTGAAGACGGCGCTCAGGGTCAGCAGCTGGGAGTCCATGGTGGACATGAGCGCGGCGAGGCCCGCGGCCGTGACCAGGGCGGCCATCACGTCCCCGCCGAGCGCGTTCATCACCAGGGGCAGGATCCGGTCGGCCTGTTTGCCCGTCAGGCCGGGCACCGAGAGGTGCCCGAGCACGCCGACCGCGATCGGGGGCAGGAAGACGAGCAGGCAGACCAGGGGGTAGAAGAGCATCATGCGGGCGATCGCCCGTTCGCTGCGGGCGGCGAAGAAGCGCTGGAAGAGCTGGGGAAACATCGGGTCGCAGAAAAACCACAGCGCCAGGTAGCTGAACCAGATCCCCGGGGTGTAGGCGCCCAGAGCCCCGGGCCGCGAGAAGAGCTCGGGCTTGAGCGCCATGACCTTCTGGTTGGCCGCGACGAACCCGCCGTGCTGGCCGGCCACGATCACGATCGTGGCGACCAGCAGCGCGAGCATGAAGGTGCCCTGGAAAAGGTCGACCCAGGCCTCGGCGCGCATGCCCCCGCCGAAGGTGTAGAACACGATCACGGCCGTCACCAGGGCGCAGCCGTAGAAGTAGGGCAGGCCGACCAGCTCCTCGAGCGCGTAGCCGGCCGCCATCGGCTGGAGGCTGATGTAGGGGATGGTGAACACGATCATGACGGCGGCCGCCAGGCGGGCGAGCGCCGGGCTGCGGTAGAGATGCCGGACCAGCTCGGGCGGGGTGACCAGGCCGAAGTCGCGCCCCAGCCGCCAGGCCCTGCGGCCGATCACCCAGAAGCTCAGCGCCATGAAGCCCGTGCCGAAGGCCATGATCGGGAAAAAGCCGTACCCGTCCCGGTAGCCCGCGCCCGAGGTGCCGTAAACCGTGAAGGCCGAGAAGTTGGTGGCCGCCATGGTGGCCAACAGGATGACGCCGCCCAGCCGCCGGTCGGCGAGAAAATAGCTCTCGGACGAGGACTCCAGGCGCAGGCGCGTCAGGGCCCCGATCCCGAGGATCACCAGGAAATAGGCCGCCACGACAGCGATCTTGAGGTCCATCTTCACCTCCGAGGTCAACCCCTAAAAAAAGCCATCCAGACCCCCTGGTCTGGATGGCTTGCGCCTGACATAACCGAGCGTGATTTTCCGGCATGCCGCCGGTGTGAGGGGTGCCATACCCCGCGGCTGCGCGGCTGTCAAGCCGCATGGGCGTTGTCAAGCGCGTGAAAGTCGATTATGAGCTTGAACAGAAAAGCGGAGGGAGAGCAATGCACATGCGCGCGTGGGTATTGGTTTTGGCGCTCGGGCTGGCGGCGGGCTGCGTCGGCCGGGTGATCGAGTCGCGTCCGGCCCCCGGGGTGCCGTCCGACGTGCCGGAGAGCTACCGCCTCGCGTACGCCGAAATCGCGGCCGAACTCGACCGGCAGCTGCCCGTCGTCTCGCTGCCCTGGGGCGGCAAGCGCACGGAGACGGCCTTCGGGGTCGAGCTGCTCGTCGCCAACAGCAACCGCGGCCCGGACCTCCTGCACGAGCAGGTCATGGCGGGGGTCGCCCTCACGCTCGACCGGCTGGACGCCCTCGGGGTGCGGAGCGTCGCGCTCAGCCTGCAGTACCCCGTGCTGACCCGCGGCTTCCCGCGCTCCGCCGACTACCGCGAGTTCTACCGCCGGGTCGCCGCCGAGATCCGCCGCCGCGGCCTGACGATCGTCGCGGAGATGGGCACGGCCTGCGCTGAGCCCGAGCTCGGCCGCCTGGGCGACATCCGCGGCGTGAAGCGCGACGTGCTCAACGCCGGGCTGCGCGAGATGGCCGAGGCGATCGTCGCCGACATCCGCCCCGACTTCCTGACCGTCCTCACCGAGCCGGACACGCTCGCCCGCAACACGGGCCTGACCTTCACGCCGGCGGAATTCGCCCGCACCGTCTCTCACGTCGTCCGGGGCCTGCCCCACGACGGGGTGCGACTGGGCGCGGGGGCCGGCACCTGGACCTCGCACGATTACTTCAAGACGCTCGCCGCCCTGCCCGAGCTGGACTACCTCGACCTGCACATCTACCCCGCCCAGTACGGGTTCGCCTCCGACCGGGCGGTGAAGGCGGCCGAGGCGGCGCGCGCGCGGGGCAAGGGCATCGCCATCGGCGAGGCGTGGCTTTACAAGGTCAACACCCGCGAGTTGCGCACGATCGCGCCGGCCGAGGCCTTCGGCCGCGACGCCTTCGCCTTCTGGCAGCCCCTCGACCAGGACTTCATCCGGCTGGTGGTCGACCTCGCCCGACGCATCGACGCCGAGTTCTGCTCGTTTTTCTGGATGAAGTACCTCTACGGCTACCTGCCGCTCACCCCCGAAACCGCTCGCATGTCGCCCGGCGAGCGCATGCAGGCGAGCGACCGGCTGGCCGCCGAGAACATCGTGGCCGGGCGGCTCAGCGCGACGGGGGAGCGGTTCAAGAGCCTGATCGCGCCTTGAAGACGGATACTCGATACTGGATGCAGGATGCTCGATAAACGAATAGGGGCACTTCAGACATTGAGCGTGCAGCATCAAGCATGGAGCATGCGCATCGAGAATCGAGTATCGAGAATCGAGTATCAGGCATCCGCCCTTCCGCTTGACAGCAGCTTCCAAAATCACTAAATGATTCTCCAAACACTGAACTCAGGTCGCCCCATGCACGGACGCTTCTTCTGGTTTTACTGGTTTAGGAGCGTCCATCCGGGTTGTTAGGCGCATGAAACATACGCCCCGGATGGACCGATACCGGTCCGTCCGGGGTTTGATTCAGGAAGCCCCGAGACAGCCTCTCGGGGCTTCGCGTTTTTGCAGGGACGATCACCCAAAGGAGACGACGTATGATCCTGGAACTGGACAAGGACCTGACCGCTGAAGGCAAGACCGAGCTGATCCGCAAGCTCAGGGCCAAGCGCTGCGACTGCCGGGAACTGCCGCCGACGGACGTGGAACGGATCGGCATACTCGGCAAACCCGGGGTGGACGAAGAGGAGCTGAAGCGCTTCCCGGGCGTGGCCGCCGTCATCCGCGTCAAGACCCCCTACAAGCTGGTCGGCCGCGCGATGCACCCGCAGGACACCCAGGTGCGCGTGGGCGACGTGATCATCGGCGGGGAGAACATCGCTGTGATCGCCGGCCCCTGTGCGGTCGAGAGCCTCGAGCAGGCGCTCACGATCGCACGCGAGGTCAAGAAGGCCGGGGCGGCCCTCTTCCGCGGCGGCGCCTTCAAGCCGCGCACCTCGCCTTACTCGTTCCAGGGGATGGAGGAAAGCGGGCTCAAGATCCTGGCCGAGGTGCGCGACGCGATCGGGATCCGGGTGGTGACCGAGATGACCTCGCCCTCGCAGGCCGACCTGATGATGAAGTACATCGACGTGGTCCAGGTGGGCGCGCGCAACATGCAGAACTTCGAGCTGCTCAAGTGCGTCGGCCGCATGGGCAAGCCCGTGCTGCTCAAGCGCGGCCTCTCCGGCACGCTCGAGGAGTGGCTCATGTCGGCCGAGTACATCCTGGCCGAGGGCAACGCCCAGGTCATCCTGTGCGAGCGCGGGATCCGCACCTTCGAGCCCTACACCCGCAACACGCTCGACCTCTCGGCCATCCCCGTCCTCAAGAAGCTCACGCACCTGCCGATCATCGTCGACCCGAGCCACGCCACCGGCATGCGCGAAAAGGTGAGCCCGATGGCCCGCTCGGCCATCGCCGCTGGCGCCGACGGGCTCATGATCGAGGTGCACCACGACCCGGACCACGCCCTTTCCGACGGGCCGCAGAGCCTCTACCCCCACCAGTTCCGCCGGCTCATGCGCGACATCTACGTCATCGCCCCGGTCATCGGCAAGCAGCTGGACTTCGCCCACCTGGAGCGCGTGCAGGTGATCGAGCGCAAGCGCCGGGCGGGCAGCGCGCGGCAGCGAGCCGCGTTCGTGGGGCGCGTGGGCACCTTCAGCCACAAGGCCTGCCTGCAGTACTTCGGCAGCGCGGCCGAGGCGGTGCCGCTGCCGACCTTCCAGTCCATCTTCGAGGCGGTCAAGGCGGGCCGGGTCGACTACGGCATCGTGCCGATCGAGAACTCGCTGTCGGGCAGCATCCACGAGAACTTCGACCTGCTGCGCGAGTACGACCTGCGCATCATCGGGGACGTGACGATCCGCATCATGCAGAACCTGCTGGCCAAGCCGGGGGCCGACATCACCGCCATCCGGCGCGTGCTCTCGCACCCGCAGGGCTTCGAGCAGTGCCGCCAGTTCCTCTCGCAGCACCAGTGGGAGCACGTGGCCGTGGGCGACACGGCCGGGGCGGCCGAGCGGGTGAGCGCCTCCGAGGAGACCGGGGACGCGGCCATTGCCAACCTGGCCGCGGCCGAGCACTTCGGCCTCGTGGCGCTGGCCGAGGGGATCGAGGACAACCCCCGCAACTTCACGCGCTTCGTCGTGGTCGGCCGCGAACCGATCGAGGACCGCAAGGCGGCCAAGACCTCGCTCATCTGCTCGGCCCGCAACGAGCCGGGCGCGCTGTTCGCCATCCTGCGCGTGTTCGCGGACAACCAGGTCAACATGACCAAGCTCGAGTCCCGGCCCATCCCGGGCGAGCCCTGGCGGTACATGTTCTACATCGACCTGGAGGCGGACCTCGAGGCGCCGGAGCTGGCCGCGGTGCGCGCCGCCATCACCGAGCGCTGCGACTACTTCAAGATCCTGGGCTGCTATTGACCGACGCAGCCGCCGTGAAGGAGGCCGACTCGATGGACGAGATCCGGGATGCCGTCACCCGCCGGGGACCGGAGGCGGTGGCCCACCGCCGTGCGCTGCACCGGATCCCCGAGACCGGGTTCAAGGAGGTCAAGACCGCGGCTTACGTGGCGGCGCAGCTCGCCGCGATCGGCCTGGAGGTGCGCAGCGGGATCGCGGGCACCGGTGTCGTCGGGCTGCCTCCGGACCGGGAGGCCCGGGCCGACCCTGATGATCCGGGCGGACATGGACGCGCTGCCGATCGCCGAGGAGACCGGGCTGGCGTTCGCCTCCACCCACCCCGGCTGCATGCACGCCTGCGGCCACGACGCCCACATGGCCATGGCGCTCGGCGCGGCGGCCGTCCTGGACGGGCTGAAGGCGCGCCTGGCCGGCACGGCCGTGTTCGTCTTCCAGCCGGCCGAGGAGGGCCCGGGAGGGGCCAAGCCGATGATCGAAGCGGGCGTCATGGACGACCCCAAGGTGGACTACGCCATCGCCTGTCACCTCTGGGCCGAGCGGCCCGAGGGGACGATCGGCGTGCGCAGCGGGCCGTGCCTCGCGGCCATGGACCGCTTCGAGCTCAAGATCCTCGGCCGCGGCGGGCACGGCGCCCAGCCGCACCTGTGCGTGGACGCCATCGAGGTCGGCGCCCAGGTGGTGGCCGCGCTGCAGCGCGTCGTGAGCCGGCAGATGAACCCGGTCGAGCCGGCGGTCGTGACCGTCGGGACCTTCCACGCCGGGACGGCCTTCAACATCATCCCCGCCGAGGCCGCGATGAGCGGCACCACGCGCACCTTCAACGCGGAGATCTGGAACGGGTGGAAAGACCGCATCGAGCGCGTGGTGAAAGGGGTGTGCGACTCGATGGGCGCGGGGTACGAGCTGAACTATATCCAGGGCTACCCGCCGACCGTCAACGACGCCGGCATGGCCGAGGTGGTGCGGCGCGCCGCGACGGCCGTGGTCGGCGCCGAGCGGGTGGAGGTGCCCGAGCTCACCATGGGCGGGGAGGACATGTCCTTTTTCCTGCAGCGGGCGCCCGGCTGCTTCTACTGCCTCGGCGTCGGCCGCCCGGGCGGGGCGCCGCTGCACAACAGCCGCTTCGATTTCCGCGAGGGTCTGATGCTGCTCGGCGTCGAGACCCACTGCCGGGTGGCATTGGAACTGCTGGGGGGAACGGCGGTGTAGGGCGCAGATCCTGAGGCGAAAAAGGGTTCAGGGTTCAGGGTCGGTGGAAAGATAATAGTCGACGGCGACGCACTGGTTTTCCTGAACCCCGAACCCTTGTACCTGGCCTCCTATCCACCAACCCGCTTGCCCTTCCCCCCCGAATTCCTATAAACTCTGCCGACTCAATGAACCCCATCGAAAGGAACCCCCGCATGGAGCTGGTCAAATGGAAGAACGTCGAGGACGTCACGATCAAGACCTTCCCGTATAAAGGCAAGCCGCTCGAGGTCAAGGGCATCAGCGTGCGCTGGCTGTCGAAATTCGGCGACGACGGCACGGGCTATCCCGAGTACGGCCTGCGCCTGTTCACCGCGCAACCCAAGGGCGAGATCCCGATCCACAGCCATTTCTACATCCAGACGATGTACATCCTGAGCGGCAGCTTCGAGTGCTTTGAGTTCGACCCGCAGACCGACCGGCAGACCAAGAGCTGCATCGCCGGCGCGGGCGACACGGTCGTGGTGCCGAGCCTGCAGCCCCACGGCATGCGCAACTTGAGCGAGACCGAGCCGGCCACGTTCCTGTGCTGCATCTGCAACGTCTACGACAAAGAAACCATGTGACGGGAGGACGGACGCGTGCGCATCGCCGAACGCATGAAGCAGTTCGACGCCTACCTGGGGACCGAGATGAACATGCGCCTCACCCGCATGCGCGGTGAGGGCAAGGACGTCATCAACCTCGGGGTGGGCGACCCGGACGTGCAGCCCTCCGAGCGGCAGCGGCAGGTCCTGGCGGATGCCTGCCTGGACGTGAACAGCCACCACTACCCGAGCTTCTACTCGCCCAAACCCTTCAAGGAGGCGATCGCGGGCTGGTACCGGCGGCGGTTCGGCGTCGAGGTCGACGCGGACACCGAGGTCACGACCCTGCTCGGTTCGGCCGACGGGCTCTACCACATCAACACCTGCCTGCTCGACCCGGGCGACGTGGCGCTCGTGCCGGACCCCTGCTACCCGGCCTACGTGGCCGGCACCCTGGTTGCGGGCGGTCAGGTGCACCCGGTGCCGCTGCTCAAGCAGAACGCCTTCCTGCCGGACCTCGAGGACATCCCCGCGGAGCTGGCCCGCAGGGCGCGCCTGATCTGGGTCAACTACCCCAACAACCCGACCGCGGCCGTGGCCGGCGCGGACTTCTACCGCAGTCTGGTCGCCTGGGCCCGCCGCTGGGACGTGGTGGTGATCTCGGACAACCCGTACTCGGAGATCTGCTTCGACGGCTACCGGCCGGCGAGCTTCCTGGAGACCGAGGGCGCCAAGGAGGTGGGGGTCGAGTTCAACTCGCTGTCCAAGGCCTACAACTGCTGCGGCTGGCGCACCGGCATGGTGCTCGGCAACCGCGAGGTGGTCGCCGCGCTGAACAAGATCAAGTCGCACTCCGACCGCGGCATGTTCTACCCGCTGCAGGTTGCGGCGACCGAGTCGCTCAAGGGGCCGATCGACTTCATGCAGGACCGCAACCGCGCCTTCCAGGAGCGGCGCGACGTTGTCATGGCTGCCCTGCAGCGCATGGGGCTCGCGGCCGAGCGGCCCCAGGCCACCTTCTACGTCTGGGCCGAGGTGCCCAAGGGGGCCGGGACCTCGCGCGAGTTCTGCTTCAAGGTGCTGGATGCGATCTCGGTCTGGATGATCCCCGGGTCCATGTACGGGGCGCACGGCGAGGGGTATTTCCGCATCGCCCTGACGCACCCGGCCGCGCGCCTGCAGGAGGCCATGGACCGGCTCGAGCGCTTCATCGGCTGACGGCCCGCTATCCGGTTTGCAAAACGGGGTGCGAATTTTTTATCCGGATTTTGTTGGTGCCGCCGGTGGGGTGAATCCGGCGGCGGGAGAGTGCGGATGCCCGCGGACTGCCTGACGACCGAAAGCCAGTATGCCACCGACCCCGGCGCCGGGAGCTGGGTCGGGCGCTGCTTCCCGACTCCCGTATTTTACGCCAAGGCGGCCTGGATCGTCTACCGTGCCTCCGTCCTGGCCAAGCGGGGGCGCTACGACAACGAGGGCTGGATCGGCAGCAGCACCGCCATCCTGCGCGCGCTCGAGTCCGTGGGCGGCCGCTTCGAGCTCGAGGGGCTGGACGTCGTTCGGCGACTGGCCGCGCCCTGCGTCTTCATCGGCAACCACATGAGCGTCCTGGAGACCTTCGTCCTGCCCTGCCTGATCACCCCCCACCGCGTCGTCACCTTCGTCATCAAGGAGAGCCTCACCGTCTACCCGTGTTTCGGGCACATCATGCGCAGCCGCGACCCGGTGGTGGTCGGCCGCGAGAACGCCCGCGAGGACCTGCGGGTGGTCATGGAGGAGGGGCAGAAGCGGCTGGCGTCCGGGGTCTCGATCGTCATTTTCCCCCAGACCACGCGCAGCGCGGAGTTCGACCCGAAGAAGTTCAACAGCCTCGGGGTGAAACTCGCCCGGAAGGCCGGCGTCCCGGTCGTGCCGTTCGCCCTGAAAACCGACGCCTGGGGCCTGGGCCGCCGCATCAAGGACTTCGGCCCGATCCGGCCCGCGAAGACGGTCCACATCCATTTCGGGGAGCCGATGGAGGTCAAGGGCGCGGGCAAAGCGGAGCACGCCATCGTGGAGTTCATCGAAAAGAACCTGGCCGCGTGGCGGCAGGCGGACGGGTTGCGCTGACCCTGTCCGGCTCCAGATCGGCTTCTGCGACCAGGCTCAATTCACCCGGCGATTCAAGCAGATTGTCGGCACCACTCCCGGCCGGTATCGCCGGCAGCAATAATCCACAAGACGGCCGCGTGGGTGGTTCCGTAAACTGAAGCCGATTTGAAACCATAGGTCTTCCCCTCAATCAAACCGTGTACGTTGCACACGCCTATCCTTATGGCGAGGATGACATGCCGTTGCATCATCCCCAATTGGAAAAAACACTGGGCTTGGTTCCAGCCGTGGGTCTGGCGATCAACCTGGTGGTCGGCAGCGGTCTGCTGATCCTGCCGGGGCTGGCCTATCAGCAGGCGGGCGGGGCCGCCGTGTATGCCTGGGCGATCAGCGCCCTGGTGTCGATTCCGCTGTTGGTTGTCTTTGCGCGCCTGGGCGCGGACATCCCCGGCGCCGGCGGGGTGGCCGGATTCATGCAGTCCGTTTTCTCGCGGCGCGCGGGGTCCGCGACCGAGGTTCTGCTGCTGGGTGCAGTGCCGGGCGGTGCCGGCATCGCCATCACCGGAGGGAAATATTTCGGAACCTTTTTTGGCGGGAACACGGCCGCCGAGATCTGCGGCACCCTTATGATCCTGTTCGTCGGAGGAGCCGTCAATTTTGCCGGCGCCCGGACCTCGGGAAAAATCCAGCAGGGTCTGTCTTTTGTCCTGGTGGCGCTGCTGATCTTGGTGGCTGCGTTGGCGCTGGCATTCGGCGACACGTCCGCCGGCGAAGGTCTCGCTCCCCTGGCGCACGCCGGCACGGCGCTGCCGACGGTGGCCATGGTTTTTTTCGCCTACGTGGGGTGGGAGTTGATGGCGTTCATGAGCGAGGAATTCAAGAACCCGAAGCGCGACTTCCCTCTCATGGTGATCTTCAGCTACCTGGTCGTGGTCGTGCTTTACCTGCTGGTGGCGGTCGCCATTCAGCTCGTTCTGCCCCGGAATCACCCCCAGATCGCGGATGCACCGATTGCCGCCATGCTGGCTGCGGTGGCCGGCGAGTCGGGCAGCCGGATCGTCGCCGCCCTTGGCCTTTTGATCGTGGTGGTCAATTTCATCGGTGTCGTCTGGGCGTTTTCCAGGTTGATTTATGCGTCGGCGCGGGAAGGGCTCCTGCCGGACGGGTGGGCGCGCTTGCATTCCGACGCCGGAATTCCGCGCAACGCCGTCCTGGCCGCCGTCATCGCTTTCGGCGCCGTTGCGGCTGCCAGCGGCACCGGACTGCTGTCGCAAGCCACCCTGTTTGAGCTGGCGGGCGCGAGCTTTTTCATGGCCTACCTCTTGTCCGTTGGAGCGTATATCCGGCGCAGCCGGTCCTGTTTCGGAAAGGGGTTCGGCGTCTTGACCCTTGCCGGTGTGAGCTTTGTCTTCATCCGTTTCGGGCCCATCATTGTCTACCCCATCATCCTGTTTGTCGTGGGGTTCGTGCTCCACTTCCTGCGCGGCCGCTTTAGTGAAAGGGAACTTACAGGGTCACCCCCTTCAGCAGCAGGGTGACGACCTTCTCGGTCTTCTCCGAAGACACCTTCTTGAGGACCTCCCTGAACTCGGGATAGTCGTTGCGGATGCGGTTGAACTTCGCCGCCGTCAGGATGAAGACTTCGCAGTAGGTCAGCGCTTTCACCGAGGCGGTGCGCTTCTCCTTGAGAATCAGGGAGAGGTCCCCGAAATAATCCCCGTCCTCCAGGGTCCCGTGTCGCTCGCCCCCGTCTTCCGTCAGGATCTCCACCGTCCCGTGGCTCAGGAAGAAAATCTCCTTCCCGACCTCCCCCTCGCGCGCGATGAGGACGCCGGGCGCGTAGGTCTGGGGCTTGAGCGCCATCAGCAGCACGTTGCGCAGCACCGGCGTGCAGTATTTGAACAGGGGGACCTTCTCCAGGAGGTCCTTGGTCAGGTAAAGCAGGAGGCTGAGCCGGAACGAAGGCGGCAGGTCCTCGAAGAGGGACTCCTCCTTGACCCCGCGGTGGTGGGCCCACAGGTATTCGTAGTAGTTGCGGACCTGCTCGTTGAGCTGCGGCGGCACCTGGCGCGAGTGGAGGTACTGGCTGATCGCCTCGATCCGGTTGAAGAAGGAGGCCCGGGCCGCGTCGAGATTGCTGGCGAGGGAGGCGATGTTGCCGATGATGAAGGCGTAGGTCGACGCGCCGATCAGCATGATCACGATGCTGAACACGTACTCGAAGTCCCGGTGCGGCGTGATGTCGCCGTAGCCCACCGTGGCCATGGTCTGGATCACCCAGTAAAGCGCGCGGATGTACTGGGTGACCGGGTTCGCGTGCTCGATGCCCTGCTGGACCACCCAGCAGTTTTCGGGGAACCCCTCGAGGTAGGGCACCAGGAACCAGGCGCAGGCGATCCAGTGCACGAGCAGCATGAAGATCGTGAAATACTTGGCGATGCGCAGGTACCCGGAGTTGGTCCAGCTCAGGCTCTGCCAGCGGCGGAAGATGACGAACAGCCGCACCACGCGCAGGAGGCGGAGCTGGCGCAGGACCAGCACCAGCGAGACGCCGGCCACACGGAGCTCCTCCCCGCCCAGGAAGAAGGCATCCAGCGGAACGGTCGCCAGCAGGTCGATTAGAAAAAGAGTCTTCAGGTAATGGCGGGCGACCCGGTCGGGAGTGGTGATTTTCTCGCCGTATTGCCGGAACGAGGTGCAAAAGTTCAGGGCGATGTCCACCAGGAAAAAGACGTCGATGAGGTAGACGAGCCCCGAGCCGAGCGGCAGCGCCGCGTGCCGGAAGGAAAGCTGGAACGGGATCAGCAGGCATCCGGCGACGATCAGCAGCAGGATGAAGATGTCCCAGGTCAGACGGAAGGTTGAGCTCTCGTCGATGGTGCGCATGCGACGGCCCTCGCTGGTGCCTGTCGGATTGCCGGGCAATAACAAAGAAGGGGAGCGGGACGTCCCGCTCCCCTCGCTGGTTGGAAAGGGCTGTTGAAAACCCGCTGTCGGGCCGACAGCCGCGGCGTGCGGCACCCATAGGGAACCCGTCTCAAAAATAGCGGGTCACCGGCCGCCGAGAACGCGCTGCATGCAGTTGAGCGTGTGAGCAGCTTGAGGCGGCCGGCAACGCAGCATCTGACCGTCAGATGCATGTTGGACATGGATTCTGAAGAAGCGGTACTGCAGGCCCAGCGCCGCCCCGTACACGTCCTTGTCGTACTCCGTGCGCGCCGGCGCGCGGGAGGAGTTCGCATCCGTTTTCACGGATTCGTACCAGGTCCGCAGGACGCCGAAGCTGATGCTCATCCGCTCGACCGGGCTCCACACCAGCCCCAGGCCGATCGTGTTCGCGTCTAGTCTCCGGAGCCTCGGACAGCAGGTCCGGCGACTTCATGCCTTTGATCTCGGTGTGCATGTACCCGATGCTGAAGCGCCACTGCGGGTTCAGGATGTACTCGAGCGCGAGGCCGACGTCGTAGCTGTTGCCCGGGTTGGACTCCTGGAATCGCGCTCCCTGGAAGGTGGCCTGCTTCTCCAGGTAGTAGGTGAAGTTGGGCTCGACCCGCAGCGTGCCCGGGATGAGGTAGTAGGACACGCCCAGCGCGACGTAGCCGGGCAGGTCCTCGCGCTCGTGCGTCCCGTCCGCCCAGCCGACGTTGCGGGAGACCGCCTGCCCGGGGGAGTTGTCGCTCGCTTCGGACTTGAAGTTGAGCGGCGTGTTGGACATGTAAGTCAGGCCGATGTTGAGGTCCTTGATCGGCGCCCAGTCCAGGCCGAGGAAGTAGTTAAAGGCCTCGTCCGTCGCGTTCGATCTTGACGTTGACCGTGTTGGCCGGGCCGGTCGTCCCGTTGGCCTGGCCCTTGAATTTCTGGCTAGGCGTCGACGTAGCGCACGCCGCCGGACAGCGAGAGCGAGTCGAGCACCTTGAAGGCGCCGCCGAAACTGTAGCCGACGTAGTGGGCATTCGGCTTCGACGGACTGGTTGATGTTGTTGGGGTTGCCGGTCGCGCCGCCCAGGTAGGTCCCGAGGCCTCCAAGAGCGCCCGGAAGAGACAGCATGGTCGTGCGCGCATTGCCGTCGTTATAATTCACTTTGCCGCCGCCGCCGGGGACGGTGACGTCGAAGAACACGGACCAGCGGTCCTGCTTGTACACCGCGAACAGGCCGGGGATGATGGAGGGCTCTTCCGAATTGAGCGTGCCCCCGGCCAGGCTGAGCGGCCCGATGGAGGCGGGCAGCTGGTTGGAATAATCCTTTTGGAGGTAGATGGCATCCGCCTTGACGTAAAATCCGTCCTGCATCATGGCCGTCCCGGCGGGGTTGAAGACGGCCGCATCCGCCATGTCGGTCGCGGCGTTGCGGTTCAGCGTCCGGATGTAGTCCGCGCTGAGGTTCTGCTTGTTGATGATGCCCCCGGCCTGGGCGGACGCCGCCAGCGCCGCCACCAGTAAGAATACCGCCAACCCTCTCAACCCTGTTTGCATGCCCCTTCCTCCTTTTGCAGGTTCGGTCAACTGCGGAAACGCCAGCACCCGGCGTGATTGAGCGATTGCGGCTTTCAAAAAGGGAATGGGGCCTCAATACTAGGCAAACGCGTGGGTATGCAACAGCAGATATTAATCAACGGATAGTTTCTGAAGGCGATTCGGCTTTTGTCTGAAACCCGTCGCCCCGGATTATATTCTGATTAGATCCATCTCAAAATTCTGAGGCAGTTTTCGGCGAAATGGAGTATGAGGGGTGCGGCCTGCGACGCTCCGGCTCCCGGCCGATTTCCCGTTCCGGAAGGTGCTCGATGGATGTGGTGCTCCTGCTGAAGGCGGCGATCCTCGGGATCGTCGAAGGCGTGACCGAGTTCATCCCGGTCTCATCGACCGGCCACCTGATCCTGGCCCAGGACTGGCTGGGCTTCACGGGCCGCAAGGAGAACGCCTTCATCATCTTCATCCAGCTCGGGGCCATCCTCGCGGTGGTGTGGCTCTACCGCCGGAAGTTCATCGACGTCCTCCTCAACCTGCACCGCGACGCGCGCGCCCGCCGCCTGGTGCTCAACCTGGTGGTCGGGACCCTGCCGGCCGTGGTGATCGGGCTGCCGACCGAGAAGTGGATCGAAGCCCGGCTGTTCAAGCCGCTGCCGGTGGCGCTGGCCTTTGCCATCGGGGGGCTGGCGATCCTCTGGGTCGAGCGTTCCCGCATCCGCGCCGAGGTGGGGTCCGTCGACGACATCCCGTGGAAGAAGGCGCTCGGGGTGGGGTTCTTCCAGGTGCTGGCGGTGCTCTTCCCGGGCACGTCGCGCTCGGGCGCGACCATCATCGGCGGGCTGGTGCTCGGGCTCTCGCGCACCGCCGCAACCGAATTCTCCTTTTTCATGGCCATCCCCGCCATGCTGGGGGCGACCATCATCAAGCTCTGGAAGGTGCGCGAGCTCATCACCGTGGCCGACATCCCCGTTTTCGGGGTGGGGTTCGTGGTGGCCTTCGTCTCCGCGGCGATCGTCATCCGTGGGCTCATCGCCTACGTCTCCCACCGCTCCTTCACGCCGTTCGCCTGGTACCGTATCTGTTTCGGGGCTCTCATCCTTGTGGTGTATTGGAACCGACCATTCTGAACCCGCTCCCCCGGCAGGAGCGGGCAGGGCGAGGGGGCGTCTTCGTTCCGGGCTGTTTCGCGACGCTCGATACCGCCGGCCCATGTGAAACCCGGTACCTAAAAGACTCCGGCGCGCGCCACAGGTTTTCTTCTTCCCGGACCGTATTCCCTGTGTTTTCAGGCCTACAATATCCTGCACGGTTTTTGCATTGCTCTATCAGGCATCGGAGGCGGCTTCGCGGCCGTCTCGGAGGGCAGGCTTCTCGGGCGCGCGTGCATCTTTCCATGGCGGCTTTCACACTCCACACCTGAAGGCACCCAAGAAACAACGGCGCTTTGGAAGCCGATAAGGGCAGAGATCGCGAGATCCCTGCCCTTTTGTTCGTGCGGGCATCGCGCCGCGGGCCGGCCAGGACGTGGCAGCGCCCGCCGCTCCCGCAGCGTTTGACGTCTGCAGCCGCCCGAGTCATAATAGGCCCGCAACTCTCGCCCTTCCCTGCACCACCCGAGCCCGGCGGAGGATCCCCATGAAACTCTGCCCGACCTGCGGCCAACCGGTCGCGGACGAGATCACGGTGTGCCCGGCCTGCGGCCAGGACGTGAGCGGCCGCCGCCAGGCCGTGGACGACTACCGCATCGTAGACGTCCTGCACGAAGGCTACTCCACGTTCCTCTGCCGCGCCATCCGCGAGCGTACCGACGAGCACGTCATGATCCGCCTCTTCACCCCGCGCTCCGGGGTGAACGCGGACGTCGCCGCGCGCCTGCAGCGCGAACTGGAGGAGCTCAAGAAGCTCCCGGACGACGGGTTCGTGCGCCACTTCGCCATCCGACGCTCTGCGGACGGCCTGTGGTACCGCATCAGCGAGTGGGTGGAGACCGAGAGCTGGGGCTCGCTGCTCGCCTCCGGCCGACTCGGCGACCGCCGCGACCTGCTCGGCCTCTTTCGCCGGATGGCCGAGATCCTCACGGTCCTGCACGCCCACGGCCACTTCATCCCCCACCTCATCCTGAACGACATCATGGCCGTCCCGGCCGAGGACGGCACGCTCGGCATCAAGATCGACTACAAGCTTTCGCGCTACATCGACCCGAAGCTCGACCGGCCGGCGCCGATGCTGAAAACGCTGCTCGCCTGTCACCCGGACATCGTGAACCAGCGGCCCCTCGACTTCCGCAGCGACGTCTGGTCGCTCGGGAAAGTGTTCGTGGAGCTGCTCGCGGGGGATCTCGAAATCGAGAACCACGAGGCCCGGGTGGACGCGCTCGACCTGCCCGACGAGCTGTCCGTGCTGCTGCGCGTGATGCTGGCCGACGACCCGGACCTGCGGCCGCAGTCCATGGCCGAAATCGCCGCGTCGCTGCGGCGCATCGAGGAGCTGCCGGAGCTCGCGGCGCCCCGGCCGAAGCCCCCGCGCCGGCGCCCGCCCCGCCGGCGGGGCTCGTCCGGCGCCTCCAGCAGCGGGTGCGGCTGCTGGCGGCGGCCGTGGCCGTGATCGTCGCCGTCGGCGTGCTCTCATGGTTCACCCTCGACCGCGAGCGTCGCGACGCCGAGAGCACGCTCGAGGGCTACGCCAACCGCTACGCGCGCTCGGTCGGCTTCGTGCTCGTGGACTACTGGCTGGAGTCGGACGGCGCCAGGGTGTTCCGCAACGTGGCCGAGGGCACGGCCTTCCTGGTCGACCGCGACGGCTACCTGCTCACCAGCCGCCACGTGGTCTGCCCCTGGCTCGAGGACCCGCGCTTCCAGGGCGTCGTTCAGTACGCGCGCAGCCGGGCGCTCACCGTGACCATGGGGTACCGCGTGCATCTCTGGTTCGAAGGCACGCGGGCCTTCAACCCCGCCGGCCGCATGATGGACAGCCCGGACATTACCGACATCTACTTCACCGAAAACGCCTACAGCACCGACGGCTCCCCCAGGGTCGAGATTGCGGGAGTGGCCAAGCCGCCCGTGCGCACCCGCCAGCTGCTCAAGTCTCCGCTCAAGGACGACGTCGCCGTGATCAAGATCGACCGAATGCCGGAGGGCCTCGCCCCCCTGCCGCTCGACCTCGCAATGGACCCCGGCAAGCTGCCCAAGCTCAGCCGGGTGATCGCGCTCGGCTTCCCGCTCGGCAGCCGCACCCAGCTCGACACGGTCAACGCCAGCGTCGTGCGCGGCAACGTGCGCCGGGCCTTCGAGAACATGTTCCAGATCGACGCTTCGCTGCACGGCGGCAACAGCGGCGGGCCGGTGATCGACACGCGCGGCCGGGTGATCGGCATCGTCTCGGCCGTGGCCATGGATTTCAGCCAGGGGCTGGTGCCGATGGCCACCCCCGTGTGGGACATCGGCCTGATCCTGCCCATCACCGGGGCCGAGCGGCTGCTGCGCGACCTCAAGGCCGGGCAGGCCAAGTGGAACGGGGTGATCGATTTCACCGCCGAGGCCGCTCTCGCCAAAATTCGCGAAACCGCCGCCCAGGGGCGCTGGGCCGAGGCCATGGCGGCGGCCGACGAAAAGCTCGGCCGCAGCCTCGAGCCGTCCGGGGTGGCGGCCGCGGGCATGCTCCACTTCTGCAACGGCGACGCGCGCGGCGCCCGGCAGCGGTTCACCCAGTCGCTGTCCATGGACCCGGAGGACCACCAGGCGCGCCTGATGCTCGCGTTGCTCGACTGGCAGGCGGGGAGCAAAAACGAGACGCCCTATCACCGCGAACTGGCCGCGGCCGACTGGCGCAGCCCGGCCGAGTTCCAGGGCTACCTGCTGCAGGTGCTGGAGGGCCGGGTCGAGCTGCCGGCGGCGCTGGACGCATGGACCAGCTCAGCGGAAAAGAGCTGGCTCCACTACATCGGCGGCCTCGTGCGCCAGCGGCAGGGAGACCCTGTGGAGGCGGAACGGCTGATCGAGCAGGCGGTGCTCTCCGCCGATCCCGAAGGCTGGGAGTTCCTGCTGGCCCGCGCCAGGCTGGACGAGATGCGCAAGCAGCGCCGCGCGGCCCTGCAGGCGCCGGATCAGTGGGCCGCCTACACCGCGCACACGTTGCAGTTCGACCGCCGGGTGAAGGAGAGCCTGGACGGGAGAAAGAAGCGCCAGGAGGCGCTCGCTCCCCTGTGGGCGCTCCTGGCGAACAACGATGCCGACGCGGAGGACAAGGCGGCCGCCTTGGTGAGGATCGTTGAGTTGGATCCGGAGAACCGCGCCATCCGGGGAACCCTGGCCTATGCTGCGGCCGGGGCGGACGCCTTCCCGGAGGCCCTCGAGCACCTGCGGGCCTACCTGGCGGTCGAGGGCCGGCAGACGGGCATGCGCATGGGTCTGGGACTTCTGGAGGCGGGGATCCTGCGCCACCAGGGCGATGAGGCCGCGGCGGGCGAGCGCCTGGCCCGGTACGCCCGCGAAACCCGCGACCCCTGGTTTCTGGCGGTGTGCGACTACCTGGGCGGCCGCCTGTCCGAGGACGCCCTGCGCCGACAGGCCGGCGACGGCCCGGAGAATGTCCTCACGGCCTTCAGCGCCGCAGGCTTCTGGGCCGAAGGGGCCAAGGACAAGAAGAGTGCCATCCGTTTTTACCGCGAGGCCCTCGGGTCATTCCTGGACCACTGGGTCGAGTACGAGTTCGTGCGCGAGCGCGTCAAGCGGCTCAAGCGGGCGGGCGATTAGAACTTGTCTCAACCGTTTTCCCGGAGGAGGTGCTGGCATGAAATGGACTGTCGTCGCAGTGGCTCTGGTCATCGCAGTGGCCACCGTCACCCCGGCCTACGCAGCGGGGCCGCCGGAAGACAACATCCGGCAGGCCTACAGGATGATTCTCTCCCAGGCGGATGCGAACCAGGATGGAAAGCTTTCCGCGGCCGAGTGCATGGCCATCTACAAAGATAAGAGCACGGCGGAGAAGAACTGCACATTCTGGGACGTCGACAAGG
>CAWHEZ010000041.1:0-93231 GCA_963828345.1 uncultured delta proteobacterium
TCCTTCTCGGCGACATGCATTCCCTCGACGCATGCCGACCTCCCCGATTCTGGCCGCGGATTATGCCGGAATCCTCTAACCGAATCCGGACCCGTTTTCTGATTCAATCAACGCAATCGCCAACTGCAGCGACTGGTAGTCCAGGTTCAGCGCGGTTGAGCCGAGAAGGTTCAGTTTGGCGGTTGCCGTCGCCGGATCGATGGAGGGGTGGGATTCCAGAACGTTCGCGAGGTCACGGATGAAAAAAGCGGCTTCCTCGGGGTCAACCCCTTGCGGGGCGAGCCGCTCGAGAAGGCGCTGAAAGAGGCTCGCAGTCATGCGACCTTGTCCGCCGACACAACCAACCACCCCAACTCGAACAGCCGCTTGAAAACATACTCCGCATTGGATTCCTTGGTAAGGGTGATGACTGCCTTCTTGGTTTCTTTCCCCTTCTGTATCGAAATCGAGAGTTTCACCATCCCCTCCGGCTGAACATTTCAGGGTGCAGGAATTTCTTCAGGCTCTGCATTGCTCTGAGCAAGATCCGTGCAAACGCGAGAGTAAAAATACAATACTAATGAGTTCAATATGTTGACGGCATTCCGGATGCCTTGTCAATTCGCCCCTTACAGGCGTAGTTGGGTGCATTCCCTCGACGCATGCTGACCTCCCCGATTCTGGCCGCGGATTATGCCGGAATCCTCTCACCAAATCCGGGCCCGTTTTCTGATTCAATCAACGCAATCGCCAACTGCAGCGACTGGTAGTCCAGGTTGACGCCGGTCCAGCCGAGAAGGTTCAGTTTGGCGGTTGCCGTCGCCGGATCGATGGAGGGGTGGGATTCCAGAACGTTCGCGAGGTCACGGATGAAAAAAGCGGCTTCCTCGGGGTCAACCCCTTGCGGGGCGAGCCGCTCGAGAAGGCGCTGAAAGAGGCTCGCAGTCATGCGACCTTGTCCGCCGACACAACCAACCACCCCAACTCGAACAGCCGCTTGAAAACGTACTCCGCATTGGATTCCTTGGTAAGGGTGATGACGGCCTTCTTGGTTTCTTTCCCCTTCTGTATCGAAATCGAGAGTTTCACCATCCCCTCCGGCTGAACATTTCAGGGTGCAGGAATTTCTTCAGGCGCTGCATTGCTCTCAGCAAGATCCGTGCAAACGCGAGAGTAAAAATACAATACTAATGAGTTCAATATGTTGACGGCATTCCGGATGCCTTGTCAATTCGCCCCTTACAGGCGTAGTTGGGAAAATTGGGAAAAAGTTTATCCAATCAAGGCTTCCATGAAAGCAGTTCAAGCAGCTCTTCCCATTTTGCCCAGGGTCTCAAGAACGCTCAGGCTGCACTTGATGCCGGCGTAGAACTTTTCAAGGTCCAGGTTCTCGTTCGGGGCGTGGTTGCTCTCATCCGCGTCGACATAGGGAACGAGCACGGACGGGACCCCCAGCGTGCGCGTCCATACGGCGTCGGGCAGGCTTGCGCCAAGGCTCGGCTGGATCACGGGTTCTACGCCATAAGCCCGCCGCACGGCCTCTGTTATCCATTTGACTTGCGGCAGGTCCGGCCGGGTGCGCGAGGGCAGGAAT
The DNA here is from genome assembly GCA_963828345.1 of uncultured delta proteobacterium. Lineage (GTDB taxonomy): Bacteria > Desulfobacterota > Desulfobacteria > Desulfobacterales > SpSt-501 > SpSt-501. The sequence continues at coordinate 1,574 of CAWHEZ010000041.1, forward strand.
GAGCCAAGGCGGAGCCCGCAGACTGAACGTAGGCCGCTGAACGGTCAGCCGCCCGGGCCAGCGGGAGCGCCGTGATGAGGAGTTGATGGCAGAGGTCAAAGTGTTTTTGGCGGCTGAAGTCTGAAATAAGTCAACGATGAAACAACGTCCTCTTTCCTCTCTTCGAGCACCGGTACACGTGCGGGTGCGATAAAATTTACATTTGAGTTTACATTGACATTTACATTCTGGCCGATTAAACTTGAATCATAAATAACGGCGGAGGCCCGCGATGGACACCTTGACTCCCACGCAGCGACGACTCCTGGACTACCTGCAGCGCAAAATCGAGGCCGACGGCCGCGTTCCGAGCCTGCGGCGAGCCTCGGCCGACCTGGGCGTGAGCCACGCGGCCGTGGCGCGGACGCTGCGCGTGCTGGAGGACAAGGGGGCCGTCCGGCGCGCCGGTCGCTACGAACGCGACGTTCACATTCTGAACCACGCCGGCCGTCCCGTTGCGGCACCGCGCGGCCGCGAGGTTCCGATCGTCGGCCGGATCACCGCCGGCCTGCCGATGTACGCCCAGCCCGAGTGGGAGGGGTCGGTCACGGTCGACGAGGGCCTCTTCCGGGGCAAGCACCTCTTCGCCCTGCGCGTGCAGGGCGACTCCATGAAGAACGCCGGCATCCTGAACGGCGACCTCGCCATCTGCGAGCCGCGCCAGTTCGCCCAGAACGGGGAGATCGTGGCGGCTTTGATCGGCGGCGAGGAGGCGACGGTGAAGCGCTTCTTCCTGCGCGGCGATCACATCGAGCTGCGGCCGGAGAACCCGCGCTTCGCGCCGCTGCGCTGCCGGCTGGGCGAGGTGCTGGTGCAGGGGAAGGTGGTGGGTGTCCTACGAGGCCCGCTCGAATAGACGGCTTCGTGAGAAGCCCAACGTCTGCGTTGCGCTTCATCGCGCTGCCACTGCGGCGTACTGAAAGCACGCCTCGTGGCACGCGACTCGCGCGCCTTGAATTTGGGCTTCTCACGAAGCCGTCAGATTGTGACTTCGCGAGCCCGTCTTTACGTCGAACTGAGGTCGAGCCATGGCGGCCGCACCATCGCCACTGTCGAATCGCATCCGGGTGGGCACCAGCGGGTACTCGTACCCCGAGTGGGTCGCGGCGGGCGTCTACCCGGCCGGAACCAAAGCGGCCGACATGCTGGCGCTCTACGCCCGGCAGTTCGCGGCGACCGAGCTCAACTTCACCTGGTACCAGATGCCCAAGGCCCAGGTCGTCGAGCGCATGCGCGGCCTGGCGCCGGAGGGGTTCCGCTTCACGGCCAAGCTGACGCGCACCCTCACCCACGAGGTCGACCCGAACGCGTGGCGCGGCCAGGCCGCGCTCTACCGCGACGGGGTCACCCCGATCGTGCAGTCCGGCCAGCTATCGGCCGTGCTGCTGCAGTTCCCGCCGGCGTTCACCCGCAGCCCGGGGGCCCGCCGCTACCTCTCCGAGCTGCTGGACGAGCTGCAGGGGCTGCCGCTCGCGGTCGAGTTCCGCCACCGCTCCTGGGCTCAGGACCGGGTGTTCGCGGAGCTGGAGCGCCGCCGCGCCTGCCTCGTGGCCGTGGACGCGCCGGCGCTGCCGGATCTCTTCCCCCGACTGGACGTCGTCACTCATCCCGAGCTCTTCTACGTGCGCTTCCACGGCCGCAACGACCGCGGGTGGCGCTCGGGCAACCAGCAGGCGCAGTTCGACTACGACTACCGCGATGCGGAGCTGCGCGAGTGGACCGATGGCCCGCTGCGCCGCATGGCCGCCCAGGCCGCCTCGGGGGTGGTCTTTTTCAACAACCACGTGCGGGGGCAGGCCCCGCGCAACGCCACGCAGCTGTCTCGCCTGCTCGCGGCGGCTTCGTAATAGGCCCAATGCCGGCGTTGCTGCTCGTCCCGCGCTCGCTGCGGCGTACTGAGAGTACGCCTCGCTCGGCGGTCCTCGCGCGCCTTGGCCTTGAGCCTATTGCGAAGCCGCCGGGCATTCTGTGGAGACGGCATTCTGCCTGGGCCGGATGGGCGGCTTCGCTGAAAGCCCGATTTCTGCGTTGCGCTTCGTTCCGTCAGCGCTGCGGCGTACTGAGAGTACGCCTCGCGCTGCGAAACTCGCGCGCCTTGAACTCGGGCTTTGATCGAAGCCGGATGAAATGGCTGCGCGACTGAGAGCTCGATCTTCGCATGGTGCGTGACTCTTGACGCAGCTCTATGCGGGAGAGGCGTCCCGCCGCGATCATGAGCGCCGCGGAAGGATGCCGTTCCCCGACCCTGAACCTGAACCCTGAACACCGAACACTTCCCCATTCTGAGCCATGGACCGCGCCATCATCCACGTGAACGTCGCCGACTTCGCCGTCGCCGTCGAGCGGGCGGTCGACCGGCGGCTGAGCGGCCGGCCGGTGATCGTCGCGCCGGAGGGCGCGCTGCGCGCGGCGGTCTACGACATGAGCGAGGAGGCCTACCGCTGCGGGGTGCGCAAGGGGATGCCGCTCGCCCGCGCCCGCCGCCTGTGCCGGGACGCCAGCGTCCTGCCGCCGCACCCGGCGCGCTACGAGCAGGCCATGCGCGCGCTGCTCGAGCAGGCCGTCCCGTTTTCCCCGCGCATCGAGGCCGGGGAGACCGACGGCCACCTCTTCATCGACGCGACCGGCACCGGGCGCCTGTTCGGCCCGCCGGCCGACGTGGCCGCCCGCCTGCGCCGGCAGGTGCTCAGCCTCATCGGCCTGGAGCCGGTCTGGTCGGTCGCCCCCAACAAACTGGTTGCGAAGGTGGCGACCCGGTTGGTGAAGCCCGACGGTGAAGCCGTCGTGCGGTCCGGCGACGAGGGGACGTTCCTCGCGCCCGTGCCGCTGCACCTGCTCCCAGGGGTGGAGCGCGACGACCTGGCGCGGCTGCGCGAGTTCAATCTGGCGCACGCGGGCGAGGTCGCGGCGCTGCAGCTGGCGGAGCTGCAGGTCCCGTTCGGGGGCCGGGCGATGGCGCTCTACGAGGCGGTGCGCGGGATCGACCCTTCGCCGGTCCTGCCCGTCGGCGAAAAACCGCCGCGGGCGGCGGCGGGCCACGAGTTCGGGACCGACACCAACGACGCTGTGCTGCTCGAGGCCGCGCTCTACGGGCTGGTCGAGCGGGTCGGCGCCGAGCTGCGCCTCCGGCGACGCGCCGCCCGGCGGGTGGCGGTGGCGCTGGACTACTCCGACGGGGTGCGCTGCACGCGGCAGGCCGCGGCCCGGCCGGCGACAGCCAACGACATCACTCTCTTCGAGGTCGCCCGGCCGGTGCTCGAGCTGGCCTGGGCCCGGCGCGTGCGCGTGCGCCGCCTGCGGCTTGCCTGCGACCGGCTCGTGTTCCCGCCCGCCCAGATGGAGCTCTTCCCCGCCGATGCGCCGCAACGGGAGACGCGCGACCGGCTGGTGGGCGCACTCGATGCCGTGCGCCGGCGCTTCGGCGGCGACGCGCTGCAGGTGGGGCGGTCCTTTGCGTCTCTGCGGTGAACCATGGTTCCCCTCGTCGTCCGATCGCACTACTCCCTCATGCGGGGCACGGCCTCGGTCCGCCGGCTCGCCCGCGCCGCGCGGCGCATGGGCTACGAACGCCTGGCGCTGACCGACACCGACAACCTGTACGGACTGTGGCCGTTTCTATCCGCCTGCCGCGAGGAGGGGCTCACCCCGGTGGTGGGGGCCGAAGTCACCGAGCCCGCCCGCGGACGCAGCGCCGTGTGCCTGGTCGAAACCGACGAGGGCTACCGCAACCTCTGCCGGCTGCTCACCCGGCGTCACCTGAACCCGGAAGCGTTCGACCTCGCGGCGGCGCTGCCCGCGGCTGCCGCAGGCCTCACGGTGCTGACCGCCGACCCCGGCCTGCTCGCGGCGCTGGCCGCGGCCGGAGTCGCCGCGGCCGCCATGCTGCGGCGACCGCTCCCGGCCGGGCACCCGCTGCGCGTGGCTGCGGCCCGGGCCGGCGCCCAGGTGGTGGCGGTCCCCGACTCAGTCTGCCTCGCCGCGGACGAGCTCGCGCTGCACCGCATCCTGCGCGCGATTGCCGGCAACACGTGCCTCTCGAGGCTCGCTGAGGCGGACTGCGCGCCGCCGGACGCGTGGCTCGCCCCGCCCGCGGCGTACGCCGAGCGGTTTGCGACGCTGCCGCGGGCGCTCCATGCTACGGCGGAGGTTGCGACCCGCTTGACGTTCACCGGGCCGCGCTTCGGCACCGTGCTCCCGCCGCTCGCCGGGCACGATGAGGCGAGTGCCGTGGCCCGCCTGCGCGCGGAGGCCTATGCGGGCGCCCACCGGCGCTACGGCGGCGAGCTCGCGGAAGCGGCGGTGGAGCGGCTCGAGCACGAGCTCGCTCTCATCGGCCAGATGGGTTTCGCGGCCTACTTCCTGATCGTGCGCGACATCGTGCGCCTGAGCCCGCGCACCTGCGGCCGCGGGTCGGGCGCGGCCTCGCTCGTCGCCTACTGCCTCGGCATCACCAACGTCTGCCCGCTCAAGCACACCCTCTACTTCGAGCGCTTCCTCAACCCCGGGCGCACGGACCCGCCCGACATCGACGTCGACTTCGCCTGGGACGAGCGCGACGCGGTGCTGGCCGCTGTGCTCGCGCGTCACCGCGGCCACGTCGCCATGGTCGCCAACCACGTGTTCTTCCAGCCCCGCATGGCGGTGCGCGAGGTCGCCAAGGTGTACGGGCTCTCGGTGGCCGAGATCGGCCGGGTGTCCGTGCGCCTGCCCGGGTACTGGCACGCCGACGAGGTCGACGCCGACCTGCTGGACACGCTGCGGCGGCGGCCCGAGGCGAGGGAGCTCGACTTCCCGCCGCCCTGGCCGGAGATCCTGGGGTTCGCCCGGCGGCTGGTCGGCACCCCGCGGCACCTCTCGGTGCACCCCGGCGGGGTGGTCATCACCCCGCGGCCGATCGACGAGTACGTGCCGCTCGAGCGCGCCCCCAAGGGGGTCCCGATCATCCAGTGGGAGAAGGACGGCGCCGAGGACGCGGGGCTGGTGAAGATCGATCTGCTCGGCAACCGCAGCCTGGGGGTGATCCGGGACGCCCTCGCCGAGCTGCGGGAGAACGGCTGCGGGGTCGACGAGTCCGGCTGGGAGCCCGAGGACGACTTCGCCACCCGGGAGACCGTCGCCCAGGGCCGCACGATGGGGTGCTTCTACATCGAGAGCCCGGCCATGCGCCTGCTGCAGCAGAAGTCGCGCGTGGGCGATTTCGAACACCTGGTCATCCACAGCAGCATCATCCGGCCGGCGGCCAACGACTACATCCGCGAGTACGTCCGCCGCCTGCACGGCGGCGCCTGGACGCCGATCCACCCGCTGCTGAGCGAGGTGCTGGCGGAGACCTACGGCATCATGGTCTACCAGGAGGACGTCTCGCGCGCGGCCGTGGCCTTGGCCGGGTTCTCGCACGCCGAGGCCGACGGCCTGCGCAAGGTGCTCTCCAAGAAGGACCGTGCGCGGCAGCTGCCGGACTACGCACGACGCTTCGAAGCCGGCGCCCGCGGCCGCGGCGTCGCCCCCGAGCAGGTCGCCGCGGTCTGGGACATGATGATGAGCTTCGACGGCTACTCGTTCTGCAAGCCGCACAGCGCCTCCTACGCGCGCGTCTCGTTCCAGGCGGCCTACCTCAAGACTCACCACCCCGCGGAGTTCATGGCCGCGGTGATCAGCAACCAGGGCGGGTTCTACAGCGCCTTCGCCTACGTGTCCGAGGCCCGCCGCCTGGGGCTGACCGTGCTCCCGCCGGACGTGTCCGCGAGCCGCGTGCGCTGGTCCGGGTGCGACGGTCGTCTGCGGGTGGGGCTGCTCGCGATCAAGGGACTCGCGGCTGAGACGCAGCGGCGCATCGTGGACGGGCAGCCCTACGCCGGGTCTGCGCGATTTTCTCGACCGGGTCCGGCCGGACGAGGGCGAGGCCCGTGCGCTCGTCCACGTCGGCGCGCTCGACCGGCTGGCAGCCGGGCGCGGCGCGCGCAGCGCTCCTCTGGGAGATCGCCCGGTGGGGATGCACGCGCACCGCGTCGGCCGGCGGCCGAGCGCGCTCGCTGTTCGGCGAGGACCCCCGCGGGGACGCGCCGCCCCCGCGGCTGCCGCCCGACGACCCGCACGAACGCCTGCGGCGCGAGTTCGCCGTGCTGGGGTTCCTCTGCGACCGCCACCCGATGGTGTTCTTCGCCGACGTCGTGCGGCGGGCCGGGGCCGTGCGGGCGGCCGAACTGCCGCGGCACGTCGGCCGGCGGGTGCGCTTCGCGGGCTGGCTCATCAGCGGCAAGCTCGTCTCCACCAAAACCGGCGAGCCCATGGAGTTCCTGACCTTCGAGGACGAAACCGGACTGGTCGAGACCACCTTCTTCCCGCAGGCCTACCGCCGTTTCTGCCACCTGTTCGACCCGGCGCGGCCGTTTCTGCTGGCCGGCATGGTGGAAGAGGACTGGGGGGCCGTCACCCTGACGGTCGACCGGGCCGAGCCCCTGCGGTAGAGACGTGGACCCGTTGCCCGTGCCCCGTTACCGGCTGGATAGGCCTCGCGCGCCCGGGTCCACGGGCGAACGGGCCAACGATTCTTCTCCCGGGTTGACATCGCAGCTCGCCTGGTTAAATTTCACTCCAGTGAAATTTAGACTTGACTAACTTTCAGTACTATGAAATTATGCCCGCATGCTGAACCGGCCCCTGTACCGACATATTTTCAAGGAGCTTTCGAAGGAAAAGCGCATGGTCTTCCTGTCGGGGGCGCGGCGGGTGGGCAAGACCACCCTCGGGGAGCTGATCGGCGAGGGGTTCCTCAACCAGGACTACCTGAGCTGGGAAATCCCGCAGGACCGCACGCGGCTGATCCGCAGCCCGAACTTTTTCGAAGAGATCGAACGCCGGGACGAATCGGTGCCGCTGGTGGTGCTGGACGAGATCACCCGGCACCGGGGCTGGCGCAAATACGTGAAAGGCACCTACGACCGCTCCGAGGGCGACTACCAGTTCCTGCTCATCGGCAGCAGCCGGATGGACCAGCCCCAGCGCCGGGGCGACTCGCTCGCCGGGCGGTACTACCTGCTGAGCCTGTGGCCCTTCACCCTGGCCGAGTTGGGCCAGGCCAACCGCCCCTGGGAGGAGTTCGTCGCCAACCCGCTGCAGGTGAGCATGGAGCGGCACCAGGAGCTGCAGGACGTGTGGTGCGGGATCTGCGAGCACAGCGGGTTCCCGGAACCGTTTCTCTCGGGGCGCACGACCACCTACCGGCGCTGGTCCAACGCCTATGCCGAGCAGCTGATCCGCGAGGACATGCGGGACCTCACGGGGATCAAGGCGCTATCCGAGCTTGAAACGCTCTACCACCTGCTGCCGGCGCAGGTGGGTCAGCCCCTGTCCGTGCCTGCGCTGGCCGCCGGCCTGCAGGTGGCCTACAACACGGTGGGCAGCTGGCTCGGCACCCTGCAGCGGTTCTTCACGGTGTTCAGCCTGCCGCCCTGGTCGCGCGGCGTGCCGCGCGCGATCCGCGAGGGGCAGAAGGTCTACCTCGCCGACATCCCGCGCGTGAAGGACGCGGCCGCCCGCTTCGAGAACGCGGTGGCCATCGAGCTGCTGCGGGCCGCCTCGAGCTGGACCGAGCTCGGCTTCGGCCGCTTCAGCCTGCACTTCATCCGGACCAAGGACCAGCAGGAGGTCGACTTCCTGCTGGTCGAAGACGGGCGGCCGATGCTGCTGGTGGACGCGGCGCTCGAGGCCCAGCAGCCCTCGCCCGCGCTGATCAAGTTCCAGGACGCGCTGAAGGTCCCGGCCGTGCAGCTGGTCGGGGCGGCGGAAGGCTACCGCCGCATCGCGAACGGCGGCCAGACGATCATGATCGCGCCGGCCTCCCAGTACCTGGCCGGGCTGCCGTGACAACCGAAAGGAGGGGCGTCGGGTGCGAGGAGACGGCAGCCATCTGAAATTGTTGCAAATAAATAGTGTTGCAAAAAAAAATTTTGATGCTAATTTAACGGGTCTTTTGTCCGCCGGGAAACCCGAAAGACGAGGGGCGCGGCGGAGCGGCGGGGGCGGATCCCCGAGGGGCCGGCATGTGTCAGCCGACGGCTCGATCGGGGTCCCGGGTGAAACTCCAAATCAGGAATCTTTATGCAACCGAAGGGGAATACGGGGAGTGGAAAAAGAAGATATCTTGCACGTGGAAGGCCGTTTGGGTGAACTGATCATTGGTAACAGGATCCCCAAGGATTACTTTGTTACCAAGGGTACGGGTCAAAGCGACCTGACCGTTCACGCCGGTTCCTACCACCTCGCCCTCAAGGCGGCAGGCGTCGAGATGTGCAACATCATGACATACTCGTCCATCCTGCCGAGCATCGCCACCGAGATCCCGAAGCCCGAGCGCCTCGTCCACGGGTCCGTGATGGAGTCCATCTTCTCCGTCTGCACGGTCGCCAAGGGCGAGCGCGCCACCGCCGGGATCATCTACGGGCTGCTGTTCGACAAGAAGACGCGCCAGAAGTACGGTGGTCTGGTCTGCGAGCTCTACGGCGATCACTCCGTCCAGGAGATCGAGCGCCGGCTGCACGCCAGCCTCGACGAGCTCTACACCAACGGCTACTCGGATGACTTTCATCTCGAGCAGCGGCGCGTCATCACCGAAAGCTTCGTGCCCGACAAGAAGCACGGCACCGCCCTCGTGGCGCTGTGCTTCGTGAACTACCATTACCCGATTCTGCGGGTAAACCTGAACGCCTGACGTCGGGCTTCGGAGCGTTTGTCCCCTATGCGTGCCGACACGGCAGCGGCCGGCGTCGGCGCAGTTGCCTGCGACGGGATGCGGACTGAACCGCCGGAGGGTCCGACCACGGCCCCCCGGCGGCCCCCCATTGAGCAGTCTCGGTGTGCCCCGGGGTCTGCCCCGCCGCGGCGATCGTTTACCCCCCTCTGCGCCTCAAGTTCTTTTCCCATCGGCCGATAACGACCTAGAACCGGTCTTTTTGCAGGGGTCGGTCGGGGGAGACGAGGGGTGAGCACCGTATTCCGCCTGGTCGGGAAAACCAATCCGCAGCAGTGCCTCGAGATCCGGGAGGACCGGTTCCTGATCGGCCGGTCTTTAGAGTGCGACCTCGTCATCCCGGAACGCCACGTGTCGCGCGTGCAGGCGCAGGTGTCTTTCGAGAACGGCCGGCACTTCGTCAAGAACGTGGGCCGCAACCCCCTGCGCATCAACGGCCGCGCCAGCCGGGGCGATTTCCTCAAGACCGGGGACGAAATCGCATTCGGCGCCCTCCACTACCAGTACCAGGCCGAGCTGCCGCCGGCCGCCCTCTCCTCCGAGGCCCAGACCCAGATTGCCGGCGACGCGGCCGCTCTCGCGGCGGAGAGCGAGCGGCGCCTGGTGTGCACGCTGCCCGACGGCACGGCCGCGACCTACCTGCTCAAGGGCACCCGGGCGGTGATCGGCCGGTCGCAGGAGGCGGACGTGATGCTGGAGGACTCCGCCGTTTCCCGTCGCCACTGCGTCATCGAACTCCGAGACGGCGCGTTCCACGCCCGCAACATCAGCGCCTCCAACCCGCTCAGGGTCAACGGCTGCCCGGTCGCCGACCAGCGCCTTTACTCCGGCGACCAGCTGGGGATCGGCCGCTGGACGGTCACCTTCCTTTCCGGTCTGGCCGAGGACGCACGGCCGGGGCGGCTTGCCGGCAGCAGCCGGGGCCTGCTCTGGGCGGCGGCGCTCCTGGGCGCCGTGCTCGCAGGCTATGCCGCCTTCGATCTCGCGGTCGTCCCGTGGATGAACCGCCAGGCCATCGGCCGGGTGGCGGCCGAGCTTGAAGCGGGGGACCACGACGTCGCGCGGGGACGCCTGCTCCTGTTGCTGGCCGGGCCGCTGTCGCCGGAGCAGGCGGCCGAGGTGCGACGACTGCTGAACGAGGCCGCCCTCGGGCTGGCCGCCGAGAAGGCGCGACGCTTCGGCCCGGAGGACGCGGCGGCCTTCCTCAAGACCCACCTCGCCGAGCACGGCAGCGCCCGGGAGTCCGCCGCGGTGTGGGACCGCCTGAACCAGTACCGCATCGAACTCGGCCGGCACCTGGAGTCCTCGGACCCCCAGCGCGCGCTCGGCTTCTACGCCGCCGTCCCCGAGGACAGCCCGCAGTTCGCCGAGGCCCGCAGCGCCATCCACCGCGTCTGGCAGAATTTCCAGAAGCGCAGTTTCCAGCAGCAGACCGTGGCGCAGCTGCTCCGGGACGCCGAGGGCCATTACGCCGCCGGGCGGCTGCTGACCCCCGTGCACCGCAACGCCTACAGCGCGTACCAGGCCGTGCTGGCGATCGAGCCGCAGAACGACACCGCGCTGCGCCGGATCGAGCAGATCCGCCAGCACTACCGCACTGAAGGGGAGGCGCAGTTCCGGGCCGGCAACTGGGACAAGGCCCTCTCGTACCTGGAAGCGTTCATCCTGCTCGAACCCGACGCCCTGGACGTGCGCGCCAAGATCGCCCGCTGCCACCAGCGGCTGGCGGCCGCGTCCGAGGCCCCGCCGCACCCCCGCCCGAGCGCCGCGCCCTTCGACGGCGAGGAGCAGGAGCGGGTGCGCCGGCTGCTGCAGGAGTCCGGGGCGGAGGGGGCGTGGATCATGAAATACCTCTTCCAAGAGAAAAGCGTTGAGTCCGATTCCGAAACGCCGTGGTGATCTCCTCCGCCTCTGGCTGGCCGCGGCGCTGCTGACGCTCTGCGCCTGCGCGGCCGCGCCCCCGCCGGCCGCCGAGCTCCGTGCCGAGCCGGACCTGCCGCGCCGGGTGGCCGTCCTGCCGTTCGTGAACCGCACGCCCAACCCCGACGCGGCGGTCGTGCTGCGCCGGATGTTCTACAATTTCTTCAGCTCGCTGGCCTACGTGGACGTCGAACCCGCGGTGGTGGACGCGAGCCTCGAGGCGAGCGGCCTGCTGGCGGACGTGCGGTCGGGCCGGCTGCCGCCGCTCGAGCGTTTGGGCCGGCTGCTCGACGCCGACGCCCTGATCGTGGGGGAGGCCCTCAGCCTGGGCCAGACCTACGCCGTCTTCTACGCCAACCAGCAGGCGGGGCTGCGCGCGCGCCTGATCGACTGCCGCAGCGGCCGGGTGCTGTGGGAGGCGGAGCGCACGACGACGGTCCACGCGGGCGACGTCCCGCTGTCGATCCCGGGGCTGGCGGCGAGCCTGGTCAAGACGGCCATCACCTACCAGCAGGCCAACGTCCTCGGCGCAGCCGCCGAGCTCAGCATGCAGATGGTCGCGGGCATCCCCGTGCCGCCGGGCCCGGCGGCCGTCGTCCCGTCCATCCAGGCGCTGGTCCACAACGGCGCCGGCCGCCTCCTGCTGCCGGGGGACGAGCTGCGGGTGGTGCTCGTCGGCGACCCGCGTCACAAGGCGGCGCTGAACGTGCCGGGACTGTTGAACGAGCTGCCGATGGAGGAGAAGGAGCCCGGGGTGTACGCGGCGGCCTACCTCGTCCGGCCCGAGGACCGGACAGCGGGCGACGGGCGGGTGGCCGCGACGCTGCGCTCGCCGGCGGGCGCGGCGCGCCAGTGGGTGGACACGCTGGGCGGCATGCGCGTGGGAACGCCCACTCCGCTGCCGGCCGCGATCGCGACCGACACGGTCCTCACGGCCGAGCGCAGCCCCTACCTGGTCGAGGAGGTGCTGGTGGTGCAGCCAGGAGCGACGCTTGCCATCGAGCCGGGGGTCGTGATCTGGTTCAAGGCACGGGGCATGGTCGTGCGCGGAAGCATCGTGGTGCAGGGCAGCGCCGAGCACCCGGTCGTCTTCGCCGGGCTGACGTCAAAGGGCTGGAAGGGGATATTCCTCGACGGCAGCACGGCCGACAACCGGTTCGAGGGGTGCCGGGTCTCGGGGGCCGAATACGGCATCCGCGCCGTGCGGTCACGGGTGACGGTCGACCGCTGCAGCTTCCAGGACAACGGCTGGGCGCTGGTCGCGGAGGAGGGGCGGCTGGAGGTGACCCGCAGCCTGGTCCGGGCTTCGAGTCGGACCGGGATCGCCGCGCGCCGCGCGGAAGTGGTCGTGACGGAATCGATCGTGACCGAAAACGGCGGCGGCGGAATCCTGGCCGAGAGTTCGCGCGCGCGGGTCGTCGCGTCGCACCTGCTCAACAACGGCGGCTGGGGCGTCCGTGGCCGCGGGCGAGGCGACCGAGGTCGACGCGGCCGGGAACTGGTGGGGGACCGACGCCCCGGTCGCGGCGGAACTGGCCCCGGGCGGGGTCCGGATCGATCCGGCGCTCTCCGCGCCGATCCCCATCGTCGGCCCGGGGGAACTCAACTAAGAAAATAAAAACGCCGGGCGGCCCGTGGCGGGGCCCCCGGCGTTTGTGCTCAGCCGGTCGATCGCTTACTTCACGCGTTCGGCCTTGAGGATCACGACGGTGTCGACGGGGACGTCCTGGTGCCCGCCGCGGCTGCCGGTCTTGACCTTCGAGATCGCATCCACCACATCCATGCCCTCGGTCACCTTGCCGAACACCGTGTACCCCCAGCCCTGGATGCTCTTGTCCTTGAAGTTGAGGAAGTCGTTGTCGACCGTGTTGATGAAGAACTGGGCCGTGGCGCTGTCGGGCACCTGGGTGCGCGCCATCGCGAGGGTGCCGCGCTCGTTCTTCAACCCGTTGTCCGCCTCGTTTTTGATCGGCGGGCGGGTCGGTTTCTCCTTCATGCTCACGCTCATGCCGCCGCACTGAACCATGAAGCCGGGGATGACCCGGTGGAAGATGGTGTTGGTGTAGTGGCCGGCGTCGACGTAGTCCAGGAAGTTCTTGACCGTCTTGGGCGCCTTGTCGGGGTAGAGCTCGACGACGATCTTGCCCTTGTCGGTTTCGAGGGCGACTTTGGTGGTTTCGCCGGCCGCGACGGGGGTCACGGCCGCCAGGACGCTGAGTGCGGAAATCCAGGCAATGTTCATCAACAATGTCTCCTTTCGTTTTTCAACAATCTGTTGGGGTGCCAGAACATAACCGAAAACCCCCCGAAGTCAAGCCGGTTCAGCGCACGGCGAAGCCGAGCATCAGCATCCCGAGCATGCCGAGCACGAGGACCTGGTAGGTGAACGAGAGCCTTTTCGTGAGGAGACCCGTCGCGAAGATCGAGACGAAGAAGAAGACGAGGTTCCCGGCGATGAAGACGGTCATGTCCGGGTTCTCCCACACCCTGCGGACGATCAGCACCTGCAGGACGAAGAGGCTCCAGAAGAGCAGGATCTTGACGATTTTCTGTCGCTGTGTTTCGAGCGGTTCGATGGTCCACCTCCCGACGGGTGCCGTCAGCTGCGCCGCAGGAAGGAGCTGCGCGTCATCCCCGCCCCGACCGAATCGTACAGCACCAGTCCGGCCTGCCGCAGCCGGTCGACGTTGCGGTTGACGGCGTAGCCCTGGATCTCGTCCGGCCGCAGCGCGCCCCGCGCGAGGTCATAGGGCAGCCGCTGCATGCAGACGACCGAGCAGTTGCCGCGCTCGTGGATGTTGGTCACCATCCGGTCGGCCAAAAAGCGCGCCGCCCGCTCGCGGTCGCCGAAGAGCTGCTCGAGGGTGAGCGGCAGCATCGCGAAGTTCGCCTGGTGCTCGATCAGCAGTTCGATGTCGTCCAAGCCCAGGCCGTGTGCCGCGAGCAGTTCCGCCAGGTGCGGCTTGGCGCCGCGCGTGGCGTAGAGGAAGACCCCCTTGCCGTCCAGCCGCCCGAAGAGCCCGTCCGCGTCGTGCTCGGCCTCGATGAACCCGGCAAAACAGCCGTGGGTCCGCGTGAGCGCGCCCAGGACCCCCCTGCGGGGCGCGGGCGCACGCTCGGGCCCGCCCTCGATCAGGCTCAGGCCGACCGGGCCTTCGCGGGGCAGGAAGACGCGCGACCAGCCGGCGGTAGGGCCCGCCCGCGGCGTAGGCGCAGGCCAGACGCCGCACCGTGAGCGGGTCGGCCGGCGAGGTCATGACGTCGAAGGCGAAGCCCGCCCGGGTCCCCTCGTAGATCTCATAGGCGCTGCGGAAGTTCCGGAAGGCGCCGGCGGCCGCCTCCTGCGGGCGGAGCCGTTCCATGAGGGCGTGCTGGACCCGCGCGGCCGTGGCCGGGATCCGGAACTCGATGCGGCCGATCTGGTTGTCGACGATGAGGCCGTCCCACCGACCTTCCAGCGCCCAGGGCAGGAGCGCCTCCGCGATCGCGGCCGGGAGGTCGCCGTCGCGATCGATGTCGACCCGGGCTTCCGCGACGACCCGGCCGGGCGGGGCGGCCCCGGCGCCGTCGCCCGTCTCGAGGGCGGTCGCCAGCGCGTCGTCGCCGAAGATGATGTTGGCGGTGTCGAGCGGCTTGAAGACTTGCCCCCGGTGCGGGTTTTCCGCCCCGACGACGACCGAGATGTCACCAGGGCCGAGCTCGCCCGCGAGCGAGAGGTGGAAGAGCGTCTCCACCGAAACGTTGAACCCCGGGCAACCGGCGTAGAGGTCGAAGACGAGAGCCTGCGGACAGGCGGCGCGCACGAGGTCGTGCAGGGTGCGGCTGGACGGCCCCGGGTCGTACTTGTCCTCGCCGAGGTTGGTGGCCGCGATCAGCACCCGGATGCGGGAGGGGTCGATGCCCGACGTCGACAGCAGGTCGTTGAAGGCCGTGACCCCGATGCGCACCCCTTCGGGCGCGGACATGCGGGTGCGCACCCCGATGCGCTCCTCGATGGTGGCGCGGGTCACGGGGATGCCGCCCTTGAACTGCATGCCCCTGTTCTCGTAGATGGAGTTGTCCACCCGGGTCCCGCCGTTCCAGGCGCCCTGGGCCGTGATGTCCAGAACGAAGTCGCGCTGCATGCAACCTCCGATCAGCATATCGCCAACTGGGTCAAGGGCCCCGATGTTGCACCCGGTATAAGGGACTAAAAGGACCAAAGGGACCCAAAGGATCCAAACACCCAAAACACCCAAATACCCAGACACCTAACACTTAAAACCGAACACCGAACACTTTCTCAAACCAACCCCCAAACACCAAACACGAAACACCAAACACAGCTCTCTATTCGCTCAGACGTTGAACCTGAAGTTGATGATGTCGCCGTCCCGGACCTCGTAGCTCTTGCCTTCCAGGCGGAAGGTGCCGCGCTTGCGCGCCTCCGCCGTGGACCCGGCCGCCATGAGATCGTCGTAGGCGATCACCTCGGCCCGGATGAACCCCTTCTGGATGTCCGTGTGGATCACCCCGGCCGCCTCGACCGCCGGAGTCCCGCGCCGGATGGTCCAGGCGCGCACCTCGTCCTTGCCGACCGTGAAAAAGGACAGCAGGCCCAGGACCTCGTAGGACAGCCGGATCATGCGGTCCATGGCGGAGTCGGCGATGCCGTACTCGCGCAGGAACTCGGCCGCGTCCTCGGCGCTCATGCGCGCGAGCTCCTGCTCGATCTTGCCGCGCAGCGCGGTGCAGCTGTCGCCCGCCGCGCCGTCGCCCGCCTCCGGCATCCCGGCCTCGGTCTCCTCGTTGTTGAAGACGACCAGCATGGGCTTGGCGGTCAGAAAGGCGAACCCGCGCAGCGCTTTGGCCCCCGCCAGCTCCGGCCGTCGGCGCAGCGGGGTCTCCGCCTCGAGCAGGCCCTTGCACTCGGTCAGCAGCTGGGCTTCCTCCGCATTCTGCTTCTTGCCGCGGCGCAGGTCGAGCTCGATGCGCTCCAGGCGCTTTTCCGCCTGCACGAGGTCTGCGAGGATCAGCTCCTGCTCCACGGCCAGGAGGTCCTGCCGCGGGGTGCGGTCCGGCCCGTGGTTGCGGACGACGTGAATCAGGGCGTCGCAGTCCTTCACCGGCAGCCACGGGCTGTCCTTCTTCTGGGAGCCCTGGCCCGGGAGCAGATACTCCACCTGGGCATAGATGGTCTTCTCGGGCTCGAACATGCGGCTGAGCGCGTCCACGCGGGGGTCCGGGACCCGCACCACCGCCGTCCGGTCCTCGCCGCGTGAGAGGGTTTCGCCGCCCTGACGAGTCAGGGCCTCGAAGATGGTGGAGCGTCCGGAGAGCGGGAGCCCGATGACACCGATTTTCATGCGTCGTGCCTTTCCAATGCGTGAGGAGCGGCCGCGGCCGAGGCCCGGCGAGTCCAGCGGTTGACCAGCACCACCGTGACGACGGGGACGACCAGGCCGATGAGGGTGGCGGCGATCATCAACCGGCCCAGCTCCTGGTACTGTCCGCGTTCGACCGTGAAGATCTGGTTCAGGTAGGCGGTGCCGAGGCTGGCGGCCGACAGCGCCAGGTTGGTGAATGCGGCCATGACCGCGAAGTACGTGGCCTTCTGCTCCCGGGGCGCCTCGCGCGCGATCCAGGCGAGCATCGGGATCATGGCCACCTGGCCGAGCGGCGAGTCGGCCATGGTGTCGACGATGGCGATCGTTCGGGCGCCGAAGCCGAACACGCGCTCGGTCCACTCGTGCAGGCCGTAGTACATGCCGAGGAACGGCAGCGTCATCACCGTGCCGTAGAGCGAGAGGAACACCACCAGATAGGGGATGGGCCGGCGGCTCATCCAGCCCCGCAGCCCGAACATGCCGACGATGGCCAGGATCGACGAGACCTGGCGCAGGGTCCCGAAAAACGCCTCGTCGAACCCGAGGGCGTCGATCTGCCACCAGCTGGCACCGGCCCCGGTCGCGGGCATGGCCCGGAACACGAAGACGATCAGGGCGATGCCGACGATCTCGCGGCGCTTGGACGCCTCCAGCCCCTGCAGCAGCCGGTGGATCAGATACCCGATGATGGCGAGCGAGGCGAGGAGAATAACCTCCATCTTGGCCGGGATCGTCGATAGGCCGAGGCCGACGCTCGCCGCCACGAACGCCATGCTGCCGCCCAGGACCGCCCAGTCGGGCGTGAGCAGAGGGTTCTCCGCAGCAACCAGCATGCGGCGGATCTCCTCGTCGGAAAACCCGTGGCGCCGATACCGGCGCCGCCGCAGCCGCATGCGTACGTCGCCGAGGGTGACGCCCAGGACCGAGACGGCCGGGATGAGGAGGGAGAGCTCGTACATCACCGTGTAGGACAGCGTCTGGGCCAGCCACCCGCCGACCCCGGCGACCAAGGCCGAACCGCCGATGATGGCGATCCGCCCCAGCGTCTGCATGGTGGTGTGCATGCGCCGGAGCTCGTCTTCCGGCGTGGGCCGGCCCCTCGCGTCGTGGCGGGGGACGGCCTCGACCGTCATGGCGTCGGCGACCACGTCCTGGAACACGAACCCGACCGGCGAGATCAGCGCGGACAGGACGTACCAGATTTCCGGCGGCAGGATCGCCGCCATCCACTCCCGATAGCCCGTGAGGCCCACCATGATCAGCAGGCCCGCCGCCATGAGCAGCGCCCCGAAATAAACGAAAAACGACTTGCGCTCCCAGAAGAGGTCGACCAGGTGGCCGATCGGCATCTTGAGCGCCCAGGGCAGCCCGGCCCAGAAGCCGAGGCTCGCCAGGAAGGCCGCGGACAGGCCGAGCTGATCCTTGACGAAAAAGCTCTCGATGATCCCCGTGAACCCGGAGACCCCGGCGGCCAGGTAGACCATCAGCGGCGGGAGATAGTCCGTGCGCATTTCGCGCGCGATCCCGAAGAAGTCGACGGCCAGCCAGCGCCACACGCGGCGCGGCCAACCGGGGGAGTGCGGTGATGTGGTTTCGTTCGGCATGGAAAAAAAACTGCGCCCGCTCAGGCGCAGTTAAGGGTGTTCTCCTTCTATACCACCCGGCTCCCGGGATCAAGCCCGGGCGCACCGGGGTCCTTGCGGCAGCGGTTCAGGACGGCGCCCGTCGCCCGGCGGCGAGGTCCTTCAGTGACACCGATCCCCGCGAGTCGAACGGCAGCGCGGACGGCATCCATCCGGTCCCCTCCAGGCGCACCTTGCCTTTCAGGTGATAGCGCAGCTCTTCGCGCTGCGGCAGCCCGAGCAGGCCGCGCATGATGTCCAGGACCGAGGAGTAGACCGTGACCGGGATGGTTTCGGACCCCATGGCCGGGATCCGGACCCGGGCGTCCGAGACGCCGAAGGCGAACTCCTTGTCGTTGATGTCGAGCTGGCACTCGACCCCTCGGACATCCAGGTCCACCTCGTTGGGGTTGGTGACCCGCACCTGGGCCAGGAACACCGTTTCAAGGCCCCTGGCCTCCCGCACCTGCAGGCTCGCGAGCGAAACCCGCGGGGTTTCGAGCGTCCGGCCGAAACCGGCGCACCCGGCCGCCCCCACGGCCGCCAGAGCGGCAGCGATCCGAATCCAGCGTCCCATCTCGTTCTCCAAGAGCGACTCTCGCGGTCCATTTATTTGTGGGCGATAATACGCATCGGCCCGGCGAAAACAACCGAATATACTGGGCTTTTCCCGGTGACCACAAAATATGAGGGCCTTAACGGGTTGACACACAACATACAGTGGCTATAGGGTGGAGACCTACATGCTTGGAGGGAACCCTGCTTTTGCCGGAGCATGCCTCCGGGCAACGGCTGACCGGGTTTTCCCGGATCAACAATTCCAGATGCGGAGGTAACACAGGATGATGACCGTAGAGCGGTTGCACGATTTGTTCGACGCCAACCCCGAGAAGCCGGCGCTCGGATTCGAAGGGCGTTGTCACGACTGCGGCAAGGAGACCACCGTCGCCGTCACCCTCACCCCCGAGGGATTCGCCATCAGCGGGGGTGCGGTGTACGAGCCCGAGCCGGAGCGCTACCAGAACAAGTGCGAACAGTGTTTCGGAGTGAACCCGGCGCTTTCGAACTATCGCCGGTGCGAGGTGTACAGCCGGGTGGTCGGCTACCTGCGACCGGTGTCGCAGTGGAACGAGGGCAAGCAGGCGGAGTTCCAAAACCGGCGGGCGTTTCAGACCGGGTAAATGAAGGGGACCGGGTTCAGGGTTCAGGAAAAAGAGCGCCCAAAAACGACGACCCTGCAGAACCGGCTTTTTTCGATCAGACGCCGGGTGCTGCAGGGTCATTTTTTTAACTCGTAACTCTGAGCTCGTAATGTTTCCTTCAGGACTTCTCGTCGCGCGAGCGCAGCGCTTTCTGGAGTTGGTCGGCCAGGCCGCCCAGGGAGGAGCCGCCACTGCCCTGGGATTTCTGCTGGGTGAAGCGCTGCCAGTCGCCCTCGTCCTCGGCGCTGGCGGCCCCGAGCGATATGCGCCGGCGCTGCACGTTGACTTCTTCGACCGCGACCAGAAGGGTATCCCCTTCCTTGGCCTTCTCGATCTCGGCGGCCGCGCCCGAGCGGCGGATGCTGCCGAGCGGGAGCAGTCCGGTGATCCCGGGGGCCAGGCGCACGAAGTAGCCGAACTTCTCCTTCTTCTCGAGCACCCCCTCCACGCGCTTTCCGGTCGGGAAGCGCTCCAGGACCTCGGCCCAGGGGTCCCCCTCCGCGTCGCGCATGCTGAGGGAGATGCGCTTCTTCTCGGGGTCCACCGACTTGACCACCGCCGTGACCACGTCCCCGGGCTTGACCATGTCCTCGGTCTTGTTCACCCGGCGCGTGTAGCTCATCTCGCTGATGTGGACCATGCCCTCGATGCCCGGTGCGATTTCGACAAAGGCCCCGAAGGTCGCGCAACGGGTGGCCTTGCCGCGCACGATATCCCCCTCCTTGACCCGCTGGTCGACGCCCATCCAGGGGTCTTCCTCGAGCTGCCGGATCGAGAGCCCGATCCGGGGCTGCTTGGCGCCTTCCGGGGCATCGATGCCGATCACCTTGACCCGCAGCCGGTCGCCCGGGGCGAGCACATCGCCCGGGGCCGCCGTCTTGGACCAGCTGATCTCGGACACGTGGACCATGCCCTCGACCCCCGGTCCGATCGCGACGAAGGCGCCGAAGGGCATGATGCGGGACACCTTTCCGTCCAGCACGTCGCCCGGCTTCAGCGTCTCCATGAACTGCTTGCGCAGCACGTCCAGCTCGCGGTCGAGCAGCGCCCGCCGCGACACCACGATGTTGCGCCCCCGTTCCTCGAAGCGGGTGACGAGGAACTGGTAGGTGGCCCCGACGTGTGCGGCGGGGTCGTCCGCGGGCGTCAGGTCGATCTGGCTCTGGGGGCAGAAGGCCCGCCGCTGAAGGACCTCGACCGTGTACCCGCCCTTGCAGACTTCCTTGACCTTCCCTTCCACCGGGACGCCGCTCTTCTGCGCGTCGCGCAGCATCTGGGCGCCGCCGGCGCCCGAGATCGCCCGCGACAGGCGGATCTCGCTTTCGCTCACGGCGGCGACGTAGAGCTCGAGCTCGTCGCCCTGGGCGCAGACGAGGTTCTGCTCGGCGTCCAGCAGCTCGCCGCGATCGACGACCGCGTCGATCTTCATCCCCGCGTCGACGAACACGGAGTCCTTGCCGATCGAGATGACACGGCCCTTCACGCGGTCACCCACGCGGACCTCGGAGCGGCTCCCGGGGCTGAAGGCGTCCAGGAGCTCGGCGAAATTTTCCTCGGCGCCGGTGATATCCGGTTGGTCAGACATGCATGCAACTCCTTCACGATTGAAATGTGGCCCGAGGCGCTTCCGGCCCCACGGCGCGTCCATGGCTCCCCCGAAACGGGTCGCGCGGACGAACCTGGCGGGTCTGGGGAGGCGGGCTGCGGTGCTTCGGAAACGCTGCGGGCGTTCGCGGCCCGAACGCGTTGGCACCCCGAAGGGCTTTTTCCTATCAGAAAGAAAAATGGAACACAAGCATTCCGGGCGATGCGATTGACAAAGGGGCCCGTCCTACGATACCTCCCGACGATACGTGCGGAGGTCGGGGCATGACCGAACGTGGCTACCTGATGGAAAGCGAAGACGAGGCCATCCGGCTGGACGTCAAGACCGACGGCCGGGTGGTCGAGGAGCAGGCCCGCTGGGCCGGGCTGCGCCCCGGCATGCGCGTGGCCGACCTCGGCTGCGGCTCGGGCAAGACCAGCTTCCACCTGCACGCGCTCGCCCAGCCCGGGGGCCGGACGGTCGGGGTGGACATGGCCCCCCAGCGGATCGCGTTCGCCCGTTCGACCTACCGGGCGGAGGGCCTCGAGTTCGCGATCCGGGACATCCGCGAGCCGCTGGATTCCCTCGGCCGCTTCGACTTCATCTGGATCCGCTTCGTGCTGGAGTACTACCGGTCGGGCAGCTTCGAGCTGGCCCGCCACGTCGCCGGCGCTCTCGAGCCGGGCGGCACGCTCTGCATGATCGACCTCGACTGCAACTGCCTGCGCTTCCACGGCTTTCCACCCCGCTTGGAGAGGGCCATCCAGGCCATCATGGAGCGCTTGGAGACGCGCCGCAATTTCGACCCGTACGTCGGGGTCAAACTCTACGCCTACCTCTTCGACCTGGGGTTCGAGGACATCCAGGTCCAGGTCGCGCCGCACAACCTGATTTACAGCCGGTTCAAGGAAAACGAGAAATTCAACTGGCGGAAGAAGGCCGAGATCGCCGGCAAGCTCTCCGGGTACGACTTCCCCGAATACCCGGGCGGCTATGCGGAGTTCCTCGACGAGATGGAGCGCCAGCTGGCCGACCCGCGGGTCTTCACCTACACCCCGCTCATGATCTGCCGCGGACGCAAGCCCCGCGGCTGAAGGCTTCACCCGCAGCGGCACAGCGGATCCGGTTGATCCGGACCGGCCGGGCCGCCCCGTCGGCGACCGCACCCGGTTTCGAGGCGGCCGAACGGGGGCACTTGCACCGTGCGGACCGGTTGCTTATTTTTCCATGGCAAATTTGGGGCAGGTGCGCATGGCCCTGCCCCTGCTCCCCTAGGGGAGGGTTAGGGTGGGGGTCCGCGCATGGGCCGTATTTATGAAACGATGTCAAGCGAGGAGGAGATCGAACTCAAAATGGGCAACCAGATTCGGACCACGTTGTTGCTGGCAATGCTGACCGTGCTGATCGTGCTGATCGGCAGGTGGCTCGGCGGCGCTGAAGGGATGACCCTTGCCCTGGTGATGGCGGCCGCCATGAACTTCGCGAGCTACTGGTTCTCCGACAAGATCGTGCTGCGGATGTACAACGCTCAGGAGGTGGGTCCGCAGGAGGCCCCCGAGCTTCACGGCATGGTCGAGACCCTCTGCCGGCGTGCCGGCCTGCCGATGCCTAAGCTTTACGTTATCCCGCAGGAGGCGCCGAATGCCTTTGCAACCGGTCGCAACCCGGAGCACGCGGCCGTGGCGGTCACCGAGGGCCTGCTGAAGCTCATGAACCGCGACGAGGCCATGGGGGTGCTGGCCCACGAGCTGGCGCACGTGCGCAACCGGGACATCCTGATCGGGAGCATCGCCGCGACCATGGCGGGCGCGATCATGATGCTGGCCAACATGGCCCGCTTTTCGGCCATGTTCGGCGGGGGCAGCCGTGACCGCGAGGAAGGCGGCGGCGGGGAGGGGCCATCGGGATGATCGTCCTGTCGATCATCGCCCCGCTGGCGGCCATGCTGATCCAGATGGCCATCTCGCGCTCGCGGGAGTTCATGGCCGACGCCACGGGGGCGGCGTTTGCCGGCACCCCGGACGGCCTGGCCGGCGCGTTGCAGAAGCTGGGGGCCTACTCGAAGCAGCTGCCGATGGACGCGAGCCCGTCGACCGCCCACATGTTCATCGTGAACCCGCTGTCGGGCTCGAGCCTGATGAGCCTGTTTTCGACCCACCCGCCGCTGGAGGAGCGCATCGCGCGCCTGCGTGGGTCGCGCGTGGAGCGTCCGGTCGGCCCCGGCGTGGGCGGCTTCAACGTGGCGGACGAGCCGCCGCCGGCCGATGCCGATGCGCAGGCGGCGCGGCGCGAGATGTGGGAGCGGCTGCAAGGGAAGAAGTAGCGAGGGGAACAACGGGGTTCGGGGTTAAGGGTTCAGTCAAGAAAGACGCTACCGGGGTTCCGCTTTCCCTGAACACCGAACTCTGAACTCTGAACCCTGACCCCGTGGCCCCTTGGACCCTTTTCCGCACGACATGCCCTCGCCGCGGAAGCGGTTGCACGTCGCCCCATCCCCGGCACTCTCCCCTCGGCACACCCGGCAGCGGTCGTCGCTGCACTGCTGGCACTCGAAACAGTCCGGGCAGGGATGTTTCTTCGGCTCCGGCGATCCCTCCGGGACGAACACCTTCCCGCACACCCCTTCCATCCGGATGAATGCCATTTCCGCTCCTCCCGCAGCCCGATACCTTCACACTAAGACCCGCTGGTGAGCCGTGCAAGCATTGCGGCACTCACGCCCGGCCGGCGTTTTTTCCCTGTACGAGCTCCTGGACCAGCGCTGCGACCGCCGTGCACTCCAGCCCGAAGGGCAGGTAGCCCGCGTAGCCGAGCAGCGGCATCTCGAAGATCGAAAACCGGTGGACGTACGGGATGCTGTAGGTCCAGCGCGCCAGGCTCCAGTAGTTCCACATCTCCCAGAACACCCCGCAGACGAGGGCGGCGAGCGCGGCCGAGACCGGTGCCGTCCAGTCGGGCGTGGCCAGGTCCTGCAGCGGGTGGGACTGCCGCCGCAGCGCCCGGATGGCGATGAGCAGCACCAGGGGCGCGACCCAGACCAGCGCGTAGAACCGGTCCGGCCGGACCCCGATGCCGATCAACCCGAGCGCGGCCGCCAGCAGGGCAAAGCCGGGCCCAGAGCAGGCCCTGCAGGGCGCGGCAGCGGCCGGACCCGGCCGAAGGCGCGCGCGACTGCCGGGAACGACCGGACGAGCGCCTGGGTGCTCAGGACCGCGGGCAGCACGGTCGAGAAGGGCAGGGTGGCGAACCAGAAGTAGGACCAGGCGTCGAGGTGCGCGCCGGTGTAGGTCCAGTTCGCGACAAACCGGTTGAGGTACTCGAAGAACCACCAGAAGAGGGCGCTCGCCGGGAAGAGGCCGATCAGCAGCCCCGGGCGGTCGGTCAGGGGCGATTGTCCGGTCCGGGCGACGCACAGGGCGTTGACGACGACGATGTAGGCGAGCCAGAGCGGGGTGAACGTGTGCTCCTGGAACGGGGCGAACCACGCGAAGCGGGTCCAGGCCAGGACCCAGGCGCCCGCGCCCGCCGCCCCGGCGGCGACTCCCCACCAGGGGACCGGGCGTCGGCCGACCGGTGCGGCCGGGGGGCTGCGCCGCCAGGATTCGACCGCGCGACGGCCCAGCCAGGCGAGGACGGCCGCGATCAGGACTGAGAGAAAGCCGAACGCCGCCCACGAAAACGGGGCGTGGGCGACGAAACCCGGGTCGGGCGGGAATTGCAGGTAGCGCGCCGCCGGCCGGCCGGCAAGCCACGCCCCGAGCAGCGGGAGGCCGGTCAGCATCGCGGCCAGGGGGGCCAGCGTCAAAAGGGTGTTGGGGATGGGCGCCATACTGCCAGCCGGCCGGTGCCGGGGGCGATCCGCGGTCAGGCTGCCGACCTCAGTGCCCGGTGCCGGCGGTCGATGCCTCCGGCAGCGTGCACTCCAGGACGGCTTTCCGGCTCTCCACGTAGTGGGCGGCGGCTAGGGCGGCCGTGCACCCGTCGCCGGCCGCGAGCACGATCTGGCGGGCGTATTTTTCGCGCAGGTCGCCGATGACGTAGATGCCCGGCAGGGTCGTCCCGCACTTCTCGTCGGTGACGACGTATCCGTCCGCGTTGCGCCGGATGCCGGCCGGCACGAGGCGGTTGTTCGGCAGGAACCCGATGAAGATGAAGACCCCGTCCGTGGGGAGCTCCCGCTCCGCGCCCGTGCGCGTGTCCTGGAGCACGACCGACCCGACGCCGTCGAGTCCCCTCTGGATCCGCGTCAACACCGAGTTCCAGACGAACTCGATCTTGCATTCGGCCCGGGCGCGCTGCTGCAGCAGTGCACCGGCGCGCAGCTGGTCCCGGCGGTGCACGATGTAGACCTGCCGGGCGAGCTTGGCGAGATAGAGGGCCTCTTCCACCGCCGAGTCGCCGCCGCCGACGACGGTGACCGTGCGGTTGCGGAAGAAGAACCCGTCGCAGACGGCGCAGTACGACACGCCCTTGCCGTAGAGTTCCTTTTCGCCCGGGATCTCCGAGCTGGCGGGGACTGCCGCCGGTGGCGAGGATCACGGCGTGGGCCTCCAGGCAGCCGCCGCCGGCCAGCCGCACGGTGTGGTGTTCCAGCCCGGGGTCGACCGCGACGACTTCCTCCGTGCGCATCTCCAGCCCGTAGGACTGCGCGTGGCTCACCATCTTCATGCTGAGCTCGCTGCCGCCGATGTGCTCGTCCCCCGGCCAGTTCTCGACCGAATCCGAGAGGTTCACCTGGCCTCCGGGCGGGCCCATTTCCACGAGCACGGTCTTGAGGGCGGCGCGCATGGCGTAGATGCCGGCGGTCAGGCCGCCCGGCCCGCCGCCCACGATCACGAGGTCATAGATGCCGTCGCATGTCATCGGGGACGCTCCTCTATCTGCCCGGAGAGGCGGTGGGTGTAGTCGGTGAAGGCCTGCATGATCGCGCGGGTCCGCTCGCCGGGCCGTCCGCTGCCGATCACGTCGTGGTCGACGCGGACGATGGGAACGATCAGGCGGTTGGAGGACGTGATGAAGACTTCGTCCGCCCGGACCAGCTCGGCGCGCGGGATTTCGCGGATGTCGACCGGGTAGACGCCCTCGGCCAGGCCGAGGACCTTCTGGCGCGTGATCCCGTTCAGGATCTCGGCACCGGGGGTGGTCAGCTTGCCGCCGATGAAGGCGAAGACGTTGCAGGTGGTCCCTTCCCGGACCCGCCCCTCGGCGTCGACGTAGACGGCTTCGATCGCGCCCTCCCGGCGGGCCTCCGCCAGCACCAGGATGGCCCGGATGTAGTCGATGCTCTTGGCGCCCGGGATGGCCCGGCTGAAGGGCACGGTGATGACCTTGGCCCCCTCCGCGTACCAGGCCGGCGGGTAGGGGTGCAGCGGGGCGACCATGAGGGCGATGCGCGGCCGGCCCTGCGGGGTGATGAAATCCGGCGCGGACCCGCCCGTCACCAGGATGCGCACGCTCGACTCCACGGGCGGGTTGCGCTTGAGGGTCTCCTCGACGAGCGCGATCATCTCGTCTTCGGTGAAGGGCAGCTCGATGCCGATCTGCCGCGTGGAGTTGAACAGCCGGCGCACGTGGTCGCGGATGAAGATGACCTTGCCGTTGTAGGTGCGCATGAAGTCGAAACAGCCGTAGCCCCTGAGCAGGCCCAGGTCGTCGATCGGGAAAACGGCCTCGGCTGCCGCGACGAATTTTCCGTCCACATAGTAGGTCTGGCCCATGGTCCTCCATCGTGCCGGTTGAGGTTCGGGGGCATTATACGACCCCGCGCCGGCGGTGACAAGCCGGAGAAAACGGGGACGGGGACAAAGGAAAAAGGGCTCGGGGTTCAGGGTTCAGGGGAAGCCGCAACGGCCCGGCGTCCTGAACCCTGAACCCTGAACCCTATCCCCGTGGTTCCCCTTAAAGGTTCCCTCCCCGCAGGCCGATATGCCATGAGAGAGGCACTCTGTACGACAGAGGGCCCCGGCGACATGCGTCCGCCGAGCCGCTGTCAACCGTCAACCCTGTGCAGGAAGGCCGACCCGTGAGCGCCAAGCCCAAACCCGCCGCACCCGCGCCGCCCGCCGCCGCGCCGCCGGTCCCTTTCGTGGACCTGGTGGCGCTGCTGGTCCAGGGCGGGCAGCTGACCCCCGACCAGGTCGCCTACGCCAAGCGCATCCAGTCCAAGCTGGTGAGCCCCAAGCCCCTGCTCGACATCCTGAAGGAGCTCAAGCTCATCACGGACGAGCAGGTCAAGCAGGCGGTGCGCACGACCGACACCCCCATGGGGCTGGGAAACCTGCTGGTGGCGCTCGGCCACCTGCGCGAGAGCGACCTCGAGCTCGCGCTGAACATCCAGTCCGAGGCCCGGCCGCGCAAGCGTCTGGGCGAAATCCTGCTCGAGCGCCGCCTGGTCGGCGAGCGCACGCTGATCGAGGTGCTCTCGCTGCAGATGGGCTTCCCCTACGTGGACCCCGACTACGCCGAGATCGACCCCAAGCTCTTCAACCGCGTGCCGCCCAAGTGGTACGAAAGTCACAGCTTCGTGCCGATCCAGATGGAGAGCGGGGCCCCCCTGGTCGCCTTCGCCGACCCCATGGACAAGGACGAGCTGGCCGCGGCGCGGGAGATTTTCGGCGCCGGCCTCATCGTGGCGATCGCCCGGCGCAGCTCGATCGAGCGCGGGGTCAAGCGCATGCTCAGCGCCCGCCAGCGGGAGCGCATCTCCCCCTCCGACGAGAGCACGATCATTTCGCTGGTCAACGGCCTGATCACCGCGGCCATCGAGCGCAAGGCGAGCGACATCCACATCGAACCGCTCAAGGAGCACATCCGCGTGCGCATGCGCCAGGACGGCGTGCTCCTGCACCACGAGGACTTCCCGATCGCGCTCATGGGGGCCGTCACCAACCGGCTGAAGGTCATGTGCGACGTCGACATCACCGAGAAGCGCCGGCACCAGGGCGGCCGCTTCTTCTTCGAGCACGGCCAGGCCCAGCTGGACCTGCGGGCCTCGTTTTACGTCACCGTGTTCGGGGAGAAGATCGTCCTGCGGCTGCTGAACCGCCAGGGGGTGCTCATCAACCTCGAGGAGGTGGGGCTCTCCGCGCGCATGCTCGAGCGGTTCAAGGAGGACGCCCTGTACCTGCCGAGCGGCGTCATCCTGGTCACCGGCCCGACCGGCTCGGGCAAGACCACGACCGTCTACAGCTGCATCAACCACATCAACGACCCGCAGACGAGCATCATCACGGCCGAGGAGCCGGTCGAGTACGTGATCGACGGCATCTCGCAGTGTTCGATCAACCCCCGCATCCAGCTGACCTACGAGGAGACGCTGCGGCACATCGTGCGCCAGGACCCGGACGTGATCGTGATCGGCGAGATCCGCGACACCTTCTCGGCCGAGATCGCCGTCCAGGCCGCGCTCACGGGGCACAAGGTGCTCACCACCTTCCACACCGAGGACAGCATCGGCGGCCTCGTGCGCCTGCTCAACATGAACATCGAGGCGTTTCTCATCTCCTCGACCGTGGTGAGCGTCCTCGCCCAGCGGCTGCTGCGCCGGGTCTGCCCGGACTGCGCCGCCGAGTACCGGCCGACCCCGCTCGACCTGCAGCGCCTGGGGTGCGGGTATGCCGACCTGGCGGGCGCGAGCTTCCGGC
Source organism: uncultured delta proteobacterium (assembly GCA_963828345.1). Taxonomy (GTDB): domain Bacteria; phylum Desulfobacterota; class Desulfobacteria; order Desulfobacterales; family SpSt-501; genus SpSt-501. The sequence continues at coordinate 29,700 of CAWHEZ010000041.1, forward strand.
GCGGCCAGGGGTGCGCGAGCTGCCAGTACACGGGCTACCGGGGGCGCGTCGGCATCTTCGAGCTGCTGATCCTGAACGAGGACATCCGCAACGCCATGATCGAGCACCGGACCAGCCAGGACATCCGGCGCATCAGCATCGAGGCGACCGGCCTGGTCACGCTCATGGAGGACGGCCTGGTCAAGGCGGCCGGCGGCAGCACCACGATCCACGAAATCCTGCGCTGCCTGCCGCGGCTGCAGAAACCGCGCCCGCTGCCGGAGCTCCGGCGGCTGCTGGAGGGATAGCCATGCCGGACTCCCGTTCGTTCATCGAGATCATCGACCAGGTCATCACCTCCAGCACGGCGCGGCTGCCCGTCTTCAACGCGACCGCCGCCCGGGTCCAGCAGGAGATCGCCCGGGACGAGCCCGACACGCGGCGCATCGAGCAGCTGATCGTGAGCGACCAGGCGCTCACGGCCGAGGTGCTGCGCATGTCGAACTCCTCCTTTTTCAAGGGGCTGACCCAGGTGACCACCGTGCGCAACGCGATCGTGCGCCTGGGGGTGAACGAGGTCGCCAACATCGTCATGACCGTGACGCACGAGGGCCAGTTCCACTCGAAGGACCCCTTCCTGCACGGGGTGATGCGCAAGCTCTGGCGGCACGCGCTCGCGACCTCGGTCGCCGCCCACTGGCTGGCGCGACACTGCGGACTGCACGCGATCGCGCACGAGGCCTTCTTCGGCGGGCTGCTGCACGACGCGGGCAAGCTCTTCATCCTGACCGTGGTCGACGACCTCGTGCACTCCGGGCAGCAGCCCCTGAGCCCCTCCACGGCCCTGCTCATGGAGGCCATGGACCACCTGCACACCAGCCACGGCTACACGCTCATGCAGCACTGGAACCTGCCGGAGCGCTATGCGCGGGTCGCCCGCGACCACCACCTGGAAACGCTCGAATCCGAAAACCATCTGGCGATCGTGGTGCGCCTGGCCGACAAAGCCTGCAACAAGCTCGGGCTCGGGATCAAGGCCGATCCCGCGCTCGTGCTGCTGGCCACCCCGGAGGCCGCCGAGCTCCACCTGTCCGAGGTGGATCTGGCCAAGATGGAAATCATGCTGGAAGACTCCCAGCTGCTCGGGAGCAAGAGCTGAGCGCTGGTCGAACCCGATCGGCCCCTTTCCGCACCGGGGCCGGTCCGAACCCCTGCGACGCGAGGCCTATGGAATCCCCAGCGGCGGCACCGCACGCGACCCACCCCGCGTGGGTCATCTCGGAAGGCAAGGCGGCCCGGGTCGAGCCCGGCGCGTTCGACCCCGAGGCCGAACGCGGGGCCGTGAAGGAGTACCGGCTGTCCGACATCGGCCGGTACCTGCTCCACCCCGGGCCCATCGAGATCCGCAAGCGGCTGGCCGGCTGCGAGGTGTACCGCACGCGCGGCCGCCTGCGCCGCTGGATGCAGCGGCTCGACTGGCGCAAGACCCGGCGCAGCCGGGCCTCGGAGATCATCCTCTCCGGCCAGAAGCTGAAGCTCCCCCCGTTGCGGGACGCCGAGCTGGACGCCCACATGCGGCGGATCGCCGACGAGCTGCGCGGGTTCGATTCCTTCGGGCGGAGGCTCGGGCGGATCGAGCTGCGCGAGGTGTCCCAGCTGGCGGGTATCTGCGAGGACATCGGCGGCGGGTACTCCTACCTCAAGCTGCAGGGGAGCCCGGAGGACAAGGTGAGGTACCTCACCGCCCACGCCGGGCGCGAGGTCCGGGTGACCATCCACCGGGCCCACGTGAACGAGGGGCTCTTCGAGCTGCGGGCGTTCCCGCCGTCGGGGTTCGACCCGGCGCGCGCCTTCCGGCTGCTCACCTACCGCCGCGACGGCGAGCCCGCCGCCTGCGTCCTGACCCCCGCGGGCAACCTCGACTTCCGTCTGCCCGACCCTGCGGCCGTGAAGTACCTCGGGCTGCTCGAGAGCACCCTCGCCGCCTGCGCGACCTTCCGCAGGACCTTCGAGGCCTGTTTCCGGGGCGCGGCGCGGCCCGTGCGACTGTTTTTCAACCGCCAGCTCGAGGTCGACTACTCCAAGGCGGGGTTCCCGGAAATCTACCGCTCCGTGTTCCGCGCCGCCGAGGCGGCGGCCGGCCACCGCAACCTGGTCAAGCCCGTGCTGAACTACCTCCAGACGGCCGTGTCGCTGACCTACCTGCCGGCGGGCGACGCGGAGACGGACCGGCCCGCCTCGCACGTGTGCATCCTGCACGACCTGCGGGCGCTCGAGCCGCTGCGCAAGAGCCTGCCGGCGGTCTACGCCGAGGTGAGCCGCCGCGCCTTCAGCACCGAGGCCGGCCGGTTCTACGTGCTGGATTCGATCTCGGGGGAGGGCGCGCATGCCGACTGATTACCGCGACACCGACCACGACTGGATCCGCGAGCTGCTGGACTACCCGCGCACGCTGGAGGAGCGGCTGCGCTTCTTCGACGACACCTCCCAGATCCGCGTCCCGGACGACCCCATCGAGCGGGTGATCTTCCAGGACCGCGCCAAGACGGCGATCCGCAAGGTGGCCCAGAACCGCGGCCACATGCTGATGGTCGGCCGGCCGGGGACCGGCAAATCCCTGCTGGCCGAGATGTTCAAGGACGTCCTGGACCGTTCCATCGGCGACTACCTGCGGCCGCAGGACGCGATCGTCGTCTACCCGGGCAAGGACAAGAACCACGTGCGGGTGGCCTACGAGTCGCCGGAGCGCATCGAGCGCGCGCTGGACGAAATCCGCCGGGGGATCGAGGCCGCCCAGGCGAGCGGCGAGGACTTCAGCCTCGAGGACCAGGTCCGCTCGGTGCGCAAGGTCCGGTGCTGGCTGCTCGCGGCGGCTGCGGCGACCGCGGTCGCCGGGGTCGTCTTCCCGGCGGCCTTCGTCGCCACGGGCCTGGCCGGCATGGGCGCCATCTTCCTCTACCTGCAGGAGAACAACCACCGCGTGCAGGAGAAGATCCAGCGCGAAACCAACGGCGGGGCGCGCAACGACCTCAAGCACCTCCAGGACCTGGTGCCCGAGGTGCTCTACGACCCGCGCCAGGACAAGGAGCTCATGGCGCGCGTCTCGGAGCCGAGCGCCCGCAACATGAAGGGCGGGTTCCGGCACGACCCCTACCAGTCCGGGAACCTGCACACGCCCTGCCACAAGCGCGCCTACCTGGGAGCGCACGCCACCGCGCCGATCATCTACATCGACGAGCTCAAGACCCTGGTCAAGATGGGGTACATGGCCGACCTGCTCGAGATCATGCAGAACAAGAAGTACATCCTCGAGGGCGGCAAGAACGCGGGCAGCGGGGCGGCCGACCGGTCGGAGAACCCCCTGAAGGCCGACAACATCATCGTGGCCTGCTGCAACCACGACACCCTGCGCTACCTGCAGGAGGAGGGCGACGGCGCCTTTCTCTCGCGCATCGAGGACAAGGGCGAGATCGTCCACATGGAGAGCGCGGTGCCCGAGACCCCGGACATCATGCGGCAGGTGGCCCAGTACGTGAAACAGGAGGTCATCAACCTGGGCGAGGACTTCCGCCGCTCCTGGGGCGAGGTGATCGCGCGCGAGGGCTACGCGAGCGTCCGCCGCCGCAGCGAGCACATCTTCGGCCGGCCCCTGCCGGAGGACTTCCGGCTGCAGGAGCGCGACTTCTCGCGCAATGCCGTGATGGAGGTCGTCAAGGAGCTGCGCTGCCGGGCCTCGGACGGCAAGCTGAGCGGCATCCTGCGGCCGATCAACGGCATCATCAAGTCGGCCGAGTTCGAAGCCATCGTCGCCAACTCCCCGCTGGTCGAGCCGGCGCACGTGCGCAAGGCGCTCGAGGAGCACCTCAGCTTAGAGGGCGGCCTGTCGCGGGAGATCGGCGAGCACAAGAAATACCTCAAGAAGTACATCACCTCCATGACCGACGCGATCGGGTACGTGGTCGGTCTGGCGGTGATCCACTCGAGCTCGAGCGGCCAGATGTTCGGGCAGCCGCTGCCGATCCACTGCCAGATCAACGCCGGCAGCGCCGACAAGGTCGTCGCGCCGGGCAAGACGGGCGAGATCGCCAAGGCGGCGGCGCAGAACGTGCGGGCCTCGATCAAGCAGGTCCTGGCCAAGATCGGGGCCCCCTACGTGGGCTACGAAATGCACGTGGAGTACATCCAGGCCCACGGCGGGGTGGAGGGGGACAGCGCCTCGGTCGCGATGGACGTCGGCCTGATCTCGGACTTCATCCGGCAGCCGGTCAACCAGCGCTACGGCGTGACCGGCTCGCTGACCGGCGACATCATCCTGGCGGTGGGCGGGGTGACCGAGAAGGTGCGTTCGATCATGGACTGTGACCTGGGGATGGAGGGCGCCTGCATCCCGTGGCTCAACAAGCACGACGTCGAACCCCTGCTGATCAACGCCGAAGCCGAGTACGTCCAGCGCGGGACGGTCCCGGGCATCCGCATCTTCCGGGGGCCGAACCGCACCGAGCCTTTCGACCTCTTCTTCTGCAAGACCAAGTACAACGTCTACACCATCCTCATGGGCCTGGAGCCGGAGGCGGTCGAGGCGCGCATGGCCGAGCGCAGCCGCGGCGACCTGAACTTCCTGCGCCGGGTCAACGGCGCCGCCGTCGGGCGCACCAGCGAGTCTGCCGCGCCGAATGGCCAGTGTCGGGCCGTCCCAGCGCCGGACCGGCCTGAGACGCCGGCTGCGCCGGCGAGTCGCGGGCTCAGTCCGTGGCGAGCGAGCGCAGGAGCGCCGCCGTGAAATCCCACAGCCGCGCGAGCGAAGGCACGTTCAGCCGCTCGCTCGGCGAGTGGGCATCCTCGGTCGTGGGGCCGAGGGAGATCATGTCCATCCCCGGGTAGATGCCGCCGATCAGCGCGCACTCGAGCCCGGCGTGAATGGCGCGCACCTGCGCCTCCCGGCCGTTCATCCCCCGGTACAGCTCCCGGCAGCGCCCGAGCAGCGGCGAATGCAGGTTCGGCACCCAGGCCGGGTACTCGGATTCCGTCAGGGTCAGCGCGCCGGCCAACGCGGCCGCCGCCCGCACCCGCGCGCTCATCGTGTCGAGACCCACGGGGGAGAGGCTGCGCTGGGTCGTGAAGACCTTCAGCGTCCGCCCCTCCACACCGGCCATCGCGAGGTTGTTGGAGGTCATGACCACGTCCGGGAAATCCGGCGACATGCCCGCGGGCCCGTGGGGCACTACGAGCAGCAGCCGGATGGCCGTTTCGGCGTCGGCGGGCCGCATGATCTCGGCGGCCGGGCCGTCGAGCGGCGACAGGCTCAGCTGCAGCGCGGTCTCGAGGGGGTACTCGGCGGCAAAGCGCCGTTCGAGCTTCCGGACCAGGCGCTCGGCCTCGGGCCGGGCGGCGGGCGGGCAGGCGATCACGGCCGACGCGTCGCGCGGGATGGCGTTGCGCCGGGTGCCGCCGGACAGCGTCACCAGGCCCGCGCCGGGCAGCAGGGTCAGCCGATCGAGCGCCAGCGCGAGCAGCCGCACGGCGTTCGCCCGCGGGCGGTGGATGTCGACGCCCGAGTGCCCGCCGTGCAGGCCCCCGACCGACAGCCGCAGGAACCGGTCGCCCGGTGCCGGCGGCCCGGTCTGGAACGGCCGACGCATCTGCACGTCGCGGCCCCCCGCGCAGCCGACGGTGAAGACCCCTTCGGTTTCGGAGTCCAGGTTGATGAGCGCGCGGCCCTTCACGAACCCCGGCTGGAGCTGCTTGGCGCCGGTCAGCCCGGTTTCCTCGTCCACGGTGAAGAGCAACTCGAGCGGGGGGTGCGTCACGTCAGCCGCCTCGGCCAGCGCCGCGCCGAGGGCGAGGGCGACCCCGTTGTCGGCGCCGAGCGTGGTTTCGTCCGCCCGCAGCCACTCGCCTTCGCGGACGAGACGGATGGGGTCGCGCGTGAAATCGTGGGTCGAGGTCGGGGTGCGCTCGCACACCATGTCGAGGTGCCCCTGGATGACGACTCCCGGTGCGGCCTCGCAGCCGGGCGAGGCCGGGACCTCGATCACGAGGTTGCCGGTCGGGTCGCGGCGGCTCGTCCACCCGCGGCTCTGCGCCCACCGCTCGAACCAGCGGGCGATGGCCTCCTCGTTTTTCGAACAGCGCGGGATCGCGCTGATCCGCTCGAACCAGTCCAGGATCCGTTCGATTGCCGTGCTCATTTCAGTCTCCTCCGTAGACGACGATGATGATGCCGGTGTTTAGTTTTTGGTGTTTCGTGTTTGGTGTCTGGTGCTTAGCGTGCCATGACGCCCGGCGTTACGGTATCCGCCAGTACGTTTGTTCTTTGTGGGAGAGGCTTTCAGCCTCGATCGTCGCGGCTGGAAAGCCGCTCCCACAGGAGACATGCCAACTGACTTGAAAGGATGGGGATAGGTTTCACGGGTTGGGCGCGATGTCAACCAAACACCAAACACCAAACACCAAACACGAAACACCCATCACCCAACACTCGGCGGCGAAGCCGCCGCAACGTTGACTTCACGCCCGCGGTGACATAGAGACTGATCCACGGGAGGAGTGCGGCTGCGCTCCTCCGCTTGGTACCGAACTCCCTACCGCCTTCCGTGAGTCATGAACGCTGCCGCCGACGCGAACCCGGCAACCGGGTTGAAAAGCCATATCCTGCGCAGCCTCGTCAAGCTTCCGCCGATGCCCCAGGTCATCCTGCGGGCCCGGGAGGTCATGGACGACCCGGACGCCGGGCTGCGCGACCTCGCGCGCATCATCGAAAGCGACCAGGCGCTGGTGGCCAAGGTCCTGTCGCTCGCCAACTCCGCATACTACGGTATCGGCGGCCAGGTGTCATCCGTGCAGCACGCCGCGGTGCTCCTCGGGCTGAACACCCTGGGCGACCTGGTCATCCTGTCCGCCTCGTCGGTGTTCCTGGACCGCGACCTGGGCGGCTACCGCCTGGCGCCGCAGACCGTGTGGCGGCACTCGCTCGCGACGGCCCTGCTGGCGCGCGCGATCGCGGGGCGGCGCTACCCGGGGCTGGAGGCCGATGCCTTCATCGTCGGGCTGCTGCACGACGCGGGCAAGCTCATCCTGGAGCCGTTCGTCCTCGCCCGCCGCGCGGAAGGCGCGTCCGCACCGCTCCCCGACGGCCCCCTGACCGCCGAGCTCGAACGGAAGTGCTTCGGGCTGGACCATGCCGAGGCCATCGCCCTGGCCTGCCGCTTCTGGCGTTTCCCGGAGGCCCAGGTCAAGGGGGTCCGGTTCCACCACGACCCGGCCGGGTCCTCCCGCAGCGCGCTGGCCTACATCGCGCACCTGGCCAATGCGCTCGCCTACCGCGCCGGGATCGGCGGGGGCGACGAGACGGCCGGGGAGATCGCCGACGGCACCCTCGAGTTCCTGCAGATGGGGGCCGAGGATCTCGACCCGCTCCAGGCGGAGATGGCCGAGGCCATCCGAGGACCTCGAAGCGGCGCTGCCCGCCGCCTGATGCATCCGGCAAGGAGGGACACCCCGTGCCCGCATTCGACCTGACCGAATTCTTCAAGCTCTCCTCGGTGTTGAACTACAACCTGAGCGCCGCCTCGCTGAACCGGTACAACGTGATGATGTACCTGCTGGGGGGCAAGCGCCTGGACCCGGACGAGCGCCGCGACCGGGACAAGAAAAGCCTGGTCATGGACGCGCTCGGCTACCTGTTCAGCGCTTACAGCCACAAGCGTCGGCGGCTCGGGCCGATGGCGGTGCTGCACCCCCTCAGGGCGACCGCCCTGCTGAGCCGGGCGGGCGACCCGCCGGACCTGGAGCGGCTGCTGGCGGTCCTCTTCCACGACATATTGGAAGACGTGAAGTCCGTGGACTTCGACGTCCAGCAGTGGCAGGACATGGAGGGGCGCCTGTTCGACCTGCTCGCGCACATGCCGCCCGAGGAGGAGTCCCGTCTCATCCAGCGGCTGAAGAGCCTCACGCGCACGAAATCCGAGAGCTACTACCGCTACATCGGGCGGATGCTCGAGAGCTCGGCCGCATTCCCCGACCTGGTGGAGGTCAAGCTGGCCGACCGGCTCGACAACACGCTCGACATGCGCATCGACCTCGAGGACCCGCTGGTCGGCATCGACTGTTTCATGAGCATCTTCCAGCTGCTGTTCGTCCCGAGCTACCCGGGCCACGTCCCCCGCGCCGACCACCAGCCCGCGACCGCCATGAACGGGGCCCGGCGGCTGCACCAGCTCTTCAAGAACAGCGTTCTGCTCTCGCTCATCCGGCAGCTGGCCCCGCCCGCCGAGACGCAGGCGCGGCGCGTGCTCTTCGAGGCCGTGGCCCACGCGAGCCTCAAGGAGGCCGAGCGCACCCTGATGCACCTGATCGGCTACCACCTGAAGGACCGCGCGGCCCAGCGCCAGCTCCTGGTCGACGCCATGGACTACTGCCACAGCGGCCGCAGCGACCTGGTCACGCGGCCGGACGGCAGCCGGCTCCTGGACGGGCTGTTCTCGACCTATTTCGCCCCGGCCGACGGCCGGGTGCTCAAGCAGCAGCTCGACAGCCTGTACCAGAACAAGCCCCTGATGATCCAGGCCTGCCTCGCCTTCATCGTCATTTTTCTGGGGTTCCTCAACAACCCGCAGTACTTCGTGCGGGGCATCAGCGCGGAGGGCATCGAGGCGAGTTGAGGGCCGTCCCCCGCCGCCGGACCGGCGGTGGGGAGGCGGCGTGCGAAAGGTCTGCCGGTGGAGCGTGGTCGGAAGCGGTTTGACGGGTGGCTGGCGGGAGTCTGCGCGTCCCGGGTCTGCAACGGCATGGCCTTCATGACCTACGCCGCCGCCATGCCGGTGCTCAAAGACGAGTGGGGCATGACGGGCGCGCAGGCCGGCACGGTCGCCAGCGGGTTCCAGATCGGCTACGCGGTCTCGCTCGTGGTCTGCTCGGGCCTCTCCGACCGCATCAGCCCGAAGGCGGTCTACCTCTGGTCGATGTTCGCCGCGGGCCTCTCGGCCCTCGCGTTCGCGCTGCTGGCGCGCGACTTCGCCTCGGCCGTGATCCTGAACACCGCGGTGGGCGTGTCCCTGGGCGGGACCTACACGACCGGCCTGATGATCCTGGCCGGACGCTACCCGTCCCGCTCCCGCGGCATGGCGGTCGGCTCCTTCATCGCCAGCACGTCCTGCGGTTACGCCTGCTCGCTCTTGATCAGCGGCGCGGCCATCCCCGTCGGGGGCTACCGCCTGGCCTTCCTGCTCACCGGTCTCGGGCCCGCCCTGGGCTGGGCCCTCGCCGCCATCACCCTGCACGCCACCCCGGTCGCCGCCGCCGGCCGACGGCCGGGCCGGCGCTTCACGCGCGAGGTGCTCGCCAACCGCCCGGCGATGCTCTTGATCGGCGGCTACACGTGCCACAACTGGGAGCTGCTGGGGATGTGGGCCTGGACCCCGGCGTTCATGGCCGCCTGCCTGGGGATGGCCGGGGCGGGCAGAGTGGACGCCGCCGGCTCGGGGGCCTACGTGTCGGCGCTGTTTCACGTCGTGGGGCTGCTCGCCTCGTTTTCGATGGGCGCCCTTTCGGACCGGCTGGACCGCGCCCGGGTCATGGCCGCGCTGGCGGCCGCGAGCATGGCCTGCTCGTTCGCCTTCGGGTGGATGGCCGACTGGCCCATCGCGCTCGTGATCGCCGCGGGCATGATCTACGCGTTCACCGCGCTCGGCGACTCGCCCATCCTCTCCGCCGCGCTCAGCGAGAGCGTGCACGCGGCCTATCTCGGCGCGGCCCTCGGCCTGCGCTCGCTGATCGGGTTCGGGGCCGCGGCGCTCGCGCCCGTGGTCTTCGGGCTGGTGCTGGACCACACGAACCCGCCGGGCGGCGGCGGGCGGGTGTACGCGGTGTGGGGCTGGGCCTACAGCGTCCTCGGGGTGGGGGGGCTCGGGGCGGTCTGGGCGGCGTGGCGGTTCGGCCGGGTGCGCCCGGCGGCTATCGCTCCGACCCGCGGGCCGGCCGATCCCGAACCCAGGCCAGCGCCTCGCTGAGCCCGCCCTGCCAGTGCGGCCGCCGCGCCTCCAGCCGGGCCGCCCCGCCGAAGCCGACCTCATCCTTCAGCCGCACGAGCCGCGACTCGATCGCGAGCACCGGGTCCCCGATCTCGCCCACGCGGAATACGGCCCGTGTGAGGGGGCGTGCGAGACCCTCCACGTGGAAGGGCCCGCCCGTGTGGTAGAGGTCGTCCAGGTCGGCGGCGGAGACGGTCGGCGGCGGTGCGCCCTGCGGGTCGGCGAAGGTGACGCGGGTGAGGTCGAGGCGGCCGTCGCGGGCGATGAAGACCTCGGTGACCCGCAGGCGGAAGAGGGAGTTCATCCAGGAGAGCGTGACCGTGGCCCCGGCCGGCAGGGCCGCGGCCGCAATCGTGCGGCCGGAGCCCGCGTCGGCGAGCTCGATCCACGTGAGGCCCCCCCGGCCGGTCGCCGGCGGGGGCCATTCGCACGCAGTCGCGAGCAACAGGATCGCTGCCGAGAAGCTGACGATCCGGCTGCCGCGCATTTATTTCAGGGCGCCCTTTTCGCGGAAGAACTTCGCCGCGCCGGGGTGGATGAACTTGACCGCATCCGGGGTCAGCTGCCCGACCGCCATGGCGGGGGTCAGCTTCAGCGCCCCCTTCCACACGGCCGAGATCTCCTGGAGGTTGGCGAACACCGCGCTCACGATCTGGTAGACGCGCTCCTCGGGGAAATTCTCCATCGCGTTCAGGACCGCCGTGATGGCGATGGCCGGCACGTCGGCCTCCAGCCCGGAGTAGACCCCCTTGGGGAACGCCGTCTTGTGGAACACCCCGGGGTTGGCCTTCATGATCTTCTCGGCCGCCTCCCCCTCCACCGGCAGGATCACCATCTTGAGCCCGGGGGTGGCGGCGAGATCGATGATGGAGGAGGTCGGGACGGCGCCGCTCCAGAAGAAGGCGTCGAGCTTGCCGTCCTTCAGCGCGGCGACCGACTCGGAGGCCCCGAGCTTCTCGCGTTTGAAGTCCTTGTTCCAGTCGTAGCCCAGCCCCTTGAGCACGTAGTCCGCCTGCTCCTCGGTGCCGCTGTTGGGCGCGCCGACCGACACCCGCTTGCCCTTGAGGTCCATGACCGACTTGATGCCCGTGCCGTCCTTGGTCACGATGTGCAGGGGCTGCTCGTAGAAGCCCATGACGATGCGCACGGGCTGCTTCTTCGAGAGCTCGGGGATCTTGCCCTCGTTCGCCCAGACGGTGTGATAGTCGTAGGCGAAGGCCATCCCCGCCTTGCCCGCGGCGAGCAGCTTGAGGTTGTCGATGGCGGCGGTGGTGACCTCGGCCGTCGCGTCGGTGTTCGGGACGTTCTTGCCGATCACCCCGCCGATCGCGCCCCCGAGCGGGTACCACACGCCCCCGGTCCCGCCGGTGACGATGCTGAACGAGAGCTTCTGCTGGGCCGATGCCGACGGCACGGCGACCGTCAGGCAGAGCAGGCCGAGGACTGCAACCAGTGCCAGGCGTTTTTGCATGTCGATCTCCTCGTGGATGGGGTTAGGGGGTGTCGGGTGCTTGCCGGGGGTCGGCGCCGGCCGGGTGCTGCGGGTTCCGGCGGACGTGCCAGGCCACCAGCAGCGCGGCCACCAGCATGGGCGCCACTCCCAAAAGGGAGAAATCGATGGGGTCGAAGGTCATGATGCAGGCCGCCACGATCAGGACCCCGCGCTCCAGCAGCGACAGCCGCGCGCGGAAGTACCCCACGACCCCGAGCGAGAGGAAGAAGAGGCAGGCGCAGCTGTTGACGAGCGCGAGCAGGAAGTCCCCCAGGTTCGTGTCCACCAGCAGCAGGGCCGCCCCTTCCTTGCTGGCCGAGAAGAGGAACGGCACCAGGAAGGCCGGCAGCGAGTACTTCCAGGCCTGCATCATGGACTTGAAGGGGTTGCCGCCCGTGACCGCCGCCGCGGCCGAGGGCGAGAGCCCCACCGGCGGCGAGACCTCCGAGAGGACCGCGAAGTAGAAGGCCAGCATGTGGGCGACGTGCATCGGCAGTCCCACCTTGACGAGCGCCGGGGCCACCATGACGACGGTCATGATGTAGGTCGCCGTGATCGGCAGGCTCAGCCCGACCAGGAAGGAGGCGATCATGGCGAGGAAGAGCGCCGCCAGCGGGTTGCCGCCGCTGAGGGACATGATCAGGCTGGACACCTTGAGCCCCAGCCCGGTGAGCGAGAAGACGCCCACGATCATGCCGGCGGCGGCGAGCAGCCCGGCCACCGGCAGCATGTTGCGCGCGCCCTCGACGACGGCCGCGTAGATGCGGCGCGGGGTCAGCCACTCGCTGCGGTCGCGGCTGATGAAGCTCGTCGCCACGGTCGCCAGCAGCGCCCAGATGGCCGAGTCCTCGGCCGAGCGGCCCATCCCCAGCAGGATCACCAGGAGCACGAGCGAGACGAGGTGGTAGCCGCGCGTGCGCAGCACGGCCCAGACCGACTTGCCCGTCGTCTCCGGCGGCCGGAAGTCGTGCTTGCGGGCCTCGATCTCCACCACGAAAAACGTGCCCAGGTAGTAGAGCAGGGTGGGGAAGGTCACCATCACGACCACGTCCCAGTAGGGGATGTTCATGAACTGCATGATCAGGAAGGCGGCCGCACCCATGAGCGGGGGCGAGATGACCGCGCCGATGCCGCCGGCGGCGATGAGGCCGGCGGCCATGTCCGGCGAGTAGCCGGCCTTCTGCAGGATGGGCCACATCACCGGCGTGACCGACATCGTGGTCGCGACCCCGCTGCCCTGCGGGCCCCCGAGCAGCGCGGTGGTGATGAGAGCCCCGCGCCCGGCGCTCGAGGACTTGCGGCCCATCACGGCCAGCGACAGCTCGAGCCAGAAGGTGCCCGCGCCGGCGACATCCATGAACGTGCCGTAGACCACGAAGAGCGTGACAAAGGAGACGCTGACCGAGAGCGGCACGCCGAAGATGCCTTCGAGCGTCATGTACATGTGCCCGATGATGCGGTCGAGGTCGTAGCCTTTATGGGTGATCGGCCCGGGGAGGTACTGGCCGAAGTAGGCGTACAGGAGGAACCCCACCAGGACCAGCGTGAAGGTCAGGTCGACCGCGCGCCGGGAGATTTCGACGAGCAGCAGGATCGCGATCAGCCCCATCACGAAGTCGGCGGGGTCCGGGACAGTCGAGCGCCGGATGAACTTGTCGAGGTCCCAGAGCGCGTAGGCGATCGTGGCCGCGCCCAGCACGGCGAGGCCGATGTCCAGCCAGCGGGTCCACGCGGGCCCCTTCTTGCAGCACGGGAAGACCAGCAGGGAGAGGGCGAAGATGAAGCCCATGTGCACCATGCGGAAGACGTAGGTCTCGATCGGTACGACAGCGCCGTAGAGGGACCAGCCCACGAAGCCCACGTAAAGGACGGATGTCAGCCCGGACAGGTATTTCATGCAGCCTCGATGATGCCGGCGGCGGGATTGGGGTGAGGGCGATGGTCGCCGACAATCGGTTAGGCTGTAGTTGGATTTGCTACGAGTGTCAAGGGCAGATTACTATTTGAATTCGATTCAGTTATGAGCGCGCGCTGCTGCAGATGAGAGGGCGCAGGGGGGCTGCCGGGTGGTAGTCGATGCCGGGCTGGATGCGTGATATTCGTCCACCTCCGACCCTTTCGAGCATCCAGACAAAAAGGTCTCACCCGGTGGGGAGCGAAGGCCTGGGCGTCGCGGCTGCAGGGCGTCAGGCGAGGGGCAGCAGCGGGGTCGGGCTTCCCTGCGCGGCCGCCGTGAGGCGCACATGGGAGCCGGAGAGGACCCGGCCGGCCTCGGCCAGCGCCATCTGCGGGGTGTTGTTGGTCTCGCTCAGGTGGGCGAGGATGACGTGCTCCAGGCCCGTGTGCACGAGATCGGACAGCAGCCGGCCGGAGTCCTGGTTCGACAGGTGGCCTGTACGGCCGCGGATGCGTTGCTTCAGGAACCAGGGGTAAGGGCCGTTCATCAGCATGTCCGGGTCGTGGTTGGATTCGAGGATGAGGACCCGGCAGCCCTGGAGGTGGTCCCGCACCAGCGCCGTGGGCTGGCCCAGGTCGGTGGCGATCCCGATCCGGATGCCGTTGGCGGTGACCGTGAACCCGGCGGGATCGCCGGCGTCGTGCGAGATGCTGAAGGGGCGCACCGTCAGCGTGCCGATGCGGAATTCGCGGCCGCACGCGAACGGGACCACGTCCGGGAGGACGCCGTCCGGGTCGACGGACCGGCCGGTGCCCGCGGTCAGGTAGACCGGCAGGCGGTGGCGGCGCACCAGGCGTTCGACCCCCTTCACGTGGTCGGTGTGCTCGTGGGTGATCAGCAGGGCCTTGAGGCCGGCGGGGTCGATCTCCCGGTCGCGCAGGCGGCGGTCGATCTCGCGGGCGGAAAAGCCCGCGTCAACCAGGATCGCGGTGGTGCCGTCGGAGATGTAGACGGCGTTGCCCCGGCTGCCGCTGCCCAGTACGCAGGCGGTCGTCTTGCCGTTGCGGGCCGCGCCGGCATCGGGGGATTGCGGGGTCATCGCGCCTCGACCGTGGACGTCATCGGCGGCCCGTGTGGCCGAAGCCGCCGGTGCTGCGGTCGGTGGCATCGAGTGCCGCCACCTCCTGCAGCCGGGCCTGCTCGACCTTTTGGACGACCATCTGGGCGATGCGGTCGCCGCGCCGGATGCGGGCGTCGGCCGGTCCCAGGTTGATCAATGCGATCATCACCTCGCCGCGGTAGTCGGCGTCGATCGTGCCGGGGGAGTTGATCAAGCCGATCCCGTGCTTGACCGCCAGCCCGCTGCGCGGGCGGATCTGGGCCTCGTATCCGGGCGGCAGGGCGATGGCAAAGCCGGTCGGCAGAAGTGCGATGCGGCCGCGCTCGATGACCGTGTCCTCCGCGACCGCGGCGCAGACGTCCATCCCGGCCGCCTGGGCGGTCATGTAGCGCGGCAGGGGGATGTCGGCGTCCGCGTCGGGCCGCAGGCGTTGGATTTGGATCATCGGGGTCATGGGGGTGCGATGGTGTCCGGTGTTTATGTGTCAGGTGTTCGGCAATAAATCGTGGACCCGTTTGCCCGTTAGCCCGCTGGTCACAGGAAGCGTCGTTCGTTATCACGGGTCCCGCACGGGTCAACGGATCCGCGCATCCTGCATCGCGCATCGAATCAGGCTGCGTCAGCTTCACAGGTTCCACCCGCCACGACCGTCGGAAATCGGTCAAGCGCGGGCCGGGGGGCTCAGACGCCGAAGAGGCACTGCTCAAGCTGCGCCTGCGGCAGCTCCACCGGGCCGAGCAGGGAGAGCACCATGCGGTCGGGGCGGAACAGCTCCCCGGCCAGTTCCAGGACGTCCTCGGGCGTGACCGCCGCGATGGCGTCGATGACCGACTCGAGCGGGATCTCGCGGCCGAAGTGGATCTCGTTCTGGGCCGCGCGCACCATCTGGTTGTCGGCGCTCTCGGCCGCCAGCAGCAGGTTGCCCTTGGTGTACTCGATCGCCCCCTTCAGATCGGACGAATCGACCGGTTCGCGGGCCGCACGGCCGAGCTCGCGCGCGATCAGCTCGACGGTTTCGAGCACCTGGCCGGGAGCGACCGCTGCATAGACGCCGAACATGCCGGTGTCCACGTGGGCGGAGACGAAGGAGTAGACGGCGTAGGCGAGCCCGCGCTTCTCCCGGATCTCCTGAAACAGGCGCGAGCTCATGTTCCCGCCCAGCAGCGTGTTGAGCAGGCTGAGGGCGTAGCGGCGCGGGTCCGTCACCGACAGCCCCCCGGTCGCCAGGCAGATGTGCACTTGTTCGAGGTCGCGCGCGTGGATGGACACGAGCTGCCGGCCGGCCGGCGGTGTGCGTTCGGGGAAGCCGTTGCCCGGTCGGGCGGAGGCGAAGACCGGGCCGACGAGATCCAGCAGGCGCTCGTGCCCGAAGTTACCGGCCGCAGCCACCACGATGCGCTCGGGCTGGTAGAGCCGGCGGAAGAAGCGCAGGATGTCCTCGGACCCGAAGCCCGCGAGGGTGTCGCGCGTGCCCAGGATCGATCGCCCGAGCGGGTGGTCGCCCCAGAAGTTCCGGCCGGTCAGGTGATGAATGTACTCGTCCGGGCTGTCCTCCACCATGCCGATTTCCTGGAGGATGACCGGCCGCTCGCGTTCCAGCTCGCCGGGGTCGAAGACGGAGTTGAAGAAGATGTCCGCGAGGATGTCCACCATGGTTTCGACCTGGCTGTCCAGCACCTTGGCGTGGTAGCAGGTGGTCTCCATGGTGGTGAAGGCGTTGGTGTGGCCGCCGATGGCGTCGAACTCTTTGGCGATCTGGAACGCGCTGCGGCGGCGGGTGCCCTTGAAGATCATGTGCTCGATGAGGTGCGACAGGCCGCTCTCGGCGTCGGCCTCATCGCGCGCCCCCACGTTCACCCAGACCCCCATGGCCACCGACCGGGTGTGCGGCATGTGCTGACTGACCAGCCGCACCCCGTTGGGCAGAACCGTCTTAACGGTCGGTGCGTCCATGCTCTTCTTCGAGGACGGCCTTGTGGCTCAGCCGGATCTTGCCGTCCCGGCCGATCTCGAGCACTTTGACCTTGATCTTCTCGCCTTCCTTGACCACGTCGGTGACCTTGGTCACCCGGTGGTTGGCGAGTTGCGAGATGTGGACCAGCCCATCGGTGCCGGGCATGATGTTGACGAAGGCCCCGAAGTCCGTGATCTTGACCACCGTCCCCTCGTAGATCGCCCCGACTTCGGGGTCCGCCACGATCTGGGTGATCAGCTTGGTCGCATGCTCGGCCTCCTGCTTGGAGAAGGCCGCAATTTTGACGACCCCGGAGTCCTCGATCGAGATGGTGGTGTTGGTCTCGGACTGGATGGCGCGGATGACCTTGCCGCCCGGGCCGATGACCTCGCGGATCTTGTCCGGGTGAACGGTCATGGTGGTGATGGTGGGCGCATAGGGCGAGATTTCGCGCCGCGGTCCGGCGAGCGCCTCCAGCATTTTCCCGAGGATGAAGATGCGGCCCTGCCGGGCCTGCTCCAGCGCCCGCTCCAGGACCTCGCGGGGCAGCTCGAGGATCTTGATGTCCATCTGCAGGGCGGTGACCCCCTCGCGGGTGCCCGTGACCTTGAAGTCCATGTCGCCGCAGTGGTCCTCGTCCCCGAGGATGTCCGAGAGCACCACCGTCCGGTCGCCCTCGCTCACGAGCCCCATGGCGATCCCGGCCACCGGGGCCTTGATCGGCACCCCGCCGTCCATGAGCGCGAGGCAGCAGGCACATACGGTGCCCATCGAGGAGGACCCGTTGGACTCAAACACCTCGGACACCAGCCGGATCGTGTAGTCGAACTTGTCCTTGTCCGGCAGGATCTTCTCGATGGCCCGCGTGGAGAGCCCCCCGTGCCCGATGTCGCGGCGGCTGGGGCCGCCGATGCGCTTGACCTCGCCCACCGAGTAGGGCGGGAAGTTGTAGTGCAGCATGAACTGCCGCATCTCCTCGCCGCTCAACGTTTCGACCCGCTGCTCGTCCTGGCCCGAGCCGAGGGTCAGCACCCCCAGCACCTGGGTTTCGCCGCGCGTGAACAGCGCGCTCCCGTGCGGCCGCGGCAGCACGGCCACCTCGCAGGTGATCGGGCGGATGACGTCGAAGCTGCGCCCGTCGACGCGACGGCCCTCCTTCAGGATGAGCTGTCGCAGGATGCCGCGCTTGAGCTCGTCGAGGATGTCGGCCACCTCGTCCTTGCGTTCGGTGTAGATCTCGCCCAGGGCCTCGCGCACGCTGGCCTTCACGGCGCGGGTGGCCACCTGGCGCTCGACCTTCTGCGGCACCAGCAGCGCCTCGCGCATCGGTCCGGCGGCGAGCGCCTCGACCTTGGCGAGCAACTCCGGGTCCTTGGTTTTGGCCGTATAGGGCCGCTTGGGGCGCCCGGCCATCTCGCGCAGTTTGACCTGCATGTCGATCAGCGGCTGCATCGCACGGTGGCCGGCGAAAATGGCCTCCAGCATGTCGGCCTCGCTGACCACGTTGGCCCCGCCCTCGACCATGACCACCCCGGTCTTGGAGCCGGCCACGATGATGTTGATGTCGCAGCGCGCCCAGTCCTGGATGGGCGGGTTGATCCGGATCTCACCGTCGATGCGGCCGACGCGCACGGAGGCGATCGGGCCGGCGAACGGGATGTCCGACAAGTGGATGGCGGCCGAAGCCCCCACCATCGCCAGCATGTCCGGGTCGTTCTCCTGGTCCATCGACAGCACGGTGGCGATCACCTGCGTCTCGCAGCGGTACCCCTTGGGGAACAGCGGGCGAATGGGCCGGTCGATCAGCCGGGAGGTGAGGGTTTCCTTTTCGCTCGGCCGGCCGATTTCCCGTCGGAAATAGTTGCCCGGGATGCGGCCGGCGGCATAGATTTTTTCCTGGTACTCCACCGACAGCGGCAGGAAGTCCGACGCCTTCTCCTCCAGCGCCGAAACGACCGTGACCAGCACGATCGTGTCCCCGTATTGGACCAGGGCCGATCCGGAGGCCTGCTTGGCCAGCTTCCCGGTCTGGATGCTCAGCGTTTTTCCGCCGATCTCTTCTTTCAGCATGATATCCATGTGTCTCTCCCGTTGGACGCCGAACCGGCTATTGTGTGGGCAGGTCGCCTGCCGGCCGGACATCCGTCCGCAAGCATCGCGCGCCGGTTCAGGGTCGTTACTTTTTCAAGCCCAGTCGTTCGATGATGGTGCGGTAGCGGTTCACGTCCTTGTACTTCACGTAGTTCAACAGCCGCCGGCGCTGGCCGACCAGCATCAGCAGGCCGCGGCGCGAGTGGTGGTCTTTCTTGTGGACCTTCAGGTGCTCGGTCAGGTATTCGATGCGGTTGGTGAGCAGCCCCACCTGGACCTCAGGGGAGCCGGTGTCCGAGTCGTGCACCTTGTACTTCTCGATCAGATTTTTCTTGTCTTCGGTTGTGAGCGCCACGTTTGATCATCCTCCGTAAGTGAATTGATGCCACGCATATATATGGTGAAAACGGTTGAAAACCGACGCGTTGGCCCCGCGTCCCTAATTAGAGCAACCCGCAACAGAGTGCAACAGAAATCAACCCCCCGGGCGCAGGAAGACGCAGCAGTAATCGAGCTCCGGACGGTCTGCCCTCACCTGGACGACCGCCGCGAGCGCCCCCGCGGGGTCCACCAGCTTGAGGTGGGTCCCCGGGGCGAGCGCCCCCGCGGGGTCCACCTCCGCCAGCGTCAGCGTGCGCCCGGTGCGCACCCTGGCCAAGAGGTCCGCCCCGGCCGCGACCGCCGGCATGTCCGGCAGCGCGCGCGCCATCGGGATCAGCGCGGCCGCGGCCGCGCCGCGCTCCGCCATCTCCCCCAGGCGCTCCAGGGTCACGGCCTGCGCCAGCGTGAAGCCGCAGCTTTCGGTGCGCGTCAGGCGGCTCAGATGGCCGCCGCAGCCCAGGTCCCGCCCGATGTCGGCGCACAGCGTGCGGATGTAGGTCCCGCCCGAGCAGCGCACCTCGAAGCTCACCTCCGGCATGTCCACGCGGAGCACCCGCAGGTGCCGGATCTGGACCGGGCGCGCGGCCTTGCGCAGCGGGCGCCCCTGGCGGGCCAGCGCGTAGAGCGGAACGCCGTTCTGCTTCAGGGCCGAGTACGCCGGAGGGGTCTGCAGGTAATCGCCCTCGTACCGCCGGAACGCCGCGTGGACGGCCGCCTCCGGGATGGCCGAGCAGTCCCCGCGCGCGACCACGGTGCCGGTGGGGTCCTCGGTGTCGGTCTCGACCCCGAGCCGGAGGACCCCCTCATAGGTCTTGTCGCCGTGGAGCAGAAAGCGCGCCAGACGCGTGCCTTGGTTGAGGCAGCACACCAGCACCCCGCGGGCGAACGGATCGAGCGTCCCGGCGTGCCCGGCCTTGTTCGCGCCGAGCAGGCGCTTCACCCGCCCCACCACTTGGGCCGACGAGCGGCCCTCGGGCTTGTCGACCACCACGATGCCGTTCATCACCGCGGCTCACCGCCCCCCCACATCCGCTCCGCCCAGGCCATCAGCCGCGACTTGATGTCCGCAAGCGTGGCCTCGATCTGGAAGCCGGCCGCGCCGTGATGCCCGCCCCCCCCGTAGGTGCCGGCGAGCGCCGCCACGTCCACCGAGCCGTCCGAGCGCAGGCTGACGTGGAACCGCCCGGGCGCCCCTGCCGAAGACCGGCCGTTGACCTGCTCCTGGATCAGCGCCGCGACGCGCACGTCCTCGATCCGCCGCGCGTAGTTGATCAGCCCGTCGGCGTCCTCGGCCTGGGTCTGCGTCTCTTCCATCATGCCGCGGGTGACGGTCATGAGCGAGAGCTTCCCGTTCGGGGAGATCTCGATCGAGTTCAGGGCCAGGTTGAGCAGCTTGATGCGCCCGAGCGAGTACGACCCGTAGACGTGCCGGGCCACCTCGTGGGGTTCGACGCCGAGCTCGGTCATCTCGCGGCTGATGGCGAACGAGGCGGCGTTGGTGTTCGCGAAGCGGAACGACCCCGTGTCCGTGAGGATGCCGGTGTAGATGCAGGTGGCGATGTCCCGGTCGATGCAAACCCCCATGCGCCGGATCAGGCGGTAGACGATCTCGGCCGTGGCACACGCCGTCCCTTCGATCAGCCGGTGGGAGCCGAAGCCGGTGTTGGAGACGTGGTGGTCGATGTTGAGCACGACCGGGATGCGGCTCACGGCCGGCCACCCCTCGCCCACGCGCGACCCATCCCCGCAGTCCAGGACCACAGCGGCGTCGCAGGTCGCCGCGGGCGGCAGCCGGCGGCGGATGCGGTCGACCGCCGGCAGGAACTGGTAGACCGCCGGGATGGGGCTCTCCACGTAGTAAGGAGACCTGCTTGCCCAGGCGCGTCAGCCCCAGGCCCATCGCCAGCAGCGAGCCGATGGCGTCCCCGTCGGGGTCCGCGTGCGTGGTCACCAGCAGGTGGCCGGCCGACCCAATCGCTTTAAGAAGGGCGTCCATCGTTCGGATCGGTCTCGTCAGGTGGATCGGTTTCCTCCCCGGGCGGCTGGACGGACTTCAGCAACCGGTCGATGCGGGCCCCCCGGTCAAAGGACTCGTCGTAGAAGAACTCTATTTCGGGCATGTACCGCAGCCCGAGGCGCGGCCCGAGGCTGCGCTTGATGAAGCCCGAAGCGCGCTCGAAGCCCCGGCCCACGTCGGCCGCCGCGGCTGCGCCGCCGGCCGCGGTGAAGTAGATCCGCGCCACGCGCAGGTCGCGGGTGACCTTCACCTCCGTGATGGTGGCCGCCTGCAGGCGCGGGTCACTGATGTCCCGCCGCAGCAGCTCCGCGAGGAGTTGCTGGATGAGGTGGGCGACGCGGTCGGCGCGTGCGAACCCGGTCATAGGCTGATGAGCTCCATCTCGGTGTCGATCACCTCGGCCAGGCCGAGTTCCTCGGCCAGGTTGAACATTTTATCGATCTTGGAGTTGATCAGGGTCTTGTCGTTGCCCACCAGCGCGAACCCCACGACCGCCCGCTGGTGCACGTCGTTGTCCGCCACCTCGGCGACCGAGGCGTTGAAGTGGTTGCGCAACTGGGCGATCACCGTCTTGACCACCCGCCGTTTCTCCTTGAGCGAGTGGCACTCGTGCAGCCTGAACGTGATCGCGCCGACTCCGACAACCATGACGCGGTCCCGATCCTCATGCGATGCGACCCCTGGATCCGGCCCGCGGCTGGCGTCCCGGCGGGTTTGAAATCGGCGTTTGGCGTACGCGAGCTTTCAAAACGCCACCACCAATCCCAGACCCAAACAGCGTTCACGCCACTTCGGGCTTGATTTCCTCCATGTAGTAAAACTCGATCCGGTCGCCGACCTTGATGTCGTTGAAGTTCTCGATCCCGATGCCGCACTCGTAGCCGCTCTGGACCTCCCGGACGTCGTCCTTGAAGCGCCGCAGCGAGGAGTTCTTGCCCTCACAGACCACGACACCGTCGCGGACCAGGCGCAGGCTGCGCCCGCGTTCGAGCCGCCCGTCGGTCACGTAGCTGCCGGCGATGGCGCCGATCTTGGGGATCTGGAACACTTCGCGGACCTCGGCGGACCCGAGGAAGCGCTCCTCGAAGCGCGAGGCCATCAGACCGGTCATGGCGCTCTTGACGTCGTTGATGACGTCGTAGATGACGTTGTAGAAACGCATGTCCACGCGCTCCTCGACCGCCTGGGCCTGCACCTTGGGCGTCGGGCGCACGTTGAAGCCGATGATGATGGCGCCCGACACCGTGGCGAGCGAGACGTCCGACTCGCTGATCGTGCCGGAGGCCGCGTGGACGACGTTGACCTTGACCTCGGCGTTCGACAGTTTGGTCAGGGCGTCCGACAGCGCCTCGATCGAGCCGTGCACGTCCGCCTTGATAATCAAGTTGAGTTCCTTGACCTCGCCCTGCTTCATGCGCTCGAACAGGTTCTCGAGGTTAGGCCGGCTCGCCTGGGTCAGATCGCGCGCCCGCTGCTTCTGCATGCGGTGCAGGCTGATCTGCTTGGCGGCGCGCTCGTCGGCCACGGCCACGAACTCGTCGCCCGCCATGGGCACGCCCGCCAGGCCGAGGATCTCCACCGGGATCGACGGCCCGGCCGCATCCAAGGGCTGGCCGGTGTCGTCGAGCATCGCCCGGATCTTGCCGGAGTGAACCCCGCAGACGACCGGGTCGCCGGCGTGCAGCGTGCCCTCGCTGACGAGCACCGTCGCCACGGGGCCGCGGCCGGAATCGATCTTGGCCTCGACCACGTGGCCGCGCGCCAGCTTGTCGGGGTTGGCCTTGAGCTCCATGACCTCGGCCTGCAGCAGGATCATCTCGAGCAGCTGGTCGATGCCGGTGTTCTGCTTGGCAGAGACGTTCACGAAGATCGTGGTGCCGCCCCACTCTTCCGGTGTCAGCCCGCGGTCGATGAGGGCGCGCTTGACGCGGTCCGGGTCGGCCCCCGGCTTGTCGATTTTGTTGACGGCGACGATGATCGGCACGTTGGCCGCCCGGGCGTGGTTGATGGCCTCGACCGTCTGCGGCATGACCCCGTCATCGGCCGCCACGACCAGGACCACCAGGTCGGTGACCTTGGCCCCGCGGGCCCGCATGGCCGTGAAGGCCTCGTGGCCCGGGGTGTCCAGAAACGCGATCGCGCCGCGCTCGGTCCGGACGTAGTAGGCCCCGATGTGTTGCGTGATCCCGCCGGCCTCGGTCTCGGTGATACGGGTCTTGCGGATGGCGTCCAGCAGCGAGGTCTTGCCGTGGTCGACATGCCCCATGATCGTCACCACCGGCGCTCGGGTGAGCCGCTTTTCGGGTTCGTCCTCGACCGCTTTCAAGATGGTGTCCTCCTCGAACGCCGCGCGTTCGACCTCATAGTTGAACTCGGCGGCGATGACGGCCGCGGTCTCGTAGTCGACGGACTGGTTGACGCTGGCAATCGTGCCCATCCCCATGAGGACCTTGATGATTTCGCCGGCCTTGACCCCCAGACGCTTGGCCAGCTCCGAGACCACGATGGCGTCGTCGACCTTGATCCGGCGCTTGATGGCCTTCGCGACCGGGGCGGCGGCCTTCTGGCCGACTTCGCGCTTGCCCTTGGCGCCCTTGCGGGGCTTGCGCAGGCGCTGGTCGTCGTAGAGTTCCTCCGCCTCGACGACCGCCTTCTTGGAGAAGGAGATCTTCTTTTTGATAAACTTCTTTTCCGCCTCGGCGTCCTCGGGTTTGCCCTTGCGCTTTTTGCGCTTGTCTCCGTCGAAGTCACCGGCCGGCGGGGCGTCCGCGGCCTCGCCCGGCCGCACCACCCGCAGGCTGCGCGGTTCGATCACAGCCGGCTGGCGCAGCCGCTCGGCCGGTGCCGGCGGCATCTTGATGATTCGGGCGGGCTCGTCGCGTTTGAGCTTGCGCACCACTTTCTTCTGGCGGTCACCGGCCGGTGCCGGCGCGGCGGCCGCCGGATCTTCGATGGCCGGTGCGGCGTCGTCGGCACCCGGGGCGGGGGCGGGCGGGGCGGCGACCGGTTCCACCGCGACCGACGCGGCCTCCTCGCTCACGGGCTCGGGTTCGGGCTCGGGCGCAGGTGCGGGGGCCGGTTCGCCGGCATGGGCGTCCACGGGGGTCGCGGCTTCGGGCAGCGGCTCGGGGGCTTCGACGTCCACGAGTGCAGGGGACGGCTCGGGGGGCGGCTCGGGTTCGGCGGCCGCCTCCTCCGGCTCGGGGGCCTCGGCGGGCTCGGGTTCGGTCGGCTTGCGACGCCGGCGGATGACCGTCGGCTTCACCCGGGTGTCCTGAACGGACGGCTCCTTCTTCCCGAAGATGACCGCCTTGATGCGCTGCACGACGTCGTCCTCGAGCGAGCTCATGTGGCTGCCGACGTGGATCTCCATCTTCTTCAGCTTGTCCATGAGCGCCTTGTTGGTCAGACTGAGCTCTCTGGCAAGTTCATACACCCGGATTTTCGACATGAACTCCCCCTCACCCTTCCGTGCAGTATCCTGATAGCGGCCGCGCCGCCCTTAGGCCTCGTTTTCCGGTTGGCCGGCCGGTTCCGAAGGCTCTCCGACCGGCGCCTCCGCACCCGCCGCATCCTCCGGAGCGGGGTCGGCTTCGGATACGGGGGCCTCCGCCTCCGCTGCGGCCTCCGCGGCCTCCGCGGCCTCCGCCTCGGCCATTTCGGCCGCTTCCTTCTCGGCTTGGATCCGGCCGGCCTCGATCAGGCTGGCGGCGAGTTGCTCGTCGATCCCTCGGATCTGAAGCAGGTCCGCGACCGAGGATTTGCTGATCTCCTCGGCCGAGTAGAAGCCTTTCTCGTAAAGCGCATCCGCGAGGCTGATGCCCACCCCCGGCAGCGCCATGAGCGAATTGTAGCCGCTCTGCATCGCCTGGTTGTAAATGCTCTCGCTCTTTACGTCGAGGTGCCAGCCCGTCAGCTTCGAGGCGAGGCGCACGTTCTGGCCTTTCTTGCCGATGGCAATCGACAGGAACTCGTCCGGGACGATGACCTCCATCGAGCGGTTGTCCTCGTCGATGATCACGCGCGAGATCTCGGCCGGCGCGAGCGCGTTGCACACGAACTTCGCCGTGTCGACATGCCAGGGGATGATGTCGATCTTCTCCCCGCGGAGCTCCTGCACGACGTTCTGCACCCGGCTGCCCTTCATGCCGACGCAGGCGCCGACCGGGTCGATGTCGGAGTTGTTGGAGGCGACCGCGATCTTGGCACGCACGCCGGGTTCGCGGGAGGCGCCCATGATCGTGACGATCCCCTCGCTGATCTCGGGGACTTCCGTGCGGAAGAGCGTGACCAGGAAAGCCGGGTGCGTGCGCGAGAGCACCACCTGCGGGCCGCGGGACTCGTGCAGGACCTCGAGGATCAGCGCCCGGATGCGGTCCCCGCGCCGGTAGCCCTCCTTCGGGACCTGCTCGCGCACCGGCAGCGCCCCCTCGGTCTGACCGAGGTTGACGATGATGTCCCCGCGGTCGATGCGCTGCACGATCCCGTTGATGATTTCGCCTTTGCGGTCGATGAAGCTGGTGTAGACGGCGTCCTTCTCCGCGTCCTTGAGCTTCTGAATGATCACCTGCTTGGCCGACTGGGCGGCGATGCGCCCGAAGGTGGCCGTGTCCATCTTCGTTCCCAGGCTGTCGCCGATCTCGCAGTCGGGGTCGAGCTTGCGGCCCTCCTCGACGCTGATCTGCAGCATGTCGTCCTCGATCGTCTCGGCCACCTCTTTGAACTGAAAGACCTCCAGCTCGCCGGACTCCTCGCTGTACTGGACCTCGATGTCGATCTTGGGGCCGTATTTCTTGCGCGCGGCCGACTTCAGCGCCTCTTCGAGGGCCTTGACGAGCACGTGCCGCTCGATGCCTTTGTCACGGCTGACCTGTTCGATGACCCGTTTGATTTCAGAAATCAGCATTGGGCGTCTCCATCTGGTTGCAGAATAAGCGGAACCGCCTCCCGGCTGCGGAGGGGGAGGTTAGGTGTCCGCTAAATGCGCTTTCGAAATCGACTCGATGGCGATGGCGATCGTCGTCCGGCCCTGGTTCAGCCGGACCGCTCCGTCGGACAGCCCCTCGAGTGTGCCGCTGAAGTTCTTCTGCCCGGCGATCGGCGCGCGGGTGCGGATCTTCGCCTGCCGGCCGCGGAACCGCTCGAAATCCGACGGCCGCGACAGCGGCCGGTTCGGCCCCGGCGAGGACACTTCGAGGTGGTACGGGCCGAGCTCCGGCAGCTGGGCGTCCATGACGTCACTGAGCTCGCGGCTCACCGCGGCGCAGTCCTCCAGGGTCACCCCGCCGGGCTTGTCGATGTACAGGCGCATGATGCGCCCCCCGCGGTCCCGCAGGTACTCCAGGTGCACGAGCTCCAGGCCCATGTCGTCGCACAGCGACTCGGCCAGAGGCCGGGCCACGCCCATCACGTGCGCTGCGACGGCCGGGACGGCCGGCGGCGTGGGGGGCTGCTGCCCGCGGTCTTTCGGCGGCGACGGCGTTCCGGGCACGTTGGGACCCCTTTCTCCTTCGAGAAATAAAAAACGGGCGTAACGCCCGTTTCCTCACGTCCAGGTAGGACACCTGCGGTGGAGCTAAGGTTGTCCGCTCATACAAGAATCATGGTTGCGTCCATTCCGTCACATCGCGCGACCTACCCAAACCTGCCGAGCAAAACGGTGGGATGGAGCGGGCAACGAGATTCGAACTCGCGACACCAAGCTTGGGAAGCTTGTACTCTACCAGCTGAGCTATGCCCGCTCATCCGCGGCCAATATCTACGACATGCCGCAAAACTTGTCAATATCTTTCGCGAGCAATCTCGGTGATTTGATACCCGGTCGATTACTCAAGCAGGCGCCGGATCTGCTGCAACTCCGCCCGGATGTCGTCGAGAACCCGCTCGGGGCCTTCGTCGGGGGTCTCCCCGCCCCGGGCGCGCAAGTGGCGCCGCGCACCCTCGATCGTGAAGCGCCGCCGGTGCAGCAGTTCCTTGATTTCGAGGATCAGTTCGACCTCCCGGCGGGTGTAGAGCCGCTGGCCGGAATCGGTGCGCTTGGGCGCGATGCGGGGGAATTCGGACTCCCAGAACCGAAGCACGTGCGGGGGCACCGCGGCGATGCGGCTCACCTCACCGATCTTGAAATAGAGCTTGTCCGGGATGACGTCTGCCGTCGAGGAGGAACGCTCTTTCATAAGCCCTTGCCCCATCCTCTCGCGTCGCCCCGCGGTTCAACCGGACAGCGACGCGTGGAACTCGCCCAGCAGGCGGTCGGTGACCGTCTGCTGCAGGGTGTTGACCTCGCCATCCTCCAGCGTCTGGTCCGGGGAGCGGTAGGTCAGCCGAAAGGACAGGCTGCGTTTGCCGGCCGGGATCCGGTCCCCGTCGAAAACGGCGACCACCTGCACGCTTTCGAGGAGACCCACCCGCATGCCTTCGATGGCATCCAGAACGGACTGGGCCTCTATGCCGCGGTCGACGACGATGGTGACGTCCCGGGTCACGGCCGGGAACCGGGGGGTGCGCATGCGGAACCGGATCGCGGACACCAGGGCCTCGACCGCCGCGACGTCCAGCTCGAACACGAACGCGGCCTGCTTGAGGTCGTAGGCCTTGCCGACCGTCGGGTGGATCTCGCCGACCCGGCCGATCTCGCGCTCCCCGTGGGCGATCCGGGCCGCGTGGCCGGGGCGCAGCGCCAGGCACTCCGCCTCCGGAAGGCGCTCGAACCGGACGCCCTCGAGCTTGAGGCCGGAGAGCAGCGTTTCGACCGCCCCTTTCACGTCGTAGAAATCGCAGGCGGTCTCCTTGCCGTGCCACGAGAGCGGCTGGCGCGCGCCGGACCAGAGCCCCGCGGCGATCTCGGGTTCGTCGGGCAGCTCGCCGGCCCCGCGGCCGTGGTAGACCTTGCCGATTTCGAAGATCTTCACCCGTCGGGTCTGCTGGGCCAGGTTGAACCGCAGGGTCTCCAGAAGCCCGGGCAGGAGCGAGGGCCGCATGACGGCCTGGTCCTCGGCGAGCGGGTTCAGCACCGTGACGGACCGGCGGCGGGGGTCGTCGGGCGCCAGGCGCAGCCGATCGCAGGACTGCCCGTGCACGAAGCTGTAAGTGATCACTTCGGAGAACCCGCAGCCGTTGAGCAGGTCGCGGACGCGCCGGCGCAGCGCCAGCCTGGGCGCGTCGTGCCGCGCGCCGGCCGGCAGCGTCGGGAAGGTGACCGGGATCGCGTCGAAGCCGGCCAGGCGGGCCACCTCCTCCATGAGGTCTTCCGGCCGGCTCACGTCGACGCGGTAGGAGGGGGCGGTCACCATGAGGACGTCGCGGTCCGGTGTGGGCTCCACCGCGAACTCGATGCCCGCGAGCAGCCGGCCGATCCTGGCCTTGGGAACGCGCGTCCCCAGGAGGCGGTGGGTCGCGCGCACGCTCAGCCGGATCGGTTGCGCAACCCAGGGACGCGGGTGCGCGTCCACCGTCCCGCGGGCCACCCGCCCGCCGGCGATCTCTGTCATCAGCATGGCCGCGCGGTCGGCGGCCGCGACGGCGCCGGTCGGGTCGACCCCGCGCTCGAAACGCCGTGAGGCGTCGGTCCCCAGCCCGAGCCGCTTGGAGGTCCGGCGCACGCTCACCGGGTTGAACCAGGCGCTTTCGATCAGCACGCGCGTGGTGGCGTCCCGGATTTCCGAATTCTGCCCGCCCATGACCCCGGCGATCGCCACCGGCTTCTCCGCGTCGCAGATCATGAGCATGTCCGCGTCGAGCACGCGCTCCTTATCGTCGAGGGTCACGAAACGCTCCCCGGCGGCGGCCGTGCGCACCACGATGCGCTGGCCCGCCAGCCGGTCGAGGTCGAACGCGTGCAGGGGCTGGCCGGTTTCCAGCATGACGAAGTTGGTGACGTCCACGAGGGTGTTGATCGGCCGCAGGCCGACCGATCGCAGGCGGTCCTGCAGCCAGAAGGGGGAGGGGCCCACTGCGACGCCCTCGACCACCCGCGCGGCATAGCGGGGGCAGTGGTCGGGCGCTTCGATCGTCACGGCCGCCAGCCGCCCGGCCGGCGGGTCGCTTTCGTCCAGACGCAGGGTCGGGCGCGTGAGCCGGGTGCGCTGAATAGCGGCGACCTCGCGCGCCACCCCGACGATGCTCAGGCAGTCGGCGCGGTTGGGGGTCAGGTCGATTTCCAGTACGGGGTCGGTCAGACCGAGAGCGCGGTTGAGCGGCTCGCCCACGGGCGGGGTCCCGTCCAGGATCATGATCTCGCCGGCGGCGGTGCCGAGCGCCAGTTCCGCGGCGCTGCAGAGCATGCCCTCGGAGCGCTGGCCCCGCAGGACTCCGGACTCGAGGACGGAACCGTCCGGCATGACCGTTCCCGGGAGCGCCACGGCCGCGAGGGCGTCCGCGCGTGCGTTGGGAGCGCCGCAGACGACGGGTACGATGCCCCGGCCCGTGTCGACCTGGCAGACCTTGAGTCGATCGGCGGCGGGGTGCGGGTCCACGGAGAGGATGCGCCCGACCCGGACCGTCTCGAGGAAGGCGAACCGGTCCACGACCGCGTCCACGGCCAAGCCCACCCGGGTCAGCGCCTCGGCCAGGTCGGCCGCGGGCATGCGGATGGGCGTGTACTGCGAGAGCCAGCTCAGGCTAACTTTCATAGGGAGGAATAGAGTGTTTCGTGTTTGGTGTTTTGTGTTTCGTGTTTGGTCTTTGGCGTTTCGTGTTGGGTGCCGGGTCCGGTCCGCGGGGTTCAATGGTTTCCAAACACCAAACACCCATCAACCAAACACGACCATCAAAACTGACCCAGGAACCGCAGGTCGTTCTCGAAAAACTTGCGCAGGTCGTCGATCCCGTACTTCAGCATCGCCACCCGCTCCACGCCCATCCCGAAGGCGAACCCCGTGTACCGCCGGGTGTCGTACCCCACGTTCTCGAAGACCGCGGGGTGGACCATGCCGGAGCCGAGGATCTCGAGCCAGCCGGTGTGCTTGCATACCCGGCAGCCCTTGCCGCGGCAGATGACGCAGAGGATGTCCACCTCGGCGCTGGGCTCGGTGAAGGGAAAGAAGCTGGGCCGGAACCGCAGGCGGGTCTGCTCGTCGAACATCCGGTGGACGAAGGCGGTGAGCGTGCCCTTCAGGTCCCCGAAGGAGACGTTCTCGTCCACCAGCAGCCCTTCCACCTGGTGGAACATGGGGGTGTGCGTCTGGTCCGAGTCGCAGCGGAAGACCTTGCCGGGGGCGATGATGCGCACCGGCGGCTGCCGTCGCTCCATGGTTCGCACCTGGAGGGGGGAGGTGTGGGTGCGCAGGACGATGTCGGCGGACACAAAAAAGGTGTCCTGCATGTCGCGCGCCGGGTGGTTCTTGGGGATGTTCAGGGCCTCGAAGTTGTAATAGTCCTTCTCGACTTCCGGGCCCTCGACGACCTCGAACCCCATGTGGCCAAGGATGTCGCAGATCTCGCGGCTGACGCGCGTGATCGGGTGCACGGTGCCTCGGGGCTCCCGTCGCCCCGGCAGCGTGACGTCAATCCCCTCGGCCGGTCCGGACGCGGCGGCGCCGCAGGCCGCGAGGGCCGCGTCGAAGTCCGCGCCCAGGAGCAGTTTGAGCTCGTTGGCCAGCCGCCCGGCCTCAGGCCGCTGGTCGGCCGGCAGGCCGGCGATCGACCGCAGGTACTGGGTCAGGACCCCCTTGCGGCCCAGATACTTGACCTGCAGCGCCTTGATGGCCTGGGAGTCGGCGCCGGCCGCCCCCAGCTCCCGCCGCGCCTGCGAATGGATCTGGTCCAGATTCGGTTCCACGAATTCCCCGAACCGGGAGCCCGCTGGCCGCCCGACTGCCGGTGCGGCGGACTCTCCGGCCTTATGCGGTTTTCCCGGCCAGGCGGGTGATCTGCGCGAACCCCGCAGGGTCGGAAATCGCCAGCTCGGCCAGAACCTTGCGGTCCAGCTCGACGTTGGCCAGCTTCAGCCCGTGCATGAACTTGCTGTAGGAGAGATCGTTCATGCGCACGGCCGCGTTGATGCGCGTGATCCACAGGGCGCGGAAATTCCGCTTGCGGGTCTTGCGGTCCCGGTAGGCGTAGCGCAGGGCGCGGTCCAGCGTGCCGGCCGCGGTGCGGTAGAGCTTGCTGCGTCCGCCCCGGAATCCCTTCGCGAGCTTGAGGACCTTCTGGCGGCGGTGTCTGGCTTTGAATCCACGTTTTACACGCATGGTCGTTTACCTCGATCTGAAATGTTGGGTCACCCGTTGGGGAGCATGAGCTTGATCATCTTCATGTTGCTCTTGTCGACGATCGGGCTCTTCCGCAGGGAGCGTTTGCGCTTGCGCGACTTGGTGCTCAGGATGTGGCTGCCGAAGGACTTGTGGTACACGATCTTGCCGGTCCCGGTCTTCTTGAACCGTTTGGCAGCCGAGCGGTTGGTTTTGATCTTGGGCATGTCTTGTCTCCTTTGCCACTGCTCGTCACGTTTGATGGTGCAACAGCAAAACAGATGGCGTGAGCAATTCCGCACCAGCCCACGCCATCCATATCCATGGTCATCGGTGGGGAGGCGAACCGTTTACATCTCAAGTCCCCTCGTTGCAGCGGTCGGCGTCCCGGCGCAGCGTCATTTCGGGGCCAGGATCATGAACAGCGTGCGGGCCTCGAATTTCGGCATCTGCTCGACCACGGCGATGTCCTGTGTGCGTTCCGCGACCTTCTTGAGCACCTCCATCCCCATCTGGGAGAGGGCGATCTCGCGGCCGCGGAACATGACCGTCACCTTGACCTTGTCCTTCTTGCCGAGAAAGTCCTTGATGTGCCCAACCTTGGTCTGCAGATCGTGCTCGCCGGTCTTGGGGCGGACCTTGATTTCCTTGAGCTTGAAGGTGGCCTGCTTCTTTTTGGCCTCGTGCTTTTTCTTCGTCTGCTCGTAGCGGTACCGGCCGTAGTCCATGATCTTGCAGACCGGCGGGTCTGCATTGGGTGAAACTTCCACCAAGTCCAGTCCGAATTCCGCTGCGCTGGCCAAGGCCTGCTCGATCGGGATCACGCCCAGCTGCGTGCCTTCGGGATCGATGACACGAACCTGCCGGGCTCGGATTTCCTGGTTGATGTTGGTCCTGTCCGCTGGGCGGACTGGCCGCATCGGTCTGGTCATGAGTGCTATGCCAACACCTCCCCTGTTGATGGTTGATGCGCCCGGTCGAAGCGGCGGGCATGGTTAACCATTTGGAAATAAACAAAAAATCGCGACAGACCCAGGGGGCCGGACGATTTGACCACCCTAAATAGACGACAAGACTACGAAATGCAAGAGAAAAATTAAACCGGGCGCACGGCTCACTGCTTCAGCGTGTACCGCGCGAGCTGGCTGCCCTGCCAGTAGCGGTTGCGGGGGTCGCTGAAAAAGGCCTTGAACAGTCGCAGGCTGTCCGCGCGGCGCACGCCGGCGTGCACGACGATCGGGGCGTCGCGGTAGAGCGGCCGCAGCCGGGTGCGGTCCCCGTCCGCTCCGCCGCCCATGGGATCCTCGAACGCGTATACGATACGCCCGATGCGATGCAGCACCAGCGCGCTGAAGCACATCAGGCAGGGCTCCATCGTGCAGAAAACGGAGACTCCGGCCGGGTCCAGCGGCCCGGAGGCGTAAAGCCCCCGCAGCGCGACCATTTCGGCGTGGTCCAGCTCGTTCAGGCCGTCCCCCGCCGAGCCCTGCCGTCCTCCGCGCGCCACGACGCGACCGCTGCAGACCATGACGCAGCCCACGGGGAACTCTCCCGCGTCCAGGGCGCTTTCGGCGAGCGCGAGGGCCTCGCCCATGAAGGTATGGTCATCCATCTCGCTGTTCGGCCTTTCGGTGCTTCGCGCTGGTTGCTGCGGCATCGTATGCATGAAGTTCGCGCAGCGGATTGCCGCAGCGCTAATCGTTCTCCAGGCGGCAAATCGTGTCGTCGCAGGGGCAGGCGCCGTCGACGTCGTAGCAGTAGGCCACGCGCGACTCCATCTCGGCGCGTGTCGCCGGGATGTCCGGGAAATCGAACCCCCGGACCCGTGCGACCAGTTGCCGGCGGTCGGGGATGGCGTCGAGGCCTCGGCCGACCACCGCCCCGGACACGCCGTCCAGCACCTCGGCATCCTCCCCGTTGGTGACCACCACGACCGGCACCTGGTGGGGGGCGATCAGCCGGGCCACGGCTAACGCCGGCCGTTCGCGGGAGACGATGGAGCCCGGGCCGAAGCGCACGACCATCGCCGCCCGCCCGGCTGCGCGCACGATGAAGTCCACGCGAATGACGGCTTGGCGGGGGCCGGCGCGGAGCAGCAGCTCGCGGCGCGGTTCGATGTCGGCCGCCGGATGTCCCTTGCGTTCGACCAGGTGGCGCGCGATGGCCTGGCGGTAGCGCTCGTCCAGCGTGTCGTCCAGGATTTCGCCGGTGAGAAGGTCCGTGAGCTTGCCTAATAATAAATGATGCCCGGCCATGGCGCCCCCTCCGCCTCCGCAGGAGCGGTGATCGGTCGATACCGCCCGCACGGCCCTCGCGCGTTGCTCCCATTATTACTCCGGCGGGCTCGTACGTCAAATCGGCCCGGAGGCGATTCTCTCCGCCGGCAGCGAGGCCTCAGCGCGTTCTCGCCCTACGACTCGCCGGAGCAATTGCGCTTTACAAATTTCAGGCGGACGTCTACTATTTCCTCACCCGCCGGAGGATTCGCCTGTTCGCACCGAGTGAGCCTGGAGCATCGACGCACCATGGGACTGTCCATACGAGAGGAGTTCGAAAAGCGCGAACGGTCGTTCATGTCGCCGCTCGCCTGCCCCAGCTCCCGTTCCCGCGGACGGAAGGTCGCTGAGACCCCCTGCGAGGTCCGCACCGCCTTCCAGCTGGATCGGGACCGCATCGTCTACTCGAACGCCTTCCGCCGCCTCAAGCACAAGACCCAGGTCTTCCTCGCGCCCATGATCGACGACTACCGCACGCGCCTGACGCACACCCTGGAGGTGGCGCAGATCGCGCGCTGCATCGCGCGGGCGCTGTATCTCAACGAGGACCTGACCGAAGCCATTGCACTCGGCCACGACCTCGGCCACACGCCCTTCGGCCACAGCGGGGAGACGGTGCTGAGGGAGATCTACTCCGCGGATTTCGCGCACAGCGAGCAGAGCATCCGGGTGGTCGAGTCGCTCGAGAACGGCGGGCTCGGGCTCAACCTGACCCACGAGGTCCTGGACGGCATCCTGAAGCATTCCAAGGGGTACGGCAAGATCCTGCCCGAGGACCCCGAGGAGCTGGCCTGCACTTACGAAGGGCGTGTCGTCCGCATCGCCGACTTCATGGCCTACCTGAACCACGACCTCGACGACGCCGTGCGCAGCGGGGTTGTCCGCCCCGATCAGGTGCCGCCCTCCTGCACCCGGCTGCTGGGCGCAACCCACTCGGAGCGCGCTGCGACGATGATCCGGGACCTCATCTCGTCCTCGCACGAAGACGGCGGTGCGCTGCGACTGACCCCGAGCGGGCCGGTGCGCGCGGCCATGCTCGAGCTGCGCCACTTCATGTACGAAAACGTGTACCGCTCGGAGCGGGTCCAGGAGGACTTCGAAAAATCGAAGAAGATCCTCTCCGAGCTCTATGCGTTTTTCCTGGACCACCCGGACCAGCTGCGCCAGGGCCTCGCGGACCTGCAGGTGGCCGGGGTCACGCCGAACGGGGAGCCGCCCGAGCGCCGGGTGTGCGATTTCATCGCGTCCATGACCGACCGCTACGCCATGAACCTCTACGCCAACCTCTTTTTCCCGTCGCCCTTCACCCAGAAGGTCAATTGATGGCACCCGATCGCAAGGGCATTTCTGGATCGGTTGCGTGCGCTGTTCGCCGAGATGGATGCGGCCTACACGCGGGCGGCGGCGGCCGCCGGGTTCGACTGCCGGGGGTGCGAGGAGAGCTGCTGCCGCAGCCGCTTCCATCACCACACGGCGCTCGAGGTGGTCTTCCTGCACGAGGGGGTCGGGTCGCTGCCGCCCGGGGAGCGGGAAGAAGTCCTGGCGGTTGCACGCTCGGTCGTCGCAGCCCAGGCCGCGCCCGCCGCGGAGGCGGCCTCCCCCCGGCCCATGTGCCCCCTGAACACGGAGGGCCGTTGCCGGCTCTACGCCCATCGGCCCATGATCTGCCGGTTGCACGGGGTCGAGCACGAGTTGCACCCGCCGGGCCGACCGGTCATCATCGGGGCCGGCTGCCGCGAGTTCGAGCGCAGCCGGGGGACCGCCCGGCCGGGAGAGCGGTTCGACCGCACCCCGTTTTACGCGCGGCTGGCCGCGCTGGAGTCCGAGTTCCGGGAGGCCGAGGGGCTGCGCCGGCGGATCAAGATGACCATCGCCGAGATGCTGCTGGCCGAGGTGATCCCGTGAAACGCGTGGACCCGCAGGACATCGACCAGGTGCCGGGGCACCGGGTCGGGGAGGGCGAGACCTTCCGGTTCCGCTGCCATCCCGGGATCGGCTGCTTCAACCGCTGCTGTCGCAACCTCAACCTCTTCCTCTATCCCTACGACGTGGTGCGCCTCAAGCAGCGGCTCGGGATCACCGCGGACGAGTTCCTCGAGCGGCACGTGGACGTGGTGCTGCGTCCCGGAAACCACTTCCCGGATGTCCTGCTGCGCATGGACGAGAGCGACGACCGCACCTGCCCGTTTCTCGCCGCGACCGGCTGCACCGTGTACCCGGACCGGCCGGACACCTGCCGGACTTTCCCGCTCGAGCAGGGTCTCGCCCACGATGCAGCCAGCGGGCGGGACGAGGCGCTTTTCTTTTTCCGGCCGCCGGAGTTCTGCCTGGGGGGCCGGGAGGAGAGCGTCTGGACGGTGCCGGAGTGGGTGCGGGACCAGGAGGCCGAGGAGTACCATCGGATGACGGTGCGCTGGGCGCAGGTGCGGCGTCGCTTCGACCTCGACCCCTGGGGGCCGGAAGGCCCGGAGGGCAAGCGCGCCCGCATGGCCTTCATGGCGGCCTACAACGTCGACCGCTTCCGCGAGTTCGTCTTCGAGAGCAGCTTTCTCAAGCGTTTCAAGATCAAGCCGGAGCTCGTGGGCAAGGTCCGCCGCGATGACGTCCGGCTCATGCGGCTCGGGTTCGACTGGATCGAGCTCTTCGTCTGGGGCATCCCGAGCAGCCGGATCAAGCCCAGGGCCGATGATCGACAAGGGGTCCGAGGGCGGCCGACCGCTACGGCTGCGCCGCGTCCAGCAAAATCCGAAATCCGATCCCGGAGCGCTCGGCACGGGCCCCGCCTATTAAGTGGACCGACGATCTGCTTTCAGCTCTTCCCCTTGACCCCTTGACCTCTCGGCCCCTCGAACCCTGTTTACTCCACCCCTTTCTCCGGCGGCATCGGCAGCACCCTTTCCCCTCCCAGCACGTACCCGCCGTCCAGCCGCAGCACGCTGCCGGTCATGAACGGGGCGTCGCGCAAGACGAACATCACGGCCTTGACCACGTCGTCGAGGGTGCCGGTGCGGCCGAGCAGCGTGTGGTCGCGGATGGCCTGCCGTTCGGCGTCGCTCAGCAGTCCCCAGCCGCGGGTGCCGGGCCCATGGCGGGTGTCGACGAAACCGAGCATGATCTCGTTCACGCGCACCTCGGGCGCGCCCTCGCGCGCCCAGGTTTCCGTGAACGAGGACACCGCCCGGCACGCGGCGGCGTAGCCGTCGTTGAACACCGGCGCTGCAGGCCCCGCCCGGCCGACCAGGCCGGCGATCGAGGACAGGTTGACCACGGCCGCGTCCCCGGCGGCCTTGAGGTGGGGCAGGGCGGCGGCGAACACCCAGCGCTTGGCGCGCAGGGTGGTTTCCATGCTCGAGGTCCCACTGCTCGCGGACGTAGGCGCCGTGGACGACGGGCCAGCCGCCGCGTTCGATGTTGTTGACCAGGATGTCGAGGCGGCCGAAGCGTGCGGCCGACGGCTTCGACCATGGGCGGGATGTCGTCCACCTGCCGCAGGTCCGTCTCGAGAATGAGGTGATCGCGGGCCGCGCGGCGACAGGTCGCGCTCGGAGCGCCGTTCAGTTCCTCCTCCCAGTCGAAATAGGTCGCCGCGACCGAGGCGCCGGACTCGGCCAGGGCCAGGGCGACGGCCTTGCCGATCCCCTTGATCCCGCCCAGCACCAGGGCCGCCTTGCCGTTCAGGTCCATGCCGTTTCTCCTTAAGCGGGCGCCCCGCCCGGGCCCTGCCGCGCGAAGCGCCGCTTGACCCGTTCCAGGCCGAGGTGCAGCAGAGCGATGTCGTCCGTGCGCGCCGCCGCGACCGCCTCCGGGGCCATCCCGGCGAAGGTCGTCCGTGTCCAAACCGTCGCGCAACCGGTCGAGATCGTACAGGCAGACGGCCGTGTCGGCGGCCGTCTGCGGCGGGAGCGGACCCGGGTGGAGGCGGTTCTTGAGGCTGAGGATGTCGAGCAGTCGGTCGTTCTCGGCGTGGTAGGGGGCGAGCCCCTGGTCCGCCACCCATTCGGCCGGGGTCCGCAACCGGCCGGATTCGAACCCGCGGCAGTGCGGCTCGCGCAGGAGCATGAACTCTTCCGAGAGGAGTCCGGTCGCGCGCGTGCGACGCACCAGGCGCACCAGCGGGTAGGTGCGGCAGGACGACGGCCGGTCCGGGTAGACGCGGCAGCCCTCAGCGGACAGGAAGGGGCAGGTGAGCTGCCCCGCGTCCCCGGGGACGAGCGAGACGACCGGCAGCCCCGACCCGGGGCCGGTGCGGCAGATCGTGTAGCGCCGCAGGAACTCCCCGGACCGCAGCCCCAGGCCGCGCGTCAGGCGCAGCACGTCGTAGGGGGTCAGGACCTGGCTGAGGTCGCGGCAGCACGCGTTGAAGCACGCCACCCCGGGGCGGCAGTCGAATGCGAAGCGCCCGTCGGCGGCAATCGGGGTCATGCGGGGATCGAGTTCGTTCACCGGCTCACCTGACGCGTCAGATTTCACGGGGTGCGGTGAACGCTAACCAAAATTGCGGGGTTTGTCACTTCCAAAGTGGGTCACCGTGCTCCGGGTCCTCTCGTCCTCCGGACGGGCCGTTGGAGAGGCCTCAATATTTAGTGTCTCCGGCCCTGCTTTTGACTAAATATGGGCACCTCCCAATCCGCGGAAATCTGTTGCTATTTGTGCGGGTTGTGCGCTCAAAAACCTTGACAAGGCATATGCGGGATGCTATGGTCCATCGCCTGCTGGTGATATATCCTTCTGAATTCATGAAACATTTTGGTGTCTTGAGCATACGGGGCGCACTCGGGCCGTTATTCAACGGCTGCGCATGTCCTTTGTCACCACTGCATCATGACTGCTTTTAATTCAACGAAGGAAGGGAGGTGCGACACACTCAGAGCTGCCTACGCGATCAATCGACCCGACACCACTCATCAACCTGAAACCACCTAGGAGGTACCTCAATGCCAAGTTTTGTCATTCAAGAAAAGTGCGACGGCTGCAAAGGCGGCGAGAAGACGGCGTGCATGTACATCTGCCCCAACGACCTGATGGTCCTGGACCCGACGGCCATGAAGGCCTACAACCAGGAGCCCGATCAGTGCTGGGAGTGCTTCTCGTGCGTGAAGATCTGCCCCACCCAGGCCGTCGAAGTGCGCGGCTACGCGGATTTCGTGCCGTTGGGGAGCAGCGTCATGCCGATGCTGGGCACCGAGGATGTCATGTGGACCTGCAAGTTCCGCAACGGGGTCATCAAGCGGTTCAAGTTCCCCATCCGGACCACCCCCGAGGGCGCGGCCAATGCCTACGAGAATTTGAAAGGCAAAGACCTGAACAGCGAGCTGCTGTCCACGGAAGAGGCCGACGGGCGTCAGCTGCCCAGACCCAAGGAACTCGCGAAGTAGGCTCGGGCGTTACACCGACATCC
This sequence comes from uncultured delta proteobacterium, assembly GCA_963828345.1. GTDB lineage: Bacteria > Desulfobacterota > Desulfobacteria > Desulfobacterales > SpSt-501 > SpSt-501. Next base: position 68,523 of record CAWHEZ010000041.1, read on the forward strand.
CATCACCTTACGATCACAATCTAAGGAGGAATCGATATGGCATTGCCGAACAAACCCAAGGGTGAACTCAAGGCCGTTAAGGACCCCGAAGTGGTTGAGAAGGAAGTGGACATCCTCATCGTCGGCGGCGGCATGGCAGCCTGCGGCACGGCGTTCGAAATCAAGAAATGGCTCCAGCCCGACCAGACGGTCCTGCTGGTGGACAAGGCCGCCCTCGAGCGCTCCGGCGCGGTGGCCCAGGGCCTGTCGGCCATCAACACCTACATCGGCGAGAACTCCCCGGACGACTACGTCCGCATGGTCCGCAACGACCTGATGGGCCTCGTCCGCGAAGACCTGATCTTCGACCTGGGCTGCCACGTCGACGACTCCGTGTGGCTGTTCGAGGAGTGGGGGCTGCCGATCTGGAAGAAGGACGAAGCCGGCAAGAACCTCGACGGCAAGAAGGGCCTCAAGATGGGGACCCTGAAGTCCGGCGGCAAGCCGGTCCGCACCGGCAAGTGGCAGATCATGATCAACGGCGAGTCCTACAAGCGGATCGTCGCCGAAGCCGCGAAGAAAGCCATCGGGGACACCAACATCCTCGAGCGCGTCTTCATCGTCGAGCTGTTCCTGGACAAGAACAAGCCCAACCAGGTCGCCGGCGCGGCCGGGTTCTCGGTGCGCGAGAACAAGGTCTACATCTTCAAATGCAAGACGGCCATGATCGCCTGCGGCGGCGCGGTCAATATCTACCAGCCGCGTTCGGTCGGCGAGGGCAAGGGCCGCGCCTGGTACCCGGTGTGGAACTCCGGCTCCACCTACTACCTGGGGGCCAAGGTCGGCGCCGAGCTTTCCATGATGGAAAACCGCTTCACGCCGGCCCGCTTCAAGGACGGCTACGGCCCGGTCGGCGCCTGGTTCCTGCTGTTCAAGGCCAAGACCCTCAACGGCCTGGGCGAAAACTTCGCCGCCAGCGACGCCGCCAAGAAAGAGCTGCAGAAATACGCTCCGTACGGCACCGCCGCCGTCACCCCGACCTGCCTGCGCAACCACCTCATGCTCTTCGAGATGAAGGAAGGCCGCGGGCCGATCATGATGGACACGGTCACGGCGCTGGCCGATCTCGGCAAGACCATGGACAAGAAGGAGCTCAAGCACCTCGAGTCCGAGGCGTGGGAAGACTTCCTGGACATGACCTGCGGCCAGGCCAACCTGTGGTGCGCCACGAACACCGAGCCTGAGAAGAAGAACTCCGAAGTCATGCCGACCGAGCCGTACCTGCTGGGCTCGCACTCCGGCTGCTGCGGATTCTGGGTCTCCGGCCCGGATTTCGACTGGATCCCGGATTCCTACAAGATCAAGGCCGACAACGGCAAGGTGTACAACCGCATGACGACGGTCAACGGGCTGTTCACCTCCGGCGACGGCGTCGGCTGCTCCGGCCACAAGTTCTCCTCGGGCTCGCACGCCGAGGGGCGCATTTGCGCCAAGCAGATGGTCAAGTACGCCAAGGACCATGCCGACTTCAAACCCGAGCTGCCCATGACCAAGGACCAGATCGTGGACATGGTGTACAAGCCGGTGCGCACCTACCTGCAGTTCGGCGCCTACACCACGGCCGACGACATCAACCCGAACTACATCAAGCCGAACGGGCTGATGTATCGCATGATGAAGGCCACCCACGAGTACGGTGCCGGCACCTCCACTTACTATCAGACCTCGAGCAAGAACCTCGAGATCGTCATGGAGATGCTGGCCTGGATGCGCGAGGACTGGGAGAAGGTGGCGGCCGGCGATCTGCACGAGCTGATGCGCTGCTGGGAAATCATCCACCGCATCTGGACGGTCGAGTCACACCTGCGCCACATCCAGTTCCGCAAAGAGACCCGGTACCCGGGCTTCTACTACCAGGCGGACCACCCGGGCCAGGACGACGCCAACTGGTTCTGCTTCGTCAACTCCAAGTACGATCCGAAGGCCGCGAAGTGGGATGTCTTCAAGAAAGAGTACAAGAAGCTCATTCCGTAACATGGATCGCACGGTGAGCGAGCGAACCGGAAGCTAACCCGAAGCACCTCCAGGTGCCGCACGGCACCTGGAGGTTTTTTTTCGGTCTCGGTGCGAAAGGGCTCCGTCCGCGGGAGAGAGCCTTTTCGCACGGAGACGGAGTTGCAGTTGCGGACATCGCCGGAGCGGCGATCAACCCATCACGCTGCGGCCCGATGGACGGGCCCTGCACGGAGGTAACCATGACGGATCAGCACGCAGCCCCTGTGAGCGGGAGCATCCTGGTGGTCGGCGGCGGCATCAGCGGGCTCACCACGGCCCTCGAAGCGGCCGAAGTCGGCTACGAGGTGTTTCTGGTCGAGAAGAACCCCTACCTGGGAGGCCGGGTGTCCCAGCTGAACCAGTACTTCCCCAAGCTCTGCCCCCCGACCTGCGGGCTGGAGATCAACTTCCGCCGCATCAAAGACAATCCGCGCATCAAGGTCCTGACCATGGCCGAGGTGGACAAGATCGAGGGCCAGCCGGGCAGCTACTCCGTCCAGGTGAAGGTGCGACCGCGCTTCGTCAACGAGAACTGCACCTGCTGCGGCAAATGCGCCGAGGCCTGCCAGACCGAGATCCCGAGCGAGTACGACTTCGGCATGAAGACGGTGAAGGCGGCCTACCTGCCCTTCACCATGGCCTTCCCGGCGCGCTACGTGATCGACCCCGCGATCGTCAAGACCGAGGACGGGCAGCGCGTCAAGGCGGCCTGCCCCTACGACGCGGTCGACCTCGAAATGGCGCCCAAGACGCTCGCCCTCAACGTCGGGGCGGTGGTCTGGGCGACCGGCTGGGTGCCCTACGACGCCAAGAAGATGGACAACCTCGGCTTCGGGCGCCACAAGAACATCGTCACCAACATGATGATGGAGCGCCTGGCGGCCCCGAACGGCCCGACCGGGGGCAAGATCACGCGGCCCTCGGACGGCAAGGCGCCGGCGAGCGTCGCCTTCGTGCAGTGCGCCGGCTCGCGCGATGAGAACTACCTGCCGTACTGTTCCTACATCTGCTGCATGGCCTCCCTCAAGCAGACCACGTACATCCGCGCCCAGTACCCCGATGCGAAGATCTACATCTTCTACATCGACCTGCGGGCGCCGGGCTACCGCTACGAGCGGTTCTACGACACCATCAAGAAGGACCCCAACGTCTTCTTCATCAAGGGCAAGGTCGCGGAGGTGAGCGAGGACGGGGCGACCGGCAACATCACCGTGACCGCCGAGAACGCGGTGACGGGCGCGAAGATCCAGCAGACGGTCGAGATGGTGGTGCTCGCCACCGGCATGCAGCCCAGCGCGGCGGTCAGCAAGCTGCCGGGGGCGGTCAAGACCACGCCGGACGGGTTCATCTCGAACGACTACGCCGCCGGCGGGATGTTCGCGGCGGGATGTGCCAACAAGCCGGCGGACGTGGTTTCGTCCAACCAGAACGCCACCGGCATGGCCCTCAAAGCGATTCAAACCCTGGTGAGACGGTAGGAGGCCGACCATGAACAAGAAATATGGTGTCTATATCTGCCACGGATGCGGGATCGGCGAATCCCTCAACATCGAGAAGCTGAGCGAGGTGGCCTCCGACGAGGGCTACTCGGTCAAGACCTGTCCGGCCCTGTGCGGCAAGGACGGCCTGGAGCTGCTGAAGCAGGACGTCGCGGGCGGCGTCAACACGCTCGTGATCGCGGCCTGCTCGCCGCGGGTGCTCTACGACACCTTCCGTTTCGACGGCTGCATCGTGGAGCGCGTCAACCTGCGCGAACACGTGGTGTGGTCGCACCCGCGCTCGACCTACCCGGCGCCGACCGAGGAGCAGAAGGACGACGAGACGTTCATCGACCACGTTCAGATGATGGCGTCCGACTACCTCAAGATGTCGCTCGCCAAGGTCGAGAAGATCAATCTGCCCGAGCCTTACAAGCTCGAGACCCTCACGCGGAAGATTCTGGTCATCGGCGGCGGGCTCACAGGCATTTCGGCCGCGATCGACGCCGCCAAGGCGGGCTACGAGGTCACGATCGTCGAGAAGGAGACCGCCCTCGGCGGCAACGCCGCCAAGTGGCGCAAGCAGCTGCCGACCGAGTACCCCTACGAGAAACCCACCGCCCCGATCATCCAGGCCAAGATCAAGGAGCTCGGCAGCTACCCGGGCATCGCGGTCAAGACCGGCACGGTCGTGGCGCGCATCGCCGGGCAGCCGGGCGACTTCACCGTGACGTTCAAGCAAGCCGGGCGAGAAGATCGAGTTCGACGTGCCCTTCCCGCTGCCGCCGGAGATGCGCGTCGACGCGAGCGGCAAAGAGCTCGAGGCGGAGAAGCTCAACGCGCTCTACAAGGAGTACAACCAGGGCAAGACCGACATCCTGACCTTCGACCCCAGCGGCGAGAAGTTCGGCGCCGTGGTGCTCGCGGCCGGATGGCGCCCCTACCAGCCCAAGGAAGGCGAGTTCGCGCACCTCGGGTTCGGGGTCCTGCCGGACGTCGTCACCAACGCCCAGTTCGAGGAGATCGCCGCGGCCGGCAAGATCAAGCGGCCCTCCGACGGCCGCGAGGCCAAGTCGGTCGTCTTCGTGCAGAGCCCGGGGCAGGGCGAGGACCGGGACTTCCCCTACGCGGCCTCGGTGACCAGCCTCGTCGCCCTGAAGCAGGCGACCTACGTGCGCGAGGACTACAGCGACGGCAAGGCCTACATCATCTACCAGCACATGCGCACCCCGGGGATGACCGAGAACTTCTACAAGGCCGTGCAGCAGGACCCGGGGGTCTTCCTGACCAAGGGACAGGTCAGCCAGGTCGCCCAGAACGGCGCCGGGCTGGTCGTCGATGCCGACGACACGCTGCTCGGCCAGGCCATCCGGATCAAGGCCGACCTGGTGGTGCTCGCCACCGGCATGGTGCCGGCCACCAAGGACGACGCGGTGGTCAACCTGGCCTATCGCCAGGGTCCGGCCTTCCGTGACAACGCCCTCTTCGACGACTACGCCGACTCGAACTACATCTGCTTCCCGTACGAGACCCAGCGCACCGGCATTTACGCGGCCGGCGGCGTGCGGCGCAGCATGACGACCGAGGAGGCGATGGAGGACGCGGCCGGGGCGGCCCTCAAGGCGATCCAGTGCCTGGAGTCCGTCAACCGCGGGGTCGCCGTGCACCCGCGCTCGGGCGACCTGACCTTCCCGGATTTCTTCTTCCAGCGCTGCACCCAGTGCAAGCGCTGCACCCAGGAGTGCCCGTTCGGGGCGCTCGACGACGACGAGCGCGGAACCCCGAAGCCCAACCCCACGCGCTGCCGCCGCTGCGGCACCTGCATGGGCGCCTGCCCGGAGCGCATCATCAACTTCGCCAACTACAGCATCGACAGCGTCAGCTCGATGCTGAAGGCGATCAAGGTGCCGTCGACCGACGACTTCGACGAACCGCCGCTGCGGATCCTCGGCCTCATCTGCGAGAACGACGCCTACCCGGCGCTCGACATCGCGGCGCTTGAACCGGATGTCCTGGAACGCCGACGTGCGCTTCATCCCGGTGCGCTGCCTGGGGTCGGTCAACGTGATCTGGATCAAGGACGCGCTCTCCCAGGGCATGGACGGGGTCTTCCTCATGGGCTGCAAGCACGGGGACGACTACCAGTGCCACTTCGTCAAGGGCAGCGAACTGGCCGAGATCCGGGTCAAGAAGATCGGCGAGGCGCTCTCCAGCCTGGCGCTCGAGCTTGAGCGCGTGGCGCAGTTCCAGATCGCCATCGACGAGTACGACAAGGTCCCGCAGGTCATCCAGGAGTTCGTGGGGATCATCGAGGGGCTCGGCCCGAACCCGTTCAAGGGGTTCTAACGCGGCGACGATGAATCGGGGCCGGGCGGTGATCCGCCCCGCCCCGCTGCCACACAGGAGGTCTCAGACATGACGCAACGACTCGTGATTGAACCGGATCTGAATTTCATCAAAGAGGTGGGCATCCTCGGCGGCGACGACGTCAAGAAGTGCTACCAGTGCGCCACCTGCTCGGTCGTCTGCCCGATCTCCCCGGACAACCGCCCGTTCCCGCGCAAGGAGATGATTGCGGCGTCCTGGGGGCTGAAAGACAAGCTGGTGAAGAGCGCCGACCCGTGGCTGTGCCACAACTGCGGCGACTGTTCGACCCGCTGCCCGCGCAAGGCCAAGCCGGCCGACGTGCTGGCCGCCATCCGCGCCCAGGCGATCACGGAGTACTCCCAGCCCGCGCCCCTGGCCAAGGCGCTGAACACCCCCATGATGCTGCCGCTCCTGCTGCTGGTGCCGGCGGTCTACATCCTGATCATGGGTTTTATCATGGAGAAGGTCTTCGGCGCCTCATTCCTCAACTTCAGCCCGGAGGGCACCATCGTCCACGCCAAGATGGTCTCCACCTGGCTGGTGGACGCGGTGATGCTGACGGCCGCGGGCTTTGCCGCGGCGGTGTTCTTCAACGGCATCAAGCGCTTTCTTTGCGACATCCACCAGAACGCCCTGGCCGAAGGCAAGACCGCCCATCAGACCATCGAGGCGGCCGGGTTCATCCAGGCTCTGATCCGCACGGTCCCCACCATCCTGCGCCACGCCAAGTTCAACGAGTGCACCGAGAACAAGGAACGCGGCGTTTCGCACATGCTGGTGCTCTTCGCCTTCATCGGCCTGTTCATCGTCACCTCGATTTTCTTCGTGGCGATCTACGGGCTGCAGATCCACGGGCCCTACTCGCAGCTCAACCCGGTCAAGTGGCTCGCCAACGTCAGCGGGGTCGCGCTCATCATCGGCAGCATTCTGCTGCTCAAGACCCGCATGAACAAGCCCGACCAGGTGTCCGCCTACAAGGATTGGCTCTTGCTCGGCCTCGTTCTGGGCCTGGGGGTCACCGGCATGGGCGCTCAGTTGACGCGCCTGGCCGGCTGGGCGGCGCCCTCCTACACCATCTACTTTATCCACCTGATCCTGGTCTGGTTCACCTTCGCCTACCTGCCGTTCTCGAAGCTCGCGCACTTGGTCTACCGCACGGTGGCCATGACCTACGCGGAGTATGCCGGTCGCAAATAACATTTCGCCCTTCCGCGTTCGCGGAAGCGCGAAATGTTACTTATTTAGTTGGCCAAGAAAAACGAATTGGGGGCCTGCCATGCAGGCCCCCAATTCGTTTTGAAGAGGGAGGCTTCTTATCAGGCGTTCCGAAGCAGGGTTGTCATGCCGGCTTGATCCGGCATCCAAGGCTGCTGAATTCTGGATTCCGGCTAAAAAAATGCCGGAATGACGAAGCAAAGGCAACTATGGGGCCGTTGATAAAGAACGTACAAAAGTAAAAATCGGGGGCGCCTCGAGGCGCCCCCGATTTTTAAAGATGAAAAGGGGCCCCCGCAGCGCGCGGGGGCCCTTTTCATTATTTCTTGGTTTCGCCGGTGGCGGCGCCGTGCAGCTTGATCTCGACCTTTTCGTCCAGGTTCTTGTAGTATTCGCGGAGGATCTCGAGGACCTCGTCGCGACCGAAGTGGTCGGCCACCTTGGCACCTTCGGAGAGCGCCTTGCGCAGCGCCGTGCCGGAGAGCAGCACGCGGTCTTCCTTGCCGTGCGGGCAGGTGCGGAGGGATGCCATGCCGTCGCACTTGTAGCAGTAGAAGGTCCAGTCGATCAGCAGCGGCTTGCAGAGCAGCGCCTTGCCGGGCTCCTTCGGGGTCGGGATCTTCTTAAAGATCGTCTGGGCCTCGAACATCCCGTAGAAGTCGCCGACACCGGCGTGGTCGCGGCCGATGATCATGTGCGAGCAGCCGTAGTTCTGGCGGAAGGTGGAATGCAGCAGGGCCTCGCGCGGGCCGGCGTAGCGCATGTCGAGCGGGTAGCCGCCCTGGACCACGTTCTTCTCGACGAAGTAGTACTTCACGAGGGCGTCGATGCACTTGACGCGCACGTCGGCGGGAATGTCGCCCGGCTTCAGGTTGCCGACCAGTGAGTGGATGAAGACGCCGTCCATGACCTCGACCGCGATCTTGCAGAGGTACTCATGCGAGCGGTGCATCGGGTTGCGCAGCTGCAGGGCCGCGATCCGCTCCCACCCGCGATCCTCGAAGATCTTGCGGGACTCGGCCGGCCGCATGTAGACCCCGGCGTATTTCTTCGGGAATTCGCCTTCGCTCAGCACCTTCACCGGGCCGGCGAGGTTGACCTCTTTCTGGTTCATGACCATCTGGACGCCCGGGTGGTCCTTCTCGGCGATCTTCCAGAAATCCTCGACCGTCTTGGATCCCTCGCCCTTGAAGGTTTTTTCGCACTCGTAGCGCTTCTCGGCCACGCCCATGTCGTACTTCTCGGTGACCTTCATGGTGGCCATGATTTCTTTGGTCTCGGGGTCGAACAGAGCGATCTCCTCCCCGACTTTGATCTTGGCCGCGTCGTCCTTGGAGGCGGAAAGGGTGACCGGGATCGGCCAGAAGGTGCCGTCCGCCATCAGGAAATTGTCGCAGACGCCCTTCCAGTCGGCCTTGGTCATGAAACCGGTCAGCGGGCTGAAGCCGCCGATGCCCATCATGATCAGATCGCCGTTCTCGCGCGGGGAAACCGGGATCTGCTTCAGGCCGGCCGCTTTCTTTTTCTCGGCCTCCAGCGCGGCGCCTTCCAGCAGACAGCAGGTCAGACCTTTTCCTCCATGGGGGGGAATCAACTTTGACATACGATCCTCTCTCCTTTCCTATATTTTTTTAATGGTATCGCCCCGAGAGGGCACGGTTGGTGGCACGGGAAGAAGCTGTTTTCTATGCGGGAACACAATCTTTGTCAAGCGCAATCACCGGTTCGGCATTGACTTCCACGCGGCGTGAGCCTAATTTCTACGTCGAATTTGAAAACGTCTCTCATCTGCAACAAAGTCGGCCGAATTATATGCGGTCGAGAGGTCCACTCATGAAGCACCCCCTCAACGCCATGCTCCGCATGCTCCTGGCGGCAGCCTTGGCTCTCGCCGGCTGCAGCTCGAGCTACGTGGCCAAGCCGATGCCGTTCAAGTCCCCGTCCGCCTACCCGAATGCCACCGAGGCGGCCGGTGCCCTGGTCGCCGCGCAGGCCTTCGCGGCGCCTGCGGCAGCCCAGGAGGCCTTCGGCTTCGACGTCCGTGCGGCCGGCATGCTGCCGGTCCAGGTCATCTTCGACAACGCGGGCCCCCACCCGATCGAGATCAACGTGGGGCAGACCTTCCTCGAGGACGAATCCGGCAACATCTGGCCGATCCTGGATCGGGAGACCGCCTACGAACGAGCGACCAAGTACACCCAGACCAAGGAGGTGTTCAAGGAGGGCGCGTACCATGCCTTCCTGGGCGCCGCCGCCGGAGCGATCATCGGCGCTGCGGTGGGGATCGTGACCGGCGAAAACGTGGCCGTGACCGCGGGCAAGGGCGCCGCGGTCGGCGGAGCCGCCGGGGCATCGCTGGGCGGGGCCAAGGGGTACGTTTCGGACGACGCCCGTCGAACGGTGACCAACGACCTCAAGCGCAAGACGCTGGAAAACAAGCCGGTCGCCCCGCGCAGCCTTTCGTTCGGCTTTCTGTTCTTCCCGGGCGAAGCGCCGTCGGCCAGGGAACTGCGCCTGCAGGTGAAGGAGACCGACACCGGCGAGGTGTACCTGCTGAAACTGGCACTCTGACAGACCGGTTGAACAACCGGCGTCTATGGCCGTGATCCGGCGTTGCACGGCGAGTGGAAATGCTCACATGCTGGCCCCGCACATGCCGTGCCTTCCAAGGTGCGGCGTGCCTGCGTTGGCGACTCGAGACGGGGTCGCGAACACCCGGGTTACGCCAGCCGTTTGAGCGAGCGCCAAAAACAGGGGGCCATCCGCAGCGGATGGCCCCCTGTAATGAAAATGGCGGAGAGACCGGGATTCGAACCCGGGAAACCACTTTCGCAGTTTACTCGCTTAGCAGGCGAGCGCCTTCGACCTACTCGGCCATCTCTCCGTGTGTGATCGCAACAAACAACAGTCCTCGACCTCGGTGGGTGCGGGTCGTGCCCGACGCTTCGGCCGTGGATGGGTCAGCGTTCGTGGCGGAGGGAGTAGGATTCGAACCCACGTCCCGTTGCCGGGAAACGGTTTTCAAGACCGCCGCTTTCGACCACTCAGCCATCCCTCCGGCGAATTTGAAAAATTTAGCACCGCCAGTCGGTAAAGGTCAACAGTTTTTGAGTGCCGCGGAACGCTTTGTCGTTGACATCTCTCAGGCGGGAGTGTAAGCAATCCCCAAAAATTCCAATCGTTGAAAAGGAATCTGCGGGCATGAAACAGAAATACGAGATCCTCAAAGACGAGGACAACAAGCGATTGATCATCCGCGAATACGCCGAGCTGGACAAGGATGTCATGTCGCTGCTCTGCGAGGAGAGCTACGATCGCAAGGCCGTCAAGTCGGCCATCTCCGGCGGCCGCGAGGATCTGGTCACGATCCTGCGGACCAAGAACCTCTATCCTCCGGGAATGTATGCCGGTCAGATCGCGGACAAGGTCGCCGAGATGTACGGGTCGAAAGGCAAGGCCAGCGACGAGATCGTTTTCGACGACCTGGAATTCCTGGCGCGCGACCACGAAGTCGCCCCGGCCGCCGCACCCTACGAGTCCGAGCCCGGGGACATCGAGGAGTTGCTGGAGGTCGGCGCCGAGGACGACAAGTTCGAGGAAGGCGAAGAGATCAAGCAGATCGACACCACGCTCAAGATCGAGGACGACGAGTTTTCCGACATCGACGACGAAGGCTGACCGCTCCCCCGTCCGCACCCGCCCGACCCCCGGCGGCTCTTGAGGCGTCACAGTTTGCGCCTCAAGGGCCGACTTTTTTCTCATTCTTTTCATTTGACTTGCCCCATTTTTCGGAATAAGAATTCGTCCCTGACGGGCGTTAGAAGTTCAGCAGGCAGAGCTGACCGCCCTAGCCCACATTTCCCAACTCCAGACAATTTGCATCAATACACACTCTGTGCACCCTGAGCGGTGAGGAACGTCCTCTCGCCGGGCAAGCGAACTGTTGCTGCTGTGACCCCAATCGCATCAAGGAGGTGCAAATGCACAAAGAAGAAAGGGCGTTTTACGAGAAACTGGAGGGCAAGGGCGTCTCCAGGCGGGACTTCATGAAGTTCTGCACGTTTCTGACCGCGACCATGGGCCTTTCCTCCTCCTTCGTCCCGAAGGTGGCGGAGGTCTTCGCCCAGCCGGCACAGCGGCCGCCCGTGGTCTGGCTCCACCTGGGCGAGTGCACCGGGTGCACCGAGGCCGCGATCCGGACGATGTACCCCTGGATCGACCAGCTCGTGCTCGAGGTCCTCGACATCACCTACCAGGAAACGATCATGGCGGCAGCCGGCCACCAGGCCGAAGAGGTGCTGCACACCGCGGTCGAAAAGCACAAGGGCAAATTCATCTGCGTGGTCGAGGGCGCGATCGCCACCAAGTACAACGGCGGCTGGGGCAAGGTCGGCGGACAAGACCTTCCTGCAGATCGCCAAGGACGTCTGCACGAAGGCCGCCGGCGTCATCTGCATCGGCAGTGCTCGGCCTACGGCAACATCCCGGCCGCCAAGCCCAACCCCGGCGGCTACAAGGGCGTCGGAGAGGTGCTGGGCATCAAGACCGTCAACATCGCCGGCTGCCCGCCCAACCCGATCAACTTCGTGGGCACGGTGGTGAACTATCTCCTCCTGGGCAAGCTGCCCGCGCTCGACAACCTGGGCCGCCCGCTGTTCGCCTACGGGCAGACCATCCACGACAACTGCCCGCGCCGGGGGCACTTCGAGAACGGCGAGTTCGTCACCGAGTTCGGTTCCAAGGAAGCGGCCGAGGGCTACTGCCTCTACAAAGTCGGCTGCCGCGGGCCCGAGACCTACAACAACTGCAGCATCGTGAAGTTCAACGGCGGCACGAGCTGGCCGGTCCAGGCGGGTCACCCGTGCATCGGCTGCAGCCAGCCGGACTTCTGGGACAAGTTCACCCCGTTCTACGAGGAGATGTAGCCCCGCGGGGACGCGATACCACCGCCCACTTTTCTTTCCAGACACGGAGGAGACGATATGGCAGACCGAATTACGATTGACCCGATCACCCGCATCGAGGGCCATCTCAAGATCGAAGTCGAGGTGGCCGGAGGCAAAGTCACCAACGCCTGGAGCTCCGGGACGATGTTCCGGGGGATCGAGCTGATCCTCCAGGGACGCGACCCGCGCGACGCCCAGCATTTCGTGCAGCGCACCTGCGGGGTCTGAACGTACATCCATGCTCTGTCCTCGGTGAGGGCAGTCGACGACGCCGTCGGCGTCAAGATCCCGAAGAACGCACGTCTGATCCGCAACCTGATGCACGGCGCCCTGTACCAGCACGACCACATCGTGCATTTCTATCACCTGCACGCCCTCGACTGGGTGGACGTCGTCAGCGCGCTGAAAGCCGACCCCGCCAAGACGGCGGCGCTGTCGGACAACGTCTCGAACGCGCCCTGGGGCGGCGCCGTCTATTTCAAGAACGTCCAGCAGCGGCTGAAGACCTTCGTGGACAGCGGCCAGCTCGGCCCGTTCTCCAACGCCTACTGGGGGCACCCGGCCTACAAGCTGCCGCCGGAAGCCAACCTGCTGGCGACCGCGCACTACATCGAAGCCTTGCGGCTGCAGGCCAAGGCCGCGCGCATGCACGCGATCTTCGGCGGCAAGAACCCGCACCCGCAGTCTCTGGTGGTGGGCGGCGTCACCTGCGCCAACGACCTCACGGCCGACCGGATCGCCGAGTTCCTCTTCATCACCAAGGAAACCCAGGACTTCATCAAGAACGTGTACATCCCCGATCTCCTGGCGGTGGCCTCGTTCTACAAGGACTGGGGCGCCATCGGCGGCACGTCCAACTTCCTCGCCTGGGGCGACTTCCCCATGAGCGAGAAGGAGCCGGACAGCCTCTTCATGCCGCGCGGCGTCATCATGAAGCGCGACTTCGCCAACGTGAAAATGGCGGACCCGACCAAGGTGAGCGAGCACGTCGCCCGCTCCTGGTACGAGGGCAAGGACGCCAAGCACCCCTACCAGGGCGTCACCAAGCCGCTGCCCGAGGACCCCAAGTACGCGCCGAACGACGGCAAGTACTCCTGGCTGAAGGCTCCGCGCTACGAGGGCGAGCCCTGCGAGGTCGGCCCCCTGGCGCGCGTGCTGGTGGCCTACGGCTACGGCAAGAAAGAGATCAAGGACACGGTGGACAAGGTCCTGGCGACCCTCAACGTCCCGGCCACCGCGCTGTTCTCGACCCTGGGCCGCACCGCGGCGCGCGGCATCGAGACGCTCGTCGTCGGCGAGGCGGTTCAGGGCTGGGTCATGGAGCTGGTCGAAAACCTGAAGAAGGGCGACAGCCAGATCTACGAGCCCTACGAGATGCCGACCAAGGCGCAGGGCATGGGCTTGAACGACGTCCCGCGCGGCGCCCTGGGTCACTGGGTCGTCATCGAGGACAAGAAGATCAAGAACTACCAGTACGTGGTGCCGTCGACCTGGAACCTCGGGCCGCGCTGCTCCAGCAACAAGCTGGGCCCGGTCGAGGAAGCGCTGATCGGGACGCCGATCGCCGACCCCAAGAAACCCTTGGAGGTGCTGCGCACGGTGCACTCGTTCGACCCCTGCATCGCCTGCGCGGTGCACGTCATCGATCCGGATTCGAACGAGGTCTACAAGATCAAGGCCCTGTAAGGCGAGCGAACAGCGTCGGGCCCCTCTCCGCACGGGGAGGGGCCCGACGTGTTCACGAGGGTCAACAACCGTCGGGCTCACTGTTTCGGGTAGAGGATTCTCAGGCCCCGCTTCAGGCGTCGAACCGTTGAACCCGGACCCTCGCGGCTGCTCCTTGACGCCGCCGCGCCCTTTGGTTTAGATGGACTGCCCGGACCGCTTGCATCGGCGGGCGGCGCCCACGAGGAGCACGACTTGGCTGCATCCGACCGCAACCCGTTCGACGACCTCTACGCCCCGGAGATCATGATCCTGGGGATCGGCTCCATCCTCTACTCCGACGACGGGTTCGGCATCCGGGTGGCCCATCGGATCGAGGCGGCATACGAGTTCCCTGACCACGTCCTGGTGGTGGACGGCGGGGTGCTGGGCATCAATCTGCTGGGCGTGATCTCCAAACCCAAGCACCTGATCGTGGTCGACACGATGCGCAACGGCGGCGCGCCGGGCACGCTCTACCGGCTGGAGGGCGATGCGATCCCCGAGCGGATCCGCGCCAAGAACAGCCTGCACCAGGTCGACTTCCTCGAGGCGCTGACACTCTGCCAGGCCCTCGACCATGTCCCGCAAACCGTTATCATCGGCGTCGAACCGGCGGACATCGACACGCTCAGCCTGGTGATGACCCCGACCGTCCTGGCGCAGATCGAGCCGGTCATCCACAGAGTGCTCGCCGAGCTCGACCGCCTGGGGGTATCCTACCGCAAGAAGGACAATGCCGATGTGCCTCGCGATCCCTTCCAAGATCATTAAAGTCGAAAACAACATGGCCGTCATCGACGTGGACGGCGTGCGCCGCGAGTGCAGCCTGCTGCTGGTCGAAGATGCCCGCGAAGGCGAGTATGTGATCGTGCACGCCGGCTTCGCCATCTCGAAGATCGACGAGGACGCGGCCAAGGAAACCCTGGCGCTGCTCAAGGAGGCGGCCGCGCTGATGGATGCCGGGGGCCACGGCGGAAACGGCCCGGACGCATAACCGATGGCGCCGTCGATCGAGGCCCGGGAGCTGCTCGTCAACGGGATCGTCCAGGGGGTCGGGTTCCGGCCGTTTATTTACCAGCTGGCCCGGCGCCACGGACTGACCGGGGAGGTCGCCAACACCTCCACCGGGGTCGTGATCCACGTCGAGGGCCCGGTCGACCGCCTGAACGCCTTCCAGGACGACATCTCTGCGAGCCCGCCGCCGCTCGCGCATGTCATCGAGGTCGCGAGCCGCCCCGCAGCGCCGCGGGCGTGTGCGGAGTTCCGCATCGTGCACAGCCGCGCGGACGCGGCCATGGCCACCCTCATCTCGCCGGATGCGGCCGTCTGCGAGGACTGCGTGCGGGAGCTGTTCGACCCCGCCGACCGGCGTTACCGCTACCCCTTCATCAACTGCACCAACTGCGGACCGCGCTACACGATCATCGAGGACATCCCCTACGATCGCCCGGCCACCTCCATGCGGCATTTTACCATGTGCGTCGACTGCCGCGCGGAGTACGAGGACCCTCTCGACCGCCGGTTCCACGCCCAGCCCAACGCCTGCCCGGTCTGCGGGCCGCGGGCCCGCCTGTGGGATGCGGAGCGCTGCGAGATCGAGACCGCCGACCCCGTCGCGGCCGCGGCCGACCGGCTGCGGGAAGGGCTCATCGTGGCCGTGAAGGGGCTGGGCGGCTATCACCTGGCCGTCGACGCGCTCCAGCCGGCCGCCGTCGCGCGGCTGCGCGGCCGCAAGCTGCGCGAGGAGAAACCGTTCGCCGTCATGTCCCCCGACCTGGATGCCGTGCGGGCCTACGCCCGGGTCGAGCCGGAGGACGCGACGCTGCTCACGTCGATCCAGCGGCCGATCGTGCTGCTGCCCAAGCTGACCCCCGGGCCCCTGGCCGAGGCGGTCGCCCCGCGCAACCCCTTCGTGGGCGCGATGCTCCCCTACACGCCGCTGCACCACCTCCTGCTGCGCCAGGGCTTTGTCGCGCTGGTGATGACCAGCGGGAACCGGAGCGAGGAGCCGATCGCAATCGACAACGACGACGCCTTCGAGCGCCTGGCGGGCATCGCCGACTGCTTCCTCGTGCACGACCGCGACATCTACCTGCGGGCCGACGACTCCGTGGTGCGCCGCTCGGCCGGAAAGACCCGCTTTCTGCGCCGGTCGCGGGGCTATGTCCCCGTGCCGGTGTTCCTGAAGGACGAGCTCCCGCCGATCCTGGCCTGCGGGGCCGAGCTCAAGAGCACGGTGTGCGTCACCCGGGGCAACCAGGCCTTCGTCAGCCAGCACATCGGCGACCTCGAGAACCTCGCCACCTACGAGTCTTTCCAGAAGACCATCGCCCACCTCCAGCGTATCCTGGACGTGCGGCCGGAGATCATCGCCTGCGACCTGCACCCCGATTACCTCAGCACGCGCTGGGCGGACGAGCAGACCGGGACCCCGAAGGCCCGGGTGCAGCACCATCACGCGCACATCGTGAGCTGCATGGCCGAGCACCGTATCGACGGCCCGGTCGTCGGCATCGCCTGCGACGGCACCGGCTACGGCCCGGACGGCGCGGTCTGGGGCGGGGAAATTCTCCTGGCCGATGCCGCCGGCTTCGAGCGCGCGGCGCACATCGCCTACGTGCCCATGCCGGGCAGCGCGGCCGCGATCCGGGAGCCGTGGCGCATGGCGGTGAGCTACCTGCACGACGCGTTCGGCGAGGGGCTCTGGGAGCTGGATCTGCCGGTCCTGCGTGCGGCCGGCCGCGATCGGGTGCGGGTGGTGCTGGAGATGGCGGCCAGGCGTCTCAACTCGCCGCTGACATCGAGCCTGGGCCGCCTGTTCGACGGGGTGGCCGCGCTGGCCGGCCTGCGCTCGCGCGTCACCTTCGAAGGCCAGGCAGCGATGGAGCTCGAGATGGCCGCCGCCGGCGAGGCCGACGAGGGCTACCCCTACGCCTGGGAGAGCGGTCCCCCCGCCCGCATCCTGCCCGCGCCGATCATCCGCGCCGTGGTGGCCGATGTGCTGAAAGGCGTCCCGGCGGGCGCCATCAGCGCCCGGTTCCACGCCACCCTGATTCGGTTGTTCAGCGAGCTCGCGGAAGAGGTCGGCCGCCGGCACGGGGTGCGGCGGGTGGCGCTGAGCGGCGGGGTGTTCCAGAACAGCCGCCTGCTGGCCGGGCTCATCCCCGCGCTTGCGCGTCGCGGCTTCGAGGTGTACAGCCATGGTCTCGTCCCGGCCAACGATGGGGGCATCGCGCTGGGGCAGGCCGTGATAGCAGCTAAAGCAGCATAAATCCGAAATTCGAATATCGAAATCCGAAACAATGAAAGGCAAATCTTAATATCGAAATCCAAAACGATGCCGCACCCGGAAGCCTTCGGGCCTTTTGACGATTGATCCTTTTGTTTCGGATGTCGTGCTTCGGATTTCCCCCTGGGGGGCTTTATGTCGATTAAGCACAGCGAGGAATACCGGGACGGGGGTCTGTCCCGGTCGATCGCCGAGAAGATCCGGCGCACCAGCCGTCGGGCCGTGCGCCTGATGGAGGTCTGCGGGACCCACACCGTGTCCATTTTCAGGAGCGGGATCCGATCCGTCCTGCCGGAGACCATTTCCCTGCTGTCCGGCCCCGGCTGCCCGGTGTGTGTGACCGACCAGGCGGAGATCGACGCCTTCATCGAGCTCGCGCGGCAGAAAGACGTGATCGTCGCCACCTTCGGCGACCTGATGCGGGTGCCCGGCTCCGAGTCCTCCCTGCAGCGCGAGCGCGCGGAGGGCCGCGACATCCGCGTGGTCTACTCCACGGTGGACGCGCTCGCGATCGCGGCCAAGCATCCCGACCGGCAGGTGGTTTTCCTGGGCGTCGGGTTCGAGACCACCGCACCGACCGTGGCGGCCGCCATCGTCTCGGCCGCCCAGGCGCCGCTCGGGAACTTCTCGGTCCTGTCCGCCCACAAGACCGTGCCGCGGGCGCTGGAGGCGCTCATGGCGCTCGAGGATGTGCGCATCGACGGGTTCCTCCTGCCGGGGCACGTGTCCGTCATCATCGGGCTGGACGCCTACCGCGACTTCTTCGAGCGCCACCGCATCCCCTGCGTGGTCGCCGGGTTCGAGCCGGCGGACATCCTGCAGGCGATCGCCGCGATCGTCGCGCAGATCGAGACCGGCCGCCCGGAGCTGGAGAACGCCTACTCGCGGGCGGTGACCCCCGAGGGCAACCGCAAGGCGCAGGCGCTGCTCGCGGAGGTCTTCGAGCCCGTGGATGCCTGCTGGCGCGGGATCGGCACGATTCCGCTGAGCGGGTTGCGGATCCGCCCGGCCTACGCCGCTTTCGACGCCGCGCGGCGCTTCGCGCTCGCACTCCCGGAACCGCGCACCCCCCGGGGCTGCGCCTGCGGCGAGATCCTCACCGGCAAGCGGACGCCGCCCGAATGCGCGCTCTACAAGAAGGTCTGCACGCCCGAGGACCCGGTGGGGCCGTGCATGGTGTCGAGCGAGGGCACGTGCGCGGCGTACTATCGGTATCACTACGAGGAATAGAGGTCCAGGGTTCGAGGGTTCAGGAAAAAAGCAAAAGGGTTCAGGGTTCAGGAGTAACGCGCAAAAAAATATCCGAGCCCTTTTTCTGCTTGCCTGAACCCTGAACGCTGAACCCTTGAACGGCATCGCCAGATCCGGAATAGAACTCCTGCATTCAGAAAAACAGGGTGCCTGGTATGAAAACCGACAAAATCCTGCTCGACCACGGCAGCGGCGGGAAGGTCTCGCATCGCATGATGCGGGACCTGGTGCTGCCGGTCTTCGACAACCCCGACCTGGCCGAGCTGAACGACGGGGCCATTTTCGAGCTGCAGCCCGGCCTGCGCGTGGCGTTTTCGACCGATTCGTACACCGTGGACCCGATCTTCTTCCCCGGCGGGAACATCGGCGAGCTGGCCGTTTACGGGACCGTCAACGATCTCGCCATGTGCGGCGCCCGCCCGCTGGTCCTCAGCGCGGCGCTGATCATCGAGGAGGGCTTCCCCATGGAGCAGCTGCAGACCATCGTGGCCTCCATGGGCGCGGCCGCCGCGGCGGCCGGGGTGAAGGTGGTCACCGGGGACACCAAGGTGGTCCCCAAGGGGGCGGCCGACCGGCTGTTCATCAACACCTCCGGGATCGGGGTCATCCCTGCCGACGTGCACGTGTCCAGCCGCGGCGCGCGCCCGGGGGACCGGGTGATCCTGAGCGGGAGCATCGCCGACCACGGGGTGAGCGTCCTCGCCCGGCGCGAGGGGCTGTCCTTCGAGCTGTCCGTGGGCAGCGACACGGCCCCCCTGAACCACATGGTCGGCGCCATGCTCGCGGCCGCGCCCGGCGTCCACGTCCTGCGCGACCCCACGCGGGGCGGGCTCGGGACGGCGCTCAACGAGATCGCCGAGCAGTCGGGGGTCGGCGTCAGCATCCGGGACGACCGCATTCCCGTGAAGCCCGAGATCGCCGGGTTGTGCGAGCTGCTGGGGCTCGACCCGATTTATATCGCCAACGAGGGCAAGCTCATCGCCTTCGTGGCGCCTCAGGACGCCGACGCCGTCCTCGCGGCCATGCGATCCGACCCGCGCGGCCGCGACGCGGTCGTGATCGGCGAGGCGGTCGCCGAGCACCCGGGAAAGGTGCTCATGCGCACGCGCATCGGCGGCACGCGCATCGTCGACATGCTGACAGGCGAGCAGCTGCCCCGCATCTGCTGACCGCATGCACTATCCCCGCACGGACATGCCCTTCCGCCTCCTGGTTGTCGCCGCGGCCGTCCTGGCCGTCTGGGCCTGCGACCTGCGGCGCGAGCACACCCTGACCGGCCGGACCATGGGCACCACTTACGCGGTCACGGTCGTCACCGGCCCCTTCGGGTCGGTCGCCGGGCTGCAGGCGGCGATCGACCGGCGCCTGGAGGAGATCAACCGCTCCATATCGCCCTACCTCGGGGACAGCGAGATCAGCCGCTTCAACCGCTTCGACCGGGTGGGTGAGGAGTTCCCGATCTCGGCCGATTTCCTGCGGGTGATGCGGACGGCCGCCCGGCTCTACGACCTGTCGGGCGGGGCCTGGGACGGGACGGTCGGGCCGCTCGTGGACCTGTGGGGGTTCGGTCGCAGGGGAAGCCCGGGGCGCGTGCCCGCGCCGGATGCCATCGCGGCGCTGCTCGCGGACGTCGGCTTCGACAAGATCGAGATCCGCGACAACGGCGCGCTGGTGAAGCGCCGGGCGCGGATATCCCTCGACCTGTCCTCCGTCGGCCAGGGCTACGGCGTCGACCAGATCGTCGAAATCCTGCGGGGCGCCGGCGTCACGGACTTCCTGGTCGAGGTGGGCGGCGAGATCCACGCCGCGGGAGCCCGTCCCGACGGCCGCGCCTGGCGGGTGGGCATCAGCCGGCCGGTGGCCGGGGCTCGGCCCGAGGACATCTACCGGGTGGTCACGCTGCGCGACCAGTCCTTCACCACCAGCGGGGACTACCGCCAGTTTTTCGTGCAGGACGGGGTGCGCTACTCCCACCACATCGACCCCGTGACCGGCTACCCCGTGCGCAGCGGCCTCGTCAGCGTGTCCATCCTCGCCGCCGACAGCTGCGCCTTCGTCGACGGGCTGGGCACGGCCGTGCTGGTCATGGGGGTCGAGAAGGGGCTCGCCCTGATCGAGCGCCTGGAGGGGGTCGCGGGGTTTCTGGTCGTGGAGGCGCCCGACGGGTCGCTGCGCGACCACCTCTCCCGGCGCATGCGGCTGGAGCCGGCCCCCTGATCCCCGGCGGTCCGGTTGCGTTGACATCATTTCCGCGCCTCCTTATTTTCCACACCAAGACACGGTCAACCGGACCACCCCGGGGTGATGCCGTCATGCGACCCGGCATCGGTGCCCGGGCCCACTATCGCTGCGGCGGACACCGTCTCTCCCTTGCCCGGAGATATCCCCAGGCGGCGTTTGACCCATTTCGTCTCCGGAGTCCCGTTGCGTTCATGCAGTTGAAACGACGTACCTCAGCCCCGAGCCCGCGCGCGCAGACTTCACCTGGTCAGCCTGGGATGCGCCAAGAACCAGGTGGACAGCGAACTCATGCTCGGCCGGCTGAAGCAGGCGGGCTGGGTACCGACCGACGACCCGGAAGAGGCGCACGCCATCGTCGTCAACACCTGCAGCTTCATCGAGTCCGCCGCCGAGGAGTCCATCGAGACCATCGTCGAACTTGCGGGCTACAAGAAAAGCGGCCCCTGCCGGCGGCTGGTGGTCACCGGCTGCCTGCCCGAACGCTACCGCGAGAAGATCGTTCGGGCCCTGCCCGAGGTGGACGCGTTTCTCGGCACGGGCGCGTTCGACCAGATCGAAGCGGCGCTCGAACCCGCCGACGCCCCGTGCGCGATGTCGCTCCCGGACCCCGACCTGGCCTGCCTCGACCAGACCCACACCCCGCGCGTGCTGACATCGCGCCACATGGCCTACCTCAAAGTCGCCGAGGGGTGCAGCAAGGGCTGCACCTACTGCATCATCCGCAAGCTGCGCGGCCATCACCGCAGCCGGCCGCCGGAGGAGGTGCTGGCCGAGGCCCGGGAGCTGGCCGCCGGCGGCGTGCGCGAGCTGGTGCTCGTCGCGCAGGACACGACCTCCTACGGCGCGGACCTCGACCCGCCGGCCAGCCTCGGCAGCCTGGTTCACCAACTGGCCGGCATCCCCGGCAGCGGCCGCCGGAAGGAGCCGCCCTGGATCCGCGTGCTCTACGGGCACCCGGAGAGCATCGACGAGAGCTTCATCCGCGCGGTCGCGGACCACTCGAATGTCTGCTCCTACTTCGACATCCCCATCCAGCACGCGAGCGGCCGCGTGCTGAAACGCATGGGGCGGCACTACGGACCGGAGGAGCTGCGCCGGCTCTTCCGGCGCATCCGGGAGATCGTGCCCGGCGCGGCCCTGCGCACCACCCTGATCGTCGGCTTCCCCGGGGAGACCGACCGGGATTTCCAGGAGGTTCTGGATTTCGCGGAGGAAATCCGGTTTGACCATTTGGGCGCCTTTGTCTATTCTGACGCCGACGATCTCCCGTCCCATCGGCTGCGCGGGCACGTCCCGCACGCGGTGGCCCAGGACCGGTACGACCAGCTCATGTCCGCCCAGATGGACATCGCGGCCGAGAAGAACCAGAAACACATCGGCAAGACGCTCCAGGTCCTGATCGAGGAGGACCTCGGCAACCACCTGTTCGCGGGACGCGCGTCCTTCCAGGCGCCCGAGGTGGACGGGGTCACGTACGTGAACACCTCGGCATGCGGCCTGTCGCTTCCCATCGGTCGGTTTGCGCTGGCCCGCATCACCGATGCGCTGGAATACGACCTGATGGGGGAAGTCGCGTGAGCGATCTCAAGCAGAGGATTCTCCAAGCCGTCCAGCCCGACCTGGCCGCCATCGAAACCGCGCTGTCCGCAAACCTCAATCCCCACCTCGACCTGGTGCGCGATGTCGCCGGGCACATCGTCTTCAGCGGCGGCAAGCGCCTGCGGCCGCTGCTGATGGTGCTCTCCGCGCGCGTCTGCGGCTACGCCGGCGACTACGACAAAACCTTTTCGACCGCGCTCGAGTACCTGCATGCGGCGACCCTGCTGCACGACGACCTGGTCGACGGCGCCGCGCTCCGGCGGGGCAAGCCCGCCGCCCACCTGAAGTACGGGAGCTCGGTCGCGGTCCTGGTCGGAGATTTCCTGCTGGCGCGCGCCCTGTCGGTGTCGGCTGCGACCGGAAGCGCGAAGATCGTGCGCCTGCTGGCCGAGCTGACCGAGCAGATGTCCCAGGGGGAAGTGCACCAGCTCATGCGCAAGGGCGACGTCCGCCTGACCGAGAACGAGTATTTCGACGTGATTCGGCGCAAGACGGCCGTGCTGTTCGAAACGGCCTGCCGGGTGAGCGCGGTGCTGGCCGACGCGCCGGAGGAGCGCGAGTCCGCGCTGGCCGCCTACGGCTACAACCTCGGGATGGCCTTCCAGATCGCCGACGACCTGTTCGACTACACCGCGGCCACCCCCGAGCTCGGCAAGGAGATCGGGGCGGACCTGCGCGAAGGCAAGCTGACGCTCCCGCTCATTCACGCGCTCGGCCACGCTCCGGCCGCCGACCGCGAATGGATGGTCGCGGTCGTGCAAAACCCCGGCTTCACGGCCGACGACTTCCACCGGCTGGTCGACCGGCTCCGGCGTTTCGGCTCGATCCGCTATGCGGAAACGGCGGCCGAGGGCTTCATCACGACGGCCAAGGCGGCCCTGGCGGGCTTCCCGCCCTCCGCGCCCCTGGCCACCATGCTCGACATCGCCGATTACGCCCTGCACCGCCGCGTCTGATCCGGCGCGCGCCTTGATCCGGGTTCCGTTTTAGTCTATCTATGACTCCCGTTCCCCATCTCGGGGATACCCACCTGTCAGAATTCGACGTCTTGTGTCGCCCGAGGCCTGTCGGAGGCCTCCGCGGCGGGAGAGCGTGAGGGCATGCGAACGAGCATTCGACTGGGATTGGTGGTGCTGGGGGTGGTTCTGCTGCTGGCGCCCGGCGTCGGCGCGCAGCGGAGCGAGGATGCGCGGACCGTCGTCGCGCTGGGCTCCGCCGCGGTCCAGGGCGGCAACCCCGCGGCCGCGCGCGATGCGGCCGTCGCCGCCGGCCTGCAGCAGGCGGTCGCCCGCGTGGCCATGGAGGTGCTTTCGCCCGAGGCCTTCGCCGAGAATTTCCGCAAGCTGAACGAGGCCCTCCTGGACCGCCCGGACGCTTTCGTGCAGGACTTCCGGGTCCTGTCCGAAGCCGTTGCCGGCAAGCAGCACCGGGTGCTGGTGCAGGCCACCGTGCCGGTGAAGCCGATCCAGGAGCTCGCCACGCGCCAGGGGGCCGCCGCGTCAAGCGCTGCGCCGGCCGCCGCGCCCCTGACGCTGACGGTCGAAGGCACCGGAAACCTCGCCAATTCGGTGAAGTTCCGCAAGGCCCTCAGCAGCACCCCGGGCGTGGAGGGGATCCAGGTGAAGGAAATGAAACCCAACGCCACCACGCTTGGGTTTACCTATCGAGGCCGCCCGGAGGATATCGTCGCGGCGCTTGCGGCGCAGCCGTTCGACACCTTTTCGATCAACGTCATCGACGCGGACCCGGCGGCCTTGAAAGTCGCGCTGGTCCCCAAATAAGGCACCGGCCGCAGCGGGGCAAAGGAATCTGCCATGGACGGCGCTATGCACAGCCAGCCCAAACGGAGACCGCCCCGCCGCCCCGCGCTCACCATCAACGTCCCCAACATCCTCACGGTCCTGCGGATCCTCATCGCTCCCGTTTTCGTCATCCTGCTGCTGCGCGACCTGCACGGTCTCGCGCTGCTCATGTTCGTGCTGGCCGGCATCAGCGACGGCCTGGACGGCCTGATCGCGCGCATGTTCAACCAGCGCAGCGACCTGGGCGCCGTGCTGGACCCGATCGCGGACAAGCTGCTGCTGTCGACCGCCTATGTCAGCCTGGGGGTTCTCGCGCACATCCCCGGGTGGCTCGCGGTGGTGGTGATCAGCCGCGACGTCATGATCGTGACGGGCATCGCCGTCCTGAGTTTCTGCCGCATCGATTTCGACATCCGGCCGTCGCGGCTCAGCAAGTGGACCACCGCCGCCCAGATCCTGACGATCGGGTTCGCGCTCCTGAATTTTCAGCTCCCGGTTGCGGGC
Organism: uncultured delta proteobacterium; assembly: GCA_963828345.1. GTDB lineage: Bacteria > Desulfobacterota > Desulfobacteria > Desulfobacterales > SpSt-501 > SpSt-501. Next base: position 92,956 of record CAWHEZ010000041.1, read on the forward strand.
GTCCTGCACGCCCTGTGCTGGGCGACCGCCGTGATGACCGTCCTCTCCGGGCTGCACTACACCTACATCGGGTTGAACACCCTCCAGAGGGGCTTCGACTCCCGGTCCGGGCGCCACGACGAATAGCCGCTGCATTCGCGTCGGCCCAGTTAGGGCTTGACACTATCCGCGAGCCGGTGGTAGGGAAAAGCTCCTTTTTGCACAGGCACGTAGCTCAGGGGGAGAGCGCTACCCTGACACGGTAGAAGTCCGGGGTTCAAATCCCCGCGTGCCTAC
>CAWHEZ010000042.1:0-44786 GCA_963828345.1 uncultured delta proteobacterium
CTTTCCACCCCCCTATACACCGCTTCGCGATAGACATCAAAATCAGCGCCGGAGGCTATCGGCGCCATAAAACCGCACACGGTGTTTTTCTGATGGAATCATTCGCCCCGCCCGTCCCAGGCTATTGGAGTCGGCAGAGGCAGGAAGCACTGCCGTTGCACTGGAGTCTTTCTTCAAACGTCAGAAAAGCCGATCCCCAGCCGAGAACCTTTTCTCCCCATCGCCGACCCCGGGATTCGCCTCTATCGGCTCAGCCGATTTCAGGCTCTCACGGTCTTGGACAGCTTGCATAAGTATGTGCTCCCGACTCCAAGCCACTTGGCAGCCTCGTTCTTTGTCTTGAATCGACCGACCACATATTCCAGGTAACGCGACCGCATCAGGTCCTGCATGTCCTGCCACCGGACATGGTTTTCGTAAAGCCATGAGCAGCACGCCTCGATCGGGTCGGTGTCGACATCGTCCGCCGGTGGCGGGAGTTGCCGGTGCTCGGGCTCGATCGTCACGGTCGGTGGATGGCTTCCGTGGGCCTCCAGGGCATCGCACGCTTTCAGCGCCTTGACCATCAACGGCATGATGCGGGCATACACCTCGACATTCTGGTTCTGAATGATCACCACCCCGTCGCGCTTGACGGCATTGGACATGTTGACGCCAAGCTGCTGTGTGGCGTGAACGTCCCCGGATTGAAACGCGGACTCGAGGACATCCAGGAGCAGCAGTTTTACGTGAGCGAGCGTCTGCATGGGTTCTTCCTCCTTCTTGTTCTGGTTGCGCCAGTGGCTGCGCGCGGATGACACAAAAGGACCGAGTGCCGATCAAGACGGCTATGGGATGTAGACCCCTCCCGCGTTGACAATAACCCCGTTGGCGACTCCGTCGGCATCGCCCGCCCCGCCGTCAACCAGGGTCAACGCAACGGATTTGAGATCCGTCGCAAACGCGGAATAGGCTGAAAAGTCGTACCACTTGCCTGCAACCGCATCATACCTGAAGTACTTCGCCCCGCTCGGCGCGGACTTGGAGAAATAAAGCTTCACGGTTGCCCGGTCGCCGGGTTTGGCCACGGCAATTCTGAAGTGGATGCGGCCGAACGGCATTTGGGTTGATTGACCTGCGGACGACGTCAGCGACTCGGACTCGACGGACTCGATCGCCAGCGCCGTGGGGCAGCCTTTGATGCTGACCCCGATCTGAAGGCTGGCGCCCGCCGCCCGGAACGACTTGATGGTCGCCTGCCGGCTATCCCTCACTCCATCGCGATCCAGGTCTGTTCGCCACAGCAGCTCCTGGGCATCCGGAATGCCGTTGGCGTTCCGGTCCGCGCCGGTCAATTGAGTTGAAAAATAGCCGTAATCGGACCAGGCCGAGGCCGCCCCCTTGGAATCGATGAACTGCGCTCGCCAGAAGTAGGGCGTGCCTTCCTCGAGCACCAGTCTTGGCATGGTGAGGCTGGTCAGTGCGGTGGCGCTGCGGGTGTCCAGCACGCAGGCATCATCCTCATCCCGAAAGACCTGCCAGCGGGTATTGGCGTGGGTGGCGCCTGTAATGGGCGTGCGGAAGGCACCGGTTTGCAGCACCGCCATGACGCTCGCCGTCGCATGGTTGCCCGGCGCCGCCAATGTCGGCGCTGCCGGGCCGGCTGCGGATTCGGCGTTGTCGCCGATCCGGTTGCCATTGGCGTCCGCCCACTCCTTGGGGTCATTCGGGAATGCATCCTGGCTGTCGGGCACCCCGTCCTTGTCCGTGTCGACGACTGGCGGCGGTGCGCTGCTGGCGATGGTGACCGTTCTGGCTCCCGACCAAGGCGATTCCAGCCCCTGACTGTCCCGCGCCTGGGCTTTCACGGCGTACTGCCCGGCCGCGGACCAGCCATGCGACTGGGTGGCCGCCCCCCAGGTGGAGAGCACCCCTCCCCCCCAATCGTACCGATACTGCAGGCTGCCGCCGTTGGGGTCGCTGGCCGATGCGGTGAACGCGCCGGCCGTGTTCATCGCCAGGCTGGCCGGCCCTGAGGGCACTGCCGGCGCCGAGGGGGCGATGTTCAGGTCGGAGACGGTGGTCGAACTCACCATATTGGAGAAGCCGCTTTCGTTGCCGGACGTATCGTAGGCCGTCGCCGCGAAATAATAGGTTTGGCCGGCCGTCAAGCCCGTCACGGTGTAGGTCGTGGCCTTGTTGACGTCGATATGAACCGAGTAACTGGTGCTGGACGTGCCGTAGTGGACTCGATACCCGCCGAGATCGCTTTCGGAATTCGCGTCCCAGGCGAGGGTCACCTGCGCGGCCATGGCGTGGGATGAAATGGCGCCGACGACGACGCAAACGAGTGCCTTCAATACCGAAACCCTGGTCAGTGGAAAAAACTGCATGATTGGCCTCCTGCGGGCGATCGCGGTTTAACCGCATGGATTCGGAATCCCCGGCGCCTGCAGAGCGACGTGCGCGAGCGCCTGGAATTCTCCGGGTTACCGACCTGCCGATGAAAGGCTCAACCGGGTTCGCCGTAGAGGATAACCAGCGCTGACCAAGCGATAATGAGAATTATGTCGTGCGGAACAACGAGGAGGTTCGGCTGCGGTTGGGGTACGCTCGGACGGTACGGGACAACGACGGAATACTTTGCGGGCATGGGCTCGACCTCCGGAATCGAAATGGTGGAGGAAAGACCTCCGCTCGATTCCGAAGGTTTTCCTCATCGACGCCTACGAGGTTAGCTGACGGGCTAGGGCCGATAAGGTTACCCTTCGCCATGAAGGCGATGCGCCCCGACAGATCGGGTCCCCCGCTCCTGAGGATTCAGGATTAGGCATTTTTAGACTACCAGCGGATCCATATCTTGTCAAGGTTTGGCGCGAACTCAGGACCCGGAAACGCTTAACTTATTCGCAGCGTGCCGAGCAGCTGCAGTCAGGCGATGGTCCTGCGCACCCGCGATGGGCGCGACTCGGCCGGGAGGCCGACCCATCTGACCGGCAAACGGCCGTCAGTCGGACGGCCCGGACGAGGCGATCTTCCCTTCGAGGTAGGCCTTCTGAAACGCGGTGACGATCAAGGGGTCGAACTGGGTCCCGGAGCCTTCCTGGATGATGCGCAGGATGAGGGCCTCTTCCATGCGCTTGCGGTAGGCGCGGTCCGAGGCCATGGCGTCGTAGGCGTCCGCCACCGACAGGATGCGCGCCAGGAAGGGGATTTCCTCCTGCCGCAGCCCGTCCGGGTACCCGCTGCCGTCGAACCGCTCGTGGTGGCAACGGATGATCTGCCGCTCCCGGTCCCAGAGGCCGAGCTGGTTGAGCATGTTCGCGCCGATGGTCGGGTGCTCCTTGATCTTCTCGAACTCGTCGGTCGACAGGCGGCCCGGTTTGAGCAGGATCTCGTCGCGGATGCCGATCTTGCCGATGTCGTGCAGCGGGCCCGCGAAGTTGAGAACGGTCAGCTCCTCGGTGGAACACCCCAGCTCGCGCCCGAGGACCAGCGCGATCTCGGTCACCCGGCTGGAGTGCTGGCGGGTGTACAGGTCCCGGGCCTCGAGCGCGTTGACGAACCCGTAGAGGGTGGCGAAAAGGTTTTCGTAGAGGTTTTCGTAGAGCGCCATGTTCTCGATGGCGTTGGCCGCACTCTGGGTCGTGAACGCGAGATAGAAGAGGTCCTTTTCGGTAAAGGCCCGCTGCCCCGGCCGCGTGACCGCGGTCAGCACGCCGAAGATCTTCCCGCGGATCTTGACCGGGACCCCCATCCAGGAATGGGCCGCCAGCTCCCCGGCGACCACGGGTTCGGCCGCGAGCAAGGGCAGGCCGTCCGTGGAAACGGTCATGACCAGCCGCCGCAGGGCCTCCTCGACCGGAGGGGCGCACGGCGGGGTGTCCGTCCGCCGGTCGGCGCTGGCGACCGCGTGGGGACTGTCGCTGACCACGAAAAAACATGCCCGATCGGCCTCCGCCACGTCGAGCGCGATGTCCACCGCGCGCTGCAACACGTTCGCCGGCGCGGAGGTGGCCGCGAAGTGGCCCATGATCCGGTTCAGCGTGTGGAGTTCTTCCACCTTGGCCTGCAACTCGACGTTCAGCTTCTCCAGCCGCGCCTTGCCGTCGACCTCCTCCTTCAGGAGGAGGTTTTCAACCAGCAGCGCCCGCTGCCGCATGACCCGTCGCAGGCTGAGCTCCATCTGCTTCAGGTTCACCGGCTTGATGAGGAAGTCGACGACGCCGTTCTTCAGGGTCCGGATGGAGACATCCAGGGACGGGTAGCCGGTCATGACAATCACCGGCAGGGTGCTGTGATCCCGGTGGATATGCTCGGCCAGCTCCAGGCCGTTCATCCCGGGCATGTTGATGTCGGTGAAACAGCAGTCAATCGGCCGGGATCCGAGGACCCCCAGCGCTTCGCGCCCGTTGCGGGCGGTGAGCACCTCGTACCCGCGCCGGGAGAAGTATTCTCTGACCACCCCCAGGATGCTCTCTTCGTCGTCGACGATCAGAAGGTTTTCGCGCTTTAAATCGTCCATGGCACAGGCCGGGTGAACCGGTCCACTGCTCCTCTGATAGCCGTTCGCCCGCGCACGATGCGTGGACCGGAAACGGGTGATCATCTGATCCGGATGGGAGCCCCCGAGGTCGGGGCGCCGACGCGTGCTCCCGGGTCGCCGCCCCCAAAGCCTGCTATCGGCTGCACGGGCTAAAACTTTAGCCGCGCGCGGCCCGCGATCGGGGCTCTCCAACTCCCGCTCAAATGTGGTATCTACCCCTCGCGAGGCGTGAACCGACGGGTCATCGGCACACGGGTGCGCCCGTCCCTCCGGATGGGACGTGCAGGATTTCGGCACCTGCTCCGGCCGGAGGAACCTGGACTGTTGCGGCAACGACCGGAGAAGGCGACATGGGGGGAGGACGACGTGAGCAGGACGGCCTGCGGATCTGCCTGCTGAGCTACCGCAACAACCCGCACAGCGGCGGCCAAGGGGTTTACATCCGCAACCTCGGCCGGGCGCTGCGCGACCTCGGCCACCGGGTCGACCTGGTCTGCGGCCCGCCCCACCATGCGCTCGACGACGGCATCCGCCGCATCCCCCTGCCCTGCCTGGACCTCTACAACCCGGCCGACCTCTTCCGCATGCCGACCGCTCGCGAGCTGGCCGACCCGGTCAACGCCGTGGAGTGGTTCGGCGTTGCCACCATGGGGTTCCCCGAGCCGTTCACCTTCGGCCTGCGGGCCTTCCGTCTGCTGCGGCGGCGCCTGGGCGATTACGACGTGCTGCACGACAACCAGTCCCTGTCCTACGGGCTGTGGGCCCTCAGCCGCAGGATCCCGATGGTCGCCACCATCCACCATCCGGTCACGGTCGACCGGCGCTACGCGGCGCGCGCCGAGCGCCCCCTGTGGCGGAAGATCCAGCAATGGCGCTGGTATTCCTTCATCGGCATGCAGAAGCGCGTGGCCCGCTGCCTCTACCCGATCATCACCGTCTCCGGGTTCGCCCGCGGGGATGTCTGCCGGGAGTTCCGCATCCCGGCGGCGAACACGCGCGTCGTGCCGAACGGGATCGACACGGACCTCTTCCGGCCGCTCGCGGGGATCGGGCGGGAACCGGGCCGCATCATCGTGACCAACAGCGCCGACATGCCGCTCAAGGGGCTGGCGCACCTCATGCACGCCGTGGCCGAGGTGCGCCGCGACCGACGGCCGGTCCGCCTGGTGGTGATCGGCACCCCGAATGCCGGCGGGGCGGTGATCCGCCTGGTGCACACCCTCGGTCTCGAGGATGCGGTGGAGTTTACCGGCCGGGTCAGCGACGAGGAGCTCGTTGGCCAGTATGCGCGCGCCAGCGCGGCGGTGGTGCCCTCGGTGTACGAGGGCTTCGGCCTGCCGGCCGGGGAGGCCATGGCGTGCGCGGTGCCGGTGATCAGCACGACGGGCGGGGCGCTGCCGGAGGTGGTGGGGGAGGCGGGCGTCCTGGTCCCCCCCGCGGACCCGCCGGCCCTCGCAGCCGCCATCCGGCACCTGCTCGACCATCCGCACTACGGCCGCGAGCTCGGCCGCCGCGGCCTGCAACGCGTCTGCCGGCACTTCACCTGGCGCCGCGCCGCCGAGGGGACCGTCTCCGCCTACCGGGAGGCCATCGATGATCACCGTCGACTGCACGCGCGTTGAGCCCCCGCCGGGGTGCCGCGTCCTGGACATCGGCTGCGGGACCGGCCGGCACACGGCCGCGGCCTTCGGCCTGCCGGGGGCGTTCGTGGTCGGGCTGGAGCCGAGCCTATCGGACCTCCACGCCGCACGCCAACGCCTCGAGCTGCACCAACGGCTGGGACAGCACGGCGGCGGAAGCTGGGGGCTGTGCGCCGGAAACGGAATGGAGCTGCCCTTCGCCGCGGGCAGCTTCGATCTGGCCGTCTGCGCCGAGGTGCTCGAGCACATCCCGGACGACGCCGCGGCCCTGAGTGAGATCCACCGCGTGCTCGTGCCCGGAGGGGCCCTCGCGCTGAGCGTCCCGCGGGCGTGGCCCGAGCGCGTCTGCTGGCGCCTGTCGCAGGACTACGCCTCCGCGCCCGGAGGACACGTGCGCATCTACCGCCGGCGGGAGCTCGAAGGGCGGCTGAAGGCGGCCGGGTTTTCGCCCGTGGCCGCCCATCACGCCCACAGCCTGCACACCCCGTTCTGGTGGCTGAAATGCCTGGTGGGGGTCAACCGGAAAGACATAACGGCGGTGCAGGTCTACGAGCGCTTCCTGACCTGGGAGATCATGCGCCGCCCGGCCGGTCTGCGCCTGCTCGAGCGCCTGCTGAACCCGATTTTGGGGAAAAGCCTGGTCGTGTACTGCCGCAAAGCCGTGTGAGGCGACTTCGAGGGATTGAAAGGCCAATCCGCTTCTTGAAAAACAAGAGACGGGCCGTCAGCCAAGGCGGGCGGGGCTCCCACCAAACACCCAATACCAAACACAAAACACCCATACCCCGTTTTTCAACGGCGCCGCAGCACGGCCAGCGAGCCCAGAGCCGAATGCGGCGCATAGCACCCGGAGGCGGCCGCCTGCCGGTACACCTCGTAGGGCGCCTGACCGCCGTCGGCGGGGTTGGGGAATACGTCGTGGAAGGCGAGAAGGCCGCCCGGCTGGAGGCGGGGCGACCAGGCCTCGTAGTCCGCCTGCACGGTCTGCAGCGCATGCCCGCCGTCGACGAAGAGAAGGCTCAACGGGCCGGCCCACGCCCGGGCCGCGAGTTCCGAGCGACAGACCAGGGGAACCACGGTGTCCTCGAGCCCCGCACGGGCCAGCGTCGCGCGGAACCGGCGCAGGGTGTCGACCCGTCCGACGGCCGGGTCGAAGAGGGCGGGATCGAAGTACTCCTCTCCAGGCTGCTGTTCCTCCGAGCCGCGATGGTGGTCGACGGCGATCAGCACCTGCCCGGCGTCGCGGCAGGCGAGCCCCAGGCAGACCGTCGAGCGGCCGCAGTAGCTCCCGATTTCCAGGCACGGGGCGTTCGGGGCCGCCTCGCGGGCCAGCCGGTAAAGGTACTCGCCTTCCGCGAGCGCGAGAAAGCCCGGAGTCTGCTGCACCAGAAGGGAGTCGAAGGTCATGCGGCCACCTGCTGCAGGGGTCCGGCCGGATGCGGGGGGACGGGTCAGGGTTCGGCCTTCGAGCTCTGGGCCTTGAGCTTCGCGGCCGGGTCCAGGCGCTCGAAGCTGCTGACGAGGACCTCGCGCGGCTTGACGCCGTCCGAGGGCCCCACGACCCCCTCGCGTTCCATTTTCTCGATGATGCGCGCCGCTCGGTTGTAGCCGATGCGCAGGTGGCGCTGCACCATGGAAATCGAGGCCTGGCGCGTCCGCACCACGAGTTCCATGGCGTCGTCGTAGCGCTCGTCGTAGCCCTCGTCCCCTTCCGCCTCGGCCGCCTCCATCGGCTGCTCCTGCGTCACCTCCTGCACGTACTCCGGCTGTTGCTGCTGCTTCAGGAACTCGATGATGCGCGCGAGCTCGCCCTCCGAAATGAAGGGCCCGTGGATGCGCTGGAGCTTGGCGGTGCCGGGGGGCAGGAAGAGCATGTCCCCGCTGCCCAGCAGGTTCTCGGCGCCGTTGGCGTCGATGATGGTGCGCGAGTCGGTCTTGGACGAGACCTGGAAGGTCAGGCGCGTAGGGAAGTTGGCCTTGATGATGCCGGTCAGCACGTCCACCGACGGCCGCTGGGTGGCGAGGATGAGGTGGATCCCGGCGGCGCGCGCCATCTGGGCCAGCCGGGTGAGCGCCACCTCCACGTCGCGCGAGGCGACCATCATCAGGTCGGCGAGCTCGTCGATGATGATCACGATGTAGGGCAGCTTCTCGGTGTCGCCGCCCGCGGCCGGCGCCTTCTCCGCTTCCAGCTTCTGGTTGTACTGCTTGATGTTGCGCGCCTTGCGCTCCGACAGCCGTTCGTAGCGCCGCTCCATCTCGCGCACGGCCCAGTAGAGGGCGTTGGTCGCCTTCTTGGCGTCCGTGACCACCGGCGTGATGAGGTGGGGGATCCCGTCGTAGTTGGACAGCTCGATCCGCTTGGGGTCCACCATGATGAGCTTCACCTCGTCGGGCCGGGCCTTGTAGAGCAGGCTGCAGATCATCCCGTTCAGGGCGACGCTCTTGCCCGTGCCGGTCGCTCCCGCGATCAGCAGGTGCGGCATCTTGTCGAGCTCGGCCGCGACCGGCACGCCGACGATGTCCTTGCCGAGACATAGGGTCAGCTTGGACTTGGATTTCTCGAAGGCGCTCGAGGCCACGACCTCCTTGAACTTCACCATTTCCCGCACGGCGTTGGGCACCTCGATCCCGATGGCCGCCTTGCCCGGGATCGGGGCGACGATGCGGATGCTGGTCGCGCGCAGGGCGAGCGCCAGGTCGTCGGACAGGTTCGCGACCTTGTTGATCTTCACCCCGGGGGCGGGCTCGTATTCGTAGGTCGTGACGACCGGACCGGGTGAAACGGCGACCACCTGGCCGTTCACGCCGAAGTCCTCGAGCTTCTTTTCGAGCAGCTTCGACTGCACGCGCAGGCTCTCGCTGTCCGTCGATGTCTGCCGCGGGTCGGGGTCCTCGAGCAGGCTGAAGGGCGGCAGGTGGAACCCGCGGCCGGTCTGCATGAACTCAAAGACCTCCTGCTTGGGGGGCGGCACGATCTTGACGGGTTTGGGCGCGGCCGGGGCGACCTTGACCTCCTTGGCCTTGGCCTTGAACTTCTCGTGGTCGGCCTGGGACATTCGCTGGGAGCGTTCGCGCCGCTCCTTGCCCTTCAAGTAGGCCGTCAGCAGGTTGTCGTAGGCCGACCCGACCCCGCCGCGGCAGCGCCGGAAGAATGCGAGCACCGAGAACCCGGTGGCCAGGATGAAACCGACCAGCCACAGCACCGCGAGGATGATGACCCCGCCGGCCGGGTTGGTGTAGCGGACCAGGACGGCTTTCAGCGGGATGCCGAGCAGGCCGCCCGCCGAAAATTTCCGCTCGAACAGCAGGTAGTGATCCTGGTGCAGGGCGAGCAGACTGCCGGTCGTCAGGATCAGCAGCAGGCCGCCCGCCAGCGTGCACATCACCACGCGCAGCGGCTGGTTGCCGAAAAAATGCAGGCTCCCGAGCAAGAGCAGGATGGGGATCCAGAAGGCCCCCATGCCGAAGAGCCCGATCAGGGCCCCCGCCAGATGGGCGCCGACCACCCCGAAGAGGTTCTGCACCCGCCCCCCGCCCCCGGCGCTGTGGATCGAGGGGTCCTGGGGGTGGAAGGACAGCAGGCTGATCAGGGTGAAGACCACGAAGAAGAAGAGGAAGATGCCGACGATTTCGCGACGCATAATTGGTGACCGTGTTAGGTGTTTAAGTGTTAAGTGTTTGATTTCTGAGTTTCTGATGCCTGACCGTGCAGCTCGGTCCGCCACCGCTTCTTGCCAAAACTTAAAATCCTAAATACTGAATACCGATCTTTTACACTTCCATGATGAACGGCAGAATCACGGGCCGGCGGCCGATCGAGTAAAAGAAATACTGCTTGAGCGCGGTCTGGATGCCCGCGCTCAGGCGCTCGATCCGGTTGGGCGCCTCGGGCGGCAGCTCCTCCACGATTTCGAGAACGACGCACTGGGCGTCCTGAAGCAGGTGCCCGGTCTCGGTTTCGAACACCACCCCGCGCGACACGATCTCGGGCCCGTACATCACGATTCCGGTTTCCTCGTCGAGCGCCATGGTCACGGCGACGACGCCTTCCTCCGAGAGCAGGCGGCGTTCCTTCAATACCGCCCGTCCGACGTCCCCGACGCCCTTGCCGTCGATCAGCACGCGGCCGGTGTCCACACGCCCGCTCAACCGCCCGGCCCCCTGGTCGAACACGATCACCTGCCCGTTCTCGGCCAGGAGCACCCGCTGCGGGTCCAGCCCCATGTCCCGGGCCAGCCGCGCGTGCAGGATGAGGTGGCGGTACTCGCCGTGCACCGGGATGAAATGGGCCGGCCGGGTCAGCCGGATCATCTGGCGCAACTCGTCCTGGAAGGCGTGACCGGAGACGTGCACGTCCGCGATCTTCTCGTAGATCACGTCCGCGCCCCGACGGTACAGGTTGTCGATGATCTTCGTGATGGCCCGCTCGTTGCCGGGGATGAACTTCGAGGACAGAATGACCGTGTCCCCGGCGCGGATCTTGATCTGCTTGTGGGTGCCCGAGGCCATGCGCGCCAGCGCCGACATCGGCTCGCCCTGGCTGCCGGTGGTGACGATGACGACCTCGTCGTCCGGGTAGTCCTGGATGAGGTCGATGCTGACCTCGACGTCGCGCGGCATGTTGAGGTGGCCGAGGGTGCGCGCGATCTCCGAGCTCGTTTCGATGCTGCGGCCGGTGACGATCACCTTGCGGCCCGCCGCGCGGGCGATGTCGACGATGGCCTGGATCCGTCCGACGTTGGAGGCGAAGAGCGCTACGATGACCCGGCCCGGACTGTGCTCGACGATCCGGGTGAGCGTCGCGCCAATCTGCGTGTCGGGGGAGGTTGACCCCTCGCGCTCGACGTTGGTGGAATCCGAGAGCAGCGCCAGCACCCCGCGCTCCCCGCAGCGGGCGAACTTCTGCACGTCCGTGCCCCGGCCGCCGTCCGCCCGGCTGATCTTGAAGTCGCCGGTGTGCACGATCAGACCCTCGGGGGTCTCCATGGCGATGCCGACCCCGTCGACGACGCTGTGCCCCACGCGGATGAAGTCCAGGGTGAAGTCGCCCAGCCGCAGGGGCTCCTCGGCCGAGACGACATGCAGCCCGCCGGCGGGGGTCATCTCCAGCTCCTGGAGCTTCTGGCGCACGATCCCGAGCGTGAACGCGGTGCCGTAGACGGGCGCGTCCACCTCCTTCAGCAGGAAGGGCAGCGCGCCGATGTGATCCTCGTGGGCGTGGGTGAGCACGATCCCCTCGACACGGGCCGGGTTGCGGCGCAGATAGGACATGTCGGGGATGACGTAGTCCACCCCCAGCATGTAGTCCTCGGGGAACATCAACCCGGCATCGACGATCACCCGCGACCCCTCGGTTTCGAAGACCGTCATGTTCAAACCGATTTCGCCGAGTCCGCCCAGCGCGACGATGCGCAGCATCCCTAGTCTCCCTTTCAGCTCTGAGCCGACGCCTGCATGAGGGCGTCCCGAACCCTGCGCATCAGGTCGTCCCGGTCCTCCGGTCGCATGCCGGACGTGAGGATCGGGTGCCCGATCACCAGCGCAACCTCTCCGCCCCGAATGATCCGGCTGCCCTTGGGCATGATGGCGCGGGAGCCGCGGATACCCAGGGGCACGATCGGCATCCCGGACGTGAGGGCCAGGACGAAGCCCCCTTTTTTGAAGGGCAGAAGCCTGCCGTCGGGGCTGCGGGTGCCTTCCGGGAAGATCATGATCGGGACCCCGCGGTCAAGAACGCCGGCCGCCCGCCGGAGGCTCCCGAACGCGGACTCGCGGTCCGCTCGGTCTATGGCGATGCAGCCGATCGCCGTCATGGCGCGGCCGAAGAGCGGTATGCGGAACAGTTCCGTCTTGGCCAGCCACCGGAATTCGACCGGAAGATACCCAAGCAGGACGGGGATGTCGTAGTTCCCCTGGTGGTTGGCCATGAAGATGTACGGCCGCCCCGGCGCGATGTTTTCGCCGCCGCTCACCGATATCCGGACCCGGCTCACCCGCAGGACCGACCGTCCCCAGGCCCGCGCCACGGCGTGCAGGCCGGCCGAGCCGGGTGCGCGCGCAGCCAGGAAAATCGCACGCAGAGCGCTGACCAGCGTCACCGCCGCCACCCGGGCCACGACCAGCGCGGTCTGCGCGATGTCCATCGCGCGGGAGGACGGACGCGGTCTGCAGCGCGAGGGGGGCATACCGTCACCTGCACCGGATGCGCGGGATGGGGGCGATCGGCGGGCGTCAAACCGAAATGCCCAGCTGCTCGAGGATGTCGTCCACCCGCCGGATCAGCCAGTCCCGCTGTTCCGCGGTCGCGTACGCTATACACTTGCAGCGGACCCGGCTGAGGGAGCGCACCAGGAGTTCCACGGAAAGCCGCGTCTCATCTATCTCGACGGCGGCCACGTGGGGGCCGCATTCGATGTGTTCGCGCTGCACCGGCGACAGGAGCTCCAGCGCCAGGGGGATCCAGTAGATCGAACCCATGGCCGCCGCCCCGTAGGTCTGGTCGAGGAAACCCTTCAGCTTCTCATAGTCGGGGTAGCGCAGCTGGTCGACAACATATTGTTTCATTGAGGGATTGCTTACCACAAAATGTTGCGGTGCGCAACCGACGCCGGCTCCTCAAAAAAACAAAAACCCCCCGGCCAGCGCACACAGTCGCCGGCCGGGGGGAGGTCGCCGCTAAAAAAAACGACTAGGTCTCTTCGACAGTGATGGCGTTCTCGGAGCACACCTCGACGCAGCTCTCGCAGCCAAGACATTCATCTGCATTCGCCGGAACCGATTTCCCGTCCCGCATCTCGAACACTTCGACCGGGCAAACGTCAACGCACTCTTCGCAGCCAACGCATTTTTCCTCGTCAACAGTCGGGTTGAAAGCCATTCGCCAATTCTCCTTTCGGGGTTTTTATCCCTGGGCCCGAGGGCCTATTTCGCAGTTCCAGCCGGATTACCGGTAGGTCAATAGACCAATTAACTATGTGTGTCAAGCCTTGCATCCCAATTTTTACAAGGCCGCCGGTTTATGACAAAAATAGCTGGCCAATCAACATGTTAATCGATTTCAAGGATCCCAGGCGGGAATCTGCACGACGAGGGTGTGACGGCCGGCTCGGCTTCCGGAGGAGGCGGTCAGCCGTGTCGGTGCGCAACACGCGTGCGAGAAAAACCTCCGGCGGGGTTTCGGCCCAGACGTGGACGGCGGGCAGGCATGCACCGGCCCCGGGTCCGAAGGCGGTCGGGGTGCGCAGCTCCGGCAGCATGCCGGGCAGGGTCTCCAGTGGGACCCGCAACGGCGCGGGCGACCGCTCGCACAGCCACTCGACCGCATCCGGGTGATGGGTCACGAAAACGGGCAACGGGCAGCTCAGGGAGAGGAAGACCCGAGTCCAGGCCGCCATGCGCGAGGCCATGTGCCCTCCGCCCACGGGCGGGGGATGCGCGCCATCGGCCGCGCGCCGCGTCTCTCCCCGCAGGGCGTCGAACAGCCGATCGTGTCGGCGTTCGCAGTCGCACAGGCTACGTCCCAACTGATACGCCTGCCGGTCCGCGTCCTGCGCCAGTCGCAGGAAGAGCTCCGCCGCGCGCAGCGGGTCCGCGGGCACGCCGCTGCGCGCGGAGGCCGCGCCGCCCCGGATGGCCGCGGCGATCTCGCAGGGAGTCCCATCCGCACCGAGGGCATTCGCTGCACGCCGCTCCTGGCCCCACGCCGCGGCCACGCCGACACCGCCGCGATGCCGCTCCCCCCAGCGCTGATACTCCCGCAGCGCCCCCTCGTTCCCGCCCCCGCCGGGGCACGGCAGCACCTCCAGAAAGCCGCTGTCGGCGAAGGGCTGCATGTCCTCGGGCAGGCACGCGGGGTCCGGTTGCACGACCGTCAGCGATCGGAACACCGGCCGCAGGGCGGCCAGGGTTTCAGGAGGCAGGAAGGTCTGGGGGAAATAGACCGGGCGGACGGCCGCCGGGGTCGATGCCGCTTTCACGGTGTCAATCGTCCTTAATTGACAGGTGTTGAAAAGAGGGCCGGCCTCAGGCACGGCGCGCGGCCTATTGGAAAACGCAGCGCGTCAACAGCATGTGCGCATTTACAAAAGCCTCGCAACGTCGGCTCACGGACCGAGAGGCCGGTTTCTGCACCCTGCTGAATTTCGGTCGGTCCGACCCTCGCCGATCGGGATCAGGCCGCGCCCGGGGGTGCGAAAAAGGGGGCCACGGCCCGTTCGATGTCCGCCTTCACGCGGGCTTCGTCCGCCGCGGCATCGATCACCCGGAACCGTTCAGGGTGCAGCCGCGCAAGTTCGAGGTATCCCGCGCGCACGCGCTCGTGGAACTGCAGCGCCTCGTCCTCGAAACGGCTCTCCCGCCGGGGACGGCCGCCCTTGTTCAACTGGCGGCGAGCGCGCGCGAGCCCGGTTTCAACGGGCAGGTCCAACAGCAGGGTCAGGTCGGGGCTCAGGTTGTCGAACATCAGCGCGTGCAGGCGCAGAATCCGGTCGACCGGCAGTCCCCGCGCGGTCCCCTGGTAGACGAGGGTCGCGTCGAAATAGCGGTCGCAGAGCACGGTCTGGCCGCTGGCCAGCGCCGGGCGGACCACCGTGCCGATGTGCTCGGCACGGTCCGCCATGTAAAGCAGGAGCTCGGTTCCGGGCGCCATGCCCGCGTGGTCGGGGTCCAGGAGAACGGCGCGGATTTTGCGGCCCAGGTCGGTCCCGCCGGGCTCCCGGGTCAGGATGCACGTCACCCCGCGTTCCGCCAGCCAACCGGCCAGGTGGACGATCTGGGTGGTCTTGCCCGCGCCTTCTCCCCCTTCCAGCGTGATGAACAGAGACCGGGGCGTCTTCATGCATCCCCCTCGCTGCCGTTCAGGTCCAGATTCCATCCCTTCAATCGGTCCAGGCCGTCATAGTCGGTCATGTCGCAGCGGATCGGTGTGATGGACACGAAACGGCCGCGCAGGACCGATCCGTCGATCTCGGGGTCGTCCTCCCTGAACCGCTGCATGTCTGCTCCCTGCCAGTAGTAGGGACGATTGCGCGGGTCCAGCCGCTTCTCCATATACTCCTTGAACACCGACAGCCCCTGGCGGCTCACCCGCACGCCCAGCACCTCCGTCCACGGCACGTCCGGAAAATTGACGTTGAGAAAGGTCCCGGGAAGGAGCCCGTGGGCGGCGATGCGGTCGGCCAGGCGGCGGACGAAGCGGGCCGCCGGCGCGAAGTCCCGGGGTGCATGCCCCTCGATCGAGGCGGCGATGGCCGGAATCCCGCCGAGCGCAGCCTCGCGTGCCGCGGCGACCGTTCCGGAGTAATTGATGTTGACCCCCACGTTGGCGCCCGGGTTGAGCCCCGACACCACCAGGTCCGGACGGCCGCCGAGGATCTCCAGGACCGCCAGCTTGACGCAGTCCGCGGGGGTCCCGTTGACGGCGTAGCCTTCGGCCCCGTTCACGGCCAGCGACGCGGCGCGCAGCGGCTGGTGAAGGGTGATGGCATGTCCCACCCCGGTGCGCTCGCGGTCCGGCGCGACGACCGTCACCTCGTGGCCGGGCGCCAAGGCCGCGTGGAGCGCCCAAAGCCCCTGGGCGTGGATGCCGTCGTCGTTGGTCAGGAGGATTCGCATGGAATGGCTCGACCCGGTGTTCATCTCCGGTGGTCTGGACGCAGCTCCCGATCCGGGAACCTCGCGGCTGATCGCGGGGCTGCCGGAAGGCGGCCGGAGCGGCTTGGGCCGACGCCCTTGACATTTTCGGCTAAGTTGGTTCTATAGCTCAATTTCCGACGGGGTTCAAGGTTCAGTGATCGGTGCCGCATTCCGACGCCGCAACCCTCGGCCCTCCCGAACCTTTCACCGGAAGCGCGGAGGAACGCGAGCGAATGGGTCCAGTCACCCGGCAGCGGGCAAGCACCGGTACCGCGGCATTCCTCAGGCAACCCACCCTGCCACGCCCGCGCGCCGGCCTTCTCCCGGAGAGTCGCTGATGGAGCGGTGCACGCCCCGCCGGCTGCCCGCCCTCTCGCGACGGATGGCGCGCTTGTCGGCCGGACTGCTCGGGATGTTGATGGTGACGGTGGCCGTCCTGCCTTTCCCGGCCCAGGCGGCCGAGTCCGCCGCGGCCGGGCAGCGCATCCCCCCACTGGACCCCCAACTGCCCTGGACGGTCGAGGCCGACCGCGTCTACCACGACCCGGCGCGCGATGAATACATCGCCGAGGGCAACGTCCTCCTCGCCAAAATGGACCGCACCATATCCGCCGACCAGGTGCGCTACAGCCGGCGCCACATGATGGCCTACGCCGAGGGCCACGTCATCCTGACCGTCGGCAACGACCGGCTCGCGGGCTCCTACCTGGAAATGGACCTGGAGAGCGAGCGCGGAACGCTCGACAACGGCACCATCTTCATCCGCGAGAGCAACTACCACATCTCAGGCAACCGCATCGAACGGGTGGGGGCCGACCTGTACGCGATCGACCGCGGGGTCGTCACCACCTGCGACGGAGACCCGCCCGACTGGAAGATCTCGGGCAGCGACATCAAGGTCTACAGCAACGGCTCCGGGTCCGCGTGGAACGCCGTCGTGTACGCACGCGACGTCCCGCTCCTGTACGCTCCGTACGTCTCGTTCCCGGGCAAGGATCGCCAGAGCGGGTTTCTGGGGCCCGAAATGGGCTACTCCTCGCGCAGGGGCTTTTACTACAACCAGCCGTTCTTCTGGGCCATCGATGACCAGTCCGACGCGACCGTCTACCTCGAGTACATGAGCGAGCGGGGCTGGAAGCCGGGGATCGAGTACCGCTACTACCTGACCCGCGACGCCAAGGGCGCGGCCATGTTCGACTACCTCCACGACGACAAGGTCGATACCGGCCAGGGCAGCTCGACCCAGGATTGGGGGTACCCGGACAACGGCCTGCGGCCGAACCGCGACCGGTACTGGTTCCGGATGAGCCACATCAACCCCTTGCCGGGCGGCTTCCAAGGCCGGGTGGACCTGGACATGCCCAGCGACCAGGACTACCTGCGCGACTTCAAAACGGGCTACATGGGGTTCGAAGACTCCAACGCCTATTTCAACAAGCAGCTCGGCCGGGTGATGGACGAGTTCGACGACCCGGTGCGCGTCAACCGGCTGCAGATCACGCGGTCATGGTCCGCGGTCAGCCTGGACGCGGGCGCCCTGTACTACAACAACGTCACCAAGGGGGTGAACTGGAAGGACGTCACCCAGCGCCTGCCGGTCGTGAGCGTCACCGCGCCGAAGCAGGGAGTCGAAGAAACCGGCTTCTACACCAACCTGAGCTCCGAGTACGACAACTTCTGGCAGGAACGCGGGGTCGGCGTCCAGCGGGCCGACCTCTGGCCCCGCGTGTACTACCCGTTCTTCTTCCCGCCCTACCTGACGATCGAGCCCTCGGTCGGCTGGCGCCAGACCGTTTACGACCAGTACAAGACCGACACCAACTCGTCCTGGTCGGACGACCAGTACTTCCACCGCGAGCTCTGGGACACGCGCACCGTGATCGGCACGGAGGTCTACGATATCTACGACGTGGACGGCGAACGGTTGAAGCGCATCCGCCACGCCATCCGCCCGGAGCTCACGCACACCTACGTCCCCGAGGCCCAGCAGGACCACCTGCCCAACTTCGACAGCCGGGACCGCATCACCAACCGCAACCGCGTCGGGTACGCCATGACCCACACCCTGACCTCCAAGTCGCTGCGCCTCCCGGCCGTGCCGCCGGAGGACGAGAGCGAGCAGGAGGCCCTGGCGCGCACGGCGGCGCTCACCCCGGAGTATGCCTACCGCGACTTCCTGAGATTGAAAGTCGGCAGCTTCTACGACTTCGCGCGGGACGAATACCAGGAGTCCTCCGGATCGGTCAACAACTTCGCGCGGGACGACCAGGGGCCCTTCGGCCCGATCACCGGCAAGCTCACGATCGACCCGATGGACAAGGTGCTCCTGGACGTCGAGCTCGCCTACAACACCTACCGGCAGGCGGCCGACCGCTTCAACACGAGCCTGACGCTCGGCGAGAAGCGCCGAGACCACCTGTTTGTGCGTTACCGCTTCGACCGCGACACCCGCGAGGAGGAGCTCAACCAGGAATACGACCTCGGGCAGATCATCGAGCCGGAAAAGGACACCGAGCAGACGGAAATCAACTCCTTTTACGTCCACGCGCAGAAGTCGGTGACCGAGCGGCTGGCGCTGGTCGGATTCTACGAGCGCGACTTCGTCAACGACCGGACGGGATCCTACGGCGTGGGGTTCATCTACGAGAGCCAGTGCTGGAAGGTCGAAACCCTCTTCGGGCTCGACGAGCAGGACCTGTCGTTCGGCGTTCGCCTGACCCTCTTCGGGATCGGGGATTTCGGGTTTTGAGCGGCCGGCGGCTTGACCCGCACCGCCTTTTCTGAGAACGATAGCCCGCGGTTCGACTTCACGGGGGATGACGCGTCATGACGGATGAACGCATCGAGGATCAGCGACTGCAGCGGCACTGGTACGTCCTGCACACCAAAAGTCGCCACGAGGCCGTCGTGCACGATCTGCTGTGCCGCAAGGCAATGGAAGCGTTCCTGCCCAAGATCAAGGTGCGCAGCAGCCGGCGCGACCGCAAGCTCATGATCCACCTCCCGCTCTTCCCGGGCTATGTGTTCGTCAAGACCGACCTGCACCCGCACACGCACCTGGACATCGTGAAGACCGCCGGTGCCGTGCGCCTGATCGGCACCAAGGCGGGCCCGGTGCCGGTCGCGGAGGAGACCGTCGAGTCGCTGAAGATCATGGTGGCTGCGGATCTGCCGATCGCCACCGGGCACACGCTGCAGGCGGGCGATCGCGTCATGGTGGTCAACGGCCCGTTTGCCGGCGTCACCGGGACCTTCGTGCGTTACGGCGCCCAGGGCCGCGTGGTGGTCAACATCGAGGCGCTGGGGCAGTTCGCCGGGGTGGACGTGCAGGAGGAAGACATCGAGATGTTGCCGCCGATCCTCTCATAACTCCTTGACATTGTATCAAGTTCAATACTATAGAGACATAGAGCCCGGACGGGCGCCTCAAAGGAGGATGCATGAACAAGCTGGAGCTGATCTCAGCGCTTAAAACGGAAGCGAATATCTCCAAGGCCGAGGCGGCCCGGGTCGTCCAGATTTTTTTCGACCACATGGCCGAGGCCATGGCTCGCGGCGAGCGCGTCGAAATCCGGGGCTTGTGCAGCTTTTTCGTGAAAGAGTACAAGAGCTACACCGGCCGGAACCCAAAGACCGGCGAGAAGGTCACGATCAAACCCAAGAAGCTGCCGTTCTTCAAGTCGGGGAAAGAACTGAAAGAACGGGTCGACAACTAGTTCCGTGCCCGGCTTCGACTCGATCATCGATCAGGAGCGCCCCTTGCGGGCACTCCTCGCCCTCCTCTCCCACGGGACCATCCCCCACGCCCTGCTGTTCACCGGCATCGAAGGCGTCGGCAAGCGCACCGCCGCAGTGGCCTTCGCGATGGCCTGCAACTGCCGCCAGCCCGTGGGTGCGGAGCCGTGCGGCGCGTGCTCGGCCTGCCGCCGCATCGCCGCCGACACGCACCCGGATGTGCTGCGGGTTGCGCCGTCCGGGCTCCAGATAAAGATCGACCAGGTCCGCGAGCTGTGCCGAACCTTTGAAATGAAGCCCTACGAGGCCCGCGTGCGGCTCGCGATCATTGCCGACGCCCACCGGATGAACCCGGCTGCCGGCAACGCCCTCCTGAAAATGCTCGAAGAGCCGCCGGCCGGGACCGTGCTGATCCTGACCGCGCTCCAGGCGTCCGACCTGCTGCCGACGATCGTCTCGCGCTGCCGGCACTTCCGGTTCAAACCGATCTCCCGGGAGTTGCTGGCGGGCATGCTGGAGAAGGTCTATGCGTTCCCGGCGGCCGAGGCGGCGCTCACGGCCGCCATGTCCGGCGGCAGCGTCACCCGCGCGCTCGCCATGCACCGCAGCGGGTGGGCCCAGCGCCGCGACGGGTTCATGCGCGCGATGGCCGAACTCGCCGACCAGCCGATCGCCCAGGTGCTGGCGCTGGCCGAACGGATGGCCCGCTCCAAGGAGGACGTGCCCGACTACCTGGACCTGCTCGCTTCCTGGATCCGGGACCTGGCCGTCGCCCGCCACGACCCCGACCGTATCCTCCACCGGGACCGACGCGACGAGATCGTGTCCGCCGCGCACCGGCTGGACGATGCCTTTTGCGTGGACGCGGCGGCCGCCTTGGATGACGTCCGCCGCCGCGTGCCCTCGGCCAACAGCCGCCTCGGCCTGGAGTGGCTGTTGACCGGGATGGCCGCAGCCATGCGCGCGGGCGCTGCCGCCCGGCGGACCCCGACGGGGTGAAAGCAATTTACGTTTGCGGGCCGTCGTGATAGGGGTTTAATGAAAGATCGAATGGGGTGTGTGTGGTGTGTGGTGTTTGGTGTTTGGTAGTTAGGAGCTGATCGTATGGTCAAGATCATCGGGGTGCGCTTCAAGCCTGCGGGCAAAATCTACGATTTCGACCCGGGGGCGTTCGTGCCTGCATGCGGGGACGGCGTGATCGTCGAAACCGAGCAGGGGCTGGCGTACGGGACGGTCGCGACCGAAGCCCGAATGGTCGACGACCCGCCGGCCGAGCGGCCCTATAAGAAGGTCTACCGGTTGGCCACCGCCAAGGACCTGGCGCAGGTCGAGCAGAACGCCGAGGACGAGCGCACGGCTCAGACCTTCTGCCGCAGGTGCGTCAAGGAGCTCAAGCTCGAGATGAGCCTCTTCGCCGTCGAAAAATCCTTCGACGGCGGCAAATACACCTTCTTCTTCACCGCCGAAGCGCGCGTGGATTTCCGCCAGCTGCTCAAGATGCTCGTCAAGGAGCTCGGGGCGCGCATCGAAATGCGTCAGGTCGGCATCCGCAACCAGGCGAAAATATGCGGCGGCCTCGGTCGCTGCGGTCGCGAGCAGTGCTGTTCGTCCTACCTCGAGAAATTCGAGCCGGTGTCGATCCGCATGGCCAAAGAGCAGAGCCTGTCGCTCAACCCCACCAAGATCTCCGGGCAGTGCGGCCGGCTCATGTGCTGCCTGGTGTACGAGTACGAGACGTACATGGAGCTCAAGAAGGCCATGCCCAAGGTGGGCTCGATCGTGAAGACCCCGGGCGGGCTCGGCAAGGTCATCCGCCACAACGCGATCGGCAGCCGCCTGACCGTCCGGCTCGAGGATGGCACGGAAGTCGAAACCCCGCTCGATCACATCCAACCCCAGCCCTGAGGTGCACCCCCGACACCCCGCACCCCGATGGAGTCCCGCATGCCGTTTTACATCACCACCCCGATCTACTACGTGAACGCCCGGCCGCACCTCGGCCACGCCTACACCACCATCGTGGCCGACGTGGTCAGCCGCTTCCACCGGATGCGCTCGGAGGAGGTGTTCTTCCTGACCGGGACCGACGAGCACGGGGACAAGGTGGTCCGCGCCGCCGAGAAGGAGGGCGTGACCCCCGCGGCCTACGTGGACCGGATCAGCCGCCTGTTCCAGGATCTCTGGCCCGACCTGAACGTCGCAAACGACCACTTCATCCGCACCACGCACGCGGACCACAAAGCGGTGGTCTCGCGCGTGCTCCAGGCCATCTACGACGCAGGCGACATCTACTTCAGCGAGTACGAGGGGCTCTACTGTTTCGGCTGCGAGCGCTTCTACACCGAGCGCGAGCTCGTGGACGGGCGGTGCCCCGACCACCAGACCGAGCCGGAAACCATCCGCGAGGCGAACTACTTCTTCCGCATGAGCCGCTACCAGTCCTGGCTGGTGGACCACATCCAGTCCAACCCGGACTTCATCCGGCCCGAGCGCTATCGCAACGAGGTCCTGGCCTTCCTGCGCGAGCCGCTGGGCGATCTCTGCATCTCGCGGCCCAAGTCGCGCCTGACCTGGGGGATCACCCTGCCCTTCGACGACCAGTACGTCACCTACGTGTGGTTCGACGCGCTGCTCAACTATGTCTCGGCCCTCGGCTACCCGGACGGCGAGCGCTACCGCCGCTTCTGGCCGGTGGCCCAGCACATCGTCGCCAAGGACATCCTCAAGCCGCACGGGATCTACTGGCCGTGCATGCTCAAGGCGGCCGGGATCCCGGTCTACCGGCACCTGAACGTCCACGGCTACTGGAACGTCGAGCAGAGCAAGATGTCCAAGAGCCTGGGCAACGTGATCGAACCGCTGCAGATGAAGGACCGCTACGGCCTGGACGCATTCCGGTTCTTTCTCATCCGCGAGATGAGCTTCGGGCTCGACTCCAGCTTCAGCGAGGCCGCGCTCGTGCAGCGCATCAACTCCGATCTGGCCAACGACCTCGGGAACCTCTTCTCGCGGGTGGTCGCGATGGCCCACAAGTATTTCGGCGGCGTCGTGCCCGCCATCGACCCCGAGTCCGCTCAGATGGGCCTCGGCCTGGGGCCGGAGGCGCAGCGCACGCTCGAGGAGTACGACCGCGCCATGACCCGCTTCGAGTTTCACAAGGCCCTCGCGGCCGTGTGGGAGTTCATCGGCCGGATGAACAAGGCCATCGACGTCTGTGCGCCGTGGGAACTCGCGAAAAGCAAGTCCACCCACCGGCAGCTCGAGGCCGTCATCAACAGCCTGCTCAAGGGGCTGCGGCTGGTCGCGGGCCTGATCTACCCGGTCATGCCCGATACGGCGGCCCGCATGCAGAAGCACCTCGGGCTCGACCCGCAGGCGCCCTTCTACCTGCTGGACGAGCTGAAGCGGTGGCTGGCCGTGCCCGCCGGTACGCGCCTGCCCAAACCGGTGATGCTCTTCCCGCGCATCGAGACCGCGCCGAAACCCGAGGAGAGTGAGGCCGGTGCGGCCCCGCCCGCGCCGGCCGCCCCCGCGCTCAAACCGGAGATCGGCATCGACGAGTTCCGCAGCGTCGACCTGCGCGTGGCGACCATCCTGCACGCCGAGCCCGTGCCCAAGGCCAAGAAGCTCCTCAAGCTCGACATCGACATGGGCGAGCGCCGAACCATCGTGGCAGGCATCGCCGAGCACTACACGCCCGAGTCCCTGATCGGGAGGCAGATCGTCGTGGTCGCCAACCTCAAGCCCGCCAAGCTCATGGGGGTCATGTCCCAGGGCATGCTGCTCGCGGCGGGCGACGCGACCAGTTCGGTCCTCGTCATGCCCGACCGCCCGGTGGCGCCGGGGACCCCGCTGAAATAGGGACGCGCCCGTTTTCCCGGCACGTTTTCTGCATTACTTGATCCGGCCTGAGATCCAGGACCGTTGCGCCATTTTTCCCCTAAGAGGATGACATGAGACCCTTGCTGAGAACGATTGTAGAGCTCGTCATCGCCGGCCTGCACGCCGCCGTCGCCCGGCTGAGCGGCTGGGCGCTGACCCCGGTGCACTTCGGCCGCTGCCTCGCGCGCGTCCCGGCCGGCAGCCTGGTGTTCTTCCCGTTGCGGGACACCTGTTTCGGCTGCGGCATCGCCGGAATCGTGACGTTCAAACGCCCGGCCAACCCCGCCCCGGCCGCCTCGCTCGCGGACGTCGAGCGGTTGAGCCGACAGGTGCAGGACGCGGGCTTTGCGGGCAGCCGCGGCGACGAGGTCATGGAGCCGCTCTGGCAGGCCGTGCAGGGGTTGAAACGCCACGAGACGTTCGGTACCGTGTTCGGCGACCCCGCCCTGCTGTCCGGGATCGAACGGCTGGCCGCCGCTCTCGGGGAGACGGCCGCCGCGGAGGCGCGCCACCTGGAAGAGCGGATCGGGCGCCTGCCGGCCGCCGAGGCCGACCGCATCGCCGGCCGGATCGAGCGCCTGCGGGACATCGTCTGGTCGCTGACGTCGGAGTTGCTGGACAACGTGCGCAAGGTGCACGCGCTGCTGGCCGGTCCGGGGGGTGCCGCCGGGCCGCAGGCCGTCCGGGTGTTCCGCGACCTGAACGCGGTCCTCAACAGCATCGACCGCATGGAGGTTCGCGGTCGCGACTCGGCCGGGGTGTCGGTCCTGCTCGTGCTCTCCGCAGCCGACTTCGACCGCCTGAGCGCGGAGCTGGCCGAGCAGGGGCTCGCGACGGAGTTCGCCGCGCGCTCGGCCGCCGAACCCCTCCTGAACCGGGGCATCGGCGTGCGGCGCGACGCCGGGCGGGTGTCTCTCGCCTTCACCTACAAGGTCGCCCGCGAGATCGGCAGCCTGGGGGACAACATCCGATTCCTGCGCGGCGAAATTGCCGCGGACACCATCCTGCACCGCGCGGTCGGCCGGCCGCTCGAATTCCACACCATCAACGCACACACGCGCTGGGCATCGGTCGGCGCCATCACCGAGGCGAACTGCCACCCCGTCGACAACCGCGTCGTCAACGGCCCCGCCGGCGAACGCGGGGTGATCCACACCTGTCTGAACGGGGACATCGACAATTTCCAGGAGCTGCGCGAGGTGCTCGAGCGCTCCGGCCGGCGCATCCACGCCGAGGTCACGACCGACACCAAAATCATCCCGCTGCAGATCGAGCACCACCTCCGGAAAGGAGTCGACGTCGCCGAGGCCTTCCGGCTGGCCGTCTGCGACTTCAAGGGCTCCCACGCCATCGCGATGCACACCGACCTCGCGCCCGGCAAGCTCTTCCTGGCCCAGCGGGGCAGCGGCCAGGCGATCTTCGTCGGCATCGCCCCCGACCACTACATGGCCACATCCGAAGCCTACGGGTTCATCGAGGAGACCCAGGCCTACGTCAAGCTCGACGGCGAGTCCGTGGTCGAAGGCCGCGGCGGCAAGACCCAGGGGCAGATCTTCGTCCTGGACCAGGACGCCGGCGGCGGGGTGGAAGGGCTGCGGGCCATGCGCTACGACGGCAGCCCGCTCGCGCTCGGGCCGGGCAACCTCAAGCACACCGCCCTGACCTCGCGCGACATCGACCGCCAGAGCTACCCGCACTATTTCCTCAAGGAGATCTCCGAATCCCCGGCCTCGGTGGAGAAGACCCTCCAGAACCGCTGGAAGATCCGCGACGAGGGCCGGCCGCTGCGCGTGACCGCCCTGGACGAGCGCGTGATCCCGGAGCGGATCAACCGTGCGCTCAGAGACGGAGCGATCCGCCGCATCTACTTCATCGGCCAGGGCACGGCGGGGGTCGCCGCGCTCGCCTGCGCCAACCTCTTGACCCACTACCTCAAGGACCCGTCGGTCAACGTCCAGGCGCTCAAGGCCTCGGAGTTCAGCGGCTTCGTCCTGCAGGAGGAGGCCGACGCCGCCTCGATGGCCGATGCGCTCGTGGTCGCCATCAGCCAGTCGGGGACCACCACCGACACCAACCGCTCCGTCGACATGGTGCGCCAGCGGGGCGCCCACTCGCTGGCCATCGTCAACCGCCGCGACTCGGACCTGACCTTCAAGGTCGACGGGGTGATGTACACGAGCAGCGGCCGGGACATCGAGATGTCGGTCGCATCGACCAAGGCCTTCTACGCCCAGATCACCGCCGGGGCCCTGCTCGGGCTGCACCTGGCCTGCCTGCGGGGCAGCCGTGACGCCGACTTCGTCTCGGCCGAAATCGACCGCCTGCTCGCACTGCCCGGGCACATGCGCCGCGTGCTCGCCATGGCCGATCGCATCCGCGCCTCGGCCGAGCGCCTGGCCGTGACCAAGACCTACTGGGCGGCCGTGGGCAGCGGGCCCAACAAGGCCTCCGCGGACGAGATCCGCATCAAGCTGAGCGAGCTCTGCTACAAAACGATTTCCTCGGACTTCGTCGAGGACAAGAAGCACATCGATCTCTCCTCCGAGCCGCTGATCATCGTCTGCGCCGCCGGGGCGCGCGCGTCGGTCGTCGGCGACATCATCAAAGACACGGCCATTTTCAAGGCGCACAAGGCCACCCCGATCGTGATCTGCGACGAGGGCGAGGACCGGTTCGACGCCTGTGCCGCAGACGTGTTCCAGGTCCCGGTCGTCGGCGAGCACCTCGCCCCGGTGCTGAACACCCTGGTCGGGCACCTGTGGGGCTACCACGCGGCGCTGTCCATCCACGAGGGCTCGCGCTTCCTCTACCGCTTCCACGAGGACCTGGAGCAGACGATCGCGCAGGCGGCCCGGGACGGGGTGGACACGACCGAGCTCGTCCTGGACACGCGCTTCCGCGAGAAGGTCGCCGCCTTTTACACGGAGTTCCGCCGCAAGCGCGCCTGCCGCCAGTTCTCGGCTGCGGCGAGCTACGACGCCGCCTCGGATCTGACCCTGCTGTCCAAGTACCTGGCCGGGCGCCTGCCGGCCTCCGACTTCGAGCTCGACTTCGGCGTGAAAGGCACGGCCGCCAACATGCTCCAGACGCTGCTCACCCGCCTGGCCGAAGCCATCGGCTTCCTGGCCCGGCCGGTGGACGCCATCAAGCACCAGGCCAAAACCGTCACGGTCGGCACCAGCCGGATCAGCGAGCGCGTCGAGGGCCTGGTGTTCGCGGCCCTGGCGGCCGAGAACTTCACCGAATCCCAGCTGACGCCGGCCAACCTGATCGTGCTGAAAAACGTCCAGGGAGTCATCCGCGAGATCGAGGGGGTCACCCTCTACCGCATCGCCGGCCTGAACCTGCTGGGCGAGCCCGACGACGGGACCACGATCCAGGTCGTGCACAAGCGCGGGCCGACCGCGGCCATCCCCTCGCGCGTCGAGACCGATTCGACCCTCAAGGGCACCAAGCGGATCATCGTGCGCCAGGGCAACGTCTACATCGGCAAGGGCCGCAAGGACGGCCGCAGCATCCTGGTGATCCCGTTGCTCTCCGCGGAGGCCTCGCGGGCGAGCCGGGTCGAGTACCTGCTGCTGCTGCACCTCGGGTTCAAGGAATCGGTGCCGCTGACGCAGAAGGTCCGGGCCCTCGGGGGCAAGTACGAACACATCAAGAACATCGTGCAGGAGAACAGCCTGACGTGGGAGGACCCGTTGCTGGAGGCGGTGCCGATCGACGAGCTCTTCGGGCAGTCGGCCGAGAAGGTGGCCGAATCCATCGTCGCACGAACGAAAGGGGTTTGAAGGCCCGCGGCGAGAAAAGGATTGATTTCACCGGCACGGGGTGTGATAGGATGCGTCCATCCTGAACGCTGACGGCGATTCCCATGGCTGAGCCTGCCCCAAACAAATACAATCTCCTGCTCGTCGACGACGACCCCTTCATCCTGGAGGGCATCGGCGAAGACTTGGAGCAGCGCGGCTACCGGGTGACCCGCGTCAACAGCGGCGACAAGGCGGTCGATCTGCTGCAGCGGACCGCCTTCGACCTGGTGATTACGGACCTCGTCATGGAGCGCGTGGACGGCATTCAGGTCCTGAAGAAGACCAAGGAGATCGACTCGACGATCATGGTGATCGTCCTGACGGGGTTCGGCGACATGCTCTCGGCCATCGAAGCGCTGCGCAGCCAGGCCGACGACTACATGCTCAAGCCCTGCGAGTCGAGCGAGATGTTCTTCCGGGTGGAGCGCTGCCTCGAGAAGCTCGAGCTGGCCCGGAAGATTCACCTCTACCAGAAGATCCTTCCCATGTGCTGCGTCTGCAAGAAAATCCGCGACGACACGGGCAAGGTGCCCGGCCGGGGGGAGTGGATCCCCGTGGAGCAGTTCATCCACGACAAGGCCCAGTTGGACATCACCTCCAGCTATTGCCCGGAGTGCGCGCACCGGACCCTCCAGGAGTTCATCAAACGCCCGACGTGACGCTCACGCCGCCGGCGGCCCCCTTCGATGCACCCCGGGTCCACAACCGTTCGATTCCATCGCTTACACGCGTGTGAAAAGGAGAAGTCATCGCATGCGGATCCCCGTGTCTTTCGTCCCCGTCGCCGCCGTGTGTCTGGCGCTCCTGCTGGCCCCCGCAGCCCCCGCGCTTGCGGCGGCCGAGTGGGAGGTCATCCGGAGCCTGAACACCGGCTCGCGCCCGTTGGACGTGGCCGTTTCGGTCGATGGCCGCTCGGTGTTCGTTCTGACCGAGGACGGTGCGCTCTCCGTCTACACCCCGGACGGAGCCCTCACCGATCGGTTCCAGCTGGGCAAGGACGCCGAGCGGATCGCGGTCGCGCCGGACGGGGAGCGGGTGTACGTCACCGCCCGCCAGGGCAAGCGCGTGGACGTCGTGCAGATCGACTACGTGCGCGACATCCTCATCGCCGGGGCGCCTTTCAAGGGCTCGGAGCGGGCGCCGGTGACGATCGCCGTGTTCAGCGATTTCCAGTGACCGCACTGCGCGGGCCTGGTGCCCGTCCTCGAGCAGGTGCTCGAGTCGTTCCCGGACAAGGTTCGGATTGTCTTCAAGTACTACCCGCTCCTCAAGTCGCACAAGTTCGCCGGCAAGGCGGCGCTGACGGCCCAGGCCGCCCATCTGCAGGGAAAATTCTGGCCGGTGCACGACGAGTTCTTCAAGGCGGGCGAGAACCTGACGGAGGAGAAGATCCAGGAGATCGTGCGCGCCCAGGGGCTGGATCCGGCCCAGGTCGACCGCGACGCCAACAGCCGGCCGGTGGTGGACCATGTCCAGCGGGACTTGGACGAGGCCTACCGCATCGGGGTGTCCAGCGTGCCGGCCGTGTTCGTGAACGGCAAGCGCCAGCGGGACCGCGGCTTCGAGGCGATCGCGGCCGCGGTCGAGAAGGAATTGCGCAAGAAGTCGGGGAAGTGACCGGGGAGGGTTCAGCGGTTCACGGTTCACCGGTTGCACCCGTTTCGGCTTCCTGTGCCCGAACCCGGCAAACCGGGAACGGCGACACCGAGGTTGAGCCCCGGATCGGCCTTCAGGCCGCACCGCGCTGCTTGCCGGTAGGCCAGCGCCGCCCGGATGAACTCGCGGAAGAGCGGGTGCGGGGCCATGGGCCGGGACTTGAACTCGGGGTGGAACTGGCAGCCCAGGAACCACGGGTGGTCGCGGAGCTCGACGATCTCCACCAGGTCCCCGGTCGGGGACATCCCGCTGAAGACCAGCCCCTTTTCCTCGAAGCGTTTCAGATAGGCGTTGTTGAACTCGAAGCGGTGCCGGTGGCGCTCGGAGATGTCCTCGGCGCCGTAGGCCCGGTGGGCGAGGCTCCCGGCGGACAACCGGCAGGGGTAGGCGCCCAGGCGCATCGTGGCCCCCTTGTCCGATGAGGAATCCCGTCGCTGGACGCTGCGGGTGCGCTCGTCGAACCACTCCGTCATGAGATAGATCACCGGGTCGGCCGTGAGCTCGTTGAACTCCGAGCTGTTGGCCTGCGGGATGCCGGCGACGTTGCGCGCGAACTCGATCACCGCGATCTGCATCCCCAGGCAGATCCCGAAGTAGGGGACCCGGTTGAGGCGGGCGTACCGGGCCGAGCAGATCTTCCCCTCGACCCCGCGGCTGCCGAACCCGCCCGGCACGAGGACGCCGTCGGCGGAGCGCAGCATCTCCTCGCAGCTGTCCTGCTGCAGCTTTTCCGAGTCCACGAACACCAGGTTCACCTTGCTGCGGTTCGCGACGCCCCCGTGGTGCAGCGCCTCGTTGAGGCTCTTGTAGGATTCCGTCAGGTTCACGTACTTGCCCACGATGGCGATGGTGACCTCGTGCTCCGGCTGCGTAAAGCGGCGGACCATCTCCTCCCAGGCATCCAGGCGGGGGGCGCGCGTCCAGATGTTGAGCAGCTCGACGATTTTGTGGTCGAGCCCCTCGCCGTGGAACACGAGCGGCACCTCGTAGATGCAGCTCACGTCCTTGGCGGTGATCACGGCGTCGACCCCCACGTTGCAGAACAGGGCGATCTTGGCCTTGAGATCTTTGGACAGGAACCGGTCGGTGCGGCAGAGCAGGATGTCCGGCTGGATGCCGATGCTGCGCAGCTCCTTGACGCTGTGCTGCGTCGGCTTGGTCTTCACCTCGCCGGAGGTCCGGATGTAGGGCACCAGGGTGAGGTGGATGTAGAGCACGTTGTCCTTGCCGACGTCGGTGCGGAACTGGCGGATGGCTTCCAGGAAGGGCAGGCTCTCGATGTCGCCCACGGTGCCGCCGATCTCGACGATGACCACGTCGACGTCGTCCGCGACCCCCTTGATGCAGTTCTTGATCTCGTCGGTGATGTGGGGGATGACCTGCACCGTCCCGCCCAAGTAGTCCCCGCGCCGCTCCTTGCTGATGACCGAGTAGTAGATCTTGCCGGTCGTGTAGTTGTTGCGCTTGCCCATGACCGCGTTCGTGAAGCGCTCGTAGTGGCCGAGATCGAGGTCCGTCTCGGCCCCGTCGTCGGTGACGAAGACCTCCCCGTGCTGGAAGGGGTTCATCGTACCGGGGTCCACGTTGATGTAGGGGTCCAGCTTCTGCAGGGACACCCGCAGCCCGCGGCTCTCGAGCAGCGCGCCGATGGAGGCCGAGGCCAGCCCCTTGCCGAGGGACGAGAGCACACCGCCGGTCACGAAAATGTATTTGGTCGTAAAGGGCATACGCGCACCACCGATCATGTGGGTTCAGAGTCGGCCGCTGGCCGGTCAAAACGCGTCACGCCCGCGCCCGGGAGTTTCTCTGCCGCGCGCAGGCGTTGCATGCGTCCGGTCCCGACGCGGGTCGGGACGACCGCGGGTGAAAGGTTAGAAAATGGTCTTGCAGTACCGGCCCGCCTCGCCGAGCTCCTCCTCGATGCGGATGAGCTGGTTGTACTTGGCCACGCGGTCGCTGCGCGACATGGAGCCGGTCTTGATCTGCCCGCCGGTCACGCCGACCGCGAGATCCGCGATGAAGCTGTCCTCGGTTTCGCCCGAGCGGTGGGAGATCACGGTGGTGTAGCCGGCGGTCTTGGCGAGCTCGACCGCCTCCAGGGTCTCGGTCACGCTGCCGACCTGGTTCAGCTTGATGAGGATGGAGTTGCCGATCCCCTGCTCGATGCCCTTGCGGAAGATCTCCGGGTTGGTCACGAAGATGTCGTCGCCCACCAGCTGCACCGTCCCGCCCAGCCGGTCGGTCAGGCGCTTCCAGCCCTTCCAGTCGGCCTCCGACAGGCCGTCCTCGATCGAGAGGACCGGGTAGCGCTCGACCAGCCCCTCCAGGAGCTCGATCATGCGCTCGGAGGTCAGGCGCTGGTTGGCGGATTTCAGGACATACTTCCCGTCTTTGTAGAACTCGCTCGCCGCGACGTCCATGCCGACGCCGATGTCCTTGCCCGGGTGGTAGCCGGCGGCCCGGATGGCGTCCATGATGAAGCGCAGCGCGGCTTCGTTCGACTCCAGGTCCGGGGCGAACCCGCCCTCGTCCCCGACGGCGGTGTTGAGCCCCTGCTTGTGCAGGATCGATTTCAGCGCGTGGAACGTCTCGGCCCCCATCTGCACGGCCTGCGCGAGCGAGGACGCCCCGAACGGGATGATCATGAACTCCTGGAAATCGAGGTTGTTGGCGGCATGCGCGCCCCCGTTGATGATGTTCATCATGGGGATCGGCAGGGTGCGGGCGGAAACGCCGCCGAGGTACCGGTAGAGCGGCAGCCCGAAGGCGTCGGCGGCCGCGCGGGCGGCGGCCATGGAAACGCCCAGGATCGCGTTGGCCCCGAGCTTGGACTTGTTGGGCGTGCCGTCGAGCTCGATCATGCGCCGGTCCAGGCCCGCCTGATCGGCGGCGTCCAGGCCGCAGACGGCCGGGGCGATGCGGGTGGCGACGTTCCCGACCGCCGTCACGACCCCTTTGCCGGAGTAGCGCTTGGAGCGCCGGTCGCGCAGCTCGAGGGCCTCGCGGGTGCCGGTCGAGGCGCCCGACGGCACCGCGGCCCGCCCCATGGCGCCGCAGGCGAGATGGACGTCCACTTCCACCGTGGGGTTCCCGCGCGAATCGAGGATTTCTCTGGCTTTCACTTCAACGATTTCAGTCATCTCAACCTCCGGAAAGGGCTCGTGGCGACCGGTTCCCCGGCTTGACAAATCAATCGAAAATGTTAGTCTGAACCTGCGGTTAAGTCAAGGAGAAGGTCGTCCGCTCATGGATCGTCAAGGCAAGGATCTCTACACCGAATCCCACCTGTTCGTGGCCGCCATCCGGGTCCACGAACACGTGTCGGCGACCCCCGCCACCCTCGAGGATGTCTGCCGCATGCTCGGCTTCTCGTCGGAGCATGCGGGGCTGATCGGCCGCCGCCTGGAGGACTTGGGCGCGGTGGAGGCGGTCGAAGGGTCCTTCGGCGTGCGCCTGTTCGTCCGCGACCACTGCAAGCTGGAGGAGATCCCGCGCGGCGAGTTCGGCCGCAAGCTCGAAGACGAGGTCCGGAAGTTTCAGGACACGCAGCGTGCGTTCACCCAGAAAATCGAGACCCTGCAGGCCGAGCAGGCGGGCAAGAAAAAAAACCTCTTCGCCGAGATGGAAAAAAAGCTGAAAGAGGAGCTCGACAAGAAATCCAAGCGGCCGAGCTGACCGCTGCGCGGCGGCGCCGACCGCCCGGTGAAGGAATGGACTTTCTTTCCAAAACGGCCTCCAGCCTTTTCTTCCGCAAGGTCATCCGCCGGGACATCCAGAACATCGCCCTGGACGCCGACATGATCCGCCTGCTGCTCGCGATCGACGAGCAGAAGAGCCTCTACCAGATCGCGGCCGAAGTCGAGATGGACTCGGCCACGTTCAAAACCACCCTGCGCCGCCTGCTCGAGCAGGGCCTCATCGAATCCGTCCGCCGGTCGATGCCCCTCCTCGGGCGGACCTTCGTCCAGCTGCTGCGCCTCAACCTCGCACGTGCGATCGGCCCCATGGCGCAAATCCTGATCGACGACGGCCTGGCCGAGATGCGGCTCAACCCGGCCGGCATCCCGGTGGACCAGGCCGCGGAGCTTGTCAACCGCATCGCCCTCGAGATCCCCGACGAAGCGAACCGGGCCCGCTTCAAGAAAGCCATGATCCCGGTCATCAACCAGGCGACCCCCTCAACAGGAGCGGCTTCATGATCGACATCGGCTGCGATCAGTGCGGCAAGCGCTACCGCATCGACGAAACCCGCATGAAAGGCGACACCGCCCGCGTGAAGTGCAAGGGCTGCGGGAACCTGATCACCGTGACCAAACCGCAGGCCGTCCAGCTGGCCGAATCGATTTTCGCGGACCTGCCGCCGGCCGGAGCGGGCCCCGAGCCGCAACCGGAGACCGCCCGGCCGCGTGCGGCCGCCCCGGCTCCGAAGGGGCCCGACGTCCTGCCCGAAACGGACGCGGCCGTTGAGCCTCCCGTCTACGCCGCGGAAAAACCGCGGTTCGGGCTCTTCGGCAAAACGCTCGTCGTGATGCTGCTCGTCAGCCTCCTGCCGTTCGGCATTTTCTGGTTCTTGACGTTCCGTGAAACCAGCGAGCGCATCCACGCGGATTCGGAGCTGCTGCTCGCCCAGACGGCCAAGGGCATCGCCGACCAGATGGACGGCTGGGTCAACGCCAACTTTGCAGTGCTGCGGACGATCGCCAAGCTGCCCGACACCGTCTCCATGGCCCGCGAGCGGCAGGAGCCCATCCTCCAGGCGGTGACCCGGGAGTACCCGTGGATGTACCTCGTGTTCACGGTGGGGGCCAACGGCATGAACATCGCCCGCAACGACGGACAGCCGCTCGTGCCCTACGGGGACCGCCAGTACTACAAGGACGTCATGGCCGGGAAGGCCATGAGCTGGCAGACCGTGGTCGGGCGCACGTCCAACGTCCCGGCGCTGGTGATCGCGGTCCCGATCAAGGAGGACAACCGCGTCATCGGGGTCCTGGCGGCCGCGATGACGGTCGAGGACATCTCCAAGCAGATCGCCACCTGGAAGCGCGGCGCCACCGGCTATGCCTTTCTCATCGACGAGAAGGGCAACGTCATCGCCCACCCCACCGCGCAGCTGGTGCAGAAGCGCGAGAACCTGAACTCGTACCCCCTGATCGCGGAGTTCCGCCGCAAGGGGTGGACCACCCTCACCACCCTGTTCACGGCCCCCAACGGCGAGGGCGCGCTCGGGCACGCGCGCAGCAACAATCTCGGCTGGATCCTCGCGCTGCAGCAGGAGGAGCGGGAGGTGTTCGACTCGCTCAACGTGCTTCAGAACTTCGCGCTCGCGCTGCTGGCGGTGACCGCGCTCCTGGCCGCCGCCATCGCCTGGTTCTCGGCCCGGGCGATCGCCAAGCCCGTCATGAAGCTCACGGACGCCGCCGAGCGCATGAGCATGGGGGACCTGAACGTCAGGATCGATGTCCGGTCGGGGGATGAGATCGGCCTGCTCGCCCAGGCGATCGGCCGCATGCAGACCAGCCTGCGAATGGCCATGGAGAGGCTGCGGAAAAAGCGGTAGCACCTGCTGCTCGATGACGCCGTAACAAGGCCAAGATCAAGGCGCGCGAGACGTGTGGCGCGAGGCGTACTTCAGGTACGCCGCAGCGCCAACGCGGCGAAGCGCAACGCAGAGATTGGCCTTGCTACGGCGTCATCTCACTTCAACTCCCCTTCCCAGTTCCAAAGCCCCGGCCGATCCTTCAGCTGCACCCCCTTCGGGACCGGTTCCATGAGATGGACGAACCACGAGTAGCCGGCCCGGCGCAGCGGCTCCACGTGGTCTTGCAGCCGGACCCGCCAGTTGGGGAACACCCAGTGGAGCGACCCGTGGCGGGTCGTCCAGGCCTCTTCCCCCTTCGGGCTGCGGAACGGCGTCTCGAGCCGCAGATCCGCGGCCGCCGCGCGGGCCACGCACAGCGGCCAGTGACCGCCCACCACCACCCCGAGCGGTAACGGGCTGCGGCCGGGCAGTTTCATGAAGTCGGCCGCCGCGAGCTCCGGGCTGACGATCGCCCCGTCGAAGCCGATCCCGGCCGCGGTTTCGAGCGCCAGGGGATTGGCGAGATTGCAGAACGGGCCGGCCCACAGCCTCAACGGCTGCCCCTGCCGGGGAAACAGGCAAATCTGCCAGGGGTCGTTCAACACGAAGGTGCTGGCGCCGCCGCTGCGCACGGCACCGATCCACTCCCGCAGAGACGCCTCGTCGTCCGGGAACACGACCGGCGGGAGCCACCAGCAGACGCGCCGCACCAGCGGCGCCGGGACCCCGGCAACGGCTTCGCCGCTCAGCCAGAGCCCCATCCGGCCGTGCCCGGCCTGGCGGGGCGGGTGGCGGTAGACCCGCATCTCCTCCGGTCGGGGCCCGCCCGCGGCACGCTGCGGCAGCCTGGCCCGGAAGGCGGACGGCCGGAGAGGCGCCGGGCGGATCCGGCGCTTGGGCCGAAAGGCCTTGAAGCAAGTCCTCGAGCGCCTTCTCGCGCCGGTCGATCAGGAAGACCGGCGTCCCCTTGGGGATGCCGGCGGCCGACTCCGGCAGCGAATAGCGGCCGCCCTTGGGGACCGAGCGGCCGACGCGCTCGATCCGGTGCCCGGGGGCGTCCTCGTACCCGACCCGCAGCAGGTCGCCGGAGAGCAGCTCGTGCTGGGGGGTCAGAAAGGCCTGCCGGGCCGCACCCTTCACGCGCCCGACCAAAAGGCCGGAGCCGGTCTGCTCGGTCGCATCCAGCGGGTTCTGGGGTCGCTGCGGCAGGAAGTAGTAGTGCGTCCCCGGCCGGCCGAGCGCGCGGGAGAGATAGTGCAGCGCGTCCTTCTTCGCCTGCGGGTCGCCGGCGTGGTCCCGCAGCAGGCGGTAGCCGGTGACCACGTAGTAGACGTAGTGCGGGCCTTTCTTGCGCCCCTCGATCTTCCAGGTCCGGATCTGCGGGATCCCCATCAGCACCTTGACCAGGACGTCCACGCTCAGGTCGAGGCAGGAAAACAGGCGCCGGCTGTTGCCCTCCTGGGCGTAGACGCGGCGGCAGGGCTGGACGCAGCGCCCGCGCAGCCCGCTGCGCCCGCCCAGGAAGCTGCTCCAGTAGCAGCGGCCCGACACCCCGTAGCAGAGCGCCCCGTGAATGAAGGTCTCCAGATTCAGGGAGGGCGGGCAGGCTTGGGCCACCGCCTTCATCTCGTCCACCGTGAGCTCGCGCGGCAGCACGACGCTGTGGACCGGGAGCTTTTCGGCCACGAGCTTCAGCGCCGCCGGGAAGCTCATGTTGGAAAGCGTCGACCAGTGCACCTCGCCGGCGAACCCCGTCTGCCGCACGAGAGCCGCCATCGCCAGGTCCTGCACGATGACCGCATCCGGCCCCACGTGGCGGGCGAGCTGGTCCAGGATCCCCCCGACCGCGTCCAGCTCGTCCGGCTTGATCAAGGTGTTGAGGGTGACGTAGACCCGCGTGCCTTTGCCGTGCGCGAGCGCGGTGAGGGAAGCAAGCTCCTCGAGGGTGAAGTTCTGGGCCTCCATGCGCGCTGAAAAAGACTTCAGCCCGCAGTAGACCGCGTCCGCCCCGGCTGCCAATGCAGCCAGGAAGGACGGCTTGCTTCCGGCGGGCGCCAGAATAGACGGAAGATTTTTCGGCGTTTCCATTTTATTGAGGATGGCACACTTGCGGAACCGGCGCAAGCGAGAGACTGGAGGGAGCCGGAAAAGAGTCCCTTCTCCACGAAAAGCAAAAGCGGACGATGGGCATCGGCCGGGGGCCTCAGGGGAACCCCGAGGCCGGGGGCTGATGCATTCATCCGCAGGTGATCGGGCGAAACACGTTTAGGCAAACAGCGGCAGCACGTATCGCCTAAGTGACCTAAAACGCATGCTCGACAATCGGCAGGTTGACGCTCGGATGGGTGGCGAAGGTAAAGAGCATCCAACGCACCAGGGGCGAGACATTTGCAAATTGGATACCGAAGCAGGGAAGCTGATCCCCATGAATGACGACGTGACCCTTGCGGGCGATCTGCCCCTGAACCTCCACTGAAAAACCTTCCGCCTGGATCTTGGCGTTTACTTTGCGACCGATAAAGGTCGGGGCATTTTTCATTCCTCCCGGCGGGCCGGGCATATCGTCTGGCTCCGGAATGAAACAAAGACCCGCGACAGAGACCTCATGCGAAAACCCCTTGAAAACCAGCGGCGGCTCGTGGGCTTGCAGGGGAAGAATCCTGAGGCTCATGACCGTTCGAGCCGGATAGCGCTCCCCCTTGCGAGCCATTCCGGGCGCAAGGGGGCGTTGGCCCCCGGTCGGATGGCAGAGCAGCTGAAACGTTTTCTCTGCGTTGGGGTGCCGCCGGAACGTGTTCAATAGGCGGTCACCGGAAATCTTTACCAACTCCACGCGTGTGACCGACATGACGCCGGGATGAAGGCCTGACGGTTGCTCATCGGATCCGCTGAAACCAAAAAGATCCGTTTCATACAGGATGCGGGGCTTCGCGCTTTCCGGTCGTTGCCGCGCGCCTTCCTCTTTCAGAATACCGGAGACCACGATATAGAGATCCTGCTGGCCTATTCCGGCGGATACCACTGATTTTCCTGCGGGCAGAGAGATCAACCTGAACCTCGAGAATACCGCCAGGCGTTCATCCCACGCGAGCTGTTTCACAAACGCATCTACCCCACTCCTGGGGGTGGTGTTTCGAATGCTTTTCTCCGCCTCTTTCAGGTGCTCCACAGGTGCCTTTTGGAGCCTCCATTCCAGCAGGTTGCAAAGCCACCCTTTAAAAATCATGCCTCTGCCGAAAAACAGGGCGGCCGCTTTGACATACGCCTCGACTGCCTCTGAGACGCGGTGGTCGGATGCTAAACGGCCGGCGCAAATCCGCAGCAGATCCGGCTCCTCCGGGCACCGATCGATGATGCGACGAAAAGACTCCGTGGTATTGATTTCAATTGAGCCTTTCGGGATATGTGTGCGGAAGATTCTGCCGATTTCGGTTGCTCCTTCGGCCGTCATCCTGAGGATCGGGTGATGGGGGACCCTCCTTGCAGACGGTTGCAACGTTGGCGCTCATTTTTCGGTCGATCTGACGAATCCGCCGTTCGATACCACTTCGAACAGCCGGAGGAAGCGGCTGGGGGGCATCAAGCAAATTCTGGTATAGCTCTCGAGCACGGTGGTAAATACCCTCTTTCATTAAAGCGTCTGCCCGCTGGTAGAGCAGGGCTCTGGCCACTCGTTTGGTCATCGGCGTTATCTTTCGTTCAGTTCGCAGAAGAAGCGATAACGAAGAGAAAGCGTCTGTCATTCATATGATTTCCACCGGCCGTCGGCAGCCCGCTGGAAACGACGGGCTCGATTATTGTTGAGACTTTCGCTTGATCACGTAATCGATGACTCTAGCCGGATCAGGCCCCTCTGCGCGTCCCTCAAGCGTGGGGGCCGGCGACGAATTTCCTTGCGGCGTCACGACACCCGCGGCTGCCGGTGGCTGCGGCTTGCCTTTGGACTCCTGGAGTTGAGCCTGCAGCCGGGTATTGTCGCTGCGCACATTCTGGATATCTCCTTCCAGTTTCTGCTGCAGGGACCTGGCGGCTTCGAGCTTTTTCTGGAGGTCCGCAATGGCCGTCTGGCGGGCCGCAAGGTCGGCATTCACCTGTTCTTTTGCGACCTTCTCCTTCAGCAGCGCCTTGTCCAGATCTGCGGCGGCTTGTTGAAGCTGGCCCATTTTTTTATCGCTTTCCGACACGGCCGCCTCCAGTTGAGACACCCGGTCGCGCGCATTCTTCAACGCGCGTGCGTCGGCCGACAACCCCGCACTCAGCTTCTGTTCCTCCGTCAGCCGGGCATCGATCAGGCGCTTCTGGCTGTTCGCCTCGGCGAGTTGCGCCTGCAACTGGTTGTTTTCCTTCTTCATCGATTCGAGGAGGCTGGAGACGGAGGACTGGTTTGCCCCGGCGAGTTCAAGCTTTTGCCGCAGTTCGGCAATGGTCGCCTCCTTCTGGGACATGATTTCCTCCCGCTTGGAGGCCTGCTCTCCCACCGCTTGAAGCTCCCGGAGCCGGCTTTCCAATGTTGCCGCACTCTCCTGCACGCCTCTCAGGCGAGTCTCCGCCGCTTCCTTCTGGGTCTGCAGTTCCGCAAGCCGCGCTCGCAGCGATTCGCCTCCGGCGTCACCCTGATCACCGGCGGTCTGCTTCGTGACCGAAAACTTCGAAATTCTATCGAACCCATCGCCACTAAAAATAAAAGCCGACAGCATCAGAACCCCCATTGCCACGACCGCCGGGATATAGGCTCGACGCTTGCGGCCGACATCGTGCGAGGCCGGCCCATGTATGGGTTTGACGGCTGGTGCTTCGGTGACTGCTGAAAACGCCGGTTTCGCTGGTTCCGGGAGAGGGTTGGCTGCAGTCTGCCAGGGGATCAACGTGCTTTCGATTCCCTCCCGGATCATCTCCGGGTCGATCCGGGTCTTGAGTGAGGCATACCCGGTCAGAAGGGCCTGGTCGCAGAGGATGTTGATCAACCTCGGGTTGCCCTTTGAGAGCCGGTGAATTTCGTCGATTGCGGCGGGGGTGAAGAGCGGTTCGTTGCATCCGGCGACTTTGAGCCGGTGAGCGATATAGTCTCCGGTTTCCGGCATCGTCAGCAGCTGCAGCGTGTGGCTGAAGAAAACCCGCTGGCACAGGGCCGGATTTCGCTTGATCGTCTCGAGAAACTCGGGCTGGCCTGCGAAGATGCAGCTGAAGGCTCTCTGCCCGGGCGCCTCGATATCGGAAAACACCCGAATTTGCTCCAGCATCTCCGGCGAAACCCGCTGGGCTTCATCGATGACAAGGGTCAACCGTTTGGTCCCCGCCTCCCGTACGAAGCGCTTGAGCTGTATCAGGAACTCCCCTTTGCTGGTGAAGCTCTGCCCCATGTCGAAGGCATCCGCGGCAAAGTTGACAAAATCCATCGTGCTCAGGGCAGGCTCGCTGATCTTGGCAAACCGGACGTCATTGTCGAAGCTGGCCATGGTCGCGTTCAGGAGCGTGCTCTTGCCGGTGCCCGGTTCTCCCGTGATCACCACGAACCCTTTTCTCTCGACAATCCCATAATGCAGAATCGCAAACGCCTCTTGGTGCTTGGAGCCGAGCCAGAGGAACTTCGGGTCCGGGCCTATCTCGAACGGCATGGCCTCTAAATGGAAATGATTGAGGTACATATATCGGCTCCGGGTTCTTTTACGGGTTTAGCATTTGCTTGACGGCATCCATGACCGGGTTGATCCCGCCTGCAGGGGGGCGGGGTGGGGCGGTCGGCGCGACGACCGGCGCGCTTTTTACAATGTATCGCCGAACGCAATCGTACTGCTCCCAGCCTTTGAGGGGATAGCTCAGATCCACCGACTTCCACTTGGGGTGGCCGTTTTGCCGGAGCCAGGCGAGATTCTCGTATAGAATCTTGGCCAATTGCCCCACGGAGTCGCAGTGGGCGTTGCGGAAGTCGTACGAGACGAGGACCGCCTTAACGGCGACACTGGTGACATCCGATCCCTGCCACGGGTAGGTTCCTGCCGGAATCGCGATCCGCTGGTAAAATTCCGCGGCTTTCGGGTTCGTTATCGGCACCAGCGCCAGCCCGTCTCCTTCCGTGACCCCGTCAAGGAAGAGTTTGACCGGAATTCCAGCCACATAAAACATTGCGTCGATCTCGCCCGCCTTCAATTTGGCCAAGGCTTCGTCCGTGCCCACCGTCACCGTTTGAGAGGGCTTCACCTGGGTCACTTCCAACAAAAGGCGGGCGGTCAGATAGGTCCCGCTCCCGTCCTCCCCAACCGCGACGCGCTTGCCCTGCAGGCCGTCGAAATCCGCGATCCCCTTTCTCCCGAGGATGTGAACCTCTTCGTTGTAGAGCGGGAAAACGAGTCTTGTCTTCTGCGCGATCCTGGCCAGCATCGGGTTGGACTGGACCCGTGTCACGAAGGCGAGCACGTCGGACTGGACGATACCGACCTGGGTGTTGGGCCGTTGGTAGACCGCATAGAGGTTCTCGATGGACCCGGTGGACGGATGCACACCGAGTTCGATTCCCCTGGACTTGACCAACTGCTGCAAGTTCAGGCCGAACTGGTAGTAGGTGCCCTTCTCGCGGCCGGTCATGAGGTTCATTTCGACTGCGAAAGCCGCCCCGGCGTAAAACAGGCCTGCCACTATCGATGCGATAACTACTGCAATCCTTCTGTTCATGGCAATCCGTCCTTCTTTTTACGTGGAATGGTGTGGAGTTGGAACGGCCCCCAGCGGCTGGATTATGGGGACCTCCGCCCGCTGCCTTTCAGAATACGCACAATCAAGGATTGCAAATGCCTCCTTCTGGTTCGACCCAGGCAGAGAAATCTGGGGTCCGGACCGATTTCGCACAGCATCACTCTTAAATGGTCAATCGTGAGGTCCACTGGAGTTTGCGGCTCAACCACCCTTCCCGGGATTCATCATTCCCGTTTTCTGAGCCGATTTCTCCGTGGGCAACTCGGATTCAGTATCATCTTTGCGGGCTGTTAAGGTTCATGGCCGAAGATGGCGGAATATCAAATTCCATTTTGAGTTGTCGAGGGGCACCTCCGAGCGTGACGGTCCATGTTTCTATCATTTTGAATGGTTCCAAAGGCCCCACCTGATCGTAAGCCTCAAACGTCACGGTATCATCCTGGATGGTGGTCAGCACATACGCGCAACCCGCAAAGTGATGGATAAACCCGTTGCTTATCTCCCAAACCCCCTCATTACTTCCGAATCGAGCGCTCCCCTTGTTATAGGCGCTGATCTCGTTCCTACGAGTCCCGTCCCCTTCGACCAACCGACTGCCGTAACTATGGGTATGCCCTACGAAATGTGCAATGACGTTCTGCGCGGCCAACATCCGCCAAAATCTGTCTCTACTCCCTTCGGGACACCTAATGTCTTCGAGAGAATCCCCCCAGTGGCGTCCGAATGCTTCTCCCCAGTTTCCGTCCGAAGAGTAGGGCCTTGGCCGGAAGGGAGGATTCTGGTTATCCACGCTGCCCTTTGGGCAAGCATCACCACCGTATCCAGCCAAATCCGAGCAATAGGACCAAGCCGGTTCGTGCCCGAACACAAAACGAATCGGCTTATCAGTGGTGGCAAGATCATCGGTGATCCAGTCGTACAGGGCATCGCGTATACATCCGACGGGATCATCTGAAGGGTAAGCCGGATCATCATGGTACTGATTGATGATTACGAAATGAGCATTCTGGTAATCAAACGAGTAAGTGGTGCGAACGTCATGTTTGTGCGATGGACCCCATTTGAAATTTCTGATCCCAACCAGGGTAACCGGAAGCTTGGGGCCTACTGTGTTGCCCCAATACTGGTACTTTGTCTCTGGAGTCATTCCTGGCTCTGCATCCACGTCGTGGTTGCCCAACGCTATAAAATATGGGAATTTTCCATTGCTCGATTTACATGCGAATGGGTAATTTTCTCCAGTTGCGGAATCGGAGATTGCGTCATTCAATTCATCCAGAACAGTACTGCCTTCGGTCATAAACGGCATGTCGCCTACGCCGATCCAGAACCGGGGAATGATCCTCCGTGGATATTTCTTGAAGTTTACGGCATCGGTCAACATCCGGGTTAGACCTTCTTCACCGCCTCCCGGATAGGTGTCGCCCCAGGTGAAAAATGAAAAAGTATACCCTATGTCATAGCACGCCTGCTCCACTCTACACGCTGAGTTGCATCCATCTCCATCAAGTAAGTTCCCATCGTCACATTCTTCCCTGTCTTCAATAATCCCGTTACCGCAAGTGCCCTTTGCACTCACAGTGGCTGCATCTACCGGTGGGAGGCCCTCCGACAACAACAGCAACAGTGCAATGCTCAACCAAACTGCTTTAATAGGTATCCCCCCCAAGCGACCCTCGCGTAGGCACGCATCTTGAACCCTGGTTATCTGCCATACCGGTCAAATCGCCCATGATAGGCCGCATGCGGTCCACTGCTTCTCTCTTGGTTAGTCGGTATGGATCAGAAGTCTACGGTAGCCCAGACTCCTCGGCCCCAAGATCCGGTGCAATGCCACTATACGCCAGCGACAGCCCCTGACCCTGGCGCCACCGCAAGGGGGTGGAAAGGGTCAGCGTCCTGGTAACGTAATCGATCCCGACCACCCGCGCCCGGGCCGTATCGCCCTCAAGTTGCACGAGGTCTCCCGGCTCGCCGTCGATTCCGTACCCGTCGCTGAAGAAGAGGACGTCGCCGACCGGCAGGTTCACGCCGCTGCCGGCGGCGGTTGCGTGGGTGAGGAACGCGCCCGCGTCCACCATCGGACTGCCCGAGGCCAGCCTCAGGTCGCGCTCCGGCGCAGACACGAACCCAGGCGCTTGCTCGGGATCAAGCAACGCGTTTTTCCCGAGCCGGACCGCGAGCGGGTTGTTCAGGTCGACCTGGACGGGTTCGCCGCCGCAGCCCTCGTTGCGATAAAAGATGTTGTTGAGCACGAGGTTGCCCTCGTAGTCGAGACCCGGGCCCCGGCCGCCGCCCAGCCCGTAGCAGCGGTTGGCGAAAAAGGTGTTGTGGTAGACGCGGTTGCCGTAAACGTAGAGCGCCTCCTGGGCGTACACCTGGAAATTGACCCCGCCCCCCTGGTTGTCGTGAAACCAGTTGCGCCGCACGATCCCCAGTTGGGGGCAGTACTGCACGGCGTTGTAATTGTGCGGCTGGCTCGGCCCACGGGTGAACGTGAACCGGTTGCCCTCGAAGAGGTTGC
Organism: uncultured delta proteobacterium; assembly: GCA_963828345.1. Taxonomy (GTDB): domain Bacteria; phylum Desulfobacterota; class Desulfobacteria; order Desulfobacterales; family SpSt-501; genus SpSt-501. The sequence goes on from CAWHEZ010000042.1 coordinate 43,679, forward strand.
GCTGAGTGGCATCCAGTTTGAACGGCGCGTCGCTGACGGCCTCGCAGTCGTATATCTCCGCCGCCTTCTGGTACTCGTTGTAGAAGCGGTTCCCCCGCACGATGTTGTAGCTTCCGCAACGGATGCTGAGCAGGCTGTGACGGGCATTGCGGAAAGAGTTCCCTACGATGAGGTTGTTGTCGGACTCCTGTACGACCAGGCTGTCGTTGCCATCGGTGAAGGTGTTCCTCTCGATGCGGTTGTGAACGCTGCGGACGAGTTTCAACCCACCGGTTGTGCCGCGGGCGAGGGCATCCGAAAAGTGGTTACCGCGGATGGTGATGCGGGCGCAGTTTTCAAGCCGACCCCAGCCCAACACCTGCCGCACGCGCAGGCCCTCGAGCACGACATGCGCGGCATTCACGAGGAAAATGGCGGGCGCGTCGACCCCGGCGATTTCGGCGATCTCGCCCGGGTAGGGCCGGAAGGTGATCGGCCGGTCGGGCGCGCCGGCGGTCGCGACCTTAAGCTGCTCGGAATAGGTGCCGGCACGCAGCAGGACGGTATCTCCCGCGGCGGCCGCAGACGCCGCCTCCGATAGACGCTTGAACGCCAGCCCCTCCCCGGCGCCGCACCGCCGCTGCGCCGGGGAATACGTCGTGCATGAGTCATCCCGGAGGAGCGCGTCGACGTGGACAATGCGATCCGCCTGAGGGGCGGGCCGGGCGGTCACGGGCGTCACCGGGTGCAAGGCCGGCGTAACGGACGGTACCCGCCGGCTCTCCGAGGCGCAACCGGTCCCGAGTGCGAGACAGAGCAGCCATGCCAAGACGGCGCCGAGCGTCCTGAGAGGGGATTTCATCGTTTTCGTGACCGAATCGGGCGATGCCGGGCGGTCGCCCCGAACGGGCGCCTACCCCAGAAAGCGGCGGATGGAGTCCACCACGCGCGAGGCGGTCTTGCCGTCCCACAGATCGGGGGCGGGCTTCCTGGGCTCCGGGTGGTTCAGGATGCGGGTTGCCTCGGACTCGAGCTGTTCGACCGGGCACAGCCGGTTGGTCCCCTGGGTGATGGTGATCGGCCGTTCCGTGTTGGGTCGCAGGGTCAGGCAAGGGATGTTGAGATACGT
>CAWHEZ010000043.1:0-121373 GCA_963828345.1 uncultured delta proteobacterium
TCATTGAACCGGTGGAAACAACCGATAGAGCCGACAGGGGATGGATCGGGACCGGCCTTGCAGCCTCCCGTGCGGGTATTGGCCGCATCCGCCCGTATCACAAAGGCACCATGGGGGAGGTCGGGGGTGAAAAAGCTCGTGTCGGCGTGTCTGTTGGCTCTACTGGCGGCCACTTCTGCGATGGCTGAGGACAAGATCTGTGTCACCAAGCAGTGGTATGGCGCCCTGGTGCTCGGGGACATGGAACAGGCGATCGTCTATATTTACAAAAACGACACCGCCGCTCTGAACCGGATGATTGAGGAAAAGACGGTCGGGATATTCCATGCGGGCACAGAGGTCTTGATCAAAGAGCGATACATCAGCAGGAATGGAAACAATCTGATCCACATCAGAAAACTTGGAACGGCGCATGAGATCTGGACCCATATGGCAGCCGTTGCCTGCCGATAGTCGCCGCATGGGTGCAATTCGGACCCGCGTTGACCTCAGCTCCCCCGCTCTACAAACCTGACCGCCGCCTTCCTCCTCCCCGCCATCCGCTGGTAGGTCACCGCGGGGTGGCCAAGAGCGATCACCGCGTGCACCGGTTCCTCCCGCGGGATGTTCAGCGACTCCTGGATCCGGCCGTCCTTCTGCATGGCGCTCACGGCGAAGCCGATCAGGCAGCTGCCGAGCCCGAGGGCATGGGCGCCGAGCAGGATGTTCTGCGTGGCGAGGAGAGCATCCTCCGCCGGGCAGCTTGCGCCCGGCCGGGAGCCGACCAGGATGGCGGCCGTCGCGCCGTGGAAGAGCCGGTCGCGGCCGCGCGCCTCCCAGTCCGCCAGGCCCTCCGACGACACTCTGGTGGTAATCCCGATAGTAATCGGCGAGCTCCGGCCGGCCGATCAGCCGCAGGCCATGTCGCAGCAAGGGGTTTGCGGCCATGCGGTTCAGGCGCTTGAAGAACGCGCCGACGGCGTCGCCGAGCATCATCACCGCCGCGCGGTCGGGCAGGACGGTGAAGGTCCACAGCTGGCTGTTGGTGCCCGAGGGAGCGGTCGTCCCGAACCGGACCAGGTCCTCCAACACGTGGCGGTCGACGGGCCGTTCCTCGAAACACCGGCAGGAACGGCGCGAGGCCATCAGCCGCGCGAGCTCGCCCGGGTCGCAGCCCCCGTAGGGCAACCACTCGCCGCGGCAGGCGAAGGTGCGGAACCGGAGGCTCTCCGGGTCGAGCGCTTCCACCCGCACCGCCTCGGCCGGGCACACGGCCGCGCAGTGCCCGCAACCGAGCGAGCGGTCGCCCGTCACCACGGCCTTGCCGTCCTGCAGGGTCAGGGTCCGGGAGGGGCACACGCGGACGCACTCGCCGCAGCCGATGCAGCGGTCCGGGTCGATGACGGTGGTGACGGTGCGGTTGGGCATGGGAAGAGTGGGTGTTTGGTGTTTGGGTGTTTAGGTGTTTAGGTGTTTGGTGTTTGGTGTTTGGTGGGAGCGGCTTTCCAGCCGCGATCGGTTGACTGTCGCGGCTGGAAAGCCGCTCCCACAGGATCGAAATCAACGCCCGACGACTCAGATGAGCCTGTGCAGCTGCTCGAGCAGCTCGTCCGCCTCGGGTCCGCTAAAGCAATACCGCATCTCGAGAAAACGTCCGCGCAGCCGCTCGACATCCTCCCGCACCGGCGCGCCGCGCAGGATGCAGTCCGCCATCAGGCCGGCCAGCTCCTCGAAGTCCGCGGGTCCCATGCCGAAGCGGGTCATTTCCTGGACGCCCGTGCGCAGCGCGCCCGAGGCCGTGAACCCCTCCTCGTCCGGGGCCGCCTGGTAGTTGAGGATGATGTGGTTGTCTTCCAGCCGGCGGGCGATTTCGGCACCGCGGGCATAGCCCACGCGCACGATCACCTGGTGGGTCTCGGTGAAGCCGACCGCCGGGTCGCCGGCCACGTCGAGCCCGCGGTCGACCAGCGCCCGCGCGAAGGCCTTGGCGTTGGCGACGACCGCGCGCTGGTAGCCGTCCTTGAAGCGGTTCATTTCGTAGGTTGCCGCGAGCAGCCCGAGCAGGGTCCCGAGGTGATGGTTGCTGAGGCTGCCCGGGAAGGTCCGCCGCTGCAGCGCCTCCCAGAGCGGATAGCGGGCGTCCGGCGGCCGCACGTTCATGGCCGCGATCCCGCGCTGGGTGCCGAAGAAGGTCTTGTGGGTGGAGCCGGTCACGATGTCGGCCCCCTCGACGAAGGGCCGCTGGAAGTGCGGCCCGACCAGGCCGAGCACGTGCGCCATGTCGACCATCAGGACCGCGTCGATCCCGAGCTCGGTCAGCGCGGCGCGGATTGCGGCGATCGGCTCGCGGTGCAGCGTCATGCTCTTGCCGAGAATGATCAGCTCCGGCCGGTGCTCGGCCAGAAGCTCGCGGGTCGCGGCGAGGTCGATCTGGTAGGGGTTGTCGGCGAGCACCGGGAAGTTCACCACGGCCGGCTTTTCCCAGGCGGGGTCCCGCATGACGAAGTCCCGCAGCGCCCCCATGGGCTGGGCGCTGAGGTGCCCGCCCTTGATGATGTGGTGGTTCATGACCTTCCGCAGGCGGGCCTGCTCCCGCCGGCGGTCGCCCCGGTTGAGCCAGTCCACCATCGCGCTGAAGACGGCCATGTTCGCCATCTGTCCCGAAACGGTGCGCGTCTCGACCTCGCTGCACTCGAGGTAGACCCTGAGTTCGGCCGCGAGCAGCCGCTCGACCTCGGAGATGAAATCGGTCCCCTGGTAGTAGAAGACCTCGGCCTCCTTGAACGCCTTGACCGGCTTGTGCTCGGCGTAGCGCCCGACCGGGTCCGTGATCGACAGGCGCGCCACGAGCGCGGAGGGGGTCTGCTCGGAGGGGATGAGGTTGACGCAGCGAGTGCGGCGCCAGGTGTGGTTGTGAACGGCGTTGCGGACCAGGGATCGGACGGCCTGGAAGGGGTCTGCCGCCACGGCGCCGGCCAGGCGACCGGAGCGCTGCTCGTTCCAGGGGATCGGCCGGGCGACCGGCGGCGCCTCGTTGCGCAGGTGGTAGGGGACGATCACGGCCCGGGCCAGGCGGCCGCGGATGTCCACTTCGACCTCGTCCCCCTCGGCGAGATTGCTGTCCACGAGCGCCATGCCGATGGCGCGCATGGCCTTCTCCTCGGTGAGGGCGGAGTCGAGCCCCGCGCCGGTGCCGACCCAGTAAGGAACCATCGTGCCGCTGGTGACGAACCCGGCCGGCGCGCCCGCCCGCAGCACCCGCGCCCCCGCCCGGGCGACCCCCTTGTCGAGCAGCGCGATCGGCTGCACCAGGCGCGGGAGGTCGGCCCGGCGGCCGAAGTCCCGGTTCAGGATGCCCTGCAGCGCTTCGAACTGCCGCAGCAGCGCGGCCCGACCGACGAAATCCCCCTTCTGCTCCGCGAAGCTGACCGCGAAGCGCGCCAGCCCGCAGGCGAAGATCGGGATCTCGCGCCCTTCCGGGTCGAGGCCGAGCTCGTGACCGTAGAGGGGCAGGCCCGCCTCCAGGCGCAAGGTGTCGCGCGCGCCCAGGCCTACCGGGTGAACGCCTTCCGCGAGCAGCCGGTCCCAGAGCGCGAGGCCGTCGCCGGCCTCGATGAAGAGCTCGAAGCCGATCGGCTCGCCGGTGTAGCCGGTGCGGGCCACCATGAGCGGGGCGCCGTCGAAGGCGGCCAGGCTCAGGCGGTTGCGCATCGGCTCGGGCAGGCTGCCGGCCGAAAGGATGCGGGTCAGGATCGCGCGCGCGGAAGGCCCCTGCACGCTCAGCATGGCCAGCTCCGCGGTGCGGTCCGAGAGCTCCACGCCCGGGAACCGTTCGGCCTGGGCGCGGAAGTGCTCCCAGTCCTTCGTGCGGTTGGACGCGTTGACGACCAGCAGGAACTCTCCGGAGAGAAACCGGTAGAGGTAGGCGTCGTCGAGCGCACCGCCGGCCGGGTTGGGGACCATGGTGTACTGGGCTTCGCCCACGTCCAGGGCGGCGGCGTTGTTGGTCAGGACGTGCTGCAGGAACGGCAGGGCCGCGGGGCCGCCGACCCGGAACCGCCCCATGTGGGAGACGTCGAAGAGCCCGGCCGAGCGCCGGGTGGCGAGGTGCTCCTGGACGATGCCGGCCGCGTACTGGACCGGCATGTCCCAACCTCCGAATTCGACCAGGGTCGCGCCGAGGCTCACGTGGCGCCCGTGAAAAAGGGTCCGCTGCAGATCCATCGAAGCCTCCTCGGGCTGTCGGCCGAGCGGGCCGGGGCAGCCGCAGTTGGGTGTGCCGGGGACGGGCGCGGAGCGGCCAACCGTACCTCCGCCCGTGGCGGCATTTAACCTCGAAACCACGGCCGGTGTCAAACGCCGCGCATATCGACAAGATCGCGATAATGCGCTATGGCCACGGGAAATCACTGCGGGCATCTTTTGCGTGTTCACCCTTAGCGGAGGTGGCTGATGGCCGTCACGACGACCGTGCGTTGGATCCATGACCGTCATTTCGTGGGGATCGATTCGGGCAACCACTCGGTGGTCCTGTCGGGTCAGGCCGACGGGATCGGCGTCAAGCCGTCGGAGATGCTGCTGGTCGCGCTGGCATCCTGCTCGTCGGTGGACGTGGTGGAGATCCTCGAGAAGAAGCGCCTGAAGCTCACCCTGCTGGAGGTGACCACCACCGGCGAGCGCGACCCCGAACCTCCCTGGCCCTATCGCCGGATCCACCTCAAGTACCGCCTGGGCGGGGAGGGCCTGACGCCGAAGGCCGTCGAACAGGCCATCACCCTCTCCCAGGAGAAATACTGCTCGGTGGCGGCCACCGTCCGCGGGGTGGCGCAGATCACCACGGAGTACGAGATCGTATGACCAGGCCGTCGCGCGGCAGCGTCCCGCGCCGTGGCGTCCGGGGGTGCCGACATCCCGTTGCGTGTGCTGCGCACCCCAAACGCCGGCGCGCCTTGGCTGACGGCCCGATGCTTGCCTTTGCACCCTGCTGCAAATGGACAGGTTCTATCCACCGTCGGCCGATAGCCGTCGGGGTGCGAATTTTTGACTCCTCGAGCAAAACGCGATAAAATCGGTATCATAAACTTCCGCGCAGAAGGACGGCCCCAGACATGACCACCTCCGAACAGCAGGGTGCCCGGTACATGGTCACCGCCAGGCTCTTCAGCCTGATCGGCAGCCTGCCCAAGGACCAGCAGCTGATCCTGCTCAAGCAGCTCGTGGGCGACACGGTCACGGCCCAGCTCTTCAAGCTGATCGTCGAGATGTCGGAAGACCAGCAGCTGATCCTGCTCGAGCAGCTCGGGCACTCGCTCGACTCCGAACCGGAGGAGCGGACGGTCAGCCTCGAGGGCACCGAGCCCTCCATGCGCGAGAACCCCCGGAAGTCCTGCCTGATCAACGCCAACTACCGGATCAAGGGGAGCAACTTCCGCAGCTACATTCTGGACATCAGCATCGGAGGGGTTTTCATCGAAACCAACGAGCGTTTCCCGGTCGGGGAGACGCTCATCCTGAACTTCAACCTGCCCGAAAACTCCCAGTCGGTATCGGCTCCGGGCAAGATCGCCTGGAGCGGGCCGCAGGGGTTCGGGGTGAAGTTCGAGGGCCTGGAGCAACCGCAGGGTCACGCCATCAAGCGGTTTGTCGAAAAGAAGGACTGACGCTCGAGAGACGCCATGTACATTCGCCTGATAGCCGCCCTGCTTTTTTTTGTCGTCCCCGGCCTGTCCTATCTCAACGCTGACGTCTACCGCTGGACGGATGCCCAAGGCAACGTGTACTACGGCAATCAGCCGCCGACCGGCGCACGCGACGCCAAGGTGATGTTCAAGGAGCAGGCGGGCCCGGCGCCCGGCCAGACGGCGGTAGAGGAACGCAGCACCGAAGCGGTTCTGCAGGAGCTGGACGACGAGCTGCGGCGCGAGGCGGACGCGCGCAAGGACGCCGACTCGGTGAAGACGAACGCGACCCCCAACCAGGCGGAGCTCGTCGCGCGCGAGAAGGTCAAGCTCGAGAAGAAGATCGAGGATCTGGAAAGTGCACCCCTGGAGCAGTTCGGATCCCAGCGCAACAAGCGGGCGCGCATCGGGTACTACCAGTACCGGCTCCAAACCCTCTTGGCCAACCCGGACGAGTATTTCAAAAACCCGGAGCCGTTCGAGGGCAACGTCCTGACGCCCGAAAAGTCCAAATAGCCGCAACACCCCATTCAGCACGGCTCTGTCCACCGGTAACACGCATCGTTTTTTTTCGCCCCCGGTCGCTCCGTTTCCCGCTTTTTGATTGCTATTTTTCGCAAAACCGTCTACATGTTGTAGCATAAGAGGTGGCCAGGCCCAAGAAAGGCGATTCTCCGGGCGCAGTCGGAACGCGAACCGTTTTGACACCCATAGGCATGGGGTGGATATTCCGCAGCACCTGATGTTCTCGATTTTCCGCCTCCCGGCTGTCGCCAGCCCACCCAACCCGGCCGTCGCAGATCGCCGACCCCAACGGTTCGAACCATTTTCCCCGCGGGGGGAAGAGACAAGAGGACGCCATGCAAGAACGCGACACCCCAGCCAAGGACGATTTCGTGATGAGCGGCAAGCAGGAAGATCGCGAGGAATCCTACGATTACTCCAACGCCGAGGGTGGCGGCGCCAAGCGCTCGATGAAGCCCATTGTCATCGCGGGAGTCGTCCTGCTGAGCGCCATCATCGTCGTGCTCATGTTCCTGTCCGGCTCGCCGCGCTCGGCCGAGAAGGACCAGCTCAAGAACATGGACGCACGGCTGAAGACCGCCGAGGAAAAGCTGGCCAAGCTGGAGTGGATCGACACGGGGCTGGCGCGCCTGGACCGCAAGGAAAAAGAGATGGCGACCATGTCCGAGCGGTTGCTGCAGCTCGAAACCGCCATGAACAAGAAAGTCGATCAACTCGTGCGCGAGGCGGCCAAACCGGCTGTTGCGGTCAAGGCCCCGGAGCCGGCGCCCGTTTCAAAAACCGATGCCGCGGCGCACAAGCCCGAGCCCGCCAAGACGCCGGCCCCGGCTCCGGCCGTGAAGGCCGACGCCAAGACCCGGACCCACGTGGTGCAGAAAGGCGATACCCTTTTCGGCATCAGTCGCAAGTACGGCGTGCCGGCTGACCAGTTGATGAAACAGAACAAGCTCGGCCCGAAGGATGCCATCAAGCCGGGCCAGCAGCTCGTGATCCCCGCCAAGACCAGCTGACGTTCGTTCGCCCCTTCGCGTTACCCTGCCCCGGCGCCTGCCCGCGCCGGGTTTTTTTTAGGTTCCGGCCGCTGCACCCCATCAGAATTACTTTATAGCGTAATGAACGAAAAATAATTTTTGAAATTTATGAAAAGCACCATCTTGACATGGCCGCTTGCGATTTTTAATTTTTCAGCAACTGGAAACAATCGCTCAACAAGGAGGCCATGCCATGATTTATCGCAGATTCTTGGGGAATGCCGGGTTGGGATTTCAGGAGCCAGTACGGCGAGCTCGAGCGCGTGCGACGCCAGATGGACCGGTTGTTCGAAGGTCTGGCCGGCCAAGGGCAGCGCACGACGGCCGGGGTTTTCCCTCTGGTCAACCTGACGGAGAACAAGGATAGCTTCTTCGTACGCGCAGAGCTGCCGGGCATGAGCTCGAACGAGCTCGACATCCAGGCGACCGCGAACAGCGTTTCCATCAGCGGCGAGCGCGAAATCCCCGCCGAACAGGCGGCGCGCTACCATCGGCGCGAACGCGAATCCGGGAGGTTTTCGCGGGTCGTCAGCCTGCCGCAGGAGATCAACCCGGATCAGGTGGAGGCCGGCCTGGTGGACGGCATTCTGACGGTGACGCTCCCGAAGGCGGAGATCGCCAAGCCCCGGCAAATTTCGGTGAAGTGAGGAGGTGAACGCCATGTCTGAGAGCAAGGAGATCAAACTGAAGGGCAAGCAGGAAGTGACGGCGCAGGCCGAGCAAACCACCCCCGGCGTGGTCTTCACCCCGCTGGTCGACATCTTCGAAACCGAGAAGACCATTACGCTGCTGGCGGACCTCCCGGGCGTGAAGGCCGACAGGCTCAACATCGACCTGCGCGACAACGTCATCACCATCATCGGCGACATCAGCCCCGTGGAGGGCAAGGACGAGGAGGATCTCGTGGTCGAGTACGAGACCGGCCGGTACTATCGCCAGTTCACGCTGTCCGAGGTGATCGACCAGAACAAGATCGACGCCAAGCTGGCGGACGGGGTGCTGAGGCTGACGCTGCCGAAGGTCGAGAAGGCGACTCCGCGCAAGATCGCGATCAAAGCCGCCTGAAGCGGGCGTCCCAACCGAGGGTCATTCCAAATTCCCCGCACGGGCCGCAGCCGAGCTGCGTCCCGTGCGGGGGGCGCTCAGTGCATCTTCGAGATCTCGCCGGCCGTGCGGATTTCGGCCGGAAGGTCGCCGATCTCGATCACCAGCTCCACCCCCAGGGCGAAGGCGCGCTCGATCACGTTCTCCAGCTGGATCACGTTGCCCGGCCAGCCGTACCCGAAAAGGTAGTCCATGGCGTCGGGGGCGACCGAGTAGACCTTCCTGACGCTGCGGGCGTTGAACTGCTGCAGGAAGTGGTTGATCAGCAGGCAGAGGTCTTCCTTGCGCTCGCGCAGGGGCGGCATGTGGATGACCGCCTCGCCGAGCAGCGCGTGCAGCTCCCTGGCCAGCAGCCCTTTGGCGAGCGCCTCCTTCACGACCCGGTTCGTCGCGGCGATGATCCGCGGCGCCCGGCGCGTGCCGGTGCGCGCGGCCTCGCGCAATTCCCCGCCGATGGCGGCCAGGTGCGCCTGGGCCTCGGCGGGCAGCTCGCAGATGTCGTCCAGGAAGAGCGTGCCCTCGCCGGCGCTCTGAACCAGCTCGCGCAGCCGGTCCGGCTGCCCGGCCGGCGCGATCCCTTTCACCAGGCCCTGGCACGCGGCCGGCACGAAGGGGCTCTGCGCGCGGGAGCCGGTGCGGTGGATGACGTGGGCCGCCAGCTCCTTGCCCGTGCCGCTCTCGCCCTCGATCAGCACGTGAGGGGCGCTCGCCTGCATGCGGTCGATCACGTCGTAGATCTCCTGCATCCTCGGGCTGATCCCCACCAGCCCGCCGTACCGGTGGCGGTCCTTCACCCGCGATTTCAGGACGATCCGTTCCTGCTTGAGGTTCTTCTCCTCGACGATGCGGTCGATGATGATCTTGAGGACGTTGAGCTTGAAGGGTTTCTGCAGGTAGTCGTAGCTGCCGAACTTCATCGCCTGGATCGCAGACTCCATCGAGCCGTGCCCCGTGACGATGATCACCTCGGTCTCCGGCCGGTACTCCTTGATGGCGGACAACAGCTCCAGGCCGTCGATGTCCGGCATCTTGATGTCCGTGAAGACGATCTCGAAGGGGTGGTCCTTGATCATCTGCAGGGCCTTGACGCCGTTGTCCACCACCTCGACCCGGTAGCCCACCTCGGACAGGTACTCGTGCACCATGTCGAGGATCATCCGGTCGTCGTCCACGAAGAGAATTCCTGAACCGTTCATCCGTCACCTCCGGGAGAGCAGGCGGCCCCCATGCAGGGTCAGCGCTTGGCCTCGGGCCGCTCGTCCAGGTTGTACCGCTTGATCTTCTCGACCAGGGTGGTGCGCTTCATCTGCAGCAGGTCGGCCGCGCGGTTCTTGACCCACCCGGCGCGTTCGAGGGCGCTCCGGATAAGGGCCTTCTCGAACTCCGCGACCGCGGTCTGGAAGGAGATGCCCTCCTCCGGCCCGGTCTTGCCCCGCGGCCGCTCGCGGGGTTCGTGATCCCGCCGGACGCTCTCGGGCAGGTCCTCCGCGGAGAGCAGCTCGCCCTCCTTCAGGACCACGACACGCTCGATCAGGTTTTTCAGCTCGCGAACGTTGCCGTGCCAGGGGTAGGCCACCAGCCGCTGCAGGGCGTCTTCCGCAACCCGCATCACCGGCCGCCCGTTCTTGCGTGCGAACTCCTCGAGGAAGTGAGCGACCAGGAAGGGGATGTCGCCCTTGCGTTCGCGCAGCGCGGGCAGCAGGATCGGGATCACGTGCAGCCGGTAGAAGAGGTCCTCCCGGAAGCTCCCCTTCTGCACCTCCTCCTCCAGGTCGCGGTGGGTGGCCGCGATGATGCGCGCGTCCACCTTGATGGTCTCCCGGCCGCCGACCCGCTCGAACTCGCCCTCCTCCAGCACCCGCAGGACCTTCACCTGCAGGTCGGGGTTCATGTCGCCGATCTCGTCCAGGAAGATGGTCCCGCCGTGGGCCATCTCGAACTTGCCCGGCGTGTCGGCCACTGCGCCGGTGAAGGCCCCGCGGCGGTAGCCGAAGAACTCGCTCTCCAGGAGCCCCTCGGGCGTCGCCCCGCAGTTGATCTGGATCAACGGCTTGGCCCGGCGCGGCGAGCACTCGTGGATGGCCCGCGCGATCAGGCCCTTGCCCGTGCCGGTCTCGCCGTTGAGCATGATGGTCGTGTCGCTGGCGGCCACCTTCTCCACGATGCCGAAGATCTTCCGCATGGATGGGCTCTGGCCGATGATGCCGTCGAACGCGCTCTGGCAGGGGGATCCGATCGGGATGATGTTGCCTTTGGGCAGGGGGGACCCGGTCATGGGCGTCCTTCTGCGGGCGCAGACCCGCTGTGGCTTTTCACGGTTTTTTCTGATACCAGCTTTCGGTGCAAATCGCAAATGGATGCCGCTGAATGAAGCCTGAACTGCACATCGGGGTGCGCGACCTGGTCGAGTTCGTCCTGCGTCGCGGCGACCTGAAGCACGAATTCGCCGGGTCCTCCCGGGCCGTGGACGCCGTGCGTCTGCACCAGCGCATCCAGTACTCCCGCCCCGAGAGCTATCTCCCGGAGGTCGCGGTCAGCCGCGAGATCGACACCCCCGATGTGAGGCTCACGATCGGGGGGCGGATCGACGGGGTGATCGCGGGGGTGATCCCCGTCGTCGAGGAGATCAAGACGACCCGGCGCGACCCGGCCGAGGCGATCGCGGAGGAGAACGCCCTGCACTGGGGCCAGGCCAAGGCGTACGCGTTCCTCTATGCGACCGCGCACGGCCTCGACCCGATCGGCGTCCAGCTGACCTATGCCCGCCTCGACACGGGGCGGATGCGCGAGGTCCGGCGCACCTTTGCGCTCGCCGAGATCCGGGTCTTCTTCGACGACCTGGTCGGCCGCTACCTCGAGTGGGCCCGGCGGCTCATCGGCTGGCGCCTGCAGCGCGACGACTCCATCCGCCGGCTCGAGTTCCCCTACCCCGCCTACCGGCCGGGGCAGCGGGAGATGATCGATGCCGTGGAACGCACCCTCCACTCCGCCGGGCGCAGCTTCATCCAGGCCGCGACCGGGATCGGCAAGACCATGGCGGTCCTGCTCCCGGCCGTGAGGTCGATCGCCGCGCAGGTGTCCGAAAAAGTCTTCTACCTCACCGCCCGCAACACCGGCCGCCTCGCGGCGGAGACGGCCGTCGACGAGCTGAGGGCGCGGGGGCTCAGGCTCAAGAGCCTGTCGCTCACGGCCAAGGAGAAGGTCTGCGCCCACCCGGGCCGCGCCTGCACCCCGGAGGAGTGCGACGTCGCGCGCGGGCACTACGACCGGCTGCCGGACGCCCGCCGAGCGGCGTTCGAGCTGGACGCATGGACCCGCGAAACCGTGGCGGACGTCGCCCGCCGCTTCGCGGTCTGCCCGTTCGAATTCGCGCTCGAGCTCTCGACCTGGGCCGACCTGATCGTCTGCGACTACAACTACGCGTTCGACCCGAGCGCCTACCTGCGCCGCTTCTTCGGCGACGAGCCGGGGGACTACGCCTTCCTCGTGGACGAGGCCCACAACCTGGTCGACCGCGCGCGGGAGATGTTCTCCGCCGAGCTGCGCCGGCAGCCCGTCCTGGAGCTGCGGCGCACGGTGAAGACCGCGCTGCCCGCCGTCTACCGGGCCCTCGGCCGGGTCAACCGCTGGATGCTCGCCGCGCACACGCGCTGCGCGGACGCCGGCGCGCCCGTGGCCGACCGCGAAGCGCCCGAAGACCTGTACCCGCTGCTGCAGGAGTTTCTCGCCGCGGCCGAGGCGTGGCTCGAGCGCAACGCGCCGGCCCCGTTCCGGGAGGCGCTGCTCGAGCGCTACTTCGAGGCGGGGGCCTTCCTGCGCGTGTCCGAACGCTTCGACCGGGCCTATGCGGCCTGCTACGAAGCCGCGGGCAAGGACGTGCGCGTGCGGCTCTTCTGCATCGACCCGTCGCGGCAGCTGGCCGACGCCCTGGCTCGCGGCCGCGCGGCGGTGTTCTTCTCGGCGACGCTCGCGCCGTTCGATTACTTCAAAACCCTCCTGGCCGGGGACTCGGCCGAGACCCTGGTCCTGCCCTCGCCGTTCCCGCCCGAGAACCTGGGCATTTTCATCGCCGACCGGGTCTCCACCTACTACCGTCACCGCGACCGCACGCGGGCCGAGATCGCCCGCCTCGCGCTGGACTTCGTGCGGCCGCAGGGGGGCAACTACCTGCTCTTCTTCCCGTCCTACGCCTACCTGCGCATGGTGCTCGAGGAATTCCGCACGCACGCGCCGCAGGTCGAGGTCGTCGTCCAGGAGTCCGGCATGAGCGAGCGGGAGCGCGAGGCCTTCCTGGCCCGCTTCGACGCCGACAACCCGCGCACGCTTGTGGGGTTCGCGGTCATGGGCGGGATCTTCGGCGAGGGCATCGACCTGGTCGGCGACCGGCTGAGCGGCGCGGGCATCGTCGGGGTCGGGCTCCCGGGCGTCTGCCTGGAACGGGAGCTGATCCGCACCTACTTCGACGAACACATCGAGCAGGGGTTCGAATACGCCTACATGTACCCCGGCATCAACCGCGTGCTGCAGGCGGCCGGCCGCGTCATCCGCTCCGATGACGACCGCGGGGTCGTGCTCCTGATCGATCAGCGCTACCGGGGCGACGCCTACCGCCGCCTGCTGCCCGAGGGCTGGCGCCCGGCGACCGTCCGCGACGGCGCGACCTTGTCCGCGGGCCTGGAGTCGTTCTGGCGCCCCGGGCGACCCTCCGCCCCGGTCTGACCGAGGCACGGGCGGGAACGCCCGCGCGGGGGAATCGAGAGCGCCCACAAATTGACTTCCTGAAGCAACCCGTATAGGTATGCAGCCGTTCCACCGCCACAGAAACCGCAACACGAGTGGAGGCCGACCGATGTGGACGATCGTTCCGGCAATGGTGGCCGTGCTGATGGTTTTCCCGGTTTCGGGGGTCTACGCCCAGGGCAAGGTCTACACCTGGACCGACGCGCGGGGAAACGTGCACATCACGGACACGGAACCCCCGGCCCAGGCCCGGGTGACGGATGTGGTCGAGGACCCCGTCTCCGTCGATGCCGGGCAGCAGCGGCCGGAGCCTAAAGATCCCGTATGGCGAGCGGACTCGACGCGAGCAAGCCGAGGCGGCGGGGCAGCGGGCCATGGAAGCCGAACGCGAGGCGCAGGAGGCCGTGCGGCGCGCGGACGAACAGAGCCGCTACGCCATCGAGTACCGCAAGCGCTACAGCAACACCTCCGAGCGCCGGGAAAACTTCAAGTACAAGATCCGCGCGGAAGAGGAGAAGGCGGAAGCGCTGCGCCTGGAGGCGTTGAAAGCCATCGACCGGGCCCGCTCGGCTTCGGAGGAGGCCCGGCCCGGCCTCGCACCGCAGCCGCCCAAACCGTAGGGCTGGCGGTAGGGGTGTGTTGGGTGCCGGGTGTTTGGTTTTCGTGATGAGCGGGGGCTTGCCTCTTTTCCCTTTGAACCCTTGACCCCTCGATCCCTTCAACACGACCTATGATCAGCGTATACCGAGACTGGTTTCTGGCCGCGCGGCCCTGGTCCTTCACCATGACCGCCATCTCCGTCAGCGTCGGCGGCGCCCTCGCCGCCCTGGACGGCGCGTTCTCCTGGCCGCTCTATCTCCTGACGCTCGTCGGCACGGTGCTGATGCACGCGGCCAGCAACCTCATCAACGACTACGACGACGTGCGGCACGGGGTGGACGACCCCAGGGTGCCGACCGCCCGCTACCGGCCGCACCCGCTGATGGAAGGCCGGCTCACCCCCCGGCAGGTCCGGTTCACGGCCTACGCGCTCTACCTCTTCGCTGCCGCCATCGGCCTCTTTCTCGCGGCCACGCGGGGGACGGCCGTGCTGTGGCTGGGGATCGTCGGCACGGCTGCGGGAATCAGCTACACGGCCCCCCCGCTGAACTACAAGTACAAGGCCCTCGGGGAGTTTTCGGTGTTCCTGATGTGGGGCCCCCTCATGGTCTGCGGGGCGTACTACGTGCAGGCGCAGGCCGCCAGCAGCGACGCCCTGCTCGTCAGCATCCCCTTCGGGGTGCTGGTCGCCCTGGTGCTGCTCGCCAACAACATCCGCGACATCGCCTACGACGACGCCAAGGGGATCCTGACGCTGCCGATTCTGCTCGGCCGCCGCCGCGGCGTCGGCCTCTACCTCGCGCTCATCGTCACGGCCTACGCGGCCGTGGCCGCCATGTCCGTCTTCGGCCCGCTCGAGCCCTGGTCGCTGATCGTGCTGCTGTCCGCGCCGCTCGCCGTCAAGCTCCTGCGGCAGATGGCGACCGATGTCCCGCTCGACGCGGACGCGCAGACCGCGAAGCTCGACACCGTCTTCGGCCTGCTCCTGGTCGCCTCGCTCGTGGCGGGAGTGTGGATGTGAGCGCGGCCCGCCCGCGGCCGGCGGCCATCGTCGGCACGGTCCTGCTCGCCTCCGGACTCTGGTGGATGACCTTCGCGCAGGAGCTGGCCTCGTTCTGGGTCAAGATTTCGATATCCGCATCGCTGCTGGCCGCGATCTCCCTGCTCCTGCGGCCGCCTCCGCGCGGCAGCTTCCGATGGGACGCACCGGCCCTCGCCTGGGGCCTGGCGTCCGCCGTCGTTCTTTACGGAATTTTCTGGGCGGGCAAGGCGGTCTCGACTGCGGCCTTCCCCTTCGCGGGCGGGCAGATCGGCAGCATCTACCACAAGGGGGACGGAACACCGCTCTGGACGATCGCCGTCCTGCTCTTCTGCGTCACCGGCCCGAGCGAGGAAATCTACTGGCGCGGGTTCCTGCAGCAGGCGCTGATGGACCGACTCGGGCGCTGGGGGGGCTGGGCCGCCGCGACCGCCCTCTACGCCGGCGTCCACATCTGGTCCTTCAACTTCATGCTCGTGGGCGCCGCCGCGGTGGCCGGCGCGTTCTGGGGCGCACTGTACGCGCGCTGCGGCCGCCTGGCGCCCGTGATCGTCTCGCACTCCATCTGGAGCACCGTCATCTTCGCCGTTTTCCCGATGCGATAAGCTGCAGATAACAGCTGGATAGCTGATCGCGGTGGGCGAACGGCGGATCGCCCCCTCCCGCCGGCCCCTCCCGCTACGGGGAGGGGAGATGAGCTGCACCGCGGCCTTGATCGCCTCCAAGATCGGGCCCTGCAGGGTGCGCCACTTCGGCCGGATCGCCCCGCCTTCGGTCCACTCGAATTCCACCGCATCGTATTTTTCCGGGACGACCCGCTCCCCCTGCTGGCCGTAGATGCTCTGCGGGTAATGCTCGACGTACATCATGCGGCCGGGCGGGATGGCGAACTCCCGGCTGACGCAGGTGGCGACGTGCCCGGCGCAGCTGCGCACCGACATGCGGCTGCCGGGCACGTCCGAGACGAGGACGATCGTCGGCCGCAGGTGCGCGGCCTTCGCGCCGGGGGGTTCCGTGGAAAGGTCGTAGATCCGCAGGCGGCAGCGGCCGCTCGCAAGCTTCAGCCGCCCCCCGAACCCCGGCCAATCGTAGATGCCGTCGTGAATCAGCATGACGCCCTTTTCAGAACATGGAGAGGAACTGTCTTTTCCCCCAATCCCCCTCTCACAAGAGAGGAGAAACTCGGGTTGAATCGGCTGAGCCCAAAGCCCGAGTTCAAGGCGCGCAAGCCGTGCGGCCCGAGGCGTACTCCGGTACGCCGCAGGGCCCGCGCGGCGCCGCGCAACGCCGAAATCGGGCTTTCGGCCCAGCCGATCATCGCGTCAGCGCGCTGTAGACGGTTAGCAGCCGCCCCGGCAGCTCCTGCACGTCCGCGATCACGTGGTGGCGCGCCTTGCCGTAGAGCGCATCCAACTGGGCGTCCGCCGGCAGGTTGACCGTCAGGGCGTGAAACCGGATGTGCCGCCCCTGCAGCTCCAGCAGGGCGCGGCGCGTGTCCGCAACGGCGTGGGCCCCCTTGTAGCCGGTGTCGTTGGGAAACCCGTCGCTCAGGATGACGAGCAGCCGCACCCGCGCGGGCACGGCGTCCAGCTCCCGGCCGGCATGGCGGATGGCGGCCCCCAGGCGGGTGTTGCGCTGCGGCCGCAGCGCCCCGAAGCGGCGCTTGACCTCCGGCGAGAGGGACTCGCCGAAGCCCTTGATCCCGAAGTAATCCACCCCCAGGCGCCCCGTCCCGGAGAAGGCTGCCACGGCGAACGAATCCCCCAGCACCGTCAACGCCTCGCACAGGACGACGATCGACTCCTTCTCGACCTCCAGAACCGATGCGTCCGATCCCGGCACCGGGTGGGCGGTCGAACGGGAAACGTCCACGAGCAGGAGCACCGCGACGTCGCGCCGGTGCTTCACGCGCTTGATGAACACGCGGTCGGAGGGCGCATCGCCCAGGCGGCGGTCCACGGCCGATTCGATCAGCTCCCGGTAGTCGAACTCATCCCCGTCCACCCAGCGCCGCAACCGTTCCACCCCCTCCGGCCGCATCCGCTCGAAGGCCTGCCGCGTGTGCCCGACCAGCACGCGGCGGCGGCGCAGCACGTCCGTGTAAAACTCCTCGTGCCCCGCGGACGGCGACGGGTGCACGCGCAGCCGCACGTGCTCGGGGAGGTAATCCCCGAGACGGTCGTCCCATTCCGGGTAGCGGTAGACGAGACCCGCATCGTCACGGGCCGCATCCGGCCCGGACCCATCGGCGTCGAGCCCGCCTCCCGCCCGTGCCAGCTCGGGGATCAGCGCAGCGTCCGAACGGCAGAGCTCCTGGAGGTCGCGGGCGGTGAGACGGCCGCCGCCGTCCCTCAGCCGTCGGCGGAGCTCGGAGCGGCGAGCCCGGATGCCATGACGCGACAGCGCTTCCGCGAGACGGCCCACGGCGCGCTCCCGGGCGGCGTCGCCGGCCGCGGCCGGGTTGGGCCAGGGGCGCCAGCCGAACGGCGGGGTGAGGCCGCCCGCGCGCGGAGTGGCGCAGGACGCGCAGTACCGGGCGGCGAGACCCCCGGCCGCCTCGACCGGACTGGCCGCCGTGACCTCGCGCTCAAATGCCGCCGCGATCTCGGCCTCCGGCTCCCCGCCCGGAGCGGCGCCGAGCCCCAAGGCCACGCGGGCGAAGAGCTCCGCGAGCGGGTCCGCGGCGGCCCCCTCCCGTTCCTCCCGGAACACGGCCTGCAGGAGCGGGTACCACCGCCGCACGAGGCCGGGATACCCGTCCGCAAGGCAGAGGCGAATGCGGCCGAGCTCGAAGATGGTGAAGGCGTCCGCGGCAAACACCGGGTCCGGGAAACCGGACAGGAACCGGTCGATGTCCGGCCGCGCGGGGCCGGGCGGCACGGCCGCGCGACCGCCCCATCCGGCCGGGCAGAAGTCCAGCGCCCGCTCCAGCTCGAAATCGAAGGTGCCGAATTCGTGCAAGCTCGCCTCCAACCGCACCAGCAGGCGGTAGAGCCGCTCGTTCTCGTCCCGGCGGTCGAAGCGGTCGATCTCGTCCGGGAGGTAGATGGCGTCGCCGTCGGAGCAGACCATCCGACCGCGGCCGAGGGACGCCGCCTGGGCCGCCGGCAGCTCCGACAGCGGCCGGACGACGAGACCGAGCCCGGTGCGGGCGTGCAGGTAGCGGCGCAGGCGGTCCTGCACCTGCCCGCAGCCGACGCTCACCTGCAGGAGCCTCAGCTGGTCCCGGGCGGTTTCCGATTCGAGTGCGAGCGCCCGGGCGGCGGCGTCCGGGTGGCGGCGGTGCACCGCGAGCGCGTGCTGCACGAACTGCCGCAGCGCGTCCTCCCGCAGCAGCCGCAGGCCCTTTGCCATCCCGGCCAGGAACGGCTCGATCAGATTGCGGTCGACGCGGGCGAGATCCAGGAGTTCGCCCAGTTGGAAGTGCCGCCGCCGAGGGTCGAGCCCCAGCAGCGCCTTCGGCAGGAGCGCGGCAAAATTGCGGCATTCGGGGTAGCCGGCGTCCGACGCGAAGACCACCCGCAGCAGGTCGAGGTAGACCGCCGCCGCGGCCCGGCCGCCCTCTGCCAGCACGGGCCCCAGCGCCAGCAGCGGCTCACGCAGGGCGTAGCTGCCCTTGCGGCCCATGGCGTCCCAGGCGCAGGTGAAGCGCTCCAGGCACTCGGCATCCCCGTGCGCCAGCACCGGCGGCAGACACTCGGCCATGATGCGACCCAGGGTGGGGCCCGTCCGCAGCGCCGCCCGCACCCGCTCCGTGTAACTTCGCCGGGACTCGGGGCCTGCCGACCCCACCAGCTCGGCGCAGCCTTGGCCGACCGCGCGGCCGAATGCCATCTCCTCCCCGAGCGCCCAGAGGGCCTGCTCGACCAGCCAGGACATCTCCTCGGCGGTCGGCGGTGCCGGCAACCGCGCCAGACGCGCGGCGACCGCCGCGGCCAGCTCGGGGTCGGCGGTTTTCAGGGTCTCGATGGCGTCGGCGAGGAGGGCGTTCATCGTGTGAACGGAGCCGGGTGCACCGGACAGGGTTCAGGGTCCAGGGTGAAGGTTACAGGGTTCCGGGGGCAGGGTTCAGGAGGAAGTGAATGCATCGGGGCGTCTCTCTTTCCTGAACTCTGAACCTGCTGAACCCTATCCGTTTAAAACACGTCATCGATGAGCTCGCCGAGCGTCTCGATCAGCCGCTCGTCATCCGTGAGCGGCAGGCAGACGGCCGTGCGCAGGGCGTCCTTCTCCGGCACCCCCCGGCCGATCAGGCGCGCGGCGTGCACGAGCAGCCGCGTGCTCGCCCCCTCGGCCAGCCCCTGCTCGCGCAGGAGGCGGATCTTGCCCGCGAGCGTCACGAGCTTGAGAGCGTGAGCGCGGTCGATGCCCCCCTCGTGCGCCACGATCTCGGCTTCGGCTTCCTTGGGCGGGTAGTCGAACTCGAGCGCCACGAAGCGCTGGCGGGTGCTCTGCTTGAGGTCCTTGAGCACGGACTGGTACCCCGGGTTGTAGGAGACCACCATCATGAAGTCGGGGTGGGCGGCGAGGTGCTCGCCGGTCTTGTCGATCACCATGCGCCGGCGGCTGTCGGTGAGCGGGTGGATGACGACGGTCGTGTCCTTGCGGGCCTCGACCACTTCGTCCAGGTAGCAGATGGCGCCGGACCGAACCGCCAGGGTGAGCGGCCCGTCCATCCACACGGTCTCCTCCTGCCGCAGGAGGTAGCGCCCGACGAGGTCCGAGGCGAACAGGTCCTCGTGGCAGGCCACGGTGATCAGCGGCCGCCGCAGCCGATAGGCCATGTGCTCGACGAAACGCGTCTTGCCGCAACCGGTCGGCCCTTTCAGCAGCACCGGCAGCCGCGCCGCGCTGGCGGCTTCGAACACGGCCACCTCGCTGCCGTGCCGGATGTAATACGGTTCCTCCCGAATCTGGTAGCTTTCGAGGCCGTTCGGTCCCATTGCGCCTCCCCTCGCGTAATTTGCCATACCCCCCCGGATGTAATAAACTGGTGCATTGCCGCGGGGATCCACCCGGTTCACTTATATTACGGAGCCTTATGACAGACAACTCCAATAACGTTCACCGCCTGACGGTCGAGGACCGGGAGATCATCCTGGTCGGCACGGCGCATGTCTCCCGCGAGAGCACCCGCCTGGTCGAAGAGGTGATCACCGCCGAAACGCCCGACACCGTCTGCGTGGAACTCTGCAGTTCGCGCTTTCACGCGCTCCGACAGGGTGACCGCTGGCGCGACACGGACATCGTCAAGGTCATCCGGGAGAAAAAGGCCTTCCTGCTCCTGTCCAACCTGCTGCTCGCCTCCTTCCAGAAGCGCATCGCCAAAAAGATGGATGTGACGCCCGGCGCCGAAATGCTCAAGGCGATCGAGACCGCCGACGCGATGGGGGCGGGCATCTGGCTGGCCGACCGCGACATCCGCACCACCCTGTCCCGCGCCTGGCACTCCATGGGCTGGTGGACGCGGATCAAGCTCCTGTCGCAGCTGCTCGTGTCCATGGGCGAGGCCGACGACATCACGGAGGAGGAGATCGAACGCATGAAACAGCAGGACGTGCTCGAGGCCCTGCTGTCCGAGGTGGGGCGCTCCATGCCCGCGCTGAAAACCATCCTGATCGACGAGCGCGACCGCTACCTCGCGGCCAAGATCCGGCAGGCCCCGGGCCGGAAGATCGTGGCCGTCGTGGGCGCCGGCCACGTGCCCGGGATCCGCGCGAACTGGGAGGCCGAGGTCGACCTCGCGGCCCTGGAGGCGCTGCCGCCTCCCGGGAGGCTCGGTGCGATCATGAAGTGGGGCATCCCGGCCAGCATCGTGGCCATCTTCATCGCAGGTTTCTTCTTCGGCGGCATGGACGCCGGCACGGACATGATCGTGCTCTGGAGCGCCTGCACGGGCATCCTCGCCGGGATCGGGGCCGCCGTGGCGCTGGCGCACCCGGCCACCGTGGTGTCCTCCGTGCTGGTGGCGCCGTTCACGACCCTGCACCCCATGATCGCCGCCGGCTGGATATCGGGCCTGGTCGAGGCGTTTTCGCGCAAACCGAAGGTGAGAGACCTGGAAAGCCTGCCGACCGACATCCTGACCCTGCGCGGCTTCTGGCACAACAAGGTGACCCGCATCCTGCTGGTGGTGGCGTTCACCAACATCGGGGCGTCCGTCGGGACCCTCGTGGCGTTCCCGATCATCGTCAAGGTCCTGATCGGGGGCTCCGGGTGACCCGGGATGCGAAGCGCTCCGGTGACGCCTGATGTCACATTCGACGGCCGTGCGCTCTCCCGCTGCGGGGCGGCGGTCGTGTGCCTGGTTCTCATCCTGATCGCCGGCTGCGGCAAACCCGAACGCGTCCGCCGCGAATCCGAACCGCGACGGCCGGCCCCTGTCCTGCCCACGATGCGGTATGCCGTCCAGGCGGGTGCCTTCCGCAACATCGACAACGCCGTCCGCCTCACGGGCCGGCTCCTGGCCCGCAACCTCGTCGCCTACCACTTCATCGACGACTCCGGTTTCTACAAGGTGCGCATCGGCAATTTCGCCACGCGGGAGGAGGCGGTCGAGACCGCCGAGCGGCTGAAAAGCGAGCGCATCATCGACGAGTATTTCATCCTGGCGCCGGGCGATTATGCGGTGGCCCGGGCGGAGGGCGGGACCGATGCGCTGTTCCGGCGCGAGCTCGTGCGCACGGCCGAACGGTTCGTCGGCGTGCCGTACAAGTGGGGCGGGGGCTCCACGGTGGCGGGGTTCGACTGCAGCGGGCTCACGATGGTGGTCTACCAGCTCAACGGCCTGAACCTGCCGCGGACCTCGAGCGACCAGTGGGCCGCCGGTCGCCCGGTCGACCAGCGCGAACTCGCCGAAGGGGATCTCGTCTTCTTCGCCACGCGCGGCGGCGGCAAGGTCTCCCATGTCGGGATCTACATCGGGGGGGACAGCTTCCTGCACGCATCCGGGCAGGGGAGCCAGATTCAGGTCGCCTCCCTGTCCAGCGACTATTTCCGCACGCGGTATCTCGGCGCCCGGTCCTACCTGTGATCCAGCGGATCCTCGATGCTGGATTCTCGATGCTCGATTGCCGATGGAGGATCTGCCTGCCGCCCTTGTCGAGTATCCAGTATCAAGGATCGAGCATCAGCCTTTCCCTGGCAGCACCCGCACCACCGTTCGCTCGACCGTCCTGCCTCCGGGGAGCTCATGCACAGAGCGTTCGGGCTTGAGACGCCCCTCGGCGAAAAGCCGGATGCACTCCGGGTAGAGTTCCCACTCCTGTTCCAACCCCCGGCGGCGGACGGTCTCGAGCGTGTCCTCTTCCCGGATCGGGAAGGCGCGCTGGCCGATGATCGGCCCCGAGTCCTCGCCGTAATCCACGAAGTGAACGGTGCAGCCCGCGACCTTGCAGCCGTAGCGGAAGGTGTCCCCGTATCCGTCGGTGCCGGGGAAGGCCGGCAGCAGGGCGGGATGAATGTTCATGATGCGCGGGTGGTCCCGGTCCGGGCTCACCCGGTCGATGAAGTAGGGGGTCAGGTTGCGCATGAACCCGGCCAGCACGAGCAGGTCGCAGGCGAAGGGCTGCATGGCCGTCAGCAGATGGGATTCCGCAAGCGCCCGCCCCAGCAGGTAGGCGTTCACCCGCTCGGGGTCCGCGCTGCGCGGGAAGAGGGTCTGCTTCGCCCGGACCTCCTCCAGGGAAAAATCATCCGGGAGGGGATGGGCGCCCGGGTCGTGCCGCCACGATCCTGAGCAGCGCCCGGTAATCGACCACAAAGGTGGGTATCCCGACGGACCGGGCCCGCTCGAGCCCACGGGCCTGCGGGTTGTCCGACCCGACGAAGACGACGTCGGCCGGAATCGCAGCGGCGGCGCTTGCGTCCAGGATGGCCTGGAGGTTCGTCCCCCCGCCGGAAATCAGGGCCCCCACTCGAATCTTGGCCGCCATGCGCCCCCTCCCTATCCGGTTCCCGAGTTGACATCGATACGCTTTATCTCTATTATCACCAAACATTTTTGCGAGAAAGGAATTTGCCCATGGCCGAGGGGATCATTGAAGTGGACGACGGGAATTTCGAGGCCGAAGTGCTCAAATCGGAGCAGCCGGTCCTGGTCGATTTCTGGGCTCCGTGGTGCGGACCCTGCAAGGCGATCGCGCCGGTCGTGGACGACCTGGCGAAAAGTTTCGGCGAGCGGGTGAAGTTTGCGAAGTGCAACGTCGACAACAGCCCCGTCACACCCGGCAAATACGGAATCAAAGCCATCCCGACGCTGATCTTCTTCAAGGGCGGCAACGTCGTGAACCAGATCACGGGCATGGTGGCCAAGGCCAAGCTGGAGGAGGCTCTCAACAAGCTCGTCTGATTCCATGTCTCCCGGCCGAGACCATGCGGGGTCATCGGCCGGAACTACACGCTACGCCGCAGCCCGCTGCTGCGGCCTCCGGCCGAATTTCCAGTGCACGTGCGGTGCAGCTCGAAGTTCGGCTTCTTTTATGGGCGGAGCGGACCACAGGTGAAGACGCCACGCACGAGTGCACGAATCCTCGCCATCGGGCTGGTCTTGATCGTCATGGTTTCCGGGTGCAGCGAAACCTTCGGCGACCTCAAGAAGTCGATCAGCGCCTTCATATGGGGGGCCGACGACAACATGCCGGCCGAGGAGCTGGCCATGCGCGGCATGGAGGAGTACGAGGACGGCAATTACAAGAAATCGATCGACTACTTCCAGAAGCTGAAGGACATCTACCCCTTTTCCAAGTACGCCGTGCTGGCCGAGCTGAAACTGGGGGATGCCCACTACCGGATCGAGCAATACGAGGATGCGGTTTTCGCCTACGAGGAGTTCGAGAAGCTCCACCCGCGCAACGAGGCGATCCCCTACGTCATCTACCAGATCGGCCGGTGCCACTTCGACCGCATGACGACCCCGGACCGGGACCAGACCTCCGCGCGCAAGGCCCTCGAGTCCTTTCAGCGGCTGCAGAAGCAGTACCCGAACGATCCCTACGCCCGCAGCGCCGCCGACCACATCGTTGCCTGTTACAAGAGCCTCGCCGGCCACGAGTTCGGGATCGGGCACTTCTATTTCAAGAGCCACCACTACAAGGCGGCCCTCGTGCGATTCCGGGCGGTCGTTCAGGATTATCCCGACATCGGCTTCCATCAGCCGGCGCTGGACTTCATCGCCCGTTGCGAACGCAAGATCGCCGAAGGCGAAACCGAGGCGAAGGATGCTGCGGACGCCCCCCCGGCCGTCTCGAACGAGCTGTCTCCGGACAACGGGTAGCCGCCGGATTCCTGCAAAAATTATTGATCGACCCGGGCAGATAGGGTATAAGAATTTTTTTTAATTCAGCGTCAATCCAAGGAGTGTGCCGTCGTGTCCAAAATGTGTGAGATCTGCGGAAAACGTCCGATCGTGGGAGCCACCATCAGCCACGCCCACAACGTCAGCAAGCGCCGGTTCAATCCCAACCTGCAGCGGGTGCGGGCCGTCACCGACGGGCAGACCAGGAAAATGGTCGTGTGCACCGCCTGTCTGAAATCCGGCCGCGTGAAAAAGGCGCCCTGACCTGCGAGCTACCCCAGCCGTCGGGCATCCTGGACCTGCCGGACCTTCCTCACCGCCGAGAGAATCCGCTCCAGGTGCCCGGTGTTCTCCACGTTGATGGTGAAGTGACTCTCGACCATCTTGTTTTCCGTGGTCTCGGAGCTGGCGGTCAGGATGTTGGCCCCGAGCTTGCTGATGTTGCCCACCAGGTCGGCCAGCAGCCCCATGCGGTCCTGTGAAATCACCTCGATCTTGACCGGGAAGGTTTCGGCCGACTCCGTGTTCCATTCCACCTCGATCTGACGGTCCGGGTTGCTGCGCAACGCGTTCACGCAGCCGGCCCGGTGGATCGTCACCCCGTAGCCCTGCGTGATGTAGCCGATGATGGGGTCCCCCGGCACCGGCTGGCAGCACCTGCCGAATTTGATCAGGATGTCATCCACCCCCCTGACGAGCACGCCCGCCTTGGTCTTCTTCTTGCGCACGCGGCTCATCAGCTTTTCCAGGATGGATGCGCCCGATTCCACCTCCGGCTTCGCAATGAACGGCCGCAGCACCTGCACGGGGGTGGCCTTCCCGTAGCCGACGTTGGCGACGAGATCCTCCAGGGTCTTCAGGCCCAGCGCCGCGACCACCTCGGTCATTTTTTCGCTCTTGCTGAGGGTGGTGAAGCTCAGCTTCTCCTTGCGGAAGGCCTTGTCGAGCATTTCGCGGCCGAGGGTGATGCTGCGCTCCCGCTCCTGGGTCTTGATCCACTGCCGGATCTTGGAGCGGGCCTTGATGGTTTTGACGAACTTCAGCCAGTCCTTGCTCGGGCTGTGGTTCTTGGAGGTGACGATCTCGACGATGTCCCCGGTCTGCAGCTGGTACGGCAGGCTGACCATGTGCCCGTTGATCTTGGCCCCCACGCACTTCTGACCGATCTCGGTGTGGATCAGGTAGGCGAAGTCCACCGGCGTCGCCCCCTTGGGCAGCGCCCGGATGTCCCCCTTGGGGGTGAACACGTAGACCTCGTCCGGGAAGAGATCCAGCCGCACGTTTTCCAGGAATTCGCCCGCGTCCCTGAAGTTGTCCTGGTTCTCCACCAGATCCTGGATCCAGGCGAACTTCTTGCTGATGTTCTCATCGATGCTCCGGCCTTCCTTGTAGCTCCAGTGGGCGGCGATCCCGGACTTGGCCACGCGGTCCATCTCCCAGGTGCGGATCTGGATTTCGATGCGCTCGCCCACCGGGCCGATGACGGTGGTGTGCAGGGACTGGTACATGTTCGGCTTGGGGCGGCCGATGTAGTCCTTGAACTTGTAGTCGATCGGCTTCCACATGGAGTGGATCAGACCGAGGGCTTCGTAGCACTGGGGCACGGTGTCCAGGATGATGCGGAAGGCGATGAGGTCGTAGATCTGCTCGAAGGTCAGGTTCTGGGCCTTCATCTTCGAGTGGATGCTGAAGTAGTTCTTGCTGCGGCCGAGCACCTCGCCCTTGAGGTTCATCTCCTCCAGGCGCCGGCGGATGGTGGCGCGCACGTTCTCGATATACTGCTCGCGCTCGGTCCTGGACTTGGCGACCAGCAGCTCGATCTGGGCGTACTCGTCCGGGTTCAGGTATTTGAAGGAGTTCTCCTCCAGCTCGTTCTTGATCCAGTAGATCCCGAGCCGGGCGGCGATGGGCGCGTAGATGTCCATCGTCTCCCGTGCGATGGCTTTGCGTTTTTCGGGGGAGTGGAAGCGCAGGGTGCGCATGTTGTGCAGCCGGTCGGCCAGCTTGATGAGGATCACGCGGATGTCGTCGGCCATGGCGAGGAACATCTTGCGGATGTTCTCGGCCTGGCGCTCCTGCGAGCTCGACGTGGGCAGCAGGCTCAGCTTGGTGACCCCCGAGACAATGCGCTCCACGTCGGGGCCGAAGAGGTCCCGCAGCTCGGTCGGCCGGGTCGGCGTGTCCTCGAGCACGTCGTGCAGGAGCCCGGCCGCGACACTGACGGCATCCAGCTTCATGTCGGCCAGGATGTTGGCGACTTCCAGGGGGTGCATGAGGTAGGGCTCGCCGGACAGGCGCACCTGTCCGGCATGGACCCGCGCCGAGTAGATGTAGGCGCGCTCAACCACATCCACGTCGGGGTTGGGGTAGTACTCGGAGATCTTGTCGAGGATGTTGTTGATTCGGATCATCGCGTGCACGACCGGGGCCGCTGCCCCCGCACCGGGGCAGGACCGGCAGGACCGGAATGCGGGGCGGGGGGCGGGCGGCGGCCGCCGCCCGTCCCCGCAGCCCGCATCCGATCAATAGGCTTTCGCGAACACCACCCGGTGCTGACCGGGACGGCCGCAGTAGAGGCAGCGGCCCGGGTCGCCCTCCTGCTCGAAGGGGATGCAGCGGATGGTGACGGTCAGGTCTTCCTTGATCTTGGCCTCGCAGGCCGGGTCCCCGCACCAGCTGGATGCGGCAAAGCCGCCGTGGATCTCGGGCTTGTCCAGGTTGCGCGGCGTGAAGAAGTCGTAGAACTCGCCCTTGTCGTCGATCTGAACGGTGTTCTCGATGCGGAAGGCCTGCGCCCGGGCGAACATCCCGTTCTGGATGTCGTCCAGGATGCCGGTGACCTCGACCGTGAAGGCGTCGCGCTTCAGCGACACCCGCTCGTTGTGCGGCTTGTCGCGGCGCCCCAGGAACACCGCGTTGTCCTTGATCTCGCGCGAGCCGATCTCGACCCGCAGCGGGATGCCTTTCTTGATCCACTCCCAGCCGCGGGCGCCGCCGATGTCGCGCGGGTCGACCTCGACCGTGAGCGGCCGGTCGTAGTACATCTTGTCCCGGAGCTCCCGGGCGAGGCTCTCGGTGTAGGCCATGACCGCCTGCCGCTCGTCGGGGTTGCGGGTGATGGGCAGCAGCACGATGTGCGCCGACGCCCCGCGGGGCGGCATGACGATCCCGTCGTCGTCCCCGTGGGTCATGATGACCCCGCCGATCAGGCGCGTGGACGCCCCCCAGGAGGTGGTCCAGGCGTACTCCTCCTTTTCCTCGGCCGACTGGAACTTGATCTGCGACGCCTTGGCGAAGTTCTGCCCGAGGAAATGGGAGGTCCCGGCCTGCAGCGCCTTGCGGTCCTGCATCATGGACTCGATGCACAGCGTGTCCACGGCCCCCGGGAAGCGCTCGGCCGCCGTCTTGCGGCCCCGGATGACCGGCATGGCCAGGACCTCTTCGGACAGGCGCGCGTAGATGTCCAGCATCATCATCGTCCGCTCCCAGGCCTCCTCGCGCGTGGCATGAGCCGTGTGGCCCTCCTGCCAGAGGAACTCGCTCGTGCGCAGGAAAATCCGCGTGCGCATCTCCCAGCGCACGACGTTCCCCCACTGATTCAGCACGATCGGCAGGTCGCGGTAGCTGCTGATCCACTTCGAAAAAGAATCCGCGATAATGGTTTCGGAGGTGGGACGCACCACCAGGGGCTCGGCCAGCACACCGGCCGGCACGAGCTCGCCCCCCCGCTTCTCCAGCCGGTGGTGGGTCACCACGGCGCACTCCTTGGCGAAGCCTTCGACGTGCTCGGCCTCCTTCTGCATGAAGCTCAGCGGGATGAACAGCGGGAAATAGGCGTTCTTGACCCCGGTCGCCTTGAACATGCGATCCATGGAGTGCATGATGTTTTCCCAGAGGGCGTAGCCCCAGGGCTTGATGATCATGCATCCCCGCACCGGGGACCGTTCGGCCATGTCGGACGCCTTGATGACCTGCTGGTACCACTCGGGGTAATCCTCGGCGCGGGTCGGGGAAATCGCGGATTTCGGTTTCTTGCTCATCGTCGGTGCATGTCCTCTGGAGTCTCAGTGTTTGGTTTTTGGTGTTTGGTGTTTGGGTCCTTCGGTCCCTTTAGTCCCTTTGGTCCCTTTGGTCCAAGTTGCTCTTCCATCGCCCGCACTTCCGCGAGGAGCACGTCCAGGAGCTGCCCCTCGGGGAACTTCTTCACCACCCGTCCCTTCCGGAACAGGACGCCCACTCCGTCGCCGCCGGCGACCCCGATGTCGGCCTCGCGCGCCTCCCCCGGGCCGTTGACGACGCAGCCCATGATGGCGATGCGGATCGGGGCGACCGACCCCGCCAGGGCCTG
This sequence comes from uncultured delta proteobacterium, assembly GCA_963828345.1. Taxonomy (GTDB): domain Bacteria; phylum Desulfobacterota; class Desulfobacteria; order Desulfobacterales; family SpSt-501; genus SpSt-501. Next base: position 28,340 of record CAWHEZ010000043.1, read on the forward strand.
CTCGACCTGCTCGACGATCCGGAACAGGTCGATGCGGGTGCGCCCGCAGGTCGGGCAGGCGATGATCTCCGGGCCGCGCTGCCGGATACCGAGCGCGCGCAGGATCTCGAACCCGGCCCGGACTTCCTCGACCGGGTCGCGGGTCAGCGACACGCGCAGGGTGTCGCCGATCCCCTCGGCCAGCAGCATGCCGATGCCGAGCGCCGACTTGACCAGCCCTGAAAACAGGGTGCCGGCCTCGGTCACCCCGAGGTGCAGCGGCAGGTCCGTCCGGGCGGACAGCAGCCGGTAGGCCGCCACGGTGCGCGGGACATCGGATGCCTTGAGAGACACCTTGAGATCGTGGAAATCGAACGAGCGCAGCAGGTCGATGTGGCGCAGGGCGCTCTCGACCATGCCCTCGGGCGTGGCGCCATTATATTTTTTAAGGATGTCCTTTTCAAGCGACCCCGCGTTCACCCCGATGCGGATGGGGATGCCGCGCTCCCGGGCGCAGTCGGCGACCGCGCGCACCTTCCGGGCCCCGCCGATATTCCCCGGGTTGATCCGCAGACCGTCGGCGCCGGCTCGCGCGGCCGCGATGGCCAGGCGGTGGTCGAAGTGGATGTCGGCGAGGACCGGGATGCGCACCTGCGCCTTGATGCGGGCGAGGGCGCCGGCCGCATCGGCGTCCGGGACCGCCACCCGGACGATGTCGCAACCGGCCGCCTCCAGGCGCCGGATCTGGGCGACCGTCGCGGCGACATCCGGGGTCGGCGTGTTGGTCATGGACTGGACCGTCACCGGGGCGCCCCCGCCGACGGCCACCCCGCCCACCGTGATCGCCCGCGTGGCCTTGCGCCGGATCGGGTTCATGCGATTAGTCGCCTCCCGGTTCACGCGTCCGGACCGCCTCCCGGGGCTCCCAGCACCCGGACGGCCGGTGGTTTTTGCCCCAGGGGTTGCCAAGCGCACCCCGCCTGTGGTAGGGTCCGTGCACCAACATTCAATCGGTTGTCCCAACGAAGGTCCTGTTCGTTTCACGCGCACCCGGCACCCCACCCGGATCGCGCACCGCATACCCGAGTCCCAGGCAGAACGCCGACCCGATCGCTGCCGGATTGTTGCGCACCGCCCATCCTTTCACGAGAGCGAAGGGCGGATCTTCGGGTTTCATAACAGACACGTGGGGGCACATCAAGCAGGGAGTTTGACATGAAGGTGAAGGGGGATCAACCACTTGCAGGCGCTCCGACCGCGGCCGTCGACCCGGCGCTGCGCGCGGCGCTGGCCGGCATGACCGCCCTCCCCTGCTCCGTGGCGTTCGAGATCTCCGCCCGGACAGGGAAACAACCGGCCGAGGTCGGGGCGACGGCCGACCGCCTGGGCATCCGGCTGACGACCTGCCAGCTCGGACTTTTCGGGTACAGCCCCGACAAAAAGATCGTCGCACCAGCCGCCGTGGTCGAACCGGAGCTCGAGCAGGCCATCCGGGCGAAACTCACGGGGGGACGGCTGGCATGTCGGGACGCCTGGGCGCTGGCTCAGGCCTTTCGCCGGACGAAACTGGCCCTGAGCGCGGCCTGCGAGACGCTCGAGGTCAAGATCAAACCCTGCCAGCTGGGAGCATTTTGAGCAGGAGGTGACGCGTCACCCAGGTCGTGGTTTCGAAAGGAGGTCCTATGTACACATGCTTGCGCAAACGGCGGCTGCTGCGGGTCGGCGTGCGGACGGCGCTGATCGCCGCCGGCGCCGCGGCGGCTCTGGTCCCGGCGGGAGCCGTCACGGACGGGCAGCCCGATTCGAGTCTTCATCACATTCTCGCCCAGGGGGAATTGAGGGTCATCACCGGCAACTCGCCGCTCAGCTTCCACACGTATCGCAACGAAGCGATGGGCTTCGACTACGAGCTGGCCCGGGAGTTCGCCGCTCACCTGAACGTCAGGCTGAAGGTCATCCCCAGGGAGACGTGGCGGGACATGGTCTCCGCCCTCGAGGCCGGGGAAGGCGATCTCATCGCCGGAGCCGAGATCACGCCCACGCGCTCGGTGCAGGTGGCGTTCTCGAACTCGTACATGGAGGTCCAGCAGCACATCATCTCCAACCGCGACCGGGCGCCGCTCACGAGTCCCAACGACCTCTCCGGCCGGACGGTCGACCTCGGCCGGGGCTCGGCGCACGTGGACTTTCTGGACGAGCTGCGGCGCCGCGGGGTCAACGTCTCGGTCCGCACCCACGACCACCTGTCGGACGGCAGCCTGGTCCCGCTCGTGGCCAGGGGCGAAATCGACAGCACGATCGTCACCAGCAATGTGGCCTTCCTCAGCCGCCGCTATTACCCCTCCACCGCCGTCCGCAGCCTGGGCGAGGAGGCTTTCGTCTCGCTCGGGTGGGCCGTGCCGCCGCCCGCCCAGGCGCTGCTCGGGAGGGTCAACGAGTTCCTGCAGTCCATCACCGCGAGCGGTCGGTTCGACGATATCTACTCGAAATACCACCCGAACATCGAGGCCTTCGACTACGTCGACCTGAAGGCGTTTCACGAAAGCATGCGCAGCCGCCTGCCGCGTTACCGCCCGTTCATCAAGGACGCAGCCCGCAAGAGCGGCTTCGACTGGTGCCTGATCGCGGCCCAGATCTACCAGGAATCGCGCCTGGACCCCCTGGCGCTCGGGCCGAACGGCTCCCAGGGGCTGATGCAGATCCTGCCGCTCACGGCGCGCAGCCTGAAAGTCTCGAACCCGTTCGACCCGGTGGCGAGCATCAAGGGCGGGGTGGCCTACCTGAAATCGCTCTACGACATGTACGAAGGGGCGGATGAAACGGACCGCTTGATGACGGCCCTGGCCGCCTACAACGCCGGCCCGGGCCACGTGAACGATGCCAGGCGCCTGGCCGCCCGGATGGGGCTCGACCCCACCCGCTGGGAGTCGCTGTCCAAGGTGCTTCCCCTGCTGCGCCTGCGCCGCTACTACCAGCAGGCCGAGCAGGGGTTCTGCAGGGGCGACATCACCGTCGCTTACGTCAGGCAGATCATGACGTACTACGACATTCTGAAACGGCGGGAGTTGGACACGGCCATAGCCGCGGCGGGCACAACCGGAAAAACCGCGGTGGACTGAGCGCGGGAAGTATCGGTCCGATCGGACCGATCAAAGCCCTTCAGGCTCCCAGCCCCACAAAGGGGTTGCCGCGCCGCTCCTCCCCGATGGTGGTCTCCGGCCCGTGGCCGGTGTAGACCGTCACGTCGTCCGGCAGGGCAAAGAGCTTTGCGCGAATGCTGGTTTTCAGCGCGTCGAAGCTGCCGCCGGGGAAGTCCGTGCGACCGACCGAACCGGCGAAAAGCGTATCGCCCACGAACAGCGAGTCCCCCGCCAGCAGCGACACGCCCCCCGGGGTGTGGCCGGGGGTGTGGATCACCCGGAAGGTGAGCGTGCCGACCGAGATGAGGTCGCCCTCGTCGATCGTCCGGTCGGGCGGGGGCGAGTTCTCGGCGCTCATGCCCCAGGCGGCCGCGCTGCGGGACAGCAGGCTCAGCATGGGGGCGTCGAGGGCGTGGATCAGCAGGGGAGCGCCGGTGGTCTGCTTCATGCGCCGATTGGCCCCCACGTGGTCGAAGTGCCCGTGGGTGTTGATGATCTGCACGACCGTCAACTTCGCCTCGGCGAGCGCGAGCAGAATCCGGTCCGCCTCGTCCCCCGGGTCGATGACGGCCGCCTGGTGCGTCTCCTTGCAACCGACGATGAAGCAGTTGGCCTGGATCGGCCCTACCGCGAGCTTCTGGATGAGCATGCGTAATCCTCCGACGCCGGCGCGGGGCGGGTGCGGACGCGGCCCCGCGTGCCGCCGTCAATCGTCTGTGTCCTGATCCTCTTCGTCCCCGTCCTCTTCCGCCGTGTCCTCACCCGTCGACTCCGGGCAAGGGAGCCCGGCCTCGCCGCTCTCCACCGCTGCGCGGATGCTGTCCACGATGCCGTTGATGAAGGCCCCGGAATCGTCCGTCCCGAACTTCTTGCCGATGTCCACCGCCTCGTTGATGCTGACCTTCGCGGGGATGTCGCGGCAGCAGACGAGCTCGAAGACGGCAATGCGCATGACGTTGCGGTCGACGCACGACATCCGACCCAGGCTCCAGTTCTCGGAGAAACGCTCGACCAGGTGATCGAGCTCGTCCTTGCACGCCAGGACGCCGTTGACCAGCCGCAGGAAGAACGGGCGCACCTCGGGCTTGGGGGCGAAGTTCGCGCAGAAGCGCCCGAACGTCTCTTCCGAGAACTCCTTCTGCATGTCCATGAAAAACAGCGCCTGCATGGCCAGTTCGCGCGCTTTGCGGCGGGTTCCCATGGAGTCAGACGGCGGCGATCAGGTTGGCCATCTCCACCGCGGACATGGCGGCGCCGAAGCCCTTGTTGTCCAGCTTGGCGCCGGCGCGCTCGATCGCCTGCTCGATGGTGTCCACCGTGATCACGCCGAAAATGACCGGCAGCCCGGTTTCCATCATGACGGCGGCGATGCCCTTGGAGCTCTCGGCCGCGACGAAGTCGAAGTGGGGGGTGGCGCCGCGGATCACCGCCCCCAGGCACACGATGGCATCGAAGCGCTTGCTTGCGGCCACGCGCTTGGCGACCAGCGGGATCTCGAAGGCGCCCGGCACCTTGAAGATCTCGATGTCCTGGTCCTTGGCCCCGCAGCGGTTCAGCGCGTCGAGCGCGCCGCCCACCAGCTTCTCGGTGATGAAGTCGTTGTAGCGGCTCGCCACAATGGCGAACTTCTTCCCTTCCGCGTTCAGCTTCCCCTCAATGATTTTCGGCATCCTCAGCTCCTTCCCTAAATAATGGAACCCGGCAACACCTGTTCCGGTTGGTCGAGATCAGGCAAATCCGAAATCCGAATACCGAAATTCGAAACAAATCCCAATATCGAACCCGGAAACCAATGCCGGGCGCACGACCTGAGGCTCCGCCTGTTTCGGATTTCGAATTTCGTATTTCGAATTTTCATCCTTTCCCTAGCGTCAGCAAATGCCCCATCTTCAGTTTCTTGCACTCGAGGTAGCACTGGTTGAACTCGTTGGGCTCGACCTCAATCGGGACCTGGTCGACGACCCGCAGCCCGTAGCCCTGGAGGCCCACCATTTTCTTGGGGTTGTTGGTCATCAGGCGCATCTTGCGCACCCCCAGGTCGGCCAGGATCTGGGCCCCGATCCCGTAATTGCGCATGTCGGGCTGGAACCCCAGCTCGACGTTGGCCTCGACCGTGTCGAATCCCTTTTCCTGCAGCGCGTAGGCCCTGATCTTGTTGACGAGGCCGATCCCGCGGCCCTCCTGGCGGATGTAGAGCAGCACGCCGGCCCCCTCGGCTTCCATCATGGCCATGGCCCGGTGCAACTGGGGGCCGCAGTCGCAGCGCATCGAGCCGAAGATGTCCCCGGTCAGGCACTCCGAGTGCACCCGCACCAGCACAGGGATCTCGGGGTCGATCGCCCCCTTCACCATGGCGAAGTGCAGCAGGTCGTCGACGTCGTTCTCGTACACGACGGCCCGAAACTCGCCCGCGATGACGGTGGGAATCACGGCCTCGGCCGAGCGGTGCACGAAGGACTCGGTCCGCATGCGGTACTCGATCAGGTCGGGAATCGTACAGATGCCGATCCCGAGCTGCGTGCTGATCTTCTCGAGGGCCGGCATGCTGGCCATGGAGCCGTCCTCGTCCATGATGCCGCAGATGACCCCGGAGGGCTTCAGCCCCGCCAGCCGCGCGAGGTCGACCGATCCCTCGGTCTGCCCGGTCCGGACGATCACGCCGCCGCCCCGGGCGCGCAGCGGGAATACGTGGCCGGGCCGCACGAGGTCGGCCGGACGTGTGCCGTCCGCCACCGCGGTCAGGATGGTCATGGCCCGGTCGGCGGCCGAGACCCCGCCGGTCACCCCCTGGCGGGCGTCGATCGAAACCGTGAAGCCGGTCCCGTAGCGCGAGGTGTTCGTGTCCACCATGGGCGGCAGCTCGAGCTGGTCGGCCTTTTCCCCGGTCAGCGACAGACAGATGAGCCCGCGGCCGTTCTTGGCCATGAAGTTCACGGCCTCGGGCGTGACCTTCTCGGCCGCCATGCAGAAGTCCGCCTCGCTCTCCGGCTCGTTGTCGTCGGCGAGGATGACCATGCGCCCGGCGCGCACATCCTCGATGGCCTGTGCGATGCTGATACGACCCATTGCGTAAGCTCCTGAAAAGCGCGCATCCGCGCCTGCGGTTCGTTCGTCCTATTTCAGATAGCCGGACTTGGCCAGCAGCTCCAGGGTGACCCCGGCCGGCTTGGCGTCGGTGCGGGTCGAGAGGAACTTCTCGACGTACTTGCCGATCATGTCGGTTTCGATGTTGACGCGCTCCCCCGTCTGCTTGAACCCGATCGTCGTGAGCACCGAGGTGTGCGGGATGACGGCGACCGCGAAACTCCGGGCGTCCAGCGTGTTGATCGTGAGGCTGACCCCGTCGACTGCCACCGAGCCTTTGATGATCATCTGCCGCGCAAGCTCCTCGGGCACGACGACGGTGACCACCACCGCGTTGCCGGCCGGCTGGCGCGACGCGATCACCCCCGTGCCGTCCACGTGCCCGGCCACGAGGTGCCCGTCGATGCGGTCCGAAAGCCTGAGCGCGCGCTCCAGATTCACGCGCTCGCCGGTGTGCGCCTCCGCCAGAGTCGTCCGGGCAACGCTCTCGGGCGAGACGTCCGCCTCGAAGCGCCGGTCCGCCAGATGGACCGCCGTGAGGCAGGCGCCGTTCACGGCAATGCTGTCGCCGACCCGGGTCCCCTGCAGGCTGAAGTCGGACTGGATCGTCAGGCGCTTGCCCTGCCCCGACGGCCGGACCCCCGCAATCGTCCCCAACCCCTCGATGATGCCGGTGAACATGGATGCGTCCCACCCCCCGTGGATGTCGACCGCGGGTCCGCTCGGACCGCACCCCGACCGCGTTAACTTAAGGATCGTGGCGCGATCTTCAACCGCCCGGACCGGCGGCCTTCGCAACGTAGCCCTCGATCAGCACGTCGTCGTCGAAGCGGCGGGTGCGGATCCGCTCCAGCCGGAGGCAGTCCCGCATGCGGGCCGCCCCCGGGCCGCTGCAGATCGGGATCCCGTCGTCCCCGCCTAAAATGAGCGGGGCGTAGAAGAAACAGACCTTGTCGACGATGCCCGCGCGGAAGGCCGACGACAGGACCCGGCCCCCGCCCTCGACGAGCAGGCTCTGGATCCCCATCCCGCCCAGCTGCGCCACCAGCGGCACCAGATCGATCCAACCGTCCCGGGTCTCGGCCTCGAGCACCCGGACCCCCCGGCGCTCGATGCGCGCCCTGGCTTCGGCCGGCACCCCGCGGCCCGCGACGACCCAGGTCTCGGCGGCGGAGCCGTGGTTCAGCACCCGGGCCGCGGGATCGATGCGCAGGGTCGCGTCCAGCACGATGCGCACCGGGTCCCTGGGATCGCGGTCGCCCACGCGTGCGGTCAGCAGCGGGTCGTCCGCGGCCACCGTCCCGATCCCCACCAGAATGGCGTCCATCGCGTAGCGCAGCTCGTGCACGTAGGCCCGCGCGCGTTCGCCGGTCACCCACTTGGAATCCATTGTCCGGGTCGCGATGCGCCCGTCCAGCGTGGCGGCGCACTTGGCGGTCACGAACGGCCGGCCGGTGCGGATGTGGGTGATGAAGGCCTCGTTCAGCTCCTCGGCCTCTGCCGCGCACACCCCGAGCGTGACCTCGACCCCCTCCCGGCGCAGCACCTCGGCCCCTCCGGCCGCGCGGGGGTTCGGGTCGCGCATACCGACGACCACCCGCCGGATTCCGGCCTCCAGGATCTTGCGGGTGCAGGGCGGGGTGCGTCCGGTATGGGTGCAGGGTTCGAGCGAGACGTAGAGGGTGCCCGCGCGCGCCCGCGCGCCCGCGGCGTCGATCGCGTAGACCTCTGCGTGCGGCCCGCCGGCGAACCGGTGGTAGCCGCTGCCCACTATCGCGCCGTCGGCGACGACCACCGCGCCGACCATCGGATTGGGGGAGGTGGTCCCCCGCCCGCGCGCGGCCAGCTCGAGCGCCACTCGCATGTAATCTTCGTCAGTCATGCAAACGAACGTGTTAAGTTTTAAGTGTTACGTGTTAAGTGAAAATAGGCCGCCCATTGTTTCTACTTAAAACCTAAAACTTAACACTTAAAACTTTCATTCCTGCGCCTTCTCCGCGCTCAGCAGCTTTTTCAGCTCGAGCACGAAATCGTTGACGTCCTTGAACTCGCGGTAGACCGAGGCGAAGCGGACATAGGCCACGTCGTCCAGCTCGTGCAGCTTGGCCATGATCTTCTCGCCGACCACGGCGGCGGGGATTTCCTTGTCTTCGGCCTCGCGGAGGTCGCGCTCCATGTCCTCGATGAACTCCTCGATCGTGTTCATGCTGATGTTGCGCTTTTCGCAGGCCTTGAGCATGCCCGAGCGCACCTTGTCCCGGCTGAAGAGCTCCCGCCGGCCGTCCTTCTTCATGATCATGATCGGGATCTCTTCGATGTGCTCATAGGTCGTGAAGCGCCGTTTGCAGGTCAGGCATTCCCGACGACGGCGGATCACGCTGGCGTCCTTGCTCAACCTGGAGTCGATCACCTTGTTCTCAATCTCGCTGCAGTACGGACACTTCATCCCTCATGCCCTCCCCGTTCGTGGTAAGCGCTGGTTGCCAGACGAACACCGCCGCACCGAACCCATGACATCGCTTCACGGTTGAACGAATTCAAGGGGGCGGCCGCACCCGCCGGATCTCAGGCCGGGATTCCCTCGGCCCGCCCCGTCCCGGCTCCCCCGCTGCCGGCAACCCGGATCATGGCGACCCCGGCCTCGGCCAGCATCTCGCGCGCGAGCTCGTCCGCGTACCCCGCCTCGTAGTAGATGGTCGTGATCCCGGCGTTGATGAGCATCTTGGCGCAGATCGAGCAGGGCTGGGTCGTGCAGAAGAGCACCGCCCCTTTGACCGACACACCGTGGTACGCGGCCTGGATGATCGCGTTCTGCTCCGCGTGGATGCCGCGGCAGAGCTCGTGGCGCATGCCCGACTGCACCTTCAGCTGCTCCCGCAGGCACCCGACTTCGGCGCAGTGCCGCACGCCCGAAGGCGCACCGTTGTAACCCGTCGAAAGGATGCGCTTGTCCTTCACGATCACGGCCCCGACCGCACGCCGCGTGCAGGTCGTCCGTTTGGCGACCAGGATCGTGATGTCCATGAAATACGTTTCCCAGGAGGGCCGCTCGTTCATCGCAGCGCCTTTCTCATCGAAATCGGCGGAAAACGACCCGCAGGAGAGCAACTATACCAAAATATTGTATTTAGCAACAGAGGCGATCACAACTTGCCTGGGCCGGACCGGGTGACGGGGTCTTGCGAACCCGGTCAAAAAAAGAGCACAGACCCGGGGCGGTCAACCGCCCCGGGTCTGTGCTCGCAAGCTCCGCGCCGTCCCGATGGCCCGGTTAAGGGAGGTGCTTTTTGAACAGCAGGGTGGCGTTGGTGCCGCCGAACCCGAAGGAGTTCGACATGGCGTAATTGACCGTAGCCTTGCGCGCCGTGTTGGGCACGTAGTCCAGGTCCAGCTCCTCGGCCGGATTCTCGTAGTTGATCGTCGGCGGCATCATGTCCGTGTGGATCGCCATGGCGGAAATCACGGCCTCCACGCCGCCCGCGCCGCCCAGCAGGTGCCCGGTCATCGACTTGGTCGAGCTTACGGCAACCGTGTGGGCGTGCTCCTTGAACACGCTCTTGATCGCGCGCGTCTCGTACAGGTCGTTCAGCTCGGTCGAGGTGCCGTGCGCGTTGATGTAGTCGACCTGGTCGGGCCGGATGCCCGCGTCGTCGATCGCCATCTGCATGCACCGCGCAGCCCCGCTGCCGTCCGGAGGGGGTGAGGTCATGTGGTAGCCGTCGCCGGTGAGGCCGTACCCGACCACCTCGGCATAGATCCGGGCGCCGCGCCGGCGGGCGTGCTCGAGCTCCTCCAGGATCAGGATGCCCGCGCCCTCCCCCGGGACGAACCCGTCGCGGTCCCGCTCGAACGGCCGGGAGGCCCGCTCGGGCTCGGCATTGCGCGTCGAGAGCGCCTTCATGGCGTTGAACCCGGCGATGCAGGTCGGAGAGATGACCGCCTCGGTGCCGCCGGTGATCATGGCGTCGGCGCGCCCCTCCTGAATGATTTTGAAGGAGTCGCCCACGGCATGGGACCCCGCGGCGCAGGCGGTCGCCAGCGACACGTTGGGCCCCTTGGCCCCGAAGAGGATCGAGATCATGCCCGGGGCCATGTTGCCGATCAACAAGGGGATGAAGAAGGGGCTGACGCGCTTGGGCCCGTTCAGGTGGATGTTGAGGATCGTGTCCTCCATGAAACGCAGGCCGCCCAGGCCGCACCCCGTGATCACGCCGATGCGGTCGCCGTTGTCTTCGGTGATGGCAAGCCGCGCGTCATCCACGGCCATGCGGGTTGCCGCAATGGCATACGAAATGAACAGCTCGAACCGTTTGGCCTCTTTCTTGCTGACCCAGTCCTCGGCCTTGAATCCCTTGACCTCCCCGGCGATCTGGGTCTCGAAGCGCGCGGCATCGAACCGGGTGATCCGGCCGATCCCGGACGTGCCGGCGCACAGGCCCTTCCACGTCTCGGCGACGCCGATCCCCACGGGGCACACAACCCCAAGGCCGGTGACCACAACCCGCTTAGCCAATGGGCCTCCTTTGTCGGCGTCCAACGCCGCCTTACTTCCGCTTCGCGACGTAGTCCATCGCGTCCTTGACGGTGACGATCTTCTCCGCGTCTTCGTCGGAAATGTCGACCCCGAACTCTTCTTCCATGGACATGATGAGTTCGACCAGGTCGAGCGAGTCGGCCCCGAGGTCGTCCACGAACGACGCTTCCGGCTTGACCTCCGCGAGGTCCACGCTCAGCTTCTCGGCAATGATTTTCTTCACTTTTTCTTCGACGGACATGGTGTTTCCTCCTGGTTGATGGTGGATATCAAAGGTTCAAGGTTCAGGGTTCAAGGTTCAGGGTTCAAAGGCTCGCGGTCGTGTCAACCGTGAACCCTTGAACCGTGAACCTGGAACCCGTCCGGTCTACATGTACATGCCGCCGCTGACGTGCAGCACCTGGCCGGTCAGGTAGGCCGCCTGGTCGGAGGCGAGGAAGGTCACGGCCGCGGCCACGTCCTCCGGACTGCCCGCGCGCCCGAGCGGGATCTGGGTCAGGAAGGCCTCCTTGACCTTATCGCTCAGCACGGCCGTCATCTGCGTTTCGATGTAGCCCGGGGCCACCGCGTTGACCGTGATGCCGCGGGCGGCGAACTCGCGCGCCACCGTCTTGGTCAGGCCGATCAGCCCGGCCTTGGAGGCCACGTAGTTGGCCTGACCGACATTGCCGACCACCCCCACGACCGAGGCCACGTTGACGACCCGCCCCGCGCGCTGCTGGGCCATGTGCCGCACCACGGCGCGCGTGCACAGGAAGGCGCCCTTGAGGTTGATGCTCATCACCAGGTCCCAGTCGGACTCCTTCATGCGCAGCAGCAGGGCGTCCCGCGTGATGCCGGCGTTGTTCACCAGGACGTCGATGCGGCCGTAGCGCTTGACGGTCGCGTCGGCCCAGGCCGCGACGTCCGCCTCGCTGGCGACATCCACTTTCTGAAACGAGGCCTCCGGGCCGAGGGCCTGCGCGGCCGCCTCTCCCGCCTGCGGGTTGACGTCGCAGATGGCGAGCTTGGCGCCTTCGCGCGCGAAGGCTTCGGCCGTCACCCGGCCGATGCCGGCCGCGCCGCCGGTCACCATGACGATCTTGTCTTTGAACCGCATGCTTCCGTCTCCTCGATAGGTGGTGTTCCCTGCGCCGGGTTCCCGGTCAGCGGCCGAACACGATGTCGGCCAGCCGGTCCATGTCCCGGATCACGTTCGGGCTGCCGCCCGCGAACTCGTTGAAGCGGATCTCGGCGAGCGAGCGCGCGAGCGCCTCCGGCTCGATGTCACCGGTTCCCGTCAGCACCCGCATGGCATTGCGCGCGAACAGCTGGCCGGCTTCCCAGGCGAAGACGCGCGCCGTCAGTGCCGCGCGCTCGGCCTGCGGGTCACCCCCGGCGGCGAGCGCGGCCGCCTTGCGGGCCACCGCCGCACCGACCTCGACGTGGGCCATGAGGTCCGCGAGGTCGAACATGACGATCTGCTGGCGGGTGAGACGCCGGGCGTCGGCCACCCCGATGAGGTGGTTCAGGGCGCGCGCCGCCCGCGCGAAGAAGCCGCCGCCGCAGCCGGGGGCGGACGCCTCCAGGCGCTCCATCTCGGCGGCGATGGCGCCGTAGAACTCGCCCTTGGTCTTGCGGCTTTTTTTCCAGCGGAACGTGCTGATGATGTTCTGTTGGATCTCGCTCGTGCCCTCGTAGATCGTGGTGATGCGCACGTCGCGCTTGATTTTCTCCACCCCGTACTCGTTGATGTAGCCGTAGCCGCCCAGCGCCTGGATGCTGTCCTCGGCCGCGCGGTTGCCGGCCTCGGTCGCGTACCACTTCGCGATCGAGCCCTCCACCTCGAGGTCCTTTTCGCCGGCATCCAGCCGCTCGGCCACCTCGTCGATGTAGGCCGCGGCCGCCGCCAGGCGCACCACGTTGGGCACGATCAGCTTGTGGGTGTAGCCCTGCTTCTCGGACAGCGGCGTCTTGAACTGGATGCGCTCCTGGGCGTAGGGGATGGCGATTTCGATCGCGGCCTCTCCCGCGCCCAGTCCCATGGCGGCCACCATCAGCCGGGTGTAGCCGAACACTTCGTTGGCCTGCTTCAGGCCCTGACCGGGCACCCCGCCGACGATGTTCTCCGCCGGCACGAAGGCGTCGGTGAAGGTCAGCGGCGAGGTGTTGGACGCCCGGATGCCGTGCTTCTCCTCGCCCTTGCCGCGCGTATAGCCCGGGGTGTCCTTCTCCATGATGAAGAAGGTGGGGCCCTCCGGTGCGTCGGCCAGCACGGTGATGAAGTCCGCGTAACCGCCCGTGGAGATGAACTGCTTGCTGCCGTTGATGCGGTAGCCCGTGACCCGGCCGGAGGCGTCCGTCACCGGGTCGGCCTTGGTCTTGAGCGCGGCGACGTTGCTGCCCGCGTCGGGCTCGGTCACCGCGTAGGCCACCAGGGCCTCGCCGGCGGCGATCTTGCCGAGCCACTTCTGCTTCTGCTCCTCGGTGGCACCGACCATGATGGGGTCGGCCCCGAGCTGAATGGCGAAAAAGGCGGTGGTGATGCCCAGGCAGACCTTGGCCATTTCACGCGTGACCGCGCAGCTGTCGCGCGCCCCGCCGCCCAGGCCGCCGTAGGCCTCCGGGATCATCAGCAGCTGCAGGCCGATCTCCGGCCCCAGCATCTCGCGGATGACGTCTTCGGGGAAGATCTCCTTGCGGTCGAACTCAAGGATCCGCTCCTTGGTCAGCAGCCGTTTTTTCAACTGGGCGACCGTGTCCAGCACCATCTGCCTGGACTCGAGGTCCAGGCCCGCCAGCGGTTGTGAAGCCATCTATTCCATCCTCGGATCGGGTCGAAGTGACTGCCGCGCGCTCGGGGTCGACCGCGGGCACTCGGGCCAGGCAGGAGAGCGCCGTGACGCGCGTCCCCCCTTCGGCCCATCGGAAAAGCTCTATTCCTCGTCGGTCTTGATCACCTTGCGGCCGCGGTAGGAGCCGCAGCTGGGACAGGCGCGGTGGGCCATGGCCGGTTCGCCGCAATCGGCGCAGGTGGACAGGGACGGGGCGGTCAGGCGCTTGCCGGTGCGGCGCTTATCCCGCCGGGATTTGGACACTCTTCGCTTTGGGAGGCCCATGAGCAAATCTCCTAATTATTTGAGTTAACGTAATAAAACAATAAAACTCTTCCTAACTTCGAAATTTGCGGATAAGTAATTTAATTCGTGCAGCCTGTCAAGAACTTTCCGCAGACGGTCGGTGGCCCCCTTGAGAAAGGGAGGGTTCTGTGGTATTGCAGGGCCCCGAACGGGAGAATCACTTGCAACCTGTCGTAATTGAATGGTATTTCACCCGTAGCGCGCTTGGAACGAAGCCGCCGCTTTCAACGGCGCATCGGGCGGCAGGCTGGGGTCAGGCTGACGGCGCGCCCCCAATCCGGCTGAATTTACTATGGCTTTTTTTTGCAGATGAGAGAAGCGACCATCTTTTTTGCCATGAATGCACGGAGATCCATTGAACTGTTTTTTCTAGCGACCGGCAGGCGACCGACCGGCGCACCGGCGCTTTCCATGCGATGAGGTGAACAGCATGTCCGAGGTCATCACCCGCTTCCCACCGAGCCCGACCGGCTACCTGCACCTGGGCGGCGCCCGCACGGCGATCTTCAACTGGCTCTACGCGCGACGCATGAAAGGCCGCTTCGTGCTGCGCTTCGAGGACACCGACGTCGAACGGTCCCGGCAGGAGTATGTGGACTCCATTCTAGAGTCGCTCGAGTGGCTCGGCATCGACTGGGATGAGGGCCCCTATTTCCAGACCCGGCGGTTCCCGGTCTACCGCGAATACATTCAGAAGCTCCTCGACTCCGGCCACGCCTATTATTGCACCTGCCCGCCTGAGCGCATCGAAGAGATGCGCCAGAAGGCGCTCGCCACGGGCGGCAAGCCGAAGTACGACGGCACGTGCCGCAACCGGGGCCTCGGCCCCGGCCCAGGCACGGCCGTGCGCTTCAAGGCGCCGCTTGCCGGCGCCACGGTGCTCGACGACGTGGTCAAGGGGCCGATCGCCTTCCAGAACGAAGAGTTGGACGACTTCATCATCTGCCGCAGCGACGGCAGCCCCACCTACAACTTCGCGGTGGTGGTCGACGACATCACGATGGGCGTCAACACGATCATTCGGGGCGACGACCACGTGATGAACACGCCCAAGCAGATCCAGCTCTACCATGCCCTGGGCAGCCCGCTGCCGGTCTTCGGCCACGTCCCCATGGTGCTCGGCAAGGACCGGGCCCGCCTCAGCAAGCGCCACGGCGCCACCAACGTGACGGCCTACCGCGAAATGGGCATCCTGCCCGAAGCCATGATCAACTACCTCGTGCGGCTGGGGTGGTCCCACGGCGACCAGGAATTTTTCACGCGCCGGGAGTTGGTCGAGGTCTTCAATCTGGAGGCGATCGGCCGGGCGGCCGGGGTGTTCGACCCGGAAAAGCTGCTGGCGCTGAACGCCGACCACATCAAGGCGACGCCTCCGGCCGCGCTGGTCCCGTCGCTCGCCCCCTTCATGCGGGCACACGGGGTCGACATCGCGGGCGACCCGCGCACCGAAAAAGCGATCGCCACCCTCGCGCCGCGCAGCAAGACACTGAAGGAGATGGCCGACCAGGCCCTCTTCTATTACCAGGCCGAGGTCGGCTACGAACCGGATGCCGTCAAGAAATTCCTGACGGTCGAGGCGCTCCCGATCCTCCGCCAGGTGCAGGCGAAGCTCGCGGCGCTGGAGGACTACACCGAATCCGGCCTCGAGGAGGCCTTCAAGACGGTCATGGCCGAGACGGGGTTGAAGCTCGGCAAGATCGCGCAGCCGGTGCGGGTCGCCTTGAGCGGCCGGTCGGCCAGTCCGGGGCTCTTCGAGATCACCGCCATCATCGGCAAGCCAGGCCACCCTCGCGCGCCTGCAGCGGGCGATCGACACGATCCAGGGGAAAGCGGCGTGAGCGACCCCGCAGGCGGATGGGCTTTAAGAAGGGCTTGACTGAGCCGTCACGGTCGGCTATTTTACGCGCGTCGCTGAGGGATCGTCTAGCGGCAGGACGACGGGTTCTGGCCCCGTTAACCTAGGTTCGAATCCTAGTCCCTCAGCCACTCTTCGGACACGAGGCTTACGGGAATTCCGTAAGCCTTTTTTTATGGGGCTGTTTTCGGCCGAGGCCGAAAACAGATAAGGCGAAGCCCGGGGCGGGCGCATGCTGCCAGGCGTTTTGACTCGCTCAGGTCGGTGCAGTATACATTCGTAGAAATCCAATACGTTCCCGGCACCGCAGCCGGGATTTCGAGAGGTGTGGACCATGGCGTCGGAAGAGAAAACCGCGACAGCAACCGCCCCGACCAATTTCATCCGGCAGATCGTCGAAGCCGACGTGGCCGCCGGCAAGAACGGCGGCCGCGTGGCCACGCGTTTCCCGCCGGAGCCGAACGGCTACCTGCACATCGGCCACGCCAAGTCCATCTGCCTCAACTTCGGCCTGGCGGCCGCCTTCGGCGGCGTCACCCACCTGCGCTTCGACGACACCGACCCGGCCAAGGAGTCCATGGAATACGTGGCCTCCATCCAGGAAGACGTGCGCTGGATGGGGTTCGACTGGGGCGAGAGGCGGTTCTTCGCGTCGGACTACTTCGAGCGGCTCTACGAGTTCGCCGTGCAGCTCGTCCGGCTCGGCAAGGCCTACGTCGACGACCTCGGCCCGGACGAAATCCGCGAATACCGCGGCACCCTCACCTCTCCCGGCCGCAACAGCCCCTACCGGGACCGCTCGGTCGCGGAGAATCTCGACCGCTTCGCGCGTATGCGGGCGGGCGAGTTCGCGGACGGGGCATGCGTGCTGCGCGCCAAAATCGACATGGCCTCGCCCAACCTCGTGATGCGGGACCCGACCCTCTACCGCATCAAGCACGCGAGCCACTACCGCACCGGTGAGCGCTGGTGCATCTACCCCATGTACGACTTCGCCCACTGCCTCTCGGACTCGATCGAAGGCATCACGCACTCGATCTGCACCCTGGAGTTCCAGATCAACCGCGAGCTCTACGACTGGGTCCTCGACGCGCTCGCCGTGCCCTGCCACCCGCAGCAGATCGAGTTCGCGCGCCTCAACCTCAACTACACCGTGCTCTCCAAGCGCAAGCTGATCGAGCTGGTGGAGAAGGGGCTCGTGAGCGGCTGGGACGACCCGCGCATGCCCACGATATCGGGCTACCGGCGCCGGGGCTACACGCCCGAAGCCATCCGCACCTTCTGCGAACGCATCGGGGTGGCCAAGGCCGACAGCACGGTCGACATCGGCCTGATGGAGTATTGCCTGCGCGAAGACCTCAACCGGCGCGCCCCGCGCGTGATGGGGGTGCTGCGGCCGCTCAAGGTGACGCTGGTCGACTACCCCGAGGGCCAGGTCGAGGAGCTCGACGCCGTGAACAACCCGGAGGACCCCTCCGCCGGCACGCGCCGGGTGCCCTTCGGCCGCGAGCTCTTCATCGAACGCGAGGACTTCATGGAGGACCCGCCCAAAAAGTTCTTTCGCCTGGCCCCCGGCCGGGAGGTGCGGCTGCGCTACGCCTACTTCATCCGTTGCCTGGAAGCGGTCAAGGACCCCGCCACCGGCGAGGTGGTGGAACTGCGCTGCAGCTACGACCCGCAGACCCGCGGCGGAGATGCTCCGGACGGGCGCAAGGTCCAGGGGACGCTGCACTGGGTTTCGGCCGCACACGCCGTGCCGGCCGAGGTGCGCCTCTACGGCCACCTCTTCACCCGCGAGAACCCCGAGGACGTCGGGGAGGGCGGGCACTTCACCGACAGCATCAACCCCGCCTCCCTCGAAGTGCTGACCGGCTGCAGGCTCGAGCCGGCGCTGGCCGCGGCCGCACCGGGCAGCCGCTTCCAGTTCGAACGCATGGGGTATTTCTGCGCCGACCGGGACTCCCGTCCGGGCCTCCCGGTCTTCAACCGCTCCGTGACGCTGCGGGACACCTGGGCCAAGGTGGTCAAGAAAGAGGGCGGGAAAAAGGGGGGACGGTAGGTGTCATCCGACCGATCGGACCGATCGGTCGGATGGGTCGGATCGCAACGCCGCCCCTACCGGTAGAACAGGTAGCCTGCAATCAGCTTGACATACTCGTCGGCCACCCGCAGGGCGTAGCCGCCGTTCAGCCACCAAGGGTCTTCGTCCGCGTCGATCGCATCGACCGGATGAAAGTAGAACGCGAGCTCCGGGTTGCGGTTGGCCCGTTCGAAGGCCAGCCGCGCGCGCCGCATGTGGTAGCTGGAGCTGACGACCACGGCCGAGCGCAGGCCCTGCTGCTGCATGATTTCGATGGTTTTCTTGGCTTCCGCGTAGGTGCCGCCGAGGGCCGAGCGCGACGTGCTGCGAGGCCCCTCCTCGCGGCCGATCACGACCCGCTCCTCGGGCAGATAGGCGCGGATGCGGTACTTGCGGACAAACCAGGGCCACTCCAGCGCCCGGTGGCGCAGCGGGAGCAGCAGCACCCCCGCCTCCCCGGCCTGCACCAGGTCGACGGCCACCAGCACCCGCTCCCGGTCTTCCTCCGGGGGCCCGGCCAGCACCACGACGGCGTCCACCCGCTCGGCCGGCAGACCCGGCTCGACGCGCAGGAACTCGTCCCCCCAGGTGCAAAACGCGACCGCCCCGAGAGCCAAGACCGCCGTTATGCCGACTGCGACCCGGATAATCATCTCACGCTGTCCCTGGGGCCCGCTGGCGACGAATGAATCGACCCGGCGAAACCTACCACGGAGCGCCGGGTCGGGCAACACCTGCAACGCCGTCCCCACCGCGACGGTCGCCGGGCACGGCCCCTCCCCTCCCTTGCCTTTTAGGCCGATTTTGACGAAAATGGTTTTTGTCTGACGTCATCGCTGGTTATCGCTGACCCCCCTCAACCGACAAAGGACCGCTCGGCATGAATGTCTGCATCGTAGGGACCGGGTACGTGGGGCTGGTGACGGCCGCCTGCCTGTCCGAGATGGGCAATCACATCGTCTGCGTGGACAGCAACCCGGCCATCGTCTCCGGTCTCAAGGCCGGCAGGGTGCACATCTTCGAACCGGGCCTGGAACCCCTGGTCAAGCGCAACCTCGAGGAAGGCCGGCTGCACTTCACCGCCGACCTGAAGGAGGGGATGGAGCACGCCCTCTTCATTTTCAACTGCGTCGGCACCCCGCCCATGGACGACGGCGGCTGCGACCTCTCCCAGGTGCGGGAGGCCGCCCGGCGCATCGGGGAAGCGCTGACCGAGTACAAGATCGTCGTCAACAAGTCCACGGTCCCGGTCGGCACGGCCGACGAGGTGCACCGCATCATTGCCGAACGGCTGCGGGCCCGCGGGCTCGGCCTGGAGTTCGACGTCGTCTCCAACCCGGAGTTCCTGAAGGAGGGCGACGCCGTCAACGACTTCATGAAGCCCGACCGCATCATCGTGGGCACCGACAACGTGCGCACGGCCAAGCTCCTCGAAACGCTCTACGCCCCGTTCG
The DNA here is from genome assembly GCA_963828345.1 of uncultured delta proteobacterium. GTDB lineage: Bacteria > Desulfobacterota > Desulfobacteria > Desulfobacterales > SpSt-501 > SpSt-501. The sequence goes on from CAWHEZ010000043.1 coordinate 47,585, forward strand.
CCCGCAGCCGCGACAAGATGATCGTCATGGACGTGCGCAGCGCGGAGATGACCAAGTACGCCGCCAACTGCATGCTCGCGGCCAAGATTTCCTTCATCAACGAGATCGCCAACATCTGCGAGCGGGTGGGGGCGAACGTCGGCTCGGTGCGGCGCGGGATCGGCGCCGACCACCGCATCGGCTACCACTTCATCTACCCCGGCGCGGGCTACGGGGGGTCGTGCTTCCCCAAGGACGTCAAGGCGCTGATCACCACCGCCCGCACGAACGGGTACGAACCCGAGCTGATCGCCGCGGTGGATGCCGTCAACGTCCGCCAGAAGAAACTCCTCGGCCGCAAGATCGCCGACTATTTCTCCGGGCAGGGGTCGCTCGCCGGCCGGCACCTGGCGCTGTGGGGCCTGGCGTTCAAGGCCAACACGGACGACATGCGCGAAGCCTCCTCTCTCGCGATCATCGACGAGCTGACGGCCGCGGGCATGACCGTCCGCGCCTACGACCCGGCCGCCGGCGCCCGGGCGCGCGAGCTGCTGCGGGACAACCCGCGCGTCAGCATCTGCGACCAGCAGTACGACATCCTGGAGGGGGCGGACGCGCTGGCCGTCGTGACCGACTGGAACCAGTTCCGCAACCCGGATTTCGGCCGCATGCGCCGCCTGCTGAAGGTGCCGCTGATTTTCGACGGTCGCAACCTCTACGACCCGGAGGTGCTGGCCGGCATGGGGTTCGCCTGCCTCAGCATCGGGCGGCCGCCGTGCGGCCCTTCCTCCGGCACGGCGCAGGCCTGATGGCAACCATGGGATCCGAGCGGAAGCGGGGCAGCCACGCGGCGGGAGCGGGACGATGAAACGGGCACTGGTGACGGGTATCACGGGCCAGGACGGCGCTTACCTGGCCGAGTTCCTCCTCGAGAAGGGCTACGAGGTGCACGGGATCAAGCGCCGGGCCTCCTCGTTCAACTCGGCGCGGATCGATCACCTCTACTGCGACCCGCACGAGTCCGGGGTGCGCTTCCGGCTGCACTACGGGGACCTCACGGACGCGACCAACCTCATCCGCATCATCCAGGAGGTGCAGCCCGACGAGATCTACAACCTCGGGGCCCAGAGCCACGTCATGGTGTCCTTCGAGACCCCGGAGTACACGGCCAACGCGGACGGGTTGGGGACCCTGCGGATCCTGGAGGCCATGCGCATCCTGGGGCTGCAGGCCAAGACGCGATTCTACCAGGCCTCGACCTCCGAGCTCTACGGCAAGGTCCGGGAGATCCCCCAGACCGAGACCACGCCCTTCTACCCCCGCTCCCCGTACGGAGCGGCCAAGCTCTACGCGTACTGGATCACGGTCAACTACCGGGAGTCCTACGGGTTTTACGCCTGCAACGGGATCCTCTTCAACCACGAGTCGCCCGTTCGCGGGGAAACCTTCGTGACGCGCAAGGTGACCCGGGGCCTGGCCCGCATAAAGGCCGGGCTGCAGGAGACCCTTTTCGTCGGCAACCTGGATGCCCGGCGCGACTGGGGCCACGCGCGCGACTACGTGCGCATGATGTGGATGATGCTCCAGCAGACCGAGCCCGAGGACTACGTGATCGCCACCGGTCGCCAGCACTCCGTGCGCGAGCTGATCGAGCTCACGGCCGCAACCCTGGGGCTGCGCATCGGCTGGCAGGGCAGCGGGGTGGAGGAGCGGGGCGTCGACCCGGACAGCGGGCGGACGATCGTCGCCATCGACCCGCGCTATTTCCGGCCGGCGGAGGTGGACACGCTGCTCGGGGACCCGTCCAAGGCGCGCCGCCAGCTCGGCTGGGAGCCCCGGATCAGCTTCGAGGAACTGGTCCGGGAGATGGTGGCCGCGGACCTGAAAGAGGCCGAGCGGGACGTGATGGTCCGCCGCAAGGGGTTCCGCATCTACGGCAATACCGACTGAGGCCCGCCGATGATCGACCGGGCGCTCCCCCCGAACTCAGCCGTCTACGTCGCCGGGCACACCGGCATGGTCGGGTCGGCCCTCGTCCGCCGCCTGCACCGGCTGGGGTACACGCGGGTCCTCACCCGCACCCACGCCGAGCTCGACCTGACCGACCAGGCGGCCGTGCACGCCTTTTTCGACCGGGAGACGATCGACGCCGTCTTCCTCGCGGCCGCCAGGGTCGGCGGCATCCAGGCCAACCGCACCCGCCCGGCCGAGTTCATCCACGTCAACCTGGTCATCCAGTGCAACGTGATCCACGCGGCCTTCCGAGCCGGGGTCCGGCAGCTTCTCTTCCTGGGCAGCTCGTGCATCTACCCGCGCGACTGCCCCCAGCCCATGCGCGAGGAGCACCTGCTCGGGGGCCCCCTGGAACCGACGAACGCGCCCTACGCCGTGGCCAAGATCGCGGGCATCGCGCTCTGCGAGGCCTACAACCGGCAACACGGGACGGATTACCGGTCGGTCATGCCGACCAACCTCTACGGCCCGCACGACACCTTCGACCTCGAGGCCTCGCACGTGCTGCCGGCGATGCTCCGCAAATACCACCTGGCCAAGCTCGCCCACGCCGACGACCGCGAAGGGATCCGCCGCGACCTCGCCCGCTTCGGCCCGGTCCCGGAGGCGGTGGCCGCCGAGCTCGAGAAGGGCCCCCGCGCCGCAGTCCGCCTGTGGGGAAGCGGGTCTCCCCGGCGCGAGCTGCTGCACGTGGACGACATGGCCGCGGCCTGCATCTTCGTGATGCAGATGGCCCGCGGGGACTACGAGCGCGCCTGCGCCCGCCCGGACGCGCCGCCCGTGCCGCACCTGAACGTGGGCTGCGGCCGGGACGGCACCATCCGCGAGCTCGCGGCGATGGTCGGCGCCACCGTCGGCTTCACCGGGGAAACCGTGTGGGATGCGAGCATGCCCGACGGCATGCCGGTCAAGCGCCTGGACGTCTCCCGCCTGACCCGGGCCGGGTGGCGGCCGGAGATCGGGCTGCGCGAGGGGATCGATGCCACCTATCGCTGGTATCTCCGGGCAACGGAAGGCTGAGCCATGCGACGCCTCTGGCCGAGAACACGGAGCGGGGACGGCCTGCTCCTGATGCGCCGGCTGGGCGTTGCGGTGGCCGTGCTGGCGGCAGCGGCGACCGCCGGGCCGTTGCACGCCGTGGATTTTCTTTACTCGTGGCCCCCCAGTTCCGTCGTCGGACTGACCGGCTACGGCATCTACCAGAGCACGGACGGCGGGTCGTACCAGCTCATCGCCCAGCTCCCGTTGGGCGCACTGCCGAACCCGCAGCAGCCCTCTTACCTGGTGACCGGACTCCAAGACGACACGACCTACTATTTCGCGTCCGCCGCGCTCGCGACCACCGGCGACGGCCCCCTCTCCTTCCAGACCTGCATCGCCATCGACACCGATGTCGTCGCGTGCGGCACCGACGATGACGGCGGGTCGTATGTGTACATCAACTGTTTCATCTCAGCGGCGACCCCGCGACCCTGAAGGCGCGGACGCGCCGCTGCGCCTCTCCCCCGCAGGCACGGCGCGCCGGCAGGCAACAACCGGTTGAGAGCACTTTTTTCTTGATTTATTCCGGAAAATTAGAGAGAAAATAGGTGTCGAAATCGGGGCGGCCGGTGTTCGCTGCGGACACCGTGCCGGCTTTGCCGAAATCACCGGCACCCAGACGGTCCCGGCTACGGCCGGAACGCTCGGTGCACTTCATCGCGGCATACGGCGTGGCGCGGCTTGGCGTGCGTGCTCTCGTCGCTCTGGAGGAGAACAGATGCCGAGATATCCAAAGGGGTGATTTCGAGTTCCAGCGGAAGTAGGCAAGGGGCTATTCGGGCAACTGCGGATTTAGTCGGTGGTGGAGGACTCTGGCGGGTTACGATCCACCCATCCTGAAAACGCCTCGACAGCCCTTGAAGCCGCGGAATGAAGCCGGCGCCGCCCCGATTTCGTCTTACCGATGACGCCGTATGAGGGCCAATCTCTGCGTTGCGCTTCATCGCGCGGGCGCTGCGGCGTACATGAGTACGCCTCGCGCCGCTCGATTCGCGCGCCTTGATCTTGGCTCTCCTACGACGTCATCGAATCCTTCGGCACATCCGCGACACCTTTTCCGTACAACAGATCCGGGCCCCAATACCCACTCCCACGATAGCAGAAAACTAAAACGCCCCGATACTCAACCGCCCAACCCCCTTTCATCACCCGAAGACCACCCCCACATACCCGACGAAGCTTTCTCCCGGGCTGCGGTCGTAGCTGGTCGCATATCGGAGCGTCTCGGCCTTCGTCGCGCCCAGGGCCCTGCCGGCCTGGATGGCGGCTGCGGCCGCCCCCGGGCAGCAGGCGTTCTGGCGGCTGCGGGCCTCCGCCATCACCCGTTGCGGGTCGAGCGCCAGCATCGCATCGATGACCCGGCGGTCGTTCTCGTCCCGGACCCAGGTGACGGCCTCGGCCCCGGTGCCGTGACCGGTGAACCCGTAGTGCTCGCCGTAGTGAGTGAGGTCGGTCGACCCGATCACCCGCAGCCCCAACCCATGCCTCCGGCACAGGTCCACGACGAAATCGGCCACCTCCAGCGAGGCCTCGGTGGGGGCAAGGCCAGCGGCAAGAAGGCTTGCCTTCGGGAAAAAATACTTGATGAAAGGCAGCTGCAGCTCGATCGTGTTGTCCTGGGCGAAGCGCGTCGGGCGTCTCGATGCGGAACGGGAACCGGGAGCTCAGCTCGACGGCCAGCTCCGCGGCGACCGGCAGCGGCCCGAAGGGGGTTTCCCAGGACCCCGTGGGCATGAGCACGCTGGGCGAGGACGCGTGCAGGTGCGCCCCGAAGACCGCCACCACGTCCGGGGGCGGCCCGGCCGCGAGCGCCCGCACCACCTCGCAGGCGACGGCTCCGGAGTAGACCCAGCCGGCGTGCGGCACGATCCCGCCGACCGGGTTCTGGATGCCGGGCTCCCGGGGGGAGGCCTCGGCGAGAAACCGCTCGATTTCGGCCTTGCAGGCGGCTGCCGTTCCAGGGTACCAGCTGCCCGCAAAGACGGCCCGTCTCAGTTGATCGCCCACCGTCCGCCTCCCTTCCCGCTTCAGAGCGGATGATAGCAAAACGCCCACACACCAAACTTGCAATGCCAACTACCGAATACTAAACACCAAACACCAAAAAAACACCAGCTTCGCTGCGGGTCTGACAACCTCTTTCCGGCCGCCCCATCCCCTGGCCGGTCTCAGCCCGATGGTTTCCCATGCGCCCTTCGCGCCTCCGCACTATGAAATCCGGAAAGCGTGATTAGTATTCCGCTATCAAAAACACCTCAACGGAGGCAGACATGTGGGAATACACGGACAAGGTGAAGGATCACTTCTTGAACCCGCGCAACGTCGGGGTGATCGCCGATTACGACGGGGTCGGTGAGGTCGGCTCGATCGCCTGCGGGGACGCCCTGACCTTCTATTTCAAGCTCGACGATACCGGGCGGATCAAGGATGCCAAGTTCCAGACCTTCGGGTGCGCGAGCGCGATCGCTTCGTCCTCCGCGCTGACCGAGATGGTCATCGGCAAGACTCTGGCGGAGGCCGCCAAGATCACCAACGAGGACATCGCGGGCTACCTGGGCGGGCTGCCGCGCGAGAAGATGCACTGCTCGGTCATGGGGCGCGAGGCGCTCGAAAAGGCGATCTCCTGCCACTTGGGCCAGGCGGACAAGAAAATCGACGGCGAGATCGTCTGCGAGTGCTTCGGTGTGACCGACCGCGAAATCGAGCGCGTGGTGCGGGAAAACCGGCTGAAGACGATCGAGGACGTAACCGATTACGTCAAGGCGGGCGGCGGGTGCGGCAAGTGCCACGAGCGCATCCAGGCCATCATCGACGGAGTCGGAGGCGCGCCGCGACTGGTCCCGATCACGCCGAAGGTGTTGACCAACATCCAGAAGATCAAGCTGATCGAGGAGAGCATCGCGCGCGAGATCAACCCGACCCTGAACAAGGACGCCGGACGGCTGGACCTGGTGGACGTGGACGGCAACCGCGTCCTGGTGCGCATGGCCGGGACCTGCGCCACCTGCGCCAAGTCGCACATCACCCTCAAGCACTACGTCGAGAACAAGCTGCGCGAGCTGGTGAGCCAGGACCTGGTCGTCGAGGAGGTGCAGTGATGGCTGTCGTCTACCTGGACAACAACGCCACGACCAAGGTCGACCCGGAGGTGCTCCAGGCGATGCTGCCGTATTTTTCGGACTACTACGGCAACCCCTCGAGCATGCACGCCTTCGGCGGCGGGGTGGCCGGCGTGATCCGCGAAGCGCGCGCGCGCCTGGCGCAGCTGCTCGGAGCCCGGCCCGAGGAGGTCGTCTTCACCAGCTGCGGCACCGAGAGCGACAGCACGGCCATTCGCGCCGCGATCGAGTCCTACCCGGCCAAGCGGCACCTGCTCACCTCGCGGGTCGAACACCCGGCCATCAAGAACCTCTTCGAAACCCTCGCGAAAAAGGGGTACCGGGTGACGTTCGTGCCCGTCGACGGGAAGGGGCGCCTCGATCTGGACTACTTCTACGACCACCTCTCGGACGACACCGCGATCGTGAGCCTCATGTGGGCCAACAACGAGACGGGGGTGCTGTTCCCGGTCGAGGAGATCTCGCGCCAGGTCAAGGAGCGCGGCATCGTCTTTCACACGGACGCCGTGCAGGCCGTCGGAAAAGTGCCCATCAACCTGGCGGACACCGGGATCGACATGCTCTCGCTCTCGGGCCACAAGCTGCATGGCCCCAAGGGCATCGGGGCGCTCTACATCCGCAAGGGCACCAAGTTCGCGCCCTTCATGATCGGCGGGCACCAGGAGCAGGGCCGCCGCGGCGGGACCGAGAACACGGCGGCCATCGTCGGCCTCGGCCAGGCGGCGGAGATCGCCCGGCGCCACCTCGAGAACGGCAGTTATCGCTGCGTGAGCGAGCTGCGCGACCGCCTCGAGCGGGGCCTGCTTGCGGGGATCCCCAACACCATGGTGAACGGCGACCCGGCCAACCGTCTGCCCAACACCACCAGCATCGCCTTCGAGTACGTCGAGGGGGAGGCGATCCTCCTGATGCTCAACGAGCACGGGGTCTGCGCCTCCTCGGGTTCGGCCTGCACGTCCGGCTCGCTCGAGCCCTCCCACGTGCTGCGCGCGATGGGGGTCCCGTTCACCGCGGCGCACGGCTCGATCCGCTTCAGCCTGAGCCGCTACACGACCGGCGGGGAAATCGACCTCGTGCTGGAGAAGCTGCCGCCGATCATCGCGCGGCTGCGCGAGCTCTCGCCCTTCTGGAAGAAGGAAGGAATGCCGGAGGGGGCCCCGGCCAAGGCGTAAGCAGCACGCCCCTGAAACGCAAAACGGGGGATGCGGTCTGTACCGCACCCCCCGCCCACTCCCAAGACGTCCTCGTCCAACCGTTGAACCGTGAACCCCTGAACCGTTGAACCTGTCCTCTCAGGCGTTCAGCTTGGCGGCGACGCGGGTTCGGAGCCAGTCGACCCAGGGGCCGAGGCCCTCGCCCGTCCGGGCGGAGATCTCGAAGATCGGCATGTCGGGGTGCACCTGGTGGATGTAGTCGATCGCCTGGCCCTTGTCGTAGTCCAAATAGGGCAGCAGGTCGATCTTGTTCAAGAGCGCGGCGTCGCACAGGCGGAACATGGTCGGGTACTTGACCGGCTTGTCCTCGCCCTCGGTCACGCTCAGCACCACCACGCGCGCGTCCTCCCCGATGTCGAACTCCGCCGGGCACACCAGGTTGCCGACGTTCTCGACGATCAGCAGGTCGACCGCGTCGAGGTCGAGGTCGTCCGCGGCCTTCTCGATCACGTGCGCAGCCAGGTGGCAGTCGCCGCCGAAAGCGTCGGTGTTCACCTGCACCACCGGCGCGCCCGTGACCGCCAGGCGGTCGGCGTCGTGCGTCGTGGCGATGTCCCCCACGATGACGGCCGTCCGCGTCCCCGGCATCAGGCGCTCGATCGTCTTTTGAAGGGTGGTCGTCTTGCCCGACCCGGGCGAGCTCATGACGTTGAGCACGAAAACGCGCCGTTCGGCGAACCGGCGCCGATTCTGCTCGGCCATGCGCTCGTTCACCGCAAGCACGCGGCGGACCACCTTGATTTCCCGAGTCATGTCTCCCCTTCCGCAACCTCGATGGACACGATGTCCAGTTCCCGACCGGACAGGATTTCCAGCCGGCCACCCCCGCAGGACGTGCAGGTGAACACGGGCTCGTCGATGGTCCAGCGGGTGTCGCAATCCTTGCACCGCGCCAGGATGGGGGTCTCCTCGATCGCGAGCTCCGCCCCGGCCAGCGGCGTGTCCTGAGCGACGATCTCGAAGCAGAACCGCAGGCTCTCGGGCACCACGGCCGAGAGCTTGCCGATCTTCAGGTTGACCCGCTCCACCCGGGCGCCGGGCATCTCGGCCGGGATGGAGGCCGCGGCGATGTCGATGATCTGCTGGGCGATGCCCATTTCGTGCATAGCGGAACTGGTTGTGTTAGGTGTTTGGTGTTTCGTGTTTGGTATGAGTGTGTGGCGCTGGACTGTGTTCGAGAGGTCCTGTTGCAGGTCCCAAACACTAAACACCAGACACTAAACACCATTCTATTTGAACACTTTTTTACAAATCTCCCCGAGCGCCCCCAGATTCTCGCACACGTGGATGCCGGCGGCCTTCATGGCCGCGATCTTGGCCTCGGCCGTTCCCGACCCGCCGCTGATGATCGCGCCGGCATGTCCCATGCGCCGGCCCGGGGGGGCCGTCAACCCGGCGATGAACCCGACCACGGGCTTGGTCATCTTCCCCCGGATGAACTCCGCCGCGGTTTCCTCCGCGTTGCCGCCGATCTCGCCCACCATGACGACCCCGCGGGTCGCCGGGTCCTTCTCGAAGGCCTCCAGGCAGTCCACGAAGTTGGTGCCGTTCACCGGGTCGCCGCCGATCCCGATGCACGTGGTCTGCCCGATGCCCTGGCGCGTCAACTGGTGGACCACCTCGTAGGTCAGGGTCCCCGAGCGCGACACGACGCCGATGGGCCCGCCCGGCGTGTGGATGGGGGCGGGCATGATGCCGATCTTGGCCTCGCCGGGGGTGATGATGCCCGGGCAGTTGGGGCCGATCAGGCGCACCGGCTTGTTCTCGATGTAGTTCTTGACCTTCATCATGTCCAGGACGGGGATGCCCTCGGTGATCGCCACGATCAGGCGCACGCCCGCGTCGGCCGCCTCCATGATCGCGTCCGCGGCAAAGGGCGGCGGGACGAAGATCAGGCTGCAGTCGGCGCCCCGCTGCCGCACGGCGTCGGCCACCGTGTTGAAGACGGGGATGCCGTCCATGTCCTGGCCCGCCTTGCCCGGGGTGACCCCGGCGACCACCTGCGTGCCGTAGGCGACGCAGGCCCGGGTGTGAAACTGCCCCTCCTTGCCCGTGATCCCCTGCACCACTACCCGCGTGTTCTTGTCGACGAAGATAGCCACGTTTCTCTCCTCTGGGGGGTCCGCCCGATGTCCGGAGTCAGGAGCCCGCGGTCAGCGTGCGATCGCCGCCACCTTTTGCGCTGCGTCCTTGAGGTCGGCGGCCGTGATCAGATTGAGACCGGACTCGGCCAGGATGCGCCGCCCCTCCTCGACGTTGGTGCCTTCCATCCGCACCACCACCGGGACCTTGATCCCGGTCTTGGTGGCGGCCTCGACCACCCCCTTGGCCAGGATGTCGCAGCGCAGGATTCCGCCGAAGATGTTGATCAGGATTCCCTTGACGTTCGGGTCGCTCAGGATGATGCGGAACCCGTTTTCGACCATCTCGGCGTTCGCGCCGCCGCCGACGTCGAGAAAGTTCGCCGGCTGCGCCCCCGCCAGCTTGATGATGTCCATGGTGGCCATGGCGAGCCCGGCCCCGTTGACCATGTTGCCGACGTTGCCTTCGAGGTTGATGTAGTTCAGGTTGAACTTGGAGGCTTCGACTTCCAGCGGGTTCTCTTCGTCCAGGTCGCGGTAGTCGAGGATGTCCTTGTGGCGGAAGAGGGCGTTGTCGTCAAAGTTGACCTTGGCGTCCAACGCGATCACCGCATCCTGGCCGGTGATGACCAGGGGGTTGATCTCGAGCAGCGCGCAGTCGCGCTCCACGAACATGCGGTAGAGGTTCTGGAGCATGGGGGTGAAGCTCTTGGCTGCCGCCGGAGACAGGTTGAGGCCGAAGGCCACCTGCCGGACGTGGTAGCCTTGAAGGCCGAGCAGGGGGTTGACGAAGACCTTGATGATCTTCTCCGGGGTCTTGGCCGCCACCTCCTCGATGTCCATGCCGCCGGCCTCGCTCGCCATGATCACGACCTTGGCCGAGGCGCGGTCCGGGACGATGCTCAGGTAGAGCTCCTTGCGGATGTCGAGCCCCTGTTCGACCAGGACCTTGCGCACCACTCGCCCCTCGGGGCCGGTCTGGTGGGTCACCAGCGTCATGCCGAGAATCTGGCCGGCCACCGTTTTCACCTCCGCGGCGGAACGGGCCAGTTTGACCCCGCCCCCCTTGCCGCGGCCCCCGGCGTGGATCTGGGCCTTGACCACGACCGGCCATCCGCCCAGCCCGGCCGCGACCTGCTCGGCCTCCGCCACGCTGAAAGCGACCCCGCCGGCCGGGATCGGGATGCGGTATGCCTTGAACAGCTCCTTCGCCTGGTACTCGTGGATTTTCATGAGCCCCCCGGAGTCGCTTTGTCGTTGCATCGGTCCTATCGGTCCGATCGGACCGATAGGACCTATCTTCCTTCTCTTACCCCACCACGGCCAGCACGTCGCCCTTCTTCACCGAGTCGCCGCTGCTGAAGTTGAGGGCCTTGACCGTGCCGCCCGCCGGTGCGGGCAGGGCGTTCTCCATCTTCATGGCCTCGAGCACGACGATGGTTTCGCCCTCCTTCACCTTGTCGCCCACGGCCTTGACGTACTTCACGATCATGCCGGGCATGGGGGCGGTCATGGGCGTGCCCTTGACGTCGCCGGCCGGGGCCGCCTGGGGGGCCTCGGCCTTCGGGGCTTCGGCTGCCGGGGCGGGTGCAGCCGGCGCCGGGGCCGCGACGGGTGCCGGGGCCGGAGCGGCCACGGTCGCCGCGGGGGGCGCGTACGTCACGACCGGCGGCCCGCCGAGGCCGTCGACGCCGACCTCGAAGTATTCCCCGTCCACGAACACGTTGAACTTGCGCAGGTTCCCGCTCGGGGCCGGGGCCTTCTTCTGCGGCTTTTCGACCAGCTGCCCGGCCTTGGCCTTGCGCACCAGTTCGTCCTCCCTGCGGACCTCGTCCATCGTGCGCGCCTTGACCTCGGGCGGCGGGACGTCCTTGCCGTACTTCCACTTGAGGAACTTCAGGCCGGTCACCGGGTAGAGCGCGTAGATCAGGACGTCGTCGATGTCCTTGGCCAGGCCCTTGACGGCCTCCTTGGCCTTCTCCAACTCGGGCTCGAGCACCGAGGCGGCGCGGGCGGTGATGGCCTTTTCGCCGCGCGCGTAGCCCTTGAGGGCCTTCTTCTGCACGTCCGGGTTGATGGGCACCGCCGTCTTGCCGTAGAGGCCGTAGCAGAGGTCTTTGACCTGCTCGGTGATCCGCTTGTAGCGCTCGTCCTTGGTGTCGGAGAGCACGTTCATGACGGTCTGCACGCCCACGATCTGGCTGGTCGGGGTCACGAGCGGGATCTGGCCGAGGTCCTTGCGCACCCGCGGCAGCTCCGCGAACACGTCGTCGATCCGGTCGACCGCGTCCATCTCCTTCAGCTGGTTGACCAGGTTGGAGAGCATGCCGCCCGGGGTCTGGTGCAGCAGGACGTTGATGTCGATGATCGACATCTTGGTGTCGTCCAGCAGGTGCTTGTACTTGGGCATGACCTCCTTCTCGAGCACGTCGTTGATCTTGGCGAGCATCTTGATGTCGAAGCCGGTGTCGCGGTTGGTGCCGAGCAGCGTCATCACCAGGGGCTCGATCGCCGCGTGGGCCGTGCGGTAGGCGTAGGGCGCCATGACCGTGTCGATGATGTCGACCCCGGCCTCGACCGCCTTGAGCATCGACAGCGCCGACATGCCCGAGGTGAAGTGGCTGTGCAGGTGAATCGGGGGCTTGACCGCCTTCTTCAGGGCGGAGATCAGCGTGAAGGCGTCGTAGGGGGCGATGAGGCCGGCCATGTCCTTGATGCAGATCGTGTCCGCACCCATGGCCTCGAGCTCCTTGGCCTTCTTCACGTAGTAGTCGATGTTGTAGACCTCGCCCCCCAGGCGCGGCTCGGTCAGGGTGTAGCAGATGCAGCCCTGGAAGTGCTTGCCGGCGGCCTTGATGGCCGGGACGACGATTTCGAAGTTGCGGTAGTCGTTCAGGGCGTCGAAGGTCCGGAAGATGTCCATGCCGTTGGCGGCCGCCCGCTCGACGAACACCTTGGCGACGTCGTCGGCGTAGTTGCGGTAGCCCACCAGGTTCTGGCCGCGCAGCAGCATCGAGAACGGGGTCTTCTTGATGTACTTCTTGAGGATGCGGATGCGGTCCCAGGGGTCCTCGTTGAGGAAGCGGTGCATCGTGTCGAAGGTCGCCCCGCCCCAGACTTCCATGGCCCAGAAGCCGACCTGGTCCATCATCTCGGCCACCGGGAGCATGTCTTCGGTCCGGCCGCGGGTCGCGAACAGGGACTGGTGGCCGTCGCGCAGCGAGAGGTCCTCGATCTTGACCGGGTTCTCCGCCTTGGGCCGCTTGGGGTCGTAGTTCATCTGGGTCATCTTGACGGCAATCTCATTGGTCATCGCAGTGGTCTCCTTTTAAACTGATTTCGCGCTGAAGCGGTTGGTGTCATCCCATGCGGCCGAAGGCGCGCAGTTGCATGAGGTTGCGCAGCTGCATCTGGGTCTGGCGGCCGTTCAGGCCCCACAGGGCCGGCCCGGCCGGCAGCGCCGGCTGCGCGGAGGGCGCGGCCGCGGCGAGCGCCGCCATCTCTTCCTCCGTTTTCAGGTAGTGCATCACCGCGGCCAGGGCGGCGGCGATCTTCTTCTGAGTGTCGGTCATACGTCTCCTCTCAATCCGTACGCCTTACATGTCTTGAGTTCGGCAGGAAACGCAGCCCCGTGGCGGCGGTCTGACTTCTGTTCCCGCCATATCTCCCCATATATTCCAATGAGGGCGGCGGGCGGCTTTCGCCCGCTCTCTACATGGGAATGTTGCCGTGCTTCTTGGGCGGCCGCAGCTCGCGCTTGCCGCTCATGGTCTCGAGGGCGTCGATCAGCCGCGACCGGGTCTCGCTCGGCAGGATGACGGCGTCGATGTAGCCGCGGCTGGCCGCGACGTAGGGGTTGGAGAAGAGCTCCTCGTACTCCTGGATCTTCTCTTGCCGCTTGGCGGCGGGGTCGCCGGCCTCGGTGATCTCCTTGCGGTGGATGATGTTGGCCGCGCCCGCCGCGCCCATGACGGCGATCTCCGCCGTGGGCCAGGCGAATGCCATGTCCGCGCCCAGGTGGCGCGAGCACATGGCGATGTAGGCCCCGCCGTAGCTCCTTGCGGGTCACCAGGAGCAGCTTGGGCACGGTCGCCTCGGAGTAGCACCACAGCAGCTTGGCGCCGTGCCGGATGATGCCGCCCCACTCCTGGTCGCTGCCCGGCAGGTAGCCCGGGACGTCGGCAATGGTGAGCATCGGGATGTTGAAGGCGTCGCAGAAGCGGATGAAGCGCGTCGCCTTGTCGGAGGCGTTGATGTCCAGGCAGCCGGCCATGAACTTGGGCTGGTTGGCGATGATGCCGATCGCCCGGCCGTTCAGGCGCGCGAAGCACACGATCATGTTCGGGGCGAAGAACTGGTGGGGCTCGAAGAACTCGCCGCGGTCGACGATCGCCCGGATCACGTCCCTCATGTCGTAGGCTTTGTTGGGGTTGTCCGGGATGATCGTGTCCAGCTCCGGCGCCGTGCGCCGCGGGTCGTCCCCGGCGGGGACGATCGGCGGGTCCTCCATGTTGTTGGCGGGCAGGTAGGCGAGCAGGCGCTTGATCTGCTCGATGCAGTCGGCATCGTTCTCGCAGGCGAAGTGCGCGACCCCGCTCTTCTCGCTGTGCGCCCGGGCGCCGCCCAGGTCCTCGAAGCTGATCTCCTCGCCGGTCACGGCCTTGATGACCTCCGGCCCGGTGATGAACATGTAGCTCGTGTTCTTCACCATGAAGATGTAGTCGGTCATGGCCGGGGAGTACACCGCGCCGCCGGCGGTCGGCCCCATGATGGCCGAGATCTGCGGGATGACGCCCGAGGCCGCCGAGTTGCGGAAGAAGATCTGGCCGTAGCCCGAGAGCGCGTCCACCCCTTCCTGGATGCGGGCCCCGCCCGAGTCGTTCATGCCGACGAACGGCACCCCGGCCTTCATCGCGAGGTCCATGGCCTTGCAGATTTTATTGGCGTGCATCTCGCCCAGGCTGCCGGCGCGCGAGGTGAAGTCCTGGGAGAACGCGAACACCGGGCGGCCGTTGACCAGGCCGTGGCCGGTGATGACGCCGTCGGAGGGGATCTCCACCTTCTCCATGCCGAAGTTGCTGCAGCGGTGGCCGACGAACATGTCCAGCTCCCGGAAGGTGCCCGGGTCGAAGAGCAGGTTCAGGCGCTCGCGCGCCGTGAGCTTGCCCTTCTCCTTGTGCTGGGCCACGGCCTTGTCCCCGCCCAGTTTCAGCAGCTTGGCCTCGCGGGCCTTCAGGTCCTTGATCTTGTCATCGGTGATGCCCATGGGTTACCGTTCCTTTCCTGGTATACGTGCACATTCCGTGTGGTCTCGCGTGGGAGCGGCGCGGGGTGCGCTGCGACGATGGCGGCGGCGTTCCGTGCCGCCCGGCGACCGCCGGCCGCACCTTGCGCCGCCGCATATAAAGGTTTGGAATATCCCCGGTGTTACGTGCCGCTGTCAAGAGAAAAAAGAAGCCGGTCGGCCGCTGCGGTGGGAGCCAGGGATCCCCGCTCCACCTCGTGCAGGATGCGGGGCAGCTGACGCCGGACGTCCGGCTGGCGGGCGAACCGGTCCTTGAGGCCCTCTTCGACCAGCGACCACATCCAGGCGACGGCCTGCTGCCGCCGACGCTCCTCCAGCTCGCCGGAGGGGCCGAACACCGCACGGTGCCGCAGCACCGTGTCCCAGATCGCCTCGACGCCGTTCATCTCCAGCGCGCTGCAGGTCAAGACCGGCGGGGACCACTGCGGCGAGCTCGGCTGCAGCAGGTGCAAGGCGAGCTCGTAGACCTTGGCCGCGCGCTCGGCGCGCACGCGGTTGTCGCCGTCGGCCTTGTTGACGGCCAGCGCGTCGGCCAGCTCCAGGATCCCCTTCTTCAGCCCCTGCAGCTCGTCGCCGGCCCCGGCCAGGAGCAGCACCAGGAAGAAATCGACCATCGAGGCGACCGCGGTCTCGGACTGCCCCACCCCGACGGTCTCCACGATGACGACGTCGAACCCGGCGGCCTCGCACACCAGCATGGTTTCGCGGGTCTTGCGCGCGACCCCGCCCAGGGTGCCCCCGGAGGGAGAGGGGCGGATGAAGGCCTCGGGACGCTGCGACAGACGCTCCATGCGGGTCTTGTCGGCCATGACGCTGCCGCCGCTGCGGGCGCTGCTCGGGTCGACCGCGAGCACCGCCACCCGGTGCCCCTTGCCGACCAGCATCACGCCGAAGCTCTCGATGAAGGCGCTCTTGCCCACCCCGGGGACCCCGGTGATGCCGAGGCGCACGGCGTTGCCGGTCTTCGGCAGGAGCCGGCCCAGAATCTGGCGGGCGATCGCCTGGTGGGCCGGCAGCGCGCTCTCGATCAGCGTGATGGTCTTGGAGAGCATGCGCCGGTCGCCGGCGAGGACACCGGCGACGTAGCTGTCGGGGGGTAGGAGTTTCATGAGGTGACGAAGCCAGGGGTCAAGGGGCCGAGGGGTCGAGGGGTCGGGTGAGCGGCGTGGCACGCGGTCACCTCCCCTTGAACCCTTGGCCCCTGGAATCCTTGACCCCTATCTCTTCTCGATCGCATTCAGCACCTGGTTGGCCGACTCGGTCACGGGGGTGCCCGGGCCGAAGACGCACGCCGCGCCGGCGCCGTGGAGGAACTCGTAATCTTTTGGCGGGATGATGCCGCCCACGACCACCAGGATGTCCCCCCCGCCCGCTTGCTTCAGGGCCTTGACCAGCTCCGGGACCAGGGTCTTGTGCCCGGCCGCCAGGGTGGAGACCCCGATGACGTGGACGTCGTTTTCGACGGCCATGCGGGCGGCCTCCTCGGGGGTCTGGAACATCGGCCCGATGTCCACGTCGAACCCCAGATCGGCAAAGCCGGACGCGATGACCTTCATGCCGCGGTCGTGGCCGTCCTGGCCCATCTTGGCCACCAGGATCCGCGGCCGCCGGCCCTCGCGCTCCTTGAACTGATCGGTGCGCTTGCGCAGGGTCTTGATGATCTCGCTGTCGCCGTACTCGGCCGAGTACACCCCGGACACGGCCCGGGTGGTGGCGACGAAGCGCCCGAAGACCTTCTCCAGCGCGTCGGACACCTCGCCCACGGTGGCGCGCGCCCGCACGGCGGCAATCGTGAGCTCGAGCAGGTTGCCGCCGCCCTCGGCGCCTTTCGTGAGCGCGGCGAGCGCCTGCGCCACGTCCTGCGGGTTGCGCCGCGCGCGGATCTCTTTCAGCCGCGCGACCTGCTCGTCGCGCACGCCGGCCGAGACCTCCAGGATGTCGAGCTTCGCGTCGTCCTGGGTCTGGTATTTGTTGACCCCGACGATGACGTCCAGCCCCTGGTCGATGCGGGCCTGGCGGCGGGCGGCCGCCTCCTCGATGCGCAGCTTGGGCATCCCGGTCTCGATGGCCTTGGCCATCCCGCCGAGTTCCTCCACCTCCTGGATGATCCGGGCGGACTCGCGGATGATGCCGTCGGTCAGCGCCTCGACGTAGTAGGAGCCCGCGAGCGGATCGATCACGCGGCAGACCTGGCTTTCCTCC
The DNA here is from genome assembly GCA_963828345.1 of uncultured delta proteobacterium. Classification (GTDB taxonomy): domain Bacteria; phylum Desulfobacterota; class Desulfobacteria; order Desulfobacterales; family SpSt-501; genus SpSt-501. The sequence goes on from CAWHEZ010000043.1 coordinate 64,539, forward strand.
TGCACGATCAGCTGCGTGTTGCGCGCGATGCGGGCGGAGAAGTCGGTGGGCAGGCCGATCGCCTCGTCGAAGGAGTTGGTGTGCAGCGACTGGGTCCCGCCGAGCACGGCCGAGAGGCACTCGAGGGTCGTGCGGATGATGTTGTTGTAGGGGTCCTGCGCCGCGAGGCTCCAGCCGGAGGTCTGGCAGTGGGTGCGCAGCATCGAGGACTGCGGGTCCTTGGGCTCGAAGCGGCTCATGAGCCGGTGCCACAGGAAGCGCGCCGCGCGCAGCATCGCGATCTCCATGAAGAAGTTCATGCCGATGCCGAAGAAGAACGACAGCCGCGGCGCGAACTGGTCGATCGTCAGCCCGCTCCGGCGCGCGGCCTGCACGTACTCCAGCCCGTCGGCGAGCGTGAACGCGCACTGCAATACCGAGCTCGCCCCCGCCTCCATCATGTGGTAGCCGCTGATGCTGATGGTGTTGAACTTGGGCATGTGGCGCGAGCAGTAGGCGATGATGTCCGAGACGACCCGCATGGAGGGCTCGGGCGGGTAGATGTAGGTGTTGCGGGTGAGGTACTCCTTCAGGATGTCGTTCTGGATGGTCCCGGTGAGCTGGTTCTGGCTGACCCCCTGCTCCTCGGCCGCGACGATGTACCCGGCCAGGATCGGGAGGACGGCGCCGTTCATGGTCATCGAGACCGACATCTCCTGCAGCGGGATCTGGTCGAACAGGATCTTCATGTCCTCGACGCTGTCGACCGCGACCCCGGCCTTGCCGACGTCGCCCGCCACCCGCGGGTGGTCCGAGTCGTAGCCGCGGTGGGTCGCCAGGTCGAAGGCGACCGAAAGGCCCTTCTGGCCGGCCGCGAGGTTGCGCCGGTAGAAGGCGTTGGAGTCCTTGGCCGTCGAGAACCCGGCGTACTGGCGGATCGTCCAGGGCCGATGGGCGTACATGGTTGCGCGCGGCCCGCGCACATACGGCGGCAGGCCCGGCAGGCTGCCCAGGTGGTCGAAGGCTTCGAGGTCCTCGGCCGTGTAGAGCGGCCTGACGGTGATGCCCTCCGGGGTTTTCCAGTTCAGCGACTCCGCCGGCTTGCCCCGCAGCTCCTTGCTCGCGAGGTCCCGCCACGTGTCGTATTCAGGGTGCTGGGCCATGGGTTCAGTCTCCTTGATTTGGCGGTTCGATCTTCACGCGTATCGAAAACCCGAGATTCGCCATCAGGTGGTTTGAAAACCAAGTATCGGGCCGTCAGCCAAGGCGCTTCGACCGCTGGCCCGTATGCCCGTCGACCCGTGCGCCCGCAGGAACTGGACGGGCCAACGGGCCGACGGGATCGGGATCACGGCCCGAGACGCCGGTTGTCAGCTCCGTTCGCACAGCTCCACCAGGATGCCATTGGTCGCCTTGGGGTGGATGAAGGCGATCCGCGCGCCGCCCGCGCCCTTGCGCGGGGTCTGGTCGATCAGCTGGATGCCCTTGGCCTTGAGCTCCGCCAGCGCCTCGTCGAGGTCGGCGACCCGGAAGGCCACGTGCTGGATCCCTTCGCCTTTTTTTTCCAGGTACTTCGCGATGGGCCCGTCCGGGGCGGTGGACTCGAGCAGCTCGACCTCGCTCTCGCCGACCGGCAGAAAGGCGGTCGTGACCTTCTGCTCCGCCACCGTTTCGGTCCCCTGCAACGACAACCCCAGCCCGTCCGTCCAGAAATTCTTGCCCGCGTCGATGCTGTTCACGGCAATTCCCAGGTGGTCGATCTTCAGGATTTTCATGGGTCCCCCTTTGTGCATCCGCATGCATGGTATGGGTTGACCGCTCGCCCGCGGCCTTCGGTTCGTCCGGACGTGCTCATGCAAGTGGGGAAGCTTATATCAGATTTCGCGCGTTTCATAGAAGCGGTTTCTGAACCGCTCGAACTGCCCGGCCCGGACGGCCTCGCGGATCCGGCGCAGGAAATCGACGAAGAAATGCACGTTGTGGATCGTGTTCAGCCGGTAGCCCAGGAGCTCGCGCGACAGCAACAGGTGGCGCAGGTAGGCGCGCGAGTAGGTGCGGCAGGTATAGCAGGTGCAGGCCGGGTCCGGCGGGCCGGGGTCCAGGCGGTAGCGGGCGTTGGTGATGGTGATCGTGCCGGTCGAGGTGAAGAGCTGTCCGTTGCGCGCGTTGCGGGTCGGCAGCACGCAGTCGAACATGTCCGCCCCCAGGCAGACCAGGTCGATCAGGTCCTCGGGCCGGCCGACGCCCATGACGTACTTGGGCGTGGCCGCCGGCAGGTGCGGCAGCGCGGCCGCCGCGGTCTCGAGCATGCGGTCCAGGGGCTCGCCCACGCTGAGCCCGCCCAGGGCGTAGCCGCTGAACCCGAGCTCGCCCAGCCGATCGGCGGCCTCCCGCCGCAGGTCGGCGTGCATGCCGCCCTGCACGATCCCGAACAGGGCCTGGTGGCCGTCGCCGGAGCCGACCCATGCGTCCCGGCAGCGGCGCGCCCAGTCGAGGGTGATCGCGGCGGCCCGGACCACCTCCTCGCGCGTGGCGGGGTAAGCCGTGCACTGGTCCAGGCACATCATGATGTCGGCGTCGAGCCACCCCTGGATCTCGATCGCCTTCTCGGGGGTCAGCAGGTGGCGCGACCCGTCGATGTGGGACTGGAAGGTGACCCCCTCGGGCGTGATCCGCGCGAGCTTGGCGAGCGAGAACACCTGGAACCCGCCGCTGTCGGTCAGGAGGGCGCCCGGCCAGCGCATGAAGCCGTGCAGACCCTTGAAGCTGCGGATCACCTCCTCGCCGGGCCGCAGGTAGAGGTGGTAGGTGTTGCCGAGGATGATCTGCGCGCCGATGGCGGCGAGGTCCTCGGGTGTCAGCGCCTTGACCGTGCCGAGGGTCCCCACGGGCATGAACACGGGGGTTTCCACCGGACCGTGCGCGGTGTGCATGACGCCGGCGCGGGCGCGGGTTCGGCTGCAGCGATGGGTGATGTCGAAGTGGAACATCGGTTGGTGTTTACTGGGTGTTTGTGTGCTTTAGCGTTTGCGTCGTTTGCGGGTGACCCATCCCGCCGTATGCGCATCGTGGACCCGTTTGCCCGTTGGCCCGTTTGCCCGGTGGGGCTTGGGGATCGCTTCACTTGACCCCTCGACCCCTTGACCCCTCGACCCCTTTACTCAATCAGCATCGCGTCCCCGTAACTGAAGAACCGGTACCCGGCGCCGACCGCCTCACGGTAGGCCGCGAGCACCGGCTCGCGGCCGGCAAAGGCGGCCACCAGCATGATCAGGGTCGACCGGGGCAGGTGGAAGTTGGTGACCATGGCGTCCACGACCTTGAAGCGGTATCCGGGGTGGATGAAGAGCGCGCAGCTGCCGGCGCCCGCCGGGACGCGCCCGTCGGCGCCCGCGGCGTGTTCCAGGGTGCGCACGACCGTCGTGCCGACCGCCACGACCCGGCCGCCGGCGGCGCGCGCGGCCGCGATGCCCTCGGCCGTGGCCGCCGGGATCGCGAAGCGCTCGGCGTGCATGCGGTGCGCGCGGATGTCCGCCACCCGCACCGGGGCGAACGTGCCGTAGCCGACGTGCAAGGTGATCGGGAGCACCCGCACCCCGCGGCCCCGCAGGCGCGCGATCAGCTCGGGGGTGAAGTGCAGGCCGGCGGTCGGCGCGGCCACGGCCCCGCGCACGGCCGCGTAAACCGTCTGGTAGGTCGAGCGGTCGGCCGCCCGGTCCGGGCGCCGGATGTAGGGCGGCAGCGGCACGTGCCCGACGCGGTCGAGCACGGCATCGAAATCGCCGTCCGCCGCGAACTCGACCCGGAAGCTCCCGCCCTCCGCCCGGACCACGGTCCCGGTCAGCCCGCCCTCGAAGCGGATGCGGCACCCCCACCCGCGTCGGCTTGGAGGATTTGATCAGGCACTCGCAGGCGAAGCCGCCCCCGGCCGAACGCGTCCCGCCGGCGTAGTCGATCAGGAAGACCTCGACGCGGCCGCCGGAGTCCTTGCGCCCGAGCAGCCGGGCCGGCACGACGGCCGTGTCGTTGACCACGAGCGCGTCCCCGGGCTCGAGCCGCTCCGCAAGCGCGTCGAACCGGTGGTGGGCCAGCGCGCCGGTGCGGCGGTCGAGCCGCATGAGCCGGGACCCGTCGCGGCGATCCGCCGGGGTCTGTGCGATCCGCTCGGGGGGAAGCTCGTAGTCGTAGTCGTCCAGGGAGAACATGGATGTCCCGCCGCGCTCAGCTGCGGCCCAGGGCGACGAACAGCAGCCCCAGCGCCATGACCGCGATGCCCACCTTGCGCAGCTGCTCGTCGGGCATCTCCGCCATGCGGGCGACCCAGCGCTTCATGCGCTCCGGGAAGGCGAAGTACGGCAGGCCCTCCACGATCAGGACCATGCCGAGCACGCACAAAAAATATTTCATGGCTGGTGTTGGGGTATTGGTGTTTGGTGTTCAGTTTCTGGTGTCAAGTCAGTTGCATTCTCCCTGTGGGAGCGGCTTTCCAGCCGCGACGATCAAGGCTGAAAGCCTCTCCCACAACGAACAGAGTTGCTTGCGGATAAATCCCCGCGCGCGGAGTGTGGCGCCATGCGCTTCAACCTCCGGCCAACGCCATGTTCCGGCGATCGGACCTTCACCGCCGAAGACCACGAGGGACCCGTTTATACCGTCGGGGCCGGCCGGTTGTCAAAACGGGGTGCGCGGGCATAGATTGACGCTGCACCGGACGGGCCTATATTGTACCGTCGGTCAACCCCCACTCTCCTCGCTGAAAGGTGACCCCATGCGCATGCGCGTCGTCGTTCACTACCTGGTGGCCACGGTCATCCTGACGGTCTACGGCGGTCAGGTCTGACCGTTCATGGAAAGCCTGCCCCCCGTGAAGCTGGGGGCTCACATCCTGGCGGCCTTCGCGGCCGCGCTGCTCCTGCGGTACCCGCTTGAAAAACGATTTGTCGCCGACGCCGAGGAAATCGCTCAGCCGGCCCGCCAGTTCGCGCTCGACCAGGGCCTCGGGGCGGTTGCCGCCCTGGTCGCCGCCGGGCTGAACCACGTTCGCTTCGGGTTCCCCGCCGGCAGCGTCCTCAGCCTGATCCTCGGCGTCATGTTCTACAGCTTCTTCGTTGCCCTGGACACCGCGCTCGCCCGGGAGCACGCGATCATTCTGAAGGTGGCGCGCGAGGGCCGGGCGCTGCCCGTCCCGCACCGCCTCTTCCCGATGACGCGACGCTTCACGCTGGTGGCGGTCGCGACCGCGGTCTGCGTGTCGGCGGTCAACGTGCTGGTGATCGCGCGCGACATGAGCTGGCTCACCGGGATCGGCGACGACCCGGCCGCGCGCACGGAGGCCATCCTCTCGGTCACCGGCGAGGTGATCTTCGTCATGGTCGTCACGCTCGGCCTGGCCGCGAATCTCATCGTCTCCTACTCCCGCAACCTGAAGCTGCTCTTCCGCAACGAGACCAGCGTGCTCGAGCAGGTCACCCGCGGGGACCTCAGCCGCATGGTGCCGGTGGCCACGCGCGACGAGTTCGGGCTGATCGCCGGCCACACCAACACCATGATCGAGGGGCTGCGGCACCGCACCGAGCTCATCTCCGCGCTGAAGCTGGCCGAGGAGGTGCAGCGCACGCTGCTGCCCGCCGGGCCGCCGCAGGTCCCGGGGATCGACGTGGCCGGCGCGAGCATCTACTGCAACGAGACGGGCGGGGACTACTACGACTACTTCGTGCTGCCCGGTGGGCGGCTGGGCATCGCGGTCGCGGACGTGGCCGGCCACGGCATCGACGCGGCGCTGTTCATGGCCTCGGCGCGCGCCTTCATCCACGCGGAAGCCCAGGGGTTCAGCAGCCCCTCCACGCTCGCCCGCGACGTGAACCGCTACGTGGCCCGGGACTGCGGCCCGACCGGCCGCTTCATGAGCATGTTCTTCCTCGAAATCGATCCGGCGCTGAAAACCATGCGCTGGGTGCGGGCCGGGCACGAACCGGCGCTGATGGTCGACCCGGGCGCAGGCGATTTTCGTGAGCTCGGCGGGGAGGGCATGGCGCTCGGGGTGGAAGACGAGGTGGCGTACCGCGACTACGCGCTGACGGGGTGGGGACCCGGGACCGTGGTCGTCATCGGCACGGACGGGATCACCGAGAGCCGCAGCCCGGCCGGGGAGTTCTTCGGGGCGGCGCGCGTGCGCGAGCTCGTCCGCGCGCACGCCCACCGGCCGGCCGAGCACATCCAGGCCGCCGTCATCCGCGCCGTCGAGGCGTTCCGGGGGGACGGCCCGCAGGAGGACGACATCACGCTGGTCGTCGTCAAGCTGGCCTGACCGGCTGTTGAAAAACGGCGTCTCGGTCCGTGATCCGGCGTTGCGCGGCCTTTGGCCATGCTCACATACTGCCGGGTATGCTGCGCCGGCCAAAGAGCCGCGCGCCTTGGCTGACGGCCCGATACGGGTCTTTCAACACCCGGCCACGTCATTCGGTTGTCTTGGGCGTCACGCCGGCGCGCGGCGACCGCCGCCCGCGCCAGGATCGACAGGGTGTCGAACACGGGCAGCGCCAGCTCCCCGGGCCGCAGCACGAGCGGCAGCTCGGTGCAGCCCGTGATGATCCCCTCGGCGCCGCGGGCGAGCGAGGCGCTCGCGCCACCGCCCGCACGTCGGCCGCGATCTCGGCCCGCGGCCGGGAGGCCCCCTTGATCGCGTAGATCGCCGCCATGATCCGCTCCTGGTCGGCGGCCTCGGGCTCGAGCACCCGGATGCCGGCCCGGCCGCAGCTCGGCCGCGAAGCGGCCGGCGCGCAGGGTGCCGGTCGTCGCCAGCAGGCCGACCGTGCGGATCGCGGGGTGCCGCTCCCGGATGTAGTCCACGGTGGCCGCGAACATGGACAGGATCGGCAGGCCGGCCGCCTGCAGCTCGTCGATGAATGCGTGGGCCGAGACGCAGGGGATGACCACGAAGTCCGCCCCGGCAGCCTGCAGCGCGCGGAGGCCCGCCGTCATGGCGGGGACCGGCGACTCGCCGCCGGCCAGGATGGCCGCGGTGCGGTCGGGCACCTTGGGGTTGGAGTCGATGACCACCCGCAGGTGGTCCTGGTCGCGGGCGGCCGGGGTGGCCGCGATGATCTTGCCGAAGAGATCCAGCGTGGCCTCGGGGCCCATGCCGCCTAAGATGCCGATGACCTTGTCTGCCATTCAAGTCCCCTCAGTACAAGCTATCGCCTGGGAATATGGCAATCGAAATCCGAAATTCGAATATCGAAATTCGAAACAAATTCGAACACCAAATGACTCAAACCCGGTTTTTAAAATTATAGAATTTCAATTGGGAGCTTGTTTCGGATTTCGAATTCGTGCTTCGAACTTTATTTCAGGATCTGCCCCAGGAAGTCCTTGGTCCGCTGGCTCTTCGGGTTCTTGAAGAACTCCTCCCCGCGGCCGCGCTCGACGATCCGGCCGGCATCCATGAAGATGATCTCGTCGGCCACCTCGCGCGCGAAGCCCATCTCGTGGGTCACCACCAGCATGGTCATGCCCTCCCGGGCCAGGCCGATCATGACCTCGAGCACCTCCTGGATCATCTCCGGGTCCAGGGCCGAGGTGGGCTCGTCGAACATCATGTACTCGGGCTCCATGGCGAGCGCGCGGGCGATCGCCACCCGCTGCTGCTGGCCGCCGGAGAGGTTGGCCGGGTAGGCGCCGGCCTTGTCCGGGATGCCGACGCGCTCGAGCAGCTGCATGGCCTTGTGCTCGGCCTCCTGGCGGGACTGCTTGCGGACCTTCATGGGCGCCAGCGTGATGTTGCGCATGACCGTCATGTGCGGGTAGAGCTCGAAGCGCTGGAAGACCATGCCGATCTTTTCGCGCAGCTTGTAGAGGTTGGTCTTCGGGTCGCTGAGCGAGATGCCGTCGACCCGGATCTCGCCCTGCTGGTAGGGCTCCAGGCCGTTGACGCAGCGCAAGAGCGTGCTCTTGCCGGAGCCGCTCGGGCCGCAGATGACGACCTTCTGGCCGCGCTGAACCGTCTCGTTGACGTCGGCGAGGACCTGGAAATCGCCGAACCACTTGCTGACGTTCTTGATTTCGATCATGGCATCACAAGACCTTGGCTCTGCGGCTCTTCTCCTCGTAGTGCAGGCTGATGCGCGAGCCGACGAAGCAGATGATGAAAAAGAGAACGGCCACGAAAGAGTAGAGCTGAATCGAGCGCACCTCGATGCTGTCCACGATCGTGGTGCGGCGGACCATTTCCTGAAGCCCGATGACGTAGGCGAGGCTCGTGTCCTGGAAGGTGACGATGCTCTGCGTGATCAGGCTGGGCAGCATGCGCCGGAAGGCGATCGGCACCAGGATGTGGGTCGCCGTCTGGCGGTAGGTGAGGCCCGTCGAGTAGGCCGCGCTGACGAGGTCCTTGCTGATGGACTGGAACCCGGCGCGGAAGATCTCGCCGAAGTACGTCGCCTCGAACACGATGAACGACACCGCGGCGGACACGAACGGGTCCATGGTCTTGCCGACCAGGATGGGCATCACGAAGAAGAACCAGAAGATGACCAGGATCAGCGGGATGTTGCGCAGAAGGTTCACGTAGAGCGTGACCGGGTAGTAGACCCAGGGGCGCTTGGAGATCCGGCCGAGGCCGACCAGCGTCCCCAGGAAGAGCCCCCCCGCCAGGGCAAAGGCCGCCAGCTGCAGGTTGGTGAGAAAGCCCCCCAGCAGGTACGGCAGGTTGTCCAGGATGGCGTCGAACATGGCTATCGGGTCATCAGCCCGGGGATCCGGAACCGGGCCTCGATGAGATCCATCAGCTTCACCACGGTCATGCCCAGCACCAGGTAGATGGCCATGGCGCCGGTGGTGGCCTCCAGGCCGTGGAAGGTCTGCTCGTCGATCTTGTAGCTCATGAAGGTGGTCTCGGCCACCCCGATGGTCATGGCCACGGCCGAGTTCTTGAAGATGGTCAGGAATTCGGTGGTGAGCGGCGGCATGATGAGCCGCAGGGCGTGCGGGATCATGACATATCGGTACATCTGCAGCCGCGTCAGGCCCGTGGACAGGACCGCGTCGTACTGCCCGTGCCCGATGGAAGCGAACCCGGCGCGGACGTGCTCGCCCACGCGCGAGGCCGTGTAGAGCCCCAATGCGACGATGGCCACCCAGTAGTTGAGCCCGGAAATCTGGTTGATCTTGAACTGCAGGGTCTTCCCGAACAGCATGGGCCCGGCATAAAACCAGAAGAAGAGCTGAACCAGAAAGGGGATGTTGCGAAAGACCTCGACATAGACGGTCCCGATGATCCGCAGGGGCCAGAACCGGACCGAACGGAAGGTGCCGAAAAGAATGCCGAGGGAGAGGGCGATGACCCACGCCATGGCCCCCAGCTGAATCGTCAGCCACAGGCCCTGCAGCAGCCACTCCCCGTAAGGCTGGCGCCAGAGCACGCCCCAGTCGAATTTGTATGCGAACATAAAGAGAGGGTTCCGGGTTCAGGGTTCACGGCTCGGGTGCAGGGTCGAAGAGACCCCAACCCGAAACCGTGAACCTGCCGACCGCCAACCTATTTCTTTTTCATCCAGTTCTCGTCCATCGGGTAGACGATGAGCGTCAGGTAGTCCTTGTAGGCCTGGGACATCGGGATCGGCACCATCCCCTTCGGCCCCATCCACTTGTCGTAGAGCTCGTAGAACTTGCCGGTCTTGATGGTCCACAGGATGGTGTTGTTGACGAAATCCCGGAACTTGGAATCGTTTTCGCGCATCAGGTAGCCGTAGGGCTCGTAGGCGATGGCGAAGTCCACGGTCTTCCAGGCGCCCGGGTTCTCGTCCTTCATGCGCAGGCCTTCCAGCAGGCTGCGGTCCGTGCCGTAGGCGTCGATCTTGCCGGTCTTCAGCGCCAGGAACCCCTGGGCATGCCCTTCCGTGGTGACGATCTCCTTGGGCTTGTACTCGCCGGCGGCCGTCTGGTCTTCCATGGCCTTCAGGTTGGTGGTGCCGCGCGCGCCGCCGATGCGCAGGCCGGTCAGGTCCTTCTTGGTCTTGACCGGGCTGTCCTTGGGCACCAGGAAGCTCGTCTCCGAGAAGAAGAAGGTCAGGCTGAAGTCGACCACGTCCTCCCGCTCCTGGGTGTAGGTGGTGGACCCCATCTCGATGTCGGTCGTGCCGTTGAGGATCATCGGGATGCGCGTCTTGGTGGTGATGGTGACGGGCTCGACGTCGACCTTCTTCCCGAAATACTTGCTCAGGTTCTCCGCCAGGATGGCGGCCATGTCCACGGAAAACCCCACCTGCTTGCCCACCTTGGGGTCGATGAAGGCGAACGGGATGGAGTCCTCCCGGAAGCCGACCTTGATCTTCCCGGTCTTCTCGATCTTGTCCATGGTTTCCCCGGCCAGCGCCGGGCCGACGGCCAGGGCCAGCCAAACGGTCAGGATGAAGCAACCGATCACGCGACGGCTTTTCATAGGGACCTCTCCTCCTGTGTGGGGTGGTTCGGGGGCGGTTCGCGGTCGAAACGCTCCCCTTCGACGCCTGGTGCTGGGAATGGGCTCGGAAAAAGGATCTGAATGGATGAGAGTATTCCATAGGATGTCTCGGCGGCGGAGTCAAGGCGCAACGCGCTGCCGCACCGGAGAATTGTCCTTGTCAGGCTCGTCGGTGTGATAGTATGACTCCCGCAGCGGATGGGGTCCTTCCGGGGCGCGGACGGCGCGGCCCCGTCGGCAGCGCGCCCCCGGTTCAGCTCGAGGAGCAGTTCATGGCCACATCGGAACGGCCGATTGTCAAACGATCCCTGTTCTCGTGGGTCTTCGACGGCAACCTCCGGTGGCAGATCCTGCTGCTCGTCATCATCGCAGTCACCGTGTTCACGCGAGTCCTCCCGCTCGAGATGCAGAAGCGCATCGTCAACCAGGCCGTGGGCATGCGCAAGCTGGACCTGCTGCTGATCTACTGCTCGTATTACCTGGCGGCGGTCCTGGTCTCGAGCATCTGCAAGTACCTGATCAACATCCTGGAAACCCACATCTCGCAGACCGTGCTCGCCCGCATGCGCAACGCGCTGCTGGAGCACGTCATCACCCTGCCGCTGAACTTCTTCCGCAAGACCCAGCCCGGCACCGTGGTCAACGCGGTCGTCAACGAGCTGGCGGTCCCGTCCACCTTCGTCGGGTCGGCGCTGTCGACCCCCGTGTCGAACGTGCTGACGCTGCTCGCCTTCGCCGGCTACCTGATCTACCTGGACCCGCTGCTCGCGCTGGTGTCGCTGAGCGCCTACCCCGCGGCCATGCTCCTGCTGCCGCTGCTCCAGCGGCGCGCCAACGCGGCCAACCAGCAGCGCGTCGACCTGTCGCGCGATTTCTCGGGGCGCATCGCGGAGTCCATCAGCGGCATCCACGAGATCCACGGCAACGGCGCCTACCGGCAGGAAATGGACAAGTTCGGACAGCTGATCGAACGCCTGCGCCGGGTGCGGGTGACCTGGAGCCTCTACCGGTACGCGATCAAATCCACCAACAATTTCTTCTCGAGCCTCGGGCCGTTCCTGGTGTTCGTCCTGGGCGGCTACCTCACGATCAAGGGCCAGCTGGAGCTGGGCTCGCTCGTCGCCTTTCTGTCGGCGCAGGAGAAGCTCTACGACCCGTGGCGCGAGCTGATCGAGTTCTACCAGGTCTACCAGGACGGCAAGGTCGGCTACACCCGCACGATGGAATTCTTCGACCTGGAGCCGGAGCACGCCCTGGTGCCGGTCGACTCCCGCCCGGCCCTGGCGCTCGACCCCGCGCTGGAGGTCCAGAACCTGAGCTTCGTGACCGACACGGGCATCCGCCTGCTCGACGACATCAACCTCACCCTGGACCCGGGCGAGCACCTGGCGCTGGTCGGCTTCTCGGGCAGCGGCAAAAGCACGCTCGCGCTCTGCATCGGCCAGCTCTACGCCTACACCTCCGGCCACGTCCGCATCGGCGGGCAGGAAGTCGCCGGCCTGAGCAAGCAGGACATGGCCGCCAACATGGGCATGGTCTCGCAATCGCCGTTCATCTTCGAGGGCTCGATCCTCGAGAACCTGCTCTACGCCTGCCGCGCGGTCGACGCCGCGGACGGCGGGCGCCGACCCACCCTGGACGACATCATCGCCGTGCTGCACCACACCGGGCTGTTCGCGGACGTGCTGCGCTTCGGTCTGAACACCCTGCTGACCCCCGGCGGGCACGCCGAGCTGGTCGATCAGGTCATCCGCGTGCGGCACAAATTCCAGGAGCGCTATGGTCAGAAGCTCGCCGACTACGTGGAGTTTTTCGACGAGACCGCGTACCTGTCGTACTCGAGCGTCGCGGAAAACCTGACCTTCGGCACGGCCACCACGCCCGAGTTCGCCGCCCCCGCCCTCTCCGAGAACCCGTATTTTCTCAAGTTCCTCGAGGAGGCCGGCCTGGACCGGCTGCTCCTGGCGCTCGGCGCCCGCGTCGCGCGCCAGACGGTCGACATCCTGGGCGACCTCCCGGCCGAGGCCGTCTTCTTCGAGCACAGCCCTGTCGGGGCGGACGAACTGGCGGGCTACAAGGCGATCGTGGAGCTCCTGCGGCGGCGCAAGATCGAGGACCTCGGGGCCGAGAACCGGCGGCGCCTGCTCAGCCTTGCCCTGCGCTTCACCCCGGGAATCCACAAGATGACGGCCCTGTCGGGGGAGGTCGAGCGCCTGCTGCTCGAAAAGCGGGCGCTCTTCCGCGCCGGCATCCTGCGGGACCGTCCCGGCGCGTTCAGCTTTTTCAGCAAGAATGATTACATTTTCTCCGAGACCATCCTGAACAACATCTTCTTCGGCAAGACCAAGACATCGAACCCCCAGGCCGAAGAGACGATCTTTCAGAACATCATCCAGCTGCTGATCGCACGAGACCTGCTCGAGACGATCGTCGAAATCGGCATGCACTACAACGTCGGCAGCAAGGGGGACCGGCTTTCCGGCGGACAGCGCCAGAAGCTGGCGATCGCGCGGGTCTTCCTGAAGGAGCCGCGGATGCTGATCATGGACGAGGCCACCTCGGCCCTGGACAACCGCTCCCAGGCCCGCATCCAGAACCTCCTGGAAACCCGCTGGAAGCGCAAGAGCACGCTGGTGGCCGTGGTGCACCGCCTCGACACGGTGCGCAACTTCGACCGGATCGCGGTCATGAAGGCGGGAAAAATCATCGAGAGCGGCAGCTACTCGGAACTGATCGCCCGCAAAGGAGCCCTCTATGAGCTCGTCGGAAGAAAATAGCCTGAACCCTCCTTGCGAATACCAGGACAATCTGAACCTGCTGCGCCAGACCTATTTTTTCGCGGGCCTTCCCCTTGAAGTGCTCAAGGTTTTCGCTTATCTTTGCACGCGGGAAAAATACAAGCCCGGGGATTCCCTGTTCCGCCAGGGGGAGGACGACGGCAACGCCTTCTGCATCATTTCGGGCCGCGCCCGACTCGAGCTTCAGGCGGGCGAGACCCCCCACACGCTGCGGATCGTCGGGCCGGGGCAGTTCATCGGCGGGTTGACGCTGCTCGGCCCGACCACCCGTCTCTACTCGCTCGAGGCCGTGGACGAAACGGTCAGCATCGTGCTCAGCCGCGAGAAGTTCTCCAAGACCATACAGCAGTTCCCGGAACAGATGCCGCGGCTGTTCAAGGCGGTCGTGGCCGCCGTGAACGAGTGGGAGCGGCTTTTCCTCGAGACACTCAACCCCGAGTGCAGCGGCTGCCGGCCGAACCTCGGGGTGAGCCTGCTGTGACAGGCAGCCGACCCCGAAAGGGCGCAGAGGGCATGGCGGATCAGACCTGCTTCGCGTTTGAGCTGACGAACCGCTCGTCCGAGCTCTCGACGCTGTGCGAACAGCTGGAGCGCATCGGGGAGACGCTGAAGCTGTCGCGGCGTTCGATCTTCGAGATCAACCTCGCCATGGACGAGATTTTCACGAACATCATCTCCTATGGCTTCACCGACCAGGCCGAGCACGCCGTGCGGGTGTGCGTTTCGGCCGACAGCGACCGGCTGACGCTCGTGGTCGAGGACGACGGGGTCCCGTTCAACCCGGTCGAACGCCTCACCGCGCACGTCCCCGACAATGTCGAGTCGTGCAAGATCGGCGGGCTGGGGATCCACCTGGTCAAGAACCTCGTGGACGAAATCAGCTACCGCCGCTGCGGCGGCAAGAACATCCTGACCCTCAAGAAAACGGTCGAAAAAACCTGAGCGCCCCCGGGGCCGCCCGGTTCAAGCAGGAGGATCTATGGAGATCATCGAGGAAAAAAAAGGGACGGTCAACACCTTCAAGCTCCAGGGCCGGCTGGACTCCAACACGTCGCAGGCGTTCGAAAAACGACTGTTCGACGCCATCACCGACGGGAGCCGCAACGTGGTCATCGACTTCAAGGACCTCGACTACATCTCGAGCGCCGGGCTGCGCGTCATCTTGAAGGCGACCAAGGCCCTGAAGCGCGAGGACGGCCGCATCCTGCTCTGCTCGATGCAGGACTACGTCAAAGAGGTGTTCGAGATCGCCGGCTTCGACTCCTTCCTGCCGATTGTCCCCACCCTGGACGACGCCATACGATCGTTCGCGTGACCCCCCGCGCGGCGGCGCGCGGCCGGTGTCACCGCAGGGCCACCAGGCCGCGCCGGCCCAACTCCCGCACGAACTGGGCCACGGCCGTTTGCGCCTCCGTCGCCCCCACCCGATGCCGCCCGGCGAACCGATCCGCGATCTCGCGCAGCGAGGAGCGGCCGTCCAGCATCCCCCACACCTCAGAGCCCATGGCGTCGAGCTGGAGTCGGCCCGTCCGCGGTGCCGCGGCTCCGGCCCCCAGCCAGCGCGCGAGCGCCGCGATCCAGGGTCGCGCCGTGACGGGGTAAAGGATCACCACCTCGCCGGCGGCGGCGCGCTCCTCCCGCAGGTGCCGGTACTTGACCGGCGTGCGGCCGAGCGCCTCCTCACGGTCGGTCGGCGGCGGCGCAGACGGTGATCGGCTCATCCACCCCATAGTCCCTGCAGATTGCGTCGAGTTCCGCATCGAGCCCCTGTGCGGGCCCCTGGAGCTGCACCGCGAGGATCCGGTTGCAGGCCGGCAGGTGCCAGACCCGCACGGCGCACGGGCGGGAGAGGCCGATCCGGGCGGCGAGCCGGCCCATGATTCCGGCCGGGGCCCGGGTTGCGGCCACCCCGGCGAACCCGTTGACCGTGGCCGGCTCGAACCGCAGCCCCGCCGCCCCGGCGGCCGTCCCGGCGAACTCCGACAAGGTCCGGCCCTGCAGCAGCGCGGCCGCCGGCGCCCAGCGCCACAGCGTGAGCGCCCGGCGCGTCCGGCTGAAGCAGAGCTCGAAGCGCCCCGGCTGGAAGCGGCTGGCCGCAAGCCGGAAGTCGCGCGGAAGGTCGGCGGAGATGTCGAACAGACGCCAGCGGGTGCGATGACCGCGGCGGTGGTCCGCCAGCGAGGACAGCACGCGCAGCGCCCGCCGCCCCCCCTCGGCGTCCCCCCGCTCGAAGAATTGAACCAGGCTCGACCGTGCCGCACTCGCGGCAACGCACGCACGCGCCGACGGCACGCCGCCCGCCGGCCTCCCACGCGAAGGCCGATCCCTCTCGGCCCGGCAGCGCGAGCTGCCATTCGGGCGGCAGCGGGGTCTCGCGGTAGACACCGCCCTCGCGCCGCACCCCGCGCGCCAGCCGCTTCAGCGGCCGGCCGCCGCCGGCGCCCCACTTGATCTCCATGGCCGGAGCGCCTCCGGACTCGAAAACGAGATGGTCCGGCGTGACGCGGCGGGGCTCCCATGCCGACGGCACGGCCATCTCGATGCCGCCCCAGGCCACCGCTTTATCTTCGGGTCGGGTCACGGTCGGGGGTCATCGTTTCGGGATGAGGTGATCCCAGCTCAGGGTCCCGGCGCCCGGGGCCGCCCGGCCGCGCGCGAGATCGCGGCGCGGGTCCGGCTGCTGCCGCGCGCACGCGGCGTCCTGCTCCAGTCGGTTGACCAGGGTGAGCTTGACGGCGTTGCCGAGCTTCTCGTCCTCGTCCTCCTGGTTGTGCTGCAGGGTGAGGCTGACGCGGTCGCCGCTGGGGTCGACAAAGGACCACTTCCAGCTCACGAAGACGCCGAACGGGTCCCCCCGGTACTCGTCGGGGTTGCCGAGGCGCGCCTTGTACCGCTTGAGGAGGTCGTCGTAGAAAGCCCGGCTGCCGTCGGCGTACTTGAGTTTGATGCGCACGATGATCTCGGGCCGGAGGCAGGTGGTGTAGGCGATCAGCCCGCTCTTGAAGCCTTCGGCCGGCCGGATTTCCACCTCGCGCAGGCTTTCCATGTAGCGGACCGGCAGGGCGGTCTGCATGAGGACGCGGTCGGCCGCATCCTCGATGGGCTGCCCCAGGGTGAAGCCCGCGATCGAGCGCGGCGCCTCGGCCGCCCCGGCCGGCGCGGCCCACAGCACGGCTGCCGCCGCGATTGCCAGAAGAATCCGATAGCGCATGTCTTCCCCTCCCGGTCGCCGACGCCGCGGGGCGTCGCGCGTGCTGGGGCCATTTTAAGGCGCAGGGCGGGGGAAAGCAACCGGGGAAGGGGCGCAGGGTTCAAGGGGTCCAGGGGCCAAGGGTTCGAGTGGGAAGAAACGCAACCGTTGCCTTGGGCCGCTTTCTCCCTTGACCCCCGACCCCTTGAATCCTCGAACCCTTTCTCAGTACGGCAGCCTCGCCAGCGACTTGAGGATCAGCGTGACCCCCATGGCGAACATGCCGCTCAGCCCCATGCCGCAGGAGAACCCGGCCAGGAGCACGGGCGAGTACTGGCGCCACATGGCCCCGTACCGCCGCAGGAAGAAGAAGCGCCCGAGCAGCGCGCCCGCGACCTCCAGGATCAACCCGTGCGGCGCGCTCTGGCCGAGGCCCCGCACCAGCCCGTACACCAGCATGACCGGGAGCCCGAGAATCGTCAGCATGGCGTAAGCACCCGACCCCGAGGGCCGTACCCGCGCCGACGTGGATCCAGTTGAGGGCCTGGAAGAAGAGCGAGTTGCCCTCGAGCGTCGAGGTCTGCATCAAGAGGGAATTCAGGGCCTGCAGGTGCCAGAGCTCCTGGGCGTACGGGTAGGCGCTCGAAGGGATCGGCGCCAGCCGCCAGATGAACTGGGAGAAGAGCAGGCTGGCCACCATCACGACCGGAAAGACGACGATCTCCGACTTGATGATGCCGCGGATGCTGGTGCCGGTCAGCTCGATCTCCCGGAAGCCCACCGTCGCGCCGCCGTAGTTGTGAATCGGGATGGGGGCGTACCAGATCTCGATCCCGTGATAGCCGAAGTACTTCGCACCGGCGATGAAGCTCGCCTCCCGCACCAGCGGCAGGCTCACGAACTGGCCGGCGATGCCCTCCATGCGCGCCGTGATGTAGGAGATCAGGGGCGTGTAGACGAACCCGTAGAGGAGGAAGAACACCACCGGGAAGGACGGCACGAGCCAGGCGCAGAGCAGGACGTAGGCGCTCGTGGAGGCGACGTAGATGCCGATCGACAGCCAGAAGTTGATGTCGCCCCGGCCGGGCGGCGGCCGGAAGAGGTCTCGCAGGTTGCCGCGCGTGGAGGCACCCATGCGGCCGAAGGAGCGCACGACGTGCCACACCCCGATCAGGCCGATGGCCAGGCCCAGCCCGATGCCGAAGCTGAGGTAGAAGTCGAAGCTGTTGGCGAACAGGGTCTCGACCGTGCGCATGCCCGGGTGCCAGCGGCTGAGAATGCCGTAGTGGTGCAGGACGGGGTTGACCGCCACGGTGACCGCGAGCCCCGCCAGCCCGCCCATGACGGCCCAGAACGGCAGCACCATGCCCACGAAGACCAGGCCGAGGTCGAGCTGGAGCCCGGTGGCGACCGCCGGCAGCCAGTCCTCGGTCTGCAGGGTCAGCTCGATCCAGGGGATGGGGATCAGCCGGATCGGTTCGATCAGCACCAGCCCGGAGAGCGCCGGCAGCAGGACGTACACGCCGCCGAACAGCAGCCCGATCATGCCGCCGATCGAGAAGACCCGCCACTTCCACCCGCGCTCGCGCTCCTCGGTCGATTCGGCCAGCGCCATGGTGCCCAGCGCGGCCACCGGCGCCATCGGGAAGGGCAGCTTCTCCACGTCGGAGGTGATGCGGTAGAGGGCGTACCCGAGCCCGAACTGGTCGACGCGGGTGATGATCTGCGTGCCGATCAGCAGCAGGATGGGGACGAGCCAGTCGCGGTGGAAGAGGCTGCGTTCGACCAGCGCCTCGGAGCCGAGCGGGGGGGCGACCCAGGCGGGGATGAAATCGGTCAGCCCCAGCATGCGCGCCGCGTCGGACTGAACCAGGTACTGGTTCCAGAGCATCCCCTGAAAGGGGGTGTGCAGCGCAGCCCCGGCCATGTAGTAGAGGAGGAAGATTTCCTGCTGCTTGAGGTCGCTGTAGGCGCGCTTGGCCAGCTCGGCGAAGAGGATGATGGTGACCCAGCGCGCGGCCGGCCCGATGCCGGTGCCGATCACCAGCTGCAGGTACATGCTGCCGGGCATCATCAGAAAGCCGATGAAGATCGCCCCGACGACCGTCTTCCAGTCGAAGCCTTCCTCGAACTGGGTGGGCGCGGTCAGCAGGTCGCGGTATTCTTGGAGCTCTTTGTCTTCTTTCATGGGAACAGGGGTCGAGGGGTCAAGGGGTCGAGGGGTCGAGGGTAAACTGCGACCACCAGGCCGCGGGCCGGAGCGAACGCGCATTTCCCCTACGGGCCAATGGGTCCACGGACGAACGATCTCCTTGTATCCTGCATCCTGTATCCTGCATCGAGCATCCCGCATCGACGGTCTCGAACATCCGGTCTTCAATCCGGTAACACCATATAGCTCGCATAGCTGAACAGCCCGTAGATCGCCCACGAGCCGGCCATGAAGAAGTCGCCGATGATCAGGCCGACGAAGAACATCCGCAGCTTCGTATAGAGCGCCGTCCCGCCGTAGCGCATGCAGAGCGCGTTGCAGAGCCAGCCGACGAGGAAGCTGAACCACAGCGTCCACATGGCCGAGCTGTAGGCCGTGAGGTAGCCGATCGGGTGAATCGGCCACCAGTAGAACCGGTGGTACCCGACGACCAGCGCCAGCATGACCACGGCGCCGAGCGCGATGAACTGCAGGACCCAGCGGTTGGGTTCGGCCGGGGTCTCGATCAGGCTGAAGACCGTGTCGTAGACGCCGACCGTCGTGCGCGTCGCCCAGTCCATCTGCAGCTCGCGCACGCCGAACTTGTAGCAGACGGCCAGCATGGCCGCAAAGGAGGCGAGCACCCCGAGGGCCAGGGTCAGCATCAGGCCGAGCGCCACCCAGCGGTTGTTGCGCACCCCGTCGGTCACCTTGCGGGTGTGCAGCAGGGCCGGCATCAGCGACTCCCGCAGGTCGAGGAAAAGCACCTTCTGGGCCACCGCCGCGACCACCAGGCCGGTCTGGGTCAGGAACCGCGACCCGAAGAAGGCGGTGACCGCGTCGAGCGGGGCCGTCGTGAGCGTGAAGTAGGTGATCCCGCCCTGGCAGATGACCCGCACGGCGACCAGGGTGAACAGGAAGAAGGCCGACAGCACCACGAGCGCGGCCCCGACCGGGAGCCCGTAGTGGTGGCACCAGGCCACCAGCGCCGCGCAGCCGACGACCAGGCCCCAGAAGGCCGGGCGGCTGGTGATCCACTCGGTGGCCGAGTCCTCCTCCCGCCGCCGGCCGATGGCTTTCAGGAGGGTGTCCTTGAAGTGAAAGCGGGCGAGCCAGGCGAGAAAGACGAAGAAGACGATATAGGCCCCGATCGACTGGGTCTCCTCCGGCCGCGAGAGGGTCGCGCTGAAGGTGGTGCCGAGCGCCGCCGCGGGAATGTTGACCCCCAGCACGTTCAGCAGCCCGATCAGCAGGCACCCCGCCAGGAAGAAGACCCACAGGGAGAAGGAGATCTGCCGGGCCGTCAGGAAGGCGAACCCGATGAAGGCCGGGTAGATGCAGATCTTCAGTTTGAAAAAGCCCGAAAAGAGCCCGGCCTTCGGGAAAAACTTCCCCGCCAGGATCAGGGTGGGGATCGAGGGGATGGAGGGGTTGTAGAAGCTCAGCCCGTTCAGCAGGTGCAGGCAGACCGGCACCAGCAGCCCCGCGATCAGCCACCGGTCGAGAAAGAAGCGGCCGATCCGGTTCTCGTCGAAGGCCTCCTGCAGCATGATCGGGACCCGCAGCAGGGGGAAGTTCATGCGCTCGTTGTAGAGCGGCTGGCGACTGAGCAGGCTCACGACGCAGACCATGATCGCGTAGCAGAGCAGGATGAACCCGGTCCAGTGCAGCAGGGGCCCCGCCCAGGCCCCCCACGGGACGGCCCGCAGCACCTCCGCCCACCCCATCTGCCGCGCACCCGCGATCCCGTTGTAGAAGAGGTCGACCGCCTCGGCGCCCGCCGGGTACCAGCCCTCGGGCAGGCGGGGCACCAGCACCTGCGTCCAGCGGTTTTCGACCGTGGCGAAGTAGAAGGGGGCGGTCAGGTTGATGAAGAACGTGCGGGCCAGGCCCGTCCAGGCGATCCCGGAGAGCAGCACCATCAGGCACCACATGACCAGCAGCTCCCGGCCGGTCAGCAGGCCGCGCCCCCGCATGAGCGCCCGCAGCCCGGCCGTCGCCAGCATCAGCCAGACCAGGATGTAGAAGGGCGCGAGCGGGAACTGGCCGCCGCCGAGGGGGGTCCCCTGCAGGTAGGCGTTGTTGAAGGGCGTCAGCACGCAGACGACCAGGGCGAACGCGGCGCCGAGCACGATCGCCCGCAGCCGGACGCGGTCCCCCCGGCCGGGGTCGGCCGCGGCCGGCGCCAGGTCCGGGCGCCCGGCGGATGTCCGCGGGGTCATGGGCATGGGACCGCCTGTTCCGCGACGCCGTGCCGGTCGCGGCCGGCCGGCGCGCTGACGGGAGCGGCCACGGCCTGCGCCAGGCGCTCCTCGAAGTGGGCCTTGGCCGCGTCGTCCAGGGAGCGCCAGATCAGCAACTGGCGCCGGATCGAGTGCAGGAACCCCTTGTTGATCCGACGCCAGGTGTGGGATTCGCCCGACTCCCGGGTCAGGGTCACCTGGATCTCGACGAACCCCGGCTCGGTGCGGGATGGCGTGAAGCGCAGCTCCGCCTGCTGCATGATCCCGAAATCGAAGGGGGCGAGCCACACCCGGCAGACCAGGCGCAGACACTCGTCCACCTCGCAGCGCCCCTCCGCGCAGCCCTCGGCGGCCGCGGGGTCGGGCGCGATGTCGCAGGCGAACGCGATGTCGATGTGCGAGGTCGAGAACCGCCCGTGGGAGACGTCGAAGTGCCCCTCGAAGAAATCGTAGAGGAAGCCCCCGACGCTGCGGTGTTCCCGGTAGGTCATCAGGAACGGGAACACCAGCGCGAGGGTGTTGCCGCTGGCGGGCGGCAGCGTCCAGGAGCGGTTCACGTCCGGGATGGCGATCTGCCCGGCCACCCGCGAGGGGTAGATGGCGGAGAGCAGCACCACGGCCATGACGAGCAGCATGGCCGCCACCCCGCCCATGGACGAGTAGTTCACCGTGATCCCCGCCCAGACGCTCGTCCCGGCGAACAGCCACGCGGTGGTCTGCGCGAGCAGGTAACCGAACACGACGCTCAGCACGGCGAAGGCCAGCGCCTCGGCGATGAACAGGAACGAGACGTGGGACGGGGCCAGGCCGACCGACGTGTAGACGGCGATCTCGCGCTTGCGCTCGTACACGCTGCCGATCATGGTGTTGAGCACGATGAACACCGAGATGGCGAGCGGGATGATGATGTTGGGCACCCCGCTGTAGCTCATCGTGTCGCTCGCGTGGTAGAGGAAGGTCCCCTCCGGCTCGCCGCTGAACAGCGACAGCCCGAAGCGGTCCACCGTCTCCCGGGCCGTGGCGACGACCTCGGGGGAGTCCACGCGCACGGCGATGGCCTTCAGGCTCCCGCCCGCGGCCATGAGCGTCGGGTAGGGGACGATCACGGTGAGGTCGGCCGGGGTGTGCTGGTAGCGGCTCTGGTACTCGCGCACGTCGTCGCCGGACTCGAGCGATTCGGTCTCCTCCTCGGACAGCTCCGTCGACGCCTCGCGCGGGAAGGTCACCGGCGTCAGGGGCTCGCCGTCCAGGTCGGTGCGCGCCTGCAGACTGCGGCCCGAGAACACGCCGGTCACTTCGAAGTCCATCCCCCAGAGCGAGACGGTCTGCCCCGCGCAATGCCGGGGGTCCAGCCCGAGGCTCTCGGCCAGCCGCTCGGAGATCAGCACGGCCCGGCGGTCCTGGGCGGTGAACCAGCGACCGGCCGTCAGCACGTCGCCCAGGCCCGAAACCTCCGGCTCGGCGTGGGACAGCCCCATCATCCCGAGCGCGTCGATGCTCCGCCCGTTGGCCCGCAGCGGGATGACGCTCGTGCGGGTGACGTCGTCCTCCTCCAGCCAGGCCCGCGGGGCCGTCAGCCCCTTGTCCGCGAAAAACGCGGATACGGAGCCGAACGCCTCGACGGGCAGCTCGCCCCAGCTCACGTTCTTCAGGAGAAACCCCTGGAAGGTCGCCCCCGGGCTGTAGAGGATTCGCGCGTGCCGCCGCAACGACTTGACCGAGGTGAAGCTCATGATCGTGAAGGTGAGCAGCACCAGGGTGACGCAGGTGAGCGCGGTGCGCACGCGCCGGCGTCTCAGGTTGCTCACCCCCAGCAGGAACGCCGCCACGAACGCTTTCCAGCGGCCGATCTCCCCGGCCGAGGCGACGCGCGCCCGGGACTGCAGCCGGGCCATCTCGTGCTCGAAGCGGAAAAAGATGATCAGCGTCACGATCAGCGACAGCCCCATGATCAGGAAGGCGAGGATCACCACCATCGGGCTGTAGGCCAGCTGAAAGGCCGGGTGCACCTGGTAGATGACCGCCACCAGCAGCAGCAGGATGGCGCCCAGCGCGATCAGCCGTTTGTAGACGTTGGCATAGGCGAAGAGGAGCCGCTCCAGGCAGAAGGCGAACGGCACGAACAGCGCGATGTAGAAGAGGACGCCGTAGAGGACATCCTTCTGGGTCTTTTCCACGTCGTCGTAGACCCGGATGGCGAGCGCCCAGGCGCGCGCGCTCGCCTCCGCGAAGCGGTCGTAGGCTGCGGCCGACCAGGCCGCCTCGGCCGCCAGCACCGCGGCCGTGCCCTCCTCCTGGAGCTGCCGGATGTGCTCGTTGACGATGCCGTGGCGCTCGAGGTTGGCGATGCGCGGCCGCAAGAGCGTCCACATGTCGCGCGCGACGCGGTACTGGGTGCGGTGCAGCCGGGGATGGTCCTCCACCTCGAAGCCGACCCCGGTCGGCGAGCGGTCGCTCGCGTTGATCAGCACCAGCTTGCGGCGCAGCACCGTGTCGGAAAGGGTCAGCTTGAGCGGGGTGCCCGGCTCGACGAAGAAGGTGCCGATCGTGGACGCCCAGGTGTCCAGCCGGCTCATGAACCAGTGCGAGGGCTCGGCCTCGCGGCGCCCGTCCAGGACGTCGGCCTTGGTCAGGTGGCGGAAGGTCCGCGGCTCGAGCAGGCCGAAGGCGGTGGTCCCCTTGCCGGCGAACATGACCAGGTCGCTCTCCATCAGGCGGCGGTTCATGCGCACGCGGTAGGCGTCCTTGGCGGTGAGCTTCTTGTCGATGACCCAGACCGCCTCCCCCGTCTGCGGGTCGAACCGGTAGCCTTCGAGCACCACCTTGTAGAAGCTGTGGGTCTTGTCGGCCACCCCCTTGACGCTGAAGCGCCCCCGCGAGTCCACCATGCTGTAGAAGCGCGACTGCCCCTGGTAGCCGAGCAGGACGGTCCCCGGCGCGGGCTTGTCGGCGAACAGCTCGCCCTGGCGCAGAAACTTGGCCCGCCCGCTGACGGTGGAAAACCCGTTGCGCGGCGCCTCGGGGCTGCGCAGGCGCGCGGTCCGGGACAGTTCCTCGATCATGCCGCAGACGACCTGAGCCTGGCGCGCGGCGAAGGCGAGGTCGACCCGCTCCGGGGTGTCGGCCGGCGTTCCCCAAGCGGGCCGGGCATCGCCGGTGGTCGCCAGGGTGACGCCGTGGATCCCCGCCAGCGCGAAGACCTCGCCGCCCAAGGCCGGCTTGTCCGGGAAGTACGACTGCCAGGACCGGGTCTGGCTGGGCCGCAGGGTGTCCTTGAACATCCGGGCGGCGCCGGCCGCTTGCTCGGCCCCGGGCGCGGCCTGCTGCAGGGCGTCCTCGAGCACGGCGTAGGCCGGCACGCGGTTGATGCGCGGACGCAGCGGGTAGAGCCAGCCGTAGTTGAAGGCCCCGAACCCGTCGCCGTGGCTGGACAGGTGCAGCGAGAGCGCCGCGACGATCTCGGCCTCCTGGACGCTGCCGCGCAGGCGCACGGCGCTTTCGAGCAGGCGCAGCTGCTGGCGCAGGTCGGCGAGAAGCAGCTGCTGGCCGTCGCGCGCGCGCGCGGCCACCTGGGCCATCAGCGCCTGTTCGGCCGCCGACATCCCGTCGTAGGAGCTGCGCCAGCTCAGCCGCCGCAGCTGCTCGCGCTCGGCGCCGAGCGCCTGGATGCGGCGCGGGTCCCGGCCGTGCCCGGCCAGCCGCAGCTGCATCAGCTGCCGCGAAACGAGGTCGGCCTCGGTCTTGAGCTGCTCCTCCAGCGCCTCCCGCAGCAGGGCGGCCGGGTCCTCCGGCGGGCCGCCCTCCCCGTCCGCGGCGCCCCCGGCCGGCGCGAGGGCCGCCGGCCGGGGCGGGCCGCCGTCGAAGCGCGCTTCCGCGAGGGCCTGCGCTGCCGCCCGCGCGCGCTGGACGGCGCGCCGCAGGTCGGTGCGCGCGTCGCGCAGGTCCTTGGAGCGCGCGGTGAGGGCCCACACCAGCTCGCGCAGCCCGGCCAACGTCTGGGCGTGCCCCGAGGTGGCTACGAGCAGCACGGTGCGCTCCGGCGGACGCTCCTTGAACCCGCGGGCCAGCTGCAGCAGCGTCGCGGCGCCGATCGCCTCGTCCGCTCCGGGGGAGAGCCCGGCCACTCGCGCGGTGCTGTCGTAGAAAGCCTCCACCAGGAGAATTTCCTTGCGCCGCTCGGCCGAGGATCCCGGGATGAGGCAGACGATGTTCTCGGAGACGGCGTTCTCCCAGGCGGCGTCGGCCCGGAGGCTGACCGCCTCGGCCACGAGCCCGCCGGGAGTCGCGGCGAAGTCCCCGAACGCGCGGGCGAGGTCCTCGGCGCTCGCCCAGAACCGCGGGAAGCCCAAGGGCGAGAGCTCGAATTTGTCCTCGAACAGGAACCGCGGGGAGTGCGCCGCGGTCCACGTAGATGAGCGCGTTCGCCCCGAAGTCGGCCGCGCGCAGCCAGCCGGCGCCCGAATCGAGCTCCATCAGCAGGATCGCCCCCTCGATGGGCTTGCCGTTCAGCTGCCCGAGCTCGCCGTTGCCGACGTAGAGGAGCGGGCCGTTCAACCCCGGCGGGGGCGCGGCCGGCGGGGTGACGGCGTTGCCGGCCAGCGCCCGCAGCGGGAGATTCCCGGCCCGGCCCGGGACGCTGAGCACGCTGTCGCCCGGACGGATGACCGGCACCGTGAACGCCTGGGTCGCCACGGCTCCCGGGAAGAGCCCCTCGAGCGCCGTGCGGATGGCGTCGGCCGCCCGGCTGTTGCCGGCGGTGCCGGTGCTGCGGTCGCCATGGGAGGCCAACGCGCCGATCGCCTCGGCGAAGGCGGCCGCCGGCGCGGGGTCTGCGGCGGCCGGCCGGCACGACGCCCCGAGGATCAGACAGACGGCCAGCATCGCCGCCGGGAGACGGCGGCGGCCGCGCGCCGATAGCGGCCGATACGGCCTGGCCGCCCGGGTCCTCACTCCCGGACCTCGATCTGCCCGACCGAAATCGACAGCTCGTCGCGCGCCTCGATCTTGTCGATGCGGCCGTCGCGGATCCAGACGACCCGGTCGGAGACGTTCAGCATCTTGATGTCGTGGGTGGCGGAGATGACGGTGACCTGGCGCTCGCGGCTGAGGCGCTTGAGCAGCGTGATGATGTCCTCGCCGGTCGTCAGGTCCAGGTTGCCGGTGGGCTCGTCGGCCAGGATGATGGCGGGGTCGTTGGCGAGCGCCCGGGCGATGGCGACCCGCTGCTGCTGCCCGCCCGAGAGCTCGAAGGGCTTGTGGCTGTGGCGCTCCCCCAGGCCGACCTGCTCGAGCAGCCCCATGCCCTTCAGGACGGCGGTGTCGTTGGGCATGCCCGCGAAGATCATCGGCAGCGTCACGTTCTCGAGCGCGGTCATG
The DNA here is from genome assembly GCA_963828345.1 of uncultured delta proteobacterium. Taxonomy (GTDB): domain Bacteria; phylum Desulfobacterota; class Desulfobacteria; order Desulfobacterales; family SpSt-501; genus SpSt-501. Next base: position 90,775 of record CAWHEZ010000043.1, read on the forward strand.
ACCTGGATGATGTTGAAGGTCTGGAAGATGTAGCCGATCTTGCGGCACCGCAGCCAGGCCAGCTCGTAGGCGTCGAGCTGAGCGATGTCGACCTCGTCGATGAAGACCTTGCCGGTGGTGGGTTTGTCCAGGCCCCCGATCATGTTGAACAGGGTGCTCTTGCCCGAGCCGGAGGGCCCCATGATCGAGATGTACTCGCCGCGGGCGATCTTGAGGTCGATCCCCTTCAGGGCCTGGACCTCGACCTTGCCCAGCTTGAAGCTCTTGGTGACGTTGGACACCCGCACGATGTTGCCGGATTCAGGCATGGCGAGAAACCAATTTCAGATTTGAGATTTGAACATTCAAATCAGTCGATACCGCATTGCGCCCATCTGATGACTCTGCCCTGCCCAAGATGACATCGCCCGAAGCCCGTGAGAGCGGCTTCGCAAGCCGCGTGAACGAGTGCGTGAACGCCTCTCCGGCAACGACCGGACAGTCTTGCCGACAGCGGCGGCGCGCGAGCGCCGATGGTCGCCGCTTAACACCGAGCGACGTAACACGGCTTCCAGTTCCTATTGTTCTACCCGCATCGCCTCCACCGGCTGCATGCGCGACGCGACCCACGCCGGGTACAACACCCCCGCCAGGCTGAGCCCGATGCCGACCGCGGTGGCGACGGCGAGAGACCGCAGCACGTCCCCGGCCGGGACCGCCGCGACCGCCGCGCCCCCGAAGCGCGCCCAGCCCCCGAGCAGGGCCACGGAGCCCCCGGAGAGCGCGCCCGCGGCCGCGCCGGCCGCCCCCTGCATCCCCGCCTCGAGGATGAACAGCCGCAGGACGAACCGGTCGAGTGCGCCCAGGCACTTCATGGTGCCGATCTCGCGGAAGCGCTCGGTGACCGCCATGAGCTGGGCGTTCACGATGCCGACCGTGCAGACCAGCAGCGACAGGAAGATGATCCAGCGCTGCTTGGGGCTGCCGGCCACGTTCACGGTCTGCGGCGCCACGTCGTACCCGGCACGGACCAGGTCCTGCCGCCACTCGGGGACGCGGCTGGCCAGCATGCCGTTGGCGATATCGTTGCTCACGTCGGTGAAACTCAGGAACGACACCGCGAGCACGAGGCTGAGGATCGTGATCAGAGATCGGAAGAAGCGCACCCGGATGCTGCGGTAGGCGATCTCGACCGACTTCGCGAACGGCAGCACCACCTGCCGCTCCACCCCGGCGTGCTGGCCGTCGGAATCGGCAAACATCCGTTTCGTCATCGGTCACCGCCCGCACGGGGTCGCGCCGGAACTCGTGATCGGCAACTGCTCGAAGTCATGGAAGATATGGATAACACAGGCCTATACCGATGTAAACAGCGTCGGGCCGGGCCCCGGTGGGCCGTCTCAGGCGGGGCGGCGGGTGCGTGCGCGCTCGGGCCGCCAGCCGTCCACCCACGCTGCGACGGCCGCAGCCCCGCCAAGATCGACGAGGCCCGCGGGCGGGCGCGGGGCGGGCAGCTGCCCGCCGACGAGCCCCGCCAGCCGCGCCGGGTCGAGATCGGCATCCGCGAGGACGCGCAGCGCGCCCCGTGCGGCCAGGCGTTCCGAGCGCATGCGCTGCTCGCGGTTCTGAGCGAAGGGCCACACCAGCGCGGGCACCCGGGCCGCCAGCAGATTCATCGTGGTGTTGTAGCCCGCCATGCTGATCGACAGGTCGGCCGCGGCCAGCAGCGACAGGAAATCGGAGCTGAACCGCTCGACCTGCGCGCGGGCGCCCGCGAGCGCGCGCAGCCGCCCGAACTCCGGTTCGGGCAGGAACGGCCCGGTGAAGACCAGCAGGCGGGCCCCCGGCGGAATCCCGGGCTGCTCGAAGGCGCGCACGGCGGCCTCGAGCAGCGGCATCCCCACACTGCCGCCCCCGGCGCTCGCCACCACCAGCCGCTCGCCCGGCCCCACCCCGAGCTCGGCGCGCACGCGTTGCCGCGCGCCCGGGGACGGGGCCGGCGTGACGAAGCCGGTGTAGACCAGGGGGACGTCGATCTCCGCCACGCGGCCGAAGGTCTCCTGGAGGCGCACGAAGGCCGGGTCCGCGTGGATCAGCACGGCGTCGAAGAACCGGCTGAGCGTGGACACGACCCGGCTCTCGTACGCCCGCGGGTCCCCCTTTTCGACCAGGATGTCCCGCACGCTGCAGACCACACCGCAGGGCGGGAGCCGCCCCGCGCGCATGGCCTCGAGCAGGGGGTCGATCTCCGCTCGGAACGCCTTGCGCCCGAAGGGGTAGAGCTCGACGATGAAGAGGTCGGCCGGCTCGGCCGCCAGCAGGGCCAGCAGCCGGTCGCGGCGCTCCCGCAGGACCGTTTCGGCATCCGACCCGGGTTCGGCGCGCAGCGCCTTGAACTCGGGGTCCATGTGCAGGGCCGGCAGGCGGACCTCGGCGACGTGGGGGGGCAGGTGCGCCTCCAGGGGCGGGCCGCCACTGATCAGGCGGACCCGGTGCCGGTCGAGGGCGCGGCAGATCTCGAGGGTGCGGAAGAAGTGCCCCACCCCGAGCACGTGCTGGCAGTAGACGACGATGTTCATGCGACCCCTTCCGAAAGCGGTTCCGTGCGTCGGCGGCTCGTGCTATGACGTCGACCATCGACCCTGTCACGTTCTCCCCGGTCGACCCAGAGGGGGCAAGGGCATCACCGTGCACACGCCATCGCTTCGCATCGAACGGGTCCGCGTCCGCGAGCTTCTCTCGTTCGCGGCCGAGGCGGCCGCGGACCAGTCGTTCGCGGAGGTGGCCCCGCTGACCGGTCTGCGGGCCGCCTCCATGGCCCGCAACCCGTGCGCCTCCCCCGAGGACGTCGCCCTGCTCGTCGCGCTGCAGGGGGGCCGCTGCGTCGGGTACCAGGGCCTGCTGCCGGGACGACTGCTGAGCGCCGCGGGGGCGTCCCCGGTCCACTGGCTCATCACCCTGTTCGTGGCGCCCGAGTGCCGCGGCCGGGGGGTCGCCCGGCGCCTGATCCAGGAGGCCCTCGGCCTGGGGCTGGACCTGGCAGCCGTCGGTCCCGCGCGCGCCGCGGACGCGGCCTACCGTTCCGCGGGGTTCGCGACCCTGGGCGAGCTGCGTCTGCGTCGGTTTTCGATCGAACACCTGCCCCGCGCGGTCCACGGCCTGGCGCTGTCGGTCCTCTGCGCCGGCCGACCGGCGACGGGTTTCCGGCCCGTGCCCCGCATCCCGGCAGGGGCCGAGCGCCGGCCGGCCGACCTCCCGCGCTTCCTGCGGGACGCGCAGGTCGTCGACTGGATGCTCGCCCACCCCTGGGTCGTGTCGCGCGCGGAGGCCCCCGCGCTGGCCCGACCGTATCACTTCTCCCACGCGCGCGACCGGTTCCGCCTCGAGGCCTGGGAGACGGCCGGTGGCGGCCTGCCGGCGGCCGTCGTCCTCTCGGCCGGCCAAAACAAGGGCGCGGGCCGCGTCAAGCTGCTCGACCTCTTCCTGCCGGCGGCGGACGCGGCGGCGGCGTGCGCCGTCGCGTTGCGACGGGCGCGTGCGCTGCGCGCCGCGCGCATCGATTTCCCGGCCGAGGTCGACCCGGCCCTGGCCGCCTCGCGGTCTCCTGCGCCGGTTTACGCGCTGGAAGTCCCGCACCACCGTCTACCACCCCGGCGCGCCCGACAGCCCGCTCGCGCGCGCCGCCGGGGCGATTCACCTGGACCCCTGCGACGGGGACGCCGCCTTCACCTGAGGCCACCGGCGGGTGCCGCGCCCTCCTCGATCAGCCGGTCGATGTCGAGGCGGGGGATCAGGCTCGGGTCGCGCGGCGCCCGCGACGCAAAAAACTCCCGGAAGCCGTAGGACCGCAGGATCTCGAGCAGCGGCGGCGAGTACTCGTTGAACGGGAAGCAGTAGCTCTCCGGGACCCGGCCCAGGTGCCGCCGAAACCACTCCAGGCAGAGCTCGGTATCCTCCCGGATGTACTCCCGCCAGCGGGCCTCCGACCGCGGGCTCAGGCCTCCGTCGCCGGTGTCGAACCCCTGGAAGGCCAGCCGCGAGCGGATGCTCAGGCCGCGGCGCAGCGCCTCGGGGACCTGGCGAAACCGCTCGGTCTTCCAGGGGCTCGGCGGCTTGGGTTTGCGGGGGTGGACGTCGGTGAGGACGACGTCGTGGAAGTGGCTGTGGGCCCCGATCCGCACGCCCGGCTGATCCGCGAGAAGGCCCACCTCGTCGACCGTCATGAAGTCGTCCAGGCGCCCCTCGATGAACGCCCGGCGGGAGTAGACTCCGCTTTTCAGATGCTCGAGGTAGCGCCCGGCGAAGCGCGGGCGGGCCGGCCCGGGACGGATGAACGCGGTCGCGACGAAGAAGGTGAGGCCGCCCGGCTGGTCGGCCAGCAACGGCTGGTAGTAGTACTGCGAAAAGAGCCCGTCGTCGAAGGTCAGACGATAGTCGCGCAGCGGCAGCGCGAAGTACTCGCGCTTGAGGTCGTGGATCATCAAGGTCTGCACTCGGCATGCTCCTGGAACGGATGGAAATCCGAAATCCGAATATCGAAATTCGAAACAATGAAAACAGAAAATCCGAAATTCGAATATCGAAATCTAAAACAGTACCGCACCTGAGTTCGTTCTGGCGTTTTGAACTTTTCGTTTTGTTTCGGATTTCGAAATTCGTGCTTCGAATTTCCCCGGGGGTCCATTCCCCTTCTTCAGCACCCCGGGGCAACCGGTAGCTCTTCGACCCCGTCCAACCCGAGCTCCCCGCCGGCGGCCGAGATCCGGTACAGCCGGTAGACAGGGTGCTCGGGCCGCTCGGTCGGCGGGGTGGAGTCGCCCTTGAGAAAATAGGCGAGGCTCTTGATCACGCCCTCGTGCGTCACGACCAGGATCGCGCTGCCGGGCCGCTCGGCGGCCGCGTCGAGCAGCGCGCGCCGGCTGCGCTCGAGCTGGGCGCGCCGGGTTTCGCCGCCCGGCGGCTGGAAGTCCCAACCCGCGCGTTCCTGGGCCGCCACGACGTCGGGTTCCTCCCCCAGCAGCTGCCGCACCGTGCGGCCGGTCCACCGTCCCCAGTCGAGCTCCCGCAGCCGGGGCTCGGGGCGGATGGGCAGGTCGAGCCGGCGGTTGATGAGGTGCGCGGTCGCCAGCGCCCGGCCGGTGTCGCTCGCCAGGATGAGCGTCCAGGGCGTCGCCTGCAGGTGCGCGCCCCAGAGCTCCGCCTGCCGCTCCCCCTCCGGAGTCAGCGGCGAGTCCGACCAGCCCTGGATGCGGCGCTCCCGGTTCCACACCGTCCGCGCGTGGCGGATCACTCCGAAGGTCGTTCGGCCGGCGCTCACGGGCGGCGGCCCTCCGCGGCCAGGCGCCTCAGGACGGCCTCCATGCCGGCGTAGTTGCGGTCAAGGTCGTGGACCGCGCGGATGCGGGCGCGGGCGTTTGCGCCCAGGCGCTGGCGCAGGACCGGGTCCGCGAGGAGGCGTCCGACCGCGTCGCGGAAAGCGTCACGGTCGTGCAGCGGGGCCAGCAGCCCCGTCTCGCCGTGGCGGATGGCCTCGGGGGTCCCGGCGTTGTCGCAGGCGACCACCGGCAGCCCGCAGGACTGGGCCTCCAGGTAGACCATCCCCAGGGCCTCCTGGAAACCGGGGAAGACGAAAAGATCGGCCGCGCTGTAGTGGCGGAAGAGCTCACCCCGCGGCACCTGCCCGACAAACCGCACCGCCGGCGGGCCCTCGGCCGCCGCCAGCCGCTCGAGCGCGGGGCGGGCCTTGCCGTCGCCGGCGATCACCAGGGTGAAGCGGTGCCCGCGGCCGGCGAGCTCGCCGCAGGTGCGGATCACCCACGCGAGCCCGTCGGCCTTGACCCCGGGCCGGAACATGGCGACCGAGAGCACCACCGGCTCCTCCCCGACGCCCCACTGCGCCCGCAGGTCGACGCGGGCCTCGGGGCAGAAGGCGAACTCCTCCGGGTGCAGCCCCGGGGCCACGTAGGTGATGCGCTCCGCGGGCAGCAGGCGCAGGAGATTGTGCAGGTCGCGGCGCTTGTTGGTGAAGACGTGACGCGCGGCGAGCAGGACCCGGCGGTTGAGGTGGTAGCCGGGCAGGCTCGCCCAGCGACGGCGGGGCTTGGTGGAGAAGATGCCCTGGAAGAGCACGTAGGGGACGCCCAGCGCTCGGGCCGCGCCCGGCCCGAGCAGGTCGGGCGCCTTGTAGTAGGAGTGGTAGCTGAACCAGAGATCGCAGCCGCCGGCGGCGAACCGCCGGCGGACGCGCCGCCGGTCGCGCGCGAGCAGCGGCCACAGCCACGGCCGCCAGTAGATCCAGCGGCAGCGCAGCCCGCTCGGCACGGTCAGCTCGTGGCCGCGGCGGCGGAGGTAGTCGAAAATCCCGCCGGCGGTCACGAGGTCCCCCGAGGGCAGCCGGTGACCGAGTGGCTTGAAGGCCGGGTAGAAGCAGATCTTCATGGCGCCGGGGTGCGGGGTCAGAACGGCGGGAACCCGCTCTTGAGCAGCCACGTCTGCTTGGCGGCGTTGAACTCCCAGAGCTGCTGGTCCATGAGGGTTTTCAGCTTCATGTCGCTTTCGCGGTAGTAGCTGATCTCGATGATGTTCACCGCCGTCTGCTTGTCCTGGGTGAAGACCAGCTGCTTGAACTCGTAGCTCGCCACCCGGACCCCTTTGGGGACGGTTTTCACCTCCGCGTCGGGCGCCAGGTAGGCGCTGGCCGTGCCGAAATCCGACCAGGTCATGAGCCGGCCGTAGGCGCGCACCGTGTCCTCGAAGACCTCCTCGCGCCGGAAGTCGAAGGTGGACGCGCACCCGACCGTCAGGACCACCGTCACCAGAATGAGCAGAATCGACCGTTGCATGGCACCCCCTCCCTTGCGCCGTCTACTGTAGTCCATTATAAGCGAATGGCCAAGAGGGGGTGGGGTTTCGTGTTTGGTGTTTGGTGTTTGGTGTTTGGTGTTTGGTGTGGGACAGGTGTCAAGGGTTTTAAGTGTCAGATGTTACGTGTTAGGAAAAAATGAACCTGCCTGGTCGTTTGAACCGTGAACCCGCTGAAGCGTCCTGAACCGTTGAACCGCTGAACCTGCCTCCTGAAAGGTCCCCATGGCCGCCATCGACATCGAGGTCATACGCCGCGTCGCGGAGGCGGTCGTGCAGGCGGAGCCGGCACGGCTGGGGCACGCCGGGTGGTGGAAGCCCCCGCTGGTCGCCGCCGCCCCCGTGGATGCGCGCTTCGAGCGCCTGACCGCCATCGCGGCGCCCGACCACCTGCACCCCCGCGACCTGCTGCCGACCGCGCGCTCCGTGGTGGTGTTCTTCATCCCCTTTCAAAACGCGCTGCCCCGCGCCAACCGCGCGGGCGACCGGCCCTGCCGGGACTGGGGCGTGGCCTACGTGGACACCAACCGGCTGATCGCGACCGTGAGCGCCGAGCTCGCGCGCCGGCTCGAGGCCGGGGGCTATCGCTGCGGGCTGACCCCGGCGACGGCCAACTTCAGCGAGGACACTCTGACCGCGCGCTGGTCCCACAAGCACCTCGGCTACCTGACCGGGATCGGCCGCTTCGGGACGCACTGCATGCTCATCACGCCCGCGGGCTGCGCCGGGCGCCTGGGCAGCTTCGTGACCGAGGCCGAGCTGGGAGACCACCCCCTGATCGAAACCCCCGAAGCCTGCCTGCTCAAGGCCGGAAGGCGTTGCGGCCGCTGCATCGCCGCCTGCCCGGTGGGGGCGCTCGAGCCCGCCGGCATCCGGCGGCGGCGCTGCTGGGACCGGCTCCTGGAGAACCGGTCCGTCCTCGACGCGTTGGCCGACCTGCCGGAGGACACGCAGGTCTGCGGCAAGTGCGCTGCCGTGATGCCCTGCAGCTTCGCCAACCCCGTGCGCCGGCTGCGGACGGCCGAGGGCGCCTGATGTGCGAGCGCCGCTTCGGCCCGGTCCGCTTCCTCCCGGGACCGAACCGGGGGAAGTACCCGCACTGCCACTCCGTCTACGTCGAGGGCGCCGGGCTGCTGATCGACCCGGGGGCGGACCGCGAACGCCTGCGGCGCCTGCGGTCGGAGGACGGGGTCGCCGAGGTCTGGCTCACGCACTGGCACGAAGACCACATCGCCCACCTCGACCTCTTCGACGACCTGCCGCTCTACATGAGCCGGCCGGACGCCCCCATGCTGGCGGACGTGGACGCCTTCCTGGACGGCTACGGCATCGAGCGGCCGAGCTTCCGCCGTCACTGGCGCGGGCGGCTGCAAACGGAGTTCCACTTCCGGCCGCGCACCCCGACCGGGTTTCTGGCGGATGGGGAGGTGCTCCGGCGCGGCCCGGTCACGATCGAGGTCCTGCACACCCCCGGCCACACCGCGGGGCACCTGTCCTTCCTCTTCCGCGAGCCTGCGGTCCTCTTCCTCGGCGACTACGACCTGACCCCGTTCGGCCCCTGGTATGGGGACCGCGACGCAAGCGTGGAGTCGACGGAGGAATCGGTGGCGCGGCTGCGGCGAGTCCCCGCGCAGGTCCGCCTGACCGGTCACGAGCAGGGGGTCTTCGAGACGGAGCCGGGCGACCTCTGGGACGCCTACCTGGGGGTCATCGACACCCGCGAGAGGCGCCTGCTCGAGTTCCTGGAGGTGCCGCGCACCATGGGGGAGATCGTGGAGGCCTGGATCGTGTACGGTCGGCCGCGCGAGCCGGCGGCCTTTTATGCGTTCGGCGAGCAGGCGATCATGGCCAAGCACCTGCAGCGCCTGATGGCCCGCGGCCGGGTCGAACGTCGCGCCGGACGGTACCTGCGGGCGGCCCGGGTCACTCCTCGGGCTTAGCGGGCGGAAGCTTGGCCTCGATGCGCTGCAGGAGCGTGCGGATCTCCCGCAGCTGGGCCACGACGGACTCCCGGTCCCCGGCCGCGGGGTCCGCCTTGCCGCCGAGGCTGCGCGAGATTTCGTCCAGCCGCACGCCGAGCGTCACCATGAAGTAGAGCAGCAGCGCGAACCCGAGCTGGCGCTCCCCCCAGCCCAGTCCGCGCCAGCCGAAGAGCAGGATCCCGATGAAGATCCCGCTCGCGATGGTGTAAGGGTGTTTGGCGAACCAGTTTCCCATCGATTCTCCAGAACCGCCTTTCCAACGTACGCCTTGGCCGCATGAGCGGCCGCGGGCCCGTACGTTTTCCTCCGGGCACATGCGTCCACGGGCGCACGCGTGATCAGGTACTGCAACGCCCGGCCACGGCCCGAGACGCCGTCATCTACCTTTAGGCGGCGCGGCAGCGCCGCCTTTGGTCAGCTCCTCGTTGCGCAGCAGGCGCCGCAGCACCTTGCCCACGTTCGACATGGGCAGGGCGTCGCGGAACTCGATCTGCCGCGGGCGCTTGTAGCCGGCCATGTTCTCCTTGCAGAACGCCTGGATCTCTTCGACCGTGGCGCTTTCGCCCGGCTTGAGCTGGATGAAGGCCTTGACGGCCTCCCCGCTGTGGGCGTCGGGGACCCCCACGACGGCCACCACGGCGATCTTGGGGTGCTGGAAGAGCGTGTCTTCCACGTCCCGCGGGTAGACGTTGAAGCCGCCGACCAGGATCATGTCCTTCTTGCGGTCGGTGATCAGGATGTAGCCCTCGTCGTCGATGTGGCCGATGTCGCCGGTCAGCATGTAGCGCCGCCCCGCGATCGTTCGAAAGACCTTCTCGTCCTCCTCGGGCCGCTTCCAGTAATGTTGCATCACCTGCGGCCCGCAGACGGCGACCTCGCCGTCCTGGCCGCGGGGGAGTTCGTCCGTCCCCTTGACCAGGTCCACGATCTTGACGTCGGTCCCCGGCAGGGGAAAGCCGATGGTGCCGATCCGGCGCTGACGGGTGTTGGTGGGGTTGGCGCTCACGATCGGCGAGGTCTCGCTCAGGCCGTACCCCTCGAAGACGACCGCGCCCGTGCGCTCCTCGAAGCGGCGGCAGACCTCGGGCGGCATGGGTGCGCCGCCGGAGAAGCAGCCCAGGAGCGAGGTCAGGTCGTACTTCTGCACGTGGGGGTGGTTGGTGAAGGCCATGAAGATGGTGGGGACCGCGGGCATCAGGGTCGGCCGCTCGCGCTCGACCAGCTTCAGGACCTCGGTGAACGGCGGGGTGCCGGCCCGGGGGTCGGGCACGCACAGCAGCCGGCTGGCGCTGGCGCTCGAGGCCAGCAGGGCGCACGTCATGCCGAACACGTGGTACCAGGGCAGCACGCCGAGGTAGGTGTGGGCCCCGGGGCGCTGGGTCTCTTCGGGCGCGCCCGGCGCGTGCGACAGCCGGATCCACTCCTTGATGCAGGTCAGGTTGTAGGCGATGTTGCTGTGGGTCAGGCAGGCCCCCTTGGGGACCCCGGTGGTGCCGCCGGTGTAGAGGATCAGCGCCGTGTCCTGCGCGGGATCGATGTCCACCTGCGGCGCGCGGGGCTCGGCCGCGCGCAGGACCTCGTCGAACTGCAGGTGCCCGGCCTCGTGCCGCTCGGCGCGCGGGATTTTCCCGAGCAGCGCGCCGAGGAACCCCTTCAGCGGCGGCAGGTAGGATTTGACCCCGCAGATCACGACCGTCTCGACCGCGGTGCCTTCGATGGACTTGACGGTGGTCGGGTAGAAACGCGGGTGGTCCATGCAAAACAGCGCCCGGGCTCCGCAGTCCTTGAGCTGGTGGTTGAGCTCCTGCGCGGTGTAGAGGGGGTTGCACGTGACGCCCACGGCCCCGGCCTTGAGGATGCCGAAGAAGACGGCCGGATAGTGGGGCAGGTTGGGCAGGAAAACGGCGACCCGGTCGCCCTTGCGCACGCCGCGGCCGGCCAGGAAGTGAGCGACCCGGTCGGCCGCGTCCTTGACCTGCGCGTAGGTCCGCGACGCGCCGCCGAAGACCGTGTAGGCGTGGTTCGGGAACTCAGCGGCCGCCGCGTCCAGAAACGAGAACAGCGGCCGGTCGTAGCCGGACACCGCGCGCGGAACGCCGTCGGGCCAGTGGGGGGTGGGCCAGTCTGCCATCATGTCCGCCTCCTTGGGTGGGAAGTCACGCATCCGCCCCGGAAACCGCGGGCGACTATAGGAGACCCCCTGCGGGGTGTCAAACCGCAAGATCGCGGACCGTCGCCGGCCGGGTCAGCCCGCGGCCGCCTCCCGGCAGATGACCCGGTAGAGCTCCTCGCCGACCGCCAGGCCGAGGTCGATGAACTCCGGCCCGTACCGCCGACCCGCCGGCGTGCGGAAGGTGGACTTGATGCGGGCCAGGCGCTCCATCCCCGACGGGTAGCGCGCCAGGAACTGGTCCACGGGCGGCCGGCTGAAGGCGACCATCGCCCAGAGGGTGTCGGTGAAGTTGTCGGGCCCCCAGCGGAACTTGTCCGCATCGTAGAGGCAGTCGGACAGCAGGGACCCCGAACGGGTGTCGACCCCGACGGTGTCGCTGAAGGCCTCGTGGTTACGGATGGCGCCGCAGATGTCCTCGACATCGACGGCGTCGATCGGGAAGGCCCGCAGCAGGTCGGCGGCCTGGACCGCTCCCAACTCGGCGTGGTCGGGCTGCTTGCGCGCCAGGTCGTGCAGCAGGCCGGCGCAGTGGGCGCTGCGGATGCGGAGCTCCAGCGCGGCGGGCGGCTCGACGGCGCGCGCCTCGATGTGCATCAGGGCCCCGGCGTCGAGCGCGACCTTGAGCGCGTGCGCCATTCCGTGACCGAAATCGTCCTCCAGGCGGGTCGCCACCCGGACGCGAATGTTCCGCACGAGGGGGTCGCGCTCCAGGAGGGCCTGCGAGGCCGCGACCGCATCGGCTTCCCGGCGGTAGAAGGTCGCGGCGGGGTGCCGCGCGACTATCCCGCGGGCCCGCTCGCGCCAGCGCATGTAGATGGCGAGCGCGTCGGACATCGGCTGATCGGGGAACGCGTGTGACAGGTGGATGGCGCGTGCCGGGCGACAGGCGCAGGAGCCGGCACGCGCGGGCGATTATAGACGTGACCGGGTCAGCTTCCCATCAGGCGGAAGGGCGTGCCGCAGACTTTCCAGCTGTCGCCCTCACGCACGAGGGTGAGGGTTTCCTGGACCGGGTGAACCTCCCCGATCCCGAACCAGCGCGCCACCTGCCCGTAGACCGGGTTGATGGTGCGGCGCCGGTCGCCCGTGAGCCGGACCTCGGCCGTGCTCGCGTCCTTCAGGGTGACCCGGGTCTCGACGTGGAAGATCCCCTGCTTCATGTAGTCGAACTCGTAGCCCAGCGAGCGGGCCTCGTCCCGGGTCCGCCGCAGGTAGCCCTCCACGACCGCGGCCTTGCCCGAGGCCAGGGGGGCGCACAACCGGTCGGCCATGGACGGGTCCAGCCAGTAGTAGGCCTCCGCGAACTCCACGGCGGCCTTCTCCGGCGTGTCGCGCTGGTCGGCGACGGCCAGAACTACTTGGAGAATGAGGGCCAGCATGAGGATCGAGGTGAATGTCAGGAATTTGGTGCCGCTGTCCATATGCCTTCCTCCTTGTATCTATCCGGGGGTGTCGCAGGGGGGTGCTCGGCCTGGGGCGTCACGAAGCCGCGCCGTTCCAGGCTTTACAGCGTTGGGCCTTACCACGATTGTCCGGAGGATGACAAGAGGTTTTTGGGGGGTGGGGGGGTTGCCGAACACCCAAACAACAAATTCCCTCACCGCACACGGCAGCACTCGACCCACGGTTCGGCGCGGCGGGCGAGCTCGGCCATCTCGGCCTCGCTGAAGCCGGGGTCTCCCTCGCAGAACCCGGGGCGGAGGATGTCTCCGGCCCGGAACGGCTGGAGAATATAGAGGCGGCTGCCCCGGATCAGGCGTGCGATGCGCTCGACCGTCGCGGGGGACACCAGCGGGCGGACGCAGGTCGTGCGGAACTCGTAGTCCAGCCCCGAGCGCATGATGGCGTCGACGCTCGCGCGCAGGGTGGCGGCGTCGCAGCCGGCGGACACGGACTCCCGGTAGCGCTCCGGGTCGGTCTTGAGGTCCATGGCGACGTAGTCCACGAGCCCCTCCGCCATCAGGCGCGCGAGCATCTCCGGCCGGCTGCCGTTGGTGTCGAGCTTCACCGGGAAGCCCAGCCGCTTGATCCGACGGCAGAGCTCGGGCAGCTCCGCGTGCAGGGTGGGCTCGCCCCCCGAGACGACCACCCCGTCGAGCCGGCCGCGCCGCTGCTCCAGGAACGCGAAGGCCTCGGCCGCGGTCACCCGTTCGGCGTGGAGCGCGGGGTCGCCGGTCAGGTGGGGGTTGTGGCAGTAGGGGCACTCGAAATTGCAGCCCGCGAGGAAGAGCACGCAGGAGAGCTTCCCGGGGTAGTCGATGCACGAGGTGGGTTGGATGCCGCCGATCACCATGGGCGTTGGCCCGTGCTCCCGTTGGCCCGTCGAGCCCGTTGGCCCGTTGGCCCGTTCTTTCGGGTCCACGGGCACACGGGAGCACGGGTCAACGGTTCAGGATGCGACGTTGAAGCTCTTGCGGTTTTCGAATTCCGCCTGTTTGCCGCCGTTCCACTGCTTCACGGGCCGCAGGTAGCCGACCACCCGCGAGTAGACCTCGGTCGACTCGCTGCACCGCCGGCAGTGCGGCTGCTCGCCTTCCAGGTAGCCGTGGGTCGGGCAGATGCTGAAGGTCGGGGTGAGCGTGAAGTAGGGGAGCCGGTAGCCGGTCGCGATCTTGCGCACCAGTCCGCGCACGACCGCGGGATCCCGCACCTGCTCGCCGAGGAAGACGTGCAGGACGGTGCCGCCCGTGTACTTGGTCTGCAGCTCGTCCTGCAGGTCGAGGGTTCGGAACAGATCGTCGGTAAACCCCACGGGCAGGTGGCTCGAGTTGGTGTAATACGGCGCGGCGCTGCGGTCGCGGACGTCGCGGTCGTTGGCGCTGACGAGGTCCGGGAAGCGCTTGCGATCGAGCATGGCCAGCCGGAAGGAGGTCCCCTCGCCCGGCGTCGCTTCCAGGTTGAACAGGGTCCCGGTCTCCTCCTGCAGCCCGGCAATGGCCTCCCGCAGGAAGTCCATGACCTTGAGGGCGAAGCGCTGGCCCTCGGCCGAGGCGATGTCCTGGCCCAGGAAGTTCAGGCAGGCCTCGTTCATCCCGATGATGCCGATCGTTGAGAAGTGGTTCTTCCAGTAGATGCCCGAGGCCTTCTTGATGTCCCGCAGGTAGAACTTGGAGTAGGGGTAGAGGTTCTTGTCGGTGAACTGCTCGAGGATCTTGCGCTTGATGATCAGGCTTTCGGCCGCGATGCGCACGAGACGCCCCAGGCGCGCGAAGAAGTCCGGCTCCCCGTCGCTGAGGTAGCCCACGCGGGGGAGGTTGAGCGTCACCACGCCGATCGAGCCGGTGAGCGGGTTGGCGCCGAACAGCCCGCCGCCGCGCTTGAGCAGCTCGCGGTTGTCCAACCGCAGCCGGCAGCACATCGAACGCGCGTCCTCGGGCGACATGTCCGAGTTGATGAAGTTCGAGAAGTAGGGGATCCCGTACTTGCCCGTCATGCGCCAGACGGGCTCGAGCGTCGGGGTGTCCCAGGCGAAGTCCGCGGTGAGGTTGTAGGTCGGGATCGGGAAGGTGAACACCCGCCCCTTGGCGTCCCCCTCCATCATGACCTCGGCAAAGGCGCGGTTGATCAGGTCCATCTCGGCCTGGAACTCGCCGTAGGTCTCCGGCTGCTCCTCGCCGCCCACGATCACCGGCACGTCCCGCAGGGTGGAGGGCGCGCCGAGGTCGAGGGTGATGTTGGTGAACGGCGTCTGGAACCCGACGCGCGTGGGGATGTTGATGTTGAAGATGAACTCCTGCAGCGCCTGCTTGACCTCGGGGTACGTCAACGCGTCGCGGCGCACGAAGGGCGCCAGCAGGGTGTCGAAGTTGGAGATGGCCTGAGCGCCGGCCGCCTCGCCCTGGAGGGTGTAGAAGAAGTTGACGATCTGCCCGAGCGCGCTGCGCAGGTGCCGGGGCGGCGAGCTCTCCACCTTGCCCTCGACCCCCTTGAACCCCTGGCGCAGGAGGTCCAGCAGGTCCCAGCCCACGCAGTATACGGACAGCAGGTTCAGGTCGTGGATGTGGAGGTCCCCCTCGGTGTGGGCGTTGCGGATCTCGGGGGGATAGATGCTGTTCAGCCAGTACTCGGAGGTGACTTCGGAGGAGATGTAGTTGTTCAGCCCCTGCAGCGAATAGCTCATGTTGCTGTTTTCGCGGATCTTCCAGTCGAGCTTTTCGATGTAGTGGTTGACGAGGTCGACGTTGGCGCGGGTCGTGATCTTGCGGATCTGCGCGTGCTGCTCGCGGTAGAGGATGTAGGCCTTGGCGGTCTTGTAAAACGGCGAGTCGAGCAGCACCCGCTCGACGATGTCCTGGACCTCCTCCACCTTGGGCGACGGGCCCAGCCGCAGCTCGTGGGACAGGGTCAGCACGCGCAGGGTGAGCTTGCGCGCCTCGCGGTCGCCGAACTCACCGGTGGCGTTCCCGGCCTTGGCTATGGCCGCAGTGATCTTCGAAGAGTCGAATTCGACAATCCGTCCGTCGCGCTTCTCGATTTTCTCGAACACGGGTGCAACTCCTGCAGGGGTAGAGGGTCCGGGGACGATGCGCTCGCCCGCTGCGTCCATCCGCAGCGGGCCGCCGAGGCCTTGCGTTTCAGATTGTGGCGTTACACTGCGGGCGAGGGTTTATTCGATGAGGGCCGCTGTTAAAATTTATACACAACATCTTGCGATCAAGTCAAGGTATTCCTTCAACATATAGTGATAATTGAAAAATTCGCGGGGCAATCTGGCACGAGTGGGCGAGACGAAATGCGGGCGAGATGCGCCACATGCGTCAACGGCCTGCTACTCGACCGTCCAGACGTAATCGGCGATGCCGGCGGCCGGCTCTTCTCCGGGAGAGGCGAGGAATACGGTGCGGAAGGGGGCCCCGTTGCGGCTGAAGGCGCGCGCGGGGATACCGTACTTGAACTGGATGTGGCCGTTGCCGGCCAGCACCACCATGCGGCCGGCGCCGAGCTCGCGTGCGACGGACTCGGCCATGACGTCCTCCCAGACGCATTGCGCCAGGTAGAAGTCCTCGAAGTCCGAACGGAAGTCGTGCTGCCGGAAGACCTGCTGGACGAAGGCGCGGTGCGCGGCGTTCGCGGTGTCCACCCGACCGGGGAGGAACCCCTTCTCGTAGCCCGAGAGATGCTCCGTGCCGCCGACCCGGATCTTGGGCGGGATGTTGAAGGGCAGGTTGAGCGCCACCAATCGCAGGCGGTTGGCCTTGACGTAGTCGAGAATCGGGCGGTAGAGCGCATAGTCGAAGCGCCAGTTCGCGTACCAGTGGATGCGCCGCAGGAACTCGGCCTCGTCCAGCTCGCCCGCCGACCACTGGTCCAAGACCGGCTGGTAGGAGCGGTCGACCATCTCGATGCCGACCGCGAGGTCCTGGTCCCGGGCGTGCAGCGCCTGGATCACGCGCAGCTGCGCCCGGTGGTCGGCCGCCGACGGGTGCCGCTCGCCGACGTAGACCACGCGCGCCGCGGCGAGGTCCGCCACCATCTCGTCCCAGCCGACCGGCGTCCCCGTGGTCCCGGAGACGATCGCCTCCGGCCGGCCTGCGGTCACCCCCGGACGCCTGTCGGTGGTCTTCGGCACGGCACACCCCGCAACGCTGGCCAGCGCAAACGCCGCCAGCAGCATGATCGCGGCCGTGCCGCGGGTCCGGCCTTGATTTTCGCCGCACGGCCGCATAAGGTTTCACCCCGTGATCCTGATGTGATGGAAAGGAGCCGGTCGCCCGCTTGACCCTCATCCGCCAGTTGCAGCGCCGCCGCCCGCCCGGGCTGAGCATCGACCTGGGCCGGCCCCTGCCCGCCCGCGGGCGGCCGGTCTTGACCCACGCCGCGGCGGCCCGCACGCTCGTGCTGGTGCTGCTCGCGGCCGTGTTCGTGTTCGGGCTGATCGGGATCGCGGTCGCCCATGGAGAAGAGGCCTACCGGGCCTTCGTCTGGGTGCCGCGGCTGCTCGTCGCCGCCAGCGGCCTGCTGATCTTCATCAGCCTGGTGCGCGCCGTGCGCCGCTGGCGCCGCTGAAAAGGCCGTTGGCCCGTGCGCCCGTGGACCCGTAAGCCGGAAAGAACGGGTAAACGGGTGAACCGGCCAGCCGCCGTCTACTTCGGCGCTGCGGTCAGGACCGCAGTCAGCGCCTTCATCATCTGGTCGGGAGGAATGAAGCCCGGCAACCCCCCGATTTCCTGGCCGCCCTCTGTCAGGAAAACCATGTGGGGCAATCCCTTCACGCGGTAAAGGGAGGCGGCGGCCTTGTCGCGGTCCGCGTCCACCCGGATCGGGATGAAGCTGCGGTTGAGCATGGCGACGACCTCCGGGTTCGTGAAGGTCTTGCGGTCCATGTCGGCGCAGTAGGCACACCACTCCGCGTGGAAATAGATGAAGGCCTTCTTCTTCTCGAAGCGGCTGCGGGCCATCCCCGCCTCGTAGGAATGCCACTCGATCTTCGCCGCGGCCGCCCACAGACGGTCGAGGCAGGGACCTCCCGCCGCCACCGTCGCCAGCACCAGCAGCCACACCGCCGACTTCAATGTCATGCGACCCTCTGCCCGCTGAAATGGTTCTGTACTGAATGCATTGCCGAATCCCGCCTCAGGCGGCGGAGCGCCGCACCCGGTAGCGCAGCGCCCAGAGCCCGCCCGCCAGCATGACCAGGTCGCGCACGAGGGACTCCAGCACCCGCCCGCTGCCGGCGCCGGCCGCCACCGAAAAGCAGCCGCAGTCCGTGTCGATGCCGCGCATCGCGTTGAGCGCGAGGGCGGCCGTGAAGACCGCCATCAGCGCGGTGAAGACCGTCAGCCCCCCTCCGGCCCACACGCCCGACACGAGGCTGAGGCCGCAGACCGCCTCCACCCAGGGCAGCACGACCGCCGCCGGATGGACCAGGGCCGGCGGCAGCAGCTGGTAGTTCTGGACCACGCGGGCGAAACCAGCCGGGTCGATGATCTTGCCCCAGCTCGCATAAAGGAAGATCAACCCGCAGCCGACCCGCACCAGGTGGTAGAGGATCTCCCGTATGGTACGCCCGTTCATGCGATCCGGCACACTCTAGCCTCCGCCCCTGAATCTGGCCTCCGCCTTGCGGGAGGAGCCGGGCGAGGGGGACGGATCGGTCCCTGAACCATCGACCCTCGCCCCCTCGAAATACTCCGGCATGGCAGTACCCGCAACTCCGCGCCCGAACCGCAACTGCCGAGATTGGCCTTAGTACGGCGTCAAGCTCAGTTGTTGTTGGCGTCGGCAAAATACTTGATCATCATCTCTCCGAGCTCCTTCGAACGCAGGGTGGCCGCCTCGACCGCGTTGATCAGGGTGGTGCGCAACCCGCCCTTTTCCAGGGTGTGGATGCCCGCGATGGCGGTGCCGCCGGGCGAGGTCACCCGGTCCTTGAGCTGCCCGGGGTGCTCGCCCGTTTCCATCAGCATCTTGGCCGCGCCCATCACGGTCTGCGCCGCCAGGTACTGGGCGTCCTTGCGCGAGAGGCCCATCTTGACGCCCGCGTCGGCCAAGGCGTCCACGATGATGAAGATGTAGGCGGGTCCGCTGCCGCTCAGCCCGGTGATGGCGTCCATCAGGTAGTTCTCGCGCAGGAAGACGGTCTTGCCGACCGAGTTGAAGATGGACAGGGCGAGCTCGACGTCCTCGCGACGCGCGTGCTTGCCTGCCGAGAGCGCGGTCGCCGACTCCTTGACCGAGGCGGCGATGTTGGGCATGACCCGGATCAGGCGCAATTCCTTCTGCAGCAGCGACTCGATCGCGCGCAGCGGCACGCCGGCGGCGATCGAGACGACCAGCTTGGACATGTCGAGCAGATTCCGCGGTCTCCTTCAGCACCTCGGCCATGAGCTGGGGTTTGACCGCGTAGATGACGATCTCGCTCGCGCGCACGGCCGCGAGGTTGTCGGCCGACGTCTTGACCCCGTAGCGGGTGCGCAGCTCATCGAGGCGCTCCTCGCGGGGGTCGGTGCAGATGATGTTCCCGGGCCGGGCCGACCCCGACAGCACGAGCCCGCTCACCAGCGCCTCGCCCATGTTGCCCGACCCGATAAAGCACAGCGTCTTGTCCTTCAGCATGGCCTCCGCCTCCCCGTGACGTGGATTGAGCCGGAACATGTAGAAACTCGACCTTCAATAGTCAAGAACTAATGATGGGAACGCCGCGACAGGCGGCGGAGACGGCCTGCTCTTGACAGCGCCGCCGGGAACGGGGTAGATATTGGTCTAACCATTCTAACCAACCCCGCGAGAGTGCCGCATGTTTCAATCCGCCAAGCCCACGAAAATCTTCCAGGACGTGGTGGCCCAGATCGAGGAGGCCATCCTGACCGGCCAACTGCAGACCGGGGAGACGCTGCCCTCGGAGCGCGCGCTGAAGGACACCTTCCAGATCAGCCGGGGCACCTTGCGCGAGGCGCTGCGGGTGCTCGAGCAGAAGGGGCTGATCGAGATCCGCCTGGGCGTCGGCGGCGGTTCGGTCGTCAAGTCCGTCGAGGCCGACTGCGTCAGCGAAAGCCTCGGCCTGCTCATCCGCTCGCAGAAGGTCTCGCTCAACCACCTGGCCGAATTCCGGGAGGAGCTGGAAGGCATCATCGCCGCCCAGGCGGCCGAACGCCGCACCCCGGAAGACGTCGAGCGGTTGAACGCCCTGCTCGCGGCGGCGCGCGACTGCGTGGGCGCCGGGCCGACCCGCCGGGACGAGTTTCTCGAGGCGGACAAGCGCATCCACCTTGCGGTGGCCGCCGCCACCGGCAACCCCCTGCACGTCAGCGTCCTGACCTCGATCCACGACAACATCCACCGCTACTACGACCGCTTCCTGTCGATGGACGGCGCCGAGCTCGAGCAGAACTTCCGCGACCTCTGCGACCTGGTGGCGGCCGTGACCCGCGGTTCGGTCGCGGACGCGCGCCGCATGGCCCAGGCGCACGTGGAGCGGTTCAACCTGTTCATGCAACAGCGCGAGGCGCTGGAGTCGGCCGAGCCCGCGCCCCGGGCCGGCCGGGCCGCGCCCCGCCGCAGGAGGCGAGCATGACCCCCGGCAGAATCGACACCCACCCCGTCCTCACGGTGCCGGACCGCCGCCCGGCGGCGTTCACCTGGAACGGGGCGGCCCTCACCGGCTTCGAAAACGAGATGCTCTCCTCGGCCCTGGTCGCAGCCGGGGTGCAGGTGTTCGGCCACCACCACAAGGACGGGAGCCCCCAGGGCCTCTTCTGCGCCAACGGCCAGTGCTCGCAGTGCCTGGTCATCGCCGACGGGCGGCCGGTCAAGGCCTGCATGACCCCCCTGCGCCCCGGGATGAGCGTCGCGTCGGTCGAGGGCCTGCCGCGGCTGCCGGCTGCGGACGCGCCGGCCGCGACTGCGGCGATCGAAACCGTCGCGCCCGATGTCCTGATCATCGGCGGCGGGCCGGCGGGGCTCTCGGCCGCGATCGAGCTGGGGAAACTCGGCGTCCGCACCCTGCTCGTCGACGACAAGGACCGGCTGGGCGGCAAACTCGTGCTGCAGACCCACAAGTTCTTCGGCTCGGTCGAAGACTCCCACGCCGGGACCCGCGGCTTCGAGATCGGCGCCATCCTGGCCGCGGAGATCGGGCGGCTGCCTTCGGTCGAGGTCTGGCTCGACACCACGGCCGTGGCGGTGTTCGCCGACCGGGTGGTGGGCGTCGTGCGCGGCGGGCGCTACGTCACCGTCCGCCCGCGGGTCCTGATGGTCGCCACCGGCGCGCGCGAACGCATGATCTCGTTCCCCGGCAACACCCTGCCGGGCGTCTACGGCGCCGGCGCCTTCCAGACCCTGGTCAACCGCGACCTGGTCAAGTCTTCGGAGCGGGTGCTCATCGTGGGCGGCGGCAACGTGGGGTTGATCGCCGGCTACCACGCCATCCAGGCCGGGATCGAGGTGGTCGCGCTGATCGAGGGGCTGCCGCAGGTCGGCGGCTACAAGGTGCACGCGGACAAGCTCGCGCGGCTGGGGGTCCCCATCTTCACCGCCCACACCATCGTCTGCGCCGCGGGCCGCGAGCGGGTCGAGTCGGCCACGATCGCCGCCCTCGACTCCGGCTGGAACGTCGTCCCGGGCACCGAGAAGCGCTTCGCGGTCGACACGGTCCTGATCGCCGTGGGGCTGGCCGAGGTGAACGAGTTCACCCTGAAGGCGAAGCAGTTCGGCATGGACGTCTTCCACGCGGGCGACGCCCAGGAGATCGCCGAGGCCTCGGCCGCCATGTTCACCGGCCGGATCGAGGGGCTCAAGATCGCCCGCCACCTCGGCGCGTACGCGGGCGAGGTCCCGCGGGAGTGGGACGAGAAAGCCGCCGTGCTGAAATCGCGCCCCGGGAAGGTCGCGCGGCGCGAACCGCCGCAGAAGGAGACCGGCGTCTTCCCGGTCTTCCACTGCTTCCAGGAGGTGCCCTGCAACCCGTGCACCTCGGTCTGCCCGAACCACTCCATCCGCACCGAGGGGGACACCATCACGGGGCTGCCCTATCTCACGGACGTCGAGGGCTGCACCGGCTGCGCGGCCTGCGCGGCCGTCTGCCCGGGGCTCTCCATCACGCTGGTCGACTACCGCAAGGACCCGGAACGCCCGCTGGTCACGCTCCCCTACGAGGTCCACCGCGACCGCGTGGAGCCCGGGCAGAGGGTCCCGGTCACGGACGTGGACGGGGCGCTGCTCGGCCGGTTCCCGGTCGTGAAGGTCAAGTCGCGCAAGGCGTACCCCGGGACCCTGCTCGTGCAGGTGCGAGTCGATCGCACGGTCGCCAAGCGCGCGGTCGGCATCTGGGTCCAGGAGCGCCAGGTCGACCCCGTGCCGGTCTATGCCAAGGCGCCCCCGGCCGACGAGGCCGTCATCTGCCGCTGCGAGCGCGTGACCGCCGGCGACATCCGGGCGGCCATCCGCGCCGGCGTGCGGGACTTGAACCAGCTCAAGGCGCTCACCCGCGCCGGCATGGGGGCCTGCGGGTCCAAGACCTGCCGCCCCATGATCTGGCGCCTGTTCAAGGAGGAGGGGGTGGACCTCGGCACCGTGACGGACCGCGTGGACCGGCCGCTCTTCGTGGAGGTCCCGATCGGCGCCTTCGCCGGGACCCGGGAGGACTCGCATGACTGAAACCTACGACGCGATCGTGGTCGGCGCGGGGTCGGTCGGCATCCCGACCGCCATGGCACTCGGCGCGCGGGGGCTGCGCACGCTGGTCGTGGACCAGCACGCCTCCCCCGGCCAGGGCGAGAACAAGCACGCCATCGGCGGGGTGCGGGCCACGCACTCCGCGCCCGGGAAGATCCTGACCTGCATGCGCTCGATCCAGATCCTCTCGACCTGGAAGGACCTGCACGGGGACGACATCGAGTGGCTGCAGGGCGGTTACCTCTACCCGGTCTACCGCGAGGGCGACGCGGAGCTCTTGAAAAACCTGCTGCCGCTGCAGAAGTCCCACGGCCTGAAGATCGACTTTCTCGGCCCCGGCCAGGTGGCCTCCATCCTGCCGGGAATCGCCTCTGCGGGCCTGATCGGCGGGACCTTCGCCCCCGAGGACGGCTCCATGTCGCCGCTCCTGGTGGTGAACGCGTTCTACCGCCACGCGCTCGCCCACGGGGTCGCGTTCCGCTTCAAGGAGCGGGTCACCGGCCTGCGGGTCGAGGGCGGGCGGGTCGCCGGGGTCGACACCGACCGCGGCCGGTACGAGTCACCCGTGGTCGTGGACGCGGCCGGCCCGCTGTCGGCCGAACTCAACGGGACGGCGGGCGTGCACATCCCCGTGGTCCCGGACTGCCACGAGGCGGCCATCACCGAGCCGGTGCAGTCGTTCTTCCGGTGCATGGTGGTCGACATCCGGCCGGCGCCCGGCTCGAAGAACTTCTACTTCTACCAGAACCCGCACGGCCAGGTGGTCTTCTGCATCACCCCCGATCCGCCCATCGTGGGAACCGACCGCCGCGAGACCTCGGCCTTCCTGCCCCAGGTCTGCACCCGGCTGGTCCACCTGCTGCCGCGCCTCGCCAACCTGCGGGTGCGCCGCACCTGGCGCGGGCTCTACCCCATGACCCCCGACGGCTCGCCGATCGTGGGCTGGAACCGGGAGGTCCCGGGCCTGCTGCACGCCACGGGCATGTGCGGCCAGGGGCTGATGCTCGGCTCGGGGGTCGGGGAAATCGTCGCCCGCCTGGTCGCGAGCGCACCCGACCCGGACGACGAGACCATCCTGCGCGAGTTCTCGCCCTACCGCGAGTTCAAGGGGATGGAGAAGCTGAAGTGATGAAAGGATAGTGTTTGGTGTTTCGTGTTTGGTGTTTGGCAAGGACATCGAAAGCGCTTCCCTGCCGCCACCATCACCTGAGCAAGTCGGCAGGCTCCTGTGGGAGCGGCTTTCCAGCCGCGACGATCGAGGCTGAAAGCCTCTCCCACAGAAAACAACACGTGCTGGCGGATGACCGGACGCCGGGCGCCATTGCCGCTAACCACCAAACACAAAACACCAAACACTAAACACCAAACACCAAACACTCGCGCGCAGCGCGACCGAAGGAGCCCCCCATGTCCACTTACGAGCTGAAACCCCTCAAGACCTTCGAGTACCGGCGACCCGAAATCGACAAGGGCTATGCCGGCCAGACCCTGCGGGTGGACCTGTCCGACGGCTCGATCACGACCCAGCCGGTCACCGCCCAGATGAAGCAGATGTTCATCGGCGGGAAGGGGTTCGACCTGTGGCTGCTGTGGAACGCGGTCACCCCCCGGACGCGCTGGGACGACCCGGAGAACGCCGTCTGCATTGCCTGCGGCCCGCTCGGCGGGACACCGGCCTACCCCGGTTCGGGCAAGAGCATCGCGGTCACGCTCTCGCCCCTGACGGGGGCCCCCATCGACTCGAACGTGGGGGGCTACTTCGGCCCCTACCTCAAGTTCGCGGGCTTCGACGCCCTCGAGCTGCGCGGCCGGACCGACCCCGGCCTGATCGTGTTCGTCGACGGCACCGAGGGCAAGGTGCACCTCTTCCGGGGCACCGGCCTGCCGGAGGACTCGTACGCGCTCTCCGAGGTGCTGACCGCGCACTTCGCCCAGGGCAAGCCGCGCGACATCTCGGTCGTCTCGACCGGCCCGGCGGCCCGCCACACGCTTTTCGGCTGCCTCAACTTCAGCTGGTACGACCCCAAGCGCAAGCGCGCCCGCTACAAGCAGGCCGGCCGCGGCGGGGTCGGGACGGTCTTCGCCCACAAGGGGATCACGGCGCTGGTGGCGCGCTGGGACGCGGGCGTCAAGGTCGAGACCAACCGGCCGGCCGACGCCGAGCGCGTCAAGAAGGTGGCCCGGCTGCACGCCAAGGAGATCGTCGAGCTCGACCCCAAGCAGAACGAGATGGCCAAGATCGGCACGACCCACATCGTGACCATCATGAACGACCACGACCTGCTGCCGACGCACAACTTCCGCTTCGGCCAGCACCGCGAGGCCGCCAACCTCGGCCAGGCCGTCTACCGCCGCATGTTCGACCCCGGCTACGACGGCTGCTGGATGGGCTGCACGGTCGCCTGCTCCCACGGGGTGCGGGATTTCACGCCCATGAGCGGGCCGTACGCGGGACGCAGGGTCTTCGTCGACGGCCCGGAATACGAGACCGTCGCCGGCTGCGGGTCGCTGCTCGGCATCTTCGACGCGCACACGGTGACCGAGCTCAACTTCTACTGCGACGCCTACGGGCTGGACACGATTTCGGTCGGGACGTCCATCGCCTTCGCCATGGAGTGCTACGAGATGGGGCTGATCGGGGCGACGCAGACCGGCGGCCTCGAGCTCTACTTCGGCAACCGCGCGGCGGCCCTCGAGATCGTCCACCAGATGGCCCGCGGCGAGGGGTTCGGCCGGATCGTCGGCGAGGGGGTGCGGCGCATGAAGGCCCGCTTCGCCGCCGAGTTCGGGGCCGACGCCGCGCTCATGGCCGACATCGGGATGGAATCCAAGGGGCTCGAGTTCTCGGAGTACATGACCAAGGAGTCCCTCGCCCAGCAGGGCGGGTACGGTCTCGCGCTCAAGGGCCCGCAGCACGACGAGGCCTGGCTCATCTTCCTCGACATGGTGCACAACTTCATGCCGACCTTCGAGCAGAAGGCCGAGGCGCTGCACTGGTTCCCGATGTTCCGCACCTGGTTCGGGCTCTGCGGGCTGTGCAAGCTGCCCTGGAACGACATCACCCCCGAGGACAACAAGGACACCCCCGAGCCGGCCAAGGTGATGAAGCACGTCCAGTGGTATGCCGAGTACTTCAGCGCGGTCACGGGCCGGAACGCCGGGCCCGACGACCTCATCCGCATGAGCGAGGTGGTGTACACCTTCCAGCGGGTGTTCAACCTGCGCATGGGCTTCGGCCGGCGCGCGCACGACACGCTGCCCTACCGGGCGATCGGGCCGGTGACGGAGATCGAGTACGAGTCGCGCGCCGAGCGGTATGACACGCAGCTCACCGAGACGGTCAAGGCGGACATCGCCGGGCGGACCACGGCCGAAAAGGTGCAGATGCTGCGCCGCTACCGCGAGGCGCAGTACGAGCGCCTCAAGGACGCGGTCTACGCCGCGCCGCGGCTGGACCCCGGACGGCATCCCCACGCTGGCCACGGTGAAGCGGCTGGGGATCGACTTCCCGGAGGTCGTGGCGCTGCTGAAGGCCAACGGGGTGACGGCGTGATCCGCGTCGGCGACCGGGAACGTCCCTGGCGGGAGGGGATGACGATCGCCGACGTGCTGCGCGAGTGCGCCGACGCCGGGGACACGCCGGTCGTGCGCCTGGACGAGCACTACGTCTCGCGCCGGGACTTCGCCTCCACCCCGGTGCCGGACGGCTGCCAGATCTATCTGCTCCCGACGATCGCCGGCGGCTGAGGAGACGACTTCGCCGAAAGCCCAAGCTCTGCGTTGTGCTTCGCCTCGCGGGCGCTGCGGCGTACTCCCAGTACGCCTCGCGCCGCAAGGCTCGCACGCCTTGATCTTGGGCTTTGGGCGAAGTCGTCCGCTTCCCGACAGAGCCATTGAACCATCGCGCGCCTTGGCTGACGGCCCGACACTTGGTTCTCAGCCGCCTGCCGCGCCTGAAGTACGTTCGTCCCTGTCCGACACCCAAGGCTCGCACGCCTTGATCTTGGGCTTTGGGCGAAGTCGTCCGATCCCGACAGAACCATTGAACCATACCGCGCGCCTTGAGCCTTGGGCTTTTTTGCAGAGTCGTACGCTCGCGATCGCTCTCCCGACTTCACCGCCTGACAGCCCCCTAATCTTCCCTCCTCCATAATGAATCGTCGCCGCAGGCGACGATTCATGGCGATTTGCATTCGAACCGCGTTGGTGGTAAATTTTTTAATAGCGTAGCGGACCCTGCCCCTGCCGGCGGCGACCGTCGTCTGCCCGTGCTCGCCTCAAGTTTTCCTGCGATCGGCCGAAAATGGTTGTGTGCGGGTGTCGGCGCAGCGGCGACGTCGCCCCCGCGCCTCGCCCGTCGTGAGGCGGCGTGCAGGGCCCCGCGTCACACTCTCAACCTCATTCACGCCGGGGAGGCCATGTCGATCCTGGGAAGCAACTTTCTCTTCGCCGCCGCGAACGTACTCGGGTTTGCGCTCAACATGTACATGTGGATCATCATCGCGCGCGCCGTGCTGTCCTGGGTGAGCCCGGACCCGTACAATCCCATCGTGCGGTTCGTCCACGCCGTGACCGAGCCGGTGCTCTACCAGGTGCGGCGACGGCTGCCGGCGTCCTTCGGCGGCATGGACCTGTCGCCGGTGATCGTCCTTTTGGTGATCATGTTCCTGGAGCGCTTCGTGGTGGACAGCCTCCACCAACTGGCTGCCGGCGTGCGGTAGCCCAACAGGAGACCCTCACCCATGGCACTCACACCGCTTGACATCCAGCAGCAGCGCTTCCGGACGGCGTTCCGGGGCTACGAGACCAAGGAGGTCGAGACCTTTCTCGAGCAGGCGGCGGCCGCCTTCGAGGAGCTGCAGCGCGAGAGCCTGCGCCTGAACGAAGAGCTCACGCGGTCCGCAGCGGAGATCGAGGAGTTCAAGCGCCGCGAGGGCACGATCAAACGCGCCCTGCTCCACTCCCAGAAGGTTCTCGACCAGATGCAGGAAAACGCCCGCCGCGAGGCCGACGTCATCGTGGCCGAAGCGGAAAACAAGGCCGAAAAGCTCCTGCAGCACGCCCAGAGCCGGGTCGCGCAGCTGCAGGAGTCGATCGCGGAGCTCAAGCGCCAGCGGATCCAGGCCGAAGCGGAGATCACCTTCGTGATCGAGTCCCACCGCAAGCTCCTGGAGGCCGGGCGTGCGGCCACCCGCGGGTTGGACGAGATGGACGACAAGCTGAAAATCCTCAAGACGGCCAACTCGTGACCGGCCGCCGCGACCGGACGAGCCGTCCCCCCTCGACGGAAAGGCACTGAAGGGCCCCTATGGCGAAAATCGACGCGTTCTTCAAGCTGATGCACGAGCAGGGCGCCTCCGACCTGCACCTGGTGGCCGGGCAGCCGCCCGCGCTGCGCATCCGCGGCGAGGTCGAGCGGGTCAAGTACAAGGTCCTGACCAGCGACGACCTGCGCTCCATGCTCTACGAGATCACCCCCGAGCACAAGATCAAGGTCTTCGAGGAAACCGGCGACATCGACTTCGGGTACGAGATCCCGGGCCTGGCGCGCTACCGCGCCAACTACTTCATGCAGAAAAACGGGGTCGGGGCGGTCTTCCGCGAGATCCCGAACACCATCATGACGGCCGAGCAGCTCGGACTGCCGCCGGTGATCTCGAAGCTCGCCATGCTGCCCCGCGGCCTGATCCTGGTGACGGGGCCCACCGGCAGCGGCAAGTCCACGACCCTCGCCTCGGTCATCGACGTGTCCAACCGCAACCGCAAGGACCACATCATCACGGTCGAGGACCCGATCGAGTTCGTCCACCAGAGCCAGGGCTGCATCATCAACCAGCGCGAGGTCGGCATCCACACCAAGAGCTTCTCGGCCGCGCTGCGCGGGGCGCTGCGCGAGGACCCGGACATCATCCTGGTCGGCGAAATGCGCGACCTGGAGACCATCTCGCTCGCCGTGGAGGCGGCCACCACCGGCCACCTGGTCTTTTCGACCCTGCACACCTCGAGCGCGGCCAAGACGGTCGACCGCGTGATCGAGGTCTTCCCCTCGCAGGAGCAGGCGCTCATCCGCTCCACCCTGGCCGACGGCATCCGGGCGGTGATTTCGCAGGTGCTCTTCAAGCGCATCGACAAGATCGGGCGCATCGTCGCCCTCGAGATCCTGATCGCCACCCCGGGGGTGCGCAACCTGATCCGCGAGGGCAAGAGCCACCAGATCCCCTCCATGATCCAGACCGGCAAGAAGTACGGGATGACGCTGCTCGACGACTCGATCATGGAGCTCTTCAAGCGCGGGGCCATCAGCGCCGAGGATGCCTATGCCAAGTCGAACGAGAAGGCGCGCTTCCGTCCGCTGCTGAGGGGCGTGCCGAGCGACTTCACGGAGGCGTGAGAACGTGAAAAAGCAAGAGATCGACCACATCCTGGTCAAGATGCTCGACTCCCACCGGGAGGTGTCCGACCTGAACTTCACGGTCGGCAAACCCATGCAGGTGGAGAGCTCGGGCGAGTTGTTGCCGGTCGAGATGCGCGGCAGCAGCAAGCCGCTCACGCCCTTTCAGACCGAGGTGATCGCCCTGAACCTCATCAACCAGGAGCGCCGCCTCACCGAGGCGGTGCTCAAGACCGGCTCCTGCGACCTGTCCTACGCGCTGCCCGGCAAGGCGCGCTTCCGCGTCAACATCTTCTCCCAGGGCGGCAATTTCTCGATCGTGTGCCGCAAGCTCGAGTCCAAGATCCCCACCATCGAGGAGCGCGGGCTGCCCAAGGCCCTGTATCAGATCGCCAAGGAGAAGAACGGGATCGTGTTCGTGACCGGCGCCACGGGCTCGGGCAAGACGACCAGCCTCGCCGCCGTGCTCGACGACATCAACGAGCGCCGCGCGGTCCACGTCATCACGCTCGAGGACCCGGTCGAGTACCAGCACCCCCACAAGAAGTCGACCTTCAACCAGCGCGAGCTCGGCATGGACTTCGACCACTACTCCAGCGGGCTGCGCGCCGCGCTGCGCCAGGCCCCCAAGGTCATCCTGGTGGGCGAGATGCGCGACCGCGAAACGGTGGAGATCGGTCTGAGCGCCGCCGAGACCGGGCACCTGGTGCTGACCACCCTGCACACCACGGACGCCGGCGCGACCGTCAACCGCATCCTCGGCATGTTCCCGAACGAGGACGAGCAGCAGATCCGCATCCGACTGGCGGACGCCCTGCGCTGGATCGTCTGCCAGCGCCTGCTGCCCAAGGTCGGCGGCGGGCGGGTCGCGGCCTTTGAAGTGCTCGGGACCAACCTGCGGGTCAAGGACGCGATCCTGAACGGCGAAGCCGAGGGCCGGACCTTCTACGACATCATGGAGGCCGGCACCGCCTTCGGCATGCTCACCTTCGACCAGAACCTGGTCTCGCTGTTCGAGCAGGGCCTGATCACGCAGGAGACGGCCATGGGGTACGCCTCGCACCGGGGCTCGGTCGGGCGCGGGATCGACATGATCAAGAGCGCCCGCGGCGAGGCCACGACCGACATCGGCAAGCTGGAGATCGACAAGGCCTACAACCAGATGATTTAAGGGGGGCCGACCGAGGACCCCGGGGACGACCATGAACATCACCTGCAGCCACTGCCGGAGCCAGTTCAAGATCGCGGACGACAAATTCCCGCCGGGTGCGCGCTCGGCCGGCTTCACCTGCCCCAAGTGCCAGACCCGCGTGACGGTCGACGCCCCGCCGCCCGCCCCCGGGCCCTCCAAGGTGTCGCTGAACGAGATCGACACCAGCGCCTACAACCCGGCCGACCGCCCCTTCGACTTCGTCGAGGAGGAGGGCAAGACCGCGCTGGTGTGCGAGCAGCACCCGCTGATCCGCAAGCCGATCCTCGAAAACCTGGAGCTGATGGAGTACCAGATCACGATCGCCGAAAGCGCCCGCGACGCCCTCAAGCGCATGCGCTACCACCTCTACGACCTGGTGGTGGTGAACGAGGACTTCGACACGGACACGCCCGACGCCAACGGCGTGCTGATCTACCTCGAACGCCTGGGCATGGCCGCGCGGCGCAACACCTTCGTCGCGATGATCACCGGCCGCCACCGCACCATGGACTACATGACCGCCTTCATGAAGAGCGTCAACCTGATCGTCAACACGAAGAACATCGACGACTTCGCCAAGATCCTCAGCCGCGGCCTGACCGACCACCTCGCCTTCTACCGGATCCTGCGGGAGAAGCTGCACGAGTTCGGCCGCACCTGACCCCCGGCCCGCACGGGCCCCTTCTGCCGTTCGTCCCGACACGCGCCGCAGAGCCGCAAAAAAGCGCAACCGGTTCGGCCCCTCACCGTTGCCGCCGAGAGGCCGACGACGGGATCCCATCTATTCCCCGGCCTGCAACCACGTCGGCCGCCCGCAGGGTGCAGCGGATCCGAACCGAAGCACTCACAGCGGTTGGCAGCATGACCCGTTTGGCGTCCACTGGTGCCGACCGACCCCACTTCTGGTCA
>CAWHEZ010000044.1:0-49680 GCA_963828345.1 uncultured delta proteobacterium
AGTTCGTCAATAGCCGGACGAACGGTTGCCGGGGTTTTGGTCATAGGCGGGCGGCCGCTCCTCGGCGCCGGGCCAGGTCGGCACGGCCTCGTCCGAGACGGCCCAGTCGCCGAACACCAGGACCATGGCGGTGAGCAGGAGCACGAGCGAAATCGTCAAGCGTTTGAGCATCTCGAAAAAATCCTCCGTTCTGATGCAACCAGTATAATGCACTCCGCTCCGATTTCAAGCGCTCGCCGCACCCGGACGGCTCCGGGCCGGCGGGCGTTGAACCGGCCGCACGGACGCGCTATACCGTCGTGCATGATGGCATGGCGCCTGCTCGACACCCCGCCCATGACGGCGGCCGAAAACATGGCGCTGGACGACGCCCTGCTGGAGCTGCGGGGCAAGGGCCGCACTCCCAACACGATCCGGTTTCTGCAGTTCAAGCCGCGCTGCGTGCTGGTGGGGTTTCACCAGTCCGTTCAGGAGGAGATCCGCGTCGACTACTGCCGCAGCCACGGCATCGACATCAACCGCCGCAACACCGGCGGCGGCGCCATTTTCTTCGATGAAAACCAGCTCGGCTGGGAAGTGCTTTGCGAGAAGTCCTTTTTCAACGTCACCATCCCCACCGTGCACCTGTTTCGGACCCTGTGCCTGCCGGTCATCTCCGCCCTGGACATGCTGGGGCTCACGGCCGATTTCCGCCCGCGCAACGACATCGAGATCAACGGCAAGAAAATTTCCGGTACCGGCGGTACGGAATCCGACGACGCGTTTCTTTTCCAGGGGACAATGCTGGTCGATTTCGACGTGGACACTATGCTCAAGGCGCTGCGGATCCCCGTTGAGAAACTCAAGGCCAAGGAGATCGACTCCGTGAAGGACCGCGTGACCTGCCTGCGCTGGGAGCTCGCGTCGGTCCCGAGCTTGGAGGCCATCAAGACAGCCGTGCGCCGCGGTTTCGAGCGGGACCTGGGAATCCGGCTCGACGCCGGGCGGGTTGATGCCGGAGGAGGAGGCACTCTTCCGCAGCAAGCTGGCATATTACCGTCGCAGGAATGGATCGACCACGTCAAGCCGGTCCACCAGCACCGCGACACGCTCCATGCCGCCTCCAAATCCGAGGCCGGGCTGGTGCGCTACACGCTGTCGCTCAATTGGCGGCAGAAGCGGGTGAAAGAGGTGCTTATCACCGGCGATTTTCTGTCCTACCCCGCGCGCGCGCTGTATGACCTGGAAGCCGAATTAAGAGGGGTGCCGCTGGACAGGGGGGTGATCCGGGGGACCATCCAACGCTTTTTCGACGAAGAAAAGCTCTGCATCCCCGGGATGTCCTTTGCGGATTTTGTCAAACCGCTCGATCAGATCTTCCGGAAAGTCGACATCGCCGAATACGGCATTCCGCTCAACCAGTGCGACCTGATCAACCTCGCCAACGGCTCCTTTGCAGACATTCTGCAGCAGCACCCGTCGGTCCTGCTGCTCCCCTACTGCGCCAAGCCGACCGCCTGCGACCTGCGATACCGGAAAGTCCTGCCGGGCGTGCGACCAGGAGGACTGCACCATCGGCGCGGCCTGGCGCATCGGCCGCGCGCGCAACATGCGCATCGCCACGGTCGTCAGTTTCGAAGACCTCTGGGGCGAGCTGATGCGCATGAAAACCGAAGGGGTGTCGGCCTTCATCGGGTGCTGTTGCCGACCCTTCTACATCAAACATGCGGATGACTTCGGGCGGGCCGGGGTCCCCGGCATCCTGCTCGATATCAACAACACGACCTGCTACGAGCTGGACCAGGCGCGCGAGGCCTATGCCGGCGGCTACGACAGGCAGACCGATCTCGCCGTCGACCTGCTCGACCGCGTGCTGGGCGGGATCGCGTGACCCGCGCCGGCTGCGACATCCTCGTGGTCGGCGCCGGTCCGGCCGGCACCGCGGCGGCGCTCGCAGCCGCGCAGGCGGGCGCCCGGGTGACGGTGGTCGACCGGCGCCGGACGATCGGGGTGCCCGTGCAGTGCGCCGAGTACATCCCGGCCATGCTGCTGCGGGACGTGCCCGCCTGCGGCCCGACGGTCGTGCAGGCCGTAAGCGCGATGCGCACCTTCGTGCGCGACGAGCCGGCGGGCGAGCTCGATGCGCCCGGCTGCATCATCGACCGCGACCGCTTCGACCGGCTGCTCGCAACCGCGGCCGAGCGGGCGGGCGCGAGCCTGCTCACGGGCACGGCGGCCCGGCGCCTGGAGGGGGACGCGGTCGTCCTCACCCGCCGGGGCGGCACGACGCTCGTGCTGCGGCCGCGCGTCATCGTCGGCGCAGACGGCCCGCGCTCGACCGTCGGCCGCTGGGCGGGGCTCGTCAACCGCCGTTTGGTGCCCGCGGTCCAGGCCCGGGTGCGCCTCGTGCATCCGCTGGACGTCACGGAGGTCTATCTGCACCCGGACTACCACGCCGGCTACGCCTGGCTCTTCCCCAAGCAAGGGATGGCCAACGCCGGCGTCGGGTTTGCCCCGGCGCCCGGGGGACCCCGGCCGACCGCGGCGCTCGCGGCCTTCCTCGCGACGCTCGAGCGCCGCGGCCGGATCGCGGGCCCGGTCGCCTCCTACCAGGCGGGCTGGATCCCGGTCGCCCCGCTCGCCGACTCGGTGCGCGGCAACCTCCTGCTGGTCGGCGACGCCGCCGGCCAGACGCACCCGGTCACGGGCGCCGGCATCTTCAGCGCGGTCACCTGCGGGGCCATGGCCGGGAGGTGGGCCGCCCGCGCCGCGCTCGAGGACGATCGTGAGCCTGCTGCGGCGCTACGACGAGGAGTGGCGCGATCTGTTCGGAGGGACGCTCGCGCGTGCGGCCGCCCGGCGCCGCCGCATGGAAGCGCGACTGGGGGCGGTTCGACGACATCATCCGCTCCTGCTGGATCGCGTTCGAAGAGTACCACCGGCGGTCTCTCCCCCCCGGGGTGGGGGAGGGTCGGGCGAGGGAGCGGGAGGTCGGCATGCGTGATGGGACGCCATCCCTATCCGAGGCCCGGCGGATCAGCTGGGAGCGCAAGGGGCGCGGCATCACCTTCTTCCTTCCGGGGATGTTCGTCCTGGACGGGGTCCCGGGCCAGTACCCGGCGCTCTCGCTCACCGGCGGCCGCTGCGAGCTGATGTGCGACCACTGCCGCGGCAGCCTGCTCGCGCCCATGATCGCGGCCGACAGCCCCGAGCTCCTGGTCGCGCGCTGCCGGGAGCTCGAACGCAAGGGGCACCCGGGCGTTCTGATCAGCGGGGGCTGCGACGCCGACGGCTGCCTGCCGTGGGAGCGCTTCCTGCCGGCGATCCGCCGGGTGAAGGCCACGACCCGGCTGCACGTCTCGGTGCACGCGGGGTTCATCCACCGTGCGGGACGCCCTCGGCCTGAAGGCGGCCGGGGTCGACCAGGCGCTCGTGGACCTCGTCGGGGACGACGACACGCTGCGCCGCGTCTGCCACGTCCCCTTCGGGGTCGAGCGGGTCGCGGCCGCGCTCGAGGCGCTTCAGGCGGCGGGCATCCCGGTCGTGCCGCACATCGTCTGCGGGCTCGACGGCGGCCGGATGGTGGGCGAGGAGCACGCCCTCGATCTCGTCGCCCGCTTCCGGCTCGAGCAGCTGGTCGTCGTCTGTCCTTCATGGGCCTGCCGGGCACCCCGCTGCAGCGGGCCGCACCGCCGCCCCCCGAAGCGGTGGCCGGGCTGATTGCGCGCTGCCACGGCTGCGGATGCCCGATCTCACGATCAGCCTCGGCTGCGCGCGGCCGCGCGGCGCGAGCCGCCTCGACGTCCTCGCCGTCGACGCCGGCGTGAACCGCATGGCGCTGCCCTCGGAAGAGGCGGTCGCGCGCGCCCGCCACCACGGCCTCGCGATCCGCTACCAGCGCTCCTGCTGCTCCGTGCCGGAGCGCTGGGCGGGCGACAGCTGGATCACCGTGCCGACCGTCGCAGCCGGAAAGCCGCTCCCACAGGGATCGGGCCCGAGGTGAACCAAAGAATGAGTGACTCCATGACCGTTACCGCCACCACCCCGTCCAGCCCCGGCCACCTGCGCATGAGCCTCGCGGCCGCCATGACCCTGGGCTGGGCGCCCGGGCTGTTTTACCGCGACGCCCGCCTTTACTGCATCAACCTGCTGCTGACCTACCCCGAGGGCTGCCGCGCGCGCTGCGCCTACTGCGGGCTTGCGGCCGGGCGCCGGGAATGCGCGGACGGGGGGCGCAGCTTCATCCGCGTGCAGTGGCCGGCCTTCCCGCTCGAGGACATCGTCCACCGCATCGCCGCGCGGCGCGAGCGCATCCGCCGCGTGTGCATCTCCATGGTGACGCGACGCCGCGCGGTCGCGGACACGGCCGCCGTCTGCCGGCGGCTGCGCGCCGCCGTCGACCTGCCGGTGTCGCTCCTGATCACCCCCACCGTCCTGCGGCCGGGCGACCTCGAGGCGCTGAGGGCGGCCGGGGCCGACAAGGTCGGAGTCGCGGTCGACCTGGCCACCCCCGCGCTCTTCGACCGCTACCGCGGCGGCGGGGTCGCCGGCCCCCACCGCTGGGAGGTCTACTGGGAGTGCTACGGCCGGGCGATCGAGGTCTTCGGCCGCGGCCAGGCCGGGGTCCACCTCATCGTCGGGATGGGCGAAACCGAGCAGGAGATGTGCGCCGCCGTTCAGCGCGCGCGCGACATGGGCGGGGGCACGCACCTCTTCTCCTTCTTCCCGGAGCCGGGCTCCCCGCTGCAGGGCCACCCGCGGCCGACCATGAGCCGCTACCGCCGCGTCCAGCTCGCGCGCTACCTGATCGACCGCGGCATCGCCCGCGCGGAGGGTTTCGCCTTCGGCCCGGACGGCCGGATCACCGACTTCGGGGTCCCGCCCGCTGAGCTGGAGGCGGTCGTGGACTCGGGCGAGCCCTTCCGGACCTCCGGGTGCACGGGAGCGGACGGCGAGGTCGCCTGCAACCGGCCCTTCGCCAACTCGCGTCCCGGGCCGCACCTGCGCAACTACCCCTTCCCGCCGGCGGCCGAAGACCTGCGGCGCATCCGGCTGCAGCTCGCGCCCCCCGGCGGCCGGCCCGGAAAAAAATTCTTGACACCGTCCGGGAAACGCGTAATTTAGCGGCCAAGGAAAAAGGGATCGATGACCGTTTTCGACACAACTCTCAAGCGCTGTTCATGGTGGTGGCGGGCCGACTCTGCGGAGTAGCCTGCGCGACCGGCATTATCTGAAACACCAAGGATCGTAGGCGGCTCCAAAAGCCCCACGATCCTTTTTTTATTTCCTCCCAAAGGGCCGTGGGGCAACCCCCACGGCCCTTTGCGTTTCGGAAACCGCGAACGGACGATGGCGCAACCCCGAGCAAGGAGGAATCATGATCCTGAACCGCTTCCCGGACAAGAACCAGTACCTGCGCCTGGCCGAGCGCTACCGCGTGGTCCCGGTCTGCACCCAGGTCCTCGCGGACACCCTGACCCCGGTGTCGCTGCTCGGCCGCTTCTACGAGGGTCGCGGCCCGATCTTCCTCTTCGAGAGCGTCGAGGGCGGCGAGCGCTGGGCGCGCTACAGCTTCCTCGGCTTCTCGGCCCACATGCTCGTGCGGGTCTTCGCCGACGCGGTCGAGATCGAGCAGGCCGGGGCCGTGCGCCGGGTGCCGCACGCGGGCAACCCCTTCCAGGTGCTGCGCGAGCTGCTGGCGCCCTACCGGCCGGCCGACGTCTTCGGCCTGCCGCGCTTCTGGGGGGGCCTCGTGGGGCACCTCAACTACGAGATGGTCTCCTTCATCGAGGAGATCCCGCACGCCTGGCCGGCCGACAAGCCGCTCGCCTGCTTCATGGTCCCGGAAACCGTGCTGATCTTCGACAACTCGCGCCACACCCTGCTGGTGGTGGCGCTGACCTTCCCGAACGGCGAGCCGGAGCGCGACTGGGCCGAGGCCGAAACCCGCCTCGAACGCGTGCTGGACACGATCGCCGCGCCGATGCCGCGCCCGGCGGTCGCCGCCAACGGCCAACCCGAGCTCGCGGCAGCCGTGCCGGACGAGGAGTTCCGCACCCAGGTGCGCGCGATCAAGGAGCACATCCGTGCGGGCGACGTCATCCAGGCGGTGCTCTCGCAGCCGTTCGAGAGCGCGTCCGCGCCCGAGCCCTGGCGGCTCTACCGCGCCATGCGCTACGTCAACCCGTCCCCCTACCTCTTCTTCCTGCACCTGGACGACACGGTGCTCGTCGGCTCCTCGCCCGAGACCATGGTGCGGCTGGAGAACGGCATCGCCACCCTGCGCCCGATCGCCGGCACCCGGCCGCGCGGCCGGACCGAGCAGGAGGACCGCACGCTCGCCGACGAGCTGCTGCAGGACGAGAAGGAGCGGGCCGAGCACCTGATGCTGGTGGACCTCGGGCGCAACGACCTCGGGCGGGTCGCGGAGATCGGCTCGGTGCAGGTGACCGACCTCATGGTGGTCGAGCGCTACTCGCACGTCATGCACCTGGTGTCCAACATCCGGAGCGACCTGCGCTCCGGGCTCGACGCCTGGGACCTCTTCGCAGCCACCTTCCCGGCCGGCACGCTCTCGGGCGCCCCCAAGGTCCGGGCGATGGAGATCATCGGCCAGCTCGAGGGGCGGCCGCGCGGGCCTTACGGCGGCGCGGTCGGCTACCTCTCCTTCAGCGGCAACATGGACATGGCGATCACGATCCGGACCGCCTGCATCATGGACGGCCGGCTCACGGTGCGGGCGGGTGCGGGCATCGTGGCCGACTCCGACCCCGAACGCGAGCGGCAGGAAACCGTGAACAAGGCCAAGGCCTTCCAGAAGGCGCTGGAGCTGACCGCGCAGACGAGGTTTTAGAAGAAGGGTGTTTGGGTGTTTGGTGTTTGGGTGTTGGGTGTTGGGTTGGTGTTTGGGTGTTTGGTGTTAGGTGTTTGGAGCGGCTTTCCAGCCGCGATCACGATCGAGGCGCGAACGCCGCCCTCATCCGGAATAGAGCTCGACGCACTGAACCTTTAGGAACCGTGAACCTTGAACCGTTGGCTGAACGGAGGCCCCCATGCTGGTCATGATCGACAACTTCGACTCGTTCACCTACAACCTCTACCAGTACCTGATGCAGATGGGCGCCGAGGTGCGCGTCCTGCGCAACAACCGCCTGACCGTGGACGAGCTCGAGGCGCTCGAGCCCCGCGGCCTGGTCATCTCGCCCGGGCCCGGGCGGCCGGAGGACGCGGGCATCACCGTGCCGGCCATCCAGCGCTTCTCCGGGCGCATCCCGATCCTGGGGGTCTGCCTCGGCCACCAGGCGATCGGGCTGGCCTTCGGCGCACGGGTGGTCCCGGCCGCGCGGCTGATGCACGGCAAGACCTCGGCGGTGACCGCCGACGGCCGCACGCTCTTCCAGGGCATCCAGAACCCCTTCGCCGCCATGCGCTATCACTCGCTGGCCGTGGAGCGCCGGTCGCTGCCCGACTGCCTCGAGGTCACGGCCGAGTCCGAGGACGGCGAGGTCATGGGCCTGCGCCATCGCAGCCACCCCACCGAGGGCGTGCAGTTCCACCCCGAATCCATCATGACGACCGTGGGCAAGCGGCTGCTGCGCAACTTTCTCAAGATGACCCACCAGACGCTCTATGCATGAGAACTTTGGTTAACCGGTTTACGGCAGGTTCACGGTTAGCACCAGCAGGTACACCCGTCGATGCAACCAACCGCTGACCCGTTGAACCGCTGAACCTCACAGGAGGACTCCATGTTTCGCGACAGCTTGCGCAAGATCGTCCAGCGACGGAACCTGACCGAGGAGGAAACCTCCGAGCTGATGGCCGAGATCTTCTCGGGCACCCTCTCGGACACGCTGATCGGCGCCTTCATGGCGGCGCTCGCCACCAAGGGCGAGACGTTCGAGGAGCTGGCCGGCGCGGCCAAGGCCATGCGCCGCAAGGCCGCGCGCATCCAGGCGGGCGGAGGCCTGGTCGTCGACACCTGCGGCACGGGCGGCGACGGGACCGGGACGTTCAACATCTCCACCGTGACGGCCTTCGTCGTGGCCGGCTGCGGGGTCACGGTCGCCAAGCACGGCAACCGCTCGGTCTCGAGCCGCTGCGGCAGCGCCGACCTGATCGAAGCGCTCGGGGTCGATCTCGCCGCCTCGCCCGACCTCGTCGAGGAGGCCGTGCGCGAGATCGGCATCGGCTTCCTCTTCGCACCCCTCTACCACGGCGCCATGAAACACGCGGCCGGGGCACGCAAGGAGCTCGGGCTGCGCAGCATCTTCAACATGCTCGGCCCGCTCACCAACCCGGCCGGCGCCGGCGCCCAGCTGCTCGGGGTCTACGCCCCCCAGCTGACCGAGATGTTCGCCGAGGCGCTGCGGCTGCTCGGCTCGAAACGCGCCTTCATCGTGCACGGCCACGACGGCCTGGACGAGATTTCGGCCTGCGCGCCCACGCGCGTGACCGAGCTTCGCGACGGGCTCATCCGCACCTACGACATCACCCCCGAGCAGCTGCTCGGCCACCGCGCGGACCCGGCCGAGATGGCGGGCGGCGACCCGCCGCACAACGCCGCGCTCGCGCGGCGCATCCTGGCGGGCGAGCCGGGCGGCGCGCGCGAGGTGGTGCTGCTGAACGCGGCCGCCGCGCTGGCCGCAGCCGGCAAGGCCGAGCGCCTGGAGGACGGTCTGCGGCTCGCGGCCCAGTCGATCGACAGCGGCGCGGCGCGGCAGAAGCTCGAGCGGCTGGTCGAATTCACCCGCAGCACCCATTGACGGCCGGCGGCCCGTCGGGCCCGCACGCCGAGATCGGAGAGGTCATGGCCACCGACATCCTGGATCGCATCGTCGCCGCCAAGCAGGACGACGTCGCAGCCGCCGCACGCGCGCTCCCGCTCGCGCGCCTGCGCGCCGCGGCCGAGTCCCGGACCGACGTCCGGCCCTTCGCCGCGGCCCTCGCCCGGCCCGGCCCCGCGGGGGTCAACGTCATCGCCGAGATCAAGCGCGCCTCCCCGTCGAAGGGGGTGATCCGCGGCGATCTCGACCCCGCGGGCCTCGCCCGGGCCTATGCCGCGGGCGGGGCCGCGGCCCTCTCGGTTCTGACCGAAACCCGCTTCTTCCTCGGCTCGGCCGACGACCTGCGACGGGCGCGGGCGGCCTGCGCGCTGCCGGTGCTGCGCAAGGATTTCCTCTTCTGCGACTACCAGCTCTACGAATCCGCCGCCATGGGCGCGGACGCCGTGCTGCTGATCGTGCGCATCCTGACCGAGCCCTTGCTCGCCGACCTGCTCCGCACCGCCGCCGCGCTCGGCCTCGCCGCGCTGGTGGAGGTCTACAGCGCCGGCGAGGCTGAAACCGCCGCCCGGGCCGGCGCGCGCCTGGTCGGGATCAACAACCGCGACCTGAGCTCGTTCCACACCGACCTCGACCACACCCTGAAGGTGCTGCCCGCGCTCGCCCCCGGCCAGACGGCCGTCGCGGCCAGCGGCATCCGCGACCGCGCGGACATCCTGCGCTACCGGGGGACGCCGGTCTTCAACTTCCTGGTCGGTGAAAGCCTGGTGCGTTCAGAAAACCCTGCGGGTTTTCTGAAAATCGCTGAAAGGGGAAACGGACCATGTCGGTCACGGAATGAGGCTGAGAGCGCAACGGCGGAAAGCACTGCCCCGGAAACCGTTCAGGTCAAAATCTGCGGGCTGACGCGGGCCGACGAAGCCGCGGCCTGCGCCGCGGCCGGGGCCCACGCCATCGGGCTGGTGTTCTACCCGCGCAGCCGCCGCTACATCAGCGCGGAGACCGCGCGGGAGATCCGCCGGGCGCTCCCGCCCGAGGTCGTCTGCGTCGGCGTCTTCGTGGACGCCCCGCCGGAGACCGTCCTGCAGGTCGCCCGCACGGCCGGACTCGGCGCCGTCCAGCTCCACGGCTGCGAGCCGCCGGAGGGGGTCGAGCGGCTGCGCCGCGAGGGGCTGTTCGTCATCAAGGCGCTCTTCGCCGAGCGCGCGCCCGCGTTCGAAGACGCGCCGCGCTACCCGGCTTCGGCGTTCCTCGTGGAATGCGGCCAAGGCGCGCTCCCGGGCGGCAACGCGCTCGCTTGGGACTGGGGCGCGGCGTCCGGCATCGGCCGGGAGCACCCCCTGATTCTCGCGGGGGGGCTGACCCCTCTAAATGCCGCGCAGGCGATCTGCGCGGCATCGCCGGACGCAGTCGACGTCAGCTCCGGCGTCGAGACCGCCCCCGGCCGCAAGGACATCCGCAACGTACAGGCATTCATCCGGGCCGCGACCGCGGCCCCCTGCAGAAGGAGGGTCTTCGCATGAACGCACCCCAGTCGCCCGCGCCGGGAGCCGCCGTCCCGGACGCCGCCGGGCACTTCGGGCCCTACGGCGGGCGCTACGTCGCCGAGACGCTGATGCCGGCCGTGCTCGAGCTCGAGGCCGCCTACCGGCGCATCGCCCCGGACCCGCGCTTCCGCTCCGAGCTCGCGCGCCTGCTGCGCGATTTCGCCGGCCGGCCGACGCCGCTCTTCCTGGCCGAGCGGCTGACGGCGCAGCTCGGCGGGGCCGCGGTCTACCTCAAGCGCGAAGACCTCGCGCACACCGGCGCCCACAAGATCAACAACACGGTCGGCCAGGGGCTGCTCGCCCGCTGGATGGGCAAGCGCAAGATCATCGCCGAAACCGGCGCCGGGCAGCACGGGGTCGCCACGGCCACGACCGCCGCGCTCTTCGGGATGGAGTGCCGGATCTTCATGGGGGTGGAGGACATCCGCCGCCAGGCGCCCAACGTCCAGCGCATGCGCCTGCTCGGCGCGCGCGTGGTGCCGGTCGCCTCGGGCACGGGGACGCTCAAGGACGCCATGAACGAGGCGCTGCGCTACTGGGTCGAGGCCGTGGAGGACACCTTCTACGTCATCGGCTCGGTCGCCGGGCCGCACCCCTACCCCATGATGGTGCGCGACTTCCAGCAGGTCATCGGGCTGGAGGTGAAGGCGCAGATGCCCGACCGCCGGCCGGACGCCCTGATCGCCTGCGTCGGCGGGGGCAGCAACGCCATGGGCCTGTTTTACCCGTTCGTGGACGACGCCGACGTGGAGCTCATCGGGGTCGAGGCGGCCGGCAGCGGCATCGCCACCGGCAAGCACGCCGCCGCCCTCGGGGCGGGCTCGGTCGGGGTGCTCCACGGCTCCAAGTCCTTCCTCCTCCAGGACGCGGACGGCCAGGTGCTCGAGGCGCACTCGATCTCGGCCGGGCTGGACTACCCCGGAGTGGGGCCCGAGCACGCCTGGCTCAAGGACATCGGCCGCGCGCGCTACGTCTCGGTCACCGACGACGAGGCGCTGCACGCCTTCCAGACCCTCTGCCGGCTGGAGGGGATCATCCCCGCCCTGGAGAGCTCGCACGCCCTCGCCTGGGTCATGCAGGAGGCGCCGCGGCGCCCCAGGGAGGACCGGCTGGTGGTCAACCTCTCGGGCCGCGGGGACAAGGACCTGGGCATCGTGGCGCCGCGCCTGATCGACCCGCAGACCGGGAAGGAGGAGAGCCGATGAGCCGCATCGCAACGACTTTCGCACAGCTCGCTCAGAAGGGGGAAAGGGCGCTCGTGGGGTTCGTCACGGCCGGGGACCCGGATGCCGACCGGTCGCTCGCGATCGTGCGCGCCATGTGCGCGGCCGGCCTCGACGTGCTCGAGCTCGGGGTGCCCTTCTCCGACCCGACCGCGGACGGCCCGGTCATCCAGCGCGCTTCGGCCCGCGCGCTCGCCGCCGGCGCTACCCTGCACCGCACGCTCGCGATGGTGGCGGCGCTGCGGCGGGAGACCGAGATCCCGACGATCGTCTTCAGCTACTACAACCCGGTCCTCGCCTACGGCGCTCAGCGCTTTCACCGGGATGCCGTCGCCGCCGGGGCGGACGGGCTGCTGCTCGTGGACCTGCCGCCCGAGGAGTCGGACGAGCTGACGGCCGGCTGGCCGCCGGACGGGCTGGCACTCATCCGGTTGACGACCCCGACCACCCCGATAGAGCGCATGCGCCGGATCGCCGCGGCCGCGTCGGGCTTCATCTACCACGTCTCCAAGCTCGGGGTTACCGGCAGCGACGGGCTCCAGGTCGACACGGTCGCCGCGAAGGTGCGCGAGCTGCGCACGGTCACGCACCTGCCGGTCTGCGCCGGGTTCGGCATCTCGACCCCCGCGGACGTCGCCGCCGTGGCCGCGGTCTGCGACGGGGTCGTCGTCGGCAGCGCCTTCGAGCGCCTGATCGAGGAGAACCTCGACCGGCCGGAGCTCCCGGAGCTGGTGGCCGCCCGCGTCGCCGAGCTGAAGGCCGCCACGCGAACGGCGGCCGGCTGATCGGCTGCCACGCAGCCCGGTTGCCGTTCACGGGCAATCGGGCGAAACGGGTCCACGGGCAAACCGGATCCGTTGACGACCCGCGGCTCAAGGCATAGAGTTGCGCGCTTCGAGGTGGGCCGGAGCAGAAGGGCGCACATGGACATGCCGGGATGGGTCGAGATGGCGGTCGCGCTGGCGGCGGTGCTGACGGCTGCGGTGGTTCGCGGCTACAGCGGGTTCGGGTTCGCCATGGTCGGCGTCACGGGCATGTCGCTCGTCATGCCGCCGGCGCTGGTGGTCCCGGCGGTGCTGCTGCTCGAGGTGGCGGCGAGCGTCCAGCTCCTGCCCCAGGTCTGGAAGGACGTGAGCTGGGTGTCGCTGCGCTGCCTGTTCATCGGCTCGGTCGCGGCCGTGCCGCTCGGCGTGTTCCTGCTGGCCCACGTGCCCGCCACCCCCATGCGCGTGGCCATCTCGCTCCTGGTGCTGGCGACGGCCATGCTGCTCGGCCGCGGCTTCGCGCTGAAGCGCATGCCCGGGTGCAGCTTCACCCTGTGGGTGGGGGTGCTCTGCGGCATCTTCAACGGCGCGGCCGCGATCGGCGGGCCGCCGGCCATTCTCCTCTACCTGTCCTCGCCGGCGGCCGTGGCGGTCTCGCGCGCGTCGATCATCGCCTACTTCTTCGGGATCAACCTCGTGACCCTCGGCGTCGCCGGCTACCGGGGCCTGTTGACCCCGGACACCTTCTCGCTGGCCGGACTCTGCCTGGTCCCGCTCGTCGCCGGCCTGGCCCTCGGCAGCCGCATCTTCCAGCGCGTCGACCCGGTCTCCTTCCGCCGCAACGTGCTCCTGCTGCTGGCGGCGCTGGCGATCGCGGGGCTGCTGCGGAGCATGGTGGGAGGGTGAGTGTTAAGTTTTAGGTTTTCGGTGTTAGGTTATATTCGTTCGACTGGCTGGGGGAGCGGCTTTCCAGCCGCGATGATCGAGACTGAAAGCCGCCCACCCGTCGTTGTCGAGAGGGGGACGCGAAGCGCCATATCCCGCTGAACACCAAAAAAAGAATCCGCCGCCGGGGAAACCGGCGGCGGATTCTTTTTTCAGCGTGCGATCGATTCCGGGCCCTCAGTCTTCCTGGGCCCCCCGGATCCGCCCGTGCCACGAGCAGCGGTTACAGAAGCTCTCAGCGGCGCCGCCCACCACCGGGGCGGCCGCCGGGTCGGCGCAGACCGCCCGACCGTCGACCAGGGTGAACTCGTAGGTCTCGAACTCGTCCGCGGGGTCTTTGACGAAAAAGTTCAGGCTGCCGCACACCGGGCACTTGGGGTCGGCGGCCATCAGTC
Organism: uncultured delta proteobacterium; assembly: GCA_963828345.1. Classification (GTDB taxonomy): domain Bacteria; phylum Desulfobacterota; class Desulfobacteria; order Desulfobacterales; family SpSt-501; genus SpSt-501. The sequence continues at coordinate 13,637 of CAWHEZ010000044.1, forward strand.
GACCTTGGTGAACGCCTTCTTCTTGGCCTTGCAGACCGGGCATTCTTCCGGGGCCTCGGCCTCGACGGTGTAGCCGCAGACCGAGCAGACGTAGTAGGCCGCGTCGGCCTGGGGCTTGCCGAGCGAGTCGATCGCCTTCTGGTAGAGCGCCGCGTGCACCTTCTCGACCTCGTTGGCGAAGGTGAACGTGCGCACCGCGGCCTCGTTGCCCTCGGCCTTGGCTTCCGCGATCATCGGGGGGTACATGGACTGGAACTCGTAGGTTTCGCCGCCCAGGGCCTCTTTGAGGTTATCGAGGGTGCCCTTGACGCCTTTCAGGGTGCGCAGGTGGGTGTGCGCGTGCACGGTCTCGGCCGCGGCCGCGGCGCGGAACAGCCGCGCCACCTGGGCGTGACCCTCGGTGTCGGCCTTCTGCGCGAAGGCGAGGTATTTGCGGTTGGCCTGGGATTCGCCGGCGAAGGCATCCTTGAGGTTCTTCTCGGTCTTGCTCATGGTCATTCCTCCTTTAAAGGTGAGTGGTTCGGGTTCGCGAGCATCGTCGTGTTGATCGGAAGGTAACCAGTAAACCAAAACGCGTGCCAACTGCAAGCGCCGCGGCGCGAAAGGTGAAATCAGCACCATTTCAGCCGGTTGGCCGGAGCTGCACGCAGTCGGCCGTGCGTCGCGGCTGCCCGCAACCTGAGACACCCGGGCGCGCGCCGGCGCATAGCCGACCGCGCGGCACGCCCGCCGCAGGCGCCCGGGGCGTCCCTGCCGGTGTTTCAAACCCGGCCAGAGGCACTTGTGTCTCGCGGCACACCCGCTGTTCGCGCCGCCCGGGATGTGTCTGATTGCAGGTCGTTGAAAAACACGTGTCGGGCCGTCAGCCAAGGCGCGCGGTGATGGGGGAAGCGCAGCATACGAAGCCCGTATGTGAGCATCCACCCGAGCCGCGCAACGCCGGATCACGGACCGAGACGCCGGTTTTCAACGACCTGTCAGGCGCTCGCGGATGGCCGCGTGGGCCGCGGCCAGGCGCGCGATCGGGACCCGGAAGGGCGAGCAGGACACGTAGTCCAGCCCGAGCGCGTGACAGAGGGCGATCGAATCGGGGTCCCCGCCGTGCTCGCCGCAGATCCCGCAGGTCAAGCCCGGCTTGACCTTGCGCGCCCGCTCCACGGCGATGCGCATCAACTCGCCCACCCCCTCGAGGTCGATCGTGGCAAAGGGGTTGTCCGGCAGGATCCCGGCCGAGATGTAGGGCACGAGGAAGCTCGACTCGGCGTCGTCGCGCGAGATCCCGAAGGTCGTCTGGGTCAGGTCGTTGGTCCCGAACGAGAAGAACTGGGACTCGGCGGCGATCTTGTCGGCGGTGAGCGCCGCACGCGGGATCTCGATCATGGTCCCGAACTTGTAGTCCACCGTCATCCGCTGCTCCTCCATGACCTTGCGGGCCTCGGCCTCGAGCGCCTCGCGCTGGCGCTTGAGCTCGTGCACGTGGCTGGTGAGCGGGATCATGATCTCCGGGTGGACGTCCACCCCCTCGGTCGCCACCTGGCAGGCGGCCTCGAACACCGCGCGCACCTGCATGCGCGTCAGCTCCGGGATCATGATGCCCAGGCGCACCCCGCGCATGCCGAGCATGGGGTTGGACTCGTCGAGCGCCTTGGCCCGCTTGAGCAGGCCCTCCTTGAGCCGGATCTGCTCGAGCAGGTGGTCGACCTCGGCCAGGGTGGGCGCGTGCTGCAGCCGGATCTTGAGGTCGGCCAGCGCGTGCATGAGCTCGTGGATGTCGGGCAGGAACTCGTGCAGCGGCGGGTCGATCAACCGGACGATGACCGGCAACCCGTTCATGATCCGGAAGATCCCGGCGAAATCCTCGCGCTGGAAGGGCAGCAGCACCTCGAGCGCCTCGCGCCGCTCGCTCGGCAGGTCGGTCATGATCATCTTCTGGAAGTGCGCCAGGCGTTCGGTCTCGAAGAACATGTGCTCGGTGCGGCACAGGCCGATGCCTTCCGCCCCGTACTCGCGCGCGCGCTGCGCGTCGCGGGGGTAGTCGGCGTTGGCGCGCACGCCCAGCCGGCGGAACTCGTCGGCCCAGCGCAGCAGCTTGATCAGCCAGGGGTCCTTGATGTCCGGCACCATGGCCTTGAGCTTGCCCAGGTAGACCTCGCCCGAGGTGCCGTCGATCGAGATCCAGTCGCCCTCCTTGACGATCGTGTCGCCCACCTTCATGACCCGGTCGTTCAGGTCGATCTCCAAGGCCGAGACCCCGACCACGGCCGGCTTGCCGAACTGCCGCGCCACGAGCGCCGCGTGGCTCGTGCGCCCGCCGCGGCTGGTGAGGATGCCGAGGGCGGCGAGCATCCCGTGCACGTCGTCGGGCTTGGTCTCGGGCCGCACCATGATGACCGCCTTCTTCTCCCCCTTGCCCCAGGACTCGGCCAGATCGGCGTCGAAGGCCACCATGCCGATCGCGGCCCCGGGCGAGACGTTGAGGCCCGTGGCCAGGAGCGCGCCGGCGGACTTCGCCTCCTGCTTGGTCAGGTGATCGAACTGCGGGTGCAGGAAGAAGTCCACCTGGTCGGGGGTCACCCGCAGCACGGCCTCCTCGCGGGTGATCAGCTTCTCCGCGGCCATGTCGACCGCGACGCGCACCGCGGCCTGGGCGGAGCGCTTGGCGCTGCGCGTCTGCAGCATCCAGAGCTTGCCGCGCTCGATCGTGAACTCGACGTCCTGCATGTCGCGGTAGTGCTGCTCCAGGCGCCTGGCGATGCCGAGCAGCTCGGCGTAGGCCTCGGGCATCTCCTTGATGAGCTGGTCGATGTCGCGCGTCATGCGGATGCCGGCCACCACGTCCTCGCCCTGGGCGTTGGTGAGGAAGTCGCCCTCGACGGCCTTCTCGCCGGTCGTGCCGTTGCGGGTCATGGCGACCCCGGTGGCGCTGCTGTCGCCCATGTTGCCGAAGACCATGGCCACGATGTTGACCGCAGTGCCCAGGTCGTGCGCGATGCCGGCGGCGTTGCGGTAGTCGATCGCCCGCCTGCCGTTCCAGCTCTCGAAGACGGCGGCCGTCGCCATGCGCAGCTGCTCGTAGGGCTCGGCCGGGAAGTCGCGGTTGGACAGGCGGCGGAAGATCTTCTTGAACTCCGCGATCACCTCCTGCAGCTGCTCGGCGTCGAGCTCGGGGTCGGTCTTGACGCCGGCCTTGCGGCGCGCCTTGGAGAGCACCTCCTCGAAGGCCTCATCGGGGATCTCCATCACGACGCTGCCAAACATCTGGATCAGGCGTCGGTAGGAGTCGTGCACGAAGCGGGGGTTGCCGGTCAGCGCGATCATGCCCTGGCTGGTTTCCTCGTTCAGCCCGATGTTGAGCACGGTGTCCATCATGCCGGGCATCGAGAACTTGGCCCCCGACCGGCAGGAGACCAGGAGCGGGTTCTGGGCGTCGCCGAAGCGCTTGCCGGTGAGGGCCTCGACGCGCTCGAGCGCTTCGATCGCCTGGTCCCACATGTTCTCGGGGAAGGCGCCGCCGTGCGCCAGATACGCGTTGCAGGCCTCGGTGGTGATGGTGAAGCCCGGCGGCACGGGCACCCCGATGCGCACCATCTCGGCCAGGTTGGCCCCCTTGCCCCCGAGCAGGCCGCGCACCGCGTCCCACGACCCGCCGACGTAGCCCTCCACCTCTTGCAGTTGATCGAAGCGATACACCCACTTCCGCGCCATGGATGCCCTCCTTTATTTGTGAAAAAAGGCAGTCTCGCTGGATGCTGGTTCCGGGCTGTCCCGCGCGAACCGGCAGGCGGAAGCAATCGGGTGAGGAGTGGGCGGGACGGAATGATTCGGTTCTACCGAAGGCCGTGGAGCAAGTCAAACCATAGGTTGGCCGCCGGCCGGCCGCACCGTCGCCGGCTTGCGCTCCGGACCGAGAGTGCGCACTGTGCGTCCGACACCCACAGCCCCCCGTCTGAAAGGAGGAACCATGGAACGCCCCTGGGAAAAAGACCTCGCCTGCGCTGCTGCCTGTGGCCAGTGCGGACGGCCGATCGGCGGCAACGACGCTCGGGTCCTCTCAGTCTACGACCATCGCCCCGTCTGCCTGGACTGCAAGCGGGAGGAGGAGCGCCGCCCGGATTACGAGGACCGCTCCCGCGCGATGATCGCCGGGTGCATCGGGGAGTCCGGCAAACCCTATGGAGACCCGGCCGGGTTCTGCTTCCACCACTTCTGTCCCTTCCGCTGCCGCTCGTGAAGCGGGCCCGGCCCTGTTGACTCGGCGACGATTCCTCCGCTATGGTTGATCCTCATGGCCAGGATTGAGCCGCTTTGCAGTGCACCCCACCCAAAGGAGGAACGCCCATGACACACCCGAGCCGACGAATCCACGCGCTGGTGATCCTGACGGTGCTGCTCGCTGTGATCTCCCTGCAGGCGCCGGCCGAGGCACAGGAGTGGAAACCGACCAAGACGATCACGGCCATCGTGCCCTGGCCCGCGGGCGGGGCGACCGACCTCACCGTGCGCATTCTCGCGAGCGAGATGGAGAAGGTGCTCGGGCAGCGCATATCGGTCGTCAACACGGCCGGCGCCTCCGGCGCGATCGGCATGCAGAACGCCTACGACGCCCCCCGCGACGGCTACACCTGGACCGGCAACGCCGACGTCTCGGTGGTGAACTACCCCGTGCTCGACCTCATGAAGGTCACCCACCGCGACTGGAACCAGTGGTACGCGCTGATGACGCCCAACATCATCGCGGTCACGGCGGACTACCCGGTCAAGGAGCTGCCCGACCTGGTCAAGCTGATGAAGGACAAGCCCGGCCAGGTCGCCGTGGCGTCGGCCGGCGTGGGTTCCTCGGGCCACACCGCTCTCGAGGTGTTCAGCTCCGTGCTCGGGGTCAAGGCCCGCCACGTCCCCTACGCGGGCGGCAACCCCGCCGTGGTCGCGACGATCTCCGGCGAGTCGAACGTGGTCATGCAGCTCTCGATGGAAGAAGCCGACATGATCCGCGCGGGCAAGCTCAAGCCGCTCGCCAACATGAGCGATCGCCCCCTGACCATCTCCGGGTACGGGGAGGTGCCGCCCATAACGAAGTACTACCCCAAGTTCCCCTCGATCGGCTCGCACTTCGGCCTCATGCTGCCCAAGGGCGTCCCCCAGAATGTGATCGCCGCAATCGACAAGGCCTTCGACGCCGCCGCGAAATCCGAGGCGCTGGCGAAGTTCGCCGACCAGAAGGCGGTCTTCCTGGTGAACCTCAAGGGCGCGGCGGCCGACAAGAAGATGGACGAGGTCGCCTCGATCGTGACGTGGACCCTCTTCGACACCGGGTCCGCCAAGGTCTCGCCGGCGCAGTTCAACATCCCGAAACCGAAGAACTGAGACGTGGTGTTTGGGTATTCGGGTGTTTGGGTATTTGGGGGGTGGGGGTCGAGGAAGCCGTGAACCTCACGCGGCCTTTCACTTCGACCCCTCGATCCCTTGAACCCTTTCAGTCTATTGAAAGGACCCCCATGGACTACCCGTTCCGGCGCCAGGACATCTACGCCGCCACCCTGCTCATCGCCTTCGCGCTGTTCATCATCGTCGAGAGCTGGCGCATGCCGCGCGAGATGCTGGGGTTCCCGGCCTACGCGGGGCCCGGGGTCGTGACCGGGCTGCTCGGCCTGGGGCTGCTCGGCATGGCGATCACGTTGCTCGTGCGCGCCCTGCGGCGGCCGGGCAAACCGGTCGGCATCCCGCGCACGGAAGTGCGGGCCTACTTCGCCGCCCCCGAGACCCGGCGGCTGGGGTTCGTACTGCTCCTGAACTCGGCTTACCTGCTCTCGCTCGGGCGGGGCATCCCCTACGTCGTCACGACCGGAACCTACCTGGTGGTGACCATGGCGCTGTTCCGCGCCTCATCCTGGTGGATGATCGCTCTCGTGGCCGGACTTGCGACCGCCGGCAACGCCATCGTCTTCAACCAGATCTTCCTGGTCCCGCTGCCCTGAGGTCCTCATGCTCTACGGCCCCTACTACATTCTGGTCGAGATCTGGAACCTGCTGACCCCCATGGTGATCTTCCACGTGCTGTGGGCGACTTTCGTGGGGACGGTCGTCGGCATGCTGCCGGGCCTCACGGCCACCATGGGCATCGCGCTCTTGACCGGGCTCACCTTCGGCATGGACCCGAAGTACGCCATCATCATCCTGCTCTGCGTCTACGTGGGCGCCATCACCGGCGGGAGCCGCTCCGTCGATCCTGCTGAACATCCCGGGCACCCCGGCCAACGCCGCCGCGGCGCTCGACGGCTTCCCGCTCGCGCAGCGCGGCGAGGCCGGCCCGGCGATCGGGCTCTCGGCCACCTCCTCCTACATCGGCACCGTGTTCGGGATCCTGTGCCTGGCCTTCCTGACCCCGCTGCTCGGACAGCTCGCGCTGAAGTTCCAGTCATGGGAGTTCTTCTGGCTCGGCATCTTCGGGGTCGTGGTCTGCGGCAACCTCACGGCCCCCACCGATCCCCTCAAGGGGTGGATCGCCGGCTTCCTGGGCCTGATCCTGTCCTTGTTCGGCCAGGAGGGCATCGCGGCCTACACCCGCTTCGCCTTCGGGGTGGACCAGATGCGCGCGGGGTTCTCGCTCATCCCGGTGCTGGTCGGGGCCTACGGCCTGGCCGAGGTCATCGCGGTCATGCGCGAGCGCACGCACATCCAAATCCCCAAGCAGGTGGGTCGCATCCTGCCGCGCTGGGTCGACATCGTTCAGAACAAGGTCCACATGCTGCGCTCGGGGGTGATCGGTGTCATCATCGGCATCATCCCCGGGGTAGGCGAGGACGTGGCCTCCTGGATCTCGTACGACTTCGCCAAACGCGCCAGCAAGCACCCGGAGCTGTTCGGCAAGGGCAGCAAGGAGGGGCTCATGGCGGCCGAGACGGGCGACAACGCCTGCATCGGGGGCGCCATCGTCCCGGTGCTCTCGCTCGCCGTGCCGGGCAGCGCCCCGGCCGCGGTCCTGCTCGGCGCCATGTGGCTGCACGGCATCCGACCCGGGCCGCTGCTGATGATCGAGTTCCCCAACTACATCTGGGAAATCACGGCCATGCTCATCCTGGCGGCCTCGGCCTCGCTGCTCATCAGTCTCGTCGGGGTACGCTTCCAGGTCAAGATCCTGACCGTGCCCCGGCCGCTGCTCATGCCCGTGGTCTTCACCCTGTGCGTGATCGGTTCGTTTGCGATCAACGTGCGCATCTTCGACCTGTGGGTCATGTTCCTCTTCGGCGTGGTCGGTTATGCGATGCGCACGTACAACTACCCCGCCGCCCCGCTCGTGCTCGGCATCATCCTGGGCGACATGGTGGACGTGAACCTGCGCCGGGCGCTCATCCGCACGGACGGGGACATCACCCCGTTCTTCACCCGGCCCATTTCGCTCGTCCTGGTCGGCATCACGCTGCTCGTCATCCTCTCCCGCACGGCCTGGTTCCGGCGTGCCGTCGCGGCCGTCTTCCGCCGCCGGAGCGCGGCGCCAACGATACAACCCTGAAGGAGCGTCCATGGAAAAAATCGGCATCGGCATCATCGGCGCGCGCTTCGCTGCGGACCTGCACGCCCAGGCGCTCGCCAGGCTGCGCGGGGTCAAGTGCGAGATCGTCGCCGTCTGCTCGAAGACCCGCGAGAGCGCGGAGGCCTTCGCCCGCAAGTTCGGCATCCCCCACGCCTACACGAACCACCGCGCCATGCTCGAGCGCAAGGACATCCGGCTCGTCTGCCTGCCGGTCGTCACGAACCTGCACCACGCGCTCGCGATCGACTGCGCCGAGGCGGGCAAGCACATCGTCATGGAGAAGCCCCTGACCGGCTGCTTCGTCCCGGCCGACCGCATGAGCCGCCGGGAGATGATGGCCGAGGCGATGCGCAACGCGGACCTCGTGGCCGAGGCCTGCCGCCGCAACCGCACGATCTTCGGCTACGCCGAGAACTTCGTCTACGCGCCGCCCATGACCAAGCTGCGCCGCCTGATGGACGCCGGCGGCGGGACGCTGCTCGACCTGCGCGCCGAGGAGAGCCACTCCGGCTCGCACGCCGCCTACTCGCGGCGCTGGGAGACCTCGGGCGGGGGCTCGTTCCTGCGCATGGGCTCCCACCCGATCGGGGCCGTCATCCACCTGAAGCACTACGAGGGCCTGCGCAAGCACGGCCGCCCCACCCGGGTGCGCTCGATCATCGCCGACGTGGGGCAGCTCACCCAGACCGAGGCCTTCCGGGCCGAGCCGCGCAAGTGGCTCGTGGACTCCTGGGTGGACGTCGAGGACTGGTCGGCCGCGCTGCTCACCTTCGAGGACGGCACCAAGGCCGCCGTCATGTCGACCGACGTGAGCCTCGGCGGGGTGAAGAACCTGGTCACGGCCTACATGAGCAACGGCGTCGTCCAGGTCAACATCAACCCCAACACGAGCCTGCAGATCTACGCGCCGGACGGCGCCGTCTGGGGCGACGAGTACATCACCGAGAAGGTCGAGACCAAGGCCGGCTGGCAATACCCCAGCCCGGACGAGGACTGGATGCGGGGCTACCCGCAGGAGATGGAGGACTTCGTCGACGCCGTCCGCGAGGGCCGCGAGCCGCTCTCCGGCCTGCTGCTGGCGCACGAGACGGTGGAGGTCATCTATGCGGGGTACGTGTCGGCTGAGGAAGGGCGGCGCGTAGAGTTGGAGCGGTGACGAAAGCAGTTCATGGTTGACAGCATTATCAAGGGACAGAAGGGACGAAAGGGACAAAAGGGACCGCAACAGACTCGCCGACGTCCCCCTTTGGTCCCTTACGTCCCTTGAGTCGCTTTCACAAATTGCCTCACAGGAACGCCAATGAACATGAAACTCAACGTGTACGACACCGCGGCGGCCGCCGGCCAGGCCGCCGCCGAGGCAGCGGCCGTGATTCTGCGCGATGCGATCCGGGAGAAGGGGCACGCCGTGTTCGTCGCCGCCACCGGGAACTCGCAGGTCGAGTTCCTGAAGCACCTGGCCGCCGCCCCGGGCATCGAGTGGGGCCGGACCACGATGTTCCACCTGGACGAGTACATCGGCATCCCGGCCGACCACCCGGCGAGCTTCCGGCGCTATCTCCGGGAGCGCTTTCTCGACCGGGTCCCGGTCGGGACCGTCCACCTCGTCGCGGGCGACGCCCCCGACCTCGCCGCGGAGCTGGCTCGCCTCAACGACCTCATCGGCCGGGCCGCGGTCGACGTGGCCTTCATCGGGATCGGCGAAAACGGCCACATCGCCTTCAACGACCCGCCGGCGGACTTCGCGACCGAGACGCCCTTCATCGTCGTCGACCTGGACGAGGCCTGCCGCCGCCAGCAGGTGGGCGAGGGCTGGTTCCCGTCCATGGCCGCGGTCCCGCGCCAGGCCGTCTCCATGTCGGTGCGGCAGATCCTGCGCGCGGCGCGGATCGTCTGCACCGTGCCGGACGCGCGCAAGGCCCAGGCCGTAAAAACCGCCGTCGAAGGCGAGATCGGGCCGCTGGCGCCCGCCTCGATCCTGCGGACCCACGCGGACTGCCGCCTGTTTCTCGACCGCGCCGCTGCGGGCTGTTGAGCGCGGTGAGGCGCAAGCCAAGGTGGCCCACTTTCGGAAGGCGATCTGGAAAGGGACCAAAGGCGACGGCCAACCAAGCTGCGGTCCGTGCTTCCCGTCCCTTTCGTCCCTTACGTCGCCTTGATGTCGCTTTCCCAGACTTCAACACTGATACTCGAACACCAAACACAAAACACCCAAACCCCACCCCTCACACAGGAGCTCGCCATGAAAGAGGTCGTGATTGCGTCGGCTTGCAGAACCGCCATCGGAACGTTCGGGGGCGCCCTCAAGGACATGCACGCCTCCAAGATCGCCGCCGTCACCATGCGCGCGGCCGTCGAGCGCGCCGGGATCGACCCGGCCCTGATCGGCGACGTGCGCTACGGCTGCTGCCTCGAACCCGAGGACACCCTCAATGTCACCCGCATCGGCGCGCTGATGGCCGGCATCCCGGACACGGTGACCGCCGCCACCATCAACCGCGTGTGCATCTCCGGCATGGAGGCCACGGTGTCCGGCATGGCCATGATCCAGGCCGGGATGGCCGACGTCGTGCTCGCGGGCGGGGTGGAGCACATGTCCGGCGCGGCCTACTCGGTGCCCAACGCGCGCTGGGGCTGCCGCCTGCAGGACCAGGAGTTCGTGGACAACGTCATGCGGGCGCTCTACTGCGGCTCGCACCTGCTCCCCCACCCGGAGGCCGGCCCGGTGGACGCCTCGAAGCCGCCGCTCAGCCTCTTCAAGGGCAAGCCCTACATCATGGGCGCGACGGCCGAGTTCGTCGCGCAGCACCTCGGCATCGGCCGCGAGGAGATGGACGTCGTCGCCCAGCGCAGCCACGCCAACGCCGAACGCGCGACCCGGGACGGGGACTTCAAGGACGAGATCGTGCCGGTGCGCATCCCGCAGCGCAAGGGCGACCCGCTGGTGTTCGACAAGGACGAGCACTTCCGCCCCGGGATCACGCTGGACCAGCTCAAGAAGCTGCCGCCCGCCTTCGTGCCCGAGGGCGGGACGGTGACCGCGGGCAACTCGAGCGGCCTCAACGACGGGTCGGCGGCGATCCTGATCATGTCGGCCGAGCGGGCCAAGGAGCTCGGGGTGAAGCCGCTGGCGCGCATCCGGGCCGTCGGCCGCGGCGGCTGCCACCCGTCGGTCATGGGCCTGTCCCCGGTCCCGGCGGTCAAAGACCTCCTGGCGCGCAGCGGCCTGAAGCTCGCCGACTTCGAGCTGATCGAGGTGAACGAGGCCTTCGCCGCGCAGTACATCGGGGTCGAGCGCGAGCTCGGACTGAAGCGCGAGATCACCAACGTCAACGGGTCGGGCATCGCGCTCGGCCACCCCATCGGGGCGACCGGCGCCCGCATCATGATCACGCTGCTCCACGCCCTGCGCAAGCGCGGCAAACGGCTCGGGCTGGCGACTCTGTGCGGCGGCGGCGGGGTGTCGATGGCGACGGCGATCGAGGTGATGTGAGGCGAGATACTGGATACAGGATCAGCTGGATGCTACGATAGAGAGACGCCGCGTCATCTCCATGCTCCTTCTGAACCCGAGACCCAGTGAACCATGAACCGTAGCATCGAAAGTCGAACGGCCCGCCGCCATCTCAGGCAGCGGGCCGTTCGCGTTCGTTGCGCAGCGGGTCAGCGTCTGTTCGGGCGCGGCGGCCGGCGGCGGGGTCTCGGCCGCGGGCTCGGCCGCGGCGGCCGCGCCCTCGGCGGCCGCGCGGGCTTCTCCTTCTTCTTGCGGGGCTGGCCCTGCTGGCTGACGGTCACCCGTTCGGCCGTCGGCTTGCGGTATTCCGGCTTATGGAAGAGGCTCTTGGCCGGGCAGATGTCGACGCACACCCCGCAGTAGACGCAGACGAACGGGTCGTAGTGCCACTGGTAGGTCTGCTTGTCCACCTCGATGCAGCGCGAGGGGCACTTCACCTGGCACGACCCGCAGAAGATGCAGCGGTCGATGTCGTTCACGAGCTCGCCGCGCACCTTGGCGAACGGCTCCCGCACCTCGTAGGGATAGCGCCGGGTCGACTTCTTGACCACCAGGTTGCGCAGGATGTTGCCCGTCATCTTGAACACTAGCAGCCTCCGCTTTACAGGTTGTTATCCGGTTCTTCTCGCACGCCGCAACGCCGAACCCAGGCCTCTTTTGATCCATCACCATCGCTGACGTCGCCCGAGGCCCAAGATCAAGGCGCGCGGCGCTCCCGCCAAGCGCGGCGTACCCCCTGTACGCCAAGCGAGCGCGGGACGGCGCGCAACGCAGAGATTGGGCCTCCGGCGACGTCAGCGCTCGGTGCAGCTGATGCACGGGTCGATGGACAGGGTCACCACCGGCACGTCCGAGAGATACATCCCCGGCAGCATGACCAGCAGGGGCGGGAGGTTGGCGAAGGTGGGGGTGCGAATGCGCACCCGGTCCAGGGTCTTCTCGCCTTTGCCCTTCAGGTAGTACAGCAGCTCGCCGCGCGGCTGCTCGACCCGGTTCACGGTTTCCCCGACCGGGTTCTCCTTGCCCTTGAGCTTGGTGCGGACCTCGCCGTCCGGCAGCCGGTTGATCGCCCGGCGGATCAGGTCGATGCTGGCCAGGGTCTCGCGGAAGCGGACCTTGCTGCGCGCGTAGCAGTCGCCGTCGGTCTCGACCACCGGTTCGAAGTAGAGCTCCCCATAGGCGGCGTACCCGGTCTGGCGCGCGTCCTGGGCCACCCCGCTCCCGCGCAGCGTCGGCCCGACGGCGCCGAGCTCGTAGGCCTGCGCCTTGGACAGCACGCCCTTGCCCACGGTGCGCTTCTTGACCGTGTAGTCCTCCAGCATGGTCGCCTCGAGGCGGCGGAACTCCTCCTCCACCCAGTCGAGCTGGTTGAGCACCCAGCGCAGCTGCTCGGCGTCCGGGTTGCGGCGCACGCCGCCGATGACGTTCACGGAGACGATCACCCGGTTGCCCGTGGTCGCCTCGCTGATGTCCATGATGCGCTCGCGGATGCGCCAGAACTGCATGAAGACGCTCTCGAAGCCGAAGCTGTCGGCGAAGAGCCCCATCCACAGTAGATGGCTCTGGATCCGGTGCAGCTCGGACCACATGACCCGCAAATACTTCGCCCGGGGGGGCACCTCGACGCCCATGATCTCCTCGACCCCCTGGCAATAGCACGCCGCATGGATCATGGAGCAGATGCCGCACACCCGCTCGACCACCTGGATCATCTGGTGGTAGTCGCGCACGTCGGCCAGTCGCTCCAGCCCGCGGTGGACGTATCCGAGCGCCGGGACGGCCTCGGTGATGCGCTCGTCCTCGATCGTCAGCTTCAGGTGGATGGGCTCGGGCAGCACCGGGTGCTGGGGGCCGAAGGGAATCACGGTCTTTCGCATCGGGTTTTCTCCGCTTCTCTTATGCGCCGTCATCGTCGCGGCCGTAAGGCCGTTTCCGCCCGGGTCCCGCGCCGTCGCGTGATAGGACCGGCGGCCGCGTCAAGGGGTGGTCGATTCCCGGCCGGCGTCCTGCGGCGCAACGTCGCCGGACGGGGCGCCCGCCGGCGCGATGGAAACCTCCGGTGTGTTCTCCCCATCTGCGGGCGTCGCAGACGCCCGCAGGCTGAACCGGCAGTAGGGCGTCTTGATGGCCTCCTCCTCGAGGTAGAGCATCCCCTTGAAATCCACGACCAGCCCCTCGAAGGTCAGGCCGAAGAAGTCCTGGATCTCGTTTTCCACGAGCAGGGCCGCGAAGTACACGGGCGAGATGCTCGGGACGGGCTCCCCCTTGCGGGCCGTCAGGCGCAGGTGCTTCAGCGCGAGATCCTTGTCGAAGTGGTAGAGGATGTCGATCGAGGTCTCGTCGAGCTCCGTGCAGGAGAGCGTCACGAGACGGTAGCCCTGCACCTTCAGCTTCGCGGCCTCGCCCACCAGGGCGTCGGCCTGAACCGGGATGATCGCTTCGCGCATCGCCTATGCCCCCTTCGCCTCGCCGAGGCCTTGCAGTTTCTGGAGCCCCAGCACCACGCCGTCGATGATGGCCTCGGGCTTGGGCGGGCAGCCCGGGACGTAGACGTCCACCGGGATCACCTTGTCGATGCCGCCCACCACGTTGTACGCATCCCGGAAGACGCCGCCGGACAGCCCGCAGGCGCCGATGGCGACCACGATCTTCGGGTTCGGCATCTGGGCGTACAGGTTGGCCAGGACCTTCTTGTTGCGGTGGTTGACCGTCCCGCTCGAGATGAGCAGGTCGGCGTGAAACGGTGTCCCGACGTGCACGATCCCGAACCGCTCCACGTCGTAGACGGGGGTCAGGCAGGCCAGGATCTCGATGTCGCACCCGTTGCAGCTGCCGCAGTCGAAGTGCAGCAGCCAGGGGGACTTGGCCCGCAGGCCGTTGACGAATCGTTTGAGTGCTTGCATAGGCGTTATCCCTGATGAAGCCAAATGAGATTGACGAGCGAGAGGGTCAGCCCGACGCCCCAGACGTAGCTCAGCATCCAGCGCCAGTTCATGCGCGAGGTGACGTTGTCGACCAGCACTTCCAGGAAATAGGTCGACACGAGCAGGACCAGCATCCCGATCCAGCTCGTCGACCAGAAGAGCGTGCAGAGGCCGAGGAGCAGGACCACCTCGAACCAGTGGCCCACCTCGGTGAGCGCCAGGAAGGGGCCCGAGTAGTCTGTGAGCAGACCCTTGACCAGCTCCTGGTGCGCGTGGTGGCAGGTGGAGAGGTCGAAGGGCGACTTGCGCAGCTTGATGGTCAGGGCGTAGCCGAGCACCACGAACAGAAAGGGCAGCTTGAGCAGCAGCGGCTGCGGCCAGGCCTGGATGTCCGCGAGCTTGAAGCTGCCCGTCTCGAGGTAGATCCCGATCACGACCAGCACCAGCAGCGGCTCGTAGGACAGGATCTGCAGCAGCTCGCGGTGGGCGCCGATCTGGCTGTAGGGAGAGGTCGAAGACAACGCCCCGACCACGAGGAAGATCGCCCCGACCGCCTGCACGAAGAAGATCAGCAGCAGGTCGGACTGCAGGAAGAAGAGCACCACGGAAATGGAGGCCGCCGCGATGTAGCAGTAGGCGCAGAAGGCCTGCCAGACGTTGACCACCACCGGCTCCTTGGCCAGCAGCTTCACGACGTCGTAGAACGGCTGCAGCACCGGAGGGCCGATGCGCGACTGCATGCGGGCGGTCAGGATGCGGTCCAGGCCGCTGACCAGCCCGCCCAGGAGGGGACCGACAATCAGCCCGCAGGCGATCAGCAGGGCGGTCCTCGTCACAGTGCACCTCCTAAAATCAGGGTCAGGAGAACCCCGCCCCCGAGATTGACCCAGCGGGTCAGCCGGGCTTCCCCGAAGATGGTGTCCATGTAATAGGTTTTGGCTTCGGCCTTGACGGGCACGTTCATCGGCCCGCGGAACATCGAGGGCTCGCCGGTCTGGATGCCGCTCATGTAGGCCGGGGCGATGCGCGCGCCGAAGGCCCGCTTGAGGGCGAGCCCCGCGACCAGGAGCCCGAAGACCGCGACGACGCTGAGCGGGAGGACCGCGAACGTGCCGTAGGCGTTCTCGAGGCCGCCCGACGTGAGGGTGTAGGCCGGGCTGTAGGGCGAGGTCATCATGGGCACGATCATGCGCGTGTAGATCCAGGGGGACAGGACGCTCAACGCCCCGGAACCGACGCAGAGCGGGCCCAGCGCGAGCCAGGTGAGCAGCGGCTGCTGCTCCGGCCGGAACCGCCCGGCGAACGGGTCGCTCATCAGGGTCCCGGCCCAGCGCGCCCAGTAGATCACGGTCAGCGCGCTGCCGAGCGCGATCATCACGATCACGTAGAGGTTCTGCGCGGCCGCCTCCATGGCCATCCACTTGCTGAGCAGCACCCCGAAGGGCGGCATGATCATCATGAGGACCCCGGCGACCGTGATCAGGGCGGTCAGCGGCATCACCGCGTAGAGCCCGCGCATGTCCTCGATGTCGCGGCTGGCGATGTGCTGCTCGATCGCGCCGACGCTCAGGAAGAGCATGGCCTTGACGACCGCGTGGAAGACCAGGAGCAGCATGGCGGCGGTCACGGCCTCGGCCGTGTTCAACCCGGCGCAGGCGAAGATCAGCCCGAGGTTGCTGATGGTCGAATAGGCCAGCACCTTCTTGCCGTTGCTCTGGCCGACGGCGAGGGCCGCGCCCGCCAGGAAGCTGAAGGCCCCGAACACGGCGACGCTGTCGCTGAGCAGCGTGCCGGTGAAGCCGGGCGCCAGACGCAGGACGAGGTAGACGCCGACCTTCACCATGGTGCTGGAGTGCAGCAGGGCCGAGACCGGGGTCGGGGCCACCATGGCGCCGAGCAGCCAGCTCTGGAAGGGGAACTGGGCCGACTTGACGAAGGCCGCCAGGCACAGCAGCGCCAGCGCGAGCAGGTAGACCCCCGAGCCGCCCCCGCCCGCCGACAGGATGCTCTGCAGCTGCAGGCTCCCGGTTTCCCGGTACGCGGCGATGATCCCGAGCACGAAGGCCGTCCCGCCGATGCTGTTCATCCACAGCGCCCGCAGCGCGTTCTGGGTCGCGATCGTCGTGCGGTCGTGGCCGATCAGCAGGAACGAGCAGACCGTGGTGATCTCGAAGAAGAAGTAGACGAAGGTCAGGTCGTTGAAGAGCACCAGCCCGTTCATCCCCCCGAGGAAGAGCAGCATGACGAAGAAAAAGCGCGGCTGGCGGGTTTTCGGGGTGTGATAGTGGTGCTCGTGATTGTGCATGTAGGGGATCGCCTGGAAGCAGATGATCGATCCCACGATCGAGATGATCAGGACCATCAAGAGCGACAGGTGATCGCACAGGATGCGCTCGGTCGGCAGCGGGCCTTTGACCATGAAGAACTCGAGCCAGCTGACGAGCGCGAGCTGCGCAAGGGCCAGGCCGACGATCAGCAGGCGCTTGTGCTTCAGCCCGTAGTACAGGACGATCAGCAGCAGCAGCGCGTCGGCCGCCTGCACGACCCGGTGCAGGTTCAGGCCGAAGAGCGAGTCCGCCGCCAGCCGGAACGGGACCGCCGGCGCCAGCGCCACGGCGCTCAGGATCAGGACGGCGCCGGTCGCCAGCACGATGGCCGACCGCAGGGCGCGCTGCGCGCCCAGCAGGGCGCACAGCAAGGCGCCTCCGAACGGTGCCAGCACGAGGACGGCAACTAAAACGGCTCGGATGTCCATACGCAGGACCCTTTCGAGAAATCCAATTCGGAACCGGGTACGGTGGGCCGCGATTCGGCGGATGAAAACCGGCAACCGCTGCCGGATTCCGCGGGCTTATATCACAGCAATGGAATGCGGATCAATCGCGGATCCGTCGGCTGCACGAACCAACCAGCAAGACCTATGCCATCAGGCCGAGCTCCCGCACGCCCGGGACCCGCGGAAATACGCGCCCCGGCGTGGCCAGGCGCCGCCGTTTCGCCGGGCGGGCCGCGGGGGTGTCAGCATTTCTTCCAGGCTGCAAAGGCGGCCAACATCGGTCTATCAGGCTGTTGAAAAACCAGTATCGGGCTGTCAGCCAAGGCGCGCGGCCTTCGGCAAGCGCAGCATATGCCATAGTATGTGAGCATTGACGAAGGCCGCGCAACGCCGGATCACAGCTCGAGACGCCGTTTTTCAACAGCCTGTCAAGGTCCCCCGGCCAGGAACGCGGCGGCCCGCCGCAGGACCTCGTCGACCCGGCCCGGGTCCAGCCACGCGATCCCGGGGTCCGCACGGAACCAGGTCATCTGGCGCTTGGCGAAGCGGCGCGTGTCGCGCTTGAGCGTGCGCAGGCACTCCGCGCGGTCGACCGTGCCGGCGATGAGAGCCGCCATGTGGCTGTAGCCGATCGACTGCATCGACTTGAGCCCGGGTCCGTAGCCGCGCGCCATCAGGCCCCGAACCTCCGCCTCGAGGCCGTCGGCGACCATGACGTCCACCCGGCGGTCGATGCGCTCGTAGAGCGCCCCGCGCTCGAGCGTGAGCCCGATCTTGAGCGCCGCGAAGGGGGCATCCCGGAACCGGTGCTCCCGCTGGAGCGCCGACAGCGGGCGGCCGGTGGACGCGTGGACCTCGAGCGCGCGCAGGATGCGCACCCGGTCGTTCGGGTGCAGCCGGGCGGCCGTCTCGGGGTCGACCTCTCCCAGGCGCGCGTGCAGCGCCGGGACCCCGGCCGCCTGCGCCTCGGCCGCCAGCCGCCGCCGCACCTCCGGGTCGACCGGCGCCGCGTCGAACAGGCCGCTCAGCAGCGCCTTGAGGTAGAGCCCGGTGCCGCCCACGACGACCGGCACCGTTCCCGCGGCGTGCAGCGCGACGGACCAGAGGCCGCGCGAGCCGGGTGAAGCGCGCGGCATCGAAGGGCTCGTCCGGGTCCACGACGTCGATCAGGTGGTGCGGCACGGCCGCCCGCTCGGCCGCGGTCGGCTTGGCCGTGCCGATGTCCATGCCCCGGTAGACCTGCATCGAGTCGGCGCTGATCACCTCCCCGTTCAGGGCGCCGGCCACCGCGATCCCGACCCCGGTCTTGCCGACGGCCGTCGGCCCGCAGATCACGATGAGCCGAGGGCGCGCGTCCGGCGCCGCGTTGCTCGGAGTCACTGTCGGTTTCGAATGCAATCTCCGATTCCCGGTTTCATGGGGTTCATGGTGGAGTTCACAGGGTTCGGGGTTCAGGATGACGTATAGAGGGTTCGGGGTTCAGGGTTCAGAAAATAATGTAAAGGATAGCGCGCCCGGTTGATTTATTCTCCTGGTCTCTGAACCCTGAACGCTGAACCCTTTTGTTACCCCCGGCCCTCGATGCCTACGAAGAAGCCTCCCGTTTCTTGCGCCGCGGGATGATGATGCCGAACCGCGCGCCACGGCCGGGAGCGGAGTCGACCGTGATGGTGCCGCCGTGCTGCCGGACGATCTTGTCGGTGATGAAGAGCCCCAGCCCGGTCCCCTTGCTGCCCTTGGTCGAGAAGAACAGCGTGAAGAGGCTCTTGAGCTGGTCCGGGGTCATGCCGATGCCGTTGTCCGCGATCAGGATCCCGACCGTCTCGGCGTTCGCCTCCACGTGGAAGTCCACCCGGTGGGACTTGGACGGCCCCTCCACGGCGCAGGCGTCGGCGGCGTTCTCGAGCAGGTTGACGAGGGCCGAGCGCAGCATCGCGGCGTCCACCTCGAAGGTCCCCATTCGCTCCTCGAACGCGCAGCAGAGCTCGACGCCCTTGGCCTCGAGGTAGGGGCCTACCGCGCGGGCCAGCTCGTCGGCAAACGCGCGGATGTCGACGGATTCGAGCTGCAGCTCGCGCTCCTTGGCGTAGAAGAGGATGTCCATCACCATCTTGCGGATGCGCTCGGCGATGCTGCGCACGATCTCGAGACCGCTCTGCACCTGCGGGTCGTCCCGCGTGAGGATGCCTTTTTTCAGGAGGTAGACGCCGGCATCCAGCCCCGTCAGCACCCCCTTGATGCTGTGCGAGATCGAGCCGATCATCAGCCCGAGCGAGGCGAGGTTGCTCTGGAGCTCGCGGATCGGGGTGATGTCGAGCAGGATCAGCATCACCTGGACGAGTTTCCCGGCGGCGGTCGCCATGGGCGCGGTCCAGGCGAGCATGTGATAGCGCCGCCCGCCGGGCACGGTCAGCACCATCTCGCCGTGGTGCGAGGCGCCGTCCTTCAGGGTCAGGCTGACGGGCGACTCCGCGAAGAGGTCGTCCTCGATCAGGAAGAGGTCGCGGAAGGCCACGCCCGCCCGGTCGCCGAACTCGCGGGTGAACTGGCGGTTGCCGGTCGCCACGCGCAGGTCGCGGTCGAGCACCGCGACGCAGCAGGGCACGGCGTCGAACAGCAGCTGGTAGCGCTGCTGGGTCGTCTGCAGCTCGAGTTTCATCTGGTCCACGTCGCGCGTGCCCGCGGAGACCTCCAGGACCAGCTCGATCTCGCCGTCGTCGTTGTAGATGGGCGCGGTGTGGACGATCACCGGCACCCGGGCCCCGCTGCGGTAGCAGAGGGTTTCGAGGCCGGTCTGGGCGGCGGCCGTGCGGATGGTCCGCCCGACCGGGCAGCCCTCGGGGGTGGCGGACGAGCCGTCGTAGACGCACCAGCTCGGGTCGCCGCCGCCGGCGACCGAGCAGGGTGCGGTAGACCCGGTTGGCCGTCAGGACCCGGCCCTGGCGGTCGTGGATGGCCACGAAGTAAGGCATCTCGTTGACGTAGCGGACGCCGCCCTCGACGTCGCGCGCGATGCGCCCGATGAAGGTGGACAGCTTGTCCACGATCTGCTTGACGGTGATGAGGCGTTCGGTCTCGAGCCGCTGCGCCCAGCGCCGCTCGACGCGCCGGGTGATCTCCCGGGGCAGCTCCCGCAACCGGCGCCGCTGCGTCCGCCGCTCGAAGGCGCGCTCGAGAGCGACCTCCACCAGGTCGTCGTCGAGCGGGGGCTGGATGAACCCCGCCGCCAGGTGCTTGAGCTCGGGGACGACCCACGGCTCTTCGGCCCACACCAGCAGCTCCACGTCCCTGAACCGCCGCCGGATCTCGCGCACCAGCGCGTCGATCTCCATGCCCGCCACGCATCCCCCGACCAGCACGACTCCCGGCTCGGCCGAGGCGACGAGGCCGAGGGCGTCGTGGCCGCTCGCGGTTTCCAGCGCCCGGTAGCCGGCCGAGGTCGCCACGCGGCTCAGCCGCTCGCGGCGGGAGGTGCTGTCGTCGACGATCAGAACGCACGGCATCGAGGCCTCCTCGAGAGCGGGCGGCGGTCCTGCGACGGTTGCCCCCTGCCGACCGTTGGACGCTCTCGATGAACCCGGACCCGGGCGCGCGCCGGCGGATCCGGAACTTTCTCAGGAATGCTCCGTGCAATCGCTTGCCCGAATGCAGCGGAACCGAATGCCAGAAGGCGCTTGAACTTTTTCCCAAACTGTTGAATAAGTCAAGCGAGTCCCTGCGGAGCAGCCTTTCCTGCCGATCGCTCCACCCCTCACTGGAGGCTCGCCATGAACATCGCCATCATCGGGTCCGGGACCGAGTGCGTCCGGATCATCACCTTTTTCAAGACCCACACCTACACGCAGATCCAGCCGGTCATCGTGGGCTTCGCCGACCCGCAGGGAGACCCCGCCTGCCTGGCCGAAATCCAGTGCGCCGGGATCCCGTTCGAGACGGATTACCGCACCTTCTTCGAGCGGGACGACGTCAACCTCATCATGGACCTCACCGACGACCCCGAAATGTACGCGGAGGTCCTCGCCCGCAAGAAAAAGAACGTCCGCTCCATGAACTACCAGACCAGCCGCCTCTTTCTGGACATGTACCGGATCTACGACGACGAAGAGGACGAAGCGGGACGATCGGCGGTTCCTGCAGGCCAACGCCATCTACAAGATCATCATGAACGACGTCGTCAACGAAGACGTTCTCGTCATCGCCCCCAACCACCAGATCCTGGATGCCAACGATGCGTTGCTCAAGAAAGTGGGGCTGCAGCCGCGAGGAAATCGTCGGGCGCAACTGTTTCGAGGTCACCCACCGCTACGGACGCCCCCTGCTCCGAGAGGAGCTGCCCGTGCCCGCTGAAGGAAACCCTCACCAGCCTCAAACCGTTCAGCACGACCCATGTCCACCTCGATCGGCACAATGACGAACGGCCGGTCCGATCTCGTGCTACCCGATGATGGGGCCCAAGGGCATCATCGGGGCGGTCGAGATCTCCAAGGACATCACCCGGGACGTCCAGATGCAGCGCTCCATGATGCAGCAGGAGAAGCTCGCCTCGATCGGCCGGCTGTCGGCGGGTGTCGCCCACGAGATCAACAACCCGCTGACGACGGTGCTGACGACGGCCATGCTCCTGCAGGAGGAGGCGGACCCGGAAGCCCCCCTCTTCCAGGAACTCGAAACCATCGTCAAGGAGACCATCCGCTGCCGGAGCATCGTGACCGCGCTGCTCGATTTCGCGCGTCAGAAGCCGCCCCAGATGAAGAAGTCGTCCATCAACGACATCGTGTCCGGCACGCTCAAGCTGACGCGCAAGCAGTCCGCCTTCAAAGACATCGAGCTGAGCGTGCGTCTCGATCCGGCCGTACCGGACATCTGGCTGGACCCCCACCAGATCACCCAGGCGCTCATCAACCTCGTCGTCAACGCCATCGAGTCGACGGAAGCGGGGGGAAGCATCACCATATCCACCGCGCTCGAGCCGGGCGGCCGGAACACCCGGATCGACGTCCGGGACACCGGCACCGGCATCCCGCCGGAACGACTGCGGCAGGTGTTCGAACCGTTCTTCACGACCAAGGAGTCCGGGACCGGGCTGGGGCTATCGATCGCCCACGGCATCATCGTCCAGCACAACGGCCGCATCGACGTGGCCAGCCAGCCCCAGCAGGGGACCACCTTCACCATCACCCTCCCGGTCGGCAACGGACACCCATGAAACCCGGCGCAGCGCCCGCGATCCTGGTGGTGGATGACGAGATCAACATCTGCCGCGCGGTGGAAAGAATACTCGCGAAGATCGGCATCCGCGTGCGCTCGGCGCTGAACGGCGAGGAGGCGCTCGCCCTGCTGGCATCCGAACCGTTCGATGCCGTGCTGACGGACCTCAAGATGAGCCGCCTGGGCGGGATGGAGGTGCTGCGGCGGGCGAAAGAGCTGCACCCCGGCATTCCCGTGATCGTGATGACGGGCTTCGCCAGCGTGTCCTCGGCCGTGGAAGTGATGAAGCTCGGCGCGGTCGACTACCTGCCCAAGCCGTTCACCCCGGACGAGATCCGGGCCGTTGTCCGGCAGGCCCTCGAGTCCGGCGCGCGCGAGGCTCCCGGACCCCGTCGGCGCGGCCCCGCAGGTGACGGGCCACCAGCTGATCGGCTCCAGCCCCGGCATCCTCCAGGTGATCTCCATGGTCTCCAAGGTGGCGCCCACCGACGCCAACGTTCTGATCGGCGGGGAGAGCGGCACCGGAAAAGAGCTGATCGCGCGGGCCATCCACGCCAACAGCCTGCGGCGGGACAAGGTCTTCTTCGCCGTCGACTGCGCCACCTTGAACAGCAGCCTGCTGGAAAGCGAGCTTTTCGGGCATACCCGAGGCGCGTTCACGGGGGCCGAACGGGACAAGGACGGCATCTTTCAGCTGGCGAACCACGGGACCGTGTTCCTGGATGAGATCGGCAACATCGGCATGGACGTCCAGGGCAAGCTGTTGCGCTTTCTGGAGACCCGCGAGTTCTGGCCGATCGGCGCGAGCGCCCCCCGCGCCGTCGATGTCCGCCTGATCTTCGCCACCAATCGGACCCTGTCGGACCTGGTGGCCGCCGGGACGTTCCGGGAGGATTTTTACTACCGGATCCTCGTGTACCCGATTCTGCTGCCTCCCCTGAGAGAACGCCCGTCCGACATCCTGCCGATCGCCGAGCATTTCATCAGGCAGTATTGCCAGAAGATGAAGCGACCGGTGAAAGCCCTCGATCGCGAGGCCGCGCTCCGGCTGACCGGATACGACTGGCCGGGCAACGTGCGCGAGCTGCGCAACGCCATCGAGCGGGCCGTCATTCTCTGCGAAGGCGACCGGCTGACGGCCGAAGACCTCGGGCTGCCCGGAACGACGGACGAATGCCGGTCGACGGAGGACACGGACATCCCGTGCACCCGGGACGGTCTGAAGCTGGCCAAAAAGGCGATCCGCCGCAACTCCGTGGAGGAGGTGGAGAAGCACTTCCTGCTGCGCGCCCTCGAGCAAAACGACTGGAACGTGACCCGGGCCGCGCGGGCAACGGGTTTGCAGCGAACCAATTTTCAGAACATGATGAAAAAGCACGGCATCAACGCCAAACGGCCATAGGGGGCGGTGCCCGCATCCCCCGTATAAAAATTCGATACCCTGCAGCTCCTCCGTCGCAACCCCTCGGTCCGCTCGCCCCGCGCACGCCTTTTCGCTTGAAAACAAAGGCTCTGCCTCTCCCACTGCCACGTGCCGCTCCCTGCCCGAGCCGCGGCCGCTCCGTATCGGGAAATTATACACCTCCCATGGCCGCAGGACTGCGGCTGCGAACCAACGTGTTGAACTCAATCCCATTTCTTGATTTTGCAGCGGGTGGCATGCCTTCTGCTATCAGGGTCTCTAAACAAAGAGAAACTCCACCCGCGAAGAGGAGACCGACATGGAAAAAGACCCGATCAAAATCCTGGTGGTCGACGACGAAAGCCGCATCTGCGAAAACGTGAAAAAAATCCTGGCGAAGAACCACTACGAGGTCTCCTTCGCGCTGAACGCCCAGAGCGCCATAGACCGGTTGGCGCAGGAGTCCTTTGCGCTCCTGATCTCCGACATCGTCATGCCGGGCAAGAACGGTCTGGAGTTGCTCAAGCTCGTCAAGCAGCAGTGGCCGCTCACCAAGGCCGTGATCATGACCGCCTACGCCTCCACCGACACCGCCATGAAAGCCATCCGGTTGGGGGCTTCCGACTACATTCCGAAGCCGTTCACGCCCGAGGAGCTGCGCACCAAGGTCGACCAGGTTCTGGCCGGCAGGGTCGAGGAGGTGCGGGCCAGCAGCGCCGAAGTGGAGACGATCGACGTGATCGACATCGACGCCCCGTTCGAAGCCAAGGAAGTCGGCCAGGCGACCGGGGAAGACTACGTCAAGATGCTGGGCCGTTCCGACATGCCGGTGGTGGAGGTGAAGCTGCCGGCGGCCCTGCCCAACTACTGCGAAGTCGGGTCGATGGTCTGCGACATCTTCAAGAAGCTGGGCGCCACGTGCAAAGCCGGCACGAAGAGCGGCGAGTGCCCGCAGAAAAAGGGCAAGAAGGCCGTCGCCAAGGACACGAGCGGCGATGTCCGCAAGCTGGTCGGCATCGACCAGCCCTTTTTCTACGACGAGGTCGCTGCGACCACCGGGCCGGAATATGTCCGCCAGCTGGGGCGCGACGGGGCGGCCTACGTGCCCTACGAACAGCTCAAGCAGGAGGTCGCCGCCCGGCTGAAACCGCATGCGGCCGGCATCGACGCCGACATCCCCTTCGATCTCGGGGAGGTCGAGGCCGCGGCGGGCCCGAACTACGCGGTCAGCCTGTCCCGGTCGGACGTGACCGTGGTGGAAGTCAAGGTCCCCGAGGCCCTGCCGAACTACTGCGAGGTCGGGGCGATGGTCTGCGACATCTTCAAGAAGCTGGGCGCCACCTGCAAGGCCGGCACCAAGAGCGGCGAGTGCCCCCAGCTCAAAGCGAAGAAGAAACAGGTCGCAGCGGGTGCCCCGGCCGCGAGCGACGCCCGGTGGATAGGGCCCGACCTGCCGTTTGACGCGGAAGCGGTGGCCGCGGCCGCCGGGCCCGCCTACCTGCATCGCCTGCAGGGCGAGGGTCAGATGGTGATGCCCTACGAGGAGCTGAAGAGGAGCATGGCGACACGCGCCGGCCGGAAGGTCGCGGACACGGCAGCGGCCGCGCACAAGGCCGACCAACTGCGGGTCCTCGTCATCGACGACGAGGTGGCGGTCAACAACAACATTCGGAAGATCCTGGTCAAAAAGGACTACGCGATCGAACAGGCCACCAGCAAGGCCGAAGCGCTGGACAAGATGCGCGCGGGCGCCTATGCGCTCGTGATCCTGGACCTCAAGATGCCGGGCGTGAAAGGCTTGGAGCTCCTGGCCGCGGCGCGGGAATTCCAGCCGGCCGCGAAGGTGATCATCGTCACCGGCTTCGCCAGCATTGAAACGGCCGTCGAGGGCGCCCGCATGGGGGCGGTCGGCTACGTCCCCAAACCGTTCACCCCGGCCGAACTGCGCACCGCCGCGGAAAAGGCGGTCCGCCTGGCGGCCTGAACTCTGAGCCGCGTGAAAGCGCACCCCTCCTCTCCCGAGGGCCCCTGCCGCCCTCGGGAGTTTTTCTGAATAATCGCCGAATCGTCCTCGATCCTCGCCCGGCCGAAAGCCCCCAGTTGGCACGACCGTTCCGTCATCTTTTTAACCCCTCGAAATAATGCCACATCCCATCCGCACCCGCCGGGGACGCAAAGCGATGCAATTAGCCGAATCGACTTGACAATCGAATTCGATGCGGGTAGTGTGCGGGTCGCCTGTGCGCTACGGAAGCGTGGCATCACATGCATCCTTTATAAATCCCAGATGTTAATTCGACCGACGCACGCGAGGAGGTCCGCCGCATGACTCAAGGCGTAACTGGATCGGTGATGGTGGTCGGAGGCGGGATCGCCGGAATGCAGGCGGCCCTGGATCTTGCCAACTCCGGCTACTACGTCTACCTGCTTGAAAAATCGCCCTCGATCGGGGGGGTGATGTCCCAGCTGGACAAGACCTTTCCCACCAACGACTGCGCCATGTGAATCATCTCACCCAAACTGGTCGAGGTCGGCCGGCACATGAACATCGAGTTGATCACCTACGCAGATCTGGAGTCCGTCTCGGGCTCGCCCGGGAACTTCAAAGTCAAGGTCAAGAAACGCGCTCGAAGCATCATCCAGGACCGGTGCACAGGCTGCGGCGCTTGTGTGGAAAACTGCCCGGTCAGATTAGAGGCTCACACGTCCTGAATGATGCTGCCCATCGGACACACGCTCGTCTTCTGTCGTGGCGGGGTCGCTGCCGGCGATCCCACCATGCCCCCGCCGCCCCCGATGCCTTCACGCTTTCACCCTGAGCTGTTGCCGGATTCGGTCAAAACTCCGTCAAAGGAAGCGCACGCATGCCATCGAAACTAGAAATCGACTGGAAACACATCGACGACATCGTCAGCCGCTACGGCAGTGAAAAGGAAGCGCTGCTGATGATCATGCAGGACATCAGCGACATCTATCACTTCGTCCCGCCGGAAGTCGTCCCGGTGCTGGCGGAGAAGCTGGGCCTCCGCAAGAGTCAGATCTTCAGCGTGGCCACCTTCTACAAGACCATCAGCCTGGTGCCGCGCGGCAAATACATCGTCCACGTCTGCACCGGCACCGCCTGCCACGTGCGGGGCGCCGAAAAAGTGATGGATGCATTGAAGACCGGGCTGAAGACGCAGGAGGGCGCCACGACCGCCGACGGGCTGTTCACGCTGGAGGGGGTGCGGTGCATCGGGTGCTGCGCGTCGGGGCCGGTCATGACGGTCAACAAGGAAACCCACGGCGGCCTGGACCGTTCGTCCGCCCTGAAGATCATCGAAGACTACAGGAACCTTTCGTCCTGAGGTGTTCGGGCACGGAGCACGGAGGTTACTCTCGGCCATGGCAAAGCTAAAAAACAGGCAAGCGCTGGAAAAGCTCAGAGATTCGCTGCAGGCGGAAAGCCAAAAAAGCCCCAAGCTCATTTCGCTTTGCGCGGGGTCGGGCTGCGGCGCCTATGGAACCGCCAAAGTCCACAGCGTGCTGCAGGACGAGTTGGCCAAACACAACCTGCAGGACCAGGTGAAGGTGAAGCTCACCGGGTGCCACGGCTTCTGCGAAAAGGGGCCGATCATGGTCATCCACCCGGAGGGCATCTTCTACCCCCAGGTGACCCCCGAGAAGGTCCCGGACATCGTCAAGACCACCATCGTCGGCCGGGAGCTGGTCGACAAGCTGGTCTACAAGGACCCCGTCACTAAAAAGAAGATCAGCCACGAGCACGAGATCCCCTTCTACAAGCTTCAGCAGCGCATCATCTTCGGCAACAACGGACTGATCGAGCCGACCAGCATCGAGGACTACATCTCCGTCGGCGGGTACGCGGCGCTGGCCAAGGCCCTCCTCGACATGACGCCCCAGGACATCATCGCCGAGATCAAAAAATCGGGGCTGCGCGGTCGCGGGGGCGGGGGATTCCCGACCGGCATCAAGTGGGAGACCTGCCGCCGGCATGAGGGCCGCCGCTACGTCATCTGCAACGCCGACGAAGGCGACCCCGGCGCCTACATGGACCGCAGCCTGCTGGAGGGCAACCCCCACAGCGTCATCGAAGGCATGATCATCGGTGCGATCGCCATCGGGTCCAGCGACGGGTACGTGTACGTGCGGCACGAGTACCCCCTGGCGGTCACCAACCTGACGATCGCGCTCGACAGCGCCCGCAGCCTGGGCCTGCTCGGGAAGAACATTCTCGGCAGCGGGTTCGACTACGACATCCACATCAGCCGCGGCGGCGGCGCCTTCGTGTGCGGGGAGTCCACCGCCCTGATGGCCTCGCTGGAGGGCAAACCCGGCCGGCCGCGGGCCAAATACGTGCACACGGTCGAGAAGGGCTTCCGCGAAGGCCCGTCCAACCTGAACAACGTGGAAACCTGGGCCAACGTCCCCGTCATCATCAACCGGGGGTCGGCCTGGTACGCGGCCATCGGGACGGAGAAAAGCAAGGGCACCAAGATCTTCTCGCTGGTCGGCAAGGTGGTGAACACCGGCCTGGTCGAGGTCCCGATGGGGACGACCCTGCGCCGGATCATCTTCGACATCGGCGGCGGCATCCCGAAGAAGAAGGCGTTCAAGGCCGTTCAGACCGGCGGGCCCTCCGGCGGCTGCATCCCGGAACAGTTCCTCGACCTGCCCGTGGACTTCGACGAACTCTCGAAAGTGGGCTCGATCATGGGCTCCGGCGGGATGATCGTCATGGACCAGGACACCTGCATGGTGGACGTCGCCCGCTATTTCGTGGATTTCCTGAAAGACGAGTCCTGCGGCCAGTGCAACCCCTGCCGCGAGGGGCTCAAGAACATGCTCGACATCCTGACCGACATCTGCCAGGGCCGCGGGCGGGAAGGCGACATCGAACGGCTGGAAGAGCTGGGCATGATGATGCAGAAGTTCTCGCTCTGCGGCCTGGGGACATCCGCCCCCAACCCGGTGCTGACCAACCTCCTGTATTTCCGCAACGAGTACGAAGCCCACATCCGGGACAAGAAGTGCCCGGCGGGCATCTGCAAGCCGCTGTTCCACTACGAAATCGACGCCGACGCCTGCACGGGCTGCCACGTGTGTTTCGTGAAGTGCCCGCAGCAGGCGGTGGCCGGCGACAAGAAAAAGCCGCACACCATCCACCAGGACGCGTGCATCAAGTGCGGCATCTGCTACGACGGTTGCAAGTTCGACGCGATCAAAATCCGCTGATCCAAGCGAGGGAAAGACATCATGATCACCTTCAAGCTCAACGGTCAGACGGTCCAGGGCGAAAAGGGCCAGTACATCCTGCAGGTGGCCGAAAAATACGGGGTGGACATCCCGACCCTCTGCCACCACAAGGCGCTGGACCCCGCCGGCATGTGCCGGATGTGCACGGTGGAAGTCTTCGACGGCCGCCGCACCCGCTACGTCACCTCCTGCAACTACCCGATCTGGGAGGGGATGGAGGTCAAGACCGACACGGAGATCGTCCGCGAGGGGCGCAAGCTGATCGCCGAAATGCTCCTGGCCCGCTGCCCCGAATCGGCCGCGGTCCAGGCGCTGGCGAAGAGCCACGGGGTCGAAAAACCGCGCTTCCAGACCGGCGACGACACCTGCATCCTCTGCGGCCTGTGCACGCGCATGTGCGAGCGCATCGGGGCCAACGCCATCACGCTGACCCAGCGCGGCCTGGACATGAAGGTCGACACCCCGTTCAGCATCAACACCGAGGCCTGCATCGGCTGCGGCGCCTGCGCGTTCGTCTGCCCGACCGGCCACATCACCTACGACACGATCCGGGAAAAGGTCACGCTGCAGCCGGCCCAGCCGATCCGCTCCGAATACGACATGGGCCTCAAGGGCCGCAAACCCGTCTACGTCCCCTACGCCCAGGCCGTCCCCAGCACCCCGGCGATCGACCGCACCACGTGCGTGCACTTCAAGACCGGCGGCTGCCAGGTCTGCGTCGAGTTCTGCGGCGTGGACGCCATCGATCACAAGATGCAGGACGAAACGGTCGAGATCGATGTCGGCTCGATCATCCTGGCGCCGGGGTTCGAGCCGTTCGACCCCTCCAAGTTCGACACCTACAACTACGCCAAGCACCCCAACGTGATCACCGCCATGGAGATGGAGCGCCTGCTGTCGGCCTCCGGCCCCACCGGCGGTCACCTCGTGCGCATGTCCGACCACAAGGAGCCGAAGAAGGTCGCCTGGTTCCAGTGCGTCGGCTCAAGGGACATGAACCGCTGCGACAACTCCTACTGCTCCTCGGTGTGCTGCATGTACGCCATCAAGGAGGCGGTGATCGCCAAGGAGCACGCCGGCGCCGGCCTGGACTGCGCCGTGTTCTACATGGACATCCGCACCCACGGGAAGGATTTCGAGCGCTTCTACAACACCGCCCAAGACAAGCACGGCGTGCGCTTCATCTGCAGCCGCGTGCACTCGATCACCCCGGTGGGGGGCGGCGACGACCTGGAGGTTCGCTACGTCACTCACGACGGCAGCCTGCGGGTCGAGACCTTCGACATGGTCGTGCTGTCCATCGGGATGCAGATCTCCCCGGCCGTGACGGAAATGGCCACGCGCATGGGCATCGAGCTCACCGAGGGGCGCTTCTGCAAGACGGACTCCTTCAACCCGGTGGCCACGTCCAAGCCGGGGGTGTTCGTGTGCGGGGCGTTCCAGGGCCCGAAGGACATCCCGCAGTCGGTGGTCGACTCCAGCGCGGCGGCGACCGCGGCGGGCGAGATCCTCGCCTCCGCCCGCAACACCCTGACCAAGGTCCGGGAGGCCATCCCGGAAACCAACGTCACCAACGCGCGCCCGCGCATCGGCGTCTTCGTCTGCCGCTGCGGCGTCAACATCGCCGGGGTCGTGGACGTCCCGTCGGTGGCCGAGTACGCCAAGAGCCTGCCGTATGTGGAGTTCGCCACCGACAACCTGTACTCCTGCTCCCAGGACACCCAGGAGACCATCAGCCAGATCGTCAAGCAGAAGAACCTCAACCGGGTCGTGGTGGCGGCCTGCACGCCCAAGACCCACGAGCCGCTCTTCCAGGAGACGCTGATCAACGCCGGCCTGAACAAGTACCTGTTCGAGATGGCCAACATCCGCAATCACGACTCCTGGGTGCACCGCAACAACCCGGAACTGGCGACCCAGAAGGCCAAGGACCTGGTGCGCATGGCCGTCTCCAAGGCGGCCCTCATACAGCCGCTCAAGGAGGCCGAGCTGGACATCAACCCGGCCGCGCTGGTCATCGGCGGCGGGCTCTCCGGCATGGCGGCCGCGCGCTCGCTCGCCCGCCAGGGGTACGAGACCCACATCGTGGAGCGCGGCGAGCGCCTCGGCGGGCAGGCCCTGAACCTGTTCCGGACGGCCAAGGGCGAGGACGTCCAGCAGAAGCTCGGCCAGATGATCGCCGAAATCGAGGCCGACCCGAAGATCCGGGTGCACCTCAACACCCGACTCAGCAAGGTGGACGGGTTTGTCGGCAGCTTCAAAAGCACGCTGACGGCGGACGGTGCCGACCAGGTGCTGGAGCACGGCGTGGCCGTCCTGGCCACGGGCGGGTCCCCCTACACCCCCCAGGAATACGGCTACGGCAGCGACCCGCGCATCGTCACCAGCCTCGAGCTGGACCGGCGCATGATGGCCGGGGACGCGGCGCTGAAGACCCTGTCGAGCGCGGTCTTCATCCAGTGCGTGGGCTCGCGCGAGCCCGAGCGGCCCTACTGCTCGCGCGTGTGCTGCACCCACTCGGTGGACAACGCCATCCATCTCAAGGAAATGAACCCGGAGATGAACGTTTTCGTCCTCTACCGCGACCTGCGCACCTACGGCGAGCGGGAGGCGCTTTACAAGAAGGCGCGCGGCATGGGCGTCATCTTCATCCGCTTCGAGCTGGACGGCAAGCCCCAGGTCCGGGTCGAGGGCGGCCGGCTCGTGGTGAGCGTCGTCGACCACATCCTCGGCCGTCCGCTCGAGCTCGAGACCGACCTGCTCTCGCTCGCGACGGCGATCGTGCCGAACCGCGACGAAAAATTGGCGAACTTCTTCAAGGTCCCGCTGAACGCCGACGGCTTCTTCGTCGAACGGCACGCCAAGCTCGGCCCGTCCGAGTTCGCCACCGACGGCGTCTTCCTGTGCGGCCTGGCGCACTACCCCAAGCCGATCGACGAGGCCATCGCCCAGGGCCAGGCCGCGGCCTCCCGTGCGGTGACCCTGCTCGCGCGCAAGAAGATCTACACGAGCGGCACGGTGGCCGAGGTGGACCCGCGCATGTGCAGCCAGTGCGGCGTCTGCGTTTCGATCTGCCCCTACTCGGCGCCGTCCTGGGTCGAAAAGGGCATGTTCGCGGGCAAGGCCCAGGTCAACCCGGTGCTGTGCAAGGGCTGCGGCCTGTGCGTCGCGTCCTGCCGCTCGGGCGCTATCCACCTGAAGGGCTTCGACAACGACCAGATCTTCGCCCAGATTTTCAGCCTGAGCGAAGCGGTCTGAGAACCGGATGCGGGATACTCGATACTGGATGCTGGAACCCGGATCACTTGGATAAGTCCAGCGCAGCGTCATAACGGCTTCGATCAACGCCCGGATTCAAGGCGCGCGACTCCCGCGGCGCGAGGCGTACCGAAGAGTACGCCGCAGCGCCTGCGGGATGAGCGCAACGAAGAAGGCGGGCGTTCAGCGAAGCCGCACCAATGAGGAGAACAACATGAGCGAGTGGGAACCGAAGATTGCCGCCTTCCTGTGCAACTGGTGCAGCTACGGGGCCGCGGACCTGGCGGGGGTCGGCCGCATGGAATATCCGCCCAACATCCGGGTGATCCGCATCCCGTGCACCGGCCGCATGAGTCCCAATTTCTTCCTGTCGGCGCTGCGGGAGGGGGCCGACGGCGTCTGGGTCTCCGGGTGACATCCCGGCGAATGCCATTACCTGGAAGGTAATTACTACGCCCGTCGCAAGTTCGCACTGTTCAAGAATCTCATGGAGCACATGGGGATCGAGCCCGGCCGCCTGCAGTTCTCCTGGATCTCGTCGGCCGAGTCCACCAAGTTCGTCGACGTGGTCACGCAGGTGACCGCCGCGATCAAGGCCCTGGGCCCGAACTCCGCTTTCACCAAGAAACTGGCTGAGGTCGCCTGACATGCAGAGCACTGCCGACAAAATCAGGGAGATCGCCGGACGCCTGCTGCAGTCCGGCGCCGTGGACATGGTGATCGGCTTCCGCAAGGGGACGGTCCCGATGATGAACGAGCCGCATGTCGCCAAAACCCCGGCGGAGGTTGCACGTCTGGTGTGGGACAGCCACTGCGGCATCAACCTGGCCAACTACCTGACCGACCGCAAGGAAAAGATCGGGATCGTGGCCAAGGGCTGCGACTCGCGCAACATCGTCACCCACGTGATCGAGAACAAGATCAAGCGCGAGCAGCTGGTCGTGATCGGGGTGCCCTGCCGCGGCATGGCGGACAAGCGCAAGATTGCGATGAAATGCCCGGGCGAGATCACCGAGGTCGTCGAGACCGAGACCGAACTGACCGCCTCGGGCAACGGGTTCAGCCAGAGCTTCGCGAAGAAGGACGTGCTGCAGCACAACTGCACGCTCTGCATCCACCGCAACCCGGTGATCCACGACGAGCTCGCGGGCGACCCGGTTCCGGAGCAGACGGGGGTCGACCGCTACGCGGACGTGCGCGCGGTCGAGGCCATGACCCCCGAGCAGCGCTGGAAGTACTTCGAGGACCTGATCGCCCCCTGCGTCCGCTGCTACGCCTGCCGCAACGCCTGCCCGCTCTGCTACTGCCCGACCTGCTTCGTCGACGAGTCGCGGCCGCAGTGGGTGGGCAAGGGCCAGGAGCCGAGCGACGTCCGCACGTTCCACTTCCTGCGGGCCTACCACTGCGCCGGACGCTGCACGGACTGCGGCGCCTGCGAGCGCTCCTGCCCGGTCGGCATCAACATGCGGATGTTCACCAAGAAGCTCGAGAAGGACTGCCTGGACCTCTTCGGCTGGGAAGCCGGCCTGACCCTGGATGTGCGCCCGCCGCTGGACGTCTACCGGCCGGGCGACCCCAACGACTTCATCAAGTGACGAACCCTTACTGACGCAAGCTCGAGGCAAATCGGCGATGAAACTCATCAAGATCGAAAAAAGCCAGTGGGCGGCCGGCCTGGACCGGGCGGCCAAGGCCTACCGGATGATCGGACCGGTGAAGGAAAAGGAGTTCCACAGCTTCAAGCCGCTCCCCGCGGGCGTTCAGCCCGACCTGGAGTACGTGAACACCCGGCTCTCACCGAAGGCGCTGGTCTACCCCCAGTCCGAGGTCATGTTCACCTACTCGCTGGACGAGTCCCGCCCGGACCACCACCAGTTGAAGGAGGCGCCCACGGACTATGCCCCGCGGGCGGTGGTCGGCATCCGGCCCTGCGACGCCAAGGCCTTCGCCCTGGTGCGCCTGAACTTCGACACCCCCGACTACCAGGACCCCTACTGGCTGCGGGCCTACGAGGCGACCACCTTCATCGGTCTGGGCTGCGCCCGCCCGTGCAGCACCTGCTTCTGCACCACGGCCGGCTGCGGTCCCTACCACGAGGAGGGGCTCGACGTGCTGCTGGGGGACGCCGGCGACCACTACCTCGCCAAGGGGCTCACCGACAAGGGCACCGCCTTCCTGAAGGCCGCCGGCTGGGAACAGGACGCCGGCGCCAAGGCCGGGGAGCAACTGGCCGCGCTGCGCCAGGAGTCCGAGGGGCGCATCACCTCGCGCGTGCAGACCGAGAACCTGCGCACCCTCCCCAACAACGACCTCTACGGCGCGAGCTTCTGGGAGGAGGTGTCCTTCGCCTGCATCAACTGCGGCACCTGCACCTACTCCTGCCCCACCTGCTGGTGCTTCGACATCCAGGACGAGACCCGCGGCACCGGCGGCGTGCGGACGAAGATCTGGGACAGCTGCATGTACCCGCTCTTCACCCTGCACGGGACCGGCCACAACCCCCGCGGCACCAAGCTGCACCGGGTGCGGCAGCGCTTCATGCACAAGCTCAAGTATTTCGTGGACAAGTACGACCGCGGGATCCAGTGCGTGGGCTGCGGCCGCTGCGTGCGCCTCTGCCCGGTCAACATCGATATCCGCCGGGTTGCCACCAGATGAATGGTTTCGCGCTCCGGCGAGGCCTGCGCGATCGAGTTGAGCGCAGAAAGGGACGTTACCGTGCAAAATCCGTACCTGCCGTATCCGGTCCGCATCGACGACATCACGGTTGAAACCGAGGACAAGAACCTCAAGACCTTCAAGTTCGTCTTCCTGAACCCCGCGGACGAGCAGACCTTCAGCTACAAGGCCGGGCAGTTCGCCGAACTGTCGGTGACCGGCAAGGGCGAGATCCCGATCGGGATCGCCTCCTCGCCGACCGAAAAGGGGTTCGTGAAATTCACGGTCAACAAGGTCGGCCTGGTGTCCTCCTTCCTGCACTCCATGAAGGTCGGGGACGTCATGGGCATCCGCGGGCCGATGGGCAACTGGTACCCGTGGGAGCGCATGGAAGGCAAGAACGTCGTCATCATCGGCGGCGGGTTCGCCTTCACCACCCTGCGCTCGTCCATCGTCTACATGCTCGACCCGGCCAACCGCGCCCGGTTCAAGGACATCCACGTGATCTACGGGGCCCGCTCACCGGGCATGCTGCTCTACCGGGAGGAACTGGCCGCCTGGGAGCGGCGCGACGACATTCACATGCACATCACGGTGGACGGGACCAACGACCCGAGCTGGAAATACAACGTGGGCTTCGTCCCGACCATCACCGAAAAGAAGGCCCCCCCGGCGGGCGCCGACACCTACGCCATCATCTGCGGGCCGCCCATCATGATCAAGTTCACCCAGCCGGTGCTGGACAAGATGGGCTACCCGCACGATCAGATCATCATGTCGCTGGAAAACCGGATGAAGTGCGGCATCGGCATGTGCGGCCGCTGCAACGTCGGCAAGGAGTTCGTCTGCAAGGACGGGCCGGTCTTTACCCTGGCGCAGCTCAACCAGACCCCCCGCGAATATTGAAAAAGCGTGCGGCGGGACCCGATAAAGGGCCGAACCACGGGCCGAATTTCGTGTTGACATACGACACGGCTTCCATTAAGAATTGAGCTTCAAAAAGAGGTAGCAGGCTGAGGGGCTAACCATACCCAAACCAAGAGAAGGAGGGCTATATTCATGCCGACAGTCGAGTACATGGGAAAAACGTTCAACGTGGACGAGGACGGGTTCATCGATTCCTACACCAACTGGGGCCCGGAGTGGGTGCAGTGGGTGAAGCACCAGGAGGGGATCGATGAGCTGAACGATGAGCACAAGAAGCTGATCGAGGTGCTGCGCGACTACTACGAGAAGAACGGCATCGCCCCGATGGTCCGGATTCTCTCGAAGGTCACCGGCTTCAAGCTGAAGCACATCTACGAGCTCTTCCCCTCGGGGCCGGGCAAGGGGGCCTGCAAAATGGCCGGCCTGCCGAAGCCGACCGGTTGCGTCTAATCCTGATTTCGAGTTCGGTTTGCTTTGGGCCCTGCTTTCCGGCAGGGCCTTTTTTTTGGGGCAGCTTGGTGAAATAGTGTTTGGTGTTTCGTGTTTGGTGTTTGGAAGCGGGGCATGGCCCAGCGTCACGTTATCATCCG
>CAWHEZ010000045.1:0-79156 GCA_963828345.1 uncultured delta proteobacterium
GCAGCCGCCGGGTCTCTCCCTCGCCCCCGGTGCGGCCCTGAATGGACAGGCGCCCGAGTCGTAGTGTACTATCGCCACGGCAGCGGATGGCCCTGGCGATGAAACCGGTGAACCTCACCCCTGAGTCGAAAGGAGAAACGGAATGAAACGCTTGGTTGTCAGCTTGGTCGTCACCTTGATTGCAGCGCTGGCCCTGGCCGGCCCTGCGGTGTCCCAGGACAAGTTCCCGTCCAAACCGATCAACGTCATCGTCCCCTTCTCCGCCGGGGGCAGCACGGACCTGCTGGCCCGGGCCGTCGAAAAAATCTGGCCCAAGTATTCGCCGCAGCCGATGGTCATCGTCAACAAGCCGGGCGGCGGCGGTGTGGTCGGCACCGAGTTCGTGGTCCGGTCCAAGCCGGACGGCTACACCCTGTTCCTCGGTTATGGATCC
This sequence comes from uncultured delta proteobacterium, assembly GCA_963828345.1. Taxonomy (GTDB): domain Bacteria; phylum Desulfobacterota; class Desulfobacteria; order Desulfobacterales; family SpSt-501; genus SpSt-501. The sequence goes on from CAWHEZ010000045.1 coordinate 434, forward strand.
GGCCACGACGTGGTCATGCCGCACCTGCAGAAGATGCCCTACGACCCGTTCAAGGACCTGGCGGCCGTCGCGCGGCTGTCCATTCACTCGGTGGTGATCTGCACGGGGTCTAAATCGGAGTTCAACACGCTGAAGGACATGATCGCTTGGGCCAAAAAGGAAGGTAAACCGGTGACCTCGTCGGTGTCCACCAAGGCCGGCGCGGTCGACATCACCACCACCGCGCTCGGCAAAGCAGCCGGCATCAACATCGTGACCGTCCCCTTCGCGGGCGGCGCGGATGCCGTGACGACCCTGGCCGGCGGGCACGTGATGCTCGGCGGCGGCCACCCCTCGGAGGTCATGCCGCACATCAAAGCCGGGCGCTTCAAGCCGCTGGCCGTCGCGTTGCCCGAGCGCGACCCGTCGCTGCCGAACGTGCCGACGTTCAAGGAGCAGGGAGTCGACGTCTACACCTGGGGCTCGATCAAGGGAGTGGCCGCGCCCGCCGGGACCCCCAAGGAGACGCTGGAGTACCTCGAGACCACGCTCAAGAAGGTGTGCGAGGACCCCGAGTTCAAGAAGATTATGGCGGACCTCGACCAGCCGATCATGTACCAGAACGGCGCCGACTTCGCCAAGTTCCTGCAGCAGGCCACCGGCGACTACGGCAAGCTGATCAAGGAGCTGAACATCACCATCCAGTAGCCGCAGCCTGACGCCGCCACCCGTCCTGCCGACGCGCCGGCTCCACGGCCGCCGCCGGCAGGACGCTTCGTTCTTGCGGAGAATGGATACTGTTAACGGGAGATCTTGAGGTCGGCAAAAATCCGAACTTTCCCAAACGCAAGCCCGAGAGCGCTGTAAAATGAGAACAATCCGCCAAATGGCTTTGGTTGCGCTGGTAGTCGCATTTTTATCCGGCTGTGCCGGTTTACCGACCCCGCAAACAAGCACAAACACTGACCGCTGGGGCAATCCGTGTCCACAGTGGCAGTCGTATGCGAACTGCAGAGGCGGCAACTAGACTGTCGCTTCACAGCCCGGCGAAAGCACGATTCGCGCCCCCGCCAGCAACACTTCAGGCCGGCGGCCTACGTGGGCTAACCCGCGGCCTTCAGCTGCCGCGACATCGAACGGCGGCAGTTCGCTCCTAACGACGCCCATCGCGACGACTTCTGCTGACCCATATGCGGACAAACTCGAAGTCAAGCTCGATAGAAAGTGAATATTTCACACCCGTCCCTACTCTCTACTCTCCTTCTCAAGAAACCCAGTTCTGCACTTTCAACCCCGCGATGCGTCGAAATTCGCGCTCGTTGTTGGTGACGATCGTAAGGCCTGCCGCTTTAGCGTGCGCCGCGATCCACAAATCGTTGTTGCCGATAGGCCGCCCCTGTGACTCCAGTGACGCTCGGATTGTCCCATAGGCATTCCCGGCAGCTTCCGGTACCGGCAGAACAGGAACAAACGTCTTGAACTCCGCGAGCAATTCCAGAGCTTTTTTGCGCTGCGTGCTTTTTTCAGCACCGTACAGCAGCTCTCCCCACGTGATAACGGATATCGCGGCATCTCCAGGATCAAGCTTTCGGAAACGCGCCAATACGTTCGCTGGCCTTTCGCGCTGGATGTAAATGCAGATATTGGTATCCAGCAGAAAACGGGCCGCCATCACAGGCCCTCCCGATGCTGGGGTGGCCGGTCCTGACGCCCCTCGGCGAGGAAATCATCCGGGAGCTCGGTCAACACTTCAAATGCCCGGCCCAGCCCTTTGCCGGGTTCCCGAAGCACGATCTCGTCGCCCCGGCGGAGGATTTCGACCACCTTGCTCTTGAGGGAGAATTCTTTCGGCAGCCTGACAGCCTGGCTGTTGCCCGATTTAAACACCCGAGTGGTTTTCATGGCAGCCTCCTGATCTCTCGCACACGTACATCTCCAGATGAGAATTTCCCGTATGTGTATACTTATATGTATATACATACAGGGGCAGAATGTCAATGGATTCGAACCGTGGGACTTCAGAACACCTGGGGGGAGCGGTGCAGTCTTCGATAGGACGCGCGGCTGACTGCTGAACGGCTGCGTTCAGTCTTCGGACGGGTCGTTACATGTCAACAATGAAACAACGCCCCCTTCTTCCTGTGATGCTATTTTGCCGACAAGGCCCACAGATAAAGCGACGCAACCGAACCGCAGGGAGAGTACCTCTTTCGGAACCGGTCAAATTGCTTTTTGGAGAGATCCTTCAGTCCGTACAAATTCATCATGCCGCGCCGAATGGCTAAATCCCCCCAACTGACAACGTCCGGTCGGCATAGAGAGAAAATCAACAGCATCTCGGCTGTCCAAACACCGATGCCGGGCAGGGACGACAACCTTTCGATCACCCGCGCATCCGGCATTTCCCTCAATCCTGCAAGGTCCAGGTCGCCGGAGACAGCCGCCTCGCCGATTCCCTTGATGTACCTCGCCTTGCGCATCGACAGGCCGCATTGCTGGATATCGGCAACATCGGCGCTGGCGACCTTGCCGGGGGTAATGTCCAGAAGATTGCCGCACAGCCGTCCCCAGACTGTCGCGGCTGCCTTGCTGGAAATCTGTTGTGCCACGACGCTGTGGACAAGGGCCTCAAACAGGTCGGGTATGACCTGCCGCTCGATCATGCCTATGCGGTCGATTGCCCTGCCGAGCTTCTTGTCACGGCTTTTCAGGTGATCGATCTCTGCGTTTCCGTAGCTAAAGAGCTGCATCCTATTCGGCTTTCAGGCAGGTGCTATCATTCTTTGCGGCTATCTGCGCGGGGCATCGACCATGACGAGATCATAGAAAAGACATGGTAATCAGGACACCGGCTCACTCGGTTGGGGTGACCTGCACAAGATAAAATTCACGCCCTTTACGCTCATGACGACATCTCTTTTTTGATTCAACACTTCAAAAAGAGCTTGGACAATTCCGCGATCCGGTTTTGAGCGCGATCGGGTGGCACGTAAGACCGTCGCTCTGACGGTCAACGTATCCCCAGGTCGAACAGGCAGGGTCCAACGCAGCTCGTCGATGCCGGGCGAACCCAGGCTCGCAGCCCGGGGCAGGTAATGCCGCACGCACTCACGCATCATGAGGCTTGCCGTATGCCATCCCGAGGCGATGAGCCCGCCGTAGAGGGTTGATCTGGCGCCTTCGGGGTCGGTGTGAAACAGCTGGGGATCAAACTGCCTGGCAAAGGCAACGATGCCATCCTCATCGACGGTTATCATGCCGAACTCATGTACCGATCCAGGCACATAATCCTCGAAATGCCGATCTTCCACCGGAGTCTTAAACCCCGCTGCGTCCATCAGATTTCCTTTTCTTGATCGATCTTGTCCCGCAGGTGAAAGCCATCTGGTTTTTGATCGGAGGGAGCATAGTGACAGGCATGTAATCATGCCCTTCTCTTCACGTCAGAATGCGCCGTTTCATTATTGACCTTTTTCTGGAGTCGGCCTACCGCTGAAGCGCCCCGCTCCAGACGTCTGCCAGCTTCGACCTTCTGTCAGACTGGGCCGCCTGGGGGCAGCGGGCCATCCGCCTGCGAATTTGATGATCGTGCCTGTGTGGAACGAGCCCTTCATGTTGGCCAGATAGCTCACCAGCTCGCCTATCTCTTCGGGTTTTCCAAGCCTCCCTGCCGGCACGACCCCCTTTATGAACTCTCTCCCTATGGGGTCATCTATGAATTTCGCCTTTGGAAAGTAGGCTTCACTGTAGAGGTAGTTGGGTGCGATTGCGTTCACTGGAATGCCGAAAGGGGCCAGTTCTATGCTCAACGACTTCACCAGGGCATTTGCCCCGGCGCGTGCAATGTCCGGGATGGCGCCGCCCGGCAAGGGCAGCTCTGTGCGGCACGATGTCACCAATATCACATTCCCGCCGCCCTGTTTCTTGAGCCTCGGGATCGCCTCTTTCATCAGCCTGAATGGATAAATCAATACGTTTTCGATCGTGGCATGCAAATCTGCGACTTCGGCCTGTTCAATCGGGACATGTATGGCGGGAAACGTATCGTTGCTGATGATGACGTCAACCTTCTTGAGGTGGTCCCAAACGTGCTGAATCAGCTCCTTCGGGTCCCGGATACCCAAAGGATTTGCCCCGGGGTGGCTCGCCTTGTATTCCTTCTGCTTATCGATATCCCGGAAGGCGGGGTCTTGCGCCACCACATCATATCCGTCGTCCAGAAGGGCTCTGACCGCCGGCGGGCCGACAAAGTCCAGCACATTCGTAACCAAAGCAGTTCTTTTGCCCATTGCATTCTCCAGGATTCGGCGCTGCCGACCAAGGGGACGGCGCAACGTTGATAGGGCGACTCCTTTTTTTGAAGCTATTGGGAAAAATTCAGCTTGTCCAGCCTAATCTGGAAAAGGCATTGACTGGATTGCCCCCCGCATGATGGGAGCGGCGATGCCGCCCTCTTCCCTTGTTTCCTTACCCGCCCGTGAGCATTATGTCTCTAAACCTTCCACCATAGGTGCACCCATGCGCAAACCATCGCTGCTGCTCACCCTGATCCTTTTGGACGGCCCTCGCTGCGCCGGCCCAGGCGCTCGACAAGGCCGAGGACCTCCTCAAGGCCGTCGTGAAGATCAAGGCGACCGTCCCGGAAGGCGCGCGCACGGCGGCGACGCTGGGAACGGAGCGCGAGGGTCACGGCATCCTCATCGACGGCCGGGGCCACATCCTGACGACGGGCTACCTCGTCATCGAGTCCGAGACGATCGAGGTGACCGGCCCGGGCGGCCGCAAGGTGAAGGCCGCCTTCGTCGGGTACGACCACGCGACGGGCTTCGGCCTCGTGCGGGCCGAGAGCCCGCTCGGGGTCGAGCCGATCGAGCTCGGCCGCTCGGCGGACATCGCGGAAGGCGCGCCGGTACTGGTGGCGGGGTACGGCGGCCTGGAGTCGGCCGCCGGCGCGCGCGTGGTCGCGCGCCGCGAGTTCGCGGGCTACTGGGAGTACCTGCTGGAAAACGCGATCTACACCGCACCCCCCTATGCCAAGTTCGCCGGCGCTGCGCTGATCGGGCCGGACGGGCGCCTGATCGGGGTGGGGTCGCTCTTCACCCCGCTCACCATTCCGGGCGTCGGCACCCTGCCCTGCAACGTCTTCATCCCGATCGACCTGCTGCAGCCGGTCCTGCAGGACCTGATCAGCCGCGGCCGCCCGAGCGCGCCCGCCCGGCCGTGGCTGGGGATCAACGCCGAGGAGGCCCACGGCCGAGTCTTCGTCAGCCGGGTCACCGCGGACGGTCCGGCGGAGGCGGCCGGCCTGGAGACGGACGACCTCATCCTGAAGGTCAACGGCGAGCCGGTCGCCGGCCTGACCGATTTCTACCGCAAGGTGTGGGCCGCGGGCAGCGCCGGCGTGGAGCTGACCCTCACCATCCTGAAGGGGGCCGAGCCCCGCGAGGTGAAGGTGCGCAGCGCCGACCGCAACGCGTTTCTCATGATGCGGCCGAAAACGACCATATAGGGGCAATGCTAAAGCGCTCAAGGCTGTGGGATAGTCGAGAGGCTTCCGGTCTGGATCAATCGCGGCTGGAAAGCCGCTCCCACAAGCTGTCGTGAGAACGTGCCGACACCCCGGCCGCCAAACTTCCGTTGAAAGTCCATAAGTTCCGGAGTAACAATCATCGAAAAACAAGTGATCAGGCCGTCAGCCAAGGCGCACGGCCTTTCGGGAAGCGCAGCATACTGACAGTATGTAAACCGCTCACGAAAGCGCCGCGCAACGCTGGGATCACGGCCTGAGACGCTGCTTCCCCCCGGAGGACTCCTATGTTCAGCACATTCGGCACCCTGTTTCGCGCGACCACCTTCGGCGAGTCCCACTGCCCCGGCGTCGGGGTGGTGGTGGACGGCTGCCCGCCGCGCATGGCGCTGACCGAGGCCGACATCCAGCCCCAGCTCGACCGCCGCCGGCCGGGCCAGAGCCGCATCACGACCGACCGCGCCGAGGCCGACCGCGTCACGGTGCTGAGCGGCACCGAGAACGGGCTCACGCTCGGCACCCCGATCGCGCTGCTCGTGCACAACCGCGACCAGCGGCCGGGCGACTACGCCGCCATGCAGCAGGTCCCGCGGCCCTCCCACGCCGACTACACCTACCGCGTGAAGTACGGGATCCAGGCGGCAAGCGGCGGCGGCCGCTCGAGCGCGCGCGAGACCATCGGCCGGGTCGCGGCCGGCGCCGTCGCCGAGAAGCTGCTGCAGGAGCGGTACGGGGTGCAGATCGTGGCCTGGGTCAGCAGCGTGGGGGAGATCGACGCCCCGGAGCCCGACATCGAATCGCTCGACCGAGCGGCGGTCGACGCCGCGTGGGTGCGCTGTCCGCACGCGGTCACGGCCGACCGCATGCAGGAGGCCATCGCGCGGGCGAAGGAGGAGAAGGACTCGCTCGGCGGGGTGGTCAGCTGCATCTGCCGCAACGTCCCGGCCGGACTGGGCGAGCCCGTCTTCGGCAAGACCGAGGCCCTCCTCGCGCAGGCCATGCTGTCGCTTCCGGCCACCAAGGGCTTCGAGATCGGCTCGGGGTTCGCCGGCACGCGCCTGCGCGGCAGCCGCCACAACGACCCCTTCGTACAGAAGGGCGACCGCCTCGGGACGCTCTCCAACCGCAGCGGCGGGGTCCAGGGCGGCATCACCAACGGCGAGCCCATCGTCTTTCGCGTGGCGTTCAAGCCGCCGGCCACGATCGGGCAGTCGCAGCAGACGACCGGCTACGACGGCCGACCCGCGACGCTCGAGGCCAAGGGGCGGCACGACCCCTGCGTCGTCCCGCGCGCCGTGCCGATCGTCGAGAGCATGGCCGCGCTGGTCCTGGCCGACCTCGCGCTGATCCAGGCCATGCGGCAGCCGGTCGCATAGAGCCGCGGCCGACTCTGGATGCTGGATTCAGGTTCGTCAGCCCGTTCGGACCCGTCAGAGTCGAACCCGATCTCGGCAGGGACGCCACGCGCTGACGGATCAGCCCCATCGCGGCTGGAAAGCCGCTCCCACAGACAGATTCAACACACCTAAAACATAACACTGAACAACTGAACACCTTTACGCTCATAGGCCCAATCACCCAAACACCGTCTTCTCCGGTCATTGACATTCCGGTGCCATCGGGTATTTTGAGCCTCGCCTCCCCTTTCCAACACCTCACCACTACTTGAACGATGCTCCTCCTGCGCGATCTGCTGCGGGAGGGGAGGACACACGTGTCCGTTGCTGTCCGGCCCATCGGGCCGCATGGCCCGTGCACTATCCACGCTCTACACACAGGTGAAGGGAGATTGGTCGTATGGGAATCGTCACGCGGAATGAGGGGATCGGACGTCGTCAGTTTCTGAAAACCGGTGCAGCCGCGGCGGCCGCACTGCTCGCGGCTGGCGTCCCCGGTGTGTTTGCCCAGGACAAGAAGAGGATCTCGGTGGCAACCGGCGGCATGGGCGGCGTCTACTTCGTCCTGGGGGGCGGACTGGCGAGCGTGCTCACCAAGCACGCCGGGGTCGAGGCCACGGCCGAGGTCACCGCGGCTTCGGTCGACAACTGCAAGCTCGTGGGTGCGAAGAAGGCCGATCTCGCCTTCTGCATGAACGACGTCGCCTACGACGCGCTCAAGGGCCAGGGCAACTTCAAGAGCGCCCTGCCGCTGCGCACCCTCTGCGTCACCTACCCCAACATCATGCACGTGGTCACCTCCGAGGGCAGCGGCATCAAGAAAGTGGCCGACCTGAAGGGACGACGCGTGTCGACCGGGGCACCCGGCAGCGGCACCGAGGTCAAGGCGCTGCGCACCCTCGAGGCCGCCGGCCTCAACCCGGACAAGGACGTCAAGAAGGACCGCCTGGGCGCGGCCGAGTCGGCCGGCGCCATGAAGGACGGCAAGATCGACGCCTATTTCTGGGACGGCGGGGTGCCGACCTCGTCGGTCTTGGATCTGGCCGCCTCGCCCGGCTTCAAGATGGCCCTCATCGCGCACGAGGATCTGATCGCGCCGATGACGGCCAAGTACGGGCCGGTCTACTACAAGTCGGTCATTCCCAAGGGGGTCTACACCGGCGTGGACTACGACACGCCGGTCTGCGGGGTGGCCAACATCCTCATCTGCCACGAGACCATGGACGACGCGCTGGCCTACCAAATCACCCGGACGATCTTCGAGCGCCAGGCGGAACTCATCGCCATCCACAAGGAAGCCTCGAACTTCAACCTCGAAATCGGCGCCTCGAACAAGGCCCTCCCCTACCACAAGGGAGCTGCGCGCTTCTTCGGCGAAAAAGGGCTAAAAGTCGCCGCGTGAACGGACGCGCCGCGATCAGGCGGGGCGGCGTCGGGCTGGCGCTCGCCGGCGCCGCGTGTCTCTTCGGCCTCTCCGGGACCGAGGTCCTGGAGGTCGGCCGGTCCGGCCCGCGGATCCCGGTGCGGCCGGGCGAGGTCGTGACCCTGCGCTACACCCAGTCCATGTACGGGACGCCGGTCGAGGAACGCCTGCGCGTCGAGGAGGGGCGGCTGGTGCTCTTCGAGGTCGTGGCCTCCGACGCCGCCCTGGAATACCTCCGCATCGAATCCCGCGGCCCGGGCAACGCCGCGCTCGCGCTCGAGGGGTTCACCGTCCCCGCGGACAGCGTCGGCGGGCACGTGCTCGCGGTCGGCGGCCGCGAGGTCCCGCTTGCGGCCGTCCGGCCCGAGGACGGCCGCGTCTCCGTCCGCCTCGCCCGCGCGTCCCGTTTCACCGTCTTCGTTCACTATCTCAAGGAGTCGCTGCCATGACCGATGCCATCGTGGAACCCGGCGGTCACCTGACCGAGGAACAGAAAAAGAAGCTCGAACAGCTGATGGAGGACGAGGAGGGGGCTACGCGCAAGGTCACGGGCCTGTGGGACAAGGTCATCACTGCCCTCGCGATCGGCATGTCGCTCTTCGCCCTATACACGGCGGTCGTGCCGGTGACGACCCAGATCGTGCGCAGCGTCTTCGTCGCCTTGCTGCTCGCACTCTGCTTCCTCTACTACCCGATGAGCGCGCGCCACAAGGGCCGGATCACAGCCATCGACATCGCACTGGCGGCGCTCGGGCTGGCCTGCATCGGCTGGATGCTGCTCGACTTCGAGGACTTCATCTACCGCGCCGTGACCCCCGAAACCACGGACATGGTCCTGGGGGTCCTCTTCCTGCTGCTGATCCTCGAGGCCACCCGGCGCTCCGCCGGCCTGATCATGCCGGTCACCTGCGTCCTGTTCCTGGCCTACGCCTACGTCGGACCCTGGCTGCCGGCCCCCTGGACCCACCGGGGCTACGACCTCGAGCGCATCGTCGGCCACATGTACATGACCCTCGAGGGGGTCTTCGGGGTCCCGATCGACGTCTGCTCGACCATCATCGCCGGGTTCTGCATCTTCGGCGCCTTCCTGACCGTCTGCGGCGCGGGCAAGTTCTACGTGGATTTCGCCTTTGCCTCGATGGGCCGCAAGCCCACCGCGGCCGGGCGCGCCGTGGTCGCCACCTCCTACTTCCTGGCGATGGCTTCGGGGTCCGGGGTGGCCAACACCGTCGCGATCGGCTCGGTCGCCTACCCGATGCTGGCCCAGGCCGGCTACGACCGCAACAACGCCGGCGGGTTCCTGGCCGCGGGCGGCATGGGGGCGATCACGACCCCGCCCGTGATGGGGGCCGCGGCCTTCCTGATCGCCGAGTTCCTGCGCATCAGCTACCTGGAGGTCGTCCTGCTCGCCCTCATCCCGGCCGCGCTCTACTATTGGGGATTGCTGCTGATGGTCGAGTTCGACGCGCGCAAGTTCGGGCTGAAGGAAGTGGCCCTCGCGCGTTCGGTCACGGCCGGACAGATGCTGAAGACCTACGGCTATCACTTCGTGCCGCTGGCGGCGATCGTGTTTTTTCTCGTCACCGGCTTCACGGCCCAGCTCGCCGTGTCCGCAGCCATCCTGACCTGTTTCCTGGTGTCCTTCATCCGGCCCGAAAGCCGCTTCACCCCGTCCCGGCTGGTGGAGGCCTTAAAGCAGGGCTCCCTCACGGTGCTGAACGTCGGCGCGATCTGCGCCTCGGCCGGCATCATCGTCGGCATCGTGAGCCTCACCGGGCTGGGGCTCAAGCTCTCGGGCATCATCATCGACTACGCGGGCGGCAGCCTGGTCATGACCGCGGTCTACACCGGCCTGCTCCTCTGGATCATCGGCCTGGCCGTCCCCATCACCGCGACCTACATCATCGCGGCCGTGATCGCCGCCCCGGCCCTGACCAAGCTGGGGGTGCCGGACTACGCCGCCCACATGTTCATCTTCTACTACGCGCTGCTCTCGGAGGTCTCGCCGCCGACCGCCCTGTCGCCCTTCGCGGCGGCCGCCATCACCGGCGGCAACCCCTTCAAGACCACCATGATGGCGTGGAAGTACACGATCACCGCGTTCCTGCTGCCCTTCATCTTCACCGTGCTGCCCGAAGGCAAGGCCCTGCTGCTGCACTGGGAGGACATCAGTGTCGCCGGCGGGGTGTGGACGATCGTCTCGGCCTTCATCGGGATCGGCCTGCTCGCCTCGGGGTGCTCGGGGTGGCTCACCCGCCGCTCGACCCCGATCGAACGGACGATCACGATCATAGCTGCGCTGGGGTTCGTGCTGCCCTACCACATCGGCAGCATCGTGGGTGCGGTCCTGACCGGGATCGTCCTGGTGCTGCAGCGGCGTGCGCCGCGGAAGCGACCGCCGGCACAGCCCAAAGAGAGTACTTGCGCCTGCGGGCTGGCGCTCGAGCGCGCCTGGCTGACGGCCCGATACGCGTCTTTCGACCGCTCCGCAGGGCTATGGCTGATTGCGGCAGGCGACAGTCGCCCCGGAGGCGTATCCCCGTCAGGCGATCGTGATCCGCTTCAGGATGGCGTCGAGCGCCTCGCACACCCGATCGTAAGCGCCGCCGGCCGTGAGCATCGCGAGCGCCTGCTCGTTCAGCCCTCCCGGGGTGGCGCCCTCGGCCGCCAGGCGACCGAACCGGTCGGGCGGCCCCTCGAGCGCGACGGCCGCGAGGGCATGGAACATCCCCGCGACGTAGTCGCTCGCCGTGGCGGGCGCAGCCCCGTTCTCGACCGCCCAGCCGCCGGCCGTTTCCAGGAGGGCGTAGAACGGCGCGATCAGCGCCGTGGCGGTCCACAGGACGCTGAACTCGTGCTCGGAGGCCAGGGGCAGCGGGCGTCCCAGGCGCGCCAGAAGCTCCCGCACGTCGTCCTCCGCCGCCGGCCAGTAGGGCACGGCGCCCAGGCCGCGGGCGCAGGTCGGCAGGGGCAGAACGCGCACGAAGCGCCGGGCGGGCGACACGGCCGGCTGGATGACGGCGGCGGGCATCGGGATCAGGGAAACCACGGTCTGGTCGGGCCGGAAGGCGAGCGGGGCGAGGACGTCCATGGCCGCCTGGGGCCGCACGCAGAGAAAGACGGTGCGGCTGCGGTCGAGGACGACCTGGTTGTCCGGTGCGACGGAGACGCCGGGAAACCGGTCGGCCAGGGCCGCCGCGCGCTCCGCGTTGCGCGGCGAGACCACCACGGGAACAGCGGCCGGACCGGCCGCGCGCATCAGCCCCTCGACGACGGCGCTCGCAATCCGCCCGGTCCCCAAGAACCCGATCGTTTCGCCCACCGCTCCTCCCGGTCAGTCGAACAGGTTACGATAGCGCCCGTAGCCCTGCTGCTCCAGCTCGGACACGGGGACGAAGCGCAGGGCCGCGGAATTCATGCAGTAGCGCAAGCCGGTCGGCGGGGGCCCGTCCGGGAACACGTGGCCGAGGTGCGAGTCCGCCAGCCGGCTGCGCACCTCGGTCCGGACCGTGAAGAAGCTCCGGTCCTGCCGTTCGACGACGTTGCCGGGCTCGATCGGCCGGGTGAAGCTCGGCCAGCCGGTGCCCGAGTCGAACTTGTCCCGGGAGCTGAAAAGCGGTTCGCCCGAGACGACGTCCACGTAGATGCCCGCCGCGTGGTGGTCCCAGTACTCGTTGCGGAAGGCCGGCTCCGTGCCGTCCTGCCGGGCGACCTTGAACTGCTGCGGCGTCAACCGCTGCCGCAACTCCGCGTCCGTCGGGCGGGTGTAGCTCTCAAGCCCGGACGCAGCTTCGGGTGCGCTCTTTTCCATCGTGTCTCTCCGTTCCCGATAGGGTTACGGGATAGGGTTCCAGTCAACCATTGCCGGGGCCTTACCGCCGCGACACCGCACGGCGTCATCCGGCGGCCGGGTCCCGGTGCAGCCGCAGCAGGGTCACCTCCGGCGGCGCGTTCAGCCGCACGGGGGTGAATGTGGTCCCGATCCCCCGGCTGACGTAGAGCCGCGAGTCGCCGCGGCGGAAGAGCCCCTCCGCGTAGGGGGTGCGCAGATGGGCGAGGCTCAGGTCCCCGCCCGGCAGGCTGATCTTGACCTGCCCGCCGTGGTAGTGCCCGGAGAGCGTGAGCGCCACCCCGCGCGCGGCCGCCGCCGGGAAGATCTCCGGCCGGTGGGACAGCAGGATCGTCGGGATCCCCGGCGGAACGGCGGCGAGGGCCGCCGGCAGGTCGGGGTCCCCCGAGCGCAGGTCGTCGATCCCGGCGACGGCGAAGCGCTCCCGCCCCGCGCGGAAGAGCCGGCTTTCGTTTTGCAGCAGCTCGATGCCGTGGCGCTTCAGCTCCTCCCGGTAGTACTCCCGGCCGCCGTACCAGTTCTCGTGGTTCCCCAGGGTCGCAAACGTGCCGAGGCGGGTGCGCACTCGGCCCATCTCCGCGGCGAACCCGGGAAAGAAGACGGTCGAGTTCGAGATGTAATCTCCCGTCAGAAACAGGATCTCCGGCTCGAGCGCGATCACCTGGTCGACGTAGCGGCGCATCATGTCGGGCGTCATGTAAACGCCCGCGTGGATGTCCGTGAGCTGCACCGCCCGCAGCTCGCAGCCGAACGGCAGCGCGACGACCTCGACTCGCCGCGCGGGGCTCGCGTGCGCGACGCCGTACCCGGCCATGACGAACGGCCCGGCCGCCAGCCCCGCGACGCCCGCCTGGAGGAAGCGCCGGCGGCCCGGGTCCAGCGGCCTTTCCCGGCGGAGGCCCGCCGCCCGCAGGAGCCGGGCCCCCAGCCGCACGAGCCCGCCGCCGGCCTGGGCGACGAGCAGCAGCAGCGCGGAGAGGATCGAGCCGAAGCTCCAGACCGCGGGGGCGTAGAATAAAACAGCCTGAGCCGCCGGGGAGGGGTCGACCCAGGGGACCGGGGCGCTCATGATGCGCCAGTTGGCCGCGAACAGCAGGGCGATGACACCCCCGCAGGCGAGAAGGGCTGCGAGGCCCCAACGCCCCGACCGCTGCCGGATCGCCATCCAGATGCGCACGAAAAGGTAGATCTGCGCCGCCAACGCAAGGCCGACGACGATCCACCGCAACGTCCAGAACGATATGGGGCGCCATGGCCGCCGCAGCTCCGGGTCAGTATGGATAATAGGGGTAGCGCCGATACCAGCCGTCGTAGGGCCAGCCGTAGGGATACGGATAGGCCGACGGGCCGAGCGGCCGCCAGAGCCGCAGCTCGATGGCGTGAACCACCGGGTAGCGGTAGTCGATTTCGCCGAGGCGCCGGGTCTGCGGGTCCGCGACCTCGCCCGCCACCGTGACGTCCCGGCCGGGGCTGTAGACGGCCGGGTCGAGGAAGCGCTCGGAGACGACCAGGAATCGGCCCTCGGAGCGGTCCGTCAGCCGCGGCGCCCCCGAGGAGTCGAGGGCCTTCTGCACGACCTCGATCTCGGTCGAGCCCGGCTTGGGCACCGTCTGCACGATGGTCCCGCCCAGCAGCACGGTCTTCCCCCTGGCACCGGCCGGGTCGGCGGCGATGGCACGGTAGTCGAGCGCCCGGTCCACCTGGTCCATCAACTGGGGGGAAATCACCGGGGTGCAGCCGACGAACACCGCCAGGCTGCAGAGCGCCACCCAAACACCGGCCGCTGATTTTAATTCTGGACGCTTCATCATGATGGAACCATGCGCTTCGCCGGCCGGAAAGCCGACCCGGTCAGCGGTTCACTTGGGCCCGACCGGGTAGCCGCCGTCGTGCCACTCATCCCAGCCCCCTTTCAGCGCAAACACCCGCGGGTAGCCGAGATCGATCAGCTTGAGCGCCAGACTGGCGCTCGTGCCCTCGTTCCTTCACGCGCAGTAGAGCACGACCGTCTTGTCCCTGGGGTATTTCGCGCTCCAGTCGTCGAAATCGCGGTAGTCCTCCCGCACCGCCCCCCGGATCTTTTCGGCCGAGAGGATCCAGTCCGTGTAGGCGCGGACGTCGATCACCACCACCCCGGGGTCGTCGAGCATGCTCTTGAGCTCGTCCTTGGCGATGCGCGGAGCGTCGGACGCCCCGGCCTCCGTTGCGTATAGGCCGATGGATGCGGCCAGGGCAGCTGCCATTATCATCGAATGGAGTTTCATCAAGGTGCTCCTGTTCTGGCGGTTGACGCAGCGAACCACGTCCACACATTAAGCCGAGCCGGCGGGATTGCAAGCCGGCCGACCCGCGGGCGTTGCGATAGGTCGTCGACGGGCCGGTATCGGATCTTCGGCCGAGGCGCTTGGCCTATCACGCATCTGGCGCACCGATGGGTGTTTCGAATTTCGGGTTTCGTGCTTCGGATTTCCCGCCCGCCAACCGGGTGGGCTCACGGGTTCTCGGCCTGGCCGACGTCGATCCACTCCGCAAGGGCAGCGGCGTGGTCCGATTGGAGGTGCCGGGTGGAATAGAGGAAGACGGTGCCGGCCGAGGTGACGGTCCGGGCGATGTCGGTCGTGTCCGGGTCCTCCGCGATCCGGGCCAGGCAGGCCGCGAGGTCCGCGGGGCTGAAGTCGAAGGGGGGGCCCTCGAAGAGGGAGAGCGGGACCGGGCGCGTCTGGGACCGGGACTGGACGCGAACGGTCTCGACCACGAGCGCCGGGGGGTCGCCCCGGCCCGCCAGGATCCGGGCATAGGACGCCGTCATGAAAAGCTCGGAGTAGAGCCCGCTGGAGCCGTCCGGCAGCGCGATCTCGCGGAGGTCGGGATGCTCGGCCTGCGTCGCGTCGACGAGCGCCCGCCACTCGCCCGCACCGGCGCGCGACGCTGCGGGCAGCTCGGCGGGCGAGAAGAGCCGCCCCTCGCGGCTGAAGGCCCGGACGCAGTCCGCCAGCGCCGTGCGGACCTCGCCGGTCATACGGTCAGGTCCCGCCGCCTGAGCTCCCTGGCCACGGGTTCGAGGCCGAGCCGCCGGTAGCTCTCGACCGTCGGGGAGCCGGTCCGGCGGTCCCAGCCCAGCTCGGCGTAGAACATGTCCAGCGCCGTGCGCATGTCGTCCCGATCCATGCGGATCGTGCCGGCGCTGAAGGGCGCCTTGGACGCGTCGACCTCGAATACCCAGTCCGGGATGGTGTCGTGCTGCGCCCGCATGTCGCGCGTCCCCATGCCGCGGATGGTGAGCGCGCGGTGGAGCGTGAAGATCCGCTCGGCCGTCAGGTCGAGCTCCTCCCGGGTCTTGCGGTCGCCGGTCGCCAGGCTGTAGAGCAGCGACTCGATCGAGTTGTCCCCGCGGTAGCCGCGCTCCCTCAGGGGCGAGGCCACCCACGGCCCCATCCAGTTGCACAGCCCGAGCGAGTCGTGCAGCTCCTTGCGCAGGAGCGACCACTTGGCCATGCGCGCCTTGTGGACGTTCATGGGGGTGTACGCCATGGCCGGGTCCACCGCCTCCGCCGAGCCCCAGAGCTCGACCGCCAGTCGGCGCTGCACCTCGATCGGCAGACCGTTGCGGGTGAAATTGGTGTGCGAGTGGCACTGGGCGTCGCGGTTGTACTGGGTGTTGATGATGACCCCGCACTGCCCCGAGTCTTCGTTGGAGTGGTGCTTGGGGTGCCCCATCTTCCAGTATCCGAGCGCGGCGTCCTTTTTCCAGGTCGCCTCGGGGATCCCCCAGCGCTCGAGGGTGTAGCCGGTCCCCAGCCCGAGCGCCGTCGCGAGCTCGCCGTCCTTGGCGGCGATGCGCGGCAGCAGCTGGAAGAGGAAGGACGGGTCGCCTTTTTCGTAGCGCTCCCAGTCGTAGCTCCCGTATTCCTGCTGGCCCAGTTTGACCTTGAGAATGCCCTCGTAATAGAACTTCTGGAAGTCGCGCTGCAGCAGCTGATAGTTGTTCCAGATGCCCAGGTCGTCGGCCAGGTGCATGCCCACCATGGCGGCTTCGATCGCGGTCTGCCCGCGGTTCCCGTCCGGAAACTTCCGGAAGAACTGCCGCCCGAAATTCAACCCGCCGCAGGTGTTCTGGCCCGTCTCGGGGATGCCGTACTTCGCGGCCACGGCCGGCACCTTGAGCACGGTGTGGCAGCGGATCGGGCAGCCGGTGCAGCCGTTGCCCCGCACGGTGTACTTCCAGGCCTGCGGGCCCAGGAAGTAGGCGGCGCTGTTGCTGCGGTAGGCGATGCGGTTGAGCCGCTGGGGCTCGCAAGGTCCGGTGTCGAGCGGCGGGTTGGCCGCGCCCCATGGCCGTCCGCGGGCGGCCACCCAGCGGCTGCCGGTGCTCGAGAACTCGGCCCAGGGCTGGGGCGAGTCGGGCACGACGTGCTGGTTGTTGGCGCCGATCAGCGACAGGTGGTACTTGATCGCCTTCTCCCACTCCTCGGGGCTGCCGGCGATGCGGATGCTGCCGGTGCCGTGCACGCCGATGGCCTTGAGGTTCTTCGACCCCATGACGGCCCCGCCGCCGGCCGAGTGCGAGACCGAGTTGATGATGACCGACATCGGGACCTGGTTCTCGCCGGCAGGCCCGATGCAGGCCACGGCCGCCTCCGGGCCCATGTCGCGGCTGATCGCGTAGGTGGCCCGCCGGATGCCCTCGCCCCAGATGTGCTCGGCCCGCCGGATCCTCGCCTGCCCGTCGGTGATCGAAAGCCACACCGGCTTGTCCGCCCGGCCCTCGACGATGACCGCATCGAACCCGGCGTACTTGAGCTCGGCCGCGAAGTGGCCGCCCATGTGCCCGCTCGCGACCAGCGGTTTCGGCCAGCAGGTCGGCCAGAGGGTGGTGACGGCCGTGCGGCCGTTGCAGGGGGCGCCGGTGCCGGCGAGCGGCCCCGTGGCGAAGACGATCTTGTTGGCGGGGTCGAACGGGCGCGTCCCGACGGGCACCTCGTCCCAGAAGACCTGGTAGCCGATCCCCGTCCCCCCGACGACGTCCCGGTACTTGTCCGCAGTCTCTTCGGTGCTGATCCGGCCGGTCGAGAGGTCGACCCGCAGGACCTTGCCGGCCCAGCCTCCGGGGGTGGTCATACGCCTGGTCCTTTCTGTGTCCGGATCCGGCCGGCGCCCGCGCGTCCGGTCATTTCTGGTGGCAGTCGACGCACGCCTGGGTCCTCTCGGGCGGAATCACGGCGGTGATCGCCATCCGCGGCGGGGTGGTGCGAGTGAGGTCCCGCCAGCGCACGTAGCGCAGCGCCTCCGACGGGCAGGCCTCGACGCACTTGGGCTTGCCCTCGCAGAGGTGGCACTTGGTGGCCTTTTCGGTTTCCTCGTCGAAGGCCATCATGTCCCACGGGCAGGCCCGCTGGCACATGCGGCAGCCGACGCAGGCGTCGGTGTCGACCACGCGGGCGTTCAGCGGCGGGTTGGCGACGATGGCGTCGCTTGGGCACGACATTGGCGCACGGGACCGGGTGGGCGCACTGGCGGCAGGCGTCAGGCACGATCAGGCCGTTGCCCCAGTCGCCCAGCAGCTCCTGGCGGGTGTAGAGTCCGAGCGGACCGTAGGTGATGTTGCGGCGGACCTTGATGCGGGCGATGGACGGGGCGGACTTTCCGTCGTTGAACTCGGTGCAGGCCAGCTCGCAGCGCCGGCAGGCGACGCAGCGCGACGGATCGGCCAGCAGCACCCCCTCGGCCTTCTCGGTGATGATGAGCGGGGCCGCTATCCCCCGGGCCGCCGCGACCAGCTCCCAGGCCGAGAGCCCCGCAACCGCGGCCCCCGTCAGCTTGAGGAACCGCCGCCGGGAACGGTCGACGCCCTCCGCCGTGCAGCGCACAGCCGCGGCGCGCAGTGTTTCAGCAAGGCTGGGCAGCTCCATGGTCCTCCCTCCCTTTGGGACAGTTCCGCCCGACTGGGACGACTGACATTATCGTATGGCGCGACGGTTGACAACAGCGCCTCAGTCCGCCACCCGACCCCGCAGGGCCTTCACTCTCGCGCGCCGGGTCTTGGTGTCCATGCGCCTGGCGCGGGCACCGAGGCTCGGACGAGTCGGGCGGCGCCGGCGCCGGACGACCGTCGCCCGCGCGACCAGCTCCGCCAGTCGCTGCAGGGCCTCCGCCCGGTTCTTCTCGCGGCTGCGGGACTCCTGGGCCTTGATCACGACCACCCCGTCCTTGGTGATCCGCTGGTCCGGCAGGCTCAGGAGCCTCTCCTTGACCGCGTCGGGCAGCGAGGAGGCGCGGAGGTCGAAGCGCAGGTGGATGGCCGTGGACACCTTGTTCACGTTCTGCCCGCCCGCGCCCTGCGCGCGCACGGCGCTGAGGTCGATCTCGCCGAGCGGAATCGTGAGGCTCGCGGTCACCCGCAGCCCCTCCCCGCGGTCGCTCGCACCGGGTGCCGCAGCGTCAGAGGGCTTTGACATAGAACACCTTGTCGTCCCCGGGGGCGTAGAAATCCCGCAGCTGGGTCTCGCGGCTGAACCCCAGGCGTTCGTAGAAGCGGCGCGTCGGCTCGTACTGGGCCCGGCCCGATGTCTCGGCGTAGATGCGCCGCCCGCCGGCCGCCCGGACGATGCCCTCGGTTTCCCGCATCAGCGCCCGGCCGAGCCCCTGGCTGCGACGGCCGTGGTCGACCGCGATCCAGTAGAGGTCGAAGCTCCCCTCGGTCCCGTCGATCGGGCCGTAGCAGGTGTAGCCCGCCACCGCCCCGTCCCGCTCGCCGAAAACGAAAAAATACTCCGACGCTTCCCCGAACTCCAGGCACTCCTCCACCAGCTCCACGGCGATCTCGATCTCGGCCGGGTTGAAAAAGCCGGTCGACGCGACGATCGCCCGCACGACGGCGCAGTCTTCCGGGACGGGCTCATAACGAAAGGTGATGTCGGACTCCATGCGTTTCCTCCGGTATTGAGCAGCCATTTTATCTCAATGGAAAAAACTGCAAATCGGAGGGCGCGGGCAAAAGGCAAACGGTCGCAAAGCTCGCGTCGGCTTCGCCCGAAGCCCGGGATCAAGGCGCGCAAGGCCCGTGGTCCGAGGCGTACTCCCTGTACGCCGCAGGACCCGGGCCGCCGCGCAACGCAGAGCCCGGGCTCCGGCGAAGCCGCATCTTGCCCTCCCGCAAGGGAGTGCGAGAAAAAGAACCGCCAACTCAAGCGAAAAGCCTGTCGGTCGGCTTCGCCCGAAGCCCAGGATCAAGGCGCGCAAGGCCCGTGGTCCGAGGCGTACTCCCTGTACGCCGCAGGACCCGCGGGCCGCCGCGCAACGCAGAGCCTGGGCTTCCGGCGAAGCCGACCCCGTCACAGGAGCCGGCTGAACCAGAGAACCGAGAGCCCCGCCGCCAGAATCGCCAGGACGGCCGCCGCCCCGGCGAAGAGCGCGGTGATCTCGGTCTCCTGCTTTTCCATGACCAGGCGGGAGGTCAGCGTCTGGTAGATCGTGTTCAGGTCGGCGGCGTTGCTGGCGTAGAAATACTCGCCGCGGGTCAGGTCGGCGATCGTCTTGAGGGTCTCCTCGTCCAGGCGCACCCGCATGGACCAGCCCTCGAACCGGAGGGTCTCGCCCTCGGTCGTGCCGACCCCCACCGTGAAGATGCGCACCCCGCGCTCGGCGGCCATGCGGGCGGCCTCGACCGGGTCGGGCCCGACGTTCGACTGGCCGTCGGTGAGCAGGATGACCACCGCCGAGGTGTAAGAGCCCGGCGGCACGGGCTTGAAGGCGGGCCTGGCCGGTTCGCGCGACGCGTCGAGGGGCGTTCCCTTCAGGGACTCGCCCGCGCGGTCGCGGCGCGGGTTGAGCGAGCGCAGGTCGATGTCCATTTCCGGGAAGATCGCCTTGAGGGACATCAGGATGCCGCTGCCGATCGCGGTCGCACGCTGCAGCTCGAAGCGCTCGATGGCCCCGAGCACGTCCTCGCGGTTGGAGGTGGGGGCCTGCACCAGCGCCGCGCTGCCCGCGAAGGCCACGACCCCGATGCGCGTGCGGCGGGGCTGCGCGGACACGAACTCGCGCGCCGCCGCCTGTGCCGCCTTGATGCGCGAGGGCTGCACGTCCGTAGCCCGCATGCTGCCGGAGATGTCCATCGCCAGGATGACGGTCTCGTGCCGGGACGGAAGCGTCACGGTCGCGGTCGGCCGCGCAACCGCGACCAGCATCAGGGCGACGGCCAGCAGGAAGAGACTCGGCGGGATGTGGCGGCGGAAGGCCGCCCCGGAGCCGAGCGCCTGCCGCACCATGGACAGGCTCGCGTAGCGCACGGCCGCGCGCTTGCGCCGCCGCAGCAGCCAGACGTAGGCGACGACGAGCGCGGGCAGCAACACCATCCCCCAGAGCAGGTCCGGCCACAGGAAGCTCATGCGGCGCCCTCCAGGTGCGCGGGCAGCCCGCCGCCGGCGAGCAGGCCGCGCCGCTTGCGCAGCTCGGCAAAGCGCAGCACGGCCTCGACGAGGCGGCCCTCGGTCGAGAGTTCCAGGCAATCCACCCCGGCCTGCGCCAACGCCCGGCGCAGCTCGGACTCGTGGCGGAGGACGACGGAGGCGAAGCGCCCGCGGAAGCCCCGGTCGTGCGTGTCCACCCACGCCTGCTCGCCCGTCTCGGCGTCCTGCAGCACCACCAGCCCCAGGTCGGGCAGCTCGATTTCCAGGGGGTCGAAGAGCCGCACCGCGACGACCTCGTGGCGCCGGGCGAGCAGCGCGAGCGGCTCGGCCCACCCCGGGGAGCTGATGAAGTCCGAGACCACGAACACGAGCGCACGGCGTTTCAGGACCGGCAGCGCGGCCCGCAGGAAGGCGGCCAGGTCCGTGACGCGCGAGGACGGGGACTCGGGGCGGGTCAGCAGGCGGTGCAGCAGGTGCAGCACGTGCCGCCGCCCGCGGCCCGGCGGGATGACCGCATCCATTCGATCGCCGTACATCAGCGCGCCCACGGGGTTGCCGTGGCGGGTCAGCAGGCGGGCGAGGACGGTGACGAACTCGGAGGACACCGACCGCTTGCTCACCGCACGCGCACCGAAATCCACCGACGGGCTCACGTCCAGCAGAAACCAGGCCGTCAGGTCGCGGTCCTCGTTGTACACCCGGACGTAGGGAACCTGCATGCGCGCGGTGACGTTCCAGTCGATGTGACGCACGTCGTCCGTGGTGGTGTATTCGCGCAGGTCGGCGAGGTCGACCCCGACCCCGCGGAAGAGGGTGCGGTAGTTGCCGTGCAGCAGGCCGTCCAGCCGCCGGATCACCGTCCACTCGAGCCGCAGCAGAATGCGTTCAGGGTCGTTGGCCGAGGTCGACATGGGCCTCCAGCGGCTTCTCGGGCGCGGGGATGTGCCGCATGATGCGCCGGATCAGTTCGTCCGGACTGAGCGCGTCCGACAGCGCCTGGTAGGAGAGCACCAGGCGGTGGCGGAACACGTCCGGCACGAGGTCGGTCACGTCCGCCGGCAGGACGTAGTCGCGCCCGCGCAGGAAGGCGAGCGCGCGCGCGCCCTCGATCAGGTGGATCGAGGCCCGGGGGCTCGCCCCGAAGGTCAGGTAAGGCGCCAGATCCGGCAGGCCGAAGCGCGCCGGGTCCCGGGTGGCCGCGGACAGCCGCACCGCGTGCTGGATCAGGGACGGGTCGACGTAGGCGGAGCGGCACGCGCGCTGCAGGCCGATCAGCTGGTCGGCCGTGGCCACGGCCTCGACCTCGCGCGCCGGGCCGGTCACCCGGTCGACGATCACGAACTCCTCCTCCTCGCTGGGGTAGCCGACGAGCACCTTCAT
Organism: uncultured delta proteobacterium; assembly: GCA_963828345.1. Classification (GTDB taxonomy): domain Bacteria; phylum Desulfobacterota; class Desulfobacteria; order Desulfobacterales; family SpSt-501; genus SpSt-501. Next base: position 22,398 of record CAWHEZ010000045.1, read on the forward strand.
CATGAAGCGGTCCACCTGCGCCTCGGGCAGGGGGTAGGTCCCCTCGGTCTCGATGGGGTTCTGGGTGGCCATCACGAGAAACGGCTGCGGGACGTGGTGGGTCTCCCCGGCGATCGTCACCTGGTACTCCTGCATGACCTCGAGCAGAGCGCTCTGCACCTTGGCCGGCGCCCGGTTGATCTCGTCGGCGAGCAGCAGGTTCGTGAACACCGGGCCGAGCGACGTCGAGAAGTCGCCGGTTTTCTGGTTGTAGATGCGGGTGCCCACCAGGTCCGCCGGCACGAGGTCCGGGGTGAACTGGATCCGGCGGAACCGCCCGCGCAGCGCGCGGGCGAGGGTCTTCACCGTCAGGGTCTTGGCCAGGCCCGGGACCCCCTCCACGAGCAGGTGGCCCTGGGCCAGGATGGCCACCAGCACCCGCTCGAGAAAGTGGTCCTGCCCCACGACGACCTTCTTCACCTCGTAGAGGATGCGCTCCATGAGCGCGGCCACGTCGCGTTCGGTCTCCCGCATGTCCATACGCCTCTGTCCGATCCCGCCCCCGATCAGAAGGGCGGCAGCCCCACGGCGCTCGCCGCGTTCTCGATCGGCACCGCGAAGGCGATCCCGGCGAACACGCCCTGGTTGTGGGGGTTGAGGATGGCGGTGACGATCCCGACCACGTTGCCGTCGGTCGTCACCAGCGGCCCGCCGGAGCTGCCGGGGTTGGCCGCCGCGTCGAACTGGATCAGGTTGGTCAGCACCCGCTGCCCCTCGGGTGAGCGGAACTCGCGCCGCAGCCCCGAAACCACCCCCGCCGTCACGGACGGCCCGACGCCGAAGGGGAAGCCGACGGCGACGACCTCGTCCCCGGGCGCCAGGTCGCGGGTCGAGGTCAGGGTGGCCGCCACCAGGTCGTCGGGCACCGTCGCGGCCCGGATGACGGCCAGGTCGTGTTCCGGCTGGGTCCGAACGACCGCGGCCTCGGACTCCGTGCCGTCGTGAAAGACGACCTGCAGCCGCCGGGCCCCGGAGACCACGTGCAGGTTCGTCAGGATCACCCCGGAGTCCAGGATGACCACGCCGCTCCCGGTGCCGCGCACGGAGTCTTCCTCGCCTTCGTGGTCGTGGCCCAGTCCGTTCACCCGCACGACCGACGGCCGGATCACGTCGTAGGCGCGCGCGGCGGCCGAGGGCAGCGCGCGGGTGGCCAGGGTGTGGAGCACCGCCGCATCGATGTCCTTCTGGGTCGGCATGCGCGGCACGGGCTCGCGCCCGAGCTGCACCGCCAGGAAGAGCACGGCTGCAGCCGCTGCCCCGGCGGGCAGCCACAGGAGGCGCGCGGGTCGGTCGAGAAGGGTGCGGGCGAGGGAGCGGCTGCGGTCTGTGCGGGGTCTGCGGGGGGGGCGCCGGCCCGGGCGGCGGGTGAACGCCCGAGGATTTCACGGGGCCGGCCCTCCCGGGGGAGGAGTCCGCCCGCGGACGGCTGGAACTGTACAGGGCAGCTCGCTTCATGGCGTACCTCGCCGGCGGCGTCGCCGCCGGGTTCATGAACGCAATAGTATTCACCCGCGCGACAAAGACAAGCACCCCATCGGGCGGGCGGCTGTATTGACCGGAAATATTTTTTGGGAAATCCGATGTGAAAAGAAATTTCACTTATCGTGAAAGGCCCGCCATGCCCGCCTGAGGCCGTGATCCGCATGTTTGAGACGGGGTCGATAATCCCACGCCGTCCCGAATGCGACGCGGTCGGGTCGGTTCAGCTGCCGGCGGGGTGGGCGGTCTGGGGGGCGGTGTGGTGGTGGGACTGCACCAGCTGTTTCACGAAGTCCGTGGTCTCGGCGCTCGACCCGAGCAGCGCGAGGCCGATCCGCGTCTTGCCGCTGCTGCCGCGGCTGGAGTTCACCACCCGGGCCCGGATCTGCGTTTCCTGGTTGGCGGTGTTGATAAAGGAGAGTGCCACCCGCTCCGGTGGCGAGCTGCAGAAGACGTCCACCATCAGCCGGCCCTGGCTGAGCTCGGTGACCCGGCCGATGTGAAAGTTCAGCGGCCGGCCGGCCTCGTCCACCTCGGTGCAGGTCACCGGGACCGATACCGGCACCCCTGCCGGCCCCGGCCCGGCGGCCGGGGCTGCGACATCACCCCCGGGCGGCCAGGCGCGGAAGAGGGTGCGGCACTTCGAGCACCGCACGCGCGATCCGGTCGGCTTCAAGCGTCGCTCGTCCAGGTTGAACTTCCGGTGGCAGCTTTCGCACTCGATGATCATAGGGGTGTCCCCGGCCCTCGCGCACCTGCCGCGATCACGCCTGCAGCGCCTTGCGGATGGCCTCGTCGATTTGGTGGATGAGCAGCGGCTTCAGGACCAGCGCCCTGATCCCCTTGCGGCGCGCACTCTCCTCGTTGATGATCTGGCTGTAGCCGGTGCAGAGGATCACCGGGATCTGCGGCCGGACCTTCATGATTTCGGCCGCCAGCGCGTCGCCGGTCATGCCGGGCATGGTCTGGTCCGTCATGACCAGGTCGAAACTGTCCGGCTTGGCCTTGAAAAGCTCGAGCGCCTCGAGCGGGCTGGTGCGCGAGACCACCTGGTAGCCGAGGCGCTGGAGGATCTTCTCCCCGATCTCCACGAGCATCCGCTCGTCGTCCACGAGCAGGATGCGCTCCGAGCCGCCGCACGCGAGCACGGCGTGCTCGGGGGTCTCGGCGGCGGACCCCTCCGCCTTCGGCAGGTAGACGTGGAAGGCCGACCCTTTCCCGACCTCGCTCTCCACCTGGATGGCGCCCCCCGCCTTCTTGACGATGCCGTGCACGACCGCCAGCCCCAGCCCCGTGCCGACCCCCTTGTTCTTGGTCGTGAAATAGGGGTCGAAGATCCGTTCCCGGATCTCCGGGGCGATCCCGTCGCCCGTGTCCCGCACGGTCACCCGCACGTAGGCCCCGGGGCTGAGGTCGAGAGCGCCGCAGGGTTGGCCCGCCTGAAGAGTCATCCCGCAGGCCTCGATCTCGACCATCCCGCCGCGCTCGCCGATCGCGTGCGCGGCGTTGGTGCACAGGTTGATCAGGATCTGGTGCAGCTCGACCGAGTTGGACAGCACCGCCGCCGCCGAGCCCTCGATCCGGCTGCGGATCTCGATCGTCGAGGGCAGGCTCGCGCGCAGGAACTTGACCGCCTCCTTGACGACCATCCCCACGTGCACGGGCATGCGCTCCCCGTCGCCCTGGCGGCTGAAGGACAGGATCTGCTTGACCAGGTCCCGCGCGCGGTTGGCCGCCTTCATGGCCTCCCGGAGGTACTCGACCGGTGCGCCCTCGCTCAGCATGGACAGCTCGGTGAAGCCGATGATGGCCGAGAGGATGTTGTTGAAGTCGTGGGCGATGCCGCCGGCGAGCGAGCCGATCGCCTCCATCTTCTGCGCCTGCAGCAGCTGCGTCTGCAGGCGCTGGTTGTCCTCGTCCGCCTTTTTGGCCGCCGTGATGTCCTGCACGAGGGAGATGAAGTAGAGGGGTTTGCCTTCCTGGTCGTGCTGGACGCTCGCCCAGATGCGGGTCCAGACGACCGACCCGTCGCGGTGGATGAACCGCCGCTCCTGCTCCCCGGAGGCGATCCGGCGCTGGAGGAGCGCCTCGATGAACTGCGAGCGCCGCCCTTTGTCCTCCGGGTGGGTGAAGTCGGTCACCGGCCGGCCGACCAGGTCCGCCGCGCCGTAGCCCATCATGCGGGCGAGCGCCGCGTTGACCTCCAGGTAGACCCCCTCGAAGCTCACCAGGCTCATGCCGACCGAGGCGTTCTCGAAGGCCGTCCGGAACCGGCCCTCGCTCTCCTTCAGCGCCTCCTCGGCCCGCTTGCGCTGCAGGATGCGCCACATCCCCGACATGAGCAGGTTGAGCTGCCGCACGTCGGATTCGTCGTAGTCGGACTCCTTGTTGCCCACCCCGGCCACGATGACGATCCGCTCCCCGTCCACGACCGGGACCCCCAGGTGGCGGTCGACGCGCACGTGACCCGCAGGGCAGCCCTTCTTGCCCGGGTGGGGGCCCTCGTAGGCGTTGGTGATGATCGGCCGCCGCTGGCGCACGGGTTCACCCCAGAGCCCGGTCTCGCTCACCTGGTAGATCCGCGGCTTCTCCTGCATGCGGCATTCGGCCATGGCCGCGCTCGACCAGGCGTGCATGGTGAGAACGCTCTCGTCCTCGCTGGCGAAGGCGAGGTAGCCCATGCGGCTCTGCGTCAGGCGCACCGCCTGCTCGAGGGCGAACGAGGTGATCTCCTGCAGGCCGGCGTCGGTCATCTGGTTCAACCGCAGCAGCGCCTCGACGCGCATGTCGTCCAGCCGCAGCTCCTCTTCCGCCCGCAGCCGCTCCGTGATGTCCTCGCCGATGATGGTGACGTTTTCGACCCGGCCCTCGTCGTTGCAGAAGACGGTGTTGTTCCAGCCGATGGTCCGCCGGCGGCCGTCGCGCGTGACGATCTCGCTGCGGGAGTGGGCCGGGAACACGCCGGTCTCGACGGTCTGCCGGAAGATGCGGCGGGCGCTCCCGCGGACGTCCTCGGGCAGGAAGAGCTCGAACCAGTTCCGCCCGATCGCTTCCGCCCGGGCCCACCCGGTCAGATCCAGGAGGAAGTCGTTGCAGAGCAGGATGCCGCCGTCGCGGTCGAGCATGACGCCGATCAGCGACATATTCTCCAGGACGGCGCGGAACCGCCGCTCGGACTGGCGCAGCCGCAGCTCGGACTGGCGGCGCTCGGTGACGTCGCGCGCGATCCCCTCGTAGCCGGCGAAACGGCCGGCTTCGTCCCGGAGCGCCTGCACCGAGACGGACATGGACAGAAGAGAGCCGTCCCGGCGCCGGGCCTCGAACTCCCAGTCCAGGACCTCGCCGGATTTTTCCAAAACGGCCAGCAGCTTCGGCCGGTTTTCGGGGTGGGCCCACAGGATGTCGGCCGACCGCCCGATCAGCTCGTCGACCGAAGCGTAGCCGAAGACCTCCGCGGCCGACGGGCTCATCATCCGCAGGATGCCGTCCGCGTCCACCCGGTAGAAGACGTCGAGCATGTTCATGACGACGCCGCGGTAGGCCTTCTCGCTTTCGGCCAGGCGCAGCTCCGACTGGGCGATGCGCCGCCGCGCCTGCTCCGAGCGCCTCAGGAACACGTAGCAGAAGCAGAGCGCGGCCGTCAGCACCAGGGTCATGGCGATGAACGGCGTGTGGATGGCGGCGGCGTGCGCCTCCCATTCGCGGGCGCTGACGTCGATCCCGAGCAGGGCCGGGGGGACCCCGGGCTGCAGGGCCCGCAGGGGGGTCAGGGCGCTGACCCAGGTCCCCCAGCGGTCGGTGGACGGCCCCTCGACGCAGTCGCTGCCGGTGGCCAGGGCGCGTCGGAACTCCGCGCTCGCCTCCTCGTACAGCGTCCCGGCGGCCGAGTAGTTGGCGGTCCCCGGCGGCTCGGAGTCGACGTAGAAGAACACCTGCCCGTCCTCGCGCAGCCCGGAGATGTAGATGAAGCGGCACTGCGGGTTGGTCGAGCAGATCAGGCCGAGCTGTTCCTTGATCCGCAGGTAGGGCGGGGAGTCCTCGTCCTGCGGGGTGCCGGTGAGCCGGCCGAACCACTCGTCGTTGACGCTGTCGGCGATCACCTGCGCCTGGCGCAGCAGGTCCGAGCGCATGCGCGCCTCCTGCGAGCGGCCGGTCCACCAGCTGGCGAGCAGGCCGCCGACCAGGACGGCGAACGCCAGCACGGCAAACAGCCGCGCGCGGTTCGCGGACGAGTTGGGTTTCGCAGGCTCCACGGCAGAGGATCTCCGGCGCATGGGTTCGGCGCGGGCTGCCCCGAGGCGGAGCCCGCTTAGGTCAGATCGGCACTACCGCGCAAAATCTTTAATGACAGTGGGCGGTTATTTTAATCCCCCTGCCAACGCCCCCCGGACCGCATGGGGCGTTGCGCGGAAGACGAGCGGGGACCTTCACTCCAGGACGAACCGGAAGTCGCAGGCCGCGGCGCCCTGCATGAGGGTCTGGGTGCGCACGAGCGCAAGCCGCGGGTTGAACCCGCGGGCGAAGGGCTCGTCGCGGCTGCAGGACAGGCAATACCCGAGGTCCCGCATGCCCAGCCGTTCGTAGAGCTCGGCGTAGCCGCAGCGCGTCACGTCGAAGCTGAGCGTCCGCTCCGTTCTCTCCAGGAAGCGGACGGTCATGGCGTCGTCCGCGGACCAGACCTCCCGCACGAGCCGTTCAAGCTCCGGAAGGGAGCCGCCGCCCGGACGCGCGGCCATCTCCCGCCCGGCCGCGAGGGCGTCCGCGCGCACGGCGGCGGCGGCGATTTCCAGCGCCCGGCCCATCCCGAGTGTCTGCGCAAACCCCCGGATGAGCGCGGCGGCGATCGGGGCCTGGATCTCGCGCCGCAGCAGGTGGCTCACCTGGCAGGCGGGCGTCGGGGGATGAGTGCGATCGGGGGGAAACGTCGGGGAAGTCATGGCGGTCTCCTCATCGTGAAGGCACCAGGGTTCAGCGTTCAGGGTTCAGGAGAAAAACGACGGGAGGGCCATTTCCCTGAACCCCGAACCCTGAAATTCCTATTTTAGGGGACGTTCGTTCCGAACGTGATTATCCGACCCGGCCCCCCGCCGTCTCCAGCATAGGACCGGTTGCGTGCGCCCGCAACTCACGCCGCATTGACAGGCGTACCGGCCTCGGTTTAGGTTCACACGTTCGGACCGAAACCAGGACGCGAGGCCCCCATGTTGGAAACAGCGGTTTTTCTGTGCGGTGCGGTCGTGATGGTCATCGAGCTCACGGGCTCGCGCATCATGGCCCCTTTTCTCGGGACCTCGCTGGTGGTCTGGACCAGCCTGATCGGGATCATCCTCGCCTCGCTCAGCGTCGGGTACTGGTGGGGCGGACGCCTGGCGGACCGGCGGCCCGAGCGCAAGCTGCTCGGACGCATCATCCTGCTGGCGGCGTTTGCGACCGCGGCGGTGGCCGGGACCAAGTCGTTCGTGCTGGGGTTCCTGCAGTCCCAGGGCGCCGGGCTGCACGCGGGCGCCGTCTGGGGGGCGCTGCTGCTGTTCGCCCCCCCGGCCGTGCTGCTCGGGATGGTGGCCCCGTTCGCGGTGCGGCTCAAGCTCTCCCACAAACGCACCGGCGGCCAGACCGCCGGGAACCTCTACGCCATCTCGACCATCGGCAGCATCGTCGGGACGTTCGCGGCCGGCTTCGTGCTCATCGCCTGGCTGGGGAGCACCAACATCCTGCTGCTCATGGCCGCGGTCCTGGCCCTGGCGGCCCTGCTCGCCGGGCGCAGCGGCGCGGGCATCAAAGCCGGCGCCCTCGCGGCGTTCATCGGGCTGCTCGTGCTCGCGGTCAACTACGACACGCGCCTGGCGACAGCGGGGTTCGTGGACGTCGACACGCCCTACAACCGGGTCCTCGTCTTCGACGGGGTGGAAATCGGCAGCGGGCGGCCCATCCGGGTGATGGCCACCGGCCCGCAGGGCCGGCAGTCGGCCATGTACCTGGACCACCCGACCGAGCTGGCCGTGCCCTACACGCGCTGGTACCGCCTGGTCGAGCACTTCGCCCCCGGGATGAAGCGCCTGCTGGTGCTGGGGGGCGGCGGCTACTCGTTCCCCAAATACGCGCTGGCGAACTACCCCGCGGTCGGCGTGGACGTGGTGGAGATAGACCCCGGCATCACCCGCCTGGCGCGCGAGCGCTTCGAGCTCAAGGACCACCCGCGGCTGAGGGTCGTAGAGGAGGACGCGCGCACGTTCCTGAACCGCAACCGGCGCGTCTACGACGCCATTCTCTGCGACACCTTCAACTCGGACTATTCCATCCCGTTCCACCTGACCACGCTGGAGGCGGTGCAGCGCCTGCGCGACTCGCTCTCGCCGCAGGGGGTCGTGCTGGTCAACGTGCTCTCGGCCGTCGAGGGCGACCGGGGGCGCCTCTTCCAGGCCATGTACGCGACCTACGCCGCCGTGTTCCCGCGTGTGGCCGCCTTTGCGCTCGAACCTCAGAACCCCGGAGAGTGGCAGAACATCATCATCGCCGCGTTCGCCTCCGCCGAAGAACCCGGGGCGGCCCAGGCGCGGCCCGAGATGGCCGCCCTGCTCGCCCACCGCATCCAGCCCCCGGACCCCGCGGCCGCCCAGCGGCTGACCGACGACTACGCCCCGGTCGACCGCTACCTCCTGTCGGCCTGGTGACCGTCGCGGGCGGCGGGGGGCTTCAGGCGGACCGCCGGCCGCGGGCGCGGCCAGATGCCGTTCGCCAGCGCCGTCCCGGCAAAGATCACCAGCGCCCCGCCGGCCATCCCGACCGTCAGCCGCTCGCCCAGGAACATCACCCCCCAGAGGATCCCGAACACCGGTATCAGGAAGGTCACCGAGAGCGCGGACATGGGCCCTACGTCCCGGATCAGCCGGAAGTAGATGAGATAGGCCACCCCCGTGCACAGGACCCCCAGGCCGACGACCGCCGCCCAGACGCCGGGCGTCGGGAGGGCGGCGGGCGGGCAGAACGGCAGCGCCAGCGCGATGAAGAGGGTCGCCGCCCACATGCTGCCGTGGGCGTTGCAGAAGGGGTCGATCGCCAGGTTCGCCGCCTTCACGTACGTGCCCGCGACCCCGTACCAGACGGTGGACAGGAGCGCCGCTCCGACCGCGAGCACCCAGTCGTCCGTCTTCGCCCCGATGCCGCCCTGCACCAGGACGACCACTCCGGCGACCCCCAGCGCCAGGCCGAGGGCCCGCACCCGGGTGACGGGCGTGCGCAGCCACAGGGCGGATATGAGCGCCGCGAAGATGGGCGAAGACGAGTTCACCACCGACAGCAGCGAGGCGCTCAGCGACTGCGCCGCGTAGGCGATCAGGAAAAAGGGCAGGGCCGAGTTCAGGAAGCCCAGCACCAGGTAGTGGCGCCAGTAGCGGCGGAGCTGGAGCGGCTTGCGCAGCCAGAGCGCGCACGCCCCGAGGAACGCGGCGGCGATCCCCACGCGGAAGAGGATCAGCCAGGCGGGCCCCAGCACCGGCGCGCCGATGCGCATGAACAGGAAGGAGCCGCCCCATATGGCGGCCAGGATCATCAGGCGAGCGAGATTCGCGGGGGTCATGCATCCATCTCCGGCGGCGGTCTGCATGCCCTTCAGCCGCAACGGCCGGATGCAGCAGCGCAAGGGTGGGACATATTACTCCGGTGATGCCGGAGGTCAAACACAGATAAAGGATACGTCGGGATGGAAGGGCCGGCCACCCGGTTCTTGCGCCCGGCCGGCCTTGACTCGCTCGGCCGCCCTGCATACGATAGCGCGCATGGCCATCGACCTGGACGACCTCAGGGACTCGAAGGAATTCCTGAACCTGATTTTCGACAACATGGGGGCGGCGGTGCTCATCGCCGACGAGGACCTCCAGATCCACCAGTTCAACCGACCCTTCCTGGACCTCTTCGACAGCGCCGCCGATCCGGCCCTCAAGACCTTCGGCGAAGTCAGCGGGTGCGTCAACGCCGTGCGCGAGAACAAGGCCTGCGGCCTGACGAGCGCCTGCGGCACCTGCGTCCTGCGCCGCTCCCTGATCCAGACCCTGGTCGCCGACGCCCCGGTCGACCGCAAGCCGCTCGACCGGGTGTTCCACATCCAGGGCCACTCCGTCCTGAAACACCTGCGCTTCACGACCCGCCGCATCCTCTTCCGGGGTCGGACCATGATCCTGGTCATCATCTACGACGTCTCGGACATCGAGCGCCAGAAGCTCGAACTGCAGCGCAAGCAGGCCCTCATCGACCGCGACCTGAAGGCGGCGGCCGCCATCCAGGAGAGCCTGCTGCCGCGCGACGTCCCGTGCGTCGAGCACCTGCGGGCGGCGTGGGCGTTCGCGCCGTCGGAGCGCATCGGCGGGGACATCTTCAGCGTCCACCGGGTGGACCGCAGCGTCGTCGGCGCCTACATGCTCGATGTCTGCGGCCACGGGGTCCCGGCGGCCCTGGTGGCGGTCGCCGCCTCGCAGTTCCTGCAGGGCGGCGAGGGGTTCGGTGGAAACGACTGCCGCCTCTCGGGGCCGGCGGCCGTGCTGAACAGCCTGGAAGCCGCCTTCCCTTTCGAGCGCTTCGACACCTATTTCAGCGTGGCGTGCCTGACGGTGGACGTCTCCGACGGAATCCTGACCTACGGCAGCGCCGGCCACCCGCCCCCGCTGGTGGTGCGGGCGGACGGCTCCGTGGAGACGCTGAACCTGCGGGGAACGGTCATCGGCGCGGGCGGCGGGGTTCCGTACGCGCAGCAGCAGGTGCGTCTCGTGCCCGGGGACAAGGTCCTGCTCTACACCGACGGGGTGCTGGAAAACCGAGGGCCGGCCGGGGAAGCCTTCGGGCGGGCCCGCTTCGACCGGGCGCTGCAGCGCACGGCCCGTCTCCCGGTGGAGGAGTTCGTGGCGACCCTCCACGCCGAGGTGCGCGCCTTCCTGGGCGACGCCAGGCCCGACGACGACATCAGCCTCTTAGGGCTCGAGTACACCGGCCGGGACGTCGAACCCTACACGATCTAACCGGGTCGGGAAAAAACCACGTATCGGGCCGTCAGCCAAGGTACGCGCCGACCCCCTTCCCCACCAGTTCCCCGTAAGCGGGGACCCCCTCGATTTCGACCGCCCGCCCGGGCGACGCTTCGGACCACGTGCGCACCAGTTCCATCACCGTGGCCGTGTGGCGCGCGACGCGCACGCTGAGCGGGATCCCCTGCCCCTCGAACGGCACGAACAGCCGCCCCAGGCGGGCGGCCTGGGCGTACATCCGGTCCGCCCCGGTCACGACCAGGGCGGCGCTCGTCGCGCCGCGCAGGCGGCCCTGGGCCGGGTTGGCGGATTCCGCCAGCACGGCGAGCGTGTCGGTCGCATCCCCCCACTCGCGGTGGGAGAGCCCGCGCAGGGTCCGCGGCGAGGGCTCGAGCCCGATCTCGACCCCGTCCATCTGCAGGCCGATGGCGGCCGTGGCCGCGAGGTCCATGGCGCGCTCGTGCGCCACCATGGCGTTGATCACCGGGTACTCGGGCGAGGCCTCGTGCAGGTCGATCGAAAGATCGGCCTTCTCCGCCCGGATCAGCTGCACGATCGCGTAGGCCACCTGTTCGGTCAACGGGCCGTCGGCGCGCCCCGGGTAGGCCCGGTTGAGGTTGCGGGTCTCGCTGCCCGAGAGCCTCTGCCCGGAGGAGTGCACGTAGATGTCGGGGTCGGGCCACTGGTGGATCGGGTTGGTGGCGCGCGAGCCGAAGCGGAAAATCCGCTCGCCGGACGCGGTCGGGATGGCGAAGTGCTGGGGCGCCCCCTCGGAGTAGTCGGTGTGGGTGAAGCCGCTCTCGTTGGCGCGCGGGATGACGATCAGCCGGCCCGCGGCCGGGCGGGCGTTCTCGATCAGCAGCACGGCCGTGAGCACGCCGGAGGGCTCGTTGGGGTGGGTGCCGCCGAGCACCAGCACGGTCCCCCCGGGGCGGCCGCTGTCGAGAACGTAGACGTCCGTGTCGCCCGGGGTGCCCCGCAGGGGCGGGTGCCAGTCGCTCAGCGGCCGGAGGGAGGTCACCCCCGGCCCCTTGCGGATGGCCTCGTCGACGTGCATGGCCCGGAACTCGGGCACCACGGCGACCAGCGCGACGAGAGCCGCGGCCAGCAGGGCGGCGGCGGTCCATGGAGTGGCTTTCATATGAGGATCCGTGTTTGGTGTTGAGTGTTTGGTGTTTGGGTGTTCTGGGTGTTTGGTGTTTGGTGTTTGGTGTGAAGGCGCCGGCGACCTCCGGCCGTGACCCGCCATGCCGCCATCCCAGAGAACCGGGACGACGTTGCAGGAGGCCCAAGATCAAGGCGTCGCAAATCTCGCGGCGCGAGGCGTACGCCGGTACGCCGCAGCGCCCGCGAGATGCAGCGCAACGCAGAGATTGGGCCTCCTGCAACGTCGTCACACCAGCATGAGGGCCCTCAGGACAAACGGAATCATCACGAACGCGGCGGTCGCCTGGGTCTTGAGGTCCTTCTGGCGGAAGAGCTCCAGGATCAGCAGAACGGTCACGCCCGCGACCAGCAGTCGGTAGACCCACGTCATCAGCATCGCACGGCCTCGGTTCAGCGGTTCACAGTTCAAGGGTTCAGCGGTTGGCGCAGAGCCACTCCACGCCGTGCCTGCGCCGGACCCAAACACCAAACACCCAAATACCTAAATATCCAACCACCCGCCTCTGCCCTCACAGGCCGACCAGCTTGGCGACCGGGTTGGCGTAGACGATCAGAGCGACCCCGATCGCGATGGCGATCAGCGCCGGCACGATCAGGGGCCGGATCACCTTGAAGGTGTTGGGTTCCCCGACCACCTGGGCGGCGATCACGGCCGTCAGCGCCACCGGGGGCGTGAAGCTGCCCATGGCCGCGATCAGCGACATGGCCGCGGCGATGACGATCAGGTTCTGCCCCAGGAAGGTCAGGATGAAGGGCACCCCCAGGATGCTCGCAGCCCCGAAGACCGAGATCCCGCCGAAGAGCGGCAGGCTCACGGCGATGCTCAGCAGCAGCAGCGCGGGCGGCAGGCTCAGGCTGTTGACTGCGATCGAGCCGCGGATGCCGGTGAGCGTCATGATCTGGATGAGCAGCCCCACCCCCATGAGGATCCCGACCACGGGCAGGATGTCGGTGATGGCCTGGCGCGCCGCATCCATGGCGCTGAACTTCCGGCCGACGCACAGGCCTAAAAGGCTGCCGATCGCGAAGGTGAGCGGCAGCCGCGGGTCCGGGAAAATCTGCGGCAACGCCTTGGGCCCGATCATCAGAACCGCCACGACGACGAGCGGCAGGTACAGCATGCGGCCGGCCGGCGCCCCGTCCCGTCGCAGGGCGGCCGCCGCGAGCTGCGGGTCGACCGTGCGCGCGTGGCGGTAGCCCAGGTGGACGGTGGTGAGGATCGCGAGCGGGACCGTGATCAGCAGCAGGATCAGGTCGAACCCGATGTAGGGCATGTCGATGCCCCCGCCGATGATCATGACGACGATGTTCACGGGCGGGGCGATCATGCCGTAGACCGAGGCCATGGCGATGATCGCGGCCGCGCGCTCCCGGGGCATGTTCATCTGCCCCAGCACCGGGAGCATGAGCACCCCGGTGCTCAGGACCGAGGCCGTGCAGGACCCGGTGATGGCCCCGGGGAACATGATGATGAGCGTCATCACCGACAGCAGCGCGAGCGGGGAACGGCCGAAGCGCAGGATGAGGTCGCGGGCCAGCACGTCGAGCAGCCCGTTCTTCTCGATCACCTTCATGAAGATCATGGCCGTGATGAGGACGAGCGAGACGTCCAGGTAGCCGAACATCCCCTCCACCAGGTGCCGCAGCGGGAACCCCTCCCCGCCGGCCGCGGCCGTCACGACCCCCGTGATCGCGAGCGCCAGGCCCACCGGCAGCTTGATCCACAGCACGAGCGCCAGGAACACCGCCAGCATGAGAACGAGCAACCAGACTTCAACCGCCATGGACCCCCCTCGGCCTGCGGGGTGCGCGCATCAGCTTCCCCCTCGAATGGCTTCCAGAAACGCCTCTCCATACCGCTCCGCCTTGCGCTCGCCGACGCCGCCCACCTGCAGGAGCTCGGCGCGGCTGGACGGCCTGAGCGCGGCCATCTCCTTCAGGGTCTTGTCGTGGAACACGACGTAGGGCGGCACCCCCAGCCCTTTTGAGATTTCGAGCCTGAGCCGGCGCAGCGTATCATACAGCGTCGGGTCGACCTCATCGTCGAGTTCGCCGGCCGGCCGCGCGATCTTCCTGGCGGACTTCGCGGGTTTTTGCGGCGGCTCGTCCTTTCTCAGGCGCACGGGCTGGGCGCCCTTGAGGACCGGCCAGCTCTTATCGGTCAGGCGGAAACCGGATATCTCGGCCAGATTGGCGGTGAGCATCCCGCCGGTCACGAGCTGGCGGAAGACCGAGCGCCATTCCGCCGCGGAAAACTCCTGCCCGACGCCGAAGGTCTTGATCCGGTCGTGGCCGTGCCGGAGGACGCCCGGGCTGCCGTTGCCGACCAGGATGTCGGTCAGGTGCGCGGCCCCGAAGCGTTGACCGGTGCGGTAGACGCAGGACAGCGCCTTCTGGGCGGCCACGGAGCCGTCCCAGGTCCCGGCCGGGTGCAGGCAGTTGTCGCAGTTGCCGCAGGGCGCCGCGGTGCTCTCCCCGAAATACCCCAGAAGGGTCGCGCGCCGGCACTCGACCGTCTCGCAGAAACCGAGCAGCGCCTCCAGCTTCCGCCCCTGCAGGCGTTTGAAGGCGTCGCTGCCCTCCGAGCCTTCCTGCAGCATCCGCACCGCCACCACGTCCCCGAGGGAGTAGGCCATCCAGGCGTCGGCGGGCTTTCCGTCGCGGCCCGCCCGCCCGGTCTCCTGGTAGTAGGCCTCCATGCTCGCCGGCAGGTCCAGGTGGGCGACGAAGCGCACATCCGGCTTGTCGATCCCCATGCCGAACGCGATGGTCGCCACCATGACGGCGGCCGGCTCCCGCAGAAACCGCCGCTGCCGCTCCGCGCGCAGCCCCTGCTCCAGGCCGGCGTGGTAGGCGGCGGCGTCGACCCCCTGCTCCGCCAGCCAGGCGGCGGTCTCATCGGCCCGCCGGCGGGTGCGGACGTAGACGATGCCGGACTCGCCCGGGTGCTCGTCCCGGATGAAGGCCAGCAGCTGGCGTTTGCCGTTGGCTTTCAGCTGCACCCGGTAGCGGATGTTCGGCCGGTCGAAGCTCGACACGAAGTGGGCGGCGCCCGAGAGCTCGAGCTTGGCGAGGATGTCCCCGCGCGTCTGTGCGTCGGCGGTGGCCGTCAGGGCGACCCGCGGGACCCCGGCGAACCGCCTCGTCACCTCCGCGATCTTGAGGTACTCCGGCCGGAAGTCGTGGCCCCACTGCGACACGCAGTGCGCCTCGTCGATCGCAAACAGGGCGATCGGGATTTTTTGAAGCAGCCGCTGAAAACCATCCGTCAGCAGCCGCTCGGGGGCGACGTACAGCAGGTCCGTGGCGCCGGACAGCAGCCGCGTTTCAACGCGCCGGGCGTCGGCGGCGGAAAGGCTGGAGTTCAGATAGTCGGCGCGCAGCCCGTTTTGCTTCAGAGCCAGGACCTGGTCCTGCATGAGGGCGATCAGCGGCGAGACCACGATGCCGACGCCGGGGCGCAGAACCGCGGGGATCTGGTAGCAGATGGACTTGCCGCTTCCGGTCGGCATCAGCACGAACGCGTCCTGCCCGCGCACCACCCTTTCGATGATGTCCAGCTGATGGGTGCGGAACGACCGGTAGCCGTAGAATCGGCGCAGGATGTCGTGCGGCGTCGGCGCCGAGGTCATGGCGCTGCGCGGGCTCATTTCCGCACGGCCATGGCCGCCTCCATGAGGGCCTCGCCGAAGGTCGGGTGCCCGTGGACGGTGCGCGCCAGGTCCTCGGCGGCTGCGCCCAGCTCGATCGCGAGCACGGCCTCGGCAATCACGTCGGCCGCGTGCGGCCCGATGATGTGGACCGCGAGCAGAGCGGTCGGTCGTCTTGTGGGCCAGCACCTTGACGAACCCCTCGGTGTCCCCCCAGCACTTGGCGCGGCCCGACCCGGTGAAGGGGGAGTTGCCGGCGACGTAGGGGATGCCGCGGGCTTTCAGCGCTTCCTCGGTCGGCCCGACGCCGGCCACCTCGGGCGCGGTGTAGACGACCGCCGGGATGGCGTCGTAGTTGACCTCCCCGGCCTTGCCGGCGATCGTCTCGGCCGCGGCGATCCCCTCGGCCGAGGCCTTGTGCGCCAGCATCGGGCCCTCGACGATGTCGCCGATCGCGTAGACCGTGGGGACGCGCGTGCGCAGCGCGGCGTCCACCCGGATGAAACCGGCCGGCGGCACGGTCTCGATCCCGAGCGTCTCCAGGCCGAGATCGCGGGTGACGGGCCGACGCCCCACGCACACGAGCAGGCGGTCGAAACGCAGGGTCTCGGGTTTCCCCCCGGCCTCGGTCTCGACGACCACCTCCTCGCCCTCGGTGCGGGCGGCGGCGACCCGGGTCTCCAGGCGGAACTCGATGCCCTGCTTCTTCAACACCCGCAGCAGCCGGCGGCCGACCTGGCCGTCGAGCGTCGCGGCGATGTCCGGCAGCATCTCGATGACGGTCACCTGCGCGCCCAGGCGACGCCAGACGGACCCCAGCTCCAGGCCGATATAGCCCCCGCCCACGACTCCCAGCCGGCCGGGCACGGCATCGAACGTGAGCGCCTCGGTCGAGCTCACGACCCGCCGACCGTCGAAGGGGATGCCCGGCAGCGCCACGGGCTCGCTCCCCGTCGCGAGGATGATGTGCTGCGCCCGGAGGGTGCGCGGCGCTTCCCCCGCGACCTCCACCCGATCGGCGGCCGCGAGCCTCGCCGTGCCCGGGACGACCTCCACCCGGCGGCTCTCGAGCAGCTTGCGCACGTTTTCGGTGAGGTCCTGAACGATCCGGTCCTTGCGCGCCATCATGCGGGCGAGGTCGACGGTGGGCTCCCCCACCCCGATGCCGTGCTCCGCGAAGCGGGTGCGCGCCAGGTGGTAGAACTCGCTCGAATCGAGCAGCGCCTTGCTCGGGATGCAGCCGACGTTCAGGCACACCCCGCCCAGGCGCGGCCGCCGCTCCACGCAGGCCGTCTTCAGACCGAGCTCGGCCGCGCGCGCCGCCGCGACATACCCGCCCGGGCCGCCGCCGATCACCACGACATCGAAAGGGGTCTCCGCCGCCATCGGTTCAGATCTCCATCATGATGCGTTCGGGGGTCTCGATGCACTCTTTGACGTGCTTCAGAAACGTCACCGCCTCGCGGCCGTCCACGATGCGGTGGTCGTAGCTCAGGGCGACGTACATCATGGGCCGGATCACCACCTGGTCGTCGACCGCCACCGGCCGTTTATCCACGCGGTGCATCCCCAGGATGCCGCTCTGGGGCGTGTTGAGGATCGGGGTGCTCAAGAGCGAGCCGAAGACCCCGCCGTTGGTGATCGTGAAGGTGCCGCCCTCCAGATCGGCGAGCGTCAGGCGGTTGTCCTTGATGCGCGCCACGAAGTCGGCGATGGCCTGCTCGAGCTCGGCGAAGCTCAGGCGGTCGGCGTGCCGGATCACCGGCACCACCAGCCCGCGTTCGGAGCCGACCGCCACCCCGATGTGGTGGTAGTGCGGGTAGACGATGTCGGTCCCGTCGATGTAGGCGTTGATCTCGGGCACGGCCTTGAGCGCCTCGATCGCGGCCTTGATGAAGAAGGACATGAAGCCGAGCGAGACCCCGTGCTTCTTCTGGAAGCCCTCCTTGTAGCGCTGCCGCAGATCGATCACCGCGCTCATGTCGATGTCGTTGAACGTGGTGAGCATGGCCGTGGTCTGGCGGGCCTTCAGCAGCCGCTCGGCGATGCGCCGCCGGATGGGGGTCATGGGCTTGCGGGTGATCTCCTCCCGGATCGACTCGTCGCAGGGCGGGCAGACCGGCTCGGCCGCCCGGGCCGCGGCGGCCGGGGCGGGCGCCCGGTCGCGCTGTTCGAGGAAGAGGAGCACGTCGCCCCGGGTCACGCGGCCGCCCGGGCCCGTGCCCGGGACGAGGCCGGGGTCCAACCGGTGCTCGGCCGCCAGCCGGCGCACCGAGGGCGAAAACCGCCCGTCGTCCGGAGCGGCGGGGACGGCGGGAGGGGGCGGCGCGCTCGCGGGCGGCGACGGCGGCACGGCGGAAGGCGCCTCCACGACCGGCGGCCGCGGCTCGGGCGCGCGATGGGGCGAGGGCGCCGGCGCCGCAGCGCCGGCGGCCGCCGTGTCGATCACGGCCACCACCTCTCCGATCTTGACCGTCGCGCCGGCCTGGACCCGGATGTGCAGCACCCCGGCCGCCTCGGCCATGACCTCGAGGGTCACCTTGTCCGTCTCCAGGACAAACAGCGCCTCGTCCTTGCGGATCAGGTCGCCGTCTTTCTTGAACCACTGGGCCAGGAGGGCTTCCGTGACGGATTCGCCCACGCTCGGGACCTTGACGTCGAGGGCTCCCATGGGTCTCCTCGGTGCGGGTTGCGGGTTGGTCGGGCGATGGGGGACTCCCCCCATCTTTCAGGGTTTCGGGCCGATGGCCCGGTCGACGATCTCCGCCTGCTCGCGACGGTAGACGTGCGGGAAGCCGGTGGCCGGGGTCGCCGACTCCTTGCGGCCGATGTACGCGAGTGTCCGGCCGCCGAGCAGCGCTTCCAGCCGCGGCCGCACGAAGGTCCAGGCCCCCATGTTTTCGGGCTCCTCCTGCACCCAGACGGCCTGCGCCTGTTTGAACCGGCCGAGGGCCAGCCGCAGCTGGCTCTGCGGGAAGGGGTAGAGCTGCTCCAGCCGCAGGATGGCGATGTCCGTGCGCTTCAGCTCGCGGCGGCGCTGCGCGAGGTCGTAGCCGATCTTGCCGCTGCAGAAGACCAGCGTCGCGGCGCCGGCCTCCGCCTCGGGGTCGTCCAGGACCCCGCGGAAGGACCCCTTGGCCAGTTGGTCGACCGACGACACCGCCAGCGGGTGGCGCAGCAGGCTCTTGGGGGTCATCACGACCAGCGGCTTGCGGAAGCCGCTCTTCACCTGGCGGCGCAGCAGGTGAAAGTACTGCGCCGGGGTGGTCGGGTTGCAGACGATCATGTTCTCGCCGGCGCACAGCTGCAGGAACCGCTCCAGGCGCGCGCTCGAGTGCTCGGGCCCCAATCCCTCCAGCCCGTGGGGCAGCAGCAGGACGAGCCCGCTCAGCCGCTGCCACTTGGCCTCGCCGCTGGCGATGAAGAGATCGATCACGGCCTGGGCGTTGTTGGCGAAATCCCCGAACTGGGCCTCCCAGAGCACCAGGGTGTCGGGCTGCGCGAGCGAGTAGCCGTACTCGAACCCCAGGACCCCCACCTCGGACAGCGGGCTGTTGTAGACGCGGAAGTCGGCCTGCCCCTCGGCCAGGCGGGCGATCGGGCAAAAGGAGCCCCCGGTGCGCGTGTCCACGAGCACGCTGTGGCGCTGGCTGAAGGTGCCCCGGCCGCTGTCCTGCCCGCTCAGCCGCACGGGGTGCCCCTCGGTGGCCAGGCTCGCAAAGGCCAGGGCCTCGGCGTTGGCCCAGTCGACGCCCTCGCCCCGTTCGACCGCTTCGAGCCGGCGGGCCAGGAGCTTCTGCAGCTTGGGGGTGAGGCTGAAGTCGGCGGGCAGACGCGCAAGGCCCCGCGCCAGGGCGAGCAGGGTGCCGCGGGCGACGCCGGTCTCGAGGCTCACGGGCGAGTACACCCCGCTGAAGCGCTCCCACCCCTCGTAGAACCGGTGTTCGGGGAAGACGCAGGCGCTGCCGTGGACGGCGTCGTAGTCGGCCTCGAGCCGACCGCGCAGCTCGGATGCGAACCCCTCGACCTCCGCGGCGGTGACGAGCTTCTCGTCGAGCAGCTTCTGAGCGTAGATCGTGTCCGCAGCGGGGCGCTGCCGGATGCGCTCGTACATCAGCGGCTGGGTGAAGTAGGGCTCGTCGCCCTCGTTGTGGCCGTAGCGCCGGTAGCCGATCAGGTCGACGACCACGTCCTTGGCGAACTGCCGGCGGTAGTCGGCCGCCAGGCGCATCACGTGGACGACGGCCTCGGGGTTCTCGCCGTGCACGTGGAAGATCGGCACCATGAGCATCTTGGCGATGTCGGTCGAGTAGCGCGAGGAGCGGGCGTGCTCGGGCAGCGTCGTGTAGCCGATCTGGTTGTTGACGATCACGTGCACGGTGCCGCCCGTGCGGTAGCCCTCCAGCTGGGAGAAGTTCAGGACCTCGGCCACCACCCCCTGCCCGGCGAAGGCCGCGTCCCCGTGGATCAGCACCGGCAGCACCCGCTCCGGCCCGGACGCGAGCGCATCCTGCCGGGCGCGGGCGAATCCCTCGACCACCGGGTCGACCGCCTCGAGGTGGCTCGGGTTGTTCATCATGAGGATCCGCAGCTCGCGGCCGTCTTCGGTCCGCAGGTCGTTCAGGTAGCCGGTGTGGTACTTCACGTCCCCGGCGCCGACCAGGAGATCGGGGTCGTAGCAGTTCTCGAACTCGCTGAAGACGTCGCTGAAGGGCTTGCCGATGATGTTGGTCTGCACGTTGAGCCGCCCGCGGTGCGCCATCCCGAGGATGACCTCGCGGCAGCCGAGCGCGGCCGAGCGCTCGAGGAGGAAGTCCAGGCCCGGGATGAGCGCTTCCCCGCCCTCGAGCGAGAAGCGGGTCACCCCCACGTACTTGGTGTTCAGGAAGTGCTCGAAGGCGGCCGCGTGGGAGAGCTTCTTCAGGATGCGGCGCCGGTCGGCCGCGTCGAGCGCGGGCGCGTTGCGCACCGGCTCCATGCGCTCGATCAGCCAGCGGCGCTCGGCCGGGTCCTGCAGGTGCATGAACTCGACCCCGATCGAGCGGCTGTAGGTCTCGCGCAGCGCCGCCAGGATGTCGCGCAGCGGCACCTGGATGTTGGCCGGGCCATCCGGCGGGACGAAGAGGGCGTCCAGGCTCTCGGGCGCAAGCCCGACCGACTCGAGGGTCAGCAGGGGGTGCTCGAGCGGGCAGGCCTCGAGC
This sequence comes from uncultured delta proteobacterium, assembly GCA_963828345.1. Taxonomy (GTDB): domain Bacteria; phylum Desulfobacterota; class Desulfobacteria; order Desulfobacterales; family SpSt-501; genus SpSt-501. Next base: position 42,948 of record CAWHEZ010000045.1, read on the forward strand.
GGGTCGAGGCAGGCGAGCAGGTGCCCGATCTCGCGGAAGCGGTGGACCAGGGTTTGCACCCGCGCCTGGTTCGCGGCCGCTTCGCCGCCGGCGGCCCCGAAACCCTCCGGCCGCTCGAGCGCCAGCTCGAACCCCTGGAAGAAGTGCCGCCAGTCGGCGGTGACGGCATCGGGGTCGGATTTCCAGAGCCGGTACTGCGATTCGATGAAATCCTGATTCAAGACGATGGGGGACGTCATGCGGAAAAGCTCCTTGAGCGACCGAGGACCCATGGGGGGCGGCCCGGGTGCGGGCCCGGCGGCGCACGGGGCCGGGGGCGTTGAACGCGCCCGCCGCCGTCAGGCGAGGCCCGCTATCCGGCGCCGGGCGATGGGGAAGCAAGCGTTTCGCGCCCGTCTTCCTGAAGCAGGCGGATAATAAGAGAAAAGACCGTGCGGTGTCAATCGCGGCCACGGCCATCGTCCGCCCTCACGCCCTGCCGGCCGGGGTCGCTGCCCGGCGCAAGGTCGATTTTTTTGCAGGACGCGGGCGGAAGTGGTAAACTATCAGAAGAATAGGAAATCGTCTCCGAGTCACCCCCCGTAGAGAGGAGCAGGCCAGAATGGCCGACAGAGGCACGACCAAGCCCGGAGTGGAATCGCGGGAGACCATCCTGGAGTTCGCCAACACCCTGCTCGCGTTCGTCGAGGAGAAGGACTCCCACATCCGCCAGCACTGCGAGCGGGTGGCCAATTACTGCGCCAGCTTCTGCCAGAAGTTCAACCTGCTCCCGCCCAAAGACACCGACATCCTCTTCTTCGCCGGGCTGCTGCACGACGTCGGCCTGATGTTCGGCCCCTCGGAGCAGATCGGGGACGGCGAGGCGCCGGCGGGCGAGGCCGAGGCGCTCCTGCGCAAGCACCCCGCGCTGGCCGAAAAGCTGCTCGCGGACATGAGCCTGCTGTCCCGCTGCCTGCCGATCATCCGCCACCACCATGAAGCCTTCGACGGCAGCGGCTACCCGGACCGCAAGAAGGGCGAGGACATCCCGCTCGGAGCGCGCCTGCTCGCCCTGTTCGACCGCTTCGACTGGCTCACCGCCCCGCGGTTCCCCCGCAAGGGCCTGGACAACATGGCCGCGCTCGAGCAGATCATCCAGCTCTCGGGCAAGGACTTCGACGGCGCGCTGGTCGACCAGTTCGCCCAGTTCATCGAGTCCACCTCCGGGACGTCCAAGGAGTACATGCAGGGCAAGAAGAAGGAGACGGTCAACGTCAGGGCCGTCTTCGCGCAGATCCTGCAGAAGTTCACCTCGGGCAAGATCACGCCCCCGGTCATGCCCCAGATCGTCCAGGAGCTGCAGAAGATCGTGGACAAACCGACGGCCACGGCCGACGAGCTGTCGGCGGCGATCGAGAAGGAACCGGTGATCGCGCTGCGCCTGATCTCGATCTCGAACAGCCCCGCCTACCGCGGCATGAAGGAGATCCGCACCGTCCGGCAGGCCATCCCCCGTCTGGGGCTGAAGGAAACCATGAGCGTCGTCATGGCCATCGCCCACAAGAGCCTCTACCAGACCGCCAACGCGCACTACCGCTTCCTGATGGACAAGCTCTGGGCGCACGCGCTCGCCACCGCCTACGCCGCCAAGCTGATCGGCCAGCACCTGCGCCTGCCCGAGGTGGATGTCCTCTTCCTCATGGGCCTGACCCACGACATCGGCAAGACCTTCCTGGTGAAGGCCTTTTCGGAGGAGGAGGCGGTGAAGGGGATGGACATGAAACTGGTGCTGGCCAACATCCAGGAGGCCCACCTCGGCCTGAGCTCCGTCATGCTCAAGCGCTGGGGCTTCAACGAGGGGTTCATCCGCGCCGTTTCGCTGCACGAGAAAAACGAGTTCGACGCCGCGGTCACGAAGGACTGCCTGGTGATCAACCTGGCGAACATGCTCACCCGCACGATCGGCTACAGCCTGCTGGAAGGCGCCGTCCCGGGGGAGATCCGCTCGGCCCAGGAGCTGGGCATCGCCCCGCCCGACCTCCAGAAGATCGGGGAGGACACCCTCGGCCTGGTCAAGGGACTCGCCCACCTGTTCTGATGCGCCGTCGGGAATTGAATCGTGCCGGCCGACTCACTCCAACGCTCGAAGGACATGGTCCCCATGATCGATAAAAACGCCCCGGGTCCCGGGCCGGAACGCCTGCAGCAGCTCAACGAAACCGCCAAGCTGGTCCTGGCGCTGCTCGGCGCAAAGGACGCGCGCCTGAGGGAGCACTGCGAACGCGTGGCCAACGCGGCCGCCAATTTCGCCGAAAGCGAAGGCCTCCTGCGCGGCGGAGAGCTGCATCACCTTTACCTGGCGGGGCTGCTGCACGACACGGGTTACGTCGCGGCGCCCCCCGAGATCCTCGACGCGCCCCCGGCGCCGCCGGAAGACCAGGCCGTCCTGGTCAAACGGCACCCGGTGGTGGGCGTCGACATCCTTTCGAACTACCGCGGGTACGAGGCCCTTCTGGGCCCGATCCGGCACCACCACGAGGCCTTCGACGGCAGCGGCTACCCGGACGGGATCAAAGGCGAAGACATCCCCCTCGGAGCGCGCATCCTGCACGTGTTCGACCACTACGACCGGCTCACGGCCGGAGCCCGGGCGGGCAGGGGGCTGAGCCGCGAAGAGGCGCTGGCCGAAATGTTCGAGCAGGCGGGCCGGGAGTTCGACCCGAAGCTGATGTCCCGCTTCGTGGCCTTCGTCGAGGCCGACGCCGGCGTCGGCCAGGACTTCCTGGCCAAGAGCGATACGAGTTTCATCCGGCAGGCCTTTGCCGGGATCCTGCAGAAGTTCAGCGCCGGCAAGATCGTGCCGCCGGCCATGCCCCAGGTGGTTTTCGAGCTGCGCAAGGTGATCAAGCGCCAGGACTCCTCGGTCAAGGACCTGGCCGACGCGCTCGAAAAAGACCCGGTGATCTCCCTGCGGCTGATCTCGGTCGCGAAAAGCCCGGTCTACAAAGGGTACGGCGATGTCCGCAGCGTGCAGGCGGCCATCCCGCGCCTGGGGTACAAGGAGACGCTGAGCATTGTCGTGGCCATCTCCAACAAAAGCCTCTACGAGGCCAAGCACCCGCAGCATCGCGTGCTGCTCGACAAGATGTGGGTGCACTCCCTCGCCACCGCCTACGCCGCCAAGCTGATCGGTCAGAGCCTGCTGCTGGACGACCCCGAGAACCTGTTCCTCATGGGGCTGACCCACGACGTGGGCAAGGTGATCCTGCTGCGGGCGTTTGCGGAAATCCCGCAGGGGACGAACCTGAACTACGACATGATCGTGTCCGCCATCCAGGACGCCCACCAGCCGACCGGCGTCATGCTCGTCAAACGCTGGGGCTTCGGGGACGAGTTCGCGCGCGTGATCGCGCTGCACGAGGGGTCCAATTTCACCCCGGAGACCGAGAGCGCCATTCTCGTCGTGCACCTGGCCAACATGCTGACCCGCAAAATGGGCTTCAGCTTCTTCGAGTGGGATTCCAGCGACCCGGCCGGGCTCCTGTCGGCGGAGATTCTGCACGTCACGACCGAGATGATCGCGAAGATCGAAGGCAAGGTCCAAGAGATCATCCGGGACGTGGCCCATCTGTTTTAACCGGTTGCCGAAAAACGGCGCCTCAGGCCCTGATCCTGCGTTGCGCGGCTTTTGGGAATGCTCACATACCGGCTCGTATGCTGCGCTTCCCAAAAGACCGCGCGCCTTGGCTGAGGGCCTGATGCTTGTTTTTCAATAACCGGTTGAGCACCGCCCTCCCGCCGTTTTTGCTTTTTCCGCGCGCGGCATTATTTTCCCCCATACATCACCCTGCCGGCGAATCGATTCCCGGGCGTGTCATTTCGACTCGAGCGCACAGAGGAGATATGCGATGATCGACAAAAACGAGCTCTGCGAAAAAATTCGGCAGCTCTACCCCGACGTGGGCGAATGCGGGATCGATGTCGCGGCGGAGTACGACACGTCCCAGAAGAGCTGGGTGGTGCACCTCAAGAAGGGCAGCTATCGGCTCAAGACCTTTCTCGAAGAGGGGGACGCTGAACAATGCATGCTGGGCCGGAAGTGCGTGGGCCTGGGCATCGAGATCGCACAGCTCAGGACCAACATCGAGCGGTTGAAAGAGGCCTGATGGTATGAGACGGCCCCGGCGTCGCTGGTTTCCGACCGGACGCCCCAACGAGTGGATCCCCCGACACGTCATTATCCTGATGGCCACTTACCGCGAAGAAAAAGACACCATGGGTGTCGTCCGGGTGCCCGCGGACGCCTACTACGGCGCCCAGACCCAGCGCGCCGTCGACAACATCCCCATCGGCGGCATCCGGATGCCGCTCGCGTTCGTCCGCGCGCTGGCGCTGATCAAGCGCTGCGGGGCCGAGGTCAACCGGCGCCTGGGGCTGCTCGAGCCCCGGCTGGCCGAGGCCGTGGTCTCCGCTGCCCGGGAAGTCCTGGAGGGCCGTCTCGACGACCAGTTCCCGGTAGGAGTCTTCCAGACCGGCTCGGGCACCTCCAGCAACATGAACCTGAACGAGGTCATCGCCTCCCGCGCCAATGAGATCCTCACCGGACGGAAGGGCGGCAAGTCCCCGGTCCACCCCAACGACCACGTCAACCTCGGGCAGTCCAGCAACGACGCGGTCCCCTCGGCCATCCACATCGCGGCGCTGACGGCAATCCACGGCCGGCTGATCCCGGCGCTGCGGCGCCTGCACCGGGCGCTCGCGGGCAAGGCGGCCGAGTTCGCCGACGTGCGCAAGATCGGCCGCACCCACCTCCAGGACGCCGTGCCCATGACGCTCGGCCAGGAGTTCTCCGGCTATGCCCGGCAGGTGGAGCTCGCGGTCGAACGGGTGCTCGCGGTCGAGCCGCGCCTGGCCGAGCTCGCCCTGGGAGGCACGGCCGTCGGCACCGGCGTCAACGCCCACCCCGACTTCGCCGCCGAGACCATCGCCCTGATCGCACGGGAGACCGGCATCGGCTTCCGCCGGGCCGACAACCCCTTCGAGGCCCAGGCGGCCCGGGACGCGGCGGTGGAGGCGAGCGCCGCGCTCAAGACCCTCGCCGTGAGCCTGACCAAGATCGCCAACGACCTGCGCTGGCTGGGCTCGGGCCCGCGCTGCGGCCTTGGGGAGATCGCGCTCCCGAGCCTGCAGCCGGGCTCGTCGATCATGCCGGGCAAGGTCAACCCGGTGGTCCCCGAAGCCGTGCTCCAGGTGGCCGCCCAGGTGATCGGCAACGACGCGACGGTCACGATCGCCGCGCAGTCCGGCAGCTTCGAGCTCAACGTCATGATGCCGGTGATCGCCTACAACCTGCTGCAGTCCGTCGACCTGCTCGCGGCGGCGGCGGAGGTGCTGGCAGAGAAGTGCATCGAAGGCATCCGCGCCGACCGCGAGGCCTGCGCCGCCTTCATCGAGCGCAGCCTGGCGCTGGCGACGGGCCTGGTGCCGCGCATCGGCTACGACCGCGCGGCCGCCGTCGCCCAGAGGGCCTACGCCTCCGGCCGGACGGTGCGCGCGGTGCTGATCGAGGAGAAGATTTTGCCGATGGAGGAAATCGACACGCTGTTGAACATCTGAAGGCGAGAGGGAGGGTCCCATGCCGAAGAAGGAACGCTACACCGTGAAGGCCGCCTGCCCCCAGTGCGGGTGCACTCAAACCACCGTCATGACCCCCGCGGAGCTGAAGGAGCGCTACGGGCACGTGCCCAATTTCGACCTGGAGTGCGGGGAGTGCATGCTCAAGTTCTCCACCCCGGCCAAGGACGCCTGCCCGGAGTGGGACGCCGACTGCCGGCTGAAGGAGTAGACCCCATCCAAAATGCGTTCTGACGGCCGCATGCGGCCTTGCCGCTCGCGTCGACCGCTCACCTGAGGGATCACTGGCTGCCGCAAGAGACTGGGTGGCGGCCGGCAGGTCTTTAATAACCGAGTGTCGGGCCGTCAGCCAAGGCGCGCGGCCTTTTGGACGGCGGCGCATACTGAGAGTATGTGAGCAAGTCCACACGGCAGCGCAACGCCGGATCACGGCCTGAGACTCCTGGCTTTTCAGAGAGCTGCTAGAACGAGCGGGCCGCCTTGATGGCCAGCTGCACGGCCATGTAGATCATGAGCAGGCCGGAGAGCAGGTCCGAGGTCCGGCGGTAGCGGCGCACGACGGCCGCCAGGCCGGTTCCCAGGAGCAGCAGCCCCGGGGTCGTCCCCAGGCCGAAAGCGAACGCCGAGAGCGCCCCGCCGGCTGCGCTGCCCGCGCCCAGCGCCTGGGCGAAGGCGCCGTAGGACAGGCCGCAGGGCAGCAGCCCGAACACCGCGCCGGTCAGCAGGTGCCCGGCCGCCGAAGTCCCGGCCGGGCCCTGACCCAGCACGCGGCGAAAGCCCGGGACCTTTTCGAGCGACAGCTCCTGCATCCAGCGCGGCTCGGGCAGCCAGCCCAGGCGCATGAGCCCGAACGCGCCGAGCGCCCCCGCGGCGACCATGCGCAGCCCGCCGCTGAGCGGCGTGTGCGCCGAGAGCGCCATGCCCGCCCCTCCCAGCACCGCGCCGATCAGGACATAGGTCGCAACCCGCCCGCACTGGTACCACACGTGCGGCAGGAAGCGACCGCTGCGGCCGGGGAAGGCGAACACCAGCGGCCCGCACATGCCGATGCAATGCCCCGTTCCGAGCGCCCCCAGGACGAACATGCCGATCAGGTCGATGTTTTCCATGCCGCTCTTCCTATCACGTCACCCGCCGACTGCCAAAGCCCCGGCCGGTTGCGCTTGACGATAAAACTCGCCGCGTGCTACAGCCATGGCGCGTTTTGCGATCACCTGCATTCACGCAACGGGACTCCCACGTGGCCGAGCCCGCCATTCAGAATACATTCTGCGGCGTCGCGCGTCTCAAGCTCTTCTGGGCCCTCTCCCGGACCCCGCACGGGCTGCTCGACATGTGCACCCCGTGCTTTGCCGCGCTGCTCTGGCTCGGAGCGCTGCCTCCGATAGAGGTCGTCCTGATCGGGCTGGTGACCACCTTTGCCGGCTACACCGCGGTGTACGCCTGGAACGACGTGGTCGACTTCCAAGTGGATCGCGAGAAGGCGGCCTCGGGCGGGCTGGCGGAGGCCGGCGGGGATCTCGACGGCGTCATCGTGCGCCACCCCATGGCACAGGGGCTGCTGAGCTTCCGCGAGGGGGCGGCGTGGGCGCTGGCGTGGTCCCTGGTCGCGCTGGCGGGGGCCTGGCGGCTGAACCCGGCCTGCGTTGTCATTTTCCTGGCCGGGTGCCTGCTGGAGGCCGCGTACTGCCTGCTCTGGCGGGTGAGCCCCTACCGGACGCTGGTGAGCGGCGCCGTCAAGACTTCCGGGGCGCTCGCCGCGGTGTTCGCGGTGGACCCGGCCCCCTCGGTCGCCTTTCTCGGGGCGCTGTTCCTCTCGCTCTGCCTGTGGGAGGTCGGCGGGCAGAACATCCCCAACGACCTGGCGGACCTGGACGAGGATCGGCGCCTGCGCGCCCGCACCATCCCGGTCTGCCTCGGGGTGGAGCGGTCCGCGGCGCTGGCGGTCGCGGCCCTGGCACTGGCGGTCCCGGCCAACGCGGCGCTGTTCCTGCTCAGCCCGCTCCTCTACACGCCGGTGTTCGCCCTGATGGCGCTGGCGGTCGGCGGGAAACTTCTCCTGCTGCCGGGCCTGCGCCTGGTCCGCGAGCGAGACCGGGCCGCCGCGCTCGCGCTCTTCAACCTGGCCAGCTGGTACCCCCCGGCGCTGCTGGGGGTCGTGTTCATTCACCTGATGATCCGCTCTGTTTGAGCGCAAAACAACGTCGACGGGAGCCCACATGCGGGAATTCAATGCGGAAGAACTGGCGCAGTACACCGGCGAAAACGGAAAGCCCGTCTACATCGCCCACGCGGGCAAGGTCTACGACGTCAGCGCGAGCAAGATGTGGAAGACCGGCACCCACATGAAGCGGCACCCCTCCGGCCGGGACCTCACCACCGACATCCAGGGCGCGCCGCACACCCCGGAGGTGCTCGGGCGCTACCCGCAGGTGGGCGTGCTCGCGGCGGTCAAAGAGCCCGAGGACCCGCGCGTGCCGCCCGCCCTGGCTGCGCTGATCCGGACCTTTCCTTTCCTGCGCCGCCACCCGCACCCGATGACCGTGCACTTCCCGATCGCCTTCATGTTCGCCACGACGGTTTTCACCCTGCTCTACCTCGTCACCGGGGAGAAGTCCTTCGACACCACGGCCTTTCACTGCCTGGGGGTGGGCGTCCTCTTCAACGCCGTCGCGGTCACGACCGGCTTTTACACCTGGTGGCTGAACTACATGGCCAAGCCGCTGAGGCCGGTCAAAATCAAAATCCCCCTGACCCTCCTGATGCTCCTCACCTCGGCGGTTCTCTTCTCCTGGCGATTCAACACGCCGGACATCCTCGACGCCATGAGCGGGTCGGGGCTGCTCTACATCCTGCTGGTGCTCTCGCTGTCCGCGATGGTGACCGTGATCGGCTGGTTCGGTGCGTCGATGACCTTCCCGGTCGAGAGAGAATAGCAAGACATTCCGGTGCCCGGAAGGTCTTCCACCGGTAACAGGCGGACCCCGGCATATTGCGTGGCTGCGGAAAATCCGGTCAGCGGGCATCCGCGCCATGTCCATCCGGATGCGGGTCTATGCTCCCTTCCCGAAGGCGCAGTTGGGGAACACGCACTCCGGGCAGTCCTGGCAGAGGCCGCCGTGGCCGAAGAAGGCGAGCTCTTTCTTGCCGATCCGTTCGCCGGCCAGAAGGCGCGGCAGCACCAGGTCGAGCACCGTCGTGCGGTGGTACAGCCCGCAGGCCGGGACTCCCAGCAGCGGCACCGCGCCGATCCTGGCCGCGAGGAACATCGCGCCCGGCAGCGCGGACGCCCCGTAGTGCACTCTCGGTCGCGCCGGCCTGCCGGATCGCCAGGCGGGTGACGTCGTCCGGGTCGACGCTCATCCCCCCGCTCAGCAGGATCAGGTCGCAGCCGTTTTCCAGGTGCGCCACGATGGCCTGCCGGATGAGATCGGCGTCGTCCGGCGCGAAGCTCACCCCGGCCACCTCCGAGCCCAGCGCGGTCACCTTCCCGGTCAGGATCGGCGCGAAGCGGTCCTGGATCAGGCCGTTGAAGACCTCGCTGCCGGTCACCACGATCCCGGCCTTGGCCCGCCGCAGCGCCCGCACCGAGAGCACCCCGCCGTTCTGCCGGGCGATGGCCGCCGCGCGCTCGATCGGCGCGCGCTTCATCACCAGCGGGATGGCGCGTGTCGCCGCCACCCGCTTGCCCTTCGATGACCAGGGTGTGCGTGTGCAGCGTCGCGCACATCACCTCGTCGACCATGTTGAAGGCCGCCAGCGCCGCCGTGTTCACGGAGAGCAGACCGTCGATGGCGGCCGTCATCCCGATCTTGCCTTCTTTCGGGGCTGTTCTCCCAGGCGACCCCCTCGCCGGCCAGCGCCCCCGCCAGGATGGCGGCCGCCTCGTTCTCGTGGATCTCGTCCGCGGCCAGGTCGAGGACGTAGAGGTGGTTCTTGCCCAGCTTCTGCAGGTGGCAGATGTCCTCGTTGCACACCGTGTGACCCTTGCGGAAGGCCGCGCCCTTGAACTCGCCGGGCCGGATCTCGGTGATGTCGTGCGCCAGCTGAGTCCCCACCGCATCCTGCACGTTTATTTTTTTCAGCATGTCTCACGTTCCTTCCAGTCCAAGGAAGTTGATTTCCGTTGCAGCCAGATTTTTTGTGGGAGCGGCTTTCCAGCCGCGATGATCGAGGCTGAAAGCCTCCCCGCACTTCGTCGCCGATGGGATGACCCCGTACGCCGCAACCCGCTCGGATGCCTGTCCACTCTATCGCAGGGCTATCACTTCAGCGCGCCGTTGCCCGGGTTTTTCAGAGTGATGATCGTGATCGTGCGGCGCGGTGAGCTCCGGCACCTCGCTCGGCGCCCAGTTCATGTCCGCCCAGGTGATCTCCCGGGGGTTCGAAAAATAGGCGCCCTCCGCGCACGGCCGACAGATATCGTCACCGTCACGGATCACTTCACGTCCGTCTCGCACCACTTGCCCGCAGCGGCGGCAGGTGGTCTTGCGCCGGGTCGGGCCGGGCAGATCCACCGGCTTGATCGGCACCCGCACCTGCTGCACCCGGAACAGCACGCTGTCCGGCATGCGGCAGTAGGCCGCCAGCTGCTGCCGGGACGTGCCGCTCACCTCCGGCGCGTACACCGCCGCCAGGTCGCGCGCCTCCTCGGTGGAGACCACCCGGAAGGCCTTGCCGCTCTCCAGGTTGAGGAAGGTGGCCGCCATGATGCCGTAGTCCACGAACTTGAGGCTGCGGCGGCCGAGCTTGACCCCGGTCACGTGCGCCACGGCATCCGCGGTGCAGCGGTCCATCTCCACGTAGACGATCAGCTTCTTGATCTGCTCGCGCCGCGTCGGCTCGTCCAGCCCGATCAGCCGGCAGCCCAGGATCGCCATGCGCACCCCCACCACCTGCCCCGGGCACAGGTGCCCGTGGGCCGCGGCGGAGGTCTCCAGCAGTTCGTGGAAAGGCTTCATCGGGGACCTCGCGTAGATATCACGGCAGTCGGGTCTCGGCGTACTTTTTCAGAATCATGAGGAGCGCAAGCCCCGCGAGGGACAGGCCCAAAAACACCACAAACCCCTGGGAGTATCCGGCCTCGCCGTTCAGGCGCACGAATAGGCCCAGGACCGGCGGCAGGACAAATCCGCCGAAGGCGCCCAGGCCCCCGATGATGCCCGGCGGCGCCGCCGACCGCCTTGGGGGTGAACCGCGGGACCAGTTTGAAAACGGCGGCGTTCGCGACCCCCATCCCCAGCGCGAGCAGCATCTGACCGATGAACGCTGCGGCGGCCGAGCCCTCGCCCGCGAAGATCACCGCGGACCCCGCCGCGACCACCACGAACGAAAGCTGCGCGACCAGCAGGCCCCCGAGCTTGTCCGCGGCGATCCCGCCGAACACCCGCAGGATGCTGGTCGCCAGCGAGAAGGCGGCCGTGAGCAGCCCGGCCTGGACCATGCTGATCTTGAAACGATCGGTCCAGAAGGTCGGGAACCACACCGTGAGGGCGATGAACCCGCCGAACGAGCAGAAGTACAGGAAGGTCAGCACCCAGGTCCGCCAGTCCGCGCCGGCCTTGCGGATGGAGTCCATGGCCTTGCCCGACGGGACCAGCTCTTCCCCGCAGGCCAGGAGCAGGGCATCGGGGTCGATCTCCAGGCCCATTTCCTTGTACTGGAAATACGGCGCGTCTCGCATGCGCGCGAATACCAGCCCCGTCATCGCGAGCAGCGCCGCCAGCCACAGCACGTAGGACCAGGTGAACCCGAGGTTCACCACGAGGAACGGCAGCAGCAGGGCGAAAACCCCGGGGGCCAGGTTCCCCAGCCCGCCGTAGATTGCGAGCGCCGTCCCCTGCTTGCGCTGGGGATACCAATAGGAAACGGCCGGCACCCCCACCGAAAACACCGCAATGCCGCAGCCGCACAGGATGCCGCAGATCAGGAAGAAGGGGTAATGGGCCGCCCGGGGCGTGCCGACGATGCTGAACATGGCCGTCATCCCGGCAACCCCCGCAGCGGCGAGCAGGAGCAGAGATCACAATGGGTTTCTTGCCGCCCATGCGGTCGACCATGGCGCCGAAGGGAATTCTCAGCAGCGAGCCGGTCAGCGCCGGCGAGGCCGCCAGGACCCCCATGAGGAACGGGCCCACGTCCATGGCCTGCTTCAGCTTGGGGACGATGGGCCCGAAAGCGGAAACACCGGCGAACCCGGCGAAAAAGGCGAGCGTCGTCCACGCCAGGGCCGCGCGCGGGTTCGAGATCGCGTGACAGACGTTTTCGTCTTCAGCCATTCGATGTCTCCTCAGCCGCCTTCCTATGGCGCCCCGTGGGAGCGGCTTTCCAGCCGCGATCAGCACAAGGCGCTGTAAATCCGAAGCACCAAATTCGAAATCCGAAACAAATTCAAATGATATAATGACCGAAACAACATCTCGGGCCGCGGTCCAATCCGTTTGAATCGGTGCCCTTTTGGACATTCGAATTTGTTTCGAGTTTCGTGCTTCGAATTTCGGATTTAGCCCGTGTCATGCCGTCACCCTCCGCCGGAACACCAGCGGCCGCCGGAAGATGTAGAACAGCGGCACGCTCCAGATGTGCACCAGCCGGGTGAACGGGGAAAAGGCCAGCAGCGCGAAGGCCGCGAGGATGTGCAGCTTGTACTGGACCGGCACGTCGGCCATCAGGCCCGGATCCGGCTGCAGAGTGAGGATGCCCCGGATCCAGGGCGCGATGGTGTCGAGCACGTGGTACCCGCCGAAGAACACGTCGTAGGTGCCCACCCCGGTCACGAAGGCCAGCCCGCCGAGAACGGCGAAATCGACGGCGGTGGTCATCAGGCGGATGCGCCGGATGAGGATCCGGCGCGCCAGCAGGACCAGCACGCCGCAGAAGGCGGCCGACCCCACCACCCTGCCGGCGTAGTGCGCGAGCGCGGTGTGGGCGGCCGTGTCGATCCCGACCATGTCGAACACGGTCTGGGGGATCAGCAGCCCCGCGGCGTGGCCCCCCAGGGTGCCCAGGATCCCGAAGTGAAAGAGGTAGGAGCCGAAGAACAGGGTCTTCTTTTCGATGAGCTCGCTGCCGTGGGAGTTCCAGGCATAGCGGTCGGTGATGTAGCGATAGGCGTGCCCCACGCGAAAACGGCCAGGCACAAGTAGGGGAAGGCCACGAAGAGCAGCAGGTCCAGTGTGGTCATGGCAACCTCCAGAGGCTTCGCCAGCATAAATTCGAAGCACGAAATTCGAAATCCGAAACAAATCCGAATGCCGAAATGACCAAAACGAAAGAAACATCTCGGATCGCGGCCCGACCGGTTCGAATCATTGCCCTTTTGAACATTCGGATTTGTTTCGTGCTTCGTGCTTCGAATTTCGGATTTCACCCGTGGGTTTCCCCGCCGACTCCTCTTCCGTCGCCGCCGGAAAGATCCCGCACACGAGCTCCAGCGGCCCGGCATACGGCGATCCGCTTTCCTTCAGCCTCGCCGCGATGGCGGGCACGGTCGCCAGGCACCGCCGGATCAGCGCGTGGGGCTCGTCCGGCGCGGCGGCCGCCAGGAATTCGAGCATCAGGGGCAAAAAATCCGGCAGCTCGTTGACGGCCGGCTCGAACCCGGCCTGCAGGTAGACGCCCAGCAGATCCGCCAGCGCCCGGCCGCGGTCCTCGCGGTCGCCCATGAGATGCCAGGTGAGGTTCAGGCTGGCGGAAGGGTTCATGTCGAACACCGCCGTGTAATGTTCCTGGAGCTTCAGCAGGGGCTGCGCGTTCACCAGCGCCAGGAACCTGGCCAGTCCGTCCCGCGCCTGGGCGTCGCCGAGGCCGGCCGTCGCAGCTTCCATCTCGGACAGGACGGCCCGATCCGCCGCGTCCGGGTAGGCCAGGCAAAGGCTCAACAGCTTGAGCAGCGCTCTCGTTTCACTCGTCATCGCGGGTACCCGCAGCTGCCCTGGTCCACATAAGGCGAGGCCTCGTCGATCCGCCCGACGGTGGGCAGCACGAACCGTTCTCCGTGATAGGCCAGCGCCAGCAGACGGTACATGTCCTCGGCCGCCCGCGCGTCCAGGCCGACGGCGTCGAGCATGGACGCGGCGGCCGCCTCCCCCAGCCGCACCGAGCGCATGTAGCCCCGCAGGGCCGCCAGGCGCTTCAGCGCCAGCCGCACCGGTTCCTCGTCGCCCGCCGTGAGCAGGTTGGCCAGATACCGGACCGGGATCCGCAGCGAGTCGATGCCTTCGAGCGGTCCGGCCGCGTCCACCGCCGGGTTCGCCGGGCTGAGCGGCGGCACGTACCAGACCATGGGCAGGGTGCGGAACTCCGGGTGCAGCGGCAGCGCGAGCCGCCATTCCTTGATCAGCCGGTAGACCGGCGAACGCCGCGCCGCCGCGAGATAGTTTTCAGGGATGCCCTGGCGGTCGGCCTCGGCGGCGACCCGGGGGTCATGCGGGTCGAGCATGATGTCGAGGTGCGCCGGGTAGACGGCCGTGAGGTCGGCGGCGGCCGCCGCCTCGCGGATGCGGTCGGCGTCGTACAGCAGGACCCCGATGTAGCGGATGCGGCCCACACAGCTGTGGGCGCAGAGCGTCGGCAGGCCGGCCTCCGTGCGGGGGTAGCAGAACAGGCACTTCTCGGCCCGGCCGGTCTTCCAGTTGAAGTAGGTCTTCTTGTAGGGGCAGCCGGAGACGCAGAAGCGCCAGCCCCGGCAGCGCTCCTGGTCCACGAGCACGATGCCGTCCTCGTCGCGCTTGTAGAGCGCGCCGGAGGGGCAGGAGGCGACGCAGGCCGGGTTGAGGCAGTGCTCGCACAGCCGGGGCAGGTAGAGAAAAAACACTTTCTTGAACTGCAGGTAGATGGCGTAGTCCAGCCCCTTGAAGTTCACGTCGCCGCCGCCGGTCGCGCTGACGCCCGCGAGATCGTCCTCCCAGTTCGGCCCCCAGGTGATCTCCATGCTCGCGTCGTTCAGCTGGGAGCGCGGCCGCAGCGACGGCTGATGTTTCTTGGCCGGCCCGTCGACGAGCTTGGCGTAGTCGTAGGTCCAGGGCTCGTAGTACTCGTCGATGGTGGGCAGGTCGGGGTTGTGGAAGATGCCGGCCAGGCGGCGGGCCTTGTTCCCGGCCCGGAGGGACAGCTGCCCTCCCCGCAGCTCCCAGCCGCCCTTGTGGATGTCCTGGTTCTCCCACTTCTTGGGGTAGCCGATGCCGGGCTTGGTTTCCACGTTGTTGAACCACATGTACTCGGCGCCCTTGCGGTTGGTCCAGACGTTCTTGCAGGGGATGCTGCAGGTGTGGCAGCCGATGCACTTGTCCAGGTTCAACACCATCGCCAGCTGGGTTTTAATCTTCATACCACTCGACCTCCCCGGCCTTGCGCACCACGATCACCTCGTCCCGCTGGGAGCCGACCGGGCCGTAGTAGTTGAAGCCGTAGCTGAGCTGGGCGTAGCCGCCGATCATGTGGGTGGGCTTGACCATGATGCGCGTGACGCTGTTGTGGGTGCCGCCGCGCTTGCCGGAAAGCGGCGCGCCCGGCGTGTTGATGAGCCGTTCCTGCGCGTGGTACATGAAGGCCTTGCCCGGCGGGATGCGGTGGCTGACCACGGCCTTCGCCATCACCACCCCGTTGACGTTGAAGCACTCCAGCCAGTCGCTGTCCGCAACGCCGATCGAGGCCGCATCGTCGTTGTTGATCCAGATCGCCTCCCCGCCCCGGAAGAGCGTCAGCATGGTGAGGGTGTCGGAGTAGGTGCTGTGGATCGACCACTTGGAGTGCGGGGTGAGGTAGTTCAGCACCAGCTCCCGGCCCGGCATCGCGCCGGACGGCGGTCGAGCCGAGGGCCGACATGTCCACGGGCGGCCGGAACACCGGGAGCCCCTCGCCGAAGTGCCGCATCCACGGGTGGTCCAGGTAGAAGTGGGCCCGGCCGGTCAGCGTCCGGAAGGGCACCTTCTCTTCGATGTTGATCACGAAGGGCGAGTAGCGCCGTTCTTCGGATTCGATGCCGCTCCAGACCGGGGACGTGATGATCTTGCGCGGCTGGGCCGTCAGGTCGTCGAAGCTGAACTTTTCGCTGCGGCGGGCGACACTCAGGTGGCTGAGCGACAGGCCGGTCCGCTTTTCCAGCGGCTTCCAGGACTTCATCGCCGTGGCGCCGTTGGTCTCGGGCGCGAGCATGAGGATCGTCTCGGCCACCTGCCGGCCGGTCTCGAGCGACGGCATCCCCTGGCTCACGCCGGGAGCGGCCACCGTGCCGAGCTTCTCCTTGAGCTCGGCGTATTCCTCCTCGGCCGTCCACATGATCCCCTTGGAGCCCACCCCCGGCCGGGCGGCCAGCGGCCCCAGGGCCGTCATCATGCGGTAGGCGTTGGCGTAGTCCCGCGAGACGACCGCCAGGTTGGGCATGGTCTTGCCGGGCACCGGCTCGCACTCGCCCTTGCGCCAGTCCAGCACCTCGGCCTGGGCGATCTCGCCCGGGCTGTCGTGCAGCAGCGGGCCGGCCACCAGGTCGCGCGCCCCCTTGAGGTGGACGGCGGCCAGTTCGGAGAATTTGGCCGCAATGGTCTTGAACTGGTCCCAGTTGGTGCGCGCCTCCCAGGGCGGGTCCACGGCCGGGTTGAACGGGTGGATGAAGGGGTGCATGTCGGTGGTGTTGAGGTCGTGCATCTCGTACCAGCCCGCGGCGGGCAGCGCCACGTCGGCGTACATGGCGCTGGTGGACATGCGGATCTCCATGGTCACGAGCAGGTCGAGCTTGCCTTCCGGGGCGCGCTCGCGCCACACGATCTCCTCCGGCCGGAGCGGGCTTTCGGTGTTCAGCACCGCGCTGTCCACCCCGAGCAGGTGTTTCAGGAAGTACTCGTGGCCCTTGGAGCTGGCGCCGAGCAGGTTCGCGCGCCAGAGGAAGAGCACCCGCGGGAAGTTGGCCGGGTGGTCGGGGTCTTCGACGGCGAAGCGCACCTCGCCCGTCTTCAGCCGCGCCACCACGTGGCCGACGATCTCCGCGTCCGTGGCCGCGCCGGCCGCCACGGCCTCGCGGACCAGCTCGATCGGGTTGCGGTCGAACTGCGGGAACGACGGCAGCCACCCGAGCCGGGCGGCGATCGCGTTGCAGTCCGCCGGGTGCCGCGGCGCCCGGGCCTGGGTCAGGGGCGAGGCCATGCTCTGCAGGTCCAGGGTGTCGTAGCGCCACTGGTCGGTCGCGAAGTACCAGAGCGAGGTCCCGTTCTGCTGCCGGGGCGGCCGGCGCCAGTCCAGGCCGAAGGCCACCTGGGACCAGGCCGCCTGGGGCCGCACCTTTTCCTGGCCCACGTAGTGCGCCCAGCCGCCGCCGTTGACCCCCTGGCAGCCGCAGAGCGTGGTGAGGTTGAGGATGGCCCGGTAGATCATGTCGCTGTGGAACCAGTGGTTGGTGCCGGCGCCGAGGAAGATCATGGACTTGCCGCGGGTCTTTTCCGCATTTTCCGCAAACTCGCGGGCCACGCGGATCGCATCCGCGGCCGGGACACCGGTGATGGCCTCCTGCCAGGCGGGCGTGAAGGCCTGCGGGTCGTCGTAGCCGGACGGGTAGTCCTGCGGGTGCGCATCCGATTCTGTTGCGCCGCACGCCCAGGTGGGCGGCCAGGAGGTCGAAAACCGTCGTGACGGCGACCGGTCCGGACGGCGTCTGCACCTCGCGGACCGGGACGACCCCGGCGCGGGTGCCGGCGCCCTTCACTTCGAACAGCGGGGAGTGCACCCGCACCCAGCGCTCGGCGGACGACGCGAAGCTGAGCAGGGGGTCGACGGCGGCGTCCGTGGCCGAGTCCTTCAGGTTCAGGTTCCAGCGGCCTTCCTCGTTCCAGCGGAAGCCGATGCTGCCGTTCGGCACCACGAAACGGCCCGACGCGGCGTCGCAGAGCACGGTCTTCCACCCGGCGTTGTTCGACGTGTGCCCCAGGTCCGAGGCCCGCAGAAACCGGCCGGCCGTGAAATCCCCCGCGTGCGCTTCCAGCACGACCGCGAACGGCAGGTCGGTGTAGGCCTTGGCGTAGGCGGCGAAGTACTCGCTCTGCCGGTCGACGTAGAACTCCTTGAGGATGACGTGGCTCATGGCCATGGCGAGGGCCGCGTCCGTGCCGGCCTTGGCCGGCAGCCAGGTGTCCGCGAACTTGACATACTCGGCGTAGTCGGGCGCCACGGCCGCCACCCGCGCGCCGCGGTAGCGCGCCTCGGTGAAGAAATGGGCGTCCGGCGTGCGCGTCATCGGCAGGTTCGTCCCCCAGACGATCATGTAGGAGGATTCGTACCAGTCGGCGCTTTCGGGAACGTCGGTCTGCTCGCCCCACATCTGGGGCGAGGCCGGCGGCAGGTCGCAGTACCAGTCGTAGAAGCTCGCCAGCACCCCGCCGATGAGCGACAGGAAGCGCGCCCCGGAGGCGTAGCAGACCATGGACATGGCCGGGATCGGCGTGAACCCGAAGATGCGGTCGGGGCCGTGGGTCTGGATGGTGTGGATGAGGGAGGCGGCCACGAGAGTTGCCGCCTCGTCCCAGGACACTCGGACGAAGCCGCCCTTGCCGCGGGCCGCCTGGTAGGCTCTTGCGCTTGGCCTCGTCCGACACGATGCCGCGCCAGGCGGCGACCGGGTCCGGGTGCTCGGCGAGTGCCTCGCGCCACATCTCCAGCAGCGTCGAGCGGACGAGCGGGTGCTTCAGGCGCACCGGGCTGTAGGTGTACCAGGAGTAGGTGGCCCCCCGCGGGCAGCCCCGCGGCTCGTGGTTGGGAAACCCGAGGCCGCAGGAGGGGTAGTCCGTGCGCTGGGTCTCCCAGACGATGATGCCGTTCTTGACGTAGACATCCCAGGAGCAGGAGCCGGTGCAGTTGACCCCGTGGGTGGAGCGGACTTTCTTGTCGTACTGCCAGCGGCGGCGGTAGAACTCCTCCCACTCGCGCTGGCCGCAGCGGACCTCGCCCCATCCGTTGGAGACCGACTCCTCCGTGCATCCGTGTTTCTCGCCGCACGGTCGCAGGAAGCGCAGCTTTGAAAGGAAACTGTCGATAGGCATGGCCCCTCCCGAGACGTGTGGGTCCGATGAGGAAACGTCCAGGCCGAAAAGCTTCATCGTTGGTGCAGGGTGAAAACAGAGTAAAGGATCTGCGAGCTGAAGAGATTGACCTAAGTCAAAACGGGACACCAGGATCGGACGAAGAAGAGCGACGCCCGACTCCTAACACCATCCGGCGCGGATTTCAACGGCCGCGCAAGCCGGGCACGGGCGGCCCCGCCTCTATTTCACCGCCAGGTGCGCCACGGCAATGCCGTTGGTGAAGCGCCGGTAGGAGACGGTTCCGAAGCCGATGTCGCGCAGCATGGCCGCCAGTTCGTCCGGGAGCGGGAACATGCGGATGGACTCGGGCAGGTGGGTGTAGGCCTTGCGGGAGCCGGCAATCAGGTCCCCGAGAAACGGCATCGCGTAGAAGGAATAGGCGTCGTACAGCCGGCGGAAGACGGGCCACACCGGCCGCGAGAACTCCAGGCACATCAGCCGCCCGCCCGGCTTGAGCACGCGGTGCATCTCGGCAAACCCCTGGCGCATGCGCGTGACGTTGCGGATGCCGAAGCCCACCATCGCGGCGTCGAAGGCGGCCGCCGGGCAGGCGATCCGTTCGGCGTCGCCCTGGACGTGGCGGATGCGGCCTTCGAAGGGGCCGCCCCGCACCTTGTGCAGGCCGGCCGCGATCATGGCCCGGTTGATGTCGTAGATGGCCACCCGCCCGCGAGGCCCCACCTGCCGGGCGGCCAGGAGCGCGAGGTCCCCGGTCCCGCCGCAGACATCCAGGACCCGGTCCCCGGGCTCGAGACGCAGCATGCGCACCGCTGCCCGCTTCCAGGCGTGGTGGATGCCGAAGCTGAGCAGGGTGTTCATGAAGTCGTAGACGTGCGCCACGGAGTTGAAGTGGCGCAGCACGCGGGCGGATTTCTCGCGCGCCTCGATCTGCTCGAACCCGAAAAAGGCCTGTTGCCCGCCCGCGGCGACCGTCTGGCGTGCGTCCTCACCCATCCAATGCTTCAACGGCCACTCCCCTTTCAACAGCCTGATGGTGATGAGGTGATTCGGAACGCGATCAGGCCGATGCGGCGGCCGCGCCGTTGCCCGGCCCCTCGACCTCCGCCATGAGCGCCTGGAGCTCGGCGCCCTCGATGGTTTCCTTTTCCAGCAGAACGCTGACCGACGACTCGAGGATGCTGCGGTGGCGCTTCAGGATCTCGAGCGCCCGGCCGTACTGGGCGCTGATGATCGCGTTGATCTCCCCGTCGATCGCTTCGGCGGTCGTCTCGCTGTATTCCCCGGTGGCCTCGGGAAAAGGACCCAGGAACTGGGCCCGGCGGTTGGAGGCGTAGTAGACCTGCCCGACCTTGCTCATCCCGTATTCCTTGACCATGCTGCGGGCGATGTCGGTGGCCCGCGACAGGTCGTTGTGGGCGCCGGTGGAGATGTCGCCGATCACGATTTCCTCCGCGGCGCGGCCGCCGAGGAGGGTGGCGATCTTGTTCTCCAGCTCGGTCTTGCTCATGAGGAACCGGTCTTCGGTGGGGACCTGCATCGTGTAGCCGAGCGCGGCGATCCCGCGCGGGATGACCGTGATCTTCTGCACCGGGTCGGTGCCCGGCAGCGACATCGCCACGATGGCGTGCCCGAGCTCGTGGTAGGCCACGATCTTTTTCTCTTTGGGGTTGATGATGCGGTTTTTCTTCTCGAGGCCCGCGACCACGCGCTCGACGGCTTCCTGGAACTCGCTCATGCCGGCGGTGGCCTTGCCGCGGCGCACCGCGAGCAGCGCCGCCTCGTTCACGATGTTGGCGAGGTCCGCCCCCACCATGCCCGGGGTCATGTTGGCGAGCTTCTCGATGTCGAGCGCCTCGTCGTACTTGATATTCTTCAGGTGCACCTGCAGGATGGCCTCGCGCCCCTTGCGGTCCGGCCGGTCGACGAGCACCTGCCGGTCGAAGCGGCCCGGCCGCAGCAGCGCCGGGTCCAGGATCTCCGGCCGGTTGGTGGCGGCGATCAGGATGACGCCCACCTGCGGGTCGAACCCGTCCATCTCGACCAGGAGCTGGTTCAGCGTCTGCTCGCGCTCGTCGTGCCCGCCCATGCCGCCGATGCCGCGCGCCTTGCCGAGCGCGTCCAGCTCGTCGATGAAGATGATGCAGGGCGCCTTGGCCTTGGCCTGGGTGAAGAGGTCCCTCACGCGCGCGGCCCCCAGGCCGACGAACATCTCGACGAACTCCGAGCCGCTCAGGCTGAAGAAGGGCACCCCGCTCTCGCCCGCGACCGCCTTGGCGAGCAGGGTCTTGCCGGTGCCCGGCGGGCCGACCAGCAGGATGCCGCGCGGCATCTTCCCGCCGATCTGCGTGAAGCGCTGCGGCTCCTTGAGGAACTCGATGATCTCGACCAGCTCCTGCTTGGACTCGTCCACGCCGGCGACGTCGCTGAACTTCACCCCGACCTCGTCCTGCATGTAGATCTTGGCCTTGTTCTTGCCGAGCGACATGAAGCCGGGCTGCTGGCCCTGCATGCGCTTCATCAAGAAGAACCAGATCCCCACGAACAGGATAACGGGCACAATCCAGGAGAGCAGGTCGCGCACGACGGTGGACTCGATCTCGCCCTTGAACTGGATGTTGTGCCCCGACAATTGCTCGGACAGGTCGGGGTCGACCCGGACGGTCCGGAACATCTGGGGCTCCGCGCCGGCGGACGGCTTCAGCCGGCCCTGGATGATGTTCGAGGTGATGGCCACCTCGGTCACCCGGCCTTCGTTGAGCGCCTTGAGAAACTCGCTGTACCCGATGGTTTTGACCGAGAACGCGGAAAAGATGGCGTTCTGGATGATGAGCACCACCCAGACCCCCAGCAGGACGTACCACATCGAAAACTTGTGGTGTTTCTCCATCCGACCTCCCTTTGCGTTGACGAACGGGGATTCACGTGCAGTCGACGGCCAGAAAATACGGAAGAAAATAAGCAGTTTCCCATCGAAACGCAACAGCGGCGAAGAAGCGGACACACGCGGTGCGATTGACGCTGCTTCCGGAATTGCGCTATGCAGGAGTGAAACCCAACCGAAGGAGGACGTGCGATGGACATGGAAAAGGACTGGATTGCGAACGCCTATGAGGGGATGTCCCGGCGCCAGTTCCTGGCGCAGATGACCGCCGCCGGCGCCGCGATCGCCGGTTTCGCCGTGGCCTCGAAGGCCGTGGCGGGCGAGATCATCACCACCCCGGTCGACGGGCTCGCCGTCGCCGACGGCAAGGTTCGGTCGGCGGGCTTCGATCTGCCGATCTACCTGGCGCGCCCGGCCAAAGCCGGCAAATACCCGGTGGTGATCGTGATCCCCGAAATCTGGGGCATGCACGAGTACATCAAGGACGTCGTGCGGCGTTTCGCCCGACGCGGGTTCCTGGCCGTCACCTTCGAGCCGTACGCCCGCGACGGCGGGGTGCTGCACTTGCCGACCAGGCGAGCGCTCAGAAAGTGGTCAACGCGGTACCGGATGCCCATGTCTGGCAGACCTCGAGGCCGTGATCGCATACGCGAAGAAACTTGCCGGAGGCACAGGCCGACCGGATCGGGGTGACGGGCTTCTGTCGCGGCGGGCTATACACCCTGCTCTTCGCCGCCCAGAGCCCGGATGTGAAGGCCGTCGTGCCCTGGTACGGCCAGATCAAGCCGGCCAAGACGGCCGGCATCCGGACCGTCGGGCCGCTGGATCTGGCGGCGCAGATCAAGGCGCCGGTCCTGGGGCTCTACGGCGAGGCCGACCAGGGCATCCCCGTGGCCGACGTCAAAGAAATGGAGACCGCCCTCAAGGCGGCCGGCAAGACAGCCGAGTTCGTGCTCTACCCGGACGCGCCGCACGCCTTCCACGCGGACTACCGGCCCAGCTACCGCGAGAACGCCGCCAAGGACGCCTGGGCGCGCTGCCTCGCCTGGTTCAACACCTACCTGAAATCCTGAAACCCGAATCGGGCGCGGGGCCGGCACCGGCTGCGGTTCACGCGCCGGCAGCCGCTCGACCAGGCGGCGCAGCGCGGGATAATCCACCTTTGCGTTGTGCCGCCGATCGCAGGGGATACGGTCCACGATCAGGATGCGCTCGATCCCGGCCCAGGCGAGGTCCTGCTTCAGCTGCGACCAGTCGGCCGCGGCCGCGCCGACCGCAGCCGGCTCCACCACGAGCGCACGGCGCCCCCCCACACGGCAGCAGGCCGACCGCCGCACCGCCCAATGGCGGTCGGCCGCGGCTTCGACCATGAAGGGGTAGAGCCTGCCGCCCGAATCCTCCAGCACGGCGCTGCACCGCCCCAGAAGCCACAGGCGTCCATCCGCATCCAGCCACCCGGCATCTCCGGTGCGATGCCATTTTCGCGGACCCACCCGGAACTTCGTCTCCGCATCCCCTTCCCCCCGCACGTAGCCCGGAAGGACGTGCGGTCCGGACACGACGATTTCCCCGGCCTGCCCGGCCGGCAGGCACGCCGCTTCGAACTCGCCGGGGTCGAATGGGCCGATGGGGGTCCCCCACCGGTCCGGCAGCAGGCGTATTCGAGCCGCCGTCACCGGCCGACCGGCCGGCAACCCGCGGCCGGAGGCTATGGCCGCGAGATCCCCGGCCTCCAGCGTGTCCGCGTCGAGACAGGCCATCGGTTCGGCTTCGGTGGACCCGTACACGGCCGTGACGCGGGCCCTCGGGGCCATCGTCCGGATGCGGTTCAGCAACTCGGGGAAAACCGGGGCTCCGCCGGTGTGCACCCGCTGGACGTCCGGCAGCGTCAGCCCGCGGCGGCGGCTGTCCGCGGCCATGGCGCCGAGCAGGGCCGGCGAACCCTGGAGGCCGGCGGCGCGCGACTGAGCGCACCCGGTCGACGAGGGCCGCCGCGTCCACCATGGCCGGGGAGCTCAGGTCGCACCCCGGGATCAGGTTCGCCGCGCCGCACCCGAGGTTGCAGAGGACGAAAATGGGCAGCCCGCTCAGCACCAGGTCCCCGGGGGAGGCCCCCAGCTCGGCCGACAGGACGGCCTGCTGGGCCTGCAGCAGGCCGTGGGTCCGCACGGCCGCCTTGGGTCTTCCCGTGCTGCCGCTCGTGAACGTGAGCAGCGCCGCGGTGTCGGCAGCGCAGCGCTCCGGGTCCCCGGCCGGGCCGAAGCCCCGCCAGTCGCTCCAGCGGCGGCTGCCGGGCAGGCGCAGGGGGCCGGTCGCAAACGCGACCGGTACGCGCCGCAAGGCCGGGACCGCGCATCGCAGCAGGTGGGCCTTCGGGCTGGCCACCAGCGCCCGGACCGGCAGCTCCCGGCAGCAGCGCTCGATGTGCGCGCGGCCGGCCGAGGGGTCGATGAAGACGGCGACCAGACCAAGCCGGAAGATCGCGAGCAGCGCGACGTATAGATCGATCGACATGGGCACGAGCACCAGGACCGGGTCGCCGGGGTGCAGGCCCGCCGAGCGGAGCATGGCCGCCGCCCGGGAGGATGCGGCGTCCAGCTCCCGGAAGCTCGTCGCCCGGAACGTGCCGCGCCGCCACTCGAGGAAGGCGTGCGCCTCCGGCCGCATTCGGACCTGCTCGGTCAGGATGTCATAGACGTTCATCGGTGCTCGAGCTCCCTGGCGAAGAGGGCGTAGGAGCGGATCGGTCGGGCGTAGGGCGCGATGATGCGACCCGACGGGTTGCCCGCGCGGATCAGGGCAAAGATCACGTGCCGGTAGCCACGCTGCCGGGCCCCCGCGAGGCAGCGCAGCGTGAGGGCGTGGCCCAGCCCCCGGCCGCGCAGGTCCGGCCGCGTGGCGAGCGTCTTCAGGATGACGGTGTCCGCGGCCGCTCCGCGCCCGGCCTGCAAGAGGTCCGGGACCCCGAAGACGAATCCCGCGGGTGCCCCGCCCGACTCGGCCACCCAGCTCAGCCCTTCCTGCAGGTGCGGTCGCAGCGGGCGATACAGCTCGGCGAACTCCTCCCACCCGATCGGCGTGAAGAGCAGGTTCTCCCGGAAACACTCCAGGCTGAGGCGGTAGATCCGCCGCATCTCGGACTCGTAGTCGCCCAGGTCGAGGGGCCGCAGGGCGATCCCCCCGGCGAGAGGCGGGCCGGGCGTTACCGCCAGGCCGTCGAGGGCCGACGTCACAGCGGAGTAATACCGGGCGAGCGGTGCGAAGCCGGCGGCGGCGAAATGGGCCGCCCACTCCGGCGGGTTGTCGGGCTCCAGGAAGAACGGCGGCCGCGAGCC
This sequence comes from uncultured delta proteobacterium, assembly GCA_963828345.1. Taxonomy (GTDB): domain Bacteria; phylum Desulfobacterota; class Desulfobacteria; order Desulfobacterales; family SpSt-501; genus SpSt-501. The sequence continues at coordinate 67,805 of CAWHEZ010000045.1, forward strand.
GGTCTCCGTGACCAGCCGGTAGCGGCGCCAGGTCGACCCGTCGATCGGGCCGACCGCCAGCTTGCACCCGCGACCCGCCAGGAGCCGACAGGCCTCCGACAGAACCGCCGCACCGGTCGCCTCGGAGTCGGCACGGAAGCGGCCGACAAGGCCGACCGGGCGAGCGGCATGGATCGGCGTTCGGCGCCACCAGACCGCACACGCGGCCCGTTCGCCCCCGGTCCCGGTCGACAGCTCCTCGTCCGGTCCGCGCTGGAGCGAGCGCGCGGGCAACGCACGCTCTATGGCAATCGGTGGCCCGCATGCCGCCCTCCCGTCGTCTGTGTCCTGCAGCGCGGTTCGAAGGACCCAAATGCCGACCGTCGCCGCCGCGATCAGGTGGGCGGCGGCCACCGTGGGGGCGCACCCCAGGTAGGCCCGCAGCGCCACGTGGCCGACCACCGGGATGAGCAGGTTGTCGGTCCCTTTCCCCGCAACCGCCTCCACGAAGGTCAGCAGCAGCGACACCAGGACGGCGACCGGCAGCGTCAAGGCCGGACCTCCCGCATCGAACGCCCACCGGCACGCGAGCGTGCACACGAGCGCCACGACGAAAAAGGCGGCCGAGCCCTCCAGCGTCTTGCAGGCTCCCCCGGCCGGGTAACGGTGGCGGCCCCATCGCCGGCCGACCAGGGCGGCCGCCGCGTCCGCGAAGGTCAGCACGGCGACCGGCAGGCAGAAGAGCAGCCGGTTGTCGCCGGCGGCCGCGAACACCAGGCCGACCGCGGCCGCGAAATAGAACCCGCCGCGATGGCCGCGCCCGACCCCGTCCATGACACCGCCGACCTTTCGGTTCCAGGACGGCAGGCACTTGACCCCGGTCAGCATCAGGGTCGCAAATGCGCAGAGCGCCAGGACCGCCGGAGCGCTGTCGACCCCCCACGGCAGCGTCAGCGCCAGGGAGCCGCAGCCCATGTGCAGCAGTTTGCGGCACCACTCCGGTGCCAGCCCGGCCCGCCGCAGCACGGCCAGCCCCGCCATCCAGCTCGCGGCGAGCGCCGGCAGCAGGTACCCGTACGGGATGCATGTCGAGCTCATTGGATCTCCTCCACCCGGAGGGCCCCGTAGAAAAAGGCCTTGTCGCGTGAATGCAGATCGGATGCGAGGCCGTCCAGGGGCCGCAGGCGGTCGCGCAGCCGCTCCGGACGACGGCGCGGCGCCAGCAGGTTCCAGTACACCAGGCGCCCCCCCTTCCGCCCGCATGCGGCCAGGTGCTCGAGCAGGCGCTCGCAGGCCGCCGGGGCCATGTATTCGAAGATGTCGCTCAGGTTGAACCCGTCGATGCCGTGCGGTGCGGCGGCGCTGAGATGGTCCTCGAGCGACTGCACCCGAATCTCGAGGCGGTCGAGATTGCGCCGGACGGCCTGGAAATTTTCCGGGCGCAGCGCATGGGGCAGCGCCGTGCGGTGACCGCCCAGCAGCAGCCACTGCAGGTAAGGGTTTTCGCACGGGTCGAGGACCGTCAGGGCGTGCTCGGCCCGCCGCAGCAGGTGTTCGGAGAGGTTCCCCTGGGCATAGTCGAAAAAGCGCGGGTCACGGCCGAAGCGCCCCACGACGGCCGGCGACAGCGCCGTCCGGAAAAGCCAGCGCCAGCGCCGGTTGTCCCAGTGCGCACGGTAGAACGCGACCCGGCCGGGCCGCGTGCGCGGCTGGAGCAGCCGATCGATCCGCGAGCGCGGGTGCACGAGCGGCAGGAGGAACCGCCGGACAGCTTCCAGGAATCGCTCGAGCTTGCCGACGGCCCCGAGACCGTCCCGCAGTCGCTCCCGGCGGCCGTCCCAGTACCGTTGCACCGCGGGCCGGATGCGGCCCCGGCACCGGTCGTAGAGCTCCAGCCGGCCGGCGCTCGGGACCGACCCCATGAACTCCAGCAGCTCCGGGTGAGAGAGCTCCCGAAAGGCCGCCACCCGCAACTCCAGACAGGCCGCCTGGGCCGGGCTCAGGTCGACCGCGACCACGCGGGCCGGGTCACGGCTGAGGAGGGCCAGCACGTTGTCCCCGGCCGAGGCGATCGAAAGGTACGAGCCTCCCGGCCGCACGTCGAGCGCCTCGAGCAGGACGTCCGCGTCCTCCCAGCACTGAGCGTAGCGAACGCCTGAGAAATCGACCTTGGTCTCAATTTCGCAGCCCATCGGACGCCTCCCCGGCGCCGGCCGGCAGTTTCCACACGCAGCCGGCGTTGCCGTCCACCCACACCAGGTCGCCGGTCCGCAGCCAGGTGGTGGCCCCTTCCAGCGCGACAACCGTCGGCAGGCCCATCTCGCGCGCCACGATGGCCGAGTGAGACAGCAGGCTGCCGCGCTCCACGACCAGCCCGGCCGCCAGCGGGAAGAGCGTCACCCAGCCCGGGTCGGTGCGCTCGGCCACCAGGATGTCCCCGGGCTGGATGGACGCCGTCCGCGGGTCGCCGACGACCCGGGCCCGGCCGGACACGACCCCCGGCCCGCATCCGAGACCGCAGCGCCGGTCCTGGGCGCCCGGCTCGATGGGCGGGCGGGCCGCCTGCGGCCGGAACCGGTTGCCGTGGTGCACCGGGCCGATCGTCTCGAAGCGCTCGGGCGGCGCCTCCGTTCCGGCGAAGGAGTCGAACTCCCTGCGGCGCACCGCGACCAACCCCTTCAGGTCGGTGCAGGTGGTGTAGCCCTGGACGAACCCGAACACCTCCTCGACCTCGAGGAAAAAGACGTCGCGCGGATCTGTCAGCAGACCGCGCTCGTGAAACCGCCGGCCCATCTCGACAAAGAGAGTTCGGACCCGGCCGAACACCCGGGTGCGCTCGTAGCGCAGATTCTCACGCATCCGCACCCGCTCGCGCGCGTTGCGCAGGACCCAGTCGAAGACCAGCCGCCGCAGGGGGTGTCCGGCCAGCGCGGCGCGCACCCGCTCCTCGACCGGGTCGGGTGTCGCCGCCGCGCCGGACGCCCTTCCGGCCGGGAGTGCCGCGACAGCTGCGATCGAGCGCAGCAGCGGCACCGGGTTGTCGCGCAGGGTGGCGCTTTCAAGCTTGAGCTCGTCGGCGCAGCGCTCGCCGAAGCGGGCCAGATACGTCCGCACGTTCTCGTGGAACTCCGGGTACCGCCGCAGGCGGTGCAGGATATCGGGCGAGTCCGCCTGTGAGAGGAGCGCCAGCAGCTCCGGGTCGGCCGCGGCCATGCGCGCCATCTCGCCGATCCGCCGCAGCGGTTCGGTGCTGATCATCCGGCCGCCGCTGCACAGCAATGACGCGTGCACGGGGCCGGCGGTGTTCATCCCCCAGCGGCTGCAGAGTTCGCCCAGGAGCCCGGAGAAGATCATGGTCAGGAAATCGTTCACGATCGGCGCATCCCACCGGGTGAGCAGCCGCCGCTCGAGTTCGCGAAAGGCCGCCACGAGCTCGTCCGGGGTCGCGCCGTGAAGAGTGTCCGCACCCGCGCCCAAAGCGTCCTCGAGCCGGCGTTGAAAGGCCGCCGCCCGGGAGCGCAGCAGCAGGTGGTTCGCCACGAGGCCGAAGACGGTCGACCCCAGGCGCACGAGATCCCGCAGGCGCTTGGCCCGCGACGGCCGCGGCGACCCGACGGGGTCCGGCTCGGCCGTTTCCCGCACCCCCATCATCTGCTCCATGAACCGCCGGTTGAGCGAGTACCCGGGAAGCAGCGCGATCAGGCGGTACCAGTTCAGCAGGTTGTAGTAGACCCGTCCGCGGATCAGGCCGATCATGCGCACGAACACCGGCCCGTGGTCCGCGACGACCCGGGGCGGCACGCGCATCGTCCGGCAGAACTGGCGGTAGACCCCTTCGTAGGCGCGGCGCGCAAAGCTGAAGGTCAGAGGGGTGGTGATGCCGCCGTAGCTCTCGACGATGTTGCTGTTGTCCCAGATCTGGCGCTCGTCCCTTTGGCCTCCGACCCGGTCCAGGGTGGTGATGGGCCGGGCCTGCAGGATGTGCAGCCGGCCGCCGCGAAAGGCCCACTCGATGTCCTGGGGCCGGCCGAGCAGGGCCGCGACGCGGCGCACGGTGTCGGCCACCCGGCGGACCTGCGCGTCGCTGAGCGCGGCGGAGTACGCTGCGGCGCCGGGCACCGGGACGGGTCCCACGCCATCCGGCGTGCCGGGGGCGGAGCGGTGCGCCCAGCGCTTGCAGGCAATCCGGCGCTCCACGATCCGGCCGCGCGGGTCCACCTGGTGCAGGTCGCTGTCGGTCTCGCCCGAGACCACCGCCGTGCCGGCCCCGAAGGTCGAGGCGACCGTCGCGAGCGATCGGTCGCCCGTGAGCGGGTCCGCGCTGAATGCGACTCCGGCCGCGTCCGGGTCGATCATCCGCTGGACGATCACGGCCGGCGCCGGCGGCGGGAAGGGCAGCCCGTGCTCGGCGCGATAGGCGCACACCGCCTCGCCGAAGCCGGAGCGCCAGACGTCCGCGACACGCGCGTCCACATCCTCCGGCCGCACGTAAAGAAAGCTCTTCAGCTGACCGGCGAAGGAGTGCTGCAGCCCATCCTCGTCCGCGGCCGAGGACCGCACCGCCAGCACCCTCCCTTCCTGCGCGAGACCGATCAGCGCCGCGGCCAGCTCCCGGCGGACCGCTTCCGCAGGCGTCACATCCGCCAGCGCGGACCGCAGCCGTTCCGGCTCCGAACCGGCCCCGAACGCTGCGCTCTGGTCCCGGTTGAGGCTGTCGTAGAAGGCCTGTGCGTCCAGGACAAACCCCTCGGGCACCGGGAACCCGGCCCGGGCCAGGTGCATCAGCGTGTACGCCTTGGCCCCCACGCGGCCGGCCGTCGCGTCCTCCCGCCAGCGAGTGATGTAGCGCATGTCCGCTCCTCAACCGGCGAGCACGCGGGTCATCCCGAGCCCGACATGGGTGGTCAGGGCCCAGAGACCCGAGAGCCGCTCGATGTGCCGGGCCCCGTCTGACCCGGCCGTTTTCATGAAACGCATCACGCCGGGGGCGCCCCCCAGCGCCACCAGCGCCACCGGCAGGACCAGCGCAAGGGACTCGAGGGTCGCGCCGGCTGCGCGCAGGGCACACGCGGCGGCGGCCGCGAGCACGGCCGCCCATGCGATGGTCGCCCGGCGGTACCCCCAGAGCCGGCTGTAGCTCTCGACGCCCGGGATCTCGTCCGCGGGCGACCAGATCTTGCGGCCGAACTCGATCCCGATCCCGCTCGCCAGCCCCAGGCCCATCAGCCACCCCAGGACCGGCGGCGCAGGCCGGTCGGTGCCGATCCAGGCGCAGGCGGACACGAAGCCGTAGATCAGCGGCAGGATGACCGAGTGCGAGACCAGGTAGGCCACCGGGTGACGCTTGAGCCGCGCCCCCATGAAAAACTCGCACGTCATGAGCAGCAGGTAGGACCAGAGGCCTGCGAGCGGCAGCATCAGGCGCGGGCCTGCCGCCGCGACGAGGCCGGCCTGCAGGGCGGCCGCCGCCACCCCGATGCGCCTCAACTCCGCGAGCGTCACCAGGCCGCGCGGCACCGGACGCTGCGGCCGGCAGCGAAGGTCGTCCGCGGCGTCCTTGAACTCGTCCGCAATCCGCAGCTGTAGAAACAGGAGGAGGACGACCGCGAACGCGACAGCCGCGCGAGCTGCACCCGTCAGCCCCCAGCCCGCGCCCTCCGGCATGGAGGCGCTCATCACCCCGAAGCACACGGCCCCCGTGAGCACCGCGTGCCGCCCCAGCGGGAAGCGTTCCCGCTGATACACCCACCAGCGGTTCGCCTTCATAGGCCCTCCCCTCCCCGGGCCATGCGCTGATGCGCGCGGGTGAACTCGCCGGCGCAGATGGCCCCGATGATCGACAGCTCGCCCGCCAGGCAGAGCGCGGCCGCCACTTCCGCCAACCGGTCCGCGCCGCCGACCCCGCGCAGGCCGAGGATGTCCAGGCAGGCAGCCGGCCCCGGCAGCCCGGTACCCCCGCCGACCGTGCCCACCATGAGCCCGGGCAGGGTCACCGAGCAGAGCAGGTCGCCCCCGGGCAGCCGTTCGATCAGCGTGTGCCCCAGGGCCGATTCGGCGACGCAGGCCACGTCCTGTCCGCAGGCCAGGTAGAGCGCGGCCAGACCGTTTGCAAAATGGCCCTGGGTGCCGAGACTCCCGGACATGGAGGCTGCCACCGTGGCCATGCGGCAGTAGCGCGCCATCTCCTCGGCCGTGGTGTGCAGCAGCTGCCGCAGGTGACCGTCCGGAACGATCGCCTCGGCCGACACCTTGCGCCCGCGGACCGAATGCAGCACCCGACCGGAGGCTTTCTTGTCGCCGGAGAAGTTGCTTTCGACGTAGACGGCCTGCGGCCGGATAGGGGTCCGGCTGCGGATGAAATCGCAGGCAGCCTCGGCCGCGATCGTCACCATGTTCTGGCCGGAAGCGTCCCCGGTCCGGAACTCGAGCACCAGGAAGGCGTACCGGCCCTCCGGGATGCAGCGCATCCGCAGCAGGCGGGCGTGACGCGAGGTGCGCTCGGCCGCCGTCGCGGATCGCATCCCCCTGCGTGGCCACCCACTCCGCGAAATCGGCCGCCGCCTCCATGGATGCGAAGACAAAGCCCGGCACCCGGCCGACCCCGTGCTCCAGGATCCGGGCCCGGCACCCGCCCGAGAGAGCCAGGAGTTTCGCGCCGCGGTGGTAGGACGCCACCAGGGTGGCCTCGGTCGTCGCAAGCGGCACCAGGAAGTCCCCGTCCGCAAACCGGCCCCGGACCGTCAGAGGCCCGACCAGCCCGACGGGCACCTTCACGGTGCCGATGTAGTTCTCGATGTTGCGGCGGTAGACCGGCTCGCGCTCGAGACTCAGAGGGTCACCGATCTCGGCCCGGGCGTTCTCGGGTGCTCCGATACGGCGCCAGCGGGCCCGCACGCCGGCGGCATCCGCCGTCCGCGGCAGCGGGTCGATCGATGTCGCCGACCGCGCCGAAGCGGGATGCGCGGCAGCCGGGGGATGATGCAGGGGGTGGATGTAAACGGTCATTGACGCCGTCCGGATGCGAATGGGTTTGCCCACGAGAAGAGCAAGCCGCGTTCCAGCGCCGGCTCCGGTCCGGAACCGGGTTCGGACCCGAGTGCAAGACAACCTGCCGGGATGGTTTGGAGAAAACGCTGCTCAGCGCTCAAGCCGATCGGTGCAGCCGGCCCTCCCCGGCGGACGTCCGAATGGTGCAACCCCGGTTGCATCGGGCAGAACCGTTCAGGGGGGCGTCGGCGTGCCGGATGGCCCACTCGCAACCTATGCGACCCGTCGCAGGCGCAAAAGAAACGCAAGCGGTTCCCGTCGCCCGGGAGCTCAACCCCTCAAGGTTTGGGCGTAAATGTCGATATGCCCTGAGGTGGACTCGGAGCACGCCAGACCGGAGATGCTCGGCTGATGATCGTGGGGATGAACATAACCGACCAGGGAGAATACGTATGAGACTCCAAAGAAGCCTTTTCCGTATCGCGGTATTCCTTATCGCGGCTGCCGTGGTGTCTGCCCTTTGTTCTGCCGGACGCGCAGGCATTTCGCGGAGAGGGGCGAGGCTACTACGGCGGAGATGAACGTGAAGGCGGGTATGTAGAAGGTCCGCGCGGTGGGGCAGCCGCGGTGGGTCCGTACGGCGGTGCGGCCGTGAGAGGGCCGGAGGGGAACGCGGCTGTTCGAGGCCCGTACGGCGGCGTGGCCGTGAGAGGTCCGGAAGGGAATGTGGCCGTCGGCAGGCCGGTGGGTGACCGCGTGGTTATCCTGCCCGACAATGCCAGCGCCGTTGCTGTGGGCGACCAGATGTACTACGTGGACGGCAGCGTCTATTATCTGCCGTGCGCCGACGACAATACGGTTTACTGCGTTGTTCCCGCTCCTCAGTGATTATGCACGCGGGTGGCATCCCTGCTGTCCGAGGCAACGCTCGTGACGAGGTCTCGCGAAGATGATCGCAGCTCAAGGGTATCGCCTTGCCCGTGAGCGCACGGCTCTGCTCCGATCTCCCCACCCAAGGAGCCCCAAAAACTGCGGCTGCCACGGCCGGCGTACCAGGCCTCATCGGTCCTGAAACACCCTATCCCTCACAATTGCCAGGTAGCTCTGCCCCCTGTCTGCTCCGCGACCGCGTTGCCTCCCTGTTCGATCGCCCCTGATGGCAGCCTGGTTTGATCGCTTGCTGCCGGAAAAAACCCACTCGTCTTCTTTACTAAAGCAAATAGAAGTGAGAACAAACCGCACTCGGCAATTAACCTCTCAATGCACAGCAGACTGATTTTGTTGGTTTAAAAGCTTAGTTGCATGTTTAGCCTGAATATTGCAATGAACTGGTCGGGGGCATTTTTTCAAACCAAAACAGAAAGGAGGTGAACCGGAATGAGAAAAGCGTTTTTATTTGTGCTCTGCACCGTGTTGTTAGTGGGTTTTGCCGATGTAGGACATTCTTTCCTATTTTTCGGCGGCGGTGGAGGTGGCGGCAAACGGTCGGGTTCTAACGCAGCTTCAAGCGTAGACATGGCATCTATCACCCGATTCGAATTCCGCCAGTTCCAAAACCAGGGGGGGACCAACCACGCGAATCAGGGACCCGACCTGAGCCAGGAAGAGCTCCTGCGCCTTCTCGATCTTGGACGTAATGGTCGGAATCAGGAAAACGGAGGCGGCGAAAACCGCGGCGGTTTCGTAATAGGCGGATACGGCCATGGAGGCCCTCCGCAGGAGACCCCTGTGAGAAACGCCCCGGTGCCTGAGCCGGCAACCATGCTGCTCCTCGGCATGGGGCTGATTGGGCTGGCCGGGTACGGAAGAAAGCAGTTCAGACGGTAACAGCGTAGAACCGAGTAAAAAGGGCTGGGCCGAACAACGGTCCGGCCCTTTTTCCTTTGAAGTAAACAAGCCTCCAGATTGTTCCGCACTCAGCCACCTTTCCCCCGTGCCCGTTGGATCGAAATTTTTCCGTATCATCCCGAAGGGATGCGTCGAGGCCCGGGTGCCGGTCAGGAGTGCCTGCGCACCAGCCGGCAGGTGTTGCCGATGACGGAGAGGCTGCTCAGGAGCATGGCGCAGACGGCCACCAGCGGGGACAGCAGTCCGGCCATGGCCACCGGGATGGCGATCGCGTTGTAGAATGAAGGTGAAGGCCAGGTTCTGGCGGATGGTGCGGTTGACCGTGGCCGCGAAGTCGAGGAACTCCGGGATCTGGAGCGGGTCGGAGCGCATCAGGGTGACGTCGGCCACCTCCCGGCCGAGGCTGCCGCCCGCGAAGACCGCCAGCGAGAGATCGGCGGCCGCCATCGCGGGGGCGTCGTTGACCCCGTCGCCGACCACGGCGACCCGTCGGCCGCGCCGCCGCAGCTCGGAGACGAACGCCGCCTTGTCGGCCGGCAGCCGCCCGCCGTGCGTCTCCGCGATCCCCAGCCGGCGGCCGACCGCCCGGGTGGTGTCCGCCCCGTCGCCGGAGACCAGGATCGGACGGATCTCGCGGCGCTGCAGCGCCGCGACCGCTTCGGCCGCGTTCGCGCGCAGCGCGTCCCCGAACACGAACACGGCCGCCGGCCGGCCGCCGGCCCCGAGGTAGACGAGCGAGCGGCCGGCCTCACGGTCGACCCCCGCGCCGGGCGGCGGCTCCAGGCCGGCGAACTCCTCGGCCAGAAACGCGCCCGAGCCGATCTTCGCCTCGACCCCCTCCCACAGCCCGCTGACGCCGCTCTCCTCGGCCTGGACGACCTTGACCCGCTCCGGCCGCAGCCGCCGCTCCTGGGATTCGCGCCGCAGCTCGGCGGCGATCGGGTGGGCGGCCCCCTGCTCGAGCCCGGCCGCCAGCGCGAGCGCCTTCTCCCGCGTGAAGTCCCCGCAGGGCAGGATCTCCTGCAGCCGCCAGTCCCCGCTGGTGACCGTGCCGGTCTTGTCGAGCACGACCGTGTCGACCGCCCGCGCGCGCTCGAAGGCCTCGAAGCTGCGCACCAGCATCCCGCGCCGGGCGGCCAGCGCGACGCCGGCCACGCGCGCGAGCGGGATGGCCATCCCGAGGGCGCAGGGGCAGGCGATCACGGTCACGGCCACCGCGCGCATCACCGCCGCCTCCGTCCCCGCGCCGTGCGCCCACACCCAGACTCCCGTGAGGATCGCCAGGAGCAGGATGGCCGGCACGAACCCGCGCAGGACGGCCTCGGTGCGGTCTTCGCCGGGGGGTCGGCCGTCGAGCGTGCGGCGGATCAGCGCGATCATCTGGCCGAGGGTCGATTCGGGGCCGACCTGGCCCGCGCAGATGGTGAAGGTGCCCCGGCGCACGCGGCTGCCGCTGCGGATCGGGTCGCCGGCCCGCTTCACGAACGGCTTGGGCTCGCCCGTGAGGGAGGCCTCGTCGACCGTCCCCTGCCCGCTGACCACCACGCCGTCCGCAGCCACGATCTCGGTTTCCGCGACCCGGTAGAGGTCGCCGGCGGCGAGCTGGTCGGTCGCCACGTAGCGGCCCACCGGGAAGCGCTCCTCCACGAGACAGACCTTGCCCGGCATGAGCGCCAGCAGGGTCTCGAGCCCCGCGCGCACCTCGCCCTTGGCACGGCGCTCGAGCAGGCGGCCCAGCAGCACGAGGGTCACCAGCATGCAGGCGGTGTCGTAGTAGAGATGCAGGCTGCCGGCCAGCAGGTTGACGGTGCTCAGCCCGAAGGCGCTCAGCGCCCCCACCGCCACCAGGAGGTCCATGCCGAAAGCCGAGCGGGCGACCCCGCGCCAGGCCTGGACCAGGAAGGGGGCGCCCCCGTAACCCACGACCACGGCCGCCATCGCCGCCATCGGCCAGGATAGGCTCGCGACGGCCTCCTCGCCGAGGTGGCTGAAGAAGCCGACGTAGAGCGCCCAGGAGAGCATCATGACGTTCATGCCGAGGAAGGCCGACACCCCGAAGCGGGCCCACTCGCGGCGCGTCGCGTCCCGGCCGGGCGCATCCCCGGGCGGGGTGGCCCGGTAGCCGTACCGGCGCAGCGTCTCCATCAGCCGGACGGGGTCGATCGTGATGGGATCGTAGCGGACCTGCAGCCGGTCGGTCGCGAAGCCGCAGACGGCCGACCGCACCCCGGGGGTGCGGCCGAGCACGACTTCGATCAGCCAGGCGCAGGCCGGGCATCGGAGGTTGTCGATCGTGAGCGTCAGCTCGAGGCTCGGGTCGTCCGATTCGCTCGTCGCGGGGCCGCTCGCAGCGGGGGCCGACTCCGGCCCGCGGATGATGCCGTTCTCGCGGCAGCGGCGAAAAAGCTCCGAGCGGCGGAAGAGCTCGGGGTCGGCGCTGCCGGCGGTCTGCAGCAGGATCGCGTAGACCTGGCGGCAACCGGTGCAGCAGAAGCGCCGCGTGTCGGCCTCGAAGACGGCCTCCACCGCGGCGGGTCC
>CAWHEZ010000046.1:0-75291 GCA_963828345.1 uncultured delta proteobacterium
ACGCCGACGATGGCGCCCTCGTCGTTGAGCTGAAACAACTTCACGCCTTTCGACACCGTGACGGCGCCGGCGAGCGCCCCGCCCTCGGCCTTGGTCTTGGCGTCTGCCATCGCGTTGGCCCCGAACTCCCAGCCGGAATTAACGAAGCTGTTGAACGCATCTGCCGTTTCAAAGATGAAAACGGCCCGGAACTTAGATGCTCCAAAACCCATCCCGGGCTGGAATTCCAGCATCTCCATAAAGGTGTCCTGTTTCGTGGCATTGTTCACCGCCACGCCCTTGCCGCGAGCCCCGCCCAGCGTCCAGACCTTGAAGCCGAAGTCGCTGAAAACCGCGTAGCCCGCCGCTTTCGCAACGGCCTCTTTTGCAGCCGGGTGTTTCGTGTAGAGCTGGGACAGCGTCTTGCCGGCCATGTCGCGCACGGAGTCCTGCTGCTGCTCCTTGTCGGACTTCGAAATCGGGGCCGTCGAGCAGGCCGTAAGGCCCATGAACATCAGCACCATCGCCGATGCGACCATCAGGTGAACTGCCTTTCTTGTGATCATTGGTCTTTCCTTCCATCTGATTCGGGTTACTTGGATACGGGGTCAGATTTCCTGTTTGTGCGAAATAGCGGGCGAGATGAAAGTATCCCCCTTTAGAACCGCTTCCACGGCTGCCAGGAGGTCGGTGGATGCCGAACGCTTGAGGACGAAACCTTTCGCCCCGGCGGCCAGGCATTCTTGCACCACCGTCCTTTCGTCATGGACGCTCAGGATGATAGCCTTGAGGCCGGGGTCCAATCTCTGAAGCAGCCTGGCAACGTTCTCCCCCGAAGATCTGTCCAAAATAGTTTTAGGACAGGCTTTGGCTCGTTGTCATAACAGCAGGTTGCAGTAGTCGATGCCGCTTTCCGGATTTCAGGTTGTCGTTTTCAACGCCTGCTGTCCAAGACCGCTGAACGGCAACGGTTTCTGAACCGGGCCCGGTTGCAGCGCAACGGTGTCGAAGGGACTGTGGATCCAATCCCATAAGTTGCGGTAGGTAAACAGATTCCAGCGCAGAAAGGCCACCAGATTCGACAGCGACCATCGGAACCGGGCCTTGAACTGCAGATACTTGATCAGCAGCATCGCGATCAATGCTGTCCAAATCTGGATGCGCAGGGCGTTTTCGCTGGTGCCCACGAAGGTCTTGACCTTCAGGTTCTGCTTGAGTGCCTTGAAGAAGGTCTCGATCTGCCAGCGGTCTTTGTAAATCGCGCAGATGGTGCTGGCCGCCAGCCGCAGGTGATTGGTCAAAAACACCAGCACCTCGCCGCTGTCCGGCTCGCACATCACCACGCGGCGCAAGGGGTGCGGGCATTGCGCATGGGATTTTAATCCGGTGAGCTCGATGATCTCGTCGGCAACGATATGGGCCGCCGAGGCCTCACGGCGCTCCACCACGATGTAATCAGCATTGGTTTTTTGCCGAGTGACAAAGAAGACGCCGTCTTCCGTCCATCGGCCAAACAGCCCGAAGTCGGTATAGCCGCGGTCTACGACCACGATGGAACCTTTGGCAAAGCTCACGCTGCGGGCTACCGGGATATCGCTCTTCTTGCCGTCGCTGATGCAGGCAAAGCTGGGCAGATATCCATCGTGATCCAGCAGCATATGCAGCTTGATCGCCCCCTTGGTGGTGCGAAAGTGGGCCCAGGGGAAAAGGCTGAGGCAAAGCGGGATGGTGGTGCTGTCCATGCTCAGCAGTTTGTTCTTGAACCGAAAGCGTTTTGGCTTGCCCGGGGAGTCTGTCTGGCAATGCTGCAGCACCTGATAGAACAGGCTCTCAAACAGCTCCCATGGCCGATGGGCATTGGCGTACGCCAGGGTCGACTTGTTGGGAGTCGAGCTTACCCCCAGATGGCGCAGCTTGCCCAGGGCGCTGGCCAAGCCGCCGCTGATCTCCCGCAGACTCTTGGCTTGGGCGAGTTGACAGAACAGCATGGCCACAAAATGATCCCAGGACGAATACCCCTTGGCGTAACGCTCGGATCGATGGCGGTAGACGAGTTCGTGAAACCGCTGCCGGTTGACCACCGCGATCAGTTGACTGAACAGGTTCGCATACCGTACCATAGGGCCATCCTCCTTTGCCGGGTTCGGGTTGTTGGTTTGGCGATCACAACCTTACCCCAATAAGGAGGATTTTTTTTAGCCCTATTCAGCGCTCACTCAAAAACCGATCTTGGAATGGGAAACGACAGATCGACAATGACGAGGTCGAACTGCGCACCGGCAACGGCTTCGACCAAGGAGGCCTCGTCCGCCACCATGAGCATGGAGCTCATCGTGTCCTTCAGGATCAGGCGGACGACTCCCACGAATGCCGGATGAGTCTCGGCGAGCAGTATTCGTCTGGGGGCCAAAGATCACCTCTGCGTGGGTGCGGGGCTCCCCGACTTAGGGCAGCCGGCACGTTGGATGCTGAGAATGGGGTCGGAAGGGAATGTTCAGAGAGAGGGTAGCGCAATGCGGTGGAAGGTCAACTAGGAGAAATCCCAGTTCGGGGGACTATTTTTACCAGCAGGACTAAAATTGGATTGCGGTTCATAAAAGTGTCTTAAGCACAGAATTGGTCGACTCTCATCGCATTCTCTTTTTAAGACGCCGCCGGTCAAGCCGGCTCTATCCTCCCGCATGGACGATTGGGGCCGCCGGCCATCAGTCCCCGGCAACGGCCTCTTTCCTGAACCCTGAACCCCGAACCCTCGCCACCTGAGCAGTTACAATCAAGGTCATGCGATGCCTTGTTTCACCGCGTACCGGATCAATTCCGCCGCGGTCTTGATGCCGAGGTCTTCCATCATCCGGTACTTGTGGTACTCCACGGTTTTCGCGGCGATGTTCAATATTGCGGCAATCTCTTTCACCGAACGTCCCTCTGCCAGCAGCTGCAGCACTTCTCGCTGGCGCGGCGAAAGGGCCGAGGCGGGGTCGGAATCGGCGTGCGTGCCGGTTTCGTAGGCGTGCAGCAGCTTCCCGGCGATCAACGGAGTCACGTAGGTTCGGCCCTGCAGCATTTCCCGGATGGCCGTGATGAGCTCGTCGGGCGCGGAGTGCTTCAGCACGTAGCCTGAGGCGCCGGCCTTGAAGGCACTGACGGCATAGGCCACATCGGGGTGCATCGTGAGGAACACGACCTTGATCCCCGGATGCGTCTTCTTGATTTGCCGCACGGCCTCGATACCGTTTAGCATCGGCATGGAGATGTCCGCCACGATGACATCGGGGCGGAGCTTTTCCGCGGCCGTCACCAGCTCCCGACCGTCCCGGACGACCCCGGCCACCTCGAAGTCCGCGCCGAGCAGCCGCTTCAACCCCTCGGCGAACATCTGGTGGTCGTCAGCTATCAGCAGCCGCGGCTTGCTCATGCCCTCCCCCCTGCCGGAATAATAACCTTGATCACGGTGCCGCCTCCCGGGCTTGATTCGAACGCTATAGTGCCGTTCATGAGCCGAACCCGCTCCCGCATGCTGGACAGGCCGATGCCGGCCTTCCGTTTCACCGCATTGGGGTCGAACCCGACCCCCTTGTCCTGGATCACAAGGTGGATCCCGTCGGCAAGGCCCCGGAGCGTGATAGAGGCCTCGACCGTCCCTGAATGTTTGAAAATGTTCTGAAGCCCCTCGCGGATGATCCGGTAGAGGCAGAGCGCCAGCGGCTGGGAGAGCGGTTCCGGGAGGTCGGCGGGCACGAAGGACAATTCGATTCCGGTTTTCTTGATAAAGGCGGCGCATTCCGCCTGGACGGCGTGAACGAGCCCCAGAGTCATCGAGGATGGATGGGTGAAGCTGGCGTGAGAGGTCATGGACCTCGTCGGCCACCTCGGCCAGGTTGGCCCTCAGGCCCTTGAGGTCCTTGGCCGCTCGATGGTTCGAGGGGTCCAGCTGTTTTTCGATCAGCGCCGCATCCAGGGCCAGAGCCGAGAGCCGTTGCGTCAGATCGTCGTGGATTTCCCGGGAAAGCCGCCTGAGCTCTTCTTCCTGGGCGTTGATAATCCTTCCGGCGAGATTCTGGAGGTCCTGTTCATTGCGGCGCAAGGTTTCCTCGGTTTCCTTACGCTGGCTGACGTCTACGGACACGCCCATCATATTTTCTGGCCCTCCGGCCTTCGCTTGCCGCAGGCGGCCGCGAGAGGCGACCCAGCGCACACTCCCGTCGTCACGCTGGACACGGTACTCGACGACAAGTTCCTCTCCTGATTGCATGCACTGCTGCACGGTCCGCTGAACCCGTTCGCGATCCTCGGGGTGGGTGCGCCTGAGGAAACTCTCGAAATTCAAATCCTCGTGCGGGGGAAAGCCGAACAACTCCCGGATTTCGTCGGTGGCCCAGACCTGCCCGGTAATGGTAGACATGCTCCATAGGCCGGCGTTTGCGGATGCCGCTGCCAGGCTCAGGCGCGCTTCGCTCTCGCTCAAAGATCGTTCGGCCAACCGGCGCCTGCGCAGGTTTATCACGAGTCCGAGGATGAGGAAGGTTTCGATTGCCATTAAGGCGATCGCGCCGATAATGGCTTGCCGGTGTTCTTCCCACAGGGAAGGCGCCCGAAAACGGATTTCGCTGCCGGCGGGAACAGCAGATTCGGGGATGTTCCAGCGCTTGAGCTCGCGCCAGTCGTAGAGGTCGACGTATGCCTGCTCTCCTCCGAAGGGGATGGATGCCGCCGGCTCCCCACGCATGACCCGCAGCGCCATGCCGGCTGCTTCTTTCCCCTGTTGCTCCCAGCTCACCAGCCGCCCGCCCACGATGCCGAAGCCCATGAAGGAATCGTACAGGCCGAAGACCGGCGCGTTGGCAGCCCGGGCGATGTCGGCGAGTGCTTCCCGGGCAACGAAGCTCCGGCCTTCGCCGTCACTCGAGATAGACGCATAGAGGACGATGGTGTCCGGGGGAAGCGAGCCCACCCGGGTCAGGGTCTCCCCCATCGAGAGTCTGGTCAGGTCTATCGGCTCGATCTTTTCTTGATATGGCTCGAGGCCTTTGCGAAATACCAGCTCGCTGTAGACATTGTTGGGAGCGGTTCCGCCCACAATGGCGACACGCCTGGTACCGGGGCGCATTCGAATGGCTGCATCCAGCACGCCGCTGGCGTTGTCCCCCATGACCGTGCCGGTTATCGCGCGGTGCGGGAAGGACTCTTTCAGCATCGCGGCATAAGCCCGGCTCACCTGACTGGCCACGATTGGTGTTCCGGGAAGAACATCGAAGGCTTCCCTCAGGAGAAAATCCGCAGCGGCGGGGTAGACCGTGATGATGGTGTCGATCTTTATCCCGGCGTATTTGCGGCGCAGGTAATCGGCAAATGCCTGGGCATTGGCGGGACCCCTGAATCGAGTAACATCTAGATACTCCTCGTACAGCTGGACGTCGAACAGCGTGTTCGAACGGAAGGCCGAGCGGATCCCCTGGTCGGTCAACTCGTGAGCGGGGTGCGCTTTGTCTTCACTGTACAGGACCAGGACCCGTTTCGTCTCTTTCGGCTGTCCGGCAAACAGGGTCTGCATGAACGGGAGGGACAGCAGCAGAACGACCAAAAGAATCCTGGCAATGATCCGCATCACGCATCCAATCCCGGTTGAGACAATAGTAAGGTGGGCGCTGCAACGCCGATCCGCAGCGGGCCATAAATAGGGGATTCATAATTTCTTTGCAATACCGGCTCCCATGCAAGGGAAACGCAGGCGCGGAGACCACTACACGAGATAAGCAGGACGAAGAAATCGCAGGCGTCCATCACCACCGCCGTCTGCGGGATGGCGATCACCCTGGGGATCATCAACTCGGAGATCCGTTGTGGAAGCACTATGCCTTCAAACTCAGCATGTGGATTTTGCGGGGGATGGTGACTTTGACCTTTTCGTTCTTCCCGTACTTCCTGCATCCCATCGGGTTGTAGTGATCGATCACCATGTCCTTCTGGCCGAATTTCACCGTGTACTTGGCGAGGCTGCCGGCGTACATCTGGCTTTGGACCATTCCGTGGAACGTGTTCTGGCTTTCGCCCCTGTTCCAGGGCGAGAGTGAAACGGCCTCAGGCCGGATCACCAACAGGACCCGCTCACCGGCGACGATTTCCGTCTGGTCGTGGTCCAGCTCCAACCGGCCGAATTCGGTCGTGACGCAGGCGGTATTCGTTTCAGGATGGATGGACTCCACCCGGCCTTCGAGGAAATTGACGTACCCGACAAAACCGGCAACGAACTCGTTGGCGGGGCGCTCATATATATCCACCGGCAAACCGATCTGCTGGATCGTCCCTTTGTGCAGGACGACCAGCCGGTCCGATATGCTCATGGCCTCGTACTGGTCATGGGTCACGAAGATGGTCGTAATCTGTATGCGCTCCTGGATGTTCCGAATCTCCTGGCGCATCACCATCCGCAGGTTGGCGTCCAGATTGGAAAGCGGCTCATCCAGTAGAAGCACCTTCGGTTCAAGGCTGAGCGCCCGGGCGAAGGCGACGCGCTGCTGCTGACCTCCTGAGAGCTGGTCGATCATGCGCTCTCCGAACTCCTGCAGTTCGACCATCTCCAGCAGTTCCCTGACTCTCGCCTCGATCCTGGTCTTGGGCCACTTGTTGATTTTCAAGCCGTAGCCGACGTTTTCCGCCACGTTCATGTGGGGGAAGAGGGCGTAGTTCTGAAAGCAGATCCGCGTATCCCGCAGATTCGGAGGAAGATCGTTGATCCGCTGACCGTCAAGGATGATATCCCCGGAGCTGGCTTCGGTGAAACCGCCGATGACGCGCAGCAGCGTCGTCTTTCCGCAGCCGCTCGGCCCGACGAATGTAACCAGCTCTCCCTTATGCACTTCCAGGGAGACCCCCCTGAGGACCTCGTTTTTTCCATAAAACTTGTGGATGTCCTTCAGAATCAGCATCGGTGATATGTCTTTGCGCCTGTCCATATTTCCGGCGACCCCGCTCGTCGTCATACGGCTGCCGACTTTTTCATGCTGCCGCCCAGCCTTGTTTTTTTGCTGATGAAGTTTAGGATCAGCACGCAGATCATGACGATCAGCACCAGTTTCATTGTCGTGGCGGAGGCGATACCGATTTCGCCATAGATGGCGGCGTCGAAGATCTTGACAGAGGCCAGATCGAATCCCGGGCTGACGAGGAAGACGACGGCGCTCAGCGAGACGATCGCCGTCATGAAGGTGTAGATGAAACCCGCAATGAAGGCCGGGAACATGATCGGCAAGACGACCTTGTAGAAGGTGGTGAGGAAACTGGCGCCCAGGTCCGCTGAGGCCTCTTCGATCTCGATGTGAATCTGGTGGAGCTTGCTGATCCCCGCCTCCACGCCGACGGCAAGGAAACGAAAGACGCAGTTCAAGGCCAGGATCATGATCCCACCCGTCAACTGGAGGGGCGGGGCGCTGAAGGCGAGGAGATAACCGATACCGAGGACCGTCCCGGGAAGGGCGAATCCGGAGAGGGAAATCATTTCAATGAACGTGCGGCCGAAAAATTTCCCCCGGACGATGACGTATGCCAAGAGGACGCCGATGATGGCGCCGATGACGGCCGCCACGAAACTCACGCGGATGCTGTTATAAATCGCGCGGTTTGAAGTAAAATCAAGGTAGTTGGACAGAACGGCGTTGTGTGTGACCCCCAGGATTTTATAGAAGGATGCCACTAACACCACGCCGAAGCAGGCCAAAATCGCCCCGGCGGCGCCCGCGGAGATGATGATGAATGGAACCTTGATCAGCGGGCTGATTTTTCGCGGCTCCGAAGCAACCGGTTTCCCTCCGATCGTCGTGAATTTCTTTCCCTCCAACATGTAGGTGTGAATGAAAAAAATAAGGATGCAGGGGGCGATCAGGACGACGGAGAGAACGCTCCCCATGTTGAAATCGGATTCCCCGGTGATCACCGTATACGTGTCCGGCGCGAGGAAAGGGGTTCGCCCCCCCAGGATAGCGGCGTTGCCGAACTCGGCGATGGTCATGACGAAGATCAGCAGCGCCGCCTTGAGCAGCCCCGGGGCGAGCAGCGGGATGGTTATGGTCCGGAGAATGGTCGTCTCCGACGCCCCCATATCGGAAGCGCTCTCCTCAAGGTTAGGGTTGAGCGACATCAGCGTGTTTTCGATCATCATGTAAGCGAGCGGGATGAAGGCCAGCGTCTGAGAGATAACGACGCCGCTGAAGCCGTAAAGCTGCCAGTGGAGGTCGAACATCCGGGTGACGAGACCGTTGCGGCCGAGCAGGATGATCAGGGAGAGGGCAAACAGGTACGGGGGGGCGATCAGCGGGATGAGGGTGATGATCTTCAGCGGCTTTCTCAGAATCCATGGTCCCCGTGTCGTCATATAGGCGAGACAGAATCCGATCACGAGACAGATCACGGTATTGATCGCCCCTAGCAAAAGGGTGTTGTACAACGACTGAAAATAATAGCTCTTGCTGAAAAAGGCCTGGAAATATTCCAGCGTGAATCCTGACGGTCCCCGGAGGCTTTTGAGGAGAACTGCAATGATGGGGTAGAGGAGAAAGAAGGCCAGCAGCAGAAATAAAAAGGCGGCAAGGATGTTGGTCAGGTTTGCATTTAGGAAATCCTTTGCCCTCCTGCCGCTGCGCGCCTGCAATTTGACGGACCCTTCTGCGGTTGCCATCTTTCTTCTCTCAGGGGCACCCAAGGGTGCAACCCCATTATTTAAAATCTGTTCTAAATTTTTGCTTCCAGATTTCGTTGTTCTTCGGTCTGTCTTCAGCCGCCTTGCCCAGGTCCAGTTTGATGTACTTGGGCGGGGTCTTGCCGTAGAGGGCGTTCGGCGCCGGCCGGGGCGTCAAATAACCGATCCCGGCCATGAGCGCGCTGAATTCCTGCGTGCCCAGCACGTCGATGACCTTTTTGCAAACCGCGAGTTTTTTAGTTCCCTTGAAGATCAGGGCGAAGGTGCCGTCATAGCCGGTCCCTTCCGCGGGAATCGACCAGATCAACGGATAGCCATCATCGATGCGTTTCTTGACGTTCTCGTCCGAAGTGATGCCCAGCGTGAATTCTCCCCTGCCGACGAGATCCGTCGGCGCATTGCCGCTCCGGGTGTAATACGCGATGTTCTTGTCCAGGGCTTCGAGGAATTTCCAGCCTTCATCGTCCCCGTAGAGTGCCAGCCAGGAGAATCTCATCATGTTCGCGGTCCCCGAACTCAGCGGCGAGGGCATCAGAATCTCACCCTTCCATTTCGGTTCCAGCAGGTCCTTCCAACTCTTTGGCATGGAATGTCCCGCCTTGGCCAGCCGGTCCTTGTTTCCGACCAGGACGAAGGAGAAATTGCCGATGTTGTACCAGTAGCCCTGTGAATCCACATATACGTCTTGGGCACCCTTCCAGGCCGGGGACTTATATGGATCGGCCCAGCCGTTTTTCTTGGCCATAAAGGCAAGCGGCGAGCCGCAGCCGATGATCATGTCCGCGTTGAAATTCGGGGCTTCGGCCTTGGCACGAGCCTCGATTTCCCCGAAAGACTGGAAGGTCTGGTTGACGGTAATTCCCGTTTTGTCTTTGATGAACTGGACGATCTTGGCATTGTTGTCCGGAGAGGTGCCCATGTAGGCATTGATATCTTCTGCCAGGGCGCTGCCCGCGAGCACCACCGAGAAGATCGCGGCGACGATGAATGCAATGGGCTTTCTGTTCATGGCTTCCTCCAATAAAGTTTAGGAGTTAATTTTCAGAAATGCCCGCCGGGGCTATGCCACCTCCTTTCCAGGCCTGAGCCTTGCCTGAAGTGCATTCTATCCGCAAGGTTCGCTCTCAAGTCTCTGAAGGCTTCGAATCAGCCTGGCTAAATCGAAATAATTTTCCACCGAGGCGCTGACCCTCAGCTTTGGCAGGCCGGCGTGCCGATCGGTGCCGGAAACACCACCGCCCTGAATGTAAGATCTTTCGGTTTTGCCGCAGTATCTCTTCCCCTCTGCAAAGCGGTCCGGGAAATAAGCCGGGGGCACCGCCCTCTCTGCCGCTCGAGATGGGCTATTTGTCTAAGAAATATATAGGCCTGTCCATAGAGGGCAGGCCTCATTTACATAAGGGAAATGCTCAGGGCTGGGACTTTTTCCTGGACGCCCCTTTTCAGAGCTGAAAAGGCCGTCCAAGGTTCAAAAGCACTCCTCGAACTCTTTCCCCAACGCCCAGCGCTGATTTTGGCTGGCCCGATCCTGTCTTGCGGAGGCCTTGGGCGGGGCCCTCATGTTGGCCCATATTTATGGGGTGTTATCCAAAAGCGGAAGAGGCGGGGCAGGCGCCGAGCCGGACGCCCCTGGCGGCGGTGCAATGGACTGTATATTAACCGAATCGACGCTCATCGAAAAAATCTGGTTGGAGCTTGCCGATGTGGTGGGCTTTAAATAGGGGGCGTATGCTTCGGGCCACCCGGGGTCGGGCACCCAGATGTTGAGGTGAAAATTCATGGGTCCGGTCGGGACATGACTTGTGTCTGTCCGGACTAAATTACCGTCTATGAACCAGGATACCTGGTTGGGTTGCCAAATAATTTCGTATGTGTGGTAGTCAGTTATCGACCCGGAAGCGTAAGGTACGAATTGTACATTCCCCGTGCCTAGTTTTTCGTTACTGTAAATGTTGGTTTGGGCTCCATTGGGCGAATTCGTGAGAAGTTCGAAATCGATTTCATCATGATACGTTGTGCTTCCCGGCTTGAGCGCAAACAAGAAGATGCCTCCGACGATGCCGGGCATGGTAGTATTCATTTTAGCGCGTACGGTGATGTGGATCCCTTCCTCCAAGACGAACGATTGATTACTCCTCAGATCCGTGCCCAAGAAAGAAAACGAAGTCGGATTATAGGATTCGACCGCAATGATCGCGTTGCCGTTATCGACCGCCGGAAGCGGAGAGCTTTGAGTAAACCTGAACTGAGTCAGGCCGACGACGGTTCCATCGGTTGGCGACACCCAGGTTGGAATATGCCACTTGCCGGGACTCACCATATTCCCGCTGAAATCGTCGCAGAGGAGAGTCGCAGCAAACAGGGTGGACGGTGAAATTAATAGAAAACCAATCACGGCACAAAAAAGCGCTTTTCTCATGATGCCGATTCCCTGCCTGCCGAGGAGTTCAATCAAGACCCTTGCTCTCAATACCGGTATAACAATGAGCAGTCTCAAAAAAGTTCAGAAGCCGGTTTGCCGGTAGGGTTGCAAGGTGACTCGGCCTGCGCGAGCCGGCCTTGGGTGCGGTACAATTCCGCGGGAGGGTGAGGCTCGTGGCCACAGCGCAAAAGCGCCGGTCAGGCCGCGTACCGCAGCACGGCAATGAAGTGACACGCCGTGCCCGCGAGTACGAACAGGTGCCACACAAAATGGGCGTACCGCATCCGCTTGGCGGCATAGAATCCAACCCCCGCCGTGTACATGACACCGCCTGCCGCGAGCCAAAAGAGACCCCACCCGGACATCGCGTGCCACAACGGCTTTGCCGCGGCCAGGATCAACCATCCCATGACCACGTAGAACCCAGTCGAAATCCGGGGGTATCGAACTCCTCCGACCGATTTGAGTACAATTCCGGCCGCGGCGAGGGCCCAGATGAGCCCGAAGAGCGTCCAACCCCAGGGCCCCCAGAGAACGCCCAGTGTGAAAGGCGTGTAGGTCCCGGCGATGAGGAGGTATATCGCAACGTGGTCGAGAATCTGGAAGAAGACGCTTGGCGCGATTCGGCGCCAGCGCGTGGTAGAGCGTCGAGGTGAGGTAGAGGAGCGCCATGGTCGCGGCAAAGACCCCTGCGCCGACGATGGCTGCCGCGCCGTGCCGAGCAGCGCCGATCACGAGCACCGGCAGGGCGATCAACGCGGCAAGGAACCCCGTGCCGTGGCTGATGCTGTTTGCAATTTCCTCCCCGAGGGATTGTGCCCGATGCCGGGCTGCCGGTGCTCCGACCACAACGTCTCCTTCGTCCGCGGCCTATCAGCAATTAGAAAGGTGATTGTTTATAGTATTGAGCAGATTCGCTCTGACCCGCCGAGACTATCACAATTTTCACGAATTTCCAGATACGCCGGATGAATTTACCGGCATGGCGCATTCGTGAATATTCCCTGCGGCCGGTCGAAACCCGCAATTTACCGTGGCGAACGCCGATCGGCTCTCCCTGCAGTGGGTGAATCAAAGACTTCTCCAGAAGAAGGGGACAGAGACGAGACATTCGCCAAAGGTCATACAAGGCCTGCCCTGGCCTTGCAATCAGGCCTTCGTCAGAGTCATTGCCCATGCAATCTGCCCTTAGCGCGCGGTTTTCTCCAGTTCCTTGCGGATGTCCTCCGCGTGAATCCGAACGTGCTCGTACGCCCAGCGGATAAAGCGGTCGAGTTTGCCTTTGCCGTGGAACGCGTGCAGGCCCTCGCGGTCGAGGTCCTCTTCCTGCATCTCCCGGACGATGCGGATGGTCTCCCGGCGCACGGCGGTGAACCGTTCGATCAGCTCGTCCAGCGAAAGGCCATCGAGCTTGCGGGTCTGGGTGAGGTTGTAGCGGTCGACGTCGAAGTCCGACGGCGCGCCCGGGCCGCCGGCCAGGATGTCCGCGAAGAGCCGGTGCATGGAGCGCTCGATCACGGCAAAGTGCGCCAGCACCTGCTGCACCGTCCACTGGGCCCCGTCCTGGTAGAGCCGAGTCCGGAGCTGCTCCGGACTCAGCGACCTGAAAAACGACACGGTCTCGGCCAGCCCGCGCTCGAGCTCGGCCGCGATGTCATCGCGACGATCCGTCATGGCGCTTTCCTTTCCGCGCTGATTGACATGCCTTCCGGCCCCGATGATCTCGACCTGACACGCCGCCGCGACGGTTCCGGCCACGGCGGCACGAAGAATTTTCGCTCGTTGGGGTCGCGGCAGGGTGCCACTTCAACGGGCCATTGAAGCCTCGGCGTTCAGGAACAATTTTTCACCGCTTCCCCCGCTTTGGTCCCTGTGGAGACGGCCTTCTCTCCGGTAAAGCCGATCCGTCTTTTCGGCTGCGCCTCGACTTCCAGAAGCCGTTTAATGGCTTCGAACACGACCTGGAAGCTCTGGTCGTATTTTTCCTCCATCTCCTCTATTTTGTTTCTCACCTCATCGTAGCCGGCCAGCATTTGGCGCAACCGGGTGAAAGCGCGCATGATTTGGATGTTCACCTGAATGGCGCGTTCGCTGCGCAGCACGCTGGAAAGCATGGCCACGCCCTGCTCGGTGAATGCCATGGGCAAGTGCCGTAGCCCCATTTTCGCCTCATTGGAGGTCACAAACTGTGATCTCCAATTTTGCAGCTCCTCTGCGGTGAGCTCGAACATAAAATCCGGGGGAAAGCGCTCGATGTTGCGCCGGACGGCCTGCTTCAAGGCCCTGGTCTCGACCTGGTAAAGGCCTGCCAAGTCCCTGTCGAGCATAACCTTCGTGCCACGGATGAGGTAGATCTTCTCCGTGAGATGCTCGACGGGGATTGCTGGGCCGGTTTTCAATTTCATCTTCGCCGCCTTCCTCCCTTCGGGAGCTTTAATGCCAAAAAGAGGCATCTGTTTCCGATAGTGTCTGAGGCAGCATAAGCCGGTGCAGTGACAGATGCGGTCACAGTTGCACGGAAAGTTTTCCCTTGCTCGGATCGCGGGAGGATGCCACTCGCCACAGGCGAACTGAGTGCGATTACTTCTTGAAATCACCCTACATTAGAAGCATCGGCGAGGGCAACCCGTTTCGGGCCGGCTGAGGAGACGGGCTTCGGCGGCACCAGGGCGTTCGACGTCGTGGGGCGAGGTGCTCTCCACTAAGCGCAGCACTGCAGACCTTTCTTGTTATTCTTCTCCCGCCTTTAGCGGTATGGAGATTTTTGCGCCGGCGCCGATATCACACCCATCCCCTTGAAATAGCCACCCGACCTCGTGCGGCTTGCCTTCTTTGGCTAACTCGCTTATGTCTTTATCAATCCCACCTGAGCCAGGAACTCTGCCATGGCCAATCCGGAACATCTCGCCACATTCGAAAAAGGAGGTTGACATGCGACACGTATCGAAGCTTCTCGTTTGTTCGATCTCCTTTTTTGTGTTTGCTTCCCCGGCACCCGCATTCCAAATGCAGCCGGTCGGTACGGATTTCGACCGAGCACTTGCCCAATTGGATGAATCGAAAGCAGAACGGCTCTTGACCAGACTGGCTGACATGGGTGTCGAAAAATTCCTCGAGCCTGTCCATGAAGAGATAACTCAACGGATTTATGGATGCAATGACAGCTGGGATGACAAAACACGTTGCGCAAAAAAGAATTTCGCTCCTAAAGCTGTAATAGATGGAGCGCGTTGGAACGATAATCCCCCGTTTATGGCGAAAGATAAATTCATTCTTCCTAACGGCAAAGAGATTAAATCGACCTGTGTGGACGAAACAATTAAGCTTCCGAGAAAATCCGATTGCTGGGTGGATGTATTCAGAGCCTCCGGCGAAGCGGCTTCCAGAAAATATTTCACAAGCCGAAATGGCGTGATGCTTAACAGAAGCCACTTCGGCGATATGCAGTTTCTCCACTCCATGGCATCCCGAGTGGGCGATCGGGCTCAGGATACAAAAACATGGATTTTGATATGGGCTGAATTCGCATACAAGGTGGCCATTGGAAAAATCGAGGGCAGAACGAAGTTGAAAGATGTCCCCATCAACGATTTTAAAAAATTATTTCCAGGGCACGAGTCAACAGTAGAAAATTTGTTTTTAATGGGCGACCAAACTTACAGAGGCAGCTCCCTGAAAAATTTCGCTTTCGGTACACTCCTGCATATGGTCCAGGATAGTTTTAGCGAATCTCATGTTTCGCGCGACCTTTCTACACAGGGTGCTATTTGCAACTGTAAATTTGCTAACGGCTCACCTGCTAAAATCGAAAAATTTTTGGTTTACAGCGCGCAGGATTCGCACAGACATAAGGCTGAAGATGTCTACGGGGCCCTAAGATATGTCGCTAAGGAATATACTCCCAACGTCATTGATGTGGGCATTACTCTTAGAAAGCTCTACGATGAGGACAACAGCGATTGGGAAGTCGTTAAACAATATCTGGACGAGTGTGTTTACGGCCTGAAAGATCCGGATGCAGAAGCTGATGGCGGGAAATTCGAGGCCAACTGAAATCTTTCGGCAACAACGAACCCTGAATCCATTTTAATCTGAGCACATCCCGGTGCCTGGATTTCTCGCGCGCAAACAGGCATCGGATCACCTCAACACGCCCGACGTCCATCCATATGCCGCCACACATACCATGCAGCCGCAACGCGTGGCATGGTTATGCGCAGAGCGCTTGGCCGGATACGCTCCGGATCGTCTCGCCTATCTCCTCCATGGTGAACGGCTTCGAAATCACCTTGTCCACCGCGGGGTTCTCGGTGGAAAAAACGGTTCCCGTATCAGAACCCGTCATGATGACGACCCGCGTGAGGGGGGAGCTATTTTTGACGCTGCGGGCAAACGCCACTCCATCCATCCCGGGCATTTCAAAGTCCGACAAGACGACATCGAATTTGTTCTTAAGAAAAATGCTCAGCCCGCTCTCGCCGCTGTCGGCTGTGGACACGTCGTACCCAAGCCG
This sequence comes from uncultured delta proteobacterium, assembly GCA_963828345.1. Classification (GTDB taxonomy): domain Bacteria; phylum Desulfobacterota; class Desulfobacteria; order Desulfobacterales; family SpSt-501; genus SpSt-501. The sequence goes on from CAWHEZ010000046.1 coordinate 15,607, forward strand.
GGCCAGCATTGTGGAAACCAGGTTTCGAAAAATGCCATTGTCATCGACGACCAGGATTCTTCCGCCGGTCTCCATCTTCTATCCCCTCCGGATAAGATCCTCGAAATGGGTTGTGGCCGCCCGTAATTCACGCTGCATCAAGAGCCTTGGCGCATGTGAATCACAACCCCGCCCTCTTCCGTATGTGGAGTTTTCTTTCGTCGAGCGGTCGGGCGGACTGCCTTAAAGGCGGAATCCCCCGGCGCGTGCAGGATCTCCACGCCCACGCCGTAGCGGAAGGTGGAAGAATCCTTCAACTCTTTACACCACACGACTCTGGCAGCAATATAATCATCCTCCAAGGTATAATCATCCATCCGGATGCGAATATGGGCTCCTGGATGCAGCTCGAACAGGGACTTGAAATACATGCCCGTTTCGCTCAGGTTCTGAGATACGGCATAATAAGGAGACAACGTGCGATCGTCTCCCAAGTTCAGGATGGCGCCATGGTCAAAACGTTCGCTCTTTCTAAGCTCCGGTTTCGCCTGCATGCGGCACCTCATGAGCATCGTCAAACATGAATGATTTTTCTAAGGGAAAAGGGTTCACAGGGAAAATTTCAGTTCGATTTCAAATCGCCTTCAATGACCGAAAAATCCGGACCGGCCTTTCTTCTCTGACCCTGCGAGTGTTTCCCGTTAGCGACGATTCGCGCGGTTTTCTCCTTCCGTCCCTCGCACCCCCTTGGCGCGATCATCGCTAGTGGCCACCGTATCCCGAACATTCAAAGCGGGGAATGGGGTCAACCATGTATTTCATCATACGATGAGGCACGGCCAAAAGGATCTCGGGAAGGCTGAAGATACCACATCGACCCGGGCCGAGTCCATCCTCCGGCCCAACGAGATGCATTGACAAGCCCTTTACAACCGAGATAATTAGAAAAATCATCATTATCGATATAGCTCCCAACATGTGACCCCGTGCAGCCTCGATTAACTGGCTGACCGGCGAAGAAAGGGAGCGCCATCGTCGCCCTCTCGTAAACCCATCCAAGACAGACATGCAAACGGGTGTGTGAACCCGAAACCGGGCGAAATCACCGGCTATCCAGTGATGAACGGGGGACAACAAAAATGACCGGTCCGCAAGGGAAAATGGGGAAAAGCATTCAGAGCAGATTGGTCATGCTTCTGCTGTTTATTCTCATCCCGGTCTTGGCTGTTCAGGCGTTCATCTACTATGACAGTTATCAGGCTCGACTGGCGGGGGAGCTTCAGGCAAATCTGGAAATCGCCCGCGCAGTAGCAAATACCTTCTCGTCATTCGTAGAGGATGTTACCCATCATGAGCTTGTAATCGGTCTTGCCATCACCTCCTCGCAGCCGATGGCATCCCAGGACATCACTCGGCTCCTTACCCCCTCCCAGGGCGATGTCGCTGTTCGCGATTACACCTGGATGAATCCGGCAGGTGATGCGATCTATTCGGGCAATCCTGAGGTCGTCGGCAGAAATTACAGCGACCGGTCATATTTTCGTGAGATTGCCAATGGCCGTGAATGGGCCGTGAGCGAGCTTGTCATTTCAAGGGCGACCGGACAACCGGTTTTTGGTATCTCCCGCGGTATTCGGGACGAAAAAGGCAACCTGCTTGGGGTTGTCGTCGCCATGATCATTCCCGACAATCTAAGCGCCCGGCTCGCGGTTGAAAGAGGCCAGGGAGGCGGACTTGCCCTTGTCGATCACAAGGGCATGCTGGTCTATCGCCATCCTGCGATAAACCCCACATGGGAGGAGCGCAATTGGCTCCAGCAGTATCCCGAGTATAGGGAAGTGTTCAAGGGACACGAGGTAAAAACAACCGTTTACGCCGCCTATGAGAAAAAGAAACGGCTGGTTGGTTTTACGCCGGTGCCTCCCATCGGCTGGGCTGCGACATCCGGGAAACCGAAAGAGGACGTGGTGCGGCCCATTCTTATCTCCCTGGCCAAAAGCTCTCTTCTGTTTCTATCCGTTTCGTTTGCTGCATTCCTTATCGCCCTGGCCCTCTCCCGGAAAATCGCGAGCCCCCTAACCGAACTTGGCGCCCATGCACGTGCAGTCGGGCGTGGAGAAAAGCCTGCGAAGGTTGCGATCAATCATGTTTCAGAATTCCAGGCTCTGGCAGAGGCCTTCAATGCGATGGCCGAAAAGGTGCAGACACGGGAAACGGCTCTGCGGGAGAGCGAAAGGCGCTGGGCCGTGACCCTGGCCAGCATTGGGGATGCAGTGATCGCAACCGACACGGGCGGTCGAATCACTTTTATGAACAAGGTGGCCGAGCTGCTGACCGGCTGGAGCATGGATGATGCGGCCGGAAAGCCGGTTCAGGCGGTGTTCCGAATCGTCAACGAGCACACCCGAGCAGTTGCGGAGGACCCGGTGAAAAAGGTGACCCAGACCGGCATGATTGTCGGGCTGGCCAACCATACGGTGCTGCTTCAAAGAGGCGGCGGGGAGATACCCATAGACGACAGCGGAGCGCCCATCCGAGACGAAGAGGGGCGTGTTTTGGGCGTGGTGCTTGTCTTTCGAGACATCACCAAGCGCAAGCAGGCCGAGGAAGCCCTTCGACAGGCAAACCAGTCTCTGGAACAGCGTGTGCAGGAGCGCACGGCTGAGCTCAAGGAGCGAGCCGAACAGCTCGGCATATTGTCATCCCAGCTTACCATGACCGAACAGCGCGAGCGCAAGCGCCTGGCGCAAATTCTGCATGACGGCCTTCAGCAGTATCTTGTGGCAGCCAAGCTGCAGGTGGGAGGGTTCATCGAGCAGGCACCTGACCCCACGTTAAAGCAAGCTGCTGCCCAGGTTGAAGACCTCCTGAACGAATCCATAAAGGTCTCGCGTTCACTGGCGGCCGAACTCAGCCCGCCCAGCCTGCATGAAACCGGTTTATTGGGGGGGCTGGAATGGCTTTCCCGCTGGATGTCCGAAAAGCATGGGTTGAAGGTCGACCTGGTGATACAGATGGATGCCCCCGTCCTGACCGAAGATGTGAAAGTGCTCCTGTTCGAATCGGTGCGAGAGCTGCTTTTGAATGTGGTGAAACACGCCGGAACACTTTCGGCGAAGGTGGGTCTTTCCCAGGGAGATGAGCGATCGTTGCAGATAACCGTCAGCGACAACGGGGTGGGGTTTGACCCCGCGCGCGCGGGTGCAAATGATGGCAATTTCGGACTGCGCAGCATCCGCGAGCGAGTGTGCCATCTTAAGGGGAGGTTTGAGGTCGACAGCTCCCCGGGAAAGGGGGCCCGTTTCACTCTGGCAGTCCCCCTCGCCGTCAGGGAGCCGCTTGAGCCTGTTCCCTACGCACAACCGATGGAGATCGACAAGTCCGAAGTAAACCGCTTGATCAAATCGGATGGCAAGATCCGGATATTGCTCGCCGACGATCATGCCGTCATGCGTGAGGGCTTGGCACGCTTGCTGGGTCAGGAGACCGATTTTGAGATTGTCGGCCAGGCCAGCGACGGTCAGGATGCGGTAGAACAGGCCGGAGAACTGCTCCCGGATGTAATTCTGATGGACGTCAGCATGCCTCGCATGAACGGGCTTGATGCGACGCGGGTGATTCACCGGCAGCATCCCGACATCTCCATCATCGGGTTGTCTCTCTATCAGGAGGAGGAACGAGCGAAAGCGATGCTCGATGCCGGAGCCGCTGTTTATCTGACCAAAAGCGGCCCGCCTGCAGACCTCAAGGCCGCGATTCGGGGTTGTATGGAGGAGACAATCGCAAGCCGGGACGGAGAACGCTGAATCGCCCCCTCTGAAGACCTAATCGACGCGTGATCCTCAATTTGCTTTTCGTGAGAGGGGTGTTGGGCCGCCCCTGTTTTTATGCGTTTGGTCCCTCAACCAGTAATAGATTCGGATATTCGAGCCCGATTCTTTAATTTCGGCAAGTCAGTTTCGAGACGGTCTTTAGCTTGCGACGAGATTAATGGTCAGATCGGCCATCAGCAGAACACAAAGTTTGGACACAGGGGATGCGGGCAGTGAGCGGGATGGGACGACAGCATCAGTTCCATTGCAACAACTTGAGGATTGTGCCTAACCAGGTAGTGGAAATAAAAGCCGTCTAAAAAGCCGTCAGCGCGGGGCCACGATCAGCCCCCTGCTGCCCTGAAATCAGGAAGAATCGGCCTTCTCCCGACCTTGTGATCCAGACCTCCGATCAGCTCGCAGCCATCGGCTTCACAGTTGGTCGATATCCCGGGTCAGTTCGGCCGTGGAGCTCCTGCCTCCATGTCACCCCGCTTGATGCATTTGCCCACGTAGGTGTTTAACCGCTTGATAAAGGTCTGTGAAGCCCTTTGGGATTTGAACCGAACTATGAGGGCGCTTTTTGTCGAAAGGTTCATGTCGGAATCCCTGATGACCCCTGCGCGGACAAGTTCGACTGATAGAACCTCGTGGGAGTCGTAGCAACCCTGAAAAAGTGGGTGACATACATCGATCAGGTTCGTATCGAACTCAAAATCGGTCCTACCGACCCCTGCAGGGATTTCGTAAATGTCCTCGGCGCTGAACTGTGGTTCTGTGGAAAGGCTGATCATCGGGTTCCTTTTGTTTTTTTATAAAACCGCAGCGAGGGTTCTGTTTATCACAAAAGGGATGGCCAAGAAAGCGCCAGAGATTCTGCACGAGCTGGTCAGCGCCTGTTCGCACAGGCGTTCCGAATTTTGGCTTCCATGCGATCCGGCACCTGTCCGCTTCCATCCTGTTCAAGATGGGGTATGGGATCGGGGTGATCCAGTCGATCTTGCGGCACCATAGTCCGAACACGACGGAGCGATATCTTCGGAGTGTGCGGATGGAAAAAGTCCGCGAGGCCTTGGAAGATCTGAAGCCGGGCAAGCGAAAGTGGTGGAGTTCCCGCGTGTGCTTCAGGAATCGGAACCAGCAGAAGCAGAAAATAAAAAGCCGTCTGGGGAGCCGTCAACTCCCCAAACGGCAGTGGCAAAAAGTGTAACTTACTTGATATTGTTGGCGTCCCCAAGGGGATTCGAACCCCTGTTGCCGACGTGAAAGGCCGGTGTCCTGGACCGGGCTAGACGATGGGGACGAAAAGCATCTTTAACGAACTGGTGGGCCGTGCTGGACTCGAACCAGCGACTCTCTGCTTAAAAGGCAGATACTCTACCTCCTGAGTTAACGGCCCCCGAGAAGCGGCTTTTTATAGTGCCTGGCGTGCGGTCTTGTCAACAGGAAACAACCGCCGGCGGGCGGCCGGTCGCGCGCCGCGCACGCCTCAGATCAGGCCCGGAGCCAGCGCGGCAACGGCCGCGGCGAAGACCAGCCAGTCGCGGCGGTCGGTCGCCAGCTGCGGCGCGGTGCGCGCTTCCGTGTAGCAGCGGGCCTCCATGGCCAGCGTCAGCCGATCGGAGGCCGCGAAGATCCGGCGCATGAGCGGCAGCCCCATGCGGGTCAGGCGGTACAAGGGGTTGCGGCGGTTTTCGACCGCGCGGGCGCGCTGCGCCTCGGCCGTGCGGGCCGATTCCTCCAGAATCATCGGCACGAACCGGACCAGCAGGCCCAGCATGGTCGCGACCCGGTCGGCCGGGACCAGCGGCACCGGTTTCAGGTACCAGCGGACGGCGGCCCTGATTTCGGACGAGCGCGTCGTGGCCACGATCAGCGCCCCGATGAGGTAGGCCAGCACGAGGCGCAGGCAGACGACACCGCCTTCGACCAGACCTTCGGTTGTCACCGTCGCGCCCAGCAGGGTGAACGCGGGGGTTCCGTCGGTTGCGCAGGCCCGGGCCGCGAAGACGAACGCCAGCAGGACGGCGAGCCACCGCAGCTCCCCGGCCGCGGCATCCGGCCGCACGCGCGCCGAGAGCGCCCCCGCGACCAGGACGCCGCCGACCCAGACCAGCCCCGGTACGCCGCCGTGCAGCGAGGCGGCGGAGGCGAGCGCGGCCAGCAGCAGCTTCAGGCGCGGGTCCAGGCGGTGCAGGGCGGATGCGCCCGGACGGTATGCGAGCGCGCTCAGCTCAGCCACGACAGGGTCTCGACCCCCAGGGCCGCCGCGCGCGGGCTGCGCACGCCGAAGGTCTCGGCCCGCGCGAGCGTCGCCCGCGGGGTCCCGTCGCAGACGATCCGCCCGGCCTGCATGATGAGCAGCCGGTCGGCGTGCGCCGCCACCTTCCCGAGGTCGTGCGTGGTCAGGAGGACCGTGCGGCCGGCGCGATGCAGCGCCACCATCTGCGCGAGCACCTCGCGCACGCCCGCGTAGTCCAGGTTGGAGAAGGGCTCGTCGAACACGATCACGCGCGGCTGCATGGCGACGACCCCGGCGATCGCCAGACGCCGCTTCTCGCCGCCCGAGAGCAGGTGCGGCCGCTTCGCGGACAGGTGCGCCAGGCCGACGGAGGCGAGCGCCGTCGCCACGCGCCGGTCGACCTCGGGCCGCGGCAGCTTCAGGTTTTCCGGGCCGAAGGCCACGTCCTCGCCGACCGTCTCGCCCACGATCTGACCGTCCGCGTCCTGGAACACCATGCCGACCAGCACGCGCGCCTGCCGCGGGTTTTCGGTCACGGAGACGCCCGCCACCTCGACCGTGCCCGAGGTCGGGCGCAGCAGCCCGTTGAGGTGGCGCAGGAGCGACGTCTTGCCCGAGCCGTTCGCGCCGGCGATCACGACGAAGGCCCCCTCTTCGATCGACAGGGTGATGCCGTCCAGGCCGAGGGTGCCGTCGGGGAAGCGGTGCGTCAGGTTCTGTATGCGGATGATAGGATTCATTCTTCTAATGCTGCATGAGCGGCCGCACGGAGCGGGCGATCAGGGCCGCGGCGGCGATCTTGACGGCATCCCCCGGCAGGAACGGGACCATGCCCACGGCCAGGGCCTTCTCGAACGGCAACCCGGTCACCGCCGCGAGCCAGGGCACCCCGCAGGCGTAGAGGGCGACGGCGCCGAGCAGCATGGCGACGACATCGCGCGCGATGCCCCCGCTGCGCCGCCCGGCGGCCCAGCCGACCAGCGCCACGGCCGGGAGGTAGCCGACCAGAAAGCCCCCGGTCGGGCCCGCGAAGCGGCCGATCCCGCCGGTCCCGCCCGCGAAGACCGGCAGCCCGCAGATCCCCGCCAGCAGGTAGAGCGCCACGCTCGCCAGCCCCCAGCGCGCGCCCAGCAGCAGCCCCGCCAGGAAGACGAACATGTTCTGCAGCACGATGGGCACCGGGCCGATGGGGATCGAGAGGTAGGCCCCCACCGCGGTCAGCGCCGCGAAGAGGGAGGCGTGCACGATCGCCCGCAGCGGGGGGGCGTCTCCCCGGGCTTCCGCTGCACGGGTCCGGTCTGCGCTCATGCGGCCCTCACCCCTGGAAACAGTCGCCGTGCACGACCGTGCGCACGTCGCCATCGGCCGTCCGCACGAGCAGCGCGCCGTTTTCGTCGACCCCGACCGCGCGCCCCTCGATCGTCTCGCGGGCGGTCTCGATGCGCACCGGCCGGTCCAGCGTGGCCGAAACGGCTTTCCACTCCTCGATCACGCCCTCCCAGCTCTCGGCCGCCACCCGCGCCTCCATCGCGTCGAGGAAGGCCGCGAGGATGTCGCGGCGCGGCACCGCGCGGCCGATCAGCCGGCGCAGCGAGACGGCCGGGGGGACGACCTCGGGCGGGTCGTTGTTGACGTTCAGGCCCACCCCGACGTTGACGAAGCCGACCTCCTCGCCCTCGGTCTCCATCTCGGAGAGCAGCCCGCAGAGCTTGCACCCCCCGACCAGGATGTCGTTCGGCCACTTGACGCCCGCGTCGACCGCGTAGCGCTCGCGCAGGATGCGCGCGAGCGTGAGGGAGGCCAGGAAGTTCACGCGCGAGCTCCAGGGGATCGGAATGCGCGGGCGCAGCACCACCGTGAAGTAGAGCCCGCCCACGCGCGAGAACCACTTGCGGCGCATCCGGCCGCGGCCCTGGGTCTGGCGCCCGGCGACCACGGTGGTGAACGCCGGGCACCCCTCGCGGGCCATGGCGCGGGCCACGTCCATGGTGGACGGGGTCTCGGGCAGGTAGACGATGCGCTCCTCGCGGCCGGGGAACTCCCACGGGTAGAGGGCATCCGGGGAAGACTGCAGCCGGTAGCCCTGCGCGCCGGCCTCGATCCCGTAGCCCGACGCCTGCAGCTTGCGGATGTGCTTCCAGACCGCGACGCGCGAAGTGCCCAGGCGGGCGCACATGGCGTTGCCGGAAACGGCACGGCCCCCGGAGTCCCGGAGCATCTGGAGGATGGCGGATTTCATGCGTGCCCCATATCGGTTAACCACACAGGACGTTGTAGTTAACCCATCGGGGCAGGCCGAGTCAAGAGGGCGGCGGCTGGCCCCTCCCTTTGAGAAGGCTCTCCAGGAAGGCGGCCGCCGGCAGGAACAGCAGAAACTCGAGGCGCGCCTGGTAGCGGCCGAAGACGCCGCTCAGGCTGGACATGACCAGGGCGTTGACGGCCAGCGCCACGAGGGCGAAGAGGGCCAGGAGGACCAGGGGGTCCGCGCCGAGCCCCTGCCGGCGGACGACGACGGCAGCCAGGCACAGGGCGGTGGACAGCCAGACCAGCACCGTGAACGGGAGGTCCAGCCGCGTGAGCACGCGCTCGAGGACCCCGCGCGCCTGGGCCGAGGCGAGGTAGGGGCGCACGTCCTCGGGGAACGCGATGCGCAGGTCCTCCGCCACGAAGGAGTGCGGGCCGAAGGTCTCGAACCCGTTCGACAGCTCCGGGCGGAGCATCAGGTGCAGGGCGTTCCGCGCCATGGCCGACGCGTGTTCCGGGAAAAGCCGCGGCAGCGTGCGCAGGGCGTCGACGATCAGCTCCCGGCACGTGCGGTTGTAGTCCGCCCAGGAAAGCCCGAGATGCTCGGCGCCGGCCCAGGTGAACGACTGGTGGTTCTCGGCGCTCCAGCGGCGCACCTCCGCCTGCCGACCGCAAAGCAGGAAGTCCGGGGACTCGGCGCACTTGAGGTCGAGCACCTCCGGGACGTCGTGCAGCACGCGCGCGGCGAGAAAGACGAACCCGTTGCCCGCGCTGAACTTGAGCGTGCCGCCGAAGAGGTTGGCCGCGACGACGAAGAGGACCGCCCCGGCCACGCACAGGCACAGCCGGACCCCGCAGCGCACCCGGTCCCGCACCCAGGGCAGCATCGCGACGGCGGTGACGGCCAGGACGGGAAAGTTGCCGAAGTGCGCGGCCCAGGCAAAGGCCGCCAGCACGGCCGCGGCCGGGTGAAACTCGACCAGGACCACGAAGAGCGCCATCAGCCCGGTCAGCGTCCACACGTCCGCCATGACCCAGCCCGCGAACAGGCCGACCCCCGACAGGAGCAGCGCCGCCCCCAACGCGAGCGTGCCGCGGCGCTTCAAGGCGCGGGACCACAGCAGCACGACGGCGAACGCCGTCACCGCGCACTGCACGAGGGCGTAGGCCCAGTGGCCGGCGAGCCAGGTGAAGGGCCGCATGGCGCAGCCGATCACGGGGCTGCGCATCTCGTCCGGGCAGGCGCCGGAGTACCCCCAGGAGTCGGGGAACAGGAAGGGGAACCCGTTCAGAAGCGAGGGCAGCAGCACCACCCCGAAGGTCAGCGCGAAGGCCGCCCATTCGGGGAATCGCCACGTCAGCCGGGCGTACGTCCGCATGAGGTCACCGTGACCGGGAATCGTCGCCGGCCTCCATGACCGCGACCAGGAAGGCGGTCAGAAACACCTGCACCGCCGCGGCGAGCAGGGTGATGCTCAGGACCATCAGGCGGGTGGCCGGCGGGCTGTCGAACGGGCCGAAGAACGCGCTCCACCAGGCGGTGAAACACCAGGCGATGCCGCCGCACCCGGCCACGAACAGCAGCAGCGCGCCGAGGGCCAGTCGTTCCAGCGTCACCCGGTCGAGAAGGTCCGCGTAGCGGGAGTGGCGCGGCAGGAAGCCCTGGCGGGACGCGTAGCGCCGCACCATCAGGGCGAAGGTGAGGCTCTGCACCCCCACCAGCAGGCCCAGGCACCCGGCCATGAACGTCTTGGTCTCGAACCCCACGCCGCCGACCCACACGGGCCCGGCGAAGAGCAGCGCGACCACCGCCAGTCCCGCCGACAGAAAAACGACCCCGGGATAGAGGAAGAGCCAGCGCGGGCAGAAGGTCAGCAGGAACTTGAGGTGCCGCCAGCCGTCGCGCCAGGTCCGCAGGTGCGGCGGACGCGAGCGGCCGTCCGGCGCGAGGGTCGTGGGCACCTCGACCACCTTCAGCCGCTCGAGCGCAGCGCGCACCACCATCTCGCTGGCGAACTCCATGCCCGCGGTGCGCAGCTCGAGCGCGCGGATGGCATCCGTGCGAAAGCCGCGCAGGCCGCAGTGGAAATCGTGCACCGGGATCTTGAAGAACAGCCGGCCGATGAAGCTCAGCACCGGGTTGCCGAAGCGCTGGTGCAGCACGGGCATGGCCCCCGGCCGGATGCCGCCGCGGAAGCGGTTGCCCATGACGAGGTCCGCGCCCCCGCGCAGCGCGGCCAGGAAACCGCCCAGCTCCGAGAAATCGTAGCTGTCGTCGGCATCGCCCATCACGACGTAGCGGCCGCGCGCGGCCGCGATCCCGCCCCGCAGCGCGGCTCCGTAGCCGCGCTCGGCGACCGGGACGACCCGCGCGCCCCGCGCGGCGGCGATGGCGGGCGACCCGTCGCTGCTGCCGTTGTCCGCCACCAGCACCTCGCCGTCGACCCCGGCGCGCTCAAGAAACGCGCGCGCCTTGTCGATGCAGCGCCCGAGGGTTTCGGCCTCGTTGAGGCAGGGCATCAGGATGGTGAGTTCCACGGCGTTTCCTTTAAAGGGCGGCCAACAGCTTCTCGTGAATGTTGTCGAAACCGCCGTTGGACATGATCAGCACGACGTCGCCGGGGTTGCCCTCGGCCACGATAAAATCGACGATGGCCGCGGTGTCCGCGAAGAAATGCGCGATCTTTCCGCGCCGCGCGAGGTCGGCGGCGAGCGTCTCCGAGGAGAAGCGCTCGGCTTCCGGGACCTTCTCCAGCATGGAAGGCCGGCGGATGCAGACGAGGTCGGCCGCGTCGAAGGACTCCGCGTAGGCGCTCTGAAAGACCTTGCGCATGCTGGAGTTGGTGCGCGGCTCGAACACGGCCACGAGACGCCGGCCCGGGTACGAGGAGCGCACGGCCGCGACCGTCGCGCGCACGGCCGTGGGGTGGTGGGCGAAGTCGTCGATCACCACGATGCCGCGCCGCTCGCCGCGGATCTCCTGGCGGCGCTTGACCCCTCCGAAGCTCTCCAGCGCGGCGCCGATCTCGCGCAGCCGACAGGCCGAGGTGGTCCGCGACGGCGACGACCGCGAGGGCGTTGAGCAGGTTGTGCGTGCCGATCAACCGCGTGCGAAACTCGGCGAACGCCACCCCGCCGTGCAAGACCTCGAAGGACGTCCAGGGCGGGCGGACCGCCACCGCGCCCAGGCGCCAGTCGGACGCGGCGTCCTGACCGTACCGCCGGACCGCCGCCGCCGTGCCGGCGAGGACCGCGTCCACGTTGGGCTCCCGGTCGCAGGCCATCAGCAGGCTGCCGGGCGGCAACCCGAGGACGAGCCGGCGGAAGGCCGCCTTCACGTGCTCGAGGTCCCGGTAGATGTCCGCGTGGTCGAACTCGACGCCGGTCAGCACGGTCACGGCGGGACGGTAGTGCAGGAACTTCGGCCCCTTGTCGAAGAAGGCCGTGTCGTACTCGTCCCCTTCGATGACGATCTGCCGGCCGCCGCCCAGCCGGTAGTTGCTGCCGAAATCGGCCAGGATCCCGCCGATGACGAACGCGGGGTCGCGCCCTGCCGCGTGGAGCATCCACGCCAGGAGCGCGGAGGTCGTGGTCTTGCCGTGGGTCCCGACGACCATGAGCGCCTGCCGGCCCGCCGCGACGAAGCGGTTCACCGCCTGGGGCATCGAGCAGAAGGCGAGCCCCAGCCGCTCGAGTTCGACCGCCTCCGGGTTCGTCCGGGGGACCGCGTTGCCCACGACCACCAGGTCCGGCCGGTGCGCCAGGTTCTCGGGCCGGAACCCGTCGAACATGTGCACCCCGCGCTCGGCGAGAAAGCGGCTCATCGGGGGGTAGATCTTCTGGTCGGAGCCGGTCACCTCCAGGCCGAGGTCCTTGAGCAGGCAGGCGAGCGCGCCCATGGCGGTCCCGCAGACCGCGATCAGGTGGACGCAGCGGACGTCCGCGGGGATGAGGTTGCGGGTCATGTCCATGGGGGAGTGTCAGGTGTTTGGGTTAGGTGTTTGGGGTCGGGTGTTTGGTGTTTGGTGTGTAGCGGGCCATGACGCCCGGCGTTACGGTATCAGCCAGTACGTTTGTTTTTGCGGGAGAGGCTTTCAGCCTCGATCGTCGCGGCTGGAAAGCCGCTCCCACAGGAGACATGCCGACTGACGTGAAAGAAGCGTAAAAAAAACCGGGGCTGAACGCGGCCGGGCACGACGCTTGTGTGCCGGCTGCGTTCAGCCCGTCGCCTGCTCGGGGACCTCACCGGATCCGGCTCAGCACCTTGCGCGCCGCGGCGACCGTCCGGTCGATCTGCTCGCGGGTGTGGGCGGCGGAAACGAAGAGCGCCTCGAACTGCGAGGGGGCGAGGTAGATGCCCTCCTGCCGCATGCCCTGGTAGAATTTCGCGAAGAGCGGCAGGTCGCATGTCTTGGCGTCGTCGAAGCTGCGCACCGGGTCCGGGCAGAAGAACATGCCGACCATGGAGCCGACGTGGTCGACCTGGGCCGGAACGCCGGCCGCCGCGGCGGCCCGGGCGAGGCCCGCGCAGAGCTGCGCGCTCCGGGCCTCGAGCTTTTCGTAGACCCCCTTCTTCTGGAGCTGCTTCAGGGTGGCGATCCCGGCCGCCATGGCCAGCGGGTTGCCCGACAGCGTGCCGGCCTGGTAGACCGGCCCCTGCGGCGCGACGTGCGCCATGATCTTGCGGCGGCCGCCGTAGGCCCCGACCGGGAGCCCGCCGCCGATGATCTTGCCGAAGCAGGACAGGTCCGGCCTGATCCCGTAGAGCGCCTGCGCCCCGCCGTAGGCCACGCGGAAGCCCGTCATGACCTCGTCGAAGATCAACAGCGCGCCGTGCGTTGCGGTGAGCTTGCGCAGGGTCTGGAGAAACCCCTTGACCGGGGCCACCAGCCCCATGTTGCCGACCACCGGCTCGACGATCACGCAGGCGACCTGCGCGCCCTGGGTGTCCATGACACGGGCGAAGGCCTCGACGTCGTTGAAGGGCAGCGACAGGGTGGCGGCCGCGGTGGCGTCGGGCACCCCCGGGCTGCCGGGGATGCCCAGCGTCGCGACCCCCGAGCCGGCCGCCACCAGCAGCGTGTCGGCGTGCCCGTGGTAGCAGCCGTCGAACTTGATCACGAGATCGCGCCGGGTGAAGCCCCGGGCGAGGCGGACGGCGCTCATGGCGGCCTCGGTCCCCGAGTTGACCATCCGCACCATCTCGACCGACGGCACGGCCTCGATCACCATTTCCGCCAGCGTGATCTCGAGGTCGGTCGGCGCCCCGAAGCTCGTGCCGCGCTCGAGCACCTTGGCGATCGCGCGCGTCACGGCGGGATGGCGGTGGCCCAGAATCATCGGCCCCCACGAGCCGATGTAGTCGATGTATCGGTTGCCGTCGGCGTCGACGATGACCGCGCCCTCGGCGCTGCGGATGAAGAGCGGGTCGGACCCGACCGACTTGCAGGCCCGCACGGGGCTGTTGACCCCGCCCGGGATCGATTTCTGGGCGCGGGCGTAGAGGCGGCAGGATGCGACGGGAGCTTTCATGCGATCGTCCTTTCAGGTCGGGCGCGGTTGACTTCCACGCAGGATGCGGCAAAATACCAGAACGGGTATAGGGGGTCAAGGCAGTGGACCGATCGCGCTCCCCTCAGGGGCTTGCCAAAATGCTGACCTACGTGCTCGGCCGACGGCCGGACGAGTTCGGGCTGGTGCCGGACCCGGAGGGGTTCGTGCGCGTCAAGGACCTCCTCAAGGCCCTGCACGAGGAAGACGGCTGGCGGCACGTCAACCCCTCCCACATCCGCGAAGTGCTGCTGAGCGTCCCGGAGGCCGGTCTCGAGCTTGCGGAGGGTCGCATCCGCACCCGGAACCGCCCGATGACCTCGCCCCCGCCCCCCGACCCGTCGCTGCCGAAGCTGCTGTTCGCGTTCATCCGCCGCCGGGCCTACCCGCACGTGCACGCCGAAGGCATCCGGGCCCCCGCCGCGCCGGGAGTGCTCCTGGCCGCCGACCGCGCGATGGCCGAGCGGCTGGGGCGGCGCATCGACCCCGACCCGGTGATCCTGGCGGTGAACGTGCAGCTGCTGGCCGAAAACGGCCGGACGCTCACCCCGGCGGGCGAAGGCCTGTTCACCACCGAGGCGGTGCCGCCCGGCACGTTCACCGGCCCGCCGCTGCCGAAGGAAACGCCCGAGGACAGCCGCGCCCCGAAGGCTGCGGCCGAGCCGGTGGCGATGCCGGGCAGCTTCGCCATGGACATGGGCCGGGCCGAGAAGGGGGCGCACGTGCCCGAGTCCCTCAAGCTCCGCACCGCCAAGGGCAAGAAGCTCGACCGCAAGCGTCTGAAGAAGGACGGGTGGTCGCGCGAAACGCCGCCCTGGCGACAGTAGAGCCCATATCGAAAATGCACCGGACGGCCCCATGCGGCGTTGCCTGCCGCCGTGATCCGCCGGGTTTGAGATGGGTTCTTCCGAGCCGCCCGACAAACCGGTTGACATCCCCATACGAAACTGATAGGTACGCCGATCGTTTACGGGCTGCTAGCTCAACTAGGCAGAGCAAATGACTCTTAATCATTAGGTTACTGGTTCGATTCCAGTGCAGCCCACCAGAAGATCGAAGCCGAACCCGCAAACGGGTTCGGCTTTTTCATTCAGGCCTGCCCGGGCGCCCGGCGTGCCCATTGCAAAAAACCCGCTGATCTGATTCTCTCCCCCATGGATCGATGGATTCCACGGCCGGGCAGCTCCGGCCGGCACCACGGGGGAGATACGCCATGTTCGCGAGCGTGAGCATCGTCATCCCGGTCTTACAACGAGGCCGCGACCCTGAGGCGCGTCGTCGCGGCGGTCGAGCAGGCCCCCCTGTTCGGCCTGCGGCGCGAGATGATCCTGGTCGACGACGGTTCGACGGACGGCAGCCGGGACATCCTGGACGGCCTGGCCGGCGGGTATAAAATCCTGCGGCACGCGCACAACCGCGGCAAGGGGGCGGCGCTGCGCACGGGATTTGCGGCGGCCACCGGGGACATCGTGATCATTCAGGACGCCGACCTGGAATACGACCCCGGCGAGTACGAGGCCCTCCTTCGGCCGATCATGGACGGCAAGGCGGATGCGGTTTTCGGCTCCCGCTTCCTGAGCGGCCGCCCGCACCGCGTGCTCTATTTCTGGCACCAGGTCGGCAACCGCTTCCTGACCACGCTCTCCAACATGCTGACGAACCTCAACCTCTCGGACATGGAGAGCTGCTACAAGGTCATGCGCCGGGAGGTCCTGGACGAAATCCGGCCGCTGCTGCGCTCGGAGCGCTTCGGCATCGACCCCGAGCTGACCGCCCGCCTGGGCCGGATGGCCCGCCGGAGAGGCTGCCGCATCTACGAGGTCGGGATCTCCTATTCCGGGCGGACGTACGAGGAGGGCAAGAAGATCGGATGGAAGGACGGGGTTTCCGCCCTCGGGGCGATCCTGAAGTACAACCTCTTCGAGTAGCGCCCGTCCCACTCCTCCCTGCCTTCAGCCCTCCCCGGTTTCCGGCCGGCGCCCGACCCCGCCGCCGGGTGGACCGGGAGCTGTCCCGTAAAAAGCTGTTGACGGGCATCGGTCGGTCTGATAAATAACCGCATTTTCAACCCTTCATCGTCGTCATCCTTGCTCCGGGGCGTGACCCCGGGGCTTGACACCCGAAAGGAGACATCATGCGACGGTACGAGACCTTTATTATCTTGGATCCGGATCTCTCCGAGGACCTGCGCCGGCCGGTCATCGACAGAGTGAAGGAAGTCATGGCCCAGATGGGCGGAACCCTCCTCCGCGTGGAGGAATGGGGGTCGCGGCGGCTGGCCTACACGATCCGCAAAAAGGAGCGCGGCTATTACGTGCGCTTCGACTTCTGCGGCTCCGGCCAGCTGGTCAACGAGATGGAGCGCTTCTTCCGCATCGACGAGCGCGTGCTGAAGCACATGTCGGTGCTGCGTGACAGCGAGCCGAACCTCGAGCGCATCCAGGAAGAAATGGCCAAGGCCGAAGCCTCGGCGCAGAAACCTTCCGAAAATGCCGCGACCATCACGCCCGCGGTCCCGCCGGCGGCGCCCGAAGCCGCCGAGCCGGCGCCGCAGGCCGCAGCCCCCCAACCGACCGATTCCGCGGATTCCCAGCAGGAGGCCTAACCCATGCCCGCACCCGCAAGCAGAGATTCCAAGCCGCCCGGCGGCCCCAAACGCAAACGCCGTGTCTTCCATCGCCGCAAAGTCTGCCGCTTTTGCGCGGACAGCACCCTGGTGATCGATTACAAGGACCCGCGCATGCTCCGTTACTTCATCACCGAGCGCGGCAAGATCATCCCGAAGCGCATTTCCGGCTGCTGTGCACGGCACCAGCGCTCCCTGACCCACGCGATCAAGCGCGCCCGGACCATTGCGCTGCTGCCGTTCGTCGGTTCCATCGACCAAGGCTAACGCAACCGGGGTCGCGCGGAGTGCCCGCACGACAGGGGACGCCGGCCCCGCTCGAGGCGCCGCCCGGGTGCACGTCGGGTGCACCCATCCGGAAACCGCCGGCACGCATCGGGGACATGAACAAGGACATCGTCACAGGCACGCTCATCACCTGCCTGGCCGTCACCGTTTGCGCGCTGGCCCCGATCGTCGGGCTGATGGGGTCGGCCCTGATTCCCGTCCCCCTCGTCTTCTACCGGGCCAAACTCGGCCGCAAGGGGGGATGGACGGTCGCCGCGGCCTCCCTGGCCTACGTCGTGGTGCTGGGCGGCGGGCTCGAGTGGCTGTTCTTCGGGTCGCTGCTCATGATGGGGGCCCTCATGGGCGAGTTGATGGCTCGCCGCTGGCCGCTGGAGCAGATGGTTTCCGCCGTGTGCGGAGCGGTCTTCGGGGCCGCGGCCGTGGGGCTGTGGGTCTTCGGGCTTTTCACGGGCCGGGGCTTCATCGGCACTCTGGCGGCGGGGGTCCGGCAAAACCTTGAGCTGACCCTGAGCCTGTACCGGGAAATGGGTCTGTCCCCGGACCAGATCCAGTTTCTCGAAGACTCGATGGACGTGATCCAGCAGGTCATGGTCGGCATGATGCCGGCGCTGGTGATCGGCTCCGCCCTGATGGCCGTGTGGGTCAGCTTCCTGAGCGCGCGGGTGCTGTTCCGGCGCTGGGGACTGCCGGTGCCCGACTACGGCCCCCTCGACCACTGGAAGGCGCCCGAACTGCTGGTGTGGCCGGTGATCGCCTGCGGCGCACTGCTGCTGGTGCCGAGCCTGGCCGCCAAGACCGTCGGATTGAACGGGCTGGTCGTCCTCATGCTGGTGTACTTTTTCCAGGGGATGGCGATCATCGCCTATTTTTTCCGTAAAAAGCAGATCCCGCGCATCGCCCGCATCGTGCTGTACGCACTGATCGCGCTGCAGCAGGTGGTGATGCTGGGGGTGGTTGCCGTCGGATTCTTCGATACGTGGTTCAACTTTAGAAAAATCGGAAAGCCGCTTGCGCCCGTCTGAAGCGCCGGCGGCGACAATCTGGAGGAAACTGTATGCGAGTCATTCTCACCCAAACCATCGAGTCCCTGGGGATCATCGGCAGCGAGGTCGAGGTCAAGCCGGGGTACGCCCGCAACTACCTGCTGCCCCAGAGCATGGCCCTGACGGCCACCCCCGCGAACCGCCGCCGCCTCGAGCAGGAAAAGGCCAAGTTCGAGCTGCAGATCGCCAAGGAGCGCAAGCTGGCCGAGGAGATGGCCCAGCGGCTCGAGGGAGTGGTCTGCCGCATCGCGAGCAAGGTGGCCGAGGAAGACCGGCTCTACGGCTCCGTGACGGTGAGGGACATCCTGGACGCCCTGGCCGCGCAGAACATCACCGTCGAAAAGCGGATGGTGCTGCTGAGCGAACCGATCAAGCAACTGGGCACCTACAAGGTCCCCATCCGCGTCTACAAGGGCGTGGAGCCGGAAATCACGGTCGAGATCGCCCCCGAAGCCTGATTCGGGTTTCGCAGCCACAACCCGCTTAGGCTTCGGTGCAGCGCCCCGAGCTCCCGGTCGCTGCGGCCGTCCTGCCGCAGCGCCTCAGGGTCGCCCGGCGGCGGCGCCCGACCGACCGTGCCGCCGACCCGGGGGGGCCCGCCCTCCCGGAACGGCGCACCCGGGCGCCTGACCGCATAGGATGCAGCCCATGGCCGAAAAGAACGCCCACGCCCCGACCGCGTCGTCCGACCCGATGCACATCCCGCCGCAGAACATCGAGGCGGAGGAATCCCTTCTCAGCGCCATCCTGGTCGACAACACGGCCCTCCTGGAAGTGGTCGAGACCCTGTCGGCCGCCGATTTTTACCGCACCGCCCACCAGAAGATCTACGAAGCCATAACCGGCCTGTTCGACAAGGCCGAGCCGATCGACCTGGTCACGCTGAACAACCACCTCAAGGAGAAGGGGCACCTGGAGGCCGTGGGCGGTGCCGCTTTTCTGGCCCGCCTGGTCGACGTGGTGCCGCTGGCGGCCAACGCCCAGCACTACGCCCGCATCGTGCACGACAAGGCCGTGCTGCGGCGGCTGATCGAAAAGGCCAACGCCATCTCCAAACGCTGCTTCCAGGAGCAGGGGCCGACCGACGAGATCGTCGATTTCGCGGAGAACGCGATTTTCGAGGTCGCCGACCAGAAGGCCCGCCAGGCCTTCTACCCCCTGAGCAAGCTCATCGACGTCAACATCGACTTCCTCGAGGAGAAGCAGAAGAACAAGAGCCTCGTCACGGGCGTCCCGACCGGCTTCGGCCAGCTGGACAACCTGACCTCCGGGCTGCAGGACTCCGACCTGATCATCCTGGCCGCGCGGCCGAGCATGGGCAAGACCGCGCTCGCCCTCAACATCGCGCGCAACGCGGCGGTGGAGGCGGGGGTGCCGGTGGCCGTGTTCTCGCTCGAGATGTCCAAGGAGCAGCTCTCGCTGCGCCTGCTGTGTGCCGAGGCCCGCATCGACTCCTCGCGGCTGCGCAGCGGTTTTTTCAGCATGGAGGACTGGCAGCGCCTGACCGACGCCGCCGGGGTCCTGTCCGCCGCCCCCATTTTCATCGACGACTCCGCCAGCCTGACGGCCATGGAGGTCCGCGCCAAGGCGCGCCGCCTCAAGATGGACAAGAACATCGGATTGATCGTGATCGACTACCTGCAGCTGATGCAGGGCCGGGCCGGCGCCGAGCGGCGCGACCTCGAGATCTCCGAGATCAGCCGCTCGCTCAAGGCGCTCGCCAAGGAGATCAACCTGCCGGTCATCGCCCTTTCCCAGCTCAACCGCATGCTCGAACAGCGCAACGACCGGCGCCCGCGGCTGTCCGACCTGCGGGAGTCGGGCGCGCTTGAACAGGACGCCGACGTGGTCGCCTTCATCTATCGCGACGAGGTGTACAACAAGGAGGAAAACAACCCCAACAAGGGCACGGCCGAGATCATCCTGGCCAAACAGCGCAACGGTCCGACCGGCGACATCAAGCTGACGTTCCTGAACGCCTACACCCGCTTCGAAAACCTGGCCCCCGAGGCCATGCGCGGCAACGCGTGAACACGGCTGCCCCCTTCCGCGACGGGGTCTTCGGCCTTATGGTTGTGGCATGAAAGAATCCGCGGCCCCGCTCTGAATGAAACGCATCTTCGGCAACTGCGCCGGGCTCAAGCCGAACCAGACCCGTCGCCTGGAAAACCTCTACCGGCGACGCATGCCGCCCGAGGTCCTCGTCACGCCCGAGCTCGCCCGCGACCTCTGCCTGCTGTCGCATGAGATCCGGCGCCAGGTCGGGGTGTTGATCGAACGCTCCGGCCGGATCGTGTTCATCGTGGTCGGCGACACGCGCCGCATCGTCATCCCTGCGCCCGACGACTACCGGGCCGCTCCCGGACGCCTCAGCGGCCTGCGCTGCATTCACACCCACCTGAACGGCGAGCCCCTGACCCAGGACGACCTCACGGACTTGGCGCTGCTGCGCCTGGACCTCATGGCCGCGGTCGGCATGGCCGCGGACGGCTACCCGCGCTCGGTCCACGTGGCGCACCTGCTCCCCGGCACCGCCGAACGCCTCCCGCACCGCCTCCTGCCGCCGCTGTCACCCGCCGAGCTCGACATCGACTGCACGGCGATGATCCAGGCGCTCGAGGGCGAGCTTTCGCGCGTGGTGGCGGCCCGCTCGGCCGGCGACGCGCGCGAGCGCGCGCTGCTGGTGGGCGTCTCGACCGCGTCACGCCGCCGCGCCGAGGAGTCGATGGCCGAGCTCAAGGAGCTCGCGCGCTCGGGCGGGGTCGAGGTCGTCGGCAGCGTCATCCAACTGCGCGACCAGGTGGACCACCGCTTCCTCATCGGGTCCGGCAAGCTGCGGGACCTCGCGATCCAGGCCCTCCAGGAAGGGGCCACGATCATCGTCTTCGACCAGGAGCTGAACCCGAGCCAGATCCGTTCGATCACCGACCAGGTGGAGATCAAGGTCGTCGACCGCACGCAGCTGATCCTGGACATTTTCGCGCAGCGCGCCCAATCCCGCGAGGGCAAGCTCCAGGTCGAGCTGGCCCAGCTGAAATACCTGCTGCCGCGCCTCCTCGGCAAAGGCACGGCCATGTCGCGCCTGGCGGGCGGCATCGGCGGCCGGGGACCGGGCGAGACGAAGCTCGAGGTCGACCGCCGCCGGGTGCGCAAGCGCATCAACCAGCTCGAGGACGCGCTGGAGGAAGTGCGCCGCCACCGGCGCCAGCGGCGCTCGAAGCGCGACAAGCGCAACCTGCCGGTGCTCTCGATCATCGGCTACACGAACGCGGGCAAGAGCACGCTCTTGAACAGCCTGACCCGCAGCCGGGTGCTGGCCGAAAGCCGGCTCTTCGCCACCCTGGACCCCTCCAGCCGCCGGCTGCGCTTCCCGCGGGACCTCGAGGTGATCGTGACCGACACCGTCGGGTTCATCCGCGATCTGCCGCAGGACCTGATGGTGGCGTTCCGGGCGACGCTCGAGGAGCTCGAAAACGCCGACCTGCTGCTGCACGTGATCGACGCGAGCAACCCGCGCTTCGAAGACCAGATCCTATCCGTCGAAAAGATCATCGGCGAGCTCCACATCGAGGGCAAACCCATCCTCAAGGTGTTCAACAAGATCGACCGGGTGGACCCCGAGGTCGCCGCCAACCTCAGCCGACGCCACGCCGGGGTCTCCGTCAGCGCCGTCACCCCCGCGACCCTCCGGCCCCTGATCGAACGCGTGCAATCCATGGTCGAGGCGCTCCAGACCGCCCCCGCCGAACCCGGTGAAAATCGGCCGGATGACGGGTCCCCGGATGGCGAACCGGAGCCCGGTTTCCAAGATGCAACCACAAGGCATTGCGGTTGACACCACTTCCAAAAGCGATATAACTGACCCATGGATTTAACCACGGTGTCCCGCGTTGCGGTCAAAGCCGCCTACCGCAGCGCGGATATCCTGCGTTCCCGGATAGGGCATCTCAGCACGGTCGCCAAGAAGGGCCCGATCGACCTGGTGACCGACGCCGACCTGGCCTCCGAAGCCGAGATCGTGCGGACCATCCGCGAGGTTTTCCCGGAGCACGCGATCGTGGCCGAGGAGAGCGGGACCCAGGCGGGCGCTTCTTCGGACCACTGCTGGATCGTCGACCCCCTGGACGGCACGGTCAATTACGCTCACCAGGTGCCGTTCTTCGCGGTGTCGATCGCCTACGCGTTCCGCGACGCCGTGCGGGTCGGGGTGGTGCTCAACCCCCTCGACGGGGAGCTCTTCTCGGCTGTCGAGGGGGCCGGCGCCCGTCTCAACGGCCAGCCGATCCGGGTGTCGCCCCTCGAGGCCGAGCTGTCCGAATCGCTGCTCGCCACCGGGTTCCCGTACGACCTCGAGGCGGACTTCGATGCGTTGGGCGCCCGCTTCCTGCGCTGCCTGCGACGGGCACGGGGGGTCCGGCGCCTCGGCTCGGCCGCGCTCGACCTTTGCTACGTGGCGTGCGGCCGGTTCGCGGGATACTGGGATCGCGTGCAGCCGTGGGACGCGGCGGCCGGGACGCTGCTGGTGCGCGAGGCCGGCGGGACGGTCACCGATTTTCAAAACCACCCGGTGGGGGCGGAGGTACGCGACGTCCTCGCCACCAACGGGAGGATTCACGCGGAGTTGCTGTCGCTCATGGAGGTAGAAGGCCGTTGAAGAAAAAAGTGACCGTTCGCCGCATATCCACGACCCTGCGGCTGGGCTGTTTCGGGCATTTTAGGTCCGAGGACCGGGTCTGCCGCACACACTGCGCCATTCGCATCCGCTGTGCGATCGAGAGGGATCAGAAGATCGTGATGGAGGTCATGAGCGAGATGGACGCCGGCGAGGACCTGCCGGTGAAGCTGCAGTAACGGTTTGTTGAGTTTATGGAGTGGGTAGGGTTGGGTGGGTAGGTTGGAGTGGCGCGACACCTTCCAAACAAATTTTAAAACCCCTTTCATCGTTTCCGAAAGGGGTTTTAAAGTTTGCCGGACTCGAGCTTCTGCCGGAAAAACTCCACCTGCTGCCGGACGGAGCCGTCGCTCTTGATGGCCTTTTCGATGCTGTGGATGGAGTGCAGCGCGGTGGCATGGTAGCGGTTGAACGCCTTGCCGATGCTCTGAAGGGGCGCATCGGTGTAACGCCGGGACAGGTAGATCGCCATCTGCCGCGGCCGCACGAGGTTCTGCTTGCGGGAACGCGAGACGAGATCCTCGACCGCGACATTGTAATATTTGCAGGTCATCTTCTTGATCAGCTCCAGGGTGATCTTCTTCCGCTGGCTGACGATGTGCTTGACGACGCTTTCCGCCAGCGAGAGGTCGATCGGCACCCCCAGGAGCGAGGATTTGGCCGCAACCCCGTTCAATCCGCTTTCGAGCTGGCGGATGTCGTCCTGCAGCTCGGCGGCGAGATAGTCGACCACTGTCAGCGGAATGCGGTACCCGAGCAGCTCCGATTTCCGCTGCAGGATGCGGACGCGCGTGCGGTAGTTGGGCGGGTCGATGGCCGAGATCAGGCTCGAGGAGAATCGCGAGCGCAGCTTGTCGTGGATCTTGGGGATCTCGGACGGGCGGTGACAGCTCGAGAAGATGATGCGCTTGCCCGACTCGGAGAGGGTGTCCAGCGTCATCGCCAGCTCGATCTGGGTCCGCTCCTTGCCGGCCAGGACGTGCACGTCCTCCAGCAGCAGCACGTCGCAGTGATCGCGGTACTTGGACTTGAACTTGTCGATCGTGTCGTACCGGTACGCCTGGACCATCTCGTTGCTGAAGTCTTCGGCGGTCATGTAATAGACCCGCTCGTCGGGGTTCTGATTCAGGATGTGGTGGCCGATCGCCTGCGACAGGTGGCTCTTGCCCAGGCCGGTTCCGGCGAAGAGGAACAGGGCCGATTGCTGCGACTCCCGCCGCGAGGCCAGGGACAGGGAGGCCGAATACGCGAAGTCGTTGCTGGAGCCGACCACGAACTGGTCGAAGGTGAAATCGCGGCGCAGGAAGCGGCCGTTGTGGGGCCGGATGGTTTCACTCGGCAGCGGGAGCTGAATGAAGCCGGGGTCGAGCTTCTGCCCGTTGCTGCGACCGGCCACCTGGTAGGCGATCTGCAGGTCCGCCCGGCCCAGGATGCGCTGGAACTCGGCGGCGATCACCGCGCCGAAGTGCTCCTGAACCCGCTTGCGGGAAAACGCGTTCGGGCAGGTGATCACCCACTCGGCGTCTTCACCCCCGGGGCTGGCCTCCAGCGGTTCGATCCACATCCGGTAGCTGTGAGCCTCGACACGTTTCTTCAGCGCCGTTCGTATTTCTTTCCAACCCTTTTCCATGAAACGTGTCAGCTCCGCCGCTGGCTGCCGAAGAGAAGTAGACGCACTTGAACCCGTGTTGTCATCACGCTCATGGCCGAGCGAACCTCGGCCATGAGCGAGCCTTTTAGGACAACGGCCGCGGGGAGTCAAACCTGGATTTATGGGATTGGCGAGTTCGCCTTCCCCTCTTATCAACAATTTATATCTACCTGTTATCAAGTGCATAACCAGCCGGCTCGAACGACCGAGGCTGATTTTGGACGATCCGGAGGGAACGCAAATTTTCAAACAATTTCGGTCATCCATCCGGCGATCATCCGGCGGGTCCATACAGAGATCTCTAAAAATCTATCATTCTCTATCTTTTTTGGCTATTTTCATTAAAACATCCCGGCCGTGAGAACGGAACGGACATGGCGGCGGCGCGCGCCACGGCCGAAATAATTCCGGCCTTTTTCTTGCATGTTCCAATCTTTCAAATGAGCTCATATTCATCATAACATTATGAAATAAAACATATTATAAAACACAATCTGCGCCGCAGAGCAGTGCGGCCCGGCCGGGCGCGACAGGAGGCGGCCGGCGCGGGGCGGAAAACCGCGCACGGTCCTGCGAGTCATTGATTTCAGATGATTTTTAGTGATTGCGGGCCAAAATCAGGAGCATATCCGACTGGTTAAGAGGACATTTCGACGAGGGTGCGATGCAATCAGAGGCCATCATCATCCGCGGCGCCCGGCAGCACAACCTGAAAAACGTGGACGTCGAAATCCCCAAGGGGCGCTTGACCGTCCTGACCGGGCTTTCCGGATCGGGCAAGTCCACGCTGGCCTTCGACACGCTCTATGCGGAAGGGCAGCGGCGCTACGTGGAATCCCTGTCCACCTATGCGCGCCAGTTCCTGGAGCGCATGGAAAAACCGGATGTGGACGTTATCGAAGGCCTGTCGCCGGCGATCGCGATTGAACAGAAAACGGCGGCGCACAACCCCCGCTCGACCGTGGGCACGGTGACGGAGATCTACGACTACCTCCGGCTGCTCTATGCCCGCGTCGGCCGGCCTCACTGCCACCGCTGCGGGACCCCGATCACCGCGCGATCCATCGACCAGATGGTGGACCAGGTGGAGCGGTTGCCCGCCGGCTCCCGGGTGTCCATCCTGGCCCCGGTGGCCGCCGACGAAGCGGGCTCCTTCGACAAGTTGCTGCGGCGCCTGAGAAAGGAGGGGTTCGCCCGGGTCCGGATCGACGGGGTGACGATGGACGTCGAGGAAGCGGTGCGGCCGCCCGGTCGGGGGCCGCACACGGTGGAGGTGGTGGTCGACCGCCTGGTCGTCAAGGAGTCCATCCGCAACCGTCTGGCGGACTCGATCGAGCTGGCACTGGCCCAGGGAGGCGGCCGGGTGCTGGTGGATGTCGCCGGCACGGCCCCCCTGCTCTACAGCGACACGGCGGCGTGCACCGGGTGCGGGCTGAGCTACCCCGAATTCACGCCCGCCAGCTTCTCCTTCAACTCCCCGCAGGGCGCCTGCCCGCGGTGCGGCGGACTGGGGACGACCTCCGAGTTCGACCCGAACCTCATCGTCCCCGACCCCCGCCTGTCGCTGCGCGACGGGGCCGTGGCCGCCTGGGCCAAGCGCCGCGGCTCCCAGTTCGACGACTATCTCGCGGCCCTGACCTCCCACTACGGGGCTTCGGTCCACACGCCCTACCAGGACCTCCCGGGGCCGTTCAAAGTCGTGCTGCTCCAGGGCTCGGGCGCGGAGCCGATCGAGTTTTTCTTCGAGCGCGGCACCAGCCGCATCCGCTTCCGGAAGCCATTCGAGGGCATTATTCCCAACCTCGAACGCCGCTACCGCGAAACCGAATCGCACGCGGTCCGGGAGGAGATCAAACGGTTCATGACCTTCAGCGCCTGCCCCGAGTGCGGCGGGACCAAGCTCAACGCGGCGGCCCGGGCGGTCACCCTGGCGGGGCGGGGCATCGCGGAGGTGTGCGCGATGACGGTGGCCGAGGCCCGCGGTTTCTGCATGGAGCTGCGCCTGGCCGGGCGCGAGGAGGCGATCGCGCGCCGGGTCCTGCGCGAGATCGTCGAACGGCTGCAGTTCCTCGAAAACGTGGGGCTGACCTATCTGACCCTCGACCGCCCCGCGCAGACCCTCTCCGGCGGCGAGAGCCAGCGCATCCGCCTGGCGACCCAGATCGGTTCGCGGCTCGCGGGGGTCCTCTACGTGCTCGACGAGCCGAGCATCGGGCTGCACCCGCACGACACCCGGCGCCTGCTCGACGCGCTGCTGCAGCTGCGGGATTTGGGGAACACGGTGCTGGTGGTCGAACACGACCACGCGACGATCCTCGCCGCCGATCACGTGGTCGACATGGGCCCGGGCGCCGGGACCGGGGGGGGCCGGGTGGTGTTCGCCGGATCGCCTGAGCAGCTGCTGGCCGACCCCGCATCCCTGACCGGCCGCTACCTCTCCGGCCGCATGCGGATCGAGATTCCTAAACGGCGGCGGTCGTCGGGCCCGCGGCTGGTCCTCGAGGGCGCGTCGCTCAACAACCTGAAGAACATGACCGCGGAGTTCCCGTTGAGCTGTCTCATCGGCGTCACGGGCGTCTCCGGCTCGGGCAAGTCGTCGCTCGTGTTCGAGACCCTCTACCCGGCGCTGGTCCGGGAGGTGAACGGTGCGCAGGTCGCCGTGCCCCCTCACCGCAGGCTCACGGGCGCCGGGCAGGTGGACAAGGTGGTCGACATCGACCAGTCCCCGATCGGCCGCACGCCCCGCTCGAACCCCGGGACCTACACCGGGGTCTTCGACCTGATCCGGGAGCTCTTCGCGCGCACCCCGGACGCGCGGGTCCGCGGCTACCGGCCCGGGCGCTTCAGTTTCAACGTCAAAGGCGGACGCTGTGAAGCCTGCCAGGGGGACGGCACGCTGCGGATCGAGATGCACTTCCTGCCGGACGTGTACGTCACGTGCGATGTCTGCCGGGGGCGGCGCTACAACCGTGAGACCCTGGAGGTGAAGTACAAGGGCCGCACGATCGAGGAGGCCCTGCGGATGACGATCGACGAAGGCGTCGAGTTCTTCGGCCGCATCGGCGCGATCCGCGACAAGCTCCTCACCCTGTCCGAGGTGGGCCTGGGGTACGTCGCGATCGGCCAGGCCGCCCCGACCCTCTCCGGCGGCGAGGCCCAGCGGGTGAAGCTGGCGCGCGAGCTCGGCCGCAAGGGGACGGGCCGGACGGTCTACGTGCTCGACGAGCCCACCACGGGCCTGCACCCGGACGACATCCGGCGGCTGCTGCACGTCCTCAACCGCCTCGTGGACGCCGGCAACACGGTGATCGTGATCGAGCACAACCTGGATGTGATCAAGACGGCGGACTACCTCATCGACCTGGGGCCGGGAGGCGGGGAGGCCGGGGGGCGGATCGTCGGCAGCGGCACCCCCGAGGAACTGGCGCAGAACCCCTATTCGACGACCGGCCGGTTCCTCAAACCGGTCCTGGCGGAGGGCGGCCGGCCGCTCCCCGCTTAGTGGCCTTTTTCATAAATGCCGTCACGAATGACGCCCCAACGCCACCCTCTCCCTGCCCTCCCCCTGAGGGTGAGGGTTAGGGTGGGGGTAGCGCGACGCGTGTGGCTGTATTTATGAAACGATGTACTTAGCCCGATGGGGCGCGGCGGCAGCCCGCTCGACTCGTGAGATGTCAGGGACAGGCGGCGCTCAGCGCCGGGGCAGGAAAAAAGCGTAGGCGGATTCGATCTCCTCGGCGATGCTGGCGTAGAAGTCGCCCACGTTCTGGACGGCGCTCATGATGAACTTGCGCCCATCCGGGTGCAGGGCGGCCAGGTCGATCACGCAGTCGCGGTTCTCGTTGTAGCTGTTCACGATCACGTTGGCCACGTAGATGATCAGGGCGAACCCCGCGTTCTCGCTCTGGGGCTCGTAGACGTGGTGCAGGCGGATGGCATCGGCCAGGCCGTGCGGCAACTGCCAGCGGGTGACCAGGTGTGCGCCGATCGCGGCATGCGAGGTGGGAATCACCTTCGGCTCGGCGGCCTGAAACGCTATTCCCTCCTGGCGGCTGGCGGTCCAGATCGCGGCAAACGCCTCCTGGAAATACTGGGCCAGGATGACTTTGCCGACGTCGTGCAAGAGCCCGCCCACGAAGCAGTTGTCCGGCGAGTTGGTGCGCGTGCTGTAGGACAGGTTCTTGCTGGTGACCGCCACGGCCAGCGAGTGCTTCCAGAAATCGGCGACGTCGAACCCCTCCAGCCGCAGCTTCTTGGCAAACGCCTCGATCACCGAGACCGACACGATGGCGTTGCGCACCGCGTTGAACCCCAGCATGATGACCGCGCTGTGGATGTCGCTGATCTTGGACTTGAACCCGTAGAAGGCGGAGTTCACCAGCTTCAGGATTTTCAGCGCGATCGCCTGGTCCTTTTCGATGATTTGGCTGATGCGTTGAACCGAGGTGTCGGGGTCCTGGAGCAGCTTGTTCAGGTCCATGACAATGCTGGGCAGGGTCGGGATGTCCCGGATGCGGTCCAGCTTTTCGAGGAACTGTCGTTCGTCCATGCACGCCACCTTCCTGCCGCTGCCGTCCGCTCAGGCCCGGCCCGTCGGCCGAGAGCGTTCTTGCGGCCCTGCGGCCGGCCCCCCCAGCGGGGGCCTCTTTCAGGATCTGTATCGGCAGGTTGAGGGCAAGTCTTTAGGCCGCATGCGGAGGCGCCTGCCGGGTCGGAGACGAAAAAAGGCTTGCGGGAGGTTCCCGCAAGCCTTTTTTCTGAAAATCCGAAAACCGCTGATCGCGCTTACTTCATGAACAGCTTGGCGATGGCGCCCGCCTGGGGGTGCGCGAAGATCAGGATCAGCGAGACGACCAAAGCGTAAATACAAAGGGACTCGATCAGGGCCAGACCGATCAGCATGGTCACGGTCACCTTACCCGAGGACTCGGGGTTGCGCGCGATACCCTCAACGGCGGACTTCAGCCCGAGGCCCTGGCCGATGCCGCACCCGAAGGCGGCGATGGCGATCCCGAAACCGGCGGCGGTCACACAGGCGATGAAGAACTCCAATGCTTTGGCTTCCATACTTCTCTCTTCCTCCTTTGATGGGGTGTTTAGGGGGCTTCTTCCAGGCGCCCATTAAGCGACGGTGGCGTCCCGCCTCGATCAGTGCGCGTGTTCCATTGCACCGGCGAAGTACATCGCGGACAGGAGAAAGAACACAAAGGCCTGAACAAAGCACACGAAAATGCCCATGGCCATGATCGGCAGCGGGGCAAAGAAGGCCCCGGCCAGCATGAACAGGATCATCAGGACCAGCTCGTGGCCCATCATGTTCCCGAACAGACGGAAGGTGAGCGACATGATGCGCGCCAGATGCCCGATCAGCTCGATCGGGAAAATGATGGGGACCATCCACCAGATCGGCCCCATGAAGTGCTTGATGTACTTGACGCCGTGGTGCTTGACCCCGAGGTAGTGCGTGAAGAAAAAGCTCACCAGTGCGCACGAGAGGGTCGTGTTGATGCTCGCCGTCGGCGGGAAGAACCCGGGGACGAGCCCGATCAGGTTGCAGGTCACGATGTAAATAAAAATCGTCGCGGCATAGGGGGTAAACCATCGCCCGTGCTCGCCGGTGATGTCGACCATGAACTCCTCGATGCCGGATACGATCACTTCGAAGAAGTTTTGCGCTTTGCCCGGGATCAGGGTGATACTGGCGCGTGGCGATGAAAGCGGCGCCGATCAGGAGAAGGATTACCAGCCAGGAATAGACCACGTGGGGATAGGCCTGGGCGAAATGCCCCATCCCGAAGAGGCTGAAAATTTGAGGAAGAATCAGATACGGGTGTTCCATCCTTGGTCCGCCTCCTTAGAAAAGGATTTTTTTGACTTCCCGCAGGGTCGCCAGAATGATGCTCGCCACCACGACCGACAGCCCCATCACCAGACCCAGCGGGTCCACGAATCCGCCGGCGATCAGCACAAAAATAATGAACCCGCTGATCAGAAACCGCATGTAGTACTTGGCCAAGACCGTTTGGTGCGAGGCCAGGTGCGGCGGGGTCAGCGCCCTGCGCAAGGTGCGGGCGAGCAGGTGAAAATTGACCGTCACGAGCACCCCGCCGCAGACCACCCCCAGCGTGAACGACAGCGGCGCGAAGAGAGCCGCGCCGAGCGTCGCCGCCGCCAGGATCACCCAGTTGGCTCGGGTGACGAAGGTCACGATCCGGCGCTGGACCTCCACGCTGTCGTCCGCCCCGTTCGGGGTCTGTTGCTCGGGGGCCTCGCCGCTCAAAGCCGGCGGCTCCGCCGGATGGCCAACCCGATGTTCCGGAACCCGGCCGCGATCCCCAACGCCAGGAAGATCAGCGTGCACCAGGGCGAGACGTCAAGTAGCGGTCCAGGGCGATCCCCACAAACAATCCGATAAAAATCGAGAACGCAACGGAAAAGCCGATACTGCTGAAGTAGGCCAGTTCCCGCCACGCCCGTCTGGTTTCGCGCTTCATTTTTTTGGATGGTGTCTGGGCGAGCTCCCCCCTTGCGGGAGGGTCGCCTGCACCTACCACGGCCCTCGGGTCAAAGTCAATGCCTTTCGGAACGTTTTTAGGTTCTTCAGCTGCCCGCTCCGGTTCAAAGGTCGATCTCGCCGGAATCGAAAACGGGGCCGTCGAGGCAGGCATGGAGGAACCGCGCCGGGTCCCGCCGGCCGGGCACGGCGCACCCCAGGCAGGCCCCCATGCCGCAGGCCATCATGGTCTCGATCGAGACCTGGCAGGAGACGCCGTGCGCCCGGGCGATGCCCAGGACGCAGGCGAGCATCGGCTTGGGCCCGCAGGCCAGCACCAGGTCCGGCGGCGCCGCCCGGACGGCCGCTTCGAGCGGGTTCGTCACCAGGCACTGCTCCCCGCAGCTGCCGTCGTCGGTGGTCAGGACCACAGGCACCCCGCGCCGTTCGAAGTCCTCGACGCACACGAGCTCCTCGCGGTTGCGGCCGCCCAGGAAAAGACGCATGGCCGGCGGGTGTTCCAAGCCGCGCACCCACTCGACCAGGAACGCGAGCGGGGCGACCCCGACCCCGCCGCCCGCCAGGTAGATGCACCGGGTCCCGGACGGGATCAGGAACGCGCTGCCGAGCGGCCCCATGAGGCTGACGGTGTCGCCCGGCCTGAGCCCGGCCATGCGGCGCGTGGCCGGTCCGATCGTCTTGTAGAGGAGCTCGACCCCGCGCGTGTGCCCGGCATCGACCACCAGACCGTGAATCGAGAACGGGCGCCGCAGGAGCGGGTCGATGCTCCCGGGGAACCCCAGCATGACGAACTGCCCGGGCTTGGAGCGGCCGAACGGGCCGCCGCATGTCAGCGCGATGCGCCCGTAATTCGGCGCGATCATCTCGTTGCGGAGGACTTGGGATAGGGATTGGATCATGATGGGAAATTGTGTTCCGTGTTTGGTGTTTGGTGTTTGGTGTTTGGTCTCGTATCCGTGCGGGTGGTGCTTGGGTCACATTTTCAGTTCACCCAAACACAAAATACAAAACACTAAACACCCATTCTTTTACCTAATCCCTATCACCGCCGGGAAACGCCCGGTGCGCTTCTCGCCGCGGTGGGAAAAAAACAGGTCCGTGCGGCAGCGGGTGCAGATCCCGCTGGTCTCGATGTGGGCGTCCGGGACGCCGCTGCGGGTCAGTTGGTCGCGGGTCATGGCCCAGAAGTCGAACCGGTCCCCGTCGCGCCGGTAGCCCCAGAGCGCTTCCGGGATCTCGGTGCGGTAGTGGACGAATTCCGCGCAGCAGGGTCCGAGCGACGGGCCGATCCCCGCCCGGATGTCGGACGGGCGGCAGCCGA
The DNA here is from genome assembly GCA_963828345.1 of uncultured delta proteobacterium. GTDB lineage: Bacteria > Desulfobacterota > Desulfobacteria > Desulfobacterales > SpSt-501 > SpSt-501. Next base: position 47,549 of record CAWHEZ010000046.1, read on the forward strand.
AGCGCTCGCGCATGACGGCAACCGCCCGGCCCGCGATGTCGGCCACACTGCCGCGCCACCCCGAGTGGATGCCGGCCACGACCCGGCGCCGCGGGTCGTACATCAGGATGGCCTGGCAGTCTGCGGCCGCGATCATCAGAAACGTGCCGGCGTGGCGGGTCACGAGCGCATCCCCGACCGGCGGGGACGCGGCCGGGCGGCCGTCGACGACCACCACGTCGCTGCCGTGGACCTGCCGCGCCGATGCGAGCGCCGCAGCGCCCAGGCAGTCGGCCACCAGGCCCCGGTTGCGGGCCACCCGACCGGGGTCGTCGCCCACCGACAGGCTGATGTTCAGCCGGTCGAAAGGCGGCTTCGCTGTGCCCGGGCGAGCGCGTGAACACGCCGTGGGCGATCTCCGGAAAATCCGCGAGATGCTCGAACTGGAAGTACGACGCCCCGGTGGCGTGGGTCAGCAGCACGTTGAATACGTTACGAGTTCAGGGTTGCGAGTTACCGGTCAAAATCAACGGCCTGATCAGCCAAACACCCAACATTCAACGTTTTCAAGTAAGTCGGCATTTCCCCTGTGGGAGCGGCTTTCCAGCCGCGACGATCGAGGCTGAAAGCCTCTCCCACAAAAAAACAAACGCGCTGGCTGATAACGGGACGCCGGGCGTCATGGCCCGCAAAATACCAGCTATCCATCTTCCCTGTAGCGCTTCGAGGATCCGGTCAATGATGCGGCTCGTCCCGGCCCCATCCACGACGGGCACGCGCACGACTCGCCCGCCGTTGCGCTTGACCTCCTCGGCGCCGATGACGGCCTCTTCGGGCCAGTCGCCGCCTTTGACCAGCACCGCCGGCTGCACGGCGAGGATGACGCGCAGCGGGTCGGGCTCCGTGAAGACGGTCACGAAATCGACGCACGCGAGCGCCGCCAGCACCTCCGCGCGCTCGGCTTCCGGCACGATGGGGCGCCGGGGTCCCTTGATGCGGTGCACCGAGGCGTCCGAGTTCACGCCCACCGCCAGCGCATCGCCCTCCAGCCGCGCGGCGGCGAGGTAGCGGACGTGACCGACGTGCAGCAGGTCGAAGCAGCCGTTGGTGAACACCAGGCGTTGGCCGGACGCGCGCAGCCCGCGGGCCGCCGCCGCCAGTTCGTCCAGGCTCAGGATCTTGCGATGAGTCGTCATGCTCAGAGCACCCGTGCCAGGGTCAGGACATCCACCCGCGCAGCCCCGCCCGCCAGGAGCCGGCGCGCGCACTCGCCCACCGTGGCGCCGGTGGTGAACACGTCGTCCACCAGCAGCAGGCGCCGGCCGGAGATCGCCCGCGGGCGGACCACTTCGAACGCGCCGCGGATGTTGCGCTCGCGGGCCCGGCGCCCCAGACCGGCCTGGGCGGCGGTCGCCCGAGTCCGACGGAGGACATCCGGTGCGATCGGCGGGCCGGACCCGGTCGCCGGCGACTCCGCCCAGCGGCGCACCAGCACCTCCGCCTGGTTGAACCCGCGCTCCCGCAGGCGCGCGCGATGCAGGGGCACCGGCACGATCAGGTCGGCCGGGTCACCCTCCCAGCCGCGCTCGTAGGCCCGCTGCAGCACCCGACCGAGTGGGCCGGCCAGCTGGAGCCTGTTTCTATACTTCAGGCCCTGGACGAGATCAACCGCTGTGCGGTCGTAGACGAGCGCGGCACGCGCCTTGCGGAAGGCGGGCGGCGTCTCGATGCAGCGCCCGCAGAGGTGGTCGCCGCCCTGTCCGCCCTTGAACGGGATACCGCAGCACGGGCAAAGCGGCGAGCGGACCGGCACCACGCCGTCGCGGCAGGCGCCGCACAGATGCGGCCGCAGGATTGCGGGCTCGCAGGCGTCCGGCCGCTCGCCCGCTCCTGCGTCCGGCTCCGGGAGGAAGGCCCGGCAGCCCAGGCAGCGCCGAGGGAAGAGCGCGTCCCGCAGCGCCCCCCAGGCCGCCGATGCCGCGCGGCGCCAGAGCGGTTCAGCGCCCGGAGGCCGGTCCATCGGGCCGTCCGCCGGCCGCGGCCCGCTGGCGGCCGATCTCGAAAAGCGCCACTCCGGCAGCCACCGAGGCGTTCAGGGAGTCGAGGGGGCCGAGCTGCGGGATCGCGACCAGGAGGTCGCAGGTGCGACGCACCAGCGGCCGCATGCCCTTGCCTTCTCCACCGATCACCAGCACCAGCGGGATGCTGAGGTCGGTCTGGTAAATGCTCCGTTCGGCGGCGCGATCGAGGCCGACCACCCAGCGGCCGGCGGACGTGAGGGTCTCCAGGCCGCGCACGAGGTTGACCACCTGGACGAGCCGGACGTGCTCCAGCGCCCCGGCCGAGATCCGGGATACGGCGGGGGTGGGCGGAGCGGCGCGGTCCTTCGGCATCAGGACGGCGTGCACCCCGGCGCAGAGCGCGGTCCGCAGTAAGGCGCCGAGGTTGTGGGGGTCGACGATCTGGTCCAGCGCCAGGAAAGGCCCGCTCGCGGCCGAGCCGGCCGCCTCGAGCACCTCTTCCAACTCGCCGCAGGCATACAGAGATGCACGCGCCGCCACCCCCTGGTGCGCCGCGCTGCCGCAAAGAGCAGACAGCTGCGCCGCGCCGATCTCGCGCACGGGGACGCCGGCGGCACGCGCGGCGGCCGCCACGGGCTGCAGGCGGGCGGCGGCCTCGTGGTCGCGCTGCACGAACACCTCCGCGATCTCGCGCCGTCCGGCCGCGAGCGCTTCCTTCACGGAGTGAATGCCGTACAGCAGTTCGGTCTTCATAGCGTTCCTATCGCTGCATGGCCGGTTGCATGGCAGTCTTCTTCAATGCAACGGCACGGAGACGAACCGGCGGCTGCGGCCGAAGGCCAGGATCAAGGCGCGCAAGCCCAGCCGGGCGAGGCGTACCCGGAGTACGCCGCAGCCCGTGCGGGGCGCAGCTCAACGCAGAGCCTGGCCTTCCGCCACAGCCGCCCGCTACCGGTAGGAGGCGACGATGGCGGCCAGCTCCGCCACCGCCGTCTCCAGGTCGTCGTTCACGATGACGTGCCGGTACCAGTGCCGTTCCTCCATCTCGTGCCGCGCGTTGCACAGCCTCACCTGCACGGCCTCGGGGCTGTCGGTGCCACGCCGCGTGAGCCGCTCTGCGAGCACCTCGAACGAGGGGGGCATGATGAACACGGTGACGCTTTCGGGGAACCGCCGGCAGATCTGCCGGGCGCCCTGGACGTCGATGTCCAGGAGGACGTCGGTCCCGGCATCAGCGGCCTCCCGCAGCGTCCGGGCCGAGGTGCCGTAGTAGTTGCCGTGGACCTGGGCCCACTCCGCCCAGCGGCCGTCGCGGATGCCCGCTTCGAATTCCGCCCGCGAGATGTAGATGTAATCGCGCCCGTCCACCTCGCCCGGGCGCGGGGGGCGGGTGGTGGTGGAGACCGAGTAGACCACGTCCGGAAAGCGTGCGAGCACGGCCCGGCGCAGGGTCGTCTTGCCCGCGCCGGACGGGGCGGAGAGGACGAAGAGGGTGCCCCGGCGGGCGGGGGCGGTGGCGGGGTCCGTGGGCACGCTATCCCGGGTCCTTCGCTTCGCCCTCACCGGTTTCGCGCAGCAGCGCGTAGCGCTGGGAGATCGTTTCGGCCTGCACGGCGGAGAGCACGACGTGGTTGCTGTCGAGCACGATGATCGAACGCGTGCGCCGGCCGTGCGTGGCGTCGATCAGCCGGCGCTCCTCGCGGGCCTCGTCCTTCAGGCGCTTCATCGGCGCCGAGTTGGGCGACACGATCGCCACCACCCGATCCGAGACGACCGTGCTGCCGAAGCCGATGTTGAGCAGTGACTGTTCCATCCCCGCCTCCCCCGGGCCGGGTTCACTCGACGTTCTGGATCTGTTCCCGGATCTTCTCGAGCTCGGTTTTGACGTCCACGACGACGTGCGCCGCCGGGGCATTGCTGATCTTGGATCCCATGGTGTTGAACTCGCGGTTCAATTCCTGCAGCAGGAAATTCAGCTTGCGCCCGGCCGGGGCCGGGGCGTCCATGATCGCGCGGAACTGCTGCAGGTGGCTCTCGGCGCGGACCACCTCCTCGGAGATGTCCGACCGGTCTGCCAGGAAGGCCGCCTCCTGCGCGATGCGCGTCGGGTCGATCGAGACCAGCCCCTGGGTCAGAGCGGCGATGCGCTCCTTCAGCCGGTCCTGGTAATGCAGGACGAGGTCCGCGGACCGGCCCCGGATCGAGGCGAGCGCCTCCTCCACCAGCCCGAGCCGCATGTCCAGGTCCCGGGCCAGCGCCCGCCCCTCGGTGGCGCGCATCTCGTTCAGCGCCTTCAGCCCCTGTGCCAGCGCCTCCTCGACCAGCGCCCCCACCGCTTCGATGTCGGGCTTGGGCTGGACGGTCTTCAACAGGCCGCCGGCCCCGACCAGGAGGTCGAGCGACACCGTTCCCGGGACCCCGAGTTCCGTCCGCAGCCGTTCGAGCGCGGCAAAGACGGCCCGCCCGCGCGCCAGGTCCGGCTCCACCGCGCCGGCCGCCTCGGAGGAGTCCTCGACCTGCACCCGGGCTTCCACCCGGCCGCGCGTAAGCGCCGCGGCGATGGCGGCGCGCACCCGTTCCTCGAGGTCGGCATAGCCGGACGGCAGCCGCAGTGCGAGGTCCAGGGCGCGGCTGTTGTAGGTGCGCAGTTCGACCGTCACGGTCGCGCTCCCGCGGGTCGCGGCAGCCGATGCATACCCGGTCATGCTCGTGATCATGGCGTCTCCATCGGCTCCGGCGGCGCGTTCAGGTCGAGGCCGTATTTCTGCCGCACCGCCGACAGGAAGCGGCGCAGCGGGTGGTCGGCATAGTCCGGGTACGTCCAGGGCAACGCCCGGAATTCCCCGCGTTGAAACACCAGCGTCAGATCCGCGTAAATCCCGCGCCCGACGTGGATGCGGTGCGCGTAGTTCTTGCCCGAGGCCAGGACAAAGCGCTCGAGCAGCAGGTAGCCGGGGTCGAGGTTGACCGGGCGCCGGCCGTCCACCGCCCGGCACTGCTCGATGGCGTTGGTGGCCAGCTTGATCTCCGCCAGCCGCTCCTGCGCGATCAGCCGCTTGAAGGCCGCCACCCGGCGCCAGAGCGGGGCGCCCATTTCGGGCTCGTAGTACCCCGTGGTGTCGAACGGAAACCAGGGGCTGACGAGGTCCAGCGGACCGAAGGCCGCTTCCAGTTCGGCGGCCAGGCCCGGAAAAAGGTCACGCGCCTTCAGCAGCGCTCCGATCACCAGCTTGGCCGGCCGCGGGGGCTGGGGCAGGCTCATCGGGCGGCCCTCTCCGTCACTCCAGGGGTTTGGCCTCGTCGATCAGCATGATCGGAATCCCGTCGCGAATCTCGTACACCAGGCGACACCGGTCGCAGATCAACCCGTCCTGAGCGGAGGTCAGTCGGATGTCCCCCTTGCACTGGGGGCAGGCCAGGATCTCGAGCAGATCGGGATGGATCGTCATGGGTGCTCCTTTCCGGCCGTGTCGGACCGAGGTCAGGCCTTTTCGACGCCTTCCCCGAAGGACGCCATCAGCTCGGCTTCGGCCACCAGCTGGCCGTCCACCAGCGCGCGCCCGGCCATCTTGGCAACCTTGGCGCGCATCTTCAACACGCGGGCCTCCAGGATGAGCTGGTCCCCGGGGACGACCGGCTTGCGGAAGCGCACCTGGTCCATGCCCATGAAAAAGATGATCTCGCCCTGCTTGTCGGCGCCGCGGATCTCGCTGGCGAGGACCCCACCCGTCTGCGCCAGCGCCTCCATGATCAGCACCCCCGGCATCACCGGCAGGGTCGGGAAATGGCCCTGGAAGAAGGGCTCGTTCATGGTGACGTTCTTGAGCGCGACGATGTCCTCGGGCCCGATCCTCAAGATCCGGTCGATCAGCAGGAAGGGGTAGCGGTGCGGCAGACGCCGCATGATGCCCAGGATGTCCAAGGGGGTTTCCATAGTGCCTCCGTGCACCGGCCGGGCCCGGCCGCCTGGCGGCAGGGCCCGGTGTCGATCGGGTTTATTTTCCGGTTTTCTTGGGCGCCGGCTTGGCGGCGTTCAGCTCCTGGACCAGGCGGGCGGTGATATCGATGGCGGGCTGCGAGTAGAGGACCCCGATGCTGCTGATGACCAGCTGGTAGCCTTCCTTCTTGCCGATTTCGGACACCAGCGCACTGATATCCTTCTGCAGGTCCCCCATGAGCTGGCGTTCCAGGTCCTGGAGGTCGCTGCGGTACTTCTTCTGGAGGGCCTGGAAGTCGCTCGCCTTGATCCGGAACTCGCGTTCCTTGTCCTCGCGGGTCTCCTTGCTCATGACCATGCTGTCGCGCTGCAGGCGCTTCTCGAGCTCCTGGAGTTCGCTGCCCTTTTGCTTCAGGTCCGCCTCGAGCTTGTCGCGCTGGCTCTTGAGCTGCTCCTGGGCCGCCTTGCCGGCCACCGAGGTCTCAAGCACCGTCTGGAGGTTCACCACGGCGATCCGGGTGCCCTCCGCGGCCTGCGCCGGGATCCCCGCTGCCATGCAAAAAACGGCCACCGCCGTTGCCACGATCCATTTTCTGTTCACCATGCGTCGTTCCTTTCCGGTTGCCTAAAAAGCGGAGGCCATCGAGAACTCGAAGCCCCCGCTGCTCTTGTAGTCCGATTTCTGCGTCAGATAATAGCCGTACGCCAGGCGGATCGGTCCGATCGGCGACAGCCAGCGGATCTCGGGCCCGGCGGTCACGATCGCGTTCCCGAAATCGGTGTCGAAGTCGGTCCGGTAGACCGAGCCGGCGTCCACGAACAGGATGCCGAAGACCCCGGCCTCCTCGACCAGCGGGAACTTGACTTCGAAGTTGCCCTGCAGGAAGCTTTCGCCCCCGACCGGCTCCCCGTCCTGCTTGGGCGCCAGGTCGTTGCGGTCGCCGCCGCGGACCGAGTTGATGCCGCCGAGGTAGAACTTCTCGTAGTCCGGCACGTCGAAGTCCGGGATGCCCTTCATCCAGCCGACGCGCGCGTGGGGCACGAACACGAGCTTCCAGACCGGGAAGTACCACCCCGTGTCGACGGTGATTTTGTTGAAGCCCACGTCCCCGCCCAGGCCGGCGAGCTCGTACTCGATGCTGTGAATCGAGCCCTCCTTGGCGTTGAAGAGGCTGTCGCGCGAGTCGTACCGGATCATCGGGGCGATGCTGCTCTTGAGGTGCAGCCCCTCGTCGTCCTGAATGGAGTTCGCGGCATCCAGTTCGATGTTGCGGATGTCGGTGACGTCCAGGGTGTAGGTCAGGTTCCCGCGCACGTACTCGTGCAGCGGGTAGCCCAGCCGGAGCTTGCCGCCGATGCTGTCCTTGTCGTACTGGTCGAACTCGTACTTCCACTTGTAGGCCTCGACCCCGGCGGACAGCGGTATATCAAACAGCCACGGCTCGGTAAAGCTAGCGGAGTAGCGCTGGGTCTTGGCGCCGACAATCCCCTGCAGCCCCAGGATCTGGCCGCGACCGAAGAGGTTGCGCTCGCGGACCGAGCCGGTCACGAACGCGCCCTCGGAGGTGCCGTACCCGGAGCCGATCGTGAACGCCCCGGTGCTCTTCTCCTTGACCTCGACGGTCATGTTCATGCGGTCGTCGGCGCTGCCCTTGGTGGTGTCGACCTTGACGTTCTCGAAGAACTCGAGCCGGTTGAGGTTGCGGATGCCGCGCTTGAGCCGCACCCCGCTGTAAAGCTCCTCCTCGTAGACGCGCAGCTCGCGCCGGATCACCTTGTCGCGCGTCTTGGTGTTGCCGCTGATCTGGATGCGCTCGAAGTAGACCTGCTTGCCCTTGTCGATCTGGAAGACGATGTTCGCCGTCAGCTTCTCGTTGTCCTGGTCGACCTTGGGGGACACGTCGGCGTAGGCGTAGCCCTCGTCCGAGTAAAGGTCGGTGATCGCGATCACGTCCGCACGCAGGATTTCGCGGTTGTAGTAAGGCTCCTTCGTGATCTTGAGCTTCTTCATCAGCTCGTCTTTGGGCAGGAGCAGCTCGCCCCTGAAATCGACCGTGCCCAGCTTGAAGCGCGGCCCCTCGTTGATGCGGAAGGTGACGACGATCCCGTCGTCTTCGAACTCCACCTGGGGCTCGCCCACGCGCGCCCGCACGTATCCGTTGTTGTGATAGAAGGCGGTCAGCTTGCCCGCGTCCTGGTTCAACATGTCCTGGTTCAGATCGCCCGCGTGGGTGAACCACGAGAGCACGAACTTCTTCTCCGAGGTCTCCATCTCGCCCTTGAGCTGGCGGTCGGTGAACGCGGTGTTGCCGCTGAAGACGATCTTCTTGATCAGGATTTTGCTGCCTTCGTCGATTTTGTACTCGACGTCGACCTGGTTGTTGCGCTGGGGCGTCAGCGCGTAGTCGACTTTGACGTTGTGATAGTTTTTCTCCTTGTACATGTCCTCGATGCGCCGCACGTCGCTGCGGACCGTGAACACGTTCAGCACCGATCCCTTCTTCAAGGTGAGGCTCTTGCGGAGCTCCTCCTGGTCGAAGACCGCGTTGCCCGAGATCTGGATGGCGCGCACGGTGGGTTTCTCGGTGACGTTGAACACCAGCTGGATGCCTTCCGTGCCGCGCTCGGACTGGATCTTCACGTCGTCGAAGTATCCCATCCCGAAGACCGCCTTGAGGTCGTCGGCCGCGTTGCGGGCGCCGAAGACGTCCCCGGGCTTGGTCTTGATCACGCGCCGGATCGCATCGGTTTCGATGCGCTGGTTGCCCTGGACCTGCACCTCGGCCACGCGGTCCCGCCGGAAAAGGGTCAGCCCGATGTCGCGCGCCAGCTTCTTGACCGCACCGGGCAGGTTTTCCACCCCCTGCCCCACGGCGGTGAAGACGCGCGGCGGCCGGTCGCCCGTGGCGGACAGCAGGCGCGCATCCAGGCTGAAGTTCTGGCCGATGAAGGTGAGGCTGCCCTCGACCACGTAGTCGGCCCCCGTCTGCAGGGCGGACCGGGCGACGTCCACGTCCGACTGGCCGGTCTGGCGCCAGGCGGCGGCGGTTTCGGCGTCCAGCACGCGCGCGTTGGCGCCGTCCTCCGCGAACTGCTGCCGCATGGCTTCGGGGATCTCGGCCTTGAGGTAGGCCAGGTCCGCCTGAGCGTGGACCGCAAACGGCACGACGACGACCCCGACCGCGGGCTGAGCCGGAGCGTTCGGGACCGACAGGAGCGCCAGGCCGAGAACGCTGACGAGAGACAGGACTGCGGGGCGAAGCCGACGGGGTCGCGAGCGCGTTGCCATATCAGTGCCGTTATCCAGTGACGTGTAAGCGTTGACGAAAGGACCGCCGCGCGGGCCCGCCATCAGGGCATGGGCGCCAGCCGACCCTCCACGAGGGTGACCCGGCGCGACATGCGGGCCGCCAGCTCCAGGTTGTGGGTGACCACCACCAGGGTCATCCCGAACTCCGCGTTCAGCTCGAGCAGCAGCCGGTGCACCTGCTCGCTGTTGGTGCGGTCCAGATTGCCCGTGGGCTCGTCGGCCAGCAGGAGGGCCGGCCGCAGGACGAGCGCGCGCGCCAGCGCCACCCGCTGCTGCTCGCCGCCCGAAAGCTTGCCGACCCGGTAGGTCAGACGATCCTTCAGCCCGACGCGGGTCAGGATCGCAGTCGCCGCCTGGGCCGCCCGGGGCTTGGTCCAGCCGTTGATCAGGGCCGGCATCATGGCATTTTCGACCGCCGAAAACTCGGGCAGCAGGTGGTGGAACTGGAACACGAAACCGACCGATTCGTTGCGGAACCGCGCCAGACGGAGCTCGGGGTAGTCGAACACCCGCTCCTGCCGGAACAGCACGCTGCCGCCGTCGGGCCGGTCCAGGGTGCCCATGACGTGCAGCAGGGTGGACTTGCCGATCCCGGAGGCCCCGATGATGGCCACCGTCTCCCCGGTCTGCAGGTCGAAGTCCAGCTCCTCCAGGACGCTGACGGTGGCCCCCCCGTTGCGGAACCGCCGGCACAGCCCGCGGATGGTCATCAGGGGCGCGGCCGCCTGAATTGGATCTGTCGCCAAACGAAATCCTCCTGAACCGCTTCAGCCGTAGCGGATGGCTTCCACCGGGTTGAGCCGCGAGGCCTGCCGCGCCGGGTAGAGCGTCGCGACGTAACAGATCACCAGCGCCGCCACCACGATCGCGACCACGTCCAGCGCTTCCATTTTGACCGGCAGCTGAGTGGTGAAGTAGTAGATGTCGCCGGTGAGCTCGTGGATGTTGTACCGCCGCAGCAGCGCGCACACGGCCACCCCCAGCACCAGCCCGAGGCTGGTGCCGACCACCCCGATCACCATGCCGTTGAACACGAAGATCCTGCGGATGCTGCGGTCGGTCGCGCCCATGGCCTTGAGGATGGCGATGTCCTTGGTCTTGCCCATGACCAGCATGATGAGCGAGCTGGCGATGTTGAAGGCGGCCACCAGCACGATCAGGCTCAGGATGATGAACATGACGCGCCGCTCCAGCTTCAGCGCCTTGAACAGGTTGCGGTTCATCTGCATCCAGTCGCGGGCGTAGTAGGAGGGGCCCAGCCGGGCCACGATCGCGTCGGCGATCTCGCGCGCCTGGTAGATGTCGTGCACGCGGATCTCGAGTCCGGTCACCGCCTCCCCCAGGCGCAACAACCGCTGGGCATCGGCGAGGTTGATGTAGGCGAAGGTCTGGTCGTACTCGTACATCCCGGACTCGAAGTAGCCGCTGACGCGAAACGGCTTCATGGTCGGGACGTGGCCGGTGGGCGCCAGCATGCCGCGCGGCGAGATGACGTGCACCACGTCGCCCTGGACCACCCCCAAATTTTTGGCCAGCTCGCGGCCGAGGACGATCCCCGGCATGCCTGCCGGATCCGCGCCGGCGGCCGCGCCGCCTTCCGGCACGCGCACGTTCTCCAGGGTCTTCAGGACGCCGCCGATGGTCGCCGGGTCGATCCCGCGCAGCATGGCCCCGGTCGTGTTGGCGGTGGTCCGCAGCATGACCTGGGTGTAGATGAAGGGGGTGGACGCGGCCACCCCCTCCACGTCGGCGATCCGCTGCATGACCGGCCGGTACTCCTCGAAGGGCCCGCTGTAGCGCATGAGGACGATGTTGGCCTGGCCGCCCAGGATGCGCGTCTTGAGGTCGACTTCGAAGCCGGTCATCACCGCGATCACGACGATCAGCGCCATGACCCCGACGGCGACCCCGGCGATGGAGAGGTAGGTGATCAGCGAGATGAACGCCTGCTTCTGCTTGGCCCGCAGGTACCGCGCACCGATGAAACGCTCGAAGGACATATGCTCACTCCCGCGGCTTCATGTGCGGGAAGAGGATGACCTCGCGAATCGAGGGCGAATCGGTCAGCAGCATGGCCAGCCGGTCGATCCCGATGCCCTCCCCCGCCGTCGGGGGCATCCCGTACTCGAGGGCCTCGATGTAGTCGTCGTCCATCCAGTGGGCCTCGGCATCCCCGGCCTCGCGCTCCTTGACCTGCTGCAGGAATCGCTCCCGCTGGTCCACCGGGTCGTTCAGCTCGGAAAAGCCGTTGGCGATCTCGCGCCCGCCGATGAACAGCTCGAAGCGCTCGGTCAGCTCGGGGGTGCGGTCGCTGCGCCGCGACAGGGGCGACACCTCGGCCGGGTAGCCGGTGATGAAGGTCGGTTGCAGCAGCTGCGGCTGCACCAGCGCGTCGAAGAGCTTGGTGACCACCTTGCCGAGCTTGCCGGTTTTCGTGACCGTCACCTTGCGCTCTGCGGCAAAGGCGAGCAGCCGCTCGCGGTCGCCCAGGGTGTCCCGCGGGACCCCCCCGAGTTCGACCAGCGAGTCGAACAGCGACAGCCGGCGCCATGGCCCGCCGAAATCGATGGTCTGCCCCTGATAGGCGACCGCAGCGGAGCCGGTCACCGCCTCGGCCACGCGGGCCATGAGCACCTCGGTCAGGTCCATCAGATCGGTGTAGTCGGCGTAGGCCTGGTAGAACTCCACCATCGTGAACTCGGGGTTGTGCTGCGTGGACACGCCCTCGTTGCGGAAGTTGCGGTTGATCTCGAACACCCGTTCGAACCCGCCCACCACCAGGCGCTTGAGGTAGAGCTCCGGGGCGATCCGCAGGTAGAGGTCCATCCCGAGAGCGTTGTGGTGCGTTTTGAAGGGGGTCGCCTCGGCGCCGCCGGGGATGGGCTGCATCATGGGGGTCTCGACCTCCAGGTACCCCCGCTCGAGGAAGAAGGCCCGGATCTCCTGGATCATGCGACTGCGGCGCATGAAGATCTCACGCACGTCGGGGTTCATGACCAGGTCGATGTAGCGCTGGCGGTAGCGCTTCTCCGGGTCCTTCAGGCCGTGGAACTTCTCGGGCAGCGGCCGCACGGACTTGGACAGCAGCCGCAGCGAGTCCGCCATCAGCGTCCACTCCCCCGTGCGCGTCTGGAAGAGCGTGCCGGTCAGGCCGGCGAAGTCGCCGATGTCGAGCTGCTTGAAGAACGCGAACGCCTCCTCCCCGAGGCGGTCCCGGCGCACGTAGGCCTGGAGCTGCCCCGAGCGGTCGCGCACCCGCACGAAGGCGGCCTTGCCGAAGTGGTTGACGGCCATCAGGCGGCCCGCGATCGTGAAGCGGGGGCCCTGCTCGGTCAGGGTTTCCGGCGCCGCGGCCACGAGCGCGTGGATCTCCGCGATGTCGTGGGTGACCCGGAAATCGTTGGGGTAGAGGTTGACCCCCGAGCGTTTGAGGGTTTCGACCTTATCGTGGCGCTTCTGTAAAACGTCGCTGACGGTGTCCATGGCATCCTGTGCGGCGCGGCAGAGGGATTTCCGGCCGGAACGGTGGTGGGAGATGGGCCGAAAGGCCGCGCGGTGCAGCCGGTTCAACCGCGCGTGCGCGCCGTCGGGTCGCCGCCGGAGGGCACGCGCGCGGAAGGGTTTGGATAGCGTATTATCGCAAAGCCGTCAAGGATTTATGCCGCGTGGACGGAGGGTCGGGCGGCCCGCGGGGAGGCCGCATTGGGCTGCGGGCGGCCCGTGGGGTCGGACGGCGGGTCGGTCCGGGGCAGGAGGATGGTGAAGATCGTCCCGCGCCCGGGTTCGCTGTCCACGTCCAGGCGGCAGCCGCAGGCGTCCAGGATGCGCTGCACGATCGAAAGCCCCAGGCCGGTGCCGCTCGGCTTGGTGCTGAAAAAGGGGTCGAACATCGCGCGCAGGGTCTCCGGGGTCATGCCCTGCCCCGAGTCGGCCACCTTCAGGCAGGCCTGCCAGGGGCCGGCGGGCAAGAGCGCCACCCGAATCTCCCCCGGGCCCACGATCGCCTCGGCCGCGTTGGTCAGCAGATTCCAGAGGACCTGCCGCAGGTGACCGGGGTCGATCTCGGCCCAGATCTCCGGCTGGGCCTCCAGCTGAAACGCCACGCGACCATGGACCGTGTCCGTTTTCGCGAAGAGCTCCAGGGTTTCGGCCAGCGCCCGCTCGAGGTCGACCGCCACGGGTCGACCGGCCGGCGGGCGTGCGTAGAGCAGGAAGTTGCTGACCAGCGCGCCCAGACGGTCCGCCTCCCGCAGGATGATCCGCATCAGGCGTTCCTGGTCGGGGTCGCAGCGCAATTCGTCCTGCATCAGCTGAATAGCGCCCGAGAGCGCGGCCAGCGGGTTGCGGATCTCGTGCGCCAGTCCGGCCGCCATCTCGCCCACGGCCGCGAGCTTCTCCACCCGCCCGACGCGCGCTTCCATGTCCCGCAGCTCGCGCCGGCTCCGGGCGGCCTGCTCCGCCAGAAAGCTGCTGAGCAGCGCCACGACCCAGCCGGCGCCCAGGATGGTCAGCACCTTGCCGATGACATGGTCCCACCCCAGGACGGCGGCGTTCACGGGCGTCTCCCCGTCGAGCAGCTGGAGCAGCCCGTAGTATTCGAGGTCGGCCATCAGCCCGAACTGGACGCTGCAGAGGGCCGCCACGATCACGGTGCCGCGCCGCGGCAGCATCAGGCTCGAGTAGACGACCACCACGAGGTAGAGGAAGGAAAAGGGGCTCGTGAAACCGCCCGTGGCGAGCAGGATGAGGGTGACCGTGACGGTGTCCGCGAGGATCTGGGTGCCGGCGACGAGCGGCAGGCATCGGCCGCAGCGCAGCATGAGGGCATAGACGGACGCCAGCGCCAGGATGAGGGCGACCAGGCCGTAGTGGACGACCAGCAGGGCCGGCTCCGGTGCGTTCGCACGCCCGAGTTGGATGTACAGGGTCGAGCCGAGCAGCAGACCGGCAAAGAGGACCCTGGCCTGGTTGAGCTTGCGGAGCTTGGGGGTGAGGTCGTCGGGACTCACGGGTGCAGGGGCGTTCGCAACGCCAGGCCCTTTCGCGTCGGGTGGTCCCGGCGGTCCGGCCCGGGCGCAACGCCCGGGCCGGACCGCGGAGTGCGTCAGTTGATGGCGCCGGCCATCTTGAAGATGGGCAGGTACATGGCGACCACGAGACCGCCGATGGTGACGCCGAGGAAGACCAGCATGACGGGTTCGATCAGCGCGGTCATGTTCTCGACCGCCTGGTCCACCTCTTCGTCGTAGAAATCGGCGATTTTCTCGAGCATGGCGTCCAGCGCACCGGTGGACTCGCCCACGGCGATCATCTGGCAGACCATCGGCGGGAAGACGCCGCTCTCGCTCAGGGGGTCGGCCATGGTGCGGCCTTCGGAGATGCCGGAGCGCACGCTGTAGATCGCCTTCTCCACCGTGCGGTTGCCCGAGGTCTTGGCGACGATGTCGAGCGCCTCGAGGATCGCGACCCCGCTGGCCAGCATGGTGCCCATGGTGCGGGTGAACTTGGCGACCGCCACCTTGCGCAGGAGCATGCCGAAGACGGGCAGCCGCAGGGTCAGCGCATCGATCGCGTCGCGGCCCTTCTCGGTCGCGTAGTACTTCTTGAAGGCGAACCCGCCGAGGATGAACGCCCCGATCAGGAACAGGATCTTGGATTTGACCAGGTCGCTCAGCGCGACCACGAACTGGGTGGGCGCGGGCAGCTCGCTGCCGAAGTCCGCGAACATCTCCTCGAACACGGGGATGACGAAGATCAGGATGACGGCCAGGACGATCACGGCGATCCCGAGGGTGACCAGGGGGTAGGTCATGGCGCCCTTGACCTTCGCCTTGAGCCGGGCGGCCTTTTCCATGTAGGCGGCCAGCCGGCGCAGGATCGCGTCGAGGATGCCGCCCGCCTCGCCGGCGGCGATCATGTTGACGAACAGGTCGTCGAACTGCTTCGGGAACTTCTTCAGGGCCTCGGCCAGCGTCGCCCCCCCTTCGACGGACTCCTTGACCTGCTTGAGCATCTTCTTGAAGGTGACGTTGTTCTGCTGGGCGTGCAGGATGTCCAGGCACTGGATGATCGGCAAGCCGGCGTCGATCATGGTGGAGAACTGCCGGGCGAAGAGGATGATGTCCGACTCCCGGACTTTGGGCTGCAGAAACTTGACGTTCGCGAACAGGTCCTTCGACTTGGTCTTGATGCGGGTCGGAGTGATCTTCTGCCGGGCGAGGCTGGCGCGGACGGCGTCCTCGCTCTGGGCTTCCATCTCCCCCTTCTGGACCTTGTTCAACCGGTTCTTCCCTACCCATTGATAGACTGGCATGCGGATTCCTCCCTGAGCGATCACGTGCAGCGGGCCCCGGCCCGCGGGGTTGCGCCCCAGCGCGACAAGCGGTGCGTCGGCTCTTCCGGAACGCCACGGGGGGTCGGCGGCGGATGTAAACGGGGCCGCACCGCCCGGGCGGGACCGTTTCGCAATATCTATCGGCATCTCGGGCCGGGACTTGAGGGAAATGACGGAGGTTGGCTTTGATGCGGGGATATGGTAGGGGGGAAGCAGGCAAAAGACCGAAAACGTAACGGATTTACAGGATTCTTCCATGGCCGGCTCCGACGACGCCCCCTCCGCCGATGTGACGGTGATCACCACCCACATCAATGCGGATTTCGACGCCCTCGCCTCCCTGCTGGCCGCCCAGAAGCTCTACCCCGACGCGCGCGTGGTGTTCCCCGGGTCCCAGGAGAAGAACCTGAGGACCTTCTTCATCAGCTCGCTGGTCTACCTGTTCAACATGACCGACGTCCAGGCCGTCGACCTGGCACGCGTGAAGCGGCTGGTGCTCGTGGACACGCGCCAGGCCGGCCGGATCGGCCGCCTCGCCGGCCTGGTCGGGCGCCCCGGGGTGGAGATCCACATCTACGACCACCATCCTTCGGGCGATGGCGACATCCGCGGCGAGCTGGAGGCGTGCGAGCCGACCGGGGCGAACGTGACCATCCTGGTCGACGAGATCCGGCGCCGCGGCATATCGGTGACCTCGGACGAGGCCACCATCATGTGCTTAGGGCTCTACGAGGACACCGGGTCGTTCACCTTCCCGTCCACCACCGAAAAGGATTTCCTCGCGGGGGCCTTCCTGCTCTCCCGGGGCGCGAACCTGAACGTGGTCTCCGATCTCATCGCACGCGAGCTCAACCCGGAGCAGATCGCCCTGCTGAACGACCTCATCCAGGCCGCCAACCGCCTGAACATCAACGGGGTCGAGGTCGTCATGACCAGCATCTCCCGGGAGAGCTACATCCCCGACTTCGCCTTCCTGGTGCAGAAGATGGTCAAGATGGAGAACCTCGACGTCATCTTCGCGCTGGCGCTGATGGAGTCCAAGATCTACGTCGTCGCACGCAGCCGGACCGAGGAGGTCGATGTCGGCGCCGCGCTGGCTGGCATGGGCGGGGGCGGCCACGCCTACGCGGCCGCCGCCACGGTCAAGGGCCAGACCCTCACGCAGACCGAAAACCAGCTGCTCGCCGTCCTCTACGAGCGGATCAAGGCGCGCCGCGTCGCCGCGAGCCTCATGTCCGCGCCCGCCATCTCCGTCGAGCCGGAGGTCAGCTGCGAAGACGCCAACGCCGTGCTGACCCGCTACAACATCAACGCCTTGCTCGTGGTGCGCAAGGCGGACGGCCGCGAGGAGCTGCGCGGCTACATCACGCGCCAGGTGATCGAAAAGGCCCTCTTCCACAAGCTGGGCGCGGTGCCGGTGCGGGAGTACATGAGCTCCGAGGTGGCGAGCGTCGGGCCGGAGGCCGACCTGCGGGAGATCCAGAAGAAGATCATGGACAACAAGCAGCGCATCCTGCCGGTGCTGGACGACGGACGCCTCGCCGGGGTCATCACCCGCACCGACCTGCTCAACGTGCTGGTCGGCCGCGACGAGGCGCCCTCGACGCTCGAACCGCTGCGGGACGCGTTCAACCCCCGCCGGCGCAACATCACCCGCTTCATGCAGGAGCGGCTGCCGCGGCAGGTCATGAGCCGGCTGCGTGAAATCGGCACCGTCGCGGACGCGCTCGGCTGCGGCGCCTACGTGGTGGGCGGGTTTGTGCGCGACCTCTTCCTCTATCGGGGCGACGAGGACCTGGACATCGTGATCGAGGGCGACGGGATCGCCTTCGCGCGCGAGTACGGCCGCATCGCGGGGGCGCGCATCCACACCCACGAAAAGTTCGGCACGGCGGTCATCATCTACCCGGACGGGTTCACCATCGACGTCGCCTCGGCGCGCATGGAGTACTACACCTTCCCCGCCGCGCTGCCGGTCGTGGAAATGAGCTCGATCAAGCTGGACCTCTACCGCCGCGACTTCACCATCAACACCCTCACCATCCAGCTCAACCCGGACCGATTCGGGATCCTGATCGATTTTTTCAACGCGCAGAAGGACATCAAGGAGAAGGCCGTCCGGGTCCTCCACAACCTGAGCTTCGTCGAGGACCCCACCCGCGTCTTCCGCGCGATCCGCTTCGAGCAGCGCTTCGGGTTCACGATCGGCCGGCTCACGGCCGGCCTGATCCAGAACGCCGTGCGCATGGATTTTTTCCGGGAGCTCAGCGGCCGGCGAGTCTTCAACGAGCTGCAGCTCATCCTGCAGGAGGAAAACCCGGCCGCCGCCGTCGCGCGCCTGAACGACTTCAGCCTGGTGCGGGTGGTTCACCCGGATCTGGTGTGCGACAAGCACATGCTGCGGCTGCTGAACGCGGTCAAGCAGGTCCTGTCCTGGTACGATTTGCTTTTCCTGAACGAATCCTATATGAAGTGGGCCGTTTATTTTCTGGCCCTGATCCAGCGGTGCACGACGCAACAGGCCCAGGAGATCTGCAGCCGCTTCGAGCTCACCCCCCGGCTGCAGGCGCTCTTCGTGGAGGGCCGCGCCCAGGCGGAGGAGTGCCTCCACGGTCTGACGCGCAGACTGCCGGCCGACCGCAGCACGCTCTATCGCCAGCTGAGCGGGTTCCGGACAGAGCTGGTGCTGTTCATGATGGCGGCGGCCGAGCAGGAAAAGGTGAAGAAGGCTCTGTCGCACTACGTCACGACCCTGCGCCGGACGACCATCTCCCTCAAAGGTCAGGATCTGAAAGAGCTGGGGGTCGCCCCCGGGCCGATCTACCGTGAGGTGCTCCGGGCCGTCTTGGACGCGCGGTTGAACGGCCGCGTGCAGACGCGCAAGGAGGAACTCGCGCTGGCCCGGACGCTGATCCGGGGCCCGGCATAGCCCCGCCCGCCGGTCCTCCGACGGTCGACACGGCCCCAGAACCCGGGCGCGTTTAGACGCGCCGCACCTCACCCGACACAGGAGTCGACAGGCAGCGATGAAGAAACGGATATTGAGCGGCATGCGGCCGACCGGGCCGCTGCACTTGGGCAACTACCACGGCGCGCTTGCCAACTGGGTGCGCCTGCAGGAGGAGTACGACTGCTTTTTCTTCGTGGCCGACTGGCACGCCCTCACGAGCGACTACGAGAAGACCGACGCCATCTCGGGGTACATCACCGACATCCTCCTGGACTGGCTGAGCGTGGGCCTCGACCCCGAAAAGAGCACGCTCTTTATTCAATCGCGGGTGAAGGAGCACGCGGAGCTCTTCCTGATCCTCTCCATGATCACCCCCGTGCCCTGGCTCGAGCGCAACCCGACCTACAAGGACCAGATCGAGCAACTCAGCAGCAAGGACCTCTCGACCTTCGGCTTCCTGGGCTACCCGGTGCTCCAGGCCGCGGACATCATCATGTACAAGCCCTACGGGGTCCCGGTGGGCGTCGACCAGGCCCCGCACGTCGAGATCACCCGCGAGATCGCGCGGCGCTTCAACCACTTCTACGGCCCGGTGTTCCCGGAGCCCGAGGTCGTTCTCACCCAGACCCCGAAGCTGCTCGGGACCGACCGGCGCAAGATGAGCAAGAGCTACGGCAACGCCATCTTCCTGTCCGACTCGGTCGAGACGGTCGCCTCCAAAGTGGCCACCATGATCACCGACCCGCAGCGCATGCGCAAGCGCGACCCGGGCAACCCGGACATCTGCAACGTGTACGATTTCCACAAGCTCTACTCGCCGGCCGAGGTGACCGCGGAGGTGAACCGGCGCTGTCGTTCGGCCGACATCGGGTGCGTGGAGTGCAAGCAGCTGATGGCCAAACACCTGAACGCCTTCCTGGACCCCATCCGCGCGCGGCGCCGTTACTACGAGGAACGTCCCGACCGGGTCCAGGAGATCATCACCGCGGGCAGCGACAAGGCCCGTGAAACCGCTTGCCGGACCATGGAGGACGTCCGGGCCGCCATCAAGCTGTGAAGGCGGAGGACACGGTGACGGACCCCCACGCACCCGCGGACGCGCTCTATCGGGTCAGGCTCTCGGACATCTTCGAGGGCCCGATGGACCTGCTGGTGCACCTGATCAAGAAGAACGAGATCAACATCTACGACATCCCGATCGCGATCGTCACCGAGCAGTACCTTCGGTACCTCGAGTGGCTCGACGCCATGAACGTCGAGTACGCGGCGGAATTCGTGGTCATGGCGGCCACCCTGGCCCACATCAAATCCCGCATGCTGCTGCCGGTGCACGCCGAGGAGGATGAAGAAGAAGACCCGCGTCAGCAGATCGTGCGCCCGCTGCTCGAGTACCTCAAGATCAAGTCGGCCGCCGCGCAGCTCTCCGAACGGCCGCTGCTGGGGGAGGACACCTTCACGCGGCCGGTTTCCCCCGCGGCCCTCCCGGTCGACGACGACGACGAGGTGATCAAGATCGGGCTGTTCGAGCTGATCGACGCGTTCCAGAAGGTGCTGTCCGGGCTGTCGGCGGAGGCGCGCATCGATCTCACCTCCGAAACCATCTCGGTCAAGGAGCGCATCACGGAAATCGCCGACCAACTGGAGGCCAAGGGGTCGCTCACCTTCTTCGAGCTGTTCAGCGAGCACCCGACGCGCGGGGAGATCGTGGTCACCTTCCTGGCCATCCTGGAAATGGTGAAGCTGGCGCTGATCCGGCTGGTGCAGCACGTGAACTCCGGGATCATCAGGATATTCTACCAGTGATGGACGACCTCAAGAACATCGTCGAAACGCTGCTGTTCGTGGCCGAGGAGCCCCTGAGCGCCGAGCGCTTCAAAAAGCTGCTGGTCCAGGCCGAGGTGGCGGAGATCCGCGCCGCCCTGGAGTCCCTGCAGGCGGACTACGAGGCCCGCGGCGGCGGCTTCTACCTGGCCGAAGTGGCGGGCGGGTTCCAGTTCCGCACCCGCCCGGAGTACAACGGTTGGGTCCGGCGCCTGGTCGACCCCAAGCCCGTGCGCCTGAGCAAGGCCGCGCTCGAGACGCTCGCGATCATCGCCTACAAGCAGCCGATCATCCGCGCCGACGTCGAGCACATCCGCGGCGTGGACTGCGGCGGGGTGCTGCGGCAGCTGCTCGAACGCAAGCTCGTGCGCGTGCTCGGACGGCGCGAGATCCCGGGCCGGCCGCTGATCTACGCCACCACCCGGAGATTCCTCGAGACCTTCGACCTCAAGGACCTGAAGGACCTGCCCACACCGAAGGAAATCGAGGAGTTCGGCAAGGCCCCGCTCGAAGGCATCGGCAACGTCGCGATCGAGCCGGACGGGTACGCCGAGTCGCCGGCCGAAGGCGCCGGGCCCGCCTCGCCCGATGAGCAGGCGTCGCCCGAGGCGGATGCATCCACGACCGAGGCGGAGCCGGTGCCACCCGCGGATGCGGATGCGCCCGAGCCCGCCGCCAGTGACGCGCCTGCTGCCGAGGCCCCGCCGGAGCCAGAAAAAAAACTTGATTTGGACTCCGGAACCGCGTAAGAGAATCCTGCGCGCGGCGCTTGCGCCGCCATGTTTTCGGGCGCTTAGCTCAGCGGGAGAGCGCTACCCTCACACGGTAGAAGTCACTGGTTCAAATCCAGTAGCGCCTACCAAAAAGATCAAGGGGTTACGGTGGAAGCCGTAACCCCTTTTTCATTTCCCGCTACCATTCTGCTACTAAAAATTTGAGAAAACCGTTTTTTCAAGTCTTGAGGGAGCCTCAGGGTTGGACGATTTCAGGGGGTCCTATAAACCCTTCACGGCTATGCCGGCGGCCGCAACCCCTGACTTGCCGAACAACCTTTCAGATTATCACTCGCAATCCACGCTTTCGCACCTGGATAGATTCTCCATCGGACTCACCTACCAGCGGAAATGAGTATGGCCTATTGAATTATAAACAAAGACGGGATAACAGTGCTGTCCGGTTGAGGAACCAGCAAGAGCCAATAACCAATTGTTATCACATAAAATATAGAAGATTATCTCTATAATCGATTTGAATTCGTTAAGGTCCTCCGGTATCCTTTCGCGCTCTTGCGGAAGGAGATCCCAGGGATGCACCACGGACAGATCGTGTTCGCTCAGCTGATGGAATTTCTTCCTCACCCCTCCGAATCTCCACCTTTGCCGTGGAATAGACTTTCCATCGAATTTGCACTCTGCCCGATACCAGGTAGGTTCACGTTCTCAATCATATGAATTTTAGGTTGTAATTATAGGAATATTTCTGGATTCATAACCAACAAAACAGCTTTTCTATAATATAAAACTGCCTGTTATATTTGCATAATAAGACAATAGAATCGCTTGGCATCACCAATGCAATAAACGGTTTTCGTGACCGTTGTTCAACCACAAATAAAAAGGGGGAAATTCGGAATGAAAAAGGCATTGTTAATTCTTTTCTGCGTGGTGTCTTTAGTAGGCCTTGCCGACATGGGGCATGCGTTCCTGTGGTTCGGCGGCGGCGGCGGCGGCGGGAAGGGCGGGAATTCCGGACCGGGCGTGGATTCGTCGGTGTTCCAGTTCAACTTTGACTCTCTTAAAGACAAAAAGATGGATGATCGAGACCTCAATCATTACCTGGGTGACGGGAACAATGGGAACGGGGGACAAGAAATTGGAGGCGGCAGCCTGTTAACCGATGGCATTGGAGACTGCAACCACCATGAGCCGCCGCCCGTAGGAAGCGCTCCGGTACCTGAGCCTGCGACCCTGCTGCTCCTTGGGGCCGGTTTGATCGGCCTGGCCGGTTACGGGAGAAAAAAGCTCAATTAAGCATGCGAATAGGTTTGCGGAAAAGGGCTGGGCCGGTTGGTCCGGCCCTTCCGTTAGTATCCTGCCATACCTTCGGTATCGGCCGGGGAAGCGAGTTCTATGGGATGAACGCCCTGTGGACGCAGAGGCTCCTCGAGAACTCCGCCAACTCGACCGACCTCACGATCAACAGCGACGACCGGTGACACTTACACCACATCCCAGAGCGCCTACGACTCCCCATGCAATCCTACAACTTCGGCCTTAGCATCTCGCCCACTGGGGTCAGGATCAACTCGACCCCGATTTCGGTTGCTTGGGGCGAGGACAACCTTACTGCCACTGTCAATTTCAAAATTCAGCTGAGCCCAGCTGCAACAACACCACCGATCCCTCAAATATCGGGCTTAAAATATCCCGACAACGACATCTATGGGCTAAGCATAAACTCCAAGGCTGACCAGAACACTATCTCCAATTGGATATTCTGATGCCTTCTGGTCATGTTGCCTGGAAATTACATGGTAAACTTCGGCGATGAATAGCAACGGTCGGCTAATGAGGGTTTTGATCTGTTAATCAAATCAATCGCTGATGTGTAATCTCCATGGGCCTCGAAGTGTATCTGCCATATACACGCCCACATAGTATCCTCACGAAATATTGAGATTAATAGAACATACCTGCCGAACTGGGCACTTCTAACCTAATCCATAGAAGTTAGACTATGACCATGTCACCAAAGGCTCGCTGCAATCCAGCGAGGCTTTGGTGCTTTTGGCACAGCTAAGTTGGGTCTGCCCCCCCCCGTTTCTTCCCTGGAAATTGTTTGGCTTCGTGGCGCAATACGTTTCAGATTGACTAATTTCCAATATTGACCCAACTTCCGCGATTACTTCTTCTACGATCTGCCAAACTATGGTGTCAGTCCTTTTTCAAATACCCCAGATATACGCTAAACACAGTCCAATCTCCTCATAGGGAGAATTATGTATACAATCCCAGCACTTTTTTTACCAATTCTTGTTCCCGTTTGAGTTTCAATATTTAATGGCATTTATAACTGACTGCTATGACAGGGATTATATGCTTACGGGAACGGGCATGCCTATTGCTTTGGCTTCAGGTTCTATAATTCACTTTGCAAATCTCTTGCTCCTATGTTGCGCGAAACCAAAGGATCAGAGATCCAAAATAAAGGGGGAGCAAACATTGATACCGAACCTAAATGCGGAAGGTTATATGCAAGGCTATCGCGCTGCTTTATGGGCTGTTATATCGGCAAGCTGTATTGCCATCGTTGCTTTGTCTTACGATTCCCAGCCGGGCATTTGCAGCAACGGCAGAAATTACCCAATGGAAGGATAATCAGTCAGGAGCTATTTCGCTGACTTTCGACGACGGCTATGCGGCACAATATTCCATAGGGGTTGCCGCCTTGAACGAATTTGGGTTCAAGGGCACATTCTTTGTAGTCACCGACTTCGTATCTCTGAACGAACCCAGATATGCTTCCTGGGACAACTGGAGAGCTGCGGCAAGCGCCGGTCATGAAATAGGCAGCCATTCGATAACCCACCCTCAATTAAGCACCCTTTCGGCTTCCGAAATTGAGATAGAGGTTTTGGGTTCACAGGCTGAGATCGACAGCCAAATAGCGTCGCAAGAATGTCTGACTCTTGCGTACCCTTATGGTGACTACAATGGAGCTGCAAGGGCAATGGTTGCAGGCGTCTACATTGGTGCACGGGGCGTTGCTCCCGGTCTAAATTCTGCTCCATTTGATTTTTACGAGGCCAAGACCTGGTTTCCTGAATCCGTAGTGGGCTCCTTGGAGTTCCAGGCAGATCTCGCTGAGTTATCCGAAGCATGGATGATTGTTGGCTTCCACGGCATGGATGGAACCGAGTACGGACCTGTTACGGAAGCAGAGTTCCGGCAGTTTCTGAATCACATCAGCACCAAAAATCTCTGGGTCGATACATTCGGAGCCGTGACTCGATATATTCGAGAACGGGGATCTGCCAATCTCAACGTCGTATCCAGCACCAGTGACCACATAGTGCTGAGCCTCACCGATAGCTTAGATGACTTCCTCTATGACGAAGAGCTTACAATACGACTCGAGGTGCCTTCTAACTGCGTTTCTGCCTTGGTGGTGCAGGGCAGCAAGTCAGACACTGTAACTTCAGTTTTGGAAGGGTCGACAAAAGTCATATATGTGAATGCCGTTCCTGATCGTGGACAAATTACCGCCACATTTATAACCGGACCGGTGGCACTGAGTGCGCTGTCCGTAAGCCCGGCGAGCGTCGTGGGCGGTGTTTCAGCGCAGGGCACGGTTACGCTTAGCGGAGCTGCGCCGAGCGGCGGGGTCGCGGTCACCTTGAGTGACACTTCGGCCGCAACCGGTGTTCCGGCAAGCGTGACGGTGCCGGCCGGCAGCAGCAGCGCCACATTTGGGATCACCACCTCAGCGGTAACTATCTCCACATCGGTCAACATTTCTGCTGTTTATAGAGGAGTAACTCGGACCGCCGCGGTCACCGTAACACCGGTGCCGGTACTGAGTGCGCTGTCCGTAAGCCCGGCGAGCGTCGTGGGCGGTGTTTCAGCGCAGGGCACGGTTACGCTAAGCGGAGTTGCGCCGACCGGCGGGGTTGCGGTCACCCTGAGTGACAATTCGGCCGCAACCGGCGTTCCGGCAAGCGTGACGGTGCCGGCCGGCAACACCAGCGCCACATTTGGGATCACCACCTCAGCGGTACCTATCTCCACATCGGTCAGCATTTCTGCTTCCTATAGCGGAGTAACTCGGACCGCCGCGCTCACCGTAACGCCGGTGCCGGCCACAGTGTTTTTATCGAACACGGGTGGAGGCGCGTACACGGATGGTCAGGGGGAGGTGTATGGAGCGGACCAGTATTTCAGCGGGGGCAAAGTCGCCACGATAAGCAATCCGATTGACGGGACGGTGGATGACGTACTGTATCAGAGCGAGCGGTTTGGGGAATTTTCTTATGCACTGCCGCTGGCCAATGGGAATTACACGGTGGTGTTGAAGTTTGCCGAGATTTATTATGATGCGCCGGGGGGGCGAGTATTCGACGTGTGGATGGAAAACCAGAAGGTCATATCGAGCCTGGATATATATTCGCAAGTGGGCAAGAACCGGGCCTATGATGTGGTGTTGCCGGTCAGTGTGGTGGATGGCGTGTTGAACTTGCAGTTCGGCAAGATAGTGGATTTGCCGAAGGTGAGCGCTATCGTGGTAAGTGCCGATGTTCCCAATCTGCCTTAGCGCGAGTGCGCTGTCCGTAACCCGGCGAGCGTCGTGGGCGGTGTTTCAGCGCAGGGCACGGTTACGCTAAGCGGAGTTGCGCCGAGCGGCGGGGTTGCGGTCACCATGAGTGACAATTCGGGCGCAACAGGCGTTCCGGCAAGCGTGACGGTGCCGGCCGGCAGCAGCAGCGCCGCATTTGAAATAACCACATCAGCGGTAGATAGCTCCAGTCGGTCAGCATTTCTGCTGTGTATGGCGGATTAACTCGGACAGCCGCGCTCACCAGTAACACCGGTGGCGGTGGTGACCCTGAGTGCGATGTCCGTGAGCCCGGCGAGCGTCGTGGGCGGTTCTTAACGCAGGGCACGGTTACGCTGAGCGGAGCTGCGCCGATGGCGGGGTTGCGGTCAGCGTGGTGCGATTGGCCGCAACCGGCGTTCGGCAAGCGTGACGGTGCCGGCCGGCAGCAGCAGCGCCGCATTTGAAATAACCACGTGAGCGGTAGATAACTCCACGTGGTCAGCATTCCGCGGTGTATGGCGGAGTAACTCGCCGGCCGCTCGCCGAATCACCAGTGCCGGTACATATTTTTACGAACAGCGGTGGAGGCGCTTACACGGATGCCCAGGGGCGGGTGTATGGAGCGGACCAGAACTTTAGCGGGGGCTATGTTGGACAGCCGGCAATGCGATCGACGGGACGGTTGATGACGTACTGTATCAGAGCGAGCGGTATGGGGAATTCTCTTATGCATTGCCGTTGGCCAATGGGAATTATACGGTGGTGTTGAAGTTTGCCGAGATTTATTATGAAGCGGCGGGCGAACGAGTATTTGATGTGTGGATGGAAGACCAGAAGGTCATCTCGAACCTGGATATATACTCGCAGGTGGGCAAGAACCGGGCCTATGATGTGGTCTTACCGGTCAGAGTGGTCGATGGGGTGTTGAACTTCAGTTCGGCAAGATAGTGGATTTGCCAAAGGTGAGCGCTATCGTGGTAAGTGCCGATGATTATAGTCTTCCGATAGCGCTGAGTGCGCTGTCCGTGAGCCCGGCGAGCGTCGTGGGCGGTTCTTCAACGCAGGGCACGGTTACGCTGAGCGGAGCTGCGCCGAGTGGCGGGGTTGCGGTCAGCCTGAGTGACAATTCGGCCGCAACCGGCGTTCCGGCAAGCGTGACGGTGCCGGCCGGCAGCAGCAGCGCCGCATTTGAAATAACCACGTCGACGGTAGATAGCTCCACGTCGGTCGGCATTTCCGCTGTGTATGGCGGAGTAACTCGCACGGCCGCCCTCACCGTAACACCAGTGCCGGTCACACTATTTTTATCGAACAGCGGTGGGGGCGCTTACACGGATGCCCAGGGGCAGGTGTATGGAGCGGACCATAATTTTAGCGGGGGCTATGTATGGACAGCCGGCAATGCGATCGACGGGACGGTTGATGACCCACTGTATCAGAGCGAGCGATATGGAGAATTCACTTATACGTTACCGTTGGCAAATGGGAATTATACAGTGGTGTTTAAGTTTGCCGAGATTTACTACGAAGCGGCGGGGGAGCGAGTATTTGATGTATGGATGGAAGGCCAGAAGGTCATCGCGAACCTGGACATATACTCGCAGGTAGGCAAGAACCGGGCCTATGATGTGGTCCTACCGGTCCGAATTGCCGATGGAGTGTTGAACATTCAATTCAGCAAAATAGTAGATTTGCCAAAGCTGAGCGCTATCGTGGTGCAGGCTGCGCCACTATGATAACCTCCATGAGGGTTTGTAAGGTTTCTGCAATGATGCCAACATTCGACTCAAGGCTGAAAGTTTCAGATTAGCACACCATACCTGCCATGGCCGGTGAGTCTCGGCATCATTCGCCTGCGGTTCGCTTGTCGCGAACTGGACTTGGGTCGTTAATGTTCAAGCCGCTTGTAATAGCGGACCTCGCCAATGAACTCAGAGAGGTCCTTGACGAGAGGACGGAGGATAGCTTCAGCGTAAAATGATTAGTGTATGGTGGGGAACCTCAACTTGCATGTGATGGTAAATTCGGACTGCTAATCGAATTGACTGCTATAACTTTGCTTGTGTTTTCGCAATGCG
>CAWHEZ010000047.1:0-133378 GCA_963828345.1 uncultured delta proteobacterium
AAGCTCCACGAAGTTCAGAAATACTGCACCCTGTGGAACTACTCGTACCACCTGATCGTCATCGGGGTTAACAAAAAGCTCTGGGATTCCTTCGACGACAAGACCAAGGACATCATGCGGAAATCGGCCAAGCAGGCCGCGTATTACGAAAAGATGGTCGCACGGAAGATGGATGCCGACCTGGTGGACACCATGGCCAAAGCCGGCGTCAAGATCACCCGCCTGACACCCGAGCAGATGAAGGCGTTCCATCCCCTGGTGGAACCGGTTTACCAGGAGTTCGAGCCGACGATCGGCAAAGAGCTGCTGGGCAAGTTCCGGGCGGAAGGGCAGAAATAGGGCCGGCCGACCGGATAGGACTGCCTGCGGGAGAGGATGTTGAAATGAAGCAGATCTTAGACAACATCGAAGAAACCATCATCGGCATCGTTCTGTTCGTCATGCTCACTATCGTTTTCTGCAACGCCCTCTCCCGTTATCTCATCAACATCAATATGGCCTCTTCCATGGAAATCGTGACCTCCCTTTTCCCCTGGCTGACCTTCCTGGGAGGGGCGGTGGTCGTCAAAAAGAAGGGACACATCGGGTTCTCGCTACTGACCGACCGGTTCCCGGAGAGGATCCGGAGGTTCGTCCCCATCTTTGCCGCGAGCTGCATCGTGTTCGTTTTTTCGGTGTTCACCTATCTGGGGACGGAGATGGTGCTGTTCGAAAGGGAGACTCGCCAGGTCACGGCCGCTCTTGAATTCCCGACCTGGGTGATCGAGCTGTCCATCCCGCTGGGCTCCCTCGCCATCATCATCCGGACGATCCAGGCCAATTTTCGATTCAGTGCAAAACGCCCGCACGGCGGGGATGAAGACCTTCAGACCGAGATCTGAACGGGCCTCTCCGCAGGGTTCGTTGCCCGCGGCCGGGTTTCGTAACTTTCACGGGAACCGAGAGAGAGAATGGACGTTTTATCGCTGGTCCTCTTGCTGTTCGGGATTTTTTTCACCCTCCTGTTCTTGAACGTCCCGATATTTGTCTCGTTGGCCGTTGCCAGCATCGCCGCGGTGTATGCGGCCGGCATCCCCTTCACCATGATCCCCATCCTGCTCTACACCACCACATCGAAGTTCACCCTGCTGGCCATCCCTTTTTTCATTTTGGCGGGCCACGCCATGGAGCGCGCGGGCATCTCGGGCAGGCTGATCCATTTGATCGATTCATTGGTGGGCCATGTCCGCGGAGGCCTGGCGGTGGTCACCGTGATCAGCTGCTGCTTCTTCGGCGCGATTTCGGGATCCGGGCCGGCGACCGTTGCCGCCATCGGGCTGATCTCCGTTCCGGCCATGGTCAAGAACGGGTACGACAAGACGTACTCCGTCGCGCTGGTGGCCTCTGCGGCCGAGGTCGCCATCCTGATCCCGCCCAGCATAGCGCTCGTCGTCTACGGCGTCATCTCCGAGACCTCCATCGGGCAGTTGTTCATGGCCGGGATGGTGCCGGGCATTCTGATGGGCACATCCATCATGGGGGTGGGATACTGGAAGTCGCGGGAAACGGGATTCGGAGGCACGCCCCGACGGAGGACGCCCCCGAACGAGATCGGGAAAGCCTTCATAGATGCCTTCTGGGGCCTCATGGCTCCCGTTATCATCCTGGGCGGGATCTACGGGGGGGTCTTCACGCCCACGGAGGCAGCCGCCGTAGCCGCCGGTTACGGGATCCTGGTCGGAATCTTCATCTACCGGACGATCAAACTGAGGGATCTCTTCAAGCTGTTCACGGAAACCGCCATGTCCACGGCCATCATCATGGTGATCGTGATCAACGCCAGCGTCTTCTCCTGGATCCTGACGACCGGACGAGTGGCGCAGAGCCTTTATCAGACCATGATGGGCATCAGCACCGACTACCTGTTCGTGCTGTTCGTCTTGAATGTCCTGCTTCTCGTCGCCGGCTGCTTCATGGACGCCATCTCGGCCTTTTACATCTTCATCCCCTTGTTTCTCCCCTTGTGCAAAACGATCGGGATCGATCCTGTCCATCTTGGGGTTGTCATGACGGGAAACCTGGCCATCGGGATGATCACGCCCCCCGTGGGGGTCGATCTCTACACCGCCTGTGCCATCTCCGGAGTCCCCTTCAAGGACCTCGCCCGGAAGATATGGCCGTTTGTGATTGCCTCACTCATTCCGCTGATCTTGATCACCTACATCCCCGCGATTTCGCTCTGGCTGCCGAAACTCCTGGGAATGAGGTAACCCTCGAATCGAGTGCTTTACTGCTGAGGAGCAACCCATGGATCCAGTTGAACGGCTAATACGCGTCCTGAGGAATCAGGCAGTCGATCGCCCCCCGGTCATCGGTGTAACCAACTCCGTGACCCTCGAACTGATGGATTCCGTTGGGGTGACGTTCCCGGAAGCCCACCACGACCCCGCCCGAATGATGCGGCTCGGGGCGGCGGCGCATGAGGTTTGCGGCCTGGAATCGGTCAAAGTCCCTTTCGATCTGACCGTGGAAACCGGGGCATTGGGTGCCGATATCGACTACGGAACGCGGGACACGCTCCCGCGAACCGTGAAGCCGCCATTTGAGACGCCGGAAGATCTCATTGCCGGGGAGGACTACGTAACCCGCGGGAGGATCCCTGTCGTCCTGGAGGCCATCCGGCTGTCCCGGGAGACCTATGGCACTCGCGCTCCGGTCGTCTCTTCGCTCGTGGGTCCTTTCACCTTTTCCGCCCTGTTATACGGGATGGAGCGCTTCTTTATCTGGATGCTGCAGGACCCGCAGCGCTACCGCGCCGCCATGGAAAAGGCGACGCACCTCTGCACGGCCTACGCCCGGGAGCAGTTTGAAGCCGGAAGCCACGTCGTCCAGATTGCGGACCCTTCCGCCTCCAGAGATTTGATCTCATCCGAGAAATACGGGGCCTTGGTTGCGCCTTACCACCGGCAACTGTGTTCGGCCCTTAATGCCCCGACCGTAATCCATATTTGCGGCGACATCACGGGCCACCTCAATCACATCGCAGAAACGGGCGCCGGCGGCATCAGTTTTGACTACAAGACGGATATCGAAGCCGCAAAAAATACTCTCAAAGAGAAGATGGCGCTGATCGGGTATGTCCCGACTTCCCTGCTGCGGGAGGGCAAGGCGGAAGAGGTCCATGCATACTCCAGGGCCTGCGTGAATGCGGGAGTCGATGCCCTCAATGCGGGTTGCGCTTGGCCTCTCGACACGCCCACAGAAAATATCGTGGCCATGGTGAAAGCAGCAACCCCTGGCTGAAATTATCTCCTTCTGGGAAATTTCACGCCATAGAGCAACTCTATCGAGACGATACTGGCCGCCATCTTCCGGCCGGCGGCTGTTCAAGGTGGATCGACGCCAGGAGACCGCGGGGATGACGACCCTGCGGGTCCCACAGAATGCGAACGAAGCGCTCGACCTCGCCGACCGCGGCTACGTCATCCAGACCGGGCGCATCATCGCCAGGGCACGGGCAAGGCACTGCTTGCCGGCGGTCTGTTCCGCCAGGCCTTCCTCGGCACCTGTCCGCCCCTATATTCCACTGCGCAACTCCTTCGCTCGGCCCCCATCGGGCGTGAGGGGCATTCGTGTTCTCCCGGATTGCGCCATGGTTCTGCGAATCTCACCCGGAGAAATTCCTGATCGGGTATCGACTAAGGCACGGAACCTGCCTTTTTGCGGTCTGGCCAAGTTGTGGATCACGTGATTTCATCCTCCACAATGTTGGGGGCTGCAAAGGTATCTTTTAGGGGTTGGGTCGCAAAAAGCACGAATCCACAGTCGGTTTGACCAAACCTTGAAGTATGATATTTGATAGCGGCTATGAGCCAATGGCTTTCGCTCTCGCCTTTGACAGTGCGGCCAATACCATTGCTGATGGGAAGCCACTTATGAAAAAAGATGTTTTTCAGGCGTATGGGAAACTCCATATTGCTGGTCTGCCCAAATACGCCCAGTTGCGGGAGGCATTGCGTACGGCCATAGAGGATGGGTATTGGCAGCCCGGTGAGAAACTGCCACCAGAGATCGAGATTGCTGCGACCACTCCCTTCAGCCTTGGCACCGTTCAGAAGGCCATGAGAGCCCTTGTTAAGGAAGGCATAATCGAGCGCCGGCCTGGAAGCGGGACATTCGTTGCAATTGACCGGCGGCAAATGTATGACCCATGGCACTTCCGTTTTACTGAAGATGGCGAACAAAATTTCCTTTCAGTTTACCCCAAGGTGATTGCGAAAAAGGTAATCTCCAGCCAAGAGCCATGGGCCAGGTTGATCAACCCGAGCAGTGAGCGACTGATTCAGATCAATAGGATTATTACTATCGGGGACGCCTTTTCGATCTTTAGCAGGTTTTTTCTATCAGCAGATAAATTCGGTGGGTTTTTGACAAAGACGAAGAAAGAACTCGAATCTGTAAACTTCAAAACCATACTGCGCCACGAGTACAATCTCTCCATCCGGTACATGAATCATACCGTTCAGATGGCAGAACTCCCACCGGAAGTGGCCAAGGCGATCCCTGTACCGCAAGGTACGGTCGGTATTCTGCTGAGCATTGTGGCTCTGTCTTCCTTGAAGGCGCCCACCTACTATCAAGAAGTGTTTATTCCGCCCAATAATCTAAAACTCCACATATCGGATTCCTCGTTCATCCCCGAGCGCTGGTGGTAGATTCCGGCATCCTTAGCCATCTCGCTCTATGGGGGTCCCCGGTTTTCCTTGACCTGGAAGCAGATATATAGCTATATAGCGTTTTAGGTGGCTTTACCTCTCCTTCCTCAATCTTTGGGGATCTCCATGAACGACTTGGTGGTCTTAGGTGCAGGCCCAGCCGGACTGACCGCCGGCCTTTATGGCGCCCGGGCGGGCTTGAAGACCACAGTCCTCGAAACCAAGAGCCCTGGCGGGCAAATCCTCTTAACCGATCACGTCTTCAACTACCCGGGATTCCCGGACGGGATTACCGGCCGCGAACTGGCGGGGCTCTTTCACCGCCAGGCCGAAAAGTACGGCTGCCGCATCGCAACCCGGGTCGGAGCCGTCGGTTTGTCGGTCTCCACCTTAGGGTTTTCGGTTTCCACCCAGAACGAAACCTACCAAACCAGAACGGTTGTGATTGCAACGGGCGGGGGGCCGCGCCGGCTAAACGCACCCGGAGAGAAGAAATTCTCCGGGGCAGGGATTTCGTATTGCGCCGTTTGCGATGGCAATTTCTTCGAGGGGCTCGATGTGGTCGTCATCGGCGGGGGCGATTCGGCTCTGGAAGAGGCGGCCTACCTGTCGCGCATCTGCAACCACGTCTTTGTCGTCCATCGCCGCGACAGCTTCAGAGGGTGCGATGCCTGCCAGTGCTTGCTGCGTTCGCGTCCCAACATTAGTACCTTCATGAGCACTGTCGTCAAGGAGTTCCAGGGCGATGAGGTGCTTGAATCGGTTCGCTTGGCCAAGGCTGACGGCTCCAAGGAGTGGGATCTCAAGGTGAGCGGCGCTTTCATCTATGTCGGCCACATACCGAACACATCCTTTCTGCCCGACAGCGATCCTCAAGGATGCCGACGGATGGGTCATCACCGACGAGAATATGAGCACCTCCCTTCCCGGAGTTTTTGCGGCCGGCGATGTCAGGCGCAAGACCGTCAAGCAGGTTTCCACCGCCGTGGGTGACGGCGCCCTGGCGGCCATGATGGCCGAAAAGCACATCGCTATGCAGGCCTGCCGGCTGTGATTGCTTCAGAGTCAGAGGAATGTGCCGTTCCATCAACATCCGGGCAAGCAAGCAATCGAAAGAGGCATAGAGAATGACGTCCGCACGTCTTGAGATCGTTCACCACACGGTATCCGAGATCCGGCTCTCCGACAGGTGCAAGTTCGAAGACGGGGTGCTGCAAATCGAGCCCCGGCAGATCGAAGCCTTGGTCGCGCACGACATCCGGCTCCAGGAGATCGTTATCGCAAGGCCGGGCGACTCGATGCGCATCGCGCCGGTTCTTGATGTGGTGGAACCGCGGGCCAAAGAGGGGGAGGCGGAGAGCGCATACCCCGGGTTTTTCGAGAAGAGTGCCCCTTTCGAAGCGCAAGGGCGCACCCATGTGCTCGAGGGGGTGGCCGTCATTGCGGTCGCAAAGCTCCCCGGGGCACAGGAGGGACTGATCGACATGCAGGAGGAGGCAAGCCCCTTCTGCGCTTTCGCCCAAACCCTCAATGTCGTGCTGCACTTCGCACTGCCCGAGGCGATGCCCCGCTCGGAAGCCGACACGGCTATCCGGCTCTCAACGCTCAAGGTGGCCGAATTTCTGGGCCGCCTGGCAGTCGGCTTGCCGGAAGGAAGGACCGATACCCTGCAATGGCCGCTGCCCGATAACACGCTTCCCAGGGCAGCCCTTGTCTATTTCGTTCAGTCGCAGGGTGACCTGCGCCGGACATACCTCTATGGCCAACCCGTGGATGAGATGCCCCCAAGAGTGATATCCCCGCTGAGCGTTTTAGACGGCGCCCTGGTCAGCGGTAATTTCGTCATGGCCTGCAACAAGAGCTCAACCTATATCCACACGCGCAACCCCTTGATCACGGAAATGTTCAGGCAGCACGGGAAGACCCTCAACTTCAGGGGCATCATCCTGGCTAACGAAATGAGCCGCCTGGAAGACAAGCAGCAGACGGCAGCCGGTATCGTAGAGTTGGCAAGAAAGCTTGCGGTTGCCGGTGTCGTGATCAACCAGGAGGGGGGTGCCAACACCCTGACCGATGTCATGATGCTCTGCAGCCTGCTTGAAACCGAGGCGATCAAAACCGTCTTGATTTTAAACGAGTTCGCAGGTCATGACGGAACCACCCCCTCGCTCGCCGAAACTACCCGCGAGGCAGAGCATATCGTCAGCACGGGCAACAACGACTATCTCTTGCACCTTTCGCCCTCAGAGCGATTTGTCGGCAGCAACACCTTCCCGGGGGTGGAGGGCAGCATCACCGGGCCCATCGCCGTGCCTTTGACGCGGATCCATTCCTCAACCAACCAGCTGGGCTTCGGGCGGCTATCCTGCGCGAGCGATGCAGCGCCGCTTGTCCCCCGGGCCAAAATGGAAAAACCCTGGCGGGTCGTGCACTACTTGAACCAGTTCTTCGGGCAAATCGGCGGCGAAGACAAGGCCGATGCTCCCTTGCAGGTGAAAGCCGGGCCGGTCGGGCCGGGGCTTGCCGTCAAAGAGCAGTTTGGTCCCAACGCCGAGGTGATCGCAACCGTCATCTGCGGCGACAACACCATGGGCGAAAACCTGGATCAAGATAGCCGCTGCGGCGGCAGAGCTCGTTGCAGACCATCGACCTGACCTGCTCGTAGCCGGCCCATGCTTCAACGCCGGCCGCTACGGCATGGCCTGTGGCGCGGTTTGCAAGGCGGTCGCCGAGCGATTGGGTATCCCGACCGTCATGGGGATTGCCGAGACCAACCCCGCGGTCGAGGTTTATCGCAAGCACACATTCATGACGCCGGCCGGCAGCAGTGCGGCCAAGATGCGCCAGGCGGTGAAAGCCATGGTGGATGTGGCCTGTGATCTCGCAGAGGGCCGCCACCCACCAATTGCGAGTTTTTTGCCCCGGGGTGTGAGAGAGCTGACGCTGATGGAGTCCTGCGGTGGGAGTCGAGCCGTGGCAATGCTCGCAGGGAGACTTGCCGGACAGGAGGTGGCAACCGAGCTGCCGCTGCCCAGATTCGACCGGGTGGACCCGGCGCCACCCATCAGGAACCTTGCCACCGCCACCATCGTGCTCGCAACCGAAGGCGGGCTCGCCCCGAAAGGGAACCCGGACGCAATCGAGATGTCCATGGCAACGCGGTTTGGCTGCTATTCCTTGGAAAACATGGACAGGATGGATGCAAGCCTGTTTGCGGTCGCCCATGGCGGCTACGACAACCGCCTGGCCCAGGAGGACCCTAACCGCCTGCTGCCCTTGGACGTCTTACGCGATCTGGAGCGGGAGAAGGCCATCGGCCGGGTCGCCGAGGTTTTCTACACGACCTCCGGCAATGCGACCTCGGTGGAGAATGCCAGGCGCTTCGGAAGGGCGATTGCCGAGGATATCCGCAAGCGCATCCAAGAAGAGGTGGGCGTCATATTCACCTCCACCTGAGGCACCGGGACTCGTTGCGGCGCAACGATCGTGAAGGAACTCGAAAGGGCCGGGATTGCATCTGCTCTCATCTGCACCCTCACCAGTATCGCGACCACCGTCGGGGCCAACCGGATCATCCCGGCTCTCGGGATTCCCCACCCGCTGGGCGACCCCAAGCTGTCCCACCAGGAAGAAAAATCATCCCGCAGGAATATCGTCTGCCAGGCACTCAAGCTTTTGGGCGACCGGGAACTCTCTTAACAAAGGAGCGCTGTCATCGTGGAAATCGAGATCAACAAGGACAACTACCAGCAGCAAATCGTGGAAGACCCCCAGCCGACGGTCGTGGACTTCTGGGGACCGCAGTGCGCGCGGTGCCTGGAGCTGATGCCGGTCGTCGAGGAGATCGTGCTTGCGCGCAAGGGCTCGGTGCGGCTGGTGAAGATCGACGCTTCCAAGAACCGCAGGTTGTGCATGGGGCTGAAATTGATGCGGCTGCCGGCGTTTCTCTTCTATCGCGACGGGAAGGAGGTGGGTCGGATGAGCGGGGATGAGCTGACCGAGGCCGACCTGAAAGGGGCCGTTGATAAGCTCTTGGCGGGGCAGGAGGCCCTCTGATGGCGGAGAATCCGGTCGTCCAGTCGTTTGCCTACCTGCTGGCGCATGCCCCGGAATTCGTGCGCTACGGGTCCAAGCCCAAACGGGAGATCGGGGTCGACCCCAGGCTGGCAGACAAGATTGCCCAGCACCTGCGCAGCTTCGAAGAGGCCGTTTCCTACCCCCCCAACCAGGTATTCTTGGGTAACCTCCACCCGGAGGACTTGGCGAGCCGTCCCGCTCCCTGGTGGCAGAACAAGGTCGCCAGTGCAACTAAAGACGGCGCTTACGGCCCATTCCTCGACCAGTTGGAGGTCTACGGGTTTTTGAAAGCGGTGGACCAGTTTGATCTGGTATGGTTCACTCCGGATTTTACGAGGCTGCTTGGCGAGATCCTCCAAGGCCACCCTCTGGCACTTCCTGCCGACGCAGTGAACCTGGGGCAGGGCCATCCGATCGAGAAGATCCTCTCCAAGATAGAAACCGAACGATCGCTGCCGCTATACTTTGAAGGCGAGACTATCGGCGCCATCCACAGGGCGCACGATGAGGACGAGGCTTTGCAGGCCGATGTGCTGCTTGAGAACCTGGTTACCAAGGCAACCGGTGTCTTGGCGGTCCGGGTGCTCCTCAAGCGATCGGGGACAAGCCCCGAAGCGATCGACTATATCATGTCCTGTTCCGAGGAGGCTATCGGCGACCGGTACCAGCGCGGTGGGGGCAACCTGGCCAAGGCGGTAGGGGAGGCCTGCGGCCTGGTGAACGCCACGGGGAGCGATGTCAAGGCCTTCTGCGCCGGGCCGGTCTATGCGATCGTGCACGCGGCAAGCCTTGTGAAGGCGGGGGTATTCGAGCGTGTCATCGTGTTCGGCGGCGGCTGCCAGTGCAAGCTCGGCATGAAGTTCGCCGGCCATCTGAAGCACGACATGCCGATTCTGGAGGATGTGCTGGGCGGCATGGCGTTTCTAATCACGCAAAATGATGGCGTCAGCCCGGTGGTTCGCCTGGAATCGGTCGGCAAGCACCGGATCGGCGATGGGTCGAGCCCGCAGGAGATCTTTACCTCCTTAATCGTGCGGCCGCTCGAGCGGCTCGGCCTGCGCATGAGCGATGTCGACAAGATCGCAACCGAGCTCCACAACCCCGAGGTCACCCTTCCCCAGGGCAGCGGCAACGTCCCGTTGAACAACTACAAGATGATCGCGGCCCTTGCGGTCATGCGCAAGGAAATCGGCCGGGGCGAGATGGAAGAGTTCATCGCCCGGCACGGGATGCCCGGGTTTTCTCCGACCCAGGGGCACATCCCGGCCGCGGTTCCGTATCTCGGGCATGCCGTCGAGGCGATGGCCGCCGGCAAGATCGCCAATACCCTCTTTGTGGCCAAGGGCAGCCTCTTCCTCGGAAGGATGTCCCGGTTGTCGGACGGCTTAAGTTTCTTTCTGGAAAAAAACGGTTCGACCAAGGAAAAATCAAACAAGAAGGAGGTGGATTAAGGTGTTTGAAGGCAAATTGTTTGTCGCTTTTGGAGAGCGCGACGGGGTGCCGGGGCCGGTCATGACCGAGGTGCTGAAGGCCGCGGGGCTCGAGGTGATCTACCAGGTCACCGAGTGCTTCGTCTGAACGGCCGCCGGCGCCATGGATTCGGAAAACCAGGCCCTGATGATGCGTCTGGCTGAAGAGCACGGCAAGGAGAAGTTGGTTGTCGTGCTGGGAGCAGCCGACCCGGAAGGTGTCGAGATCAGCGCCGAGACGCTGACCATCGGGGATCCTAGTTTCGCCGGTCCACTGGCCGGAGTCCAGTTGGGACTCCAAGTGTACCACATCCTGGAACCTGAGTTCAAAAAGCTCATACCGGAAGACGTTTATCAAGAAAAGCTCGGCATCTTCGAGTTAACCTCGGATGGCGCAGCCTTAGGGGAAGCGTTGTCTAAAATCAGGCAACAGAGCAAGGCCGCGGGGTAGCGGATCCAAAGGGCCGGCTTGGGGGGGGCGTACTCCCCCACCAGTTTCCGCCTGCCCTCCTTATCGTGCCGGGAGAGATCGTATGGAAGTAATGCTTGATTCCCTGGTTGGAGTGCTGACGTTCAAGGTCATATTGCTCATTCTGGTCGGAACGTTTATCGGAATTATCGTCGGGGCATTGCCCGGCATCAATGCTCCCACGGGGATCGCGCTTGCCATTCCGCTCACCTTCACCTTCAGCCCCGCCGAAGGGCTCATCCTCTTGGGCACCATTTACTGCGCCTCGATCTACGGCGGGAGCATCAGCGCCATTTTAATGAATGTTCCGGGCGAGCCGGCCGATGTGGTGACCTGCTTTGACGGCTACCCCATGGCTAAAAAGGGCGATCCGCAGCGCTCCCTGAACCTTGCCGCCATCGGCTGTTCGGTTGGCAGTGTGGCGGGGTTCCTGGCCCTTCTCTTTCTCTCCCCGCCGTTATCCCAGGTGGCCCTTATGTTCGGGCCAACCGAGATCTTCTGGGTTGCGATCTTCGGGATGACGGTGATCGGGGCCATTTCAAGGGGCAATATCTTCAATGGCCTCCTGGGGGGGACGATCGGGATGCTACTATCCACGGTCGGGTTGAACCCGGTGACCGGGGTTTCACGGTTTACCTTTGGCATTTCTTATCTCGTGTCCGGCGTTGATATCGTATCCGCCTTGATCGGGCTCTTCGCCCTTTCGGAAATGTTCAACTCCTTCAGGGAGGCGCTCACACCCGAAGGCGCCAAGCCGATCTTGTTGACCAACCGCTCCGGCGGCCTGTGGTCGCACATCAAAGAGTTCTTTCGCTACCCATTTGCCTATACCGTCTCGAGCGTCATTGGCATCATCATCGGGATCATCCCCGCCGCGGGGCCCTCGATCGGGGCACTCATGTCTTACGGTGAGGTGCGGCGCCATTCGGCGCGAAGGGCGCAGTTCGGGCAAGGGGAGCCCGAAGGGATCATAGCCGCCTCGGTCGGTAAAAACGCCGTGGTGGGCGGGTCGATCATCCCGCTTCTGACCCTCGGGGTGCCCGGAAGCCCGGCGGCGGCCATCCTTTTGGGAGGCCTGATCATACACGGGCTTTTCCCCGGGCCGGATCTCTTCACCACGCACGCGGGCATTACGTACACGTTCATGATCGCGATGGTTTTCGACCTCCGGGGCGATCTTCTTGGTGGGAGTGGCCGGCTCGCGCTTCTGGGGGCAGGTGACGAAGATGCCGATTCACTATATCACTCCCACCGTGATCGCCCTCTGCGTGGTCGGCTCCTACGCCACGCGCAGCAACCCGGCCGACGTGCTGACCATGACGGCGATCGGGCTTGCCATGTTCGTGGCATCGAAGGCCGGGTTCGACCCGGCACCCGTGGTGATCGGGCTTGTCTTGGGTGAGTTGGCTGAAAACGGCTTTCTCCTGGGCCGGTTGCTGGGAGAGGCCGAGGGCTCGGTTATGAGCTACTTCTTCCTGCGGCCGATCCCGCTGCTCATGATCGGCTTGACCATTGCGTCCTTGGTCTTCACCGCCTACACCCAGGTGCGGGACAAGAAGAAATCGGTTGAAGCCACCGGCGAAGGCAGGGCCCGGAGCGGTGCCGCCCCGGCGGGTATCAGGAAGTATCACTTGAACATGGCGGTCGGGGCGCTTGCCATCGGGTTCGCTTTCTGGGCGGACCATCAGCTGGCGGCAGCCGAGCCCGACACGGTGGTTTTCCCGCATGTGCTCTTGTGGGTCATCAAGGCTGTGGGGGCGATGATGATCCTGCAGGAAGCCATTTGGGGCCGAAAGTACAACTTACGGCCCCGCCTTCACCGCCTTTCCGACTCACCTTTGTCACACTGGCGGGGGCCACGGTCGCCTACATCCTCGCGGCGCTGATGGTCGATTATTACCTCGCAACCGCGGTGTATCTCTTTGCCGTCGCCATGGTGCTTGAGGTGGATCGGGTCCGCAAGCTGCTTTGCCGAATACTGCCGGTTGCGCTTGGAATCCCGGTTGTTCTTTACTGGCTCTTTTACCGGCTCTTGGATGTCAGAATGCACAGCTTAATCTTTTAGCCAAAGGGAGGGGAACCATGAGCAGGACTGCAAGGTTGGTCGTTGTCGTGATCGCGCTGGTAATCGCCTGTGCCCCGCTGGTTTACGCCCAGGCGAAGTACCCCAGCAAACCCATTCAGGTTCAAGTGGTGTTCCCGGCCGGGGGCCCGTCAGACACGGAGGCCCGGATCATGGCTAAGCACGCGGAGAAGGTGCTGGGACAGCGGTTGAT
The DNA here is from genome assembly GCA_963828345.1 of uncultured delta proteobacterium. Taxonomy (GTDB): domain Bacteria; phylum Desulfobacterota; class Desulfobacteria; order Desulfobacterales; family SpSt-501; genus SpSt-501. The sequence goes on from CAWHEZ010000047.1 coordinate 12,986, forward strand.
CATTCAAAACGTGGCCGGGGCCGGAGGCGTTGCCGGGTGGAACAACATGAGGGGTGCCGAGAAAGATGGCTACTGGCTCACCGGGTACAACATTCCCCACATCTTTGCCCAGCCGTTGGTGGTCAAGGAAGCGAACTTCGCGAAAGACGATTTTATCCCCATTATTCATTGGGCCAATGATCCGACTGTTTTCGCCGTCCGGGCCGATAGCCCGTACAAGACCATCGAGGACCTCATCGCCGACGCCAAGGCCAAGCCGGACACTGTGACCCTGGGGCTCGCGGGTCGATTCCTCGCCCACCACCTGGCGGTGCTGCAGCTCGAAGATGCCGCGAAGATTCAAATCAAGGACATCCCTTTTCAGGGCTCGGCTGCCTCGATCGCGGCCATGCTGGGAGGGCAAACCAAAGGGGTATCGGACAATCTGACGGATATGATCCGGCAGGGGGACAAGGTCCGCATTCTGGCAATCGCCACGACCGAACGACACCCCATGGCCCCCAATGTGCCGACCTTCAAGGAAAAAGGCTACCCCCAGGTGGTGATGAGTATCGACCGCGGAATTGCTGCCCCCAAGGGCGTGCCCCCCGAAATAATTCAAATCCTCAGCGACTCGTTCTGGAAAGCAGCTCAGACCCCGGAATTTCTGGAAGACATGAAAAAGGCCGGAGTGGATGTGCACACGCTGAGAGGTGAGGAACTCAAGAAGAATTGGGCGGATAACGAAAAGGCTGTGCGAGAACTTCTAGTTAAACTTAAGCTCGTTGAAAGCAAATAGCGGAAGGGGAACGGCCCCAATACGAGGCCGTTCCCTAATTTCATTAAGGTAAACCCCCGGCTCTGCCGGGGGACTCCCATGGTTTGACAGTTCCGGGAGTTTAACGTTGTTGCAAATGCCCTGAGAAGGCTCTGGACTTCTTCACGGGAATCGCTACCCAAATCAACTCAACAGGAATGTTAAAGAAACAATCGTGCTCGAAAGATTATTGTGTCTTTGCAGAGCCCTCGCCTGAGAAAGAAGCGGATCGTGCAAGCGAAGGGGCGCAGGCCGGTACTATCGCAGAGTTTTTTTGCCCGAAGGGACATGCGGCTTTGAGCCGCTCATAAAATCAAGCCACCGGCTCTGCCGGTGGTCACTGACTCCACCCGACAGAGTGGCCCAAACTTAACCTGGGCATATCGCAGGAAAAGAGCGAGAGTGTATATCGGCGACGAATCTATCTTTTTCTGAAATTGCAGAATCGTTCAGGTAACCTCGCATTCTCTGAGGTGGCACTTACCCGCCAATTCAAAAAGATACAGGCCTCTTTGCTTTTGCTGGGGCATAAGGCGCATCGCGCGCCGGCCGCCCTTCATATCCCCCACGTTGCGTCCCTGCTGAACCGGCCGTGGTCCCTCTGGCCACGAACGACTCGACGGCGCCGCGGATATCCTCCCAAACGGAACGGAAACGCCGTGGCCCGGACAGCAGCGGGTCTCGTCCGGCCAGGCCGGAATGACACGCCGCAGCGTGTCCGGCGCAGTCCGGAAACCCTTCGGGCTCAAGGTCTTGCCAGGGCCGCCCTCAAAGATCGCGTCGCCGACGACGATACGTCGCCCTGTTCGCGTGCAAAACACACCCGGTCCGGCGTGTGCCGGGGGCGCGATGCGCTATCAACCGGCGGCCGCCGACCGTAATCCTATCCCCGTCGGCGAGCGCGCGGTCGATGGTCAATGGCCCCGCCTGCGAACGCCGGGTGCGGCCATGACAGGCACCTGCAGCTGCGCGGGGTCATGGGCTCCCAGCGGGCCTTCGAAGGCCGTATCCTCTTCCGGGGCCGGAAGATCCAGCGCCTGAAGACCGTGGGCATGACGATCCTGCTCGTCGAGCAGAACGTGCGCGAGGCGCTCGACTGGGCTGACCGCGGCTACGTCATCCAGACCGGCCGCATCGTCGGCCAGGGCACGGGCATGGCACTGCTTTCCAGCGACCAGTTCCGCCAGGCCTCCCTGGGCATATAGCCGCTTCAGTATTCAATGACGCAAAACCCTTCGCTGATGCTCCTCATCTATCGTGAGAGGCATTCGTGTTCTCCTATCAGGTGGTTGAAAAACGGCGCCTCGGGCCGCGATCCGGCGTTCGCGGCTCGGGTGGATGCTCACATACTGGGTCGTATGCTGCGCTTCCCCCATCGCCGCGCGCCTTGGCTGACGGCCCGATGCTGGTTTTTCAACAACCTGATAGATTGCGCCAATGCGCTTCTAATCCCACCCGGACAGGTTCCTGATCGGATGTCGATTGATGCTCTGAGTCTAAACCTTGGCCAAGAGATAGATTCTCCATCGTAACCCACACAGGCGCTCGCCGATTGCTGGTTGGAAGGAAATCTTCGGATAGCGTTCTCCCCCCATTTGATCCTGTTTCCCTATCAGGGTATGGTGGCGCACACTGGGGAGGTGGAGACTATGGTGGGTCGCAGCATTATTGCGCCGTTTTTTTGATGGTTTCTATACTCTCAAAGAACAACGGCAATGGTCGCCGGCTCCTGAAATCGAGTTTTTCAGGATCGACTATCTACCATCCAACCGTTTAAAAAGAGCGACGATCTGCACATGTGATAGGGCAGGAATTATAAAACGAATTCTTATCCTTCTGCGAAAAAGGAGGAGTCATGGGCGGAAAGCTGCTGTCGAAGGTGCTCGAGGAGATGTCGCGTCGAAGGTTTCTCGAGGCCGTGGGGGTCACTGGGCTCGCTCTCGCGGGTTTGTCGCTCGCCGCCAAGAAGGCCGCTGCTGAGCCTGTCGCGATCGGCGACCTCCAGTTGGGCGAGGACATCTTCGCTTACATCGCGAGGGTCAAGGGCGGGTTCGATCAGACCCTCTACCAGCAGGTGATCGGCGCGGCAAACGCGTTCAAGGAGGGCGACGAGGCCATCGGCGTGAACGCCAAGGACGAGGCGACCCGCCAGAATGCGCGCACGCTCCTGGCCAACACCAAGATAAAAGACCTCTACGACCACCCGCTGCTGGTCGACAGCGTGCAGAAGCTGGTCTGGAGCACCACCGACCAAGCCCAGTACGCCAAGGTCAAGGAGTGGACCATGGGTCAGCTGAAGGAGTTCCTGCTGACGAAGTCCGAGGCCGAGATCAAGGGGATCATGTACGGCCTCACAAGCGACACGATCGGCTGCGTGCCGAAGCTCATGACCAACGAAGAGCTGATCGCCTTGGGCAGAAAGATCTTCAACATCATCCCGGGCACCAAGCTCGGCGCCAAGGGCTACATGGGTGCCCGCATCCAGCCCAACTCTCCCACGGACCACCCCGACGACGTCCGGTGGCAGACCTTCAACGCGTTCGCCTACGCCACGGGCGACATCGTGATCGGCACGAACCCGGTCGACAGCCAGGTCAAGAGCAACATCGCGGTGCAGAAGGCTCTCAAGGACATCGTCGAGACCTTCAAGCTGAAGGACGTCGTCCCGTGGTGCGTGCTCGCCCACATCGACGTGCAGGCCGAGGCGGCCAAGCAGGACCCCGGCCTGGTGGAGACGATGTTCCAGAGCCTCGCCGGCACCGACGACTGCAACAAGACCTTCGACGTGACGGTGGAGAAGATCCTGGGCTACGCCAAGGCGAAGAAGGGGCGGCGTTACGGGCTCTACTTCGAGACCGGGCAGGGTTCCGAGTTCACGAACGGTGCGGCGAACGGTGTCGACATGATGGTGCTCGAGTCCCGAAAGTACGGCTTCAGCCGGGCGGTAGGGATGGAACTCGCCAAGGTCCAGCCCCGAGGGCCCTGGCTCCACGTGAACGACGTGGCCGGCTTCATCGGGCCGGAGGTGTTCAAGACGAAGGAGCAACTCGTGCGGTGCTGCCTCGAGGACATCGTTATGGGCAAACTCCACGGGCTTACCCTCGGCCTCGACATCTGCTCCACCCTGCACATGGAGGTCAGTCTGACCGACCTCGACTGGTGCCAGGACCAGATCATGCCGGCCAACCCGGCGTACCTGATCGCCCTGCCCACCAAGAACGACCCGATGCTGAGCTACCTCACCACCGCGTTCCAGGACCACGCCCGGATCCGGCAGAAGTTTGGATACAAGGTCAATGACGCGATGTGGGACTTCTACAAGCGGCTCGGGATCGTGGACAGGAACAACAAATACACAAAGCACTTCGGAGATCCCCTCTGGGTCTACTACAAGTACCGCGAGACCAAGGGCGACAAGAGATCCAAGGACGCGATCTACGCCGAGGGCAGAAGGAAGATGAAGGAGGTGGAGGCGAGAGGAGTAGACTTGGCCACGGGTCACGGAAAGGAGCTCTGGGACCTGAACCTGGAGCTCGAGAAGAAGGTGAAATCGTACTACGACGACGCCAAGAAGTGCCTCTGGGCGGAGCTGACCCCCGAGTTCGCGAAGTCCATTCCGAACGTGCTGCGGGTCAAGACCCTGTCGAAGGACCGGAACGACTACATCCTCCATCCACCCACGGGTGAGCAACTGAGCCCGGAGTCGATCGCGGCAATCGAGAATCTGAGGGACTCCTGGGGAGCCAAGGCCCCCAGGGGTCAGATCGTGATCTCCGACGGCTTGAACGCCAAGGCCATCATGGACGAGGGCCACCTCACCCCGTACCTGCAGGAGATGCGGAGGCTTTTGGCCGAGGCCGACGTCCCCATGAGCGAGACGAACATCCTCGTCACCGGGGGAAGGGTGCGCGCAGGCTACCGGATCGGCGAACTCCTGTTCGCGAAGGCCGACAGCAAGGGCTTTAGAGGGATCCTCCACATCATCGGAGAGCGGCCCGGCACCATGCACCACTCCTACTCGGTCTACATCACGGTGGCGAAGGGAAGCGTCTGGGGGGCGAAGAAGATCGACCACGACATCACCAAGCTCGTCTGCAACATCGCCGACACGGCGCTGCCGCCGAAGAAGGCGGCCGTGGACACCCTGACGATCATCCGGGAAATCGCCGGCAAGGAGGCGAACAACAGCCGACGCCCGAGCTGAAGACCGATGACGGATAGGCAAAAGAAGTGAGCCGAATTCACCTGACAATCACCGAAGGGGCACAACGATGAAACCCGGACACAGACAAAATCTCATCGCCGCCGCGCTCGTTTGCGCGCTGGCGTTGACCGGCTGCCAGTCCTTCGGCCCGCATACGGTGGCTACGGACCGGTTCGATTACAGCTCGGCCATCGCCGATTCGTGGAAGCAGCAGACGCTATTGAACATCGTCAAGCTGCGCTACCTCGACCTGCCGGTTTTTGTGGATGTGTCGTCCGTCGTGGCGGGCTATTCACTGCAAACAGGCATCGGCGTCGCTGGGATGCTCTCGACGGGAAATGCGATCCAGGGAAATACCCTCAGCGGGTCTGGGCAGGCCATCTACACCGACCGACCGACCGTCACCTACACGCCGTTGACCGGGCAGAAATTTCTGCGCGGACTCATGACGCCGATTGAACCCAAGAATATTTTTTTCATGCTCCAGTCCGGTTATGCGGCGGACTTCGTGCTGGGTTTGACCGTTGAATCCTTGAATGGCGTGCGTAATCGTTCCGCCACCGCCGGGGCCACGGGGGCGGCCGAACCGGAATTCGTCCGCGTGTTGCAACTGATGCGCGAGGTGCAGTTGGCTGGTGCCGTCGGGATGCGCGTGTTGGAAAGCAAGGAGAAGGACACAGCCGCCGTGATCTTTTTCCGGCGCGAAAATATTTCACCGGAAATTATGGCTAAGATGGTCGAAATCCGGCGTCTGCTGAAACTTCCGGAGGGCCAGCACCAATTTAGACTGATCTATTCATCCGCAGCCGGCCGCGACGGCGAACTGTCCGTAGGCAGCCGTTCCATGCTGCAGATCATGTTGGCCTTCGCCTCCTACGTTGACGTGCCTGAATCAGACGTGAAGGAGGGGCGCGCGGTTCCGTCGGTACCAGACTCTGACAGGGACCCGGCCGATATCCATTGCAGCAAGGACAAACCGGCGGACGCCTTTGCCGCCGTGCATTACCGCAATCGCTGGTTCTGGGTGGACGACCGCGACTGGCGCACGAAGCGTGCGCTAACGGCCATCATGTTTTTGTTCACGATGATTGAAGGCAGCGGTGACGAGCGGCTGCCCTTGGTCACTATTCCAGCCCAGTGATATCCTTATGAAATAGCAGCCCGGCTTATAGGACGTATATCGGTGATGAATCTATCTTTCTAAATTGCGTGTTCGATCAGGCAAACTCGCTTTCTCTGGGGCAGCCTTTAGCTGCCAATTCGGGAATAGGCTTCTCTGCTCTTGCCGCGTGAACACTACGCCGCGGCGTTATCGCCCTTCACATCCCCCACGTGGCGTCCCCGCAGAAACGGCCGTGATCTCTTGCGATGAACGCCTCGACGGCGCTGCGGATGTCGCCCAGGCGGAACGGCCCGCCGTGGCCCTGGTAGCAGCGGGTCTCGTCCGGCCAGGCCGCGATGACCCGGCGCAGCGTGTCCAGCGCGGTTCGAAAATCCTTCGGGCTCCAGGTCTTGCCCGTACCACCCTCGAAGATCGCGTCCCCGACGAGCATACGGTCGTCCTGTTCGAGTGCAGAACACAGCTGGTCCGGCGTGTGCCCGGGGGCGTGATGCGCGATCAACCGGTGTTCGCCGACCGTAACCCTATCCCCGTCGACGGCCGCGCCCGCGAAGGCCGGGTGGGCCATGGCGAGCACCACTCTCCAGTCTGATGTCTGCGCATTTTTCTTCGACCAGAACGGGTTGTAGTCCTTTTTGCAGTCGTAGAATCCATGCCACCGACTCGTAGTCGGGTACCGCCATGGCCGCCCTCATACGGGCCCGGCGGTCCTCACAATGACAACGCCGCGCAGACCGCCGTCGTCATCTCCCGGGTCGTCGCCCTTCCCCCCAGGTCCCGCGGCAGGCACCGCCCCTCGGCTGTCACCCGCTCGATCGCCCCCATGAGGAGGGCCGCCGACTCGCTTTCGCCCAGGTGCTCCAGCATCAGGACCGCTGACCAGAAGGTCCCGATGGGGTTGGCGATCCCTTTTCCCATGATGTCGAACGCAGAACCATGGATCGGCTCGAACATCGAGGGGTATTTTCTTTCAGGATTCAGATTCGCCGTTGCCCCCATCCCGAGGCTCCCGGAGAGGGCCGAAGCCAGATCAGAGAGGATGTCGGCGTGGAGGTTCGTGGCCACTAGGACATCGATAGTCTCGGGGTGCAGGACCATCCGCGTCGTCATGGCATCGACGAGCATCCGGTCTGTCGTTACGTCGGGGTAAGCGGCGGCCAACTCCTGAAAAATGGAATCCCACAGGACCATACCATGACGCTGGGCGTTGGACTTGGTCACCAGGGTCAGGTGACGCTTGGCTCGCTTGCGGGCCAGATCGAAGGCGAACCGCATCACCCGGCTAACCCCCGTCCGGGTGAAAACCGCCACCTCCATCCCCACCTCCTCGGGGTGGCCCTGGTGGGACCTGCCCCCAACGCCAGCGTACTCCCCCTCCGAATTCTCGCGGATGATGACCCAATCCAGGTCTTTCGGCCCCCGATCCCGCAATGGGCCCTGGACGCCGGGAAGGAGACGGGCGGGGCGGACGTTGGCGTATTGATCGAAACCCTGGCAGATGCGCAGCCGCAGTCCCCACAGCGAGACATGATCGGGGACAGTGGGATGTCCGACGGCGCCGAAAAAGATGGCGTCGAAGGCCCGGAGCGTCTCAAGTCCGTCCTCGGGCATCATCCGCCCATGGGCGTGATAATAATCGCTCCCCCAGTCGAGGGTCTCGAAGGTCATCTGAAATTTCCCCGTCATCTTCTCGAGGGCGGCAAGGACCTCAATTCCCGCAGGGATCACCTCCTGGCCGATCCCGTCGGCGGGAATGGCGGCGATGCGGTAGGTATTCAATTGTTCCTCCCCCAGGCAGTCTTCGGCCAGCAGGGAGAGCTGCCCCTGCTGGCCGCTGTTACGACGGTTTTACTTCTTTATCCTTCCGAGCTCCTTCATTATCTGCTCGTATTCCACCATCTTCTTCTTCACCAGGGCCTGGGCGGCCTCCGGCCCCATGAACTCCGTCTTGAAGGCGTTGGCATCCATCTTCTTCCTGACATCCGGGTCCTTCATGACTTTTTCGAAGGCATCGGCGAGAATCTTGACGATCTCATCCGGCGTTCCCGGAGGGGCGGCGACACCGCGGTATGCCCCTTCCACAACGTCGTATCCCAACTCCTTGAAGGTCGGCACATCAGGGAGAACTTCCATCCGTTCCTCTGAGGCGATGGCAAGGGCGCGGAAGCGCTCCTTGTGCTGGACCGCCATGGTGGAATAGCTCATCAGCGCCGTCACATGGCCGCCCAAGAGGGCTGGCACAGCCGAACCGGTCCCGCCGAAGGGGATATAGGTCAGTTTGATTCCGGCGGCCTTGTTGAACATCGTCGTCCCCAGGTCGTTCGCCGACGAACTTCCGCTGCCGCCGACGGTGAAAACTCCGGGCGGCTGCTTCTTGGCGGCCTCGACAAAGTCCGCCAGGGTTTTGTAGGGGCTGTCGCTACGAACGAGTAGGACGTTTGGGGTGCTCTCGAAAAAATAGATCTGCTTGAGGTCCAGGGCATTGTACCCGGCATTGCCCATCTCCAGAGGTTGCAGGACCGTATGAGGGAGGTTGTGACCGGCAATCGTGTATCCATCCGGATTGGTCTTGACCAGTTCCGCCCAGCAGAGCGCTCCGCCGCCGCCGACCTGGTAGGTGATGGCGACATCCACGCCGAGTGCTTTCTTCAGGGCCGCCTCCTGGAACCGGGCGGTGATATCCGACTCTCCGCCGGGATTAAAACAGATTTTGTAGGTGATCCGCTTGCTCGGGAACTTGTCCGCCGCGGTGGCCGAAGCGACCAAAACCAGGGACACAACGGCGCAAAGAACAATAAAACCGATGGCAATCTTTTTCATCTCTTCCCTCCTATAATGGTTGACTGTCCTGAAATCCCAGATACCCTGCGACCTGGGGTTATCCGGTTGTTAATCCACCCACCTTGTGGAAGGGATGTGACTTTTTAACCGCTGCGCTGGATACTCCCAAACAGCTTCTCCTGCCCTTGGAAAACCTTCCCGTTCCGATCCGGATCAATATTCCGCATCGTCCGTAACTACCTCGGGCGCCTTGGCCTTGATCTGAGCCCAAACCCCCCGCCCAATGGACAGGAAGGCCAGCGCCATGAAGACCGCGGAGATGGGACGGTCGAAGAAGATCAGTACCGATCCCTGCGAAATGAGCAGCGACTGCCCTAAGGACGTCTCCAGCATCTGCGCCAGGACGCTCGCCAGGACCATCGGGGCGATGGGGTAGCCAAGCTTCCGCATGAAGTATCCGACCACCCCGAAAATGAGCATGATCCAGATGTCGAAGGTCTGAAACCGGACGCTGTAGGTTCCGACGAGGGCGCAAAAGACAATCAAAGGCCCCAGGATGTAGAACGGGATGCGGACGATCCGGACCCAAACCCCGATCATCGGCAAGTTGAGGACCAGGAGCATCACGTTGCCGATGTACATGCTGGCGATGACCGCCCAGACGAAATCCGGGCTCTGAACGAAGAGCATCGGTCCGGGCTGGAGGCCGTACATCATCAGCCCGCCGAGAAGGACCGCCATCGACGGCGCCGTGGGAAGCCCGAAGGAGAAGAGCGGCACGAACCCGGCGGTGGAGGTCGCATTGTTCGACCCCTCCGTAGCGGCGAGCCCGTCCATCGCCCCGTGGCCGAACCGTTCGGGATGCTTGGAGGCCCTTTTTTCTAAGTCGTAAGCCACAAAAGAGGTGACCGACGGGGCGCATCCGGGGAGGAGCCCCAGCAGGAATCCGACCGTGGAGGAGCGAAGCATTGCCCCGATGCAATACTTGATATCGGCCCAGGTCGGCATCCAGCTCTTGACCTCCATCTTGCTGATGGTGGTGAGTCGCTGTTCAACGTTGATCATCACCTCGCTGATGGCAAAAAGACCCACGATGATGGCGATGAAATCGACGCCGACCGTCAGCGTGACGGATCCGAAGGTCAGCCGCTCCGCCCCGGTGAGCGGGTCCTGACCGATCAGGCCGGCCGTGAGCCCCAGGGCCATGGAGATAATCCCTTTCAGGAGGGCGCGGCCCGAAAGGCTGATCACCAGACTCAGTCCCATGAACATCAGTGCGAAATACTCCGACGGACCGAAGAGCACGGCAAACTGGGCCAGCGTCGGGGCGAAAAGGGTCAGCGCGATCACGCTGAGCGTCCCCGCGACAAAGGAGGCGATGGCCGCGATGGCCAGGGCTGGCCCCGCCTTCCCCTGTTTGGCCAGCTCGTAGCCTTCAATTGCGGTCGGGACGGAAGAGGCCTCCCCGGGGATGTTGACGACGATCGCGGTCGTCGAACCTCCGTACATGGCCCCATAGTAGATCGCCGCCATCATGATGATGGCCGAAGTCGGAGGTAGCACTGTCGTCAGCGGGAGCAGGATGGCGATTCCGGAGACGGGTCCGATGCCGGGCAGGACGCCGACCAGCGTCCCGATGAAACAGCCCAACGCAGCCCAGAAGAGATTTTGCCAGGTCAGCGCGATGGACAATCCCTGTAAGAGATAATCAAAGGAAAACCCCATATCGTGCTCCTATTCGAGGAAGGGACCCGCCGGGAACGAAAGCGCCAACAGACGAATGAACAGAAAATAAGAGATCGCTGCCGTGATCACGCTGATCACGATCGCCAGCAGCCATTTCGAACGCTTCAGGTACCAGATCGAAAAGGCGATGTAGAGGAATGAGGCGATCGGCAGTCCGAGCCTGCTGAGCAGGGCAATGTAACATGCGATGCTCGCAAGGACGATCAGGATCGTCCGGACCCCCTCCCTGTCCGGCCATTTGATGGCGAGATCCCCCTCTCGAACGCTCCAGGACTTCACGGCGAGCGCGCTTCCGCATATGAGCAGCAGGATGCCGACGGTCATCGGGAAGGTTTCGGGCGGCAGTTTATGCGGGGTGCCACTGGTGATCAATGTCGATGCCCAGATGATAAGGATGCCGAATAGCGCAACCAGGCACCCAACGACGATATCGGCGACTCTTTGTGTCTTCACAACCACCTCATCATTGGTATCTTCTTATGGGTGTCCCCATAGAGGGCTCTGTCCGCCACCTGTGTGGCAAACAAACCAACCATACCTCCTTAATCCATACAGACGGATGCGTGAGATCGACTTGCCGGTCTATAGTATGGGTCAGCAATAACCGCAAGGATAATGCCAAATGACAAACTCAGGCGGAGCGGGTCCTGCCCATCGATATACGCATTATCACCGCCACCAACAAGAATCTCAAGGAGTCGGTCACGGGGAAGCGGTTTCGCGCTGATCTTTACTACCGTCTGAACGTCCTCCGGCTCCATCTCCCGCCGCTGAGGGAACGGCCCGGTGACATCGAGCCTTGCATCCGGCGGTTTCTCGAGCGGCATGCCCCCCCCTCCACCGCCGATTGCGATTCAGCCGGCCCGCCTTGGAGGTCCTTCTCAGATATATCTGGCCAGGCAACGTGCGTGAACTTCAGAACATCATCGAGCGAATTGTGGCGGTTTGCAAAGAGAAGGTCGTCCGGGAGGAGATGGTGCTCCAGCGGATGTCGCCTATCCGAAAGGGGCCACCGTGGCCCGGGTAGCAGCGGGTCTCGTCCGGCCAGGCCGCGATGACCCGGCGCAGCGTGTCCAGCGCGGTTCGAAAATCCTTCGGGCTCCAGGTCTTGCCCGGACCACCCTCGAAGATCGCGTCGCCGACGAGCATACGGTCGTCCTGTTCGAGTGCAGAACACAGCTGGTCCGGCGTGTGCCCGGGGGCGTGATGCGCTATCAACCGGTGTTCGCCGACTTCGTAAGGAGGCAGAGTCCACAGCAATCAGATATTGCTGCCCTGCAAAAAAAGAGCAGGGGCTCCGCCCCAAGCGCAACCCCTGCTGACTTAAGAACCAGGACTAGGATTTCATCCGCCGCCGAAGTGCCGCGAGACCTGCCAGCCCGCAACCAAGAAGTATCACGGTTGACGGCTCGGGAACCGGGAGTTGCCCTTTGAACAATTCCATGTGCGATTCACCCTCACCGAAGAGGGAGTAGGCGATGAGGTTTCCGTCGATGTGGCTATTCATCATAAAATCGACATGGGCGAATGGCGCCAGGATGCTCCCGTTGACTTCGATTTGATTGATCGTCAGGAGAGTGGCGTCCAAGAAATTGAAGAGGATATTCGAGTTAGGATAATATTCGCTGGACCCGGGGATGTAGTCGCTGCCGGGGATCTTGTCTTCGTAATCCTTGAAATAGAAGCCAAAATTAATCAGGTTGGCAGTGGCTCCCGTAACGTTCACCAAGACAGTGGAGGTTAGGGGCGCGTCGATGTAAAATCCAAGATTTTGGCCGATCTTTGTCGCATCCAGCAAAAACACATTCAAGTTGGTGTCAGCGCCGGTCAGCTGGATACGATATAATTTATTTTGGTCGTTATACAAGAAGTCCGTTTTCCCGTTGGCCGAAAGTCCCCCCCAACTGCCGGACATGGCGGTAAGAGATTTCTGCTCTGCCGCAAAATTTATCGGATTGCCCGGCCCGGAGTTAATTTTGTCGAAACCGACATCGGGCGCAATGGTGGCCGTGCCCCCCCAGTTGACAACACCCTGCTGATATCCGGGGGCACCAGAGTTTTCGTTTCCGAAATAGCCCACGCTTCCATTTTCAAGACGCACGTTATTGCCGGCCACCAGGTCCGCCAGCCCCTGGGTGTCCTGGACCTTGCTGGCGACGGAAAAGCCATTGGCTTTTACGACGGCATTGCCGACAACTTCATCCGCCTTTCCGTAAGTGATATCGCCCCCGCCCGCAACTCTTCCTTCCACATCCGTGCCATACTGTTCGATATCGTCAAACACGAACACATTGTATTCAAAGGCAATCCCCAGGGTGCCGGCCTGGACGGCCAGCGGGAGCGCCAGGATGCATAACACCAGCAAGCAACCTGCGAAATATATTTTTCATATCCATCATCCTCCCCGGGCTTTTTGGGTTTGCCTGGAAGCGCCGCAATAGTCTATGCAAGTTCCTCTACGATCTTGCTTCCCTTTGCTTCACTCAAGACTGCCCGAATTATCGCACAGGCACAGATTATCAAAACTCCTTGGCTCTGTCTACCGCCTTCTGTTGCAACCCGACGAAGCAAATGGACAAATGCTTTTGGAGATCACCTTGGCGCCTCCCCGGATCGTTCCAAATCGATTTAGATCCGCCATTCACTTCAAGCGGCAGAATAGTGTCCTGCGGTGGCAGACTTTTTCCCCTTGATTAATACGCCGACTTCTCAGTATCTATGAGACTAACGCTCTCGAAAATCTTTTCTTCTTAGAGAGAGCGGTCTAATGGTAGGTTTCAAATCATGCCTGCATAAATGGCGAATTGCTTTTACCCGCCCACTCGCGAGCCCGGTTCAGTGATGGTCAAGGCGCCTCAAGGCTGGATCAACATACTTCAGAAGGTCTTGGCGATCGGTATGATCGCGACCGTCTTTCTGCTGGCCTCTGTGCGCCTTTCCTCGGAAAACCAGCTGGTTCTCTGCACCGGGATGCTGGTGCTGCTTTGCGTGGCGGGCTGGCTGCGCAAAGCTCAACCCGTTTGGAGCCGGGTCGGGGTCATCGTAATCGGGACGTACGTCACGTTGCGGTACTGGGTGTTCCGCACGACGGAGACCATCGGCTACCAGAGCGGCTGGGATTTTACCTTCCTGATTCTGCTGTACCTTGCCGAAACCTACTGCATCGGCACCTATGTCATCAGCATGTTCGGGAACATTGCCGCCCTCACCCGGAAGATTCCGCCCCTGCCGAGCGACCCTGAGCGGCTTCCGACGGTGGACGTCTTCATTCCGACTTACAACGAAGACGTGGATGTCCTTTACGTCACGGCCACGGCCTGCACGCAACTGGACTACCCGAAGGAAAAGCTGAACATCTACATTCTGGACGACGGCGGGACCGCGCAGAAGCTAAACGACCCGGACCCCAAGCGCGCAGCGGCCGCCCGGAAGCGGGCCGACAGCTTGAAATCGATAGCCTCCCGGCTGGGGGTGAACTACTTCGCGCGCGAAACCAATCGGTACGCCAAGGCCGGCAACATCAACGAAGGGCTGTTCAGATGCGCTCCTCGGGACGACGGAAACGGCCGCGAGAGGGCCGCTTGCGGCAACACGGGTTGCGGCCCCAACTGCGGTGAGCTGATCCTCTTCCTGGACTGCGACCATGTCCCCACGCAGGACATGCTGCGCAACACCGTCGGCTTCTTTCTGGAGGATGAAAAGCTCTGCCTGGTGCAGACCCCGCATTTCTTCATCAACCCGACCCCGATCGAGAAGAACCTCGAAACCCACCGGCACAGCCCACACGAAAACGAGATGTTCTACGGTGCGGTGCAGCTCGGTCTGGATTTCTGGAATTCGGCTTTTTTCTGCGGGTCCGCCGCCCTCCTGCGCCGCAGTGCCCTTATCGACATCGGGGGCATGGCCACGGACACGGTGACCGAGGACGCGGAAACCTCACTCGCCCTCCACAGCAAAGGGTACAACAGCCTCTATCTCAATAAGCCGATGAGCATGGGACTCTCGCCCGAGTCCTTCGACGGCTTCATCTTGCAGCGCAGCCGCTGGGCCCAAGGCATGACCCAGATCCTGCTTCTTAAAAACCCCCTGCGGCAGAAAGGGCTGAAAGTCAGCCAGCGGGTTTGCTATTTTAATCTGTGCTTGTTCTGGATGTTCGGTTTTGCCCGCGTCATTTTTTTCATTTCCCCCCTCATGTTCCTGTTCTTCGGACTGCGGGTCTACAACGTCTCCCTAAACCAGATCCTGCTCTATGCCGTGCCCCACCTGATGGCCTCATATTATGCGTCCAATTACCTCTACGGCAGGATGCGCCACCCGTTCTTTTCGGAGATCTTCGAAACCATTCAGAGCATTTTTCTGGCTCCGGCCGTGCTGTCCGTCTTTTTCAACCCGCGCCGGCCGATCTTCAAGGCCACGTCGAAGAGCATATCGCGCCGCAAGGATTCGCTGACGCCGCTGTCAGCCCCGTTTTACGGGATGTTCCTGCTGGCCGTGGGGGGGTACCTGGCAGGGGTCTGGCGCTGGTTCCACGACCCGCTTCTCTGGGACACGGTGCTGGTCTGCTCGCTGTGGAACACGTTTAACCTGCTTTTGACGCTATGCTGCCTGGGGGTTGTGTGGGAGCGGCGTCAGCTGCGCCGGTCACACCGCTACGAAACCCATGAACCGATTTCGATCCGGCTGCCCGGGGCGGATGTCTGTATGGCCGCCACCGTTACCGACCTGTCCACCACCGGGGCGGGGCTCACGACCGAGACGGCCTTCGATATCCCTGGGGGCCGCATCCTCCTTGAGACGGAAGGCAGCGGACAGCGTCGATTTTCACTGCCCGCCCGGGTGATCCGTCGCGCCTGCGGTCCGGCCGGGATGAGCCTGGGCTGCGAGTTCGACCAACCCGATGAGATCAGCCGCCGGCAGATCATCGGTTATGTTTATGGCGACAGCCGCCGGTTGAAATATTTCTACGAGGCAAAGTACGGCAGAACGCTCGACTCCCTGAGCGGGTTGATAAACCTGCTGGCTATCGGGGGAAGGGGCTCGCTGCGCAACATCGCCGGAATCGCGCGTATTTTTCTTGACTTTGCTGCCGGGCTGATGACCAGATCCTACCAATCGATCCGTCATAAAAAGGAGGCGCGGACTCCCCCATGAGGTCCTTCAAGGCGTTGATGGTTCTATGCTTTTTCTTGGTACTGGCGGTCGACAGTTCGGCCGCGGTCACCCTGCGGGTCCCTTTGAAAAACATAGCCCCGATACAGGATCACCAGCTACGGGGCACGATGGACAGTTACAGCTTCACCGTTCCCGTTCCCGCGCGCTGGAACGTCGTGAAGGCAACACTCCATTTCACTTACGTCAATTCCTCGGCGCTCATTCCCCGGACCTCGCGGCTGATATTTACCGTCCACGACCAGACCCTCGCCCAGGTGCGGCTGAACCCGGACACCCCCGAGGGCGAGGTCACGGTGCCCATCCCCGGCGCGCTGCTCAAAACCGGGTACAACCCCTGCAACTTCTGGGTCTCCCAGCACTACACCGACGAGCAGTGCGAGGACCCGTTTGCGCCCGAGCTGTGGACTTGGCTGAATTTGGGCGAAGCATACCTCATCTTTGAACTGGAGCCGGTCCCCGTACCCAAGCGGGTTTCGGCCATCGCCGATTTTCTCTTCGATCCTAGGAACATCTTTGACACCCGGGTCAACATTGTCATCCCGGAGCTGAGCCCCGGTTATCTCAAGGCGGCCTCCCTGGCGGCAGCGGGCATTGCGCTGCGCTATGAGTACCGGGCGCCGGAGCTGCTTCTCTCCCACACCCTGCGCTCCGGCATGGACAACATCGTGATCGCGGCACACCAGGACCTGCCGGCCCTTGTTCCGGGGGAGCCCGCGGGCGCCGCCGGGCCTGCGATGGCCGTCCTCCATCTGCCTGAAAAGAAAAGCGCCCCGAGTGTCAGCAAGCCGGGGGTCGCCGAAGACCCGTACCGGGCGCTGGTGGTCGTATCCGCCAAAGACCAGGCGGAACTCGAAACTGCTTGCGCCGCCTTTGCCTCGCTCTCCTATCCCCTCCCGGATTCCCCGTCCACCCGGGTTGCGGCCTTGAAACTTCCGGCCGTGGACGAACACACCCTCCAAAAAGGGCTTCTGCCCGGCAAGTCCTACACTCTCTCGAGCCTGGGCAAGCGCACAACGGAGTTCCGGAACATATCCCCTCCGCCGCTCGAGGTCGAGCTGCGGCTGCCCTCCGATCTCTATCTATCGCCCAACACCTTCGTCAGCGTGATCCTGCACATGGCCTACGGTGCGGCCATGCGTTCGGATTCCGTTCTGAACATCAAGCTGAACGGAGAATTCATCTCCGGCGTGCGCCTCGACAACCCCAAGGGCGATTATTTCAGGGGCTACCGGGTGGACATCCCCCTGTCGCCTTTCAAGGCGGGCGTGAACCGGCTTGGCTTCGAGGCCGAACTCACGCCGCTGCACACCAACAAGTGCACGCTGATCCAGACTGAAAATCTGCGGTTGACCCTTTTCGACGATTCCACGGTGGTCCTGCCGGACGTACCGTACTGGACCAAGATGCCCCAGCTCGACCTGTTCTTCCAAGACGCCTTCCCCATGGGACGCTGGCCTGACATGCGTGACGCTGCCGTGGTTCTGATCGAGAAGGACCTGGCAGCCGCCAACGCCGCACTGAACATGGTGGCCCTCGGCTCCCAGAAGATCGGGTTCCCGCCCTTCGGGCTCAGCTGGCTCACAAGTTACGAGCCTGGAAAAGCACGGAAGGACCTGCTAGTCGTTGGGGCACTGCCCTCTCTGCCCAAGTCCGTCATCGAAAAAGCCCCCATCGCCGGCAACGATCCTCTGCGGTTGTCGTTCCCGCAGATGCTCCGGCCCGAGCCGCGGCAGGCCGCTCCGATTGATTTCTGGTCCAACGCGGCGGCCCCGCGGCAGCAGGCGCCAGCCAACCTCTCGGACGTGAACGCCGCAAGCCCGGTGGGGGCTGATCTCTCCGGGATCCTGGGCCCGGGGCGCACGGCCCTGATGCAGTTCCAACACCCCGATGCCGCCGATCGCACCGTGATCATCCTGACCGCCGGCGTCGCCGAAGACCTGCTCGCCGGCAGCAAGGCGCTCTGGGATCCCGTTGTTCAAGGCGGTTGCCAAGGCGACCTGGTCGTGGTCAATCTGGGTTCGCTCGAGCCCCAGACCCTGGCGCACTTGATCGGCCCGAGCTATTACCTGGGTAACCCCGGCCGACTGCCAGCGGTCCAGAACTACATCAACACGCACCCTTACCTGTCGCTGGCCGCACTGCTGGTGATATTGCTGGCCCTGTGCGGATTGATCCTGAAAATTCTGAAACGCCGCCGCGAGCAGCGGCTGAATCCCTCCGCGGGATGATCGACGGGAGAAAGCGGTACAAGACCATGACCCTTGTGGGGTTGGCTTGCCGGAAACGGCGGCCGGAGTTCCGCCCCGAGGCGGGCCACCCCCACGAAAGCGCCTCAACACTCATTGAACGCCCACATACGCATTCGGCATGCTTAAGCCTCTCAAGCGGTCCATGATCCTCGGTGCAGCTCTGGTCTTCCTGGCGACCTCATGCCCGGCCGCAGACTGGAAGACCTATCAGCAGACGTTCATTTCCGGCGACGGCCGCGTAGTGGATTTTTTTCAGCATTCCAGCAGCCATTCGGAAGGCCAGGGCTATGGCCTGCTCCTGGCCCTCATGAACAGCGACCGGCCCGCCTTCGAGCGCATCCTGAGGTGGACAACAGAAAACCTGCAGGTGCGCCGCGATGCGCTCTTCGCCTGGTCCTGGGGCGAGCGGCCCAACGGCGGCTGGAATGTCATCGACTACAACACCGCAAGCGACGGCGACATCCTCATCGCCTTCGCCCTTCTGAGGGCCGCGGACCGATGGGGGCACCCGCCCTTTCGCGATGCCGCCCTGCGAATCGTTCGAGACATCCGAGCCCACCTGGCGGTGACCGCAGGTGATTTTCAACTGATCGCCCCGGCGTATTTCGGCTTCAACGGCCAGGCGGGGACATTCTTTCAACACCGGCTACCTGATCCTGCCGGCCTTTGCCGAGTTCATCAAGGCCGATGACGAAGCCTTCTGGCAGCGCACGCTAAGGGACAGCCAGCGCCTCCTGGAGAAGGCGGCCTTCTCCCGCCTGAAACTGCCGGCGGATTGGGTGGCCCTGGAAAACGGCCAGGTGACGATCGCCGCTGGCCGCAGCCCGTTTTTCGGCTATGAGGCCATCCGGGCCCCGCTCTATCTCTCCTGGCAGGGCGAAAGCGGCAAACTGTCCGCCTTCGCGGATTATCTCCAGTTCGTAGAGCGCGCCGGCTACCTGCCGAACCGGGTGAACCTGGTTGACGGATCGGTTTCCGTGGAGGAGGCCCCGGCTGGGTTTTACGCCGTGATGGGGCTCTGCGCCCAACGCCTGGGCCGGGAGGCACTGGCGCGGAAGTTGTTTCAGGACGCGGGGTCAAAGATAGCCCGCGAACCGATGGACTATTATTCCAACACCCTCTTTCTGCTTGCCACGGGCAAGATGGATTGATCCTGATGATCAGGCTTCTTCTGATCGTGGCCCTGTTACTGTCCGCTTCTGCGCCGCACGGATCGGCTCAGGTGAGCCAGGAGCCCCATGATCAAGCCCTCCGCAGCGCCCCGCCGGAGGCGCGCCAGAGCGTCGATGACCACACGCAAGGTGTTGCCCAGCGCCGCTCGGGCGCGCACGTGCGCACCGGGCCTCACGACAGCCGGGTGGAACTGGCCAAACCGCCATGGGAGTACACCTCACCCGAGGATGCCGACATCCTGGAGGGCTGGGATTCGCGGTTGCCGGCGGCCGACGCAAAACCACCATCGGAGGCCGGCGGGAGCGGGCCTTCGGCGTTGGCCCAGGCGTGGCAGCTCTACCGCCACGGCAACTACGCCGCCGCCGCCACGGCATTCGCAACGCTTACGGCCTCCGACAATCGTCAGGAGGCGTTGAACGCAAGAATGGGGCTCGCCTACAGCCTCATCAAGCAAGGCCGGCTCGATCCATCCATCGCGCACCTGACGCATCTGGTGGATCAGGGCTACCGGCCCTCGGAAACCCGTCTCGCGCTGACGCATGCATTGATGCAGCGGGGCCGATGGGCGGAAGCCCGGACGCAGATCGCGCAGCTTCCGCCGGCAATGCGCGCCGTCATGGAAAAGCGCCTGCTGGAGGCCCGACTCCTGCAAGAGTACCACCGCCTGGCCCCCGACGCCGGCCCGCAGGCGCTGTCGGTGTTCCTGGAGGCCCATGCGAGAGCACTCGCCGAGTGTGTCCGGCCGGAGGTTTTTCACAGCATCGCCAAACGGCTCACCGAGGCAGGCGCCCCGCAGCAGGCAACAGAGCTGCGGCGCCGGCTCCTGGATTGCCCGCTGCCCCCGGACCTGCGTCAGGGGATCCTGGCCGAACTGATGAACTCCCTTCCGGACGAGGAAGCCCTTTCACTGCTCCGAAATGAAAGACCCGGGCTACGGCAGGCCGCGCCGACGTCTGCCGCCGAACTGGGCGCCCTCGAATTGCAGATCCTGAAGCGCCAGATGGCTCGCCAGATGAAGGATTCCGACGGGAGGGCCCGGCTGGCGGAAGAGATTTTGAAACTCTCGCCGGCGGATCCCGACGCGCTCTCAGCGCTCGCGTGGTACCGCTTCCAGCGCGGGGAGTATGCCGAAGCGGAACAACTCTTCGCCCGCCTGGCCCAAGAGGACCCCGGCAACAAGGATCACGCCCTGGGCCTCGCGTATGCGCGCCTTAATTCCGGCAGGCTTGACACGGCTCTTGTCCCGTTCGACCGCGGCCTGATCGCCGAAGACGCCGAAACCCGCAGCGTGAGACAGCAGGTTTACCGAAAGCAGGCCGCCGAGGCCTACGATTCCGGGCATTTTGACCAGGCGGCTCTCCCTCTCGAAAATCTCCTGGCTCTTGACCCGACGGATGAAGACGCAAAAGAACTTCTGGCCTGGACGCGCTATCGACAGGGCCGCAGGGATGAAGCCCGCACGCTGATGGAGGAAAGCTTCTCCGCAAAACCCAGCCCGTCGCTCGCCGCCGGTTTGCTCGGGATCTACGGCGCGTCCGGGGATGAAGACCGGGCCTACGGCATGGCCGAGCGTCTGGCCGGCGACCCCGACCCGGGAATCCGGGCGGCGGCGGGGCCTTTCTTCTTCGACCGAGGAGCGCCCATCACGGCCGCCCAGCTCGACCGCGACCCAGAGCGCTGTTTTCGCAACGCGGATTCGCCGCGCGTGGAGACGTTTCTCTACCACCGCAGCAAGCAGGGCGACGGAACGTTCGGCGATCTCGAGGAAACCGCCCTGCCCGCCACCTTCGTTTTCCCGACTGCTGTCGGCAACCAATGGTCCGTGGCCGTCACCCCCAGGTATCTTTCCGGCAACAGTGGGCCCTCCGCTCCGCAAGCCGGGAGGTATTACCGGTTTTTGGACGGTGCCGCGAAAAAGCAGGACCTGGAAGACAGCCTCTTTGTCGTCCAGCCGGATGTGGGGTTCGCCATGGAGGGAGCGCTGCGCACCGACATCCACATCGGCACCACTCCTTTGAACGGGCCCGTCGACCCCACGCCCACCTTCGAGGCCAGGGTGAGCGCATCAGATTGGTATGTGGATATCCACCGCGTCAACGTGAAGGATTCGATCCTGTCCTACGTCGGTCAGAAAGACCCCTATGGCCAAGACGAGTGGGGCCGGGTCACCCGCAACGGCATCGGGGCCGGCAAGACTTGGCCGCTCGGGGGCAGGTGGTGGGCGAGCGGGTCGGCCGGTTTTGACTACTACATGGGCGAGAGCGTCTGGGACAACCAGGCCGTACGCCTCGACACGGCCGTCGGCCAGACCCTGCTCTTCGACCGCGACGAGTTGAGCTATGGCGTATTCGCTACCGTCCAGCACTTCCGACGCAACAGCGACTTCTACACCTATGGCCACGGCGGCTACTACAGCCCGGAGCTGATGACCATGGTCGGCCCCTTCGTGCGCTATCGCACCGCCGTCTGCCGGGACTACTGGTTCGACGTCCAGGCCTCCGCCGGATGGCTCCACCAGCGCCTCGACAGCAGCCCGTTCTACCCGCTCTTCGACGGTGACACCGCCGGCTTCACTCCCGCCGCCGCGGCCGACGTCAACGGGACGTACGACTCCGACACCGACAACAAGCTTGGATTCAACATCCAGGTCCAAGGCATGAAGCTGATCACCCCGCACCTCGCCGCCGGCGGATTCGCCTCCGTCAACAACAGCGCCGACTACACCGAATGGACGGCCGGCATCGGAATCCAGATCTTCTTCGACCCGCAAAATCTCTTCTGGACCCGCAAGGACATGTTCAGCGAATTCGGGAAGTCCTCGAATAAGTAAGGCGCCGCTCAACGCCTTCTTCCGCCGGGGATCTGTACCGACAGCAAGTTCGATGTCGAAAAACGCACCCCTCAGAGGCGTCCCGCCTCGATCGCGATCGCGGCAAGATGCCGCTCCCACAGGAACATCACAATCGCCATAGGAACGTTATTCTGACAATTGCTCTAAGGCGTCCCTGATTTTGCTGAAGGAAAAACTGTGCTGCGGTTCAACGGCCTGCTCACATCCCCCACGTGGCGTCCCCGCAGAAGCGGCCGTGGTCTCTCGCGACGAACGCCTCGACGGCGCTGCGGATGTCGCCCAGGCGGAACGGGCCGCCGTGTCCCGGGTAGCAGCGGGTCTCGTCCGGCCAGGCCAGGATGACCCGGCGCAGCGTGTCCAGGGTGGTTTGAAAATCCTCCGGGCTCCAGGTCTTGCCCGGACCACCCTCGAAGATCGCGTCGCCGACGATCACGCGATCGTCCTGCTCGATCGAAAAGCACACCTGGTCCGGCGTGTGCCCGGGGGCGTGTTGCGCTATCAACCGGTGGTCGCCGACCGCGATGGTGTCGCCGTCGGCCAGCGCCCGGTCGACGCCCTGGCCTGCAAAATCCGGGTGGGCCATGACGGGCACGCGCAGCCGCGCGCGCATGACCTCCAGCGCGCCGGTGTGGTCGGGGTGGGAGTGGGTGAGCAGAATGGCGACCGGATGCGTGCCCTCCAGCAGGGCGTCCAACTCGCGCGGCTCGTCCCCGGGGTCGATCAGCACACTCCGCCTGCTGGCCGGGCACACCAGCGCGTAGGCGTTCATCTGCCATGGCCCTACGGCCTTGACTCGAAGCAGCATTCCCATCTTCAATTCCTCCGAATCAGCAGCAGCGCCCGGGAATCCCGAACCAGGGCATTGGGCCACCGGATCGCCGGACAACCGGTCCGTCGGGAAGGACTGCTGACGACCGCTATGACCGAATTTATCGTCCGGTGCAAGTCTGTCAGGATTGCGAGAGCTCACTGGCGCTGCCGCCCACCATCGGTCCAGTTGACATTCGATTTGACTCCGGAGTATGTAAATTTTTCAGGTGCCGTCACGGCTTAATAGGGAATCCCGTGCAAACCGGGAGCGGTCCCGCCGCTGTAACCCCGCCCGCCTCAATTCGAGATGGGAACCTGTTCAGCGAACGTGAGCCACTTTTCCGCACGAGCGGGATGGGAAGGCGGCTGAGCAGGCGGGGGAGCCAGAAGACCTGCCTTGAACCATCTTGCCGTGCTTCTGCGTGGCCACAGAGGCAGAATGGCAAACCGCTTAGGGTGAAGTGAACTGGGTGCAGCCCTTCAAGCTTCGTGCTTGGAGGGCTGTTTTATTCGATGCGGCGCGCGCACGCAGCGAGAGAGGGTGCCCGTCTGTAGGATTCTGAGTGCAGCGGTGGAGCGGAAAGCGGAGAGAAGGCTGTTCGAGGGATTGCCCTGCCACAAGGAGACGTCGCATGCGCAGAAACCATTATACGAAAATCCGGCTCCTCATCCTGGTGTGCCTCATCCTGCCGGCGGTTGCGCTGGCCGCGCCCGCCGACGGTTCGAAAAAAGAGGATAAAACCGCCATCATCCTGGCGAGTTTCGGCACCACGGTGCCCTCCGGCGTGGAGGACATCCTCAACATCCAGCGGAAGGTCGAGGCGGCCTTTCCGGGAATACCGGTCCGCAACACCTTTACGTCGAACATCATCCGCTCGGTGTGGAAAAAGCGCCAGGCCGAGGCTCAGAAATGGCTCGACGCGGGCATCCCGGCGGATATCCTGTATGTGAAAAACGTCATTTCGACCTTCGGCGACCTGCTCGAGGAAGGCTACCGCAACATCATCGTCCAGCCCACACACATCTTTTTCATGGAGCAGTCCCACGACCTCATGCAGTACGTCGATGCCATGCGCTCGATCCGCACCCTCAAAGAGAAGTGGCGGCCCTTCGATAAAATCGCCTTCGGCCGACCGGCGCTGGGCACCATCGGACCGCGCTACGACTACGCCAAGGACCTCGAGAAGGCGCTGGAAACGGTGGCCCCGGATGTCGAGCTGGCGCGGCGGGAGAAGGCCGCCCTGGTGTACATGGCGCACGGCAACGAATTCTGGCCTTCGAGCATTTTCATCGAAGCCCAAAAGAAAATGCGCGCGATGTACCCGCAGGTCATGACGCTCTTCGGCGTGGTGGAAGGCTCGCCGGGGATCGACGAGGTGGTGGAGGCGCTGGGCGAGGCCAAACCCAAGTTCAAAACCCGCAAGGTCGTGCTCAAACCGTTCATGATCGTGGCCGGCGATCACGCCCTCAACGACATGGCCGGCGACGGCGAGGAGTCCTGGAAGAACATCCTGAACGCCAAGAAATACCAGGTCACCCCGGTGTTGAAGGGACTGGGCTCAAACGACGCCTTTGCCCAGATTTTCGTGAAGCACATTCGGGATGCGGCCCGGGACGCCGGCATTCCTCTGCCATAATCTCCAAACCCGCCGCAATCCGGGAACCGCGATCCGAGCAGCGTGTCGGTTGAAACGCCCCCGCTCCGGCGTTTCAACCGACCGGTGGTGCGCCCAACCCACAGCCGAATTTGATTTGATTTCTCGACCGAGCATCAGGTACACTTCCGGTAGACATAATTCTTCTCGCACCCTTTGATTTCAAAAATCAGACTTCAAAAATCAGCTCGACGACTTTCATTTTCTGCAATCCTTTCCGCGACCGCCAACTTTCTGCCCAGGAGGTTTCGGCATGGAACCGAAAGGCTTTCACCGCAAGCTCACCGCCATCGTCTCCGCGGACGTGGCCGGCTACAGTCGCCTCATGCAGGACGACGAGACGGCGACCGTCACCACCCTCGAAAGTTACACGCGGATGATGTTTGAAAAGGCCATCCGACTCAACCCCTACGGCACGACAACCATTTTCCACGGATAGGGGCGCCTTCAAGGAGACCGCTCTGCGCGTGCATAGTCAACCGGGAGACAAGATCCGACGCTGCATCGACCGGCTCGGCGGCTATTATGCGCCGAAGTTCGGCGCTGTCGACCCTCGCGTGGAAGCGGTCGTCTCAAGAACGGCCGGCTTCGCCCTCGATACCATCTCGCAATCCAACGCCGCCTACCACGACGTCGAGCACACGGTCGCGGTGACCCTTGCTGGCCAGGCGATCCTCGAAGGTCTGCAGCTTTCCGGAAGGCCGGTCACGCAAACCGAATGGGGACACGTCACGGTCGCCGTGCTGCTGCACGACATCGGCTACGCCCGGGGGATCTGCCGAGCGGATCGCGGCAACCTCGTCGCAACGGGCATCGGCGACGGGGTGGTCGAGCTCCCCGCCGGCAGCACGGACGCGGCCCTGGCCGACTATCACGTCGATCGCGCCCGGCTCTTCGTCCGGCAACGGTTCGGCGCCGAGTTCGACCGGCAGGGCGTTTTGAATGCCGAGGTCATCGCCGCTTACATCGAGATGACCCGCTTCCCCTTCCCTCCCGGTGAAAACGGCGAGCCGGACTCCTTGGCCGAGTGCGTTCGGGCGGCGGACCTGATCGGGCAGCTGGGAGACCCCGACCGGCCCCGGAAGTGCGCATCGCTGTTCGAGGAATTCGAGGAGATCGGGCTCAACGCCAGGCTCGGGTACCGGAGTGCGGAAGACCTGCGGAACGACACCGGACGGTTTTACCGGAAAGCGGCCCGCCCGCATATCCGCAGGGCGCTCGGGTACCTCAGGCTGACCGGGGAGGGACGGCAGTGGATCGCGGATCTGGAGGCCAACCTGGGGGAATGCATCGTGCCGCCACGCCCTGCTGCGCAGGTCATGGATGACGAGCGGATATACCAATCCCCCCTCTTTGCCTCGCTGCCCCGGCCGGAGCTGGCCGGGCTGCTGGCCGACCTGAAGGTGGTCCGGCTGGGATGCGGCGCGGTATTGTTTTCCGAAGGCGAGCCCGGTGAGCGCTTTTACGTGGTCCTCAGCGGCGAGCTGGAAGTCGTCAAAGCCGCTGCGACCCGCGAGGAGCGCGTCCTCAACCGGCTGGGACCGGGGGACTACCTGGGCGAGGTCAGCCTCCTGGAGCCGGGCGGCGTGCGCACCGCGACGGTGCGGGCCGCGACCGATTCCAGCCTGCTGGAGATGAACCGCGACGACTTCGACCGCCTCCTGCAGCGGCGGCCTTCGATCGCCTTTCACATCGCCCGGGTCCTCGGCACGCGCCTGCGGGCGGCCGACCACCAGACCATCCGCGACCTGCAGGCGAAGAACCGGCAGCTCGACCAGGCCTACCGTGACCTTCAAGATGCGCAGGCGCACATCATCGAGAAGGAAAAGCTGGAGCACGAGCTCAGCCTGGCGCGCGAGATCCAGCGCAGCATGCTGCCGCGATCCATCCCGACCCTGGAGGGGTTCGAGTTCGGGGCCTGCATGACCCCGGCCAAAGCGGTCGGCGGGGACTTTTTCGACTTCATCCCCCTCGGGCCGGACCGTCTGGGGATTGCCGTCGGCGACGTCTCGGGCAAGGGGGTCCCCGCGGCCCTGTTCATGGCCATGGCGCGCAGCCTGCTGCGCTCCGAGGCCCACCAGAACGCCTCCCCCCGGGACGTGCTGCAACGCGTCAACCACCACCTGATGGACCTGAACGAAGGCGAGATGTTCGTCACGGTCTTATACGGGGTGCTCGACGGCCGGACCCAGTGCTTCGAATATGCGCGCGCCGGGCACGAGTTTCCGGTCATGTGCGACGAGTTGGGGCGGGTCGTTCCACTCCCCCGGGGCAAGGGGCAGGCCCTGGGGGTCTTCGACGCCGCCGTTTCGGACGACCAGAAAATCCACCTGGCACCGGGCTGCACGCTGCTGCTCTACTCCGATGGGTTGACCGACGCCGTCAACGCCGAAAACGAGTGCTTCGGCATCGCGCAGATCCACCGGAATCTGTCAGCGGTGCGCGCAGGGGCCGCCCAGTCGGTGTGCGACCACCTGGTCGAAATGGTTTCAAATCACCAAGCCGGCATCGCCAGGTTCGACGATGTGACCGTCGTCGTGATCCAGAACAGGCGCGACGGTCCACCTTGATCGGCGCATCGGCTGGAGACGTATTGTCCCTGCGAGCTTGCGGGCAAATGGCAGTTGACAACCCGTTAGGGGGGGTGTTAGTGCCCTGACCGTGGCTGGTGGCAAAGCGGCGGATCCATATTCTGGGCGGATGGCGGCCGGACCACGAACAGACCATCAGGCAACCGCTTCCCCCCGAAAACGAGTTCCCTGTCCTTCTATCCAAACACACCCACCATCAGACAAAGGGGAGGAGAACATGCGGACACGTGCACGCGCAGCGTTGGTGGCCCTGATGATCCTTGCGATCGCCCTGCCGGTCGCGGCCCAGACCAAACTGAAGTTCGCCCACGTGTACGAGACGTCCGAGGCGTTCCACGTCGAGGCGCTCTGGGCGGCCGGCGAAATCGCCAAGCGGACCAACAACAAGTACCAGGTCGACGTCTTCCCGGCCTCCACGCTGGGCAACGAGCAGCAGATCTCCCAGGCGCTGCCGCTCGGCACCATCGACATGGCCTACCTCGGGGCGTCTTTCATCGGGGCCATCTACAAGCCGTTCTCGATCGTGAACGCCCCGTACATCTGGCGCGATGTCACCCACCACACGGCGTTCAGCAAGAGCCCGCTGCTGACCGAGCTGGCCGACGGCTACTTCAAGCAGACCAACAACAAGATCGTGGCCATCACCTACTACGGCGCGCGTCACACGACGGCCAACAAGGCCATCAACAGCCCGGCGGACATGAAGGGGATGAAGCTGCGCGTCCCGCAGGCCCCCATGTACATGATGTTCGCCAAGGCGGTCGGCGCGAACCCCACCCCCATTGCCTTCGCGGAAGTGTACCTGGCCCTCCAGAACGGGACCGTGGACGGCCAGGAGAACCCGCTGCCGACCATCCAGGCCAAGAAGTTCTACGAGGTGCAGTCGCACATCGTGCTGACCGGCCACATCCTCGACAACCTGACCACGACGCTTTCCTCCGGCCTCTGGAACCGGCTGACCCCGCCGGAGCGCGAGATTTTCGAATCCGTCTACAAGGAGGCGGCCGTGCGGGCCGGCGCCAGCATCCGCGAGTCCGAGGGCAAGCTCGTGGAGTGGTTCAAGCAGCAGAACAAGACGGTCATCACCCCGGATCTCAAAGCCTTCCGCGAAGCGGCGGCCAAGGCCCACAGCGACCCCTCGGCCGGCGCCGTCTGGACCCAGGAGCTCTACGACCGGATCCAGGCCATCAAGTAAGCGGTTCCGCTGCCGGATTCCGCGGCCCGCACGCAACCCCGGAGGTCGGCGGCGGGCCGCGCCTATTTTCAGCACGGGCGATCAGGCCGGCGGCCGGATCGCCCCGGGGAACTCCCATGCAGGCTGACGACACCACCGGTCCGAATCTCGGAGAGGTTGCGATCGGCGCTGTGGCAGACGAGGCCGAGCCGGACCTTTCGGACTACCGGATCGAGGACTGGGTGATGCTGGCGTTCTTCTGGGCCATGGCCATCATCGTCTTCCTCCAGTTCTTCACCCGCTACGTCCTCAACGATTCGCTGGCCTGGACCGAGGAGATCGCCCGCTACCTGCTGGTGTGCGTGGGGTTCCTCGGCGGCGGCCTCGCGGTCCGGCGCTACAGCCACATCCACGTGGAGTTCATGTACCTCTACCTGCCGGGCCGGCTGGCCCGAATGCTCTCGTCGGCCGTGGACGTCATCCGCGTGGTGTTCCTGGCCTACGCGACGTTTCTGTGCTGGCAGGTGACACGGATCATGCACACCCAGCCCATGGTGGTCGTCGACTGGCCCATGAGCATCGTGTACGGGGTCTGCACCCTCGGGCTGGCCATGATGACCTGGCGGTCGATCCAGGTGGCGCTGAAGAACTGGCGCACGGGGTCGAGCCCGCTTCTCAAGGTGCGGCAGGAGGGGCGGCGCCAATGACGACCCTCGCGCTCATCGGCGGCTTCCTGCTCTTCCTCGTCATCGGGGTGCCGGTCGCCATCTCGCTTGCGGGCGCCTCGCTCATCTACGTCATGCTGGAGGGGGTGCAGCCCCACCTCGTGGTCCTGCACCGCATGATCGGGGGAGTCGATTCGTTCCCGCTGCTCGCCATCCCCTTCTTCATCATGGCGGGCAGCCTGATGAACTCGGCCGGCATCACGAACCGCATCTACGACTTCGCGCTGGCGCTGGTGGGCTGGCTTAAAGGCGGACTGGGCCACGTGAACGTTGTCGGTTCGGTGATCTTCGCCGGTATGTCGGGGACCGCGGTGGCCGATGCGGGCGGTTTGGGCAACATCGAGATCCGGGCCATGCGCGACCACGGCTATCCCGTCGACTTTGCGGTCGGTGTCACGGGCGCCTCCTCGACCATCGGTCCCATCATCCCGCCCTCGCTGCCGTTCGTCATTTACGGCGTCATGGCCAACGCCTCCATCGGCAAGCTCTTTGCCGCCGGGCTCATCCCCGGGCTGGTCATGGCGCTGACCATGATGTTCATGGTCACGTATTACGCCCACACCCGCGGTTGGCATCGCGACGCGAAGTTCTCCATCGTCAACCTCTGGACCACCAGTAAACGGGCCTTCCTGCCGCTGCTGACCCCGGTCATTCTGATCGGCGGCATGACCACCGGCATCTTCACGCCGACCGAGGCCGCCATCGCGGCCACGGCCTATGCCATCCTGCTGGGCATGGTGGTTTACCGGACGCTTTCCGTGAAGAAGTTTGTCAAGGTGAGCCTGGAGACGGCCGAAACCACGGCCATCATCCTGCTGATCGTGGCCGGGGCCTCCATCTTCGGCTACCTGATCACGCTGACGAAGGTCACCGACAATGTGTCGGCGCTCGTCCTCTCCGTCACCGAGGAGCCGTGGATCATCCTGCTGCTGGTCAACGTCTTCCTGCTCGTCGTCGGCTGCTTCATGGAGACGATCGCCGCGATCACGATTCTGGTCCCGGTGCTCCTGCCGCTGATGGAGCGGATCGGGGTGGACCCGGTCCACTTCGGTCTGGTCATGGTGCTGAACCTGATGATCGGACTGCTGACCCCCCCGGTCGGGATGGTGCTCTACATCCTCGCCCGGGTGTCCGGCATCTCGTTCGAGCGGACGACCCGGGCGTGCCTGCCCTTCCTGGTCCCATTGCTCGTCAGCCTGGCCCTGGTCACCTACTGGCCGGGCATGGTCATGTTCCTGCCCAATCTTTTCTACAAGTGAGGTGGACCCCGTGTTCCGACTGGATCTAAAAACCGCGGTCATCACCGGCGCCGGGAGCGGCATCGGCAAAGCCATTGCGCTCCTGTTTGCCCGCCAGGGAGCCGCCGTCGTCGTCCTGGACATCGATGAGGACGGGGGGACCGGCACGGCCGCCGCCATCGCAACCGCGGGCGGCAAGGCGGGATTCCGCCGCTGCGATGTAACCCGCAGCGAGGCCGTCAGCGACGTGGTCGCCGCCGTGGCCCGCGAAAGCGGCTCGATCGACATCCTGGTGAACAATGCCGGGATCGCGCACGTCGGCAACGCCGAAACCACCGCCGAGGGCGATTTCGACCGCCTGATGCAGGTCAACGTGAAAGGGGTGTACAACTGCCTGCACGCGGCCCTCCCTCACATGAAGTCCAAGGGCGGCGTCATCGTCAACCTGGCCTCGGTGGCCGCATCCGTGGGCATCGCCGAGCGCTTCGCCTACTCCACCACCAAGGGCGCCATCAGGGCCATGACGATGTCCGTGGCCAAGGATTTCATCCGCTTCAACATCCGCTGCAACTGCATTTCTCCCGGCCGGGTGCACACCCCGTTCGTCGACGGGTTCCTCGCCAAGAACTACCCCGGCCGCGAAAAGGAGATGTTCGACACGCTGGCCCGGACCCAACCGATCGGCCGCATGGGAACCCCGGAGGAGATCGCCCACATCGCCTTGTACCTGAGCAGCGACGAGGCTGCGTTCATCACCGGCTGCGACTACCCGATCGACGGCGGGTTCATGACCTTAAACACCTGACACGCGAACCATCCGGGACCGACGCCTATGAAACAACGTATCCTGAAAGTGCACCCTGCCGACAATGTCCTCGTGGCCTTGCAGGCGCTGCGCAAAGGCGAAACCGTCCACTGGCTGGGCGAGGACCATGTGCCGGCAGCCGATATCAGCGCCAAGCACAAATTCTTCGCAAAGGAGATGCAGCCCGGGGAACCGGTGATCATGTACGGCGTCCTGGTGGGCACGGTCCGGCGCCCCATCCCCAGGGGCGGCCCGATGACCACCGACAACGTGGTGCATGCCGCCGCCCCGTTTGTCTACCGGCCCGGCAACACCGCGTGGAGCCCGCCGGACGTGAGCCGGTTTGCCGGTCGAACCTTCAACGGCTACCACCGCAGCGACGGCCGCGTAGGCACCGCCAATTACTGGCTGTTCATCCCCACCGTCTTCTGCGAGAACCGCAACCTCGATGTCATCCGCGCGGCGCTGCACTGCGCGCTGGGCTACGCCGGGGACGACCGCTACTCCCGCGCCGTGCAGCGGCTGATCGACGCCCATGCCCGCGGGGAAGACGTCGGCCGGGCGGACCTGAGCCTGCCGGACCCCGTCCTGAAAACGGATCGCCTTTTCAAGAACGTGGATGGCATCAAGTTTCTCAACCACCCGGGGGGCTGCGGCGGGACGCGCCAGGATGCCGCCCTGCTGAGCAGGCTGCTTGCAGCCTATGCCGACCACCCGAACGTGGGCGGTGTCACCGTCCTGAGTCTGGGGTGCCAGAACCTGCAGGTGCAGGACCTGATGGATGCCGTGCACGCGCGGAACCCCCGGTTCGACAAACCCGTGCACGTTCTCGATCACCAGCAAAGCGGGAGCACGGAACGACTGATCACCGCAGCCATTCAGCGCACGTTCGCCGGGCTGATCGAGCTCGATCGCATGGAACGCCGGCCGGCGCCGCTCAGCGAATTGAGCGTGGGGGTGAAGTGCGGCGGCAGCGACGGCTTCAGCGGCATCAGCGCCAACCCGGCCGTGGGTCATTGCAGCGACCTGCTCGTCGCCCTCGGAGGCAAAATTCTCCTGGCCGAGTTCCCGGAGTTGTGCGGGGCCGAGCAGGACCTGATCGACCGGACCCGCGCAGAGGCGGCCGCCCGCAAGTTCATGCGCCTGATGACGGCGTACAGCGAGGCCGCGCAGCGGGCGGGGTCGGGCTTTCACATGAACCCGTCGCCCGGCAACATCAAGGACGGCCTGATCACCGACGCCATCAAGAGCGCCGGTGCGGCCAGGAAAGGCGGCACGTCACCCGTGGAGGACGTGCTGGACTACACCGAACCGGCCAGGCGGCCCGGCCTGAACCTGGTCTGCACCCCCGGCAACGACGTGGAGGCGACCACGGGCCAGGCGGCCGCCGGCGCGACCCTGATCCTGTTCACCACCGGCCTGGGGACGCCGACCGGCAACGCGGTTTGCCCGGTGATCAAAGTGGCCACGAACAGTGACCTGGCCGGGCGCATGGCCGACATCATCGACATCGATACCGGCCCGATCATCGACGGCGCGAAGACCATTGAGCAACTGGGCGAAGACATCCTGGAATACTGCATCCGGGCGGCCGGCGGCGATGTGACCCCCAAGGCCGTCCGGCTGAACCAGGACGACTTCATCCCCTGGAAGCAGGGGGTCAGTCTCTGAGTTGGAGAACATAATGCGTGCGATCATGCTGAAGGCTCCCATGGACATCTCGATCCAGGACGTCCCGCCGCCGGAGAAAATGACCGGCGAGGTGATGATCAAAGTCCACGGGATGGGGATCTGCGGCTCGGACATCGCGGCCTACCGGGGGGTCAACCCCCTGGTGTCGTACCCGCGCATCATCGGCCACGAGATCGCCGGGGAGGTGCTCGACGCGCCTCCGGGGGACGCGCCGTTGAAGCCCGGCGACCGGGTGGTCATCGAACCCTATGTCTATTGCGGGGAATGCTACCCGTGCACGAACGGGAGGACCAACTGCTGCGAGAACCTGAAGGTGCGCGGCGTGCACGTCGACGGCGCGATGGCGGAATTCTGCTCGCACCCCCGCCACCTGGTCCACAAGGTACCCGCCGGCGTGTCGTGGGAACGGCTCGCGATGGTCGAGCCCCTGACCATCTCGGTCCATGCCGTCAAGCGCGCCCGCACGGTCACGGGGGAGCACCTGGTGGTGACGGGGGCGGGCCCCATCGGCTTGCTTGCCGCGCTGTACGCGCGGGTGGTCGGAGCAGTCCCGATCGTGGTCGACCCGATCGATGAGCGCCTGGCGACCGCTCGCGCTTTGGGCATTCCTTTCGGGATCAACCCGGAAAGAGAAAACGCGGTCAGCCGCATCCGGGAGATCACCCACGGGAGATTGGCGGAGGCCGTGATCGAGGCGTCGGGCAGCGGGGCGGCCATCCGGAGCAGCATCGACTACGTGGCCTACTCGGGCAGGGTCGCGCTGGTGGGGTGGCCCAAGGCGGAGGTTTCGCTGCCGACCGCCCTGTTCACGAAGAAAGAGCTCGACGTGGTCGGTTCGCGCAACAGCCGGCGGGCTTTCGCCGAGAGCATCGAGCTGGTGTCGGCGGGCAAGATCGATGTGACGGCCATGATCACCCGCACGATATCATTCGAGGAGGCACCGGATGCCGTGCGGGAGATCGCGACCTACCCGGAAAGGTTCATGAAGGTCGTGGCGTTGCTGTCGCAGCGGAGTGAATAGACGCCATCTCAAAAATAGCAGATCACGCCCGAGGGCAAGGCGCCCGCCGATGAAAACGCACGGCAACCGTGCCGGGTTGTGAGCATGTTTCAGAGGCGGGCAACGCCGCCATCGGGTGTCAGATGCATTCTTGAGATGGCGTCCAACACCGGTCGGGCCGCCGGTGGAGGGTCTGCGCGTGCATCCGCGAATGAGCCCCCGCCGGCAGCCGAGGGGGGCCGATTCGCGGATCCAGCTACTTCAGTCGCCCCAGTTCTTTCATGATCGCCTGGTACTCGACCATCTTCTGCTTCACCAGCGCGAGCGATTCCTCCGGCCCCATGTACTCGGTCTTGAAACCGTTCTGGTCCATCTTTTTCTGGACTTCCGGGTCCTTCATGACCTTGTCGAAAGCGTTCGCAAGGATTTTGACGACGTCGTCGGGGGTTCCCGGAGGGGCTGCGACCCCGCGGTAGGCGCCTTCGACGATGTCATATCCCAGTTCCTTGAACGTCGGCACGTCGGGCAGGATCTCCATGCGCTTGTCCGCGGCGATGGCGAGCGTGCGGAACTTGGTCTTGTACTGGATCGCAATCGGCGTATACGTCATGAGGGCGGTGACATGGCCGCCGAGCAGGGCCGGGACGGCGGAGCCGGTCCCGCCGAAGGGGATGTAGGTCAGCTTGATGCCGGCCGCCTTGTTGAGCATGGCCGTGCCCAGGTCGTTCGCGGACGAGGTCCCGCTGCCGCCGACCGTGACGACCCCCGGGGGCTGGCTCTTGGCGTAGTCGACAAAGTCCTTGAGGGTCTTGTAAGGGCTGTCGAGCCGCACCGCGAGCACGTTGGGTGTGCTCTCGAACATGTAGATGTTCTTGAGGTCCAGGGTATTATATCCGGCGTTGCCCATCTCCATGGGCTGTAGGACGATGTGCGGCAGGTTGTGGCCGGCGATGGTGTACCCGTCGGGCGGGCTCTTGACCAGGTCCGCCCAGCACAGCGCCCCGCCGCCGCCGATCTTGTAGTTGATGACCACATCCTGGCCGATGGCTTTCTTCAGCGGCCCTTCCTGGAAGCGGGCGGTGATATCCGACTCCCCGCCCGGATTGAAGCAGATGTTGTAGGTGAGTCGCTTCGTCGGGAAATCCGCCGCCCCGACGGCGCCGGCCCCAGATCAGGGCCGTGATCAGAACCAGGGCCAACCACACCGCTTCTCCGCATGTCCATGCTTTCCCTCCTTGCGCAGTTGGTTGAACGGTTCAGTGTCTGTCGATGACCTATGCCGGCTCAGATCCGCTTCGTCCAGGGCGACCTCGGGCCCCTGCGAGCGCAGCTGCAGCCAGAAGCCTCGCCCGACGGAGAGCAGGCCAAGGCACATGAAGACGGCCGCGATGGGCTTGGTGAAAAAGATGAGCGGGGACCCCTGGGACATGAGCAGCGACTGCCCCAGGGAGGTTTCCAGCATCTGCGCGAGCACGGTCGCCAGCACCATCGGGGCGACGGGCCATCCGAATTTGCGCATGAAATATCCCATCACCCCGAACAGGAGCATGACCCAGACGTCGAAGGTCTGAAACCGGATGCTGTAGGTCCCGACGACCGAGCAGAAGACGATGATCGGCCCGAGGATGTAGAACGGGATGACGACGATCTTGGCCCACATCCCGACCAGCGGCAGGTTGAGGACCAGCAGCATGATGTTCCCGATGTACATGCTGGCGATCACCGCCCAGACGAAGTCGGGGTTGGTCGCGAAGAGCATCGGCCCGGGCTGGAGGCCGTACATCATGAATCCGCCGAGCAGGACTGCCATCGAGGGTGCGGTGGGCAGCCCGAACGAGAAGAGCGGGATGAAGCCGGCGGTGGATGTGGCGTTGTTGGCCCCCTCGGGCGCGGCGACGCCTTCGATGGCTCCCTTCCCAAAACGTTCGGGGTGCTTGGAAATCCGTTTCTCCAGGTCGTAGGCCACGAAGGTGGTGACCGACGGCGCGCACCCGGGGAGAAGCCCCAGGAAGAAGCCGACCCCGGTAGAGCGGATCATTGCCCCCATGCACTGTTTGATGTCGGCCCAGGTCGGCATCCAGCTGCCGATGTCGAAGCGGCTGATGGCCGTGACCCGCTGCTCGACGTTGATCATGACTTCGCTGATCGCGAACAGCCCCACGATCACGCTGATGAACTCGACTCCGGCCGTCAAGGTCGCCGACCCGAAGGTGAGCCGCGCGGCGCCGGTCAGCGGGTCCTGGCCGATGAGCGAGGTCAGCAGGCCGATCGCCATCGACGCGATCCCCTTCAGCAGGGCGCGGCCGGACAGGCTGATGATCAGGCTCAGCCCCATGAACATCAGGGCGAAGTATTCCGGGGGGCCGAACACCAGCGCGAAATCGGCCAGCAGCGGTGCGAAGAACGTGAGGCCGACCAGGCTGAGCGTCCCGGCGACGAAGGAGGAGATGGCGCAGATGGCCAAGGCCGGACCCGCCCTGCCCTGCTTGGCCATTTCATACCCGTCGAGCGCCGTGCAGACCGAGGACGCCTCGCCGGGGATGTTCACGACGATGGCCGTGGTGGACCCGCCGTACATGGCGCCGTAATAGATAGCGGCCATCATGATGATGGCCGAGGTCGGCGGGAGAACGGTGGTCAGCGGCAGCAGGATCGCGATCCCTGAGGCGGGGCCGATGCCGGGCAGCACCCCGACCAGCGTCCCGATGAGAGAGCCCACGAGCGCCCACATCAGGTTCTGCAGGGACAGGGCGGTCATGAACCCTTGAAAGAGATAGTCCCAGGAAAAACCCATTGCGTCCTCCTACCCCTTGAAGAAAATTCCTTCCGGAAACGAGAGCCCCAGCAGGCTGATGAACACGAAGTGCGAGAGAATCCCGCAGGCGAGGCCAGTCAGGAGGGCCGTGATCCATTTTGCCCGGTTCAGGTACCAGATGGAGCCGGCGATGTAGAGGAACGTGGCGATCGGGAGGCCGAGCACGTTCAGGAACGCGTTGTAAAGGCCGATGGCGGCCAGCGTGACCCCGATGATCCGGATCCCGATCGCATCGGGCCATTGGATCACGGGGCCCGCCCCCTGAGATCTCCACGCCTTCACGGCCATCCCGATGCCGCACCCGAAGATCAGGATCCCGATTGCATAAGGCAACGCCCGGGGCGAGAGCCGATGCTCCATCGTGGTCACGATGTTGGACGCTGCCCAGAGGGTGAGCAGACCGAGAAGGGCAAGGAAACATCCGGCAACGATGTCGGCCGACCTCAATGTCTTCACAACCACCTCCGCATGCCCGATCGCTTCCGATGAGAAGAGCCGTAGAGCCCGGTTGCTACAAGACCGTTCGCGGATTTGCTTCCGCAGCGTGCTTGACAGCCAAAAGCAGCCACATTATATGCAAAAAATCAGGAAAAGCGAGGTGAAACTTGTCTCAACTGTTAAAGGAACCTACCCTGGCTGGCCGAGTGGATGAACGCCCGCGGGATTCCCTTGTGGGGTGCGGCGGATCTCCGCGATATGCTCACGCCGCACGATGAAACCGGGCGCGGCTTCCCCATCGCGATCTCGTGGGCGGTCCCGATGAACCCCCGGATCATGGCGGGCATCCAGGACGGCCCCAATCAGGCCTATGCGGACGAGTACGAGCGAGTCAACCGGCAGATCAATGAGTGGTCGGCCGCGCTTGCAACTGAAATCCACAGCCGGGGCTTTCGATCCAGGCCGCTGGCAGCCTCGGATCGTACCGATGCGATGACTATCAGAGGGGACTTCCCCCACAAGACCGCGGCCACACGCGCGGGACTGGGGTGGATCGGACGCCACTGCCAGCTCATCACGCGCCCGTTCGGGTCATGGGTTCGGCTGGGGACCGTTTTCACCGCCATGGAGCTTCCCTGCGGCCCACCCATAGTCAAAAATTACTGCGGTCATTGTAGGCGCTGCGTCGACGCCTGCCCCGCGAAGGCCTTGAAGGGCGGCAGGTGGTATCCAGGGATGTCCCGCGAAGAGATATTGGATGTGGGGGCGTGCGATCGCTGGAAGAAGGAACACTACTTCCGGTATCACGGGGGGCACAACTGCGGGATCTGCTCGGCGGTCTGCCCCTATGGATTGCGAGTGCTGAAACGAGTCGGGGCGCTTTAGCGCGCCCGGTCATGCCAGGCTGCGCTTGAACCGGTCGAACCGGTCCTCTTTTTCCCTCAGGGCCTGGACGGCCTGGTCCATCGGCACGGCCTCGAACGCGACCTCGTCGCCCGGTGTGATCTGGCCGAGCAGCGGCAGGTCGGCCGAAATGACGGTCGCAATCTTGCGGTAGCCGCCCGAGGCGGTCTCGCCCAGGATGATGATCGGCTGGCCGTCGCCGGGCACCTGGATCGTCCCGGAGACAATGCCCTCCGAAATGATCGACTCCCCCGCCTCCGGCAAACGCCGGATGGCGGCTCCTTTCAGCCGGATGCCCGTGCGGTCCGAGTCCGGCGACACGGTGAAGGTGGCGCTCACGAACGTGCGCTTGCCCTCGTCGGAGAAGTCGTCGTCCTGCGGCCCCCACACCACGCGCAGCCGCCAGGGCGAGGCGTAGGCGGGAATCAACCCGGGGTCGGCCGCACGGCCGACGCGGCGTGTGAGGCCGTCGACCGCTGCGGCCGACAGGATGTCGCCCTTGCGCAGCAGGCGGCCTTCGAAGCCGCCGAAACCCGACGCGAGGTTGGTCGCACGGCTGCCCAGGATGGGGTCGACCTCGAACCCGCCGGCCACGGCCAGGTAGGCGCGCAGCCCGCTGCGCGGACCGGTGAAGGCGACGACCTCCCCTTCCTGGATCCGCAGCGAACGCCACATCGGCAACTCGGCAGCACCGAGCCGGGGCTGCAGATCCCCGCCGGTCACGGCCACGACCGACTCGCGCAGCGCTCTGAGCCGCAGCCCCATGAGGGTGGTCTCGAGCACAGCCGCGCTCTCCGGGTTCCCCACCAGGAGGTTGGCTACCCGCACGGCGAATCCGTCCAGGGCTCCGCTCGGGGCGACCCCCAGGCCGGCGCACCCGAACCGGCCGAGATCCTGCACGCTCGTCATGATCCCGGGCGCCACCACCTCGAAAGTGCTCGTGCCGGTCATCGGGGAACCTCCGGGGCGCGCACGGCGTCGAACCTGACCTCGTCCCCCATTTCCAGGAGCGCGGGCAGCCGCCGCCGCGGGTCGAAGAGCTCGATCGGCGTCCAACCTATGATTTGCCAGCCTCCCGGGCTCTCGACCGGGTAGATCCCCGTCTGGCGCTGCGCGATCCCGACCGACCCCTTCGGGACCTTGGTCCGCGGGGTCGCCCGGCGGGGGACGGCAAGGTCGGCCGGCAACTCCCCCATGTAGGGGTAGCCCGGGGTGAACCCGATCATGTAGACCCGGTAGACCGGCGCGGTGTGCCGCCGCACGACCTCGGCCGGTGCAATGCCGAGGTGCGCGGCCACCTCATCGAGGTCGGGGCCGTAGTCGCCGCCGTAGAAGACCGGAATGGTGATGCGCTTGGATGGGGGAACGCCGCCCGCTTCGGGCTGCGCCATGACCTCCCGGATGCGCGCCTTGAGCTCATCCGGGGCCACCGTCAGCGGGTCGAAGATGACGAGCAGCGACCGGTAGCCGGGGGCGAGCTCGCGCACCCCGGGCAGGTGCGCCTGCTCCAGACGCAGCAGCAGCCGCTGCACCCGACGGTTCACCTCCGGGGAGACCGTGTCGCCGATCTCGACCAAGAGGCTGCGGTCGCCCATGCAGCGAAACACGAGGGGGTCCGCCATCCCAGGTTGTCCTTTCCGAGCGCGGCGCGGATGGGCGGGCCGCCTCTACAGGAATGCCGCGGGCGGCCGGATGGCCACTCCGGCGGCGTCCAGGGTTTCGCGGATCCGCTTCACCAGCGCCAGCGCCTTGGGGTTGTCCCCGTGCACGCAGACGGTCTCGGCCCGCAGCTCGATGTCCGACCCGTCGACGGCCGTCACCCTGCCCGTCTGGACATACTTCAAGATCTTGGCCGCCACGGCCTCGTGGTCGTGGATGACCGCACCCGGCAGCTTGCGCGAGACGAGCGACCCGTCGCGGTTGTAGGCGCGGTCGGCGAAGAACTCGAAGGCGATGCGCACCCCCCGGCGGCGGCCGATCGCTTCCAGGTCGGCGCGGTCGGGCCCGGCGAGCACGAAGAGGATCAGCTGCGGGTCGAGCCCGGCCATGACCTCGGCCACGGCGTCCCAGATGTCGGGGTTCTTCACCGCCATGTTGTAGAGGGCCCCGTGGGGCTTGACGTGCTGCAACCGCGCGCCCTGCAGGGCGGCCACCGCCTGCAGCGCCCCGATCTGGCATGCGGTGAAATCGCGGATCTCCTCGAGCGTCACGTCCATGGTGCGGCGCCCGAACCCCACCAGGTCCGGCAGACCGGGGTGCGCCCCGAGCCCGACACCGTGCCGCAGCGCGAGAGCCACCGTCCGCCGCATGACGGCCGGGTCGCCGGCATGGTAGCCGCAGGCGATGTTGGCCGAGCTGACGAGCGGGACGACCTGCTCGTCCATCCCGAGGGTGTAGTTGCCGAAGCTTTCGCCCACATCGGAGTTGAGATCGATGGCCGCGAGGCCCATGGGTCCTCCTTCATTCCGAAGTTAGCCGCTTGTAGCATAAAAAAAGGGAACGGGCAAAAGCCCGTTCCCTTCGAAAATCTGTACTGGAGCGGTTAACGCTTGGAGAACTGGAACCGCGCGCGGGCGGACCGCTGGCCGTACTTCTTGCGTTCCTTGACCCGCGGGTCGCGTTTCACGAACCCGGCTTTCTTGAGGGTCGTGCGGAAATCGGGATTGGCCGCGATGAGCGCGCGCGTGATCCCGTGGCGGATGGCGGACGCCTGGCCCACGGGCCCGCCGCCCTGGACGGTGGCCTTCACGTCGTAGGCCCCGCTGGTGTTGGTGAGCTTGAGCGGTTGCACCAGCTCCAGCCGCGTGGTCTCGATCGGGAAGTACTCCTCGATCGGGCGGTTGTTGACGACGATCGCGCCGGTCCCGGGCGTCAGCCAGGTGCGGGCGATGGAGGATTTGCGTTTACCTGTGGCGTAGAAGGCGGCTTGTTTTTCCATCCGGTTCCTCGTTTAGAGCGTGTTCACACGGTGAGCGGTTCGGGCGTCTGGGCCTGGTGGGGATGGTCCCCGCCCGCGTAGACTTTCAGTTTGGTGTAGAGCTGGCTGCCCAGGCGATTCTTGGGCAGCATGCCTTTGACCGCGCGGCGGATCAGCTCCTCGGGGCGTTTTTCCAGGAGCTCTTTCGCGCTGGCGGTCTTCAGCCCGCCGATGTAGCCGGTGTGATGATGGTAGAGCTTCTGCGTCCACTTCTTGCCGGTCAGGCGGATCTTTTCGGCGTTGACGACGATGACGAAGTCGCCCGTGTCGGTGTGCGGCGTGAACAGCGGGTTGTGCTTGCCTCTCAGGCGGGCCGCCACGACCGTAGCCAGCCGGCCGAGAATGAGATCGCTGGCGTCCACGACGTACCACTTGCCCTGGAAATCGGTGTCCCTGGCGCTGTAGGTATACTTTTTCACGATCGATGCTCCTCTGAGTCAAGAATCGAGTCTATTTAGGTTAGAATTTCAGACCTGTCAAGAAAAATTATACAAAATGGTCCTTTACAGCCGGCGTCAATTTCACCTATGATCGGCCATCCGATGTCCGCGATGACGGCTTCCGCCCCCATGATTGAAACCGAAGTCAAATTCCACCTTCCCGACCCGGGCGCCCTGCGCACCCGGCTGCTCGCGCTCGGAGCCCAAAGCCTCGGCCGCTGCCGCGAGCACAACCTGCGCTTCGACGCCCCGGACCGGAGGCTTTCACAGGGCAGGTCCTTGCTCAGGCTGCGCCAGGACCGCCACTGCACCCTCACGTTCAAATCCGCCGCCCCCGAAGCCGACCCCGCCTTCAAACAGATGGTGGAGCTCGAAGTCCAAGTGTCCGACTTCGAGCGCATGCTGTCCGTGCTCGCCGCGCTCGGGTTTGAGCCGGTGCAGGCTTACGAAAAATGGCGCGAGAGCTTCCAGATGGGCGACACGGTCTTCTGCCTGGACGAACTCCCCTACGGGCACTTCCTCGAGATCGAAGGCTCACCCGAAGCGATCGTCGCCGCCGGCGAGAGCCTCGGTCTCCCCTGGGAGAAGCGCATCCTCCTGACCTACCTGGACATCTTCGAGCGGTTACGCCGGCAGTATGCGCTGACGTTCGACGACCTGACCTTCGACCGCTTCAGGCGCCTGCCGGTCGACCTGGCCCCTCTGCTCCCCGAGATGGAGGCCGGCCCCGGCCGATAATCCACCTGGAACCTCTGCGTCGTGCGGCTCATCGAGCCGGCGCGAGGCCGACGGCGTAGTCGCGCGCCAGGAGCAATCGCCCATCACTCGAAAACACATATAGCACCGCCCGGGTGAAGTCCGGCAGCGGGCGCGGGGTCGTCATCGACTGAGCGAACTCCTTGGCATGGCTGATCGCAAAGGTGTAGCCCTTCTGCCGGCCGGTCGGTCTCCCGTTGGCGAGGTCCACCCGCGGCAGACTGAGCCAGCGTTCGGGTTCCAGCTGCTCCGCGCTCAGCACGACGATCACGTGCCCGGCCAGGGGCGTTCGGGGCTGAGCCAAGGCGGTGAGCTTGTAGCGCAGCTCGATCGACCCGGCGGCATTCAGGGCCAGCCGGAATCCGTCGACTGCGACCCCTTCCCCGGGGTCGATCGGCGGCCGGAGTTCAGGGGCTGGCGCAGCTGCGGGCGTTTCGGGCGGCGCCGGAGTCTCCACCGGCGGGGGCGCCGTGTCGGGCCGGCGCTCGGATGGCGCGCCACGCGCGGATGCCGTTTCGCGCATGCGGGACTCGAGCAACACCACCTGGGCCGTCAGCAGATCCCGGTCTCGGCGCAGCTGGTCGTTGTCCTTCCGGGCCGACTCCAACCGCTGCTGCTGGTCGCTGCTGCGCGCGTGCAGCCCCTGGTTGACCCACACCAGCACCGCCACCGCCGCAATCGCGGTCGCCAGAGTGGTCGCGACCAGAACGGCCACGGTCTTGACGCGTTTGAACGGGATCACCTTCCCGTGGTCCCCGATGAAGAGCACCGTCCAGCGGCGCTCGCCGCTGCGGCGGGACGGTCCCGCCGCGGGCCCCGGCCCGCGGATCTCGCCCTCCCGGCCCATCACAGACACCCCACCGCGACCGGCGCGCCCTTGTCGACGCCCAAGGTCAGCCGCGCGCTGCCGCAGGCGATGGCGATCTCCAAGGTCCCCCGGCTGCCAAACAGCGCCAGCGGCTCTCCGGATACCCCGTCGGAATAGGTCCGACGAACCCCTCGGATCCGCGTATCGCCCACCCGGATCTCCGCGACGCCGGCCCCCGCGAAAGCGTCGAACCTCCCGCGGTCGATGTTGGTGATCAGGTTGCCGAACCGGTCGACCTGAACGATCCGGCCCTCGAGACCCGCCGGGGTGAGCCGCGGCCGCAGCCCCTGCAGTCGCACCGCTGCCCGAGGCTCCAGCTCGGGGCCGAATTCGGCGGGATCCGCCCCTCCCGACAGCCGCGCCGCCGCGGGCGCCATGACGTCGCGTCCGTGGAACGTCGGGCTGACGGCCGCTCGGCGCCAGGCGGGGTTTTCCAGCCGCCGCAGCCGAAACGGCAGGCCGCCGTCCATCACCAGGGACAGTACGCCGTTGTCCGGGGCGACGAAGCGATGTTCCCCCAGATCGAGCAACAGGATGTCGCGCGCGCTGCCCACCCCCGGGTCGACCACCACGAGGTGAATGCTTCCGGGCGGAAAGTACGCGTAGGCGGACTGCACCAGGAACGCGGCCTGAGCGACGTCCTGGGGGTCGACGGCGTGGCTGACGTCGACGGTCACCGCCGCCGGGTCGATGCCCAGGATGACGGCCTTGAGCAGGCCGACGTACTCGTCCCGGGTGCCGAAATCGGTGATGAGGCTGATGATCGACATTAGAAAAACTTCTGCTGCACGCTGAGACCCAGGTGGCGGTAGGCCGCCTCCGAGGCTTTGCGGCCGGACGAGGTGCGCGTGATGAACCCGATCTTCAGCAGGTAGGGCTCGACGATGTCCACCAGGGTGTCCGACTCCTCCTGCAGCGTCGCCGCGATCGCCTCGATCCCCGCCGGGCCACCGTGGTAGTACTGGATTATGGTGCGCAGGTAGCGCCGGTCGAGCTCGGTCAGGCCGCAGCCGTCCACCCCCTCGAGCGCCAGGGCGGCGGTCACCGTCTCGGGGGTGATCACGCCCTTGGTGCGCACCTGGCCGTAATCGCGCACGCGCTTGAGCAGCCGGTTCACGATGCGCGGGGTGCCGCGCGAACAGCGCGCCAGCTCCTGGGCGCCCTCGGGCCCCAGCGCCACGCCCAGCAGCGCGGCCGAGCGCTTGGTAATCCGGACCAGGTCATCGATCGCGTAGAAGTCCAGGTTGCGGAAAATGCCGAAGCGGTCGCGCAGCGGCGCCGACAGCAGCCCGACGCGCGTCGTCGCGCCCACCAGCGTGAACCGTTTCAGCCGGAACCGATGGCTGCGTGCGTGCACCCCCTTGTCGAAAACGAAGTCGATGGCGAAATCTTCCATGGCCGGATAGAGCAACTCCTCCACCGGTTTGGACAGCCGGTGGATCTCGTCGATGAAGAGGATGTCGCCCGCTTCCAGGTGGGTCAGGATGCCGATCAGGTCCCCGCCCTTTTCGAGGGCCGGCCCCGAGGACAGGGTCAGGTTGGACCCCATCTCGTTGGCGATGATGTGCGCCAGGGTCGTCTTGCCCAGGCCGGGGGGGCCGTGCAGCAGCACGTGGTCGATCGGCTCCTGGCGCTCCCGGGCAGCCTCGATGCCGATCTTCAGGGTCTCCACCACATCCGCCTGTCCCACGTAGTCCGTCAGGTTGCGCGGCCGCAGGGACACCACCTCGGGCTCGAGGTCCTCCTCCTGCAG
Organism: uncultured delta proteobacterium; assembly: GCA_963828345.1. Classification (GTDB taxonomy): domain Bacteria; phylum Desulfobacterota; class Desulfobacteria; order Desulfobacterales; family SpSt-501; genus SpSt-501. The sequence continues at coordinate 57,718 of CAWHEZ010000047.1, forward strand.
GCGGGCCGAGAGCAGTCCCTGGCGGTCATCGGAGGAATAGGACAGGATGTCGTCGCTCATGCACTCCCCTTCTCATCCGACGGGCCGGCCGACGGCGCCGCAGCGCCGCCCGACATCTCGCCGCGATAGACCTCCTCGAAGAGAGCCTCCGGGGTGTCGATGGCCGGGTTGCGCTTGAGAGCGTCGGCCACCATGCGGCGGGCATCCGGCACCCGGTGGCCCAGCTGGTGAACCATGACATCCACCACCTGCTGCGTGACATCCTCGACCGGGGGCGCGGGCCGCGGGGTTTCAGCGCGCATGAGAGCAAACTTGCCCACGCGGCCCTCCAGGGTCGCTACGATCTTCTGGGCGGTGCGCTTGCCGATGCCCTTGAGCCGGCCGAGCGTGCCCATGTCGCGGGATTCGATCGCCCGGGCGATGTCGCTGACGGGCAGGGTCATCGCCTTGACCGCCTTCATCGGCCCGATGTCCTCCACGCTGATGAAGCTCTGGAAAAACTCCTTCTCGACCTCGTGGGTGAACCCGATCAGGACCGGTTTGGGCTGGCGCTCGGTCTGCTGGAAGTAGATGTGCAGCGCGACCTCCTCGCCGGCGGTCTTCTCGGCCAGCGAATCCATGACCACGGCCGGAACGAGGACCTCGTAGCCCACCCCGCCGGCCAGGACGAGCAGCCGGTCGTCTTCTTTTTTCAGGATTTTGCCTTGAAGATAGCCGATCACGATCCAGGACCTTTCCGTGGGGGTCGGCGCCGGCGTGCGGCGGTGGAGGACTGCGGTGCGGGGTGCGCCGGATGGCCGACCCAGCGCAACAACCCGATGATCGCCAGCCCCAGGGCGTCGGCCGCGTGCGACGGCCGTATGGCTACCGGATGGTTCAACCGCAACCGAACGGCCCTCTCCAGCTGGGACTTGGAGGCATTGCCGTTGCCGGTGAGGACCTGCTTGGCCTCGCGCACCGGAACCTGGACGCAGCTGAGCCCGCACTGCGACGCCGCCAGCATGATCACTCCGGACACCTGGCCCAGGCCGATTCCCGATTTGGGATAGTCCTGCAGCGAGAAAACGTCTTCGATCACGACCAGGTCGGGCGCTTCGGACGAAAGCAGGCGGTGGAGTCGGGAGTAAATGTGACTGAGTCGTTCCGGCAGGGCGACGGACGCTGAGGTGGTGATGCACCCGAAGGAATAGCCCGCCGTCCGAAGTCCCCGCCCGCGCACGACCCCCACGCCGGTGGCGGCGAGGCCGGGGTCGATGCCCACGATTTTGACCATGGCGCCGGATGCGAGGGCCACCGGGGACTCCTGCGGCCGGTTCGCCGCGATCAGCGAATCTCTTTGAGTTTGTCGGAGGCGAGCTTGGCTTCGGACGCCTGCGGATACTTCCGCACCACCTCTTCCAGGATCAGACGCGAGTTCACCTTGTCGCCCAGCGCCAGGAAGGCGTAGCCCTGCTTGAGCAGCGCGCCCGGGACTTTGTTCCCTTTGGGGTACTTCTCGATCACCTTCTGGTATTCCAGGATGGCTTTTTCGTATGCCTTCTCGCGGAAGAAGGTTTCGCCGATCCAGAACTGGGCGTTGTCGGCGCTGGCGGATGAGGGATACCGCTGAATAAGCTCCTCGAAGCCCTTGCGGGCCTGGGCGGTGTTGCCTTGGTCGTAGGCCTGCTTGGCGCGGGTGTAGAGCTCTTCCTCGGATGGTACCCGTGCGGCGGATTCAGGCTTGATCCTGGATTCCGACGGCTTGGGTGCTGCGGCGGGTTCGAGCTTGAGATGTTCCTCGATGCGGGTCAGGCGCTGGGAAAGCTGCTGGTTGGCCTCCTCCAGCCGGGTCAGGCGGTCCTCGCGGGGCTTGTCGCCGGTTTCCCCGGGCGTCCCGGAGCCCTTCACGCGCTGCGAGTGCTCCATCTCTTCCAGGCGACCGCCCAGCGTCCGCACCTCCTCGCGCAGCTCGTCGATCTGCGCCCGTATCGAGGCCGACATCTGTCGCAGCCCTTGCTCGTTGGTTTCGCGGACGCGCGCCATTTCCTCCCGGCGGCGACGCTCTTCCGCGTCGCGCAGCTCGATCTCGCTCAACCGCGAATCGATGGTCGTGACGTCCCGCCGGGTCGCGCAGCCCGCGACGGTCACCAGCAGAACCACCCCCATCACCACCAGCCGCAACTCCGCTTGCCTGTTCATGCGCTCACCCTAATCTCATGCGCAGACGGCAAACGACGCGGGTTCGCGTGCGTTTGCCGTCTTCAGTCGAACCGGTGCCCGCCCCGGAGTGGGACGGGCACATGGGAACACTTAGTTGACCACGAAACCGTCGTTGCGGTTCTTGGCCCATGCCTCCGGGGTGTGGCGCGGATCCAGCGGGCGCTCTTCGCCGTAGCTGATGGTGGAGATCCGCTTGGCATCGATGCCGAGGTCGACCAGGAACTTCTTGGCGGATTCGGCCCGGCGTTCGCCGAGGGCCAGGTTGTACTCGGCCGTGCCGCGCTCGTCACAGTTGCCCTCGATGAGCAGCTTCGCGCTGGGGTTGGCCTTCAGCCAGTCGGCCTTCTTCTTCAGCAGGGCCTGCGACTCGAGCTTCAGCGCCGACTTGTCGAAGTCGAAAAAGATGCGCTCGGTCATGAACGAAGGCACGTCGAGCTTGGCGGCCGGGGCCGGAGCCGGGGCCGGGGCGGCGGGCTTGGCGGCCGGAGCCGGAGCGACAGGCGCCTGAGCCTGGACCTTCTTCTGACAGGAAACGGTGAACAGGAACGCCGGCATCACGAGCAACAAAGCCAACACAACCCACAACTTCTTCTGCATTTTTCTTCCTCCTTTTGTTAGGACTTTGATGTTGATGGTGATCAGTCGAACACGCCTGAAGACCATTTTGGATTCGTCTGTTCACCGTTGAGCAGCATCAACCGCCGCTGATCGGTGCCGAAGGCCGTCATGACATAAAGACGAGACTGGCCCTCGCGAGTGGAGTTGAAAACAATCAACGAGCCGTCCGGAGACCAGGAGGGCGACTCGCTGTCGCCGCCCTCGCGCGTGAGCTGCAACGGGCTCCGCCCTTCCACGTCGATAACGCAAATCTGGTGCAACCCACCGACCTGACTGCTGTACGCGATCTTGTCGCCCCGCGGAGACCAACTCGGCTGCGTGTTGTATTTCCCCTCGAAGGTCAACCGTCTTTCCGCGCCGGAGTCGAGGTCCAAAATATAAATCTGCGGACCACCGGTCCGGTTGGATACAAAAGCGATCTTTCTTCCGTCCGGGGACCACGTCGGCGAAACATCACTTCCTTTAACGTTGGTGAGCTTTTTAATCATTTTCCCACTGCCAGTCAACAGATAAATTTCCTGGTCACCGGAAAACGACATGGTTGCCGCCAGTTCGAACCGTTCGGGCGCCCAGGCCGGCGTGATGTTGAGGCCGACCTGAGAAATCACGGTTTCCTTCTTGTCCGCCAGGTTGCGGATATATATGTCCGGCTTGCCGCCCTTGTAGGACGTGTAGGCGAGGTGCTGGCCGTCGCTCGACCACGACGGGAAGAGAGAAATCGACTCATTGTAGGTCAAGCGGGTCGGGTTGTAGCCGTCGAAGTCGCAGATGTAGATTTCCTTCTTGCCCGAACCGGTGGACACGAAGGCGATTTTGCTGTTGAAAATCCCCTTGTTGCCCGTGAGGTAGTAGATCACCTCGGAGCAAAAGCGCAGCACCATCTTGCGGATCTCGGATGTGTTTCCCGAATACCGCTTCCCCAGCGCCTGGCGACCGCGCACGGTGTCGAACAGCCGCAGCTCCATGGAGACCGTGTCGCCCGCCTGCTCGAAAAGGCCCGTGATCAACAGTTCCGCGCCGACAACCGTCCAGTTCTGAAAGTTGATGTCGGTGGCCCCGACCCCGCTCTTCTGGGGGTCGAACAGGAAGGCCGCCCGATCCAGGATTTTGAAATAGCCGGTGAAGTCGAGGCTCGACGCCATGAAGTCCACGGCCTTGCGCGAGCTGTCCTCCTCCCGGGGGCCGCCGGCCTGGTTCTTGAAGAGCGGGATCGCCAGCGGAATCTTGCGCAGGAACGGGTTGCGGATGTCGATGTACTGGTAACTCTCGCTCTGGGCGGCGCACGGCAGGGCGCTGAGCCCCAACAGGCCGCAGGCGATCAGGCAGGTCAACAGGTGACGAAATTTCATAGTCTTTCCTCTGTGACGCAGGGTGAAGGCCGCGCTCAGCGTAACCCCTCGGGCGTGAAGCGGATGGCGACCGTGACGTAGGGCGCTTTCACGCTCGGCGGGTGCGGCGCGACCGGGCTGGACTTGACGATGGCCTTGTAAGCGGAGTCGTCCAGATCCGTGTTGTTGGACCGCTCGGTGTAGCGGATGTCCGTGATCTCGCCGTTGGGCATCACCTTGAACACGAGGCCGACCTTCAGGTTCTTGTCGCCCCCGGCCAGTTGCGACGAGAACGCCCAGTTGCGCTCCACCTGGGAGGCCACGGTCGCCCGGTAGATGTCGATCGGCTCGATCTGGCCGGGGCCGCCGCCACCGCCCCCCGCTCCGCCTGCCGGGCCGCCGCCTCCCCCCTGGCCGGCGGTTGCCGCCGGGGGTCCCGGCCGCGGCTCGGTCTCCGAGAACTTCTTCTTCAAACGGTCGATCGCGGAGGCGACGCTGCTCGGGTCCGGCTCGTTGACTTTCTTCTCGATCCGCTGGATGGCTTGATCGATCATCTTCTGGGAGTCCCGCGTGGCCTCCTTCAGCGACTTCTTCTCCTTGATCTTCGGAGTCAGCGACACCTCGGGCTTCGGGGCCTCCGCGGGTTTGGGCGGCGGCGCAGGCGCGGCCACGGAGACGGCCGGCTTTTCGGGCGGCGCGGGCTTCGGCGCTTCCACCGGGGCCGGCTTCTCCGCCGGCGGGGCGCCGTCACCGGCCGGCGGCCCGGGGGCGGGCCCGGGGCCGGGCAGCGAAACCAGGTTCACGCTGATCGCCCCCGGGGGCAGGCGCGGAGTGTTGAAATTCGCCGGGAAGTAGAGCATCGCGGCGATCACCAGCAGATGAAGGCCGAGCGATACGCCAAACGAGGATGCCAGGGCGTGACTGCCCGCATCGGCATCCTCCGGGTCCCGGGATTTGCGGGTAAGGCGGAAATCCTGCATCAGCGTTTCGGTTTGGCCGCCTTCTTGGCGTCTTTTTCGGGTGCCGGCGGCTCGGTGACCATGCCGAGCTTTTCGACTCCGGCGTCCTTGATCTGGGCCATGACCATCGCCACGGTCCCGTAGGGCACCTCGCGGTCCGCCTTGAGGTAGACCTCGGGGTTGACCCGTCCCTGCAGGATCTTCGAGAGCTTGTCCTGGAGCGTGTCGGCCGTGACCTGGAAGTCGTTGATGAAGACCTGCTGTTCCTTGTTGATCGAAATCATCAACAGCTCGTCCTTGGTCTCGAGGGGCTTGGCGGTCACCTGGGGCAGCGCCACGTCCAGTCCCTGCACCATCATGGGGGCCGTGACCATGAAAATGATCAGCAGCACGAGCATCACGTCCACGAACGGCGTCACGTTGATTTCGGACATGAGGCTGTCGTGGGTGCCCCCCGTGTTCATACCTTTCTCCTTTCAACCCGCAGGATGTCGCGCTCGACGATGTTCAGGAAATCCGCGGTGAAACTCTGGAATTCCGTTTCGACGATGCGGATCTTGTTCATGAAGTAATTGAACGCGATGACCGCGGGAATGGCCGCAACCAGCCCCGCGGCCGTGGTGACCAGGGCCTCGGAGATGCCGGGTGCGACCACCGCGAGGTTGGCGGAGCCCTTCTGCCCGATGCTGTGGAAGGAGTTCATGATCCCCCACACCGTCCCGAAAAGCCCGATGAACGGCGTGGTGTTACCGGTGGTGGCGAGAAACGGCACCATCTGCGTCATGCGGGTCATCTCGGTGTTGATCGCCCGTCGCAGCGCCCGCTTGACGTTGTCGGTGGCGGCCATCCGCGCGCCGAGGGCGAAGGTCGGGTTCACCGGGGTCCCGGGATCGGCAGGCTCGAGCGGTTCGCCGGCCTGGCTGGTCTTCTTCAGCTCGAGGTAGGCGATGCGGAAGATGCGCGCAAGAGGGCTCCCCGGCAGCGATTTGGCCTTGGCGAACGCGCTGGAAAAGTCCCGGCTCTTCCAGAAGTAGTCGCTGAACTCGGCCGACTCGCGCAGGGCGCGGCGGATGTACCGGTACTTGATGAGGATGATGGCCCAGGAGGCGACCGAGAAGAACAGCAGCAGCCCCAGAACCATCTGAACCACGATCCCGGCATTGCGAACCATGCCGATCAAATCCATCTGTGCTAAATCCATGGGAAGGACCTATTCCTCCTTCAAAAATGTGGGTGCACCCGACCGGGCGCCGGGACCGTATCGCACGGAACCGGGGGCGATCGGAACGCGCTTGTTCCCGCCGGGTTACAGGCCATCGGCCAAAGCAAATCAAATGGTTACTATAGCGGTTTGACGATAAAAGTCAAAAGGAATTCGGGTTTCGGGCTTGCCTTCGCCCCGGCAGGGGCGTAGAAGGGCGGTCGGTTCGTCATGCCGGGAGGGCACGCCATGAAACGCATCGCCGATCTGCTGTTCGAGGCCCGCATGCTCCGTCACATCCCGCGCTCCGGCTTCCAGTTTCTGGGGGCGGGGCACGAGTCGGTGGCCGAACACGTCTACTCCACCACGTTCATCGCCTACACGATGGCCCAGTTGCACCCGGAGATCGACCGGTTGAAGCTGATGTCGATGTGCCTCGTCCACGACCTCCCCGAAGCGCGCACGGGGGATTTGAATTCGGTGCAGAAGGCCTACGTGCGCGCGGACGAACCCAAGGCCGTGGCCGACGCCCTGCGCGGAGTGCCCTTCGCCGACGACCTGCGGGCGCTGCTGGAGGAGTACGTGTCCGGCACGTCGCCGGAAGCTCAGCTGGCCCGCGACGCCGACCAGATCAGCCTCATCCTCGAGCTCAAGGACCTGAAGGACATCGGCTACCGGCCTCCGGACGACTGGCTGCCGCACGTGCTCGGCCGGCTCCAAACCGAAACCGGTAAGGCGCTGGCACAGGCCGTTCTCGACACCCGGCGCGACGCCTGGTGGTGGTCGGCCGCCGCCGCGCGGGACACCGTTAGATGTTGACATCCCGTTCAAAACCGCTTTAAAAGGTTCTCTCCTGATTCTCACTCCTTCGTGGCGGAGGACTCCATGAACTGGTTCACGACCACCCTCGCCTCCTCGGTCGGCAAGAAACTCCTGATGGCTCTGACCGGATTCGCCTTCCTGGGCTTTCTGGCGGCCCACCTGGCCGGCAATCTCACCATTTACGGCGGCAAGGAGGCCTTCAACGGCTATGCCGAACGCCTGCACGCCCTCGACAAGCTCCTGCTGGTTTTCGAGCTGGGACTGGTGGCGTTCGCCCTGATCCACATCGTCACGGGCCTGGTCCTGTTCTGGCAGAACCGTAAGGCCCGGCCGGTGGCGTATGCGGGGCGCACATCCGCCGGGGGCCAGACGCTCGCCTCGACCACCATGCCGTACACCGGCATTCTGATCCTGGCCTTCGTGCTGTTCCACCTGGCCAACTTCACCTTCACGAACAAATCCGGCACGACCATTTTCGAGATCGTGTCCAGGGCGTTTCAGAACCCGCTTTACGTGACCGTCTACGTCCTGGCCATGATCGTCGTGGCCCTCCACGTGCGGCACGGCTTCTGGAGCGCGTTCCAGACGATCGGGGCCAACCACCCCAAGTACATGCCCGCGATTTCGATCCTCAGCGTGGTGCTGGCCGTCGGGGTCGGGGTCGGTTTCGGTCTGATCCCGCTGTTCATATCGATCCGCTATTAGCGCGAAGAAAGGACACCCCATGCGCCTCGACGCGAAAATCCCGGCAGGGCCGCTGCCCCAGAAATGGGACCGCCACCGCTTCGAGCTCAAGCTGGTCAACCCCGCGAACAAGCGCCGGTACGACATCATCGTCGTGGGCACGGGGCTGGCCGGGGCGTCGGCCGCGGCGAGCCTGGCCGAGCTCGGGTACAACGTCAAGAGCTTCTGCATCCAGGATTCGCCCCGACGGGCGCACAGCATCGCGGCCCAGGGCGGCATCAACGCGGCCAAAAACTACCCGAACGACGGCGACAGCATCTGGCGGCTGTTCTACGACACGGTCAAGGGAGGCGACTTCCGCGCCCGCGAGGCCAACGTCTACCGCCTGGCGCAGGTCAGCAACTCGATCATCGACCAGTGCGTCGCCCAGGGGGTCCCATTCGCCCGGGAGTACGGAGGCCTGCTGGCCAACCGCTCCTTCGGCGGTGCGCAGCTCTCGCGGACGTTTTACGCCCGCGGCCAGACCGGCCAGCAGTTGCTGATCGGGGCGTACAGCGCACTCATGGCCAACTCCGGGACCGGCGGCAAGGTGCGGCTGTTCCCGCGCCGCGAGATGCTCGACGTCGTGGTCGTCAACGGGCAGGCGCGCGGGATCATCGCCCGCAACCTGGTCACCGGAGAGATCGAACGCCACGAGGCCCACGCGGTGGTCCTGTGCACGGGCGGCTACGGCAACGTCTACTTCCTGTCCACCAACGCCAAGGGTTGCAACGTCACCGCGACCTACCGCGCTTACAAGCGCGGGGCGGCCTTCGCCAACCCGTGTTTCACCCAGATCCACCCGACCTGCATCCCGGTCCACGGGACCTACCAGTCCAAGCTCACGCTCATGAGCGAGAGCCTGCGCAACGACGGCCGGGTATGGGTGCCGAAGACCCCGGGCGACAAGCGACCCGCCGAGCCAGATCCCCGAGGCCGAGCGCGACTATTTCCTGGAGCGCAAGTACCCGAGCTTCGGCAACCTCGTCCCGCGCGACGTGGCCTCCCGCAACTCCAAGGAGCAGTGCGACCAGGGCAAGGGGGTGGGCGACACCGGGCTGGCGGTCTACCTCGACTTCGCCGACGCCATCCGCCGCGACGGCCGCGCCGTCATCCAAAAGAAGTACGGCAACCTCTTCGAGATGTACGAGAAGATCACCGGAGAGGACCCCTACGAGACCCCGATGATGATCTACCCGGCCGTCCACTACACCATGGGCGGGCTCTGGGTGGACTACAATCTGATGAGCACGATCGACGGACTGTTCGTGCTGGGCGAGGCCAACTTCTCCGACCACGGCGCCAACCGGCTCGGGGCGAGCGCGCTGATGCAGGGCCTGGCCGACGGCTACTTCGTCATTCCGTACACGATCGGCGGCTACCTCGCCGGCACCCGTTTCGCCGACGTGACGGCCGGCCACGCCGCGTTCGCCGACACGGTCCACCAGGTGGAAGAGCGCGTCGAGCGCCTGGTGTCGGCCCGCGGCAAGCGCACGGTCGACAGCTTTCACCGCCAGCTCGGGCTCATCATGTGGGACCACTGCGGCATGGCTCGCACCAACGCCGGTCTGCAGAAGGCGCGCGGGATGGTGCAGGAGCTCCGCGAAGAGTTCTGGCGGAACGTGCTCGTCCCGGGCGCGGCGCAGAGCTACAACCAGAGCCTCGAGAAGGCCGGCCGCGTGGCCGATTACATGGAATTCGCCGAGCTGTTGATCTGCGATGCGCTCGCGCGCCAGGAGTCCTGCGGCGGGCACTTCAACGAGGCCTTCCAGACCGAGGAGAACGAGGCCCGGCGCGACGACGCCAACTTCTGCCACGTGGCCGCCTGGGAGTTCACGGGCGAGGGCAAGGAGCCGCACCGGCACACCGAGCCCCTGGAGTTCGAGAACGTCCATCTGACTCAAAGGAGCTACAAGTGAGCAAGACCATCCACCTGACGCTGAAGATCTGGCGGCAGAACGGACCCGGGGACAAGGGCCGGTTCGAGAGCTACCCGGGGCGGGACATTTCCACGGACATGTCCTTCCTGGAGATGCTGGACGTAGTGAACGAGCAGCTGACGCTGGAAGGGAAGGAGCCGATCGCCTTCGAGCACGATTGCCGCGAGGGCATCTGCGGCACCTGCGGCGCGGTGGTCAACGGCCGGGCGCATGGTCCCATGCGGACGACCACGCTCTGTCAGCTCCACATGCGCCACTTCAAGGACGGGGACACGCTGGTGGTCGAGCCCTTCCGCGCGCGGGCCTTCCCGGTGATCCGCGACCTGGTGGTGGACCGCAACGCCCTGGACCGCATCAACCAGGCCGGCGGCTTCGTCAGCGTGCACACCGGCAGCGCACCGGAGGCCAACACACTTCCGGTCCCGCAGTCGAACGCCGAGCTCGCCATGGACGCGGCCGCCTGCATCGCCTGCGGGGCGTGTGTCGCCTCATGCCCGAACGCCTCGGCCATGCTCTTCATGAGCGCCAAGGTCTCCCACCTGGCGTTGCTGCCGCAGGGCCGCCCGGAGGCCGCCCGCCGCGCGCTCGCCATGGTGCGCGCCATGGACGCCTGCGGATTCGGCAACTGCTCCAACCACCGGGAATGCGAGATGACCTGCCCCAAGGGGATTTCGATCACCCACATCGCCCGTCTCAACCGCGAATACCACAAGGCGTCGATCTTCTCTCAGGAAACGTAGGACGCAACCGACCGACCGGGGCCGAGCGATCCCATCGCCCGGCCCTTTTGCATTCAGGCGGGATCGAGAAGTTCCCGGGCCATGCGCAGCAGGACCGGGATGTCGAAGGGCTTGGCCAGGACGTGGGTGAACCCGAGCGCCGCCAGTTCGTCGAGCTTCGGGTGGCCCGGGAACCCCGTGGTGATGATGACCTTCATGCCGGCCAGGGCGGGCTCTGCCCGGATGTGCCGGCACACCTCCAGGCCGTCCATCTCGGGCATGAACACGTCCAGGATGAGCAAATCGGGTCGATAGGTCCCCAGGCGGATCGAGGCCTCGATGCCGTTGGCGGCCTCCTCCAGCAGGTAGCAGCGCGGAAACGCGAGGGCTTCCATCAGTATCTGGCGCACCATGCGGTCGTCGTCGACCACCAGAACCCGGGCGGCGCTGCGCTTAAGAACGCTGGGCAGCGACACGGTGAAGGTCGTGCCGCCGCCGGGGCGGTTTTCGAAACCGACCTCGCCGCCGTGAGCTTTCACCAACCCGTACGAGATCGAGAGCCCCAACCCCGTCCCGCCCTGGGCCTGCTTGTCGGTCACGAACGGCAGGAACAACCGGTCCGCGATCTCGGGGGCCACCCCCCGGCCGTTGTCCGAGATGGACAGGTGGACCCGCCCGTCCTTGAGGGTGAAGCCGGTTCGCACCACGATCTCGCCATGGCCGTGGTCGATCGACTGCGCCGCGTTGATCAGGATGTTGAGAACCACCTGTTCGATGTTCTGCAGGTTGCCCTCGATCTCGGGCAGATCCTCGGTCAGTTCGAGCGTGATCGCCAGCCCGGCCTTGCGCAGGGTGCTCTGGGACAGCCGCAGCGCGTTGCGCACCGCGGTGTTGAGGTTCAAGGGCGACTTCTCCGCGATGTTCGACTGGCGCGAAAAGTTTTTCAGGTCGGAAACGATCTTGACCACGCGGTTGGCCGCCATCTCCATGTCGGCGATCAGCTGCGGCAGGTGGTCTTTCAGGAAATCGTAGGAAAAGCCCCCGAACTTGCGTTCGGGCTCGCGCTCGCGCTGGGCCATGAGCACCGGCAGCAGGTCCGCCCAGGTCTTGTGCAGCAGGGGCAGGTTGTAGAGCATCAGGTTGATGGGGTTGTTGATCTCGTGCGCGACCCCGGCGACCAGCGTCCCGAGGGTCTCCATCTTCTGGGCCTGCTGCAGCTGCTGCGCGGTGTCCCGGCAGGCGGCCTCGCTTTTCAACAGCAGCGAACTCAACCGCTTGCATTCGGCGCGGGCCTCCGCCAGGGCCTGCCACGCATCCTCTCGACCGGGGTCCTCTTCCGTCATGCACCCGCTCCGTCGGCTCGTCGCTCAGGGGATGGTCGTATCCTCGACCGGTTCAGACGTCAAGACCCTCCGAACGCACTCGCGCACCCGTTCGGGCGGAACACCGGTGCGCATCCCGGGGCAGCTTCCGGCCATGATCGACCAGTTCAAGGGTTCGGACCGGACGCTTTCGATGAACGGCCAGCGACGGCACATGCGAGGCTTGACGGGGTGTATCGTGCACCCGCCGTCATAGAAAATGCAGTAGCCGTCCGCGCGCTGGGCCAGCAGGGGCCGGCGACCGGACATCCGGCAGTACCGTGCGGAGAAGTCCTCCGGGGGGCAGCCGACGAACGCGGCGATGGCGGCGATGTCGGCGGCGGTCACATAGGTGCCGCCGTACCCCCGGCAGCACTCCCCGCAGCGCGTGCAGCGGAAAAGGTCGTCGGGTGTCGGGATCAGGTCATCCGAGGGCACGGCGCGACTCCATCGCCTTCTTGAGCGTCACCTGGTCGACGTATTTGAGGTCTCCGCCCATGGGAACCCCCGAGGCGATGCGGGTGACCGCGACGGGCAAGCCCTGAAGACGGTCGGCCAGATAGACGGCCGTGGCCTCCCCCTCGACACTGGTGCCCGTCGCCAGCACCACCTCCCGCACCCCGCCGCCCGAGACCCTCTCGATCAGCTCGCGCACGCGGATCTCGTCGGGGCCCACCCCGTTGAGCGGCGAGAGCACGCCCGCGAGCACATGGTAGAGACCGCGGTAACCGCCCGACTTCTCCAGCGCCACCAGGTCCCCCGGCTGCTCGACCACGCACACGACGGCCTCATCCCGCGCCGGGTTGCTGCATACGCCGCAGAGTTCGCCCTCGCTCAGGCTGAAACACCGCGAGCACAGGCGGACTTTCTGCTTGACCTCGACGATTCCGCGGGCGAGTTCCTCGACCTGAGCCGTGCCGGCGGACAGCAGGTAGAGGGCCAGCCGCTCCGCCGTCTTTTCCCCGATCCCGGGGAGGCGGGCCATCAGGCGGATCAAGCGGCGCAGCGGTGCGGGGTAGTACTCCATGTCAGCTCAGCCCCGGGAGGTTCAGGCCGCCGGTGAGCTTGCCCATCTCGGATGCGACCATCTCCTGCGACTTGTGCAATGCGTCGTTGACGGCCGCCAGGACGAGGTCCTGCAGCATCTCCACGTCGTCCGGGTTGACGACTTCCTTCTCGATCCGGATCGAGACGACCTGCTGCTTGCCGTTGGCGACGACCGTGATCATGCCGCCGCCCACCGCGGATTCGACGGTGCGCTGGGCGAGTTCCTCCTGCATCTTGAGCATGCGCGCCTGCAGCTTCTGCGCCTGCTTCATCATGTCTCCCATACCCTTCATGGCGTGTCCTCCGTGGAAATGTGAACGTCAACGAGCTTGCCGTTGAAGATGTCGATGGCCTCCGCCACCACCGGGTGGTTGAGGGTTTCCTTCACCACGGCGTGGTTGCGTTCGCGCAGGCCGTCCGCCGGCGGGCTGCATCCGCTCCCCTCCGCGATGACGACCTCCGGCGACCCGCCGAAGATCTGAGCGCAGACCGCGCGCAGCAGCGCCAGGTTCTTGTCGCGCCGCAACACCGAGGCCACGTAAGCGGTCGTGGCGACGATTTCCACCCGCTCGGCGGCCGCGGACTTCAGGCAGCAGCGCTTCAAGTTCGCTCCCAGGTTCGGCTGGCTGCGGGAGACCTCGTCGCAGAGGAGCTGCCACCGCGCTGCGGGATCCGCCGGAATCGGGTCGGCCGCCACGGGTCCCGCCGCGGCCGCATCCGGTCGGGGCGCCGGCGGGGCGTTGGCCGGGGATGGCGGCGCAGGCGGCCGGGCGGCTGAGACGTCGTCTCCCCCCCGGACCTCCCGGCGCAAGTCGTCCAGCTTCGCGATCAAGGCGTCGATGGACAGCACCGGCCGGCCCTGCAGCACTCGGAAAACCGCCATCTCGAAGGCGAGCTTCGGCTGGGGGGAAAGCCTGACCGCGGGCTCTTCGCGGAAGAGCGTGTCGAGCAGGTGCTCGAGAGCGGCGGGCGGGATCGCCTGCGCGCGCTCCTGCATCAGCGCGATCTCGTGGCCGGGCAGCTCGACCAGTTTCTCCGGCGAGCGGGCCGTCTGCACGACCCACAGGTCGCGCAGGTAGTCGAGGAGATCTGCGTAGAGCTTTTTCACGTCGTGCCCGCGGCCGGCCAGCTCGTCCAGCGCCGCGAGGAAACTCGAGGCATCGCCGTCCACGATCGCGCCGGCCAGTGCGTGCAGCCGGCTGCGGTCCACGACGCCCAGGGTGTCGATCACCTCCTCGTGCGGGACGCAGCGCTGCCCGCCGGCGATGACCTGGTCGAGCAGGCTCAGGCTGTCCCGGACGCTGCCCCCGGATTCACGGGCGATCAGGTCCAGGCTCTCGGGGGCAATCTCGACTCCCTCCCGGCGGCAGATGGAGGACAGGTGCGCGGTGATGGATGGCAACCGGACGCGGCGGAAATCGTAGCGCTGGCAGCGCGAAAGAATGGTGATCGGGATCTTGTGGGGTTCGGTCGTGGCAAACATGAACAGCACGTGGGCCGGCGGCTCCTCGAGCGTCTTCAGCAGCGCGTTGAAGGCCGGCGTGCTGAGCATGTGGACCTCGTCGATGATGTAGATCTTGTAGCGACTGTGGGCGGGCGTGTACTTGACGTTCTCCCGCAGCTCGCGCACCTGATCGACGCTGTTGTTGGAAGCCCCGTCGATCTCGTAGACGTCCGCCGCGTTGCCGGCCGTGATTTCGCGGCAGGAGCGGCAGTCGTTGCACGGGACGACGGCGGCGGTGCCCTGGCAGTTCAACGCCTTGGCCAGAATGCGGGCTACCGTGGTTTTGCCGGTGCCGCGCGGGCCGCTGAAAAGGATCGCGTGTGCAACGCGGCCCGACGCGATGGCGTTGCCGAGGGTGCGGGTGACGTGCTCCTGTTCTACGACGTCGGCAAACGTCTGGGGGCGGTATTTGCGGGCGAGTACGAGATAGGACATAGGTCCGGGATCACTTCCTGCAAGCGGAATAACACGGGGGCGCGGAACGCGGGCGGGTCGGTCTATCAGGGACCTGCCGGTTGCAGCGGCGGAATGGCGGAGAGAGTGGGGTTCGAACCCACGGTGCCGGTATTAGCAGCACACACGATTTCCAGTCGTGTTCCTTCGGCCAGCTCGGACATCTCTCCGCAAATCTGCCGCACGCAGGCACTTGCCCTGCCCTGAACCCGCTGATGGTCCGGAGCGAGCCCGAAAACCCTTCGCCAGCCGAAGGCCAGCGGCGGTTGGCGGAGAGGGTGGGATTTGAACCCACGGTGCCGTTATAAGCAGCACACCGCTTTTCGAGAGCGGCGCCTTCAACCACTCGGCCACCTCTCCGGGGCATCCACCTCATCGAGCGGTATCCAAGTTAAATATCGCTTCTGATACGGCTTGTCAATCGGCGGCGCTGGGCGGCGCAAGCCCTTCGAATCTGTCGCAACCTGAAGCGGACTGGCAGGGAAACGGGGCGGGTTAGCGCTCGGACACGTCTCCAGCATGGGGAGTGCCCCGTAGCATGGCCTGAACCTCCGTGGAATAGCTCCCGCCCTCGTCGTACACCACCAGCGGCGGGGACACGGTCAGACCGGGCCGCCCCGCCTTGACCCCCTCGACCGTCACCCGACGCGCGTCCTCTCCGGCCGCGGAGTGGATCGACCGCAGGCGTTTCGGTTCGATCCCCTCCGCACACATGCGAGCAAGGAGTTCGGCGGCGCGCTCGGCGCTG
Organism: uncultured delta proteobacterium; assembly: GCA_963828345.1. Taxonomy (GTDB): domain Bacteria; phylum Desulfobacterota; class Desulfobacteria; order Desulfobacterales; family SpSt-501; genus SpSt-501. The sequence continues at coordinate 73,340 of CAWHEZ010000047.1, forward strand.
TAAATGACGTGGAACCGGCCGCCGGTCTTGAGGATGCGTTTGGCGGTCACGAGCAGCTCGGGCAAGGTGATGGCGATCTCGTGGCGCGCCACGGCGCACTGCGCGTCGGGGTTGACGCGCCCGGACCGGTCGCGACGATAGGGCGGGTTGGCGACGACCCGGTCCACCGGGCCGCTGAAACGTTCCGGGCCGAGCCGCCGCATGTCCGTCTGCAGAATCGTAACCCGGTCGGCCCAGCCGTTGTCCCGGATGTTTTCGGCGGCGAGCGCGGCCAGATCGGCCTGGAGCTCGACTCCCCAGAGGCGCAGGTCCGGATGACCGAAGGCGAGCAGCATGGGGATGATCCCGCACCCCGTCCCCAGGTCCACCACCCGATCCCGGGCCCGCGGCGCCACCTCGCCCGCCAGGAGAACGGCGTCGATCGAGAACCGGTACCCGCGCCGCGGCTGTTTCACGCGCATGCGTCCATGAAAAAAGGCATCGTGGGTCAGCCCCGGCAGCGGCCTGGTCTTCAAAACGCCCCCACTTTGAACTTGATGTCCGCAACCGCATCCCGCCCGAGTTCGGCGTTCAACCGCGTGACCAGGTCGTGCTTGAGGAATTGCAGGTGATGAATCCAGGTGGAGCTGCTGACGTGCACCAGCAGGGTCGACCCTTTGACCGCGGCCGGCCGGGCGTTGCGCGCGATGTCGTCGCCGACCGCCGCCGACCAGACGCGCCAGATGCGGAGCATCCCGTCTTCAGCCTCGGGCCGCAGTTGCTTCAGCAGTCCATCGAGCACGCCACCGATGTGCACGGCGGGCCGGTTGGGAAGTTTGCTCATGGACGGTGATTATGCCGCCCATGCCTTGCGGAGTCAACCGGCAGGCGTCCTTGCACCGGTCCTGCACGGGGTTCGCCCGTCGGGTTTCTCTTGACTTGATCGAACACGTACCTTAACAGTGTTGATATGGCCCGAAACGGGTATGCAAGGACGCGGGCCGTCCGCGACCGTGACGGACGGGGTCAGCGGCCCCGCGGTATGAACCGACAATCGAGGATACGGGCATGAGTTGGGACTGGGAGAAACTGAAACAGCAGCAGGGCAGCCGGGGAGGGATTCCTCCCCAGGTGGACGAGGTGGTCAAGCAGTTCAAACGCTTCAAGCTCCCCGGCGGACCGATGGCAATCGGGGCCATCGCGCTGGCGTTTCTGGCGTTTTCCTCGTTCTACACCATCAAACAGGACGAGGTCGGCATCGTTCAGCGCTTCGGCCGATACATCGAAACCGCTCAGCCGGGTCTCAACTTCAAGCTGCCACTCGGCATCGACGTGGTGAGCAAGGTCAACGTCAAGAGCGTGCAGACAGAGGAGTTCGGGTCCGCCGGTACGGACGTGGATTTTCGGCCCCGGGGAAAGACCGGCGCGGAAATGGGCAACGTGGCGCTCATGCTGACCGGCGATCTGAACGTGGCGGTCGTCCCGTGGATCGTGCAGTATCGCGTCAAAGACCCTTACAACTTCCTCTTTAAAGTCGCCAACGTGCGCCAGCTGCTGAAGGACATGTCCGAAGCCACCATGCGCCTGGTGGTCGGGGACCGCAGCATCAATGAGGTCATCAGCAAACGCGACGAGATCGCCGTCGAAGCGAGGGAAAGCCTCCAAAAAGAGCTCGACCAGGCCGAGACCGGGATTCACATCGTCACGATCGAAATGAAGAAGACCAACGTGCCGCCGTCGGTCCAGCCCTCCTTCAACGAGGTCAACCAGGCCACGCAGGAAAAAGAGCAGATGATCTACCAGGCCAATGAGGAATACAACAAGTCTGTTCCGGCCGCGCGGGGCGAGGCGGATCGCACGATCAAAACCGCCGAGGGCTACGCCCTGAACCGGGTCAATCGCGCCAAGGGTGACGCGGCTCGCTTCCGCGAGGTCTACGAAGAATACCGCAAGGCCAAGGACATCACGCGCACGCGGCTCTACCTCGAGCACATGCGGGCGCTGATGCCCAAACTCGGCCCCGTTTACATCGTCGATTCGGACCAGAAGGGCACGCTGCCTTTACTCAATTTCACCAAACCGGGTGGTAAATGACCATGAAAATCAAAGGGGTCTGGATGGTGCTGCTGATCGCCGCGGCGGTCGTCTTATACGAATCAACGTTCGTGGTCACGGAGACCGAACAGGTCGTGATCACCCAGTTCGGCAAGATCGTGCGCGACCCGATCCGAGAACCGGGGCTGAATTTCAAAATACCCTTCATCGAGAAGACGAACTTCTTCCCCAAGAACATCATGGAATGGGACGGAGAGCCGGGGCAGATTCCGACCCTCGACAAGACGTTTATCTGGGTGGACGCGTTCGCCCGCTGGCGGATCGTCGACCCGGTCAAGTTCTTTCAGACCGTGAACAACCGGTCGAACGCCATGAGCCGGCTGAACGACATCATCGACCCGGCCGTGCGGAACTTCATCACCTCGCACAAGCTGATCGATGCCGTGCGCAAGTCCAACCGGGAGCTGGACACCGCGGAGGTCGGCCTGGAAGACCTGGAAAAGAAGCCCCAGAGCCATTACGGCATCACCATCGGCCGGGAGAAAATCACTCAGGGGATTCTCGAGCAGGCGCAGCCGAAAGTGGACCAGTTCGGGATCGAACTGGTGGACGTCAAGATCAAGGGCATCAATTACGTGGAGGAGGTTCGGAAATCGGTCTACGACCGGATGATCGCGGAACGCAAGCAGATCGCGGAAAAATTCCGCTCGGAGGGCAAGGGCGAGGCGCAGAAGGTGCTCGGCCAGAAGGACAAGGAACTGCAGCAGATCACCTCCGAGGCCTATCGGGTCGCCCAGGAGGTCAGGGGCAAAGCCGACGCCGAAGCGGCCAAGATCTACGCGGACGCCTACGGCGTCGACCCGGACTTCTACGCCTTCACCCAGACCCTCGAGGCCTACAACGAGTCCCTCGGCAAGGACGCCTCGCTGCTGCTGACGACCGATTCGGAGTTCATGAAGTACTTCAAGGGGCTGTCGGGCAAGACCAGGTAGGCGTCACCGCTTGCGCGGAAGGCGTCCCTGCCGGACACAAAAAAAGCGGCACCGCCGAGAGAACCCGGCGGTGCCGCGAGAGCGCGAATTCGGATCGAGCCGATCTATCGGCTTCTCCTCTGATGGCGAGTCTTGGCCAGCAGTTTCTTATGTTTGTGCTTCCGCATCTTCTTTCTGCGCTTCTTGATGACACTGCCCAATGAATCACCTCCCCTCGGCATTTACTCTATAGAGTAGGCGGCTTCCTTAACATACCCCGGAGAACGTGTCCACGCTTTTTTGGGGGATTCCCTCCGGCCGTACCCGCAATCTCCCTTCCGCCGCCCCGCACCCGCATGTGGCATTGACCCCAAGGCTATGCTATAGTGTGTGCGGATGGCTTGATCTTCTACGGCAGAATTCAACGGATTGGAGCGCAGCGATGGAAGGAGCGTCATCGGTCATTGCCATCAGCATGGGGGTGGGCGGCGCCGTCTTTACCGCGTTCATCCTGTTCTGGTTCGTCCGCGCCTATTTCAAACGCCAGGCCGAGTCGGGGCAGGCCCGGGACCTGGCCCAGGCCCTGCACCAACGCACGGCTTGGGAGGAAAAGCGGACCCAGCCCCGCCTTTCGGTTTCCTGGCCAGGCCGAGATCAGCTCAGCGCACGGCCAGGAAAACGCAGTCGTCAAAGACATCAGCCTGGGTGGGGCGTTCGTCGCCTGCCGCCCCCTGGCGCTGAGCGACCGCTTGCGGATCCGAATCGAGCTGCCCGGCGGCGAGCCGCTCGCCCTGGCGGCCGAGGTGGTCTGGTCCAACGCCAACGTACCGCCGGAACGCGTCGTCCACCGGGGCATGGGCATCCGGTTCATCCAGCTCGACCCGGTCGGGCGCACCCGCTTGGCCAAGGCCGTGAACGCCCTCGCTGCGGCCTCAGGCGCGTGACCCCCGCGAGCCGGCCCCCGCGCGACACCATGGAGACTCGAGCGGCCTTCGACCCGCACCAGCTGGCGGTCGTGACCCACGCGGTCGGCCTGGCTGAAGAGCTGGTCAGCAACCACTACAAGATGACCTCGAGTCAGTGGTTGAAACCCAAGTACGATGTCCGCACGCTGGCCGATCTCGAACCCGGGGAGATCATCGACGGTCCCTTCGCGCAGATCATCCGCTACCAGGGCCAACCCCGCGAGGCCTCTCTCAGTTCGGCGTCCTATGACTTCTACAAAATCTGCCTTCAAGATCATTCGATCCTGGGGGCCCTTGACCGCACCCCAGAGCTTCGCCTGCTCCCGTTCGCGCTCTACATCATCGTGCACGAGCTGATTCACATCGTCCGCTTCAGCAAGTTTTTGCAGGGCTTCGACGCTTCCCCGGAAGAGCGCCTGGCCGAGGAACGGCGAGTCCACGAACGCACCCATGCCATCCTGAACGGAGTGAGGCTCATCGGCCTTGCCCCGGTCCTCCAGTTCTATTCCGACTGGCACCGCGTCTACGATCAACAGATCGACGCCGGGCCATCCTGAAGCGCGGCACCCGCCTGCAGGCGCCGCGCTTGACAACCGACCGGTTATGCCTATATTAGCGCTCACTTAAAACGATATTTCGAACTTCAGGAGGCTGCGTATGCCACTCTACGAGTACCAGTGCGCAAAGTGCGGAGCAGTGATGGAAGCGCTGCAGCGCTTTTCCGATAAGCCCCTCTCCAAATGCTCGCACTGCTCCGGAAAGCTTCACAAGCTCATTTCTCACAGTGCGTTTCACCTGAAGGGCTCCGGGTGGTACGTGACCGACTACGCCGGCAAATCCGGGTCATCGCCAACCAAGCCCGACAGCACGAAGTCGACCTCATCAGACACCGGCAAGACATCAGGCAGCGCCAGTTCCTCCACAGATTCCGCTGCATGATCGCACGCATGTCTTAGCCATCCCACAGACTTGACTGGTGCAACGCCGTTCGGGCGTCTTGCGGACTCCGTCGGACGGGCATTGGCTTTGGCACCCACGGGCTAAACGGGCGACGCCCGCACGATTTGACTCAGCAGAATTCGAAATCCATTTGGAAGGGGGGTGCGGCGCTCACGGTTTCTAAAGGATGAGACCCTGAACCGGGGTCTCGGGTTTGACCGGCATTCACACCGGAAACGTTAAAAAGCTCATTTTCACGCGAAGGAGATTGGGTCCAATGAAATTAAAGCCATTGCACGACCGGATACTGGTGCAGCGTATCGAGGAGGAGAAGACGACCAAGGGTGGCATCATCATCCCGGACACCGCCAAGGAAAAGCCGGCCGAGGGCAAAGTGATTTCCGTCGGCGCGGGGAAGATCGGCGAAGACGGGAAACGCGTGGCCCCCGAGGTGAAAAAGGGCGACCGCATCCTGTTCGGGAAGTACTCCGGATCGGAGATTAAAATCGCGGGCGAAGAATATCTCATCATGCGCGAAGACGACGTTCTCGGCATCATCGAATAAGGAGGGTGAATCGAAATGGCTTCCAAAATCATCAAGTACAGCATGAAGGCACGTGAGTCGATGTTGAACGGAGTGAGGACCCTTGCGGACGCGGTCGTGGTGACACTCGGCCCGAAGGGCCGCAATGTCGTCATCGACAAGAGTTGGGGATCCCCGACCGTCACCAAGGACGGCGTCACGGTAGCCAAGGAAATCGAACTCGAGGACAAGTTCGAGAACATGGGCGCCCAGATGGTCAAAGAGGTCGCCAGCAAGACGAGCGACATGGCCGGGGACGGCACGACCACGGCCACGGTTCTGGCCCGCGCCATCTACGAGGAAGGCCAGAAACTGGTGGCGGCCGGGAACAACCCCATGGCGATCAAGCGCGGCATCGACAAGGCCGTCGAGGCGATCGTGAAGGAGCTCAAGACCCTGAGCAAACCGACCAAGGACCAGCGCGAGATTGCACAGGTCGGCACGATTTCGGCCAACAACGACGAAACCATCGGAAACATCATCGCCGAGGCCATGAACAAGGTCGGCAAGGAAGGCGTCATCACGGTCGAGGAAGCCAAGGGCATGGAGACCACCCTCGAGGTGGTCGAAGGCATGCAGTTTGACCGCGGCTATCTCTCCCCCTATTTCGTCACCGACCCTGAGAAGATGGTCTGCACCCTCGACAACCCCCTCATCCTCATCAACGAGAAGAAGCTCAGCAGCATGAAGGACCTGCTGCCGATCCTCGAGAAAGTCGCCAAGATGGGCAAGCCTCTTCTGATCATCGCCGAGGACGTCGAGGGCGAGGCTCTGGCCACTCTCGTGGTGAACAAGCTGCGCGGCACGCTGCAGGTGTCGGCCGTCAAGGCCCCGGGGTTCGGCGACCGCCGTAAGGCCATGCTCGAGGACATCGCCATCCTGACCGGCGGCCAGGTGGTCTCGGAAGACCTCGGGATCAAGCTCGAGAACATCACCGTCCAGGATCTCGGACGCGCCAAGCGTATCAGCGTGGACAAAGACAACACCACGATCGTCGACGGCGCCGGCTCACGCCAGTCCCTGGAAGGCCGGGTGAAGCAGATCCGCGCCCAGATCGACGAAACGACCTCCGACTACGACCGCGAGAAGCTCCAGGAACGCCTGGCCAAGCTGATCGGCGGGGTGGCTGTCATCAATGTCGGCGCCGCCACCGAAACCGAAATGAAGGAAAAGAAGGCCCGCGTGGAGGATGCTCTGAACGCCACCCGGGCGGCGGTCGAGGAAGGGGTTGTCCCCGGCGGTGGAGTTGCTCTGGTGCGCTGCCTATCCGCGCTGGAAAAGCTCAAGGTCAAATCCGAGCAGAAACTCGGCGTGAAGGTCGTGGCGCGTGCCATCGAGGAACCGCTGCGGCAAATCGCCAACAACGCCGGGTTCGAGGGGTCGGTGGTGATCGAGAAGGTGAAAGCCCACACCGGCGCCTTCGGCTACAATGCCGACAAGAACGAGTACGAGGACCTGATGCAAGCCGGCGTCATCGACCCCACCAAGGTGGTCCGGCTGGCGCTGCAGAATGCCTCGTCGGTTGCCGGCCTGATGCTGACGACCGAGGCCATGATCGCGGAGAAGCCTGAGGAGAAGGCCGACCATCCGATGCCCGGTGGCGGCGGCGGCATGGGCGGTATGGGCGGCATGGGCGGTATGGGTGGTATGGGCGGCATGATGTAAGCCGTCATTCAAACCCTGTATCCACATCAGCCCCCGTGACGGTTGCGTCACGGGGGCTTTTTTTACGCCAAAGCCGCCCGCCCCGTCGCCAAGGTTTAAATATACATGATTTCAATTTGTTATGCGATAAACAGCGGGCGACAAGCCGCCCCGGCAGGTAAAGGCATGTGAATTGCTTGCTTTAGTTCTGCAGTCGTTCTGCCGATAACAAAGAGGGCGCACCCGTGGGGCGCCGCTGTTTTCATTCCCATAAGCTTGAGCGGAGCATGCCGATGAAACGAAACGTCCTGGTGCAAGTGCTGCTGAGGTGCATGTCGGCGGCCGTGGCCGTCCTATGGATCGCCACCGCAGGCCCGGCGCAGGTCGCCGAAACCGAGAACGGCTATTACTACACCGTCCAAAAGGGAGACACCTTGTGGGGGCTTTCCCAGCGGTTCTCATCCGCCCCCTGGGTCTGGCCGGAGCTCTGGCAGGAGAACAGCCAGATCATCGCCAACCCGCACCTGATCTTCCCGGGTCAGAAACTGCGACTCACGCGCATGGCCGGCGGCCGCGCTGCGCCCGGTGTCCCCGGGGCGCGCGACAGGGTGCCCGGCGAGCCGTCTCTGGACGGGATCGGCTACTACTACTCGCCCATCGACCAGGTGGGGTTCGTCCGTAAGGTGCCGGTCGCTCCCCGGGCAATCATTCTCAGGCCCCGCAATGCCGGGCTCACGATGATGAGTCAGGGGGATGTGGCCTATGCCCAGCCGGGCCAAGGCGCCTCGTTGGCCAAGGGCCAGATCATGACGGTCTATCGCACGTTGGACCCGGTCTATCAACCGGCCACGGGTCAGCTCATCGGAACCCAGCATCTGATATGCGGCATCGTGGAGGTCCTCCAGACCGAGCCGGAGTACGCCGTTATCGGGATCGTACGCTCGTTCCGCCCCATCCTGCCCGGCGACAAGCTGATGCCGTTCGAACGGCGTTCATCGCGGGTCGCTGTTCAAAAGAGCGTTCCGGGGGTCGATGCGGTCATCTTCAAATCGGAAGAGCCCTTGAACGTGTTTGCGGAATTTCACATCGCGTTCATGGACCGGGGACGCCAGGACGGGATCGTGCCTGGGCAGATCTACAGCGTGTATTACCGCGACAGGCTCAACATCGGCACGGCCGAACACCCCCGCACTGCGTATGCGCCGGTCGATTGCGGCGAGGTGATAGTCCTGCACGCGGAAGAAACCACGGCGACTCTGCTGGTCACGGAATCCGCCAAGGAGTTTCAAGCCGGCATCGGCGTCAGGACCCCGCCGGCCTTGCCCTACTGAACCAACGAGGTATAGTCTTAAAAGCGCGCCCTGCGGGGCGCGCTTTTTTTGGGAGAGTGACGCAGACGCGGCATGGTCTGACGGATGCCTCCCATCCGGTTGCTTCAACCACACATCAAAGGCCCCCCTGCACTCCCTCGGTGGCAGGGTCGAGGCGAGTGCCCATTTCCGCGGGGGTCATCTTCGCCCGGGAGCGGGGTCGTCTCACCCTCTCCCGCGGCCACCGCTCTCGATCAGCCCTCAGCGTCCATCCGCAACCCGAGGTGGCCCTCGCGGCCGAAACAACGATAGGACGATGCTCTCGGGAACCGTTTGCGCGCGGGCCCCTCTTCTTCAAAAACACCGCGCCCCCGGGACATGTCCCGGAGGCGCGCTTCCGACCCAACCCTGCAGCCAGCTGAAAAACGACCTGTTCCCCCTGTTCTCAGTACCCCACTTTGAAGATCTTCGACGCCCGCACCTGAATCTGCTGCGCCGTGTTGGCGTTCGAGGTGATCTCGTAGAAGAAGCGCTCGTAGCCCTTTTCGTTGCCCTCCGGCGCGCTGGACCCGCCCTTGATAACGGATGGGTCCAGGTAAGCGACTTTGTACCAGTAGGGGATGTCGTACTGGCTCAAGGTGCTGTTGTCCGGCGTGACGGCGCACAGGTTGGCGGTGTCGGAGTCGGCGCCCGTGCCCGATCCGAAGTTCTTGACCGTGTTGTCGTCGGCGTCGGTGTTGACCCAACTCGGAGGGGCCGCCCGGTTCTCGACCCACATGGCCCCCTGGTGCCATCCGCTGTCGGCCAGGTAGAACTCCACCTGGTAGCTCTGGTTGTTGGCCGCGACCTGCACCTCGGTCGTGCTGGTGGTTGTGCTGGAGATGCCGATCAGCGTCAGGAGGACCAGCATGATCAGCGTGACGACAATGATCGATCCGTTCTGGTTGTCTATTGGGTTCGCAGCCCGCATGGCATCACCCCCTCTTTCTACCTCTTCCGTAATGCGACCTCAGATATTGCCTTTGACGAAGTCGATGCGGATATCCTTTTGCCGGAGGCCGCTGGCCGTCGAGGTGACCCGCACCTGGACGCATTTGTGGCCCTGGAAATCCGCACCCAGGCAGTCCTCGCTGACCTGCCATTGGAGGCTCTGGTATCCGCCGGCCACAGCGGCCTGATGCAGACCCACGTCCAGGTCCGAATGGTCGTAAGCCTGAGCCAGGAGTTCCTCGACCTTGGCCGATGCGAGCGTGATATTCTCCGTAATCCCCCGGGCCGAACTGTTGCCGCGGATCGAGTGGATCTGCATGCTGTAGACCGCCAGGATGCCGATCGCGAAAATGGCCATGGCGACCAGCACTTCGATCAGCGAAAACCCTGCGGCGCCGGCCGGGCAGTTTCGGAGTGTTCGGAGTGTGACGCGATTCGCTTCCATACTTCCTCCGCCGATCAGCGATGGTTTCGGATCTGGACGATGGCCGAGAGCGAGTGCGCGGGCTTGCTGCCGCCCCAGGCGATCACATCGGACATTTTTTTCGCCGTGAGGGTGATGCGCACATAGCGCACCAGAGCCAGCATGTCGCTGTCCGGGAACCCGTCCCCGTCGTCGTCGATGTCGGCCCGCCCGTTCCCGTTGCGGTCGGCGCTGAAGGAGTCGGATTCGGTGTCGCCGTCCGCGGCAGCCTTCGGGTTGGAGTCGTCCTCGCCCCGGAACTCGAAATCGAGCGTTGCGATGTTCTCCGCGACGGTCACCCAATCCTGCAGGCTCGGCCGGTATTTCTGCAGTTCGCCGGCCGAGAGACGGAAGGCGACATACTCCAGATCATTGGCCTCGACCGTGCCCGCCCCGACCAGAAGCGTACCCGTGCCGGAGTCGATTTGGTCCCCGTTGGCGTCCAGGGTGAACGCAATGCTCTGGCAACTGCCGTTGGCCGCGATGCGGGTACCGGGCCCGCATCCCGCCGTTGTAGTGGTGCGGGGACGGGAATTGACCCACGATGCCGAGCGATGCGGGGCTGTTGTTGCGGACCCCCAGGGAGGGATCGAAACCGGCCATGCGGATCGACCGCTGCAGAACGTAGAGCGAGTTGCGCAGGTCCTGCTGTATGTCGACTGTCGCGTTTTGGTTCGCGTGCGCCTTGAACTGGCCGACGTAGACCCCGTAAAGGGCGGCCGAAAATATCGAGACGATCGCCAGCGTGACGAGCAACTCCGTCAGGCTGAACCCTGCATTGCGCTGCATGTGCGTCTTCATCGTCCGCGCTCGTCCGTTCAGTTGGTTTTTTCGATCCTGGCGTTCCCGCCCGCGTTGAGGCTGATGGTCTTGTTCGCATGCCGCCCTCCGTCGGAAAGCAGCAGCTTCCCGCGGGTCAACACCCAGGCCCCGGGAGAGGATTCCGTTTCCGGAAGCCCGTGGCTGTTGAAGCGGAACGTGGACGGCAGCGAGTCCGTCGCGGGCTGCTGCAGGGTGATCCCGGCCGGCATCCTGCCCGTTCGCACCGTGTCCCCGGTCGGCGAGCCCGCAGTCGCACGGTACGTGTTCTGGGCTAGGTTGATGCTGACGAACACCGACTCGCCGCGCTTGATGGCCGACGAACGCGCGTGCTCGAGCAGCGCCAAGACTTCCAGGGAAGAGGTGCTGAGACGGCGAGCCGAGATCGAATTGATGCTCATGGGCACGGCAATCGCGCCCATGAGGGCGATGATCCCAACGATGATCATCAGTTCCGGCAGGCTGAATCCGCGCTTGTTTGACAGCATATTGCACCTATGCCTGGTTTGGATGAATTTAAGACTATGAATTCAGCAAGTAGCGTGCCACTTGCCGAACAGTTGGGATGCGGAGGGACAGCCTGGTAGAAAATAAAGATAATTTAATGAATTAATAATTAAATAAGATGGATGCCAATCCTGGAGAGACCAAAGCAGGCGGCGGAGGGGCCCCCGATCGGGGGCCACTCCGCCGCGAGTCTAGAAAAAACTTGGATGATGTATAAAAGGCTGTTAATAGCATGCGTCAGGGCTGTTCCGCGACCGGGTTACCCGCACTCCGGCGGGAGGCCGAACGCGATGCCTTGCCCTGGTTCGCAATCGGTTTGTAGGGCACGCGTTTTTCCTGCGGCTTTTCGATCACCCGCACTTCCAGGGCGGCCACATTCCCGGCCGGCAGGAGGTAGCCCTTCACGAGCAGGTATTGACCCACCCGGTAGGGGCGCTTTTCCTCCGGTTTGCCCGAGATGTCGTAGTAGGTCGTGTGCTGGCGCCCGGTGCCGGTGACGATGTCCATCTCGCAAATTTCGCGCTCGGCGACCACGAAGGTGCCCCTCTCGGCCCTGACTTCCATGACTTTCCCCCGCACCTGAAAGGGTTCGCAGTCTTCAAACCCGATCTGCGTCACCCGCGCGGGCAAGTTCCTTGGCCACGGGGGCTGCCGGCCAGACCGGACTCGCCGAAACGGCTATCAGGACCGCACCCGCCAGGGCGACTCGTATCCACGATCTGAGTAGTGTTCATCATCGCCAGGTTCCTTTGCGTCAAAATATCTGGTTCCAGTAGTAGCGGTACATCTCCTGCGTCGCCACCGTGGGCAGGCTGACGATCCCGCCCTCGACGCCGATGAACAGGCGTGCGCCGCCGCCGAGGATCGCGATCACGGGCGCGGACGGGATGGCGGTGCCGACGGAGAGTGAACGGTCCTGTTTGCCGAGGGTGACCGTATGGCCATCGCGGTCGGTCTCCAGCGTGCTGTTGAACTCGTGCACGGCCGCCCCGGTCTTGTAGTTGACCGCGTACAGCCGCCCCACCCCGCGCACCGTGGAGGCCGCGCAGGGGTCGTTCGGGTCGATCCCGGATGTCCCGGTCGGCGTGTACGTGGTGAAGTAAACGACACCGCCGTAGACGCGCGGCGAGGACACGACCTTCTCACCCGCGTTCTCGAGCTCGATGTACCAGCCCTTGCCGGCCTCCAGGCTCGCCTTGGCCGCCTGCTTTTCGCTGGCGGTGCCCAGCTGGATCATATTGCTCGTGACGTTCACGAGGTCCGCCTCGGTCAGCGGGCTGGTCGCGGTCCAGTCGTTCTTGACGGCGTAGAAGCGGTTGACCACCGAGGTGTCGTCCGGGTTCTCGCGGTCGCCCGTGCCGAAGTAGATGTACTCGCCCACCCCGGGCGGGTAGAGCTCGGCCACCGCATCGGGCGCATAGAGGACCTTGAGCTTGCGGCCGTTCGAGTCGGGGGTCTGGAAGAGCTTCATCCCCGTCCACGTCCCGTCCACGATGCTGCGGGTGACGGGTTGCCCGCATACGGTGAAGGTCTGAGCCTGGTCGTCCCGCAAGGCGAACACCCCCCCGGCCAGGTTCCCGAAGTAGATGCGGCTGGCGATCCCGTCCCCGTCGTGGTCGAAGCCGGAGACGTCCACCACCGAGTGGGTCAACCCGAGGCTCGTGTGCGTGGCGGGCGTGAACTTGAGCCCGCTCAACACCGCGCCGGTCGCCATGTTGACGGCGAACACGCCGCGACCTTCCGTGTCCGTCGCCGCCGGGGTCGGCTGGTCCTGGTTGACGTCGTACCCGCCGCCGAACAGGAAGACGTCGGCCGTGCTGACCGCGACGTTGAGCCCGCAGCCGGTCGTGGTCGTGACCGTCGACCCGGTCGCGACCGTGATCTTGTCCGGCCGGGACCAGGACTGCCCTAACTGCTCGAAGTTCGTCGGGGTCGGGCCGAGGGCCGTGGGTCCGATCGTGTAGAGATAGCGCGGGGCGTTGTAGTCGCTGATGTCGAGCGCGGTGTAGGAGTTCCCGCCCCGGCGCGAGCCGACGACGAGGGTTTTCTGGGTAGACCCGTAGTAGACGGTGGGCGACCCGTCCACGAAGTAGTCGTGGTCGGCGTCGTTCAGGCGCCAGAGGCGGCCGAGCTGATCCGGCGGGATGAAGCTCCAGAGCTCCTGGCCGGTGTCGTCGTCGATCGCGTGCAGCAGCCCGTCGTTGGCGCCCACGTAGATGATCGTTTTCGTATTGTACACCACCACCGCAGGCTCCGAGTGGATGATGTCCCCGAAGCCGCCCGTACGCACGGAATCGATCAGGCTTAACCGCGCCGGGTCGTCGGCCACGTTGAGCATGGTGTTGGTGATGGCCGTATTGGTCGGAAGAAACGCGTTGGCGCTGTGGCTGAGCAGCGCCTGGGTGCCGGTGTAGGTGTAGACGTTGCGCGTGGCCCCGGAACCGATCTGCAAGGCCAGCGCCTCGGCGGCCCCGCCCTTCTCCACGGCCGGGCCGTCGTAGCCCAGGGTGGTCCACCAGGAGTGGGCGTTGTCCATGATGAGCCCGTCCGCGGTCGTCACGGGCTGGCTGTGGACATCGAGCAGCGTGCCGGTGTTCTGCAGCGCGTAGCGCTTGATGTTGCCGATCCAGCGGCCGCTCTGCTGCGGCTTGAAGAATCCGAGGTAGATCTTGTCGCCTGCGAACACCCGGTTCATGCGGCTGATCGGCACCACCGGCGCCACGTAGCAGGCGTTCTTCTCGACGATGTTGGACATGATCTGGTCGAAGGCTTCCTTCAGCTCGGAGTAGTTCTCGGCGGTGAAGTACTCGCCCCCGCCCTTGGCGGCGGTGCGCTGCAGCAGGGACTGGTTGGTCTTGAACCCGATCGTGTAGGTGACGATGTTCTGCTTGTCGAAGGAGGTCCCGTCGCCCATGGTCGGGTTGCAGTCGTTCTGGTAGAGGTAGGCGGCGACGTCGTCCAGGTAATCCGAGCCGTTGTCGGGGTAGCTGTCGAACTCGCTGCCGCCGTTGTGGTCCCCGTCGTAATCCCCGATCACGTCCCCGTTGATGTAAGGGGTCTGGTAGAGGCGGTAATCCCGGTCCTGGGTGGGCTCGCCGTCGGTCATGACGATGATGTAGTTCTTCTGGCAGCGCTGCTGCATGGGCGACACGTAGTGCCCGCCGCTGTAAGTGCCCGACGGGAACCCGCTGCTGTTGTACCAGCTGGGCATGCCCGCAAAGTAGAGGCCGATCTCGGCCATGGTCTCGGCCAGCGGCGTCCACCCGTTGGGGGAGGCGGAGGCCACCTGGCCGAGCAGGCTCGCCTTGTCCGTGCCGCAGGGTGCCACGAGCTGCCCGCCCTGGTTGTAGTTGTACACGAACATGCCGAAGCGCACCCCGTCGGTGTTGGCGATGAGGTCGGTCAGCACCTGCTGGGCAACACTGATGCGGCTCTGGGGCAGCCCCGCCCCGGAAACGTCGTAGTTCAGGTAATTGCCCATCCGCAGGCGGTACTGGGTGTCGAGCGACCCTCCGCAGGCGAAACTCCCGGACTTGAGCCGGGACTGGACGTAGCCGACCGACTGCAGCGCACTCTTGGTGGACGCACAGGCGATGTTGTTGATGCTGCCGGTGAGCAGGAGCCACTCGTAGCGGTCGTAGTAGTTGTTCCAGCGCCGGTAGTAGACCGCATTGGCAGAATAGCTGCAGCTGCCGCAGGTATAGGTCTGGGACGGGTCGTAGGGGTCGCCGGGCACGTCCTCGGTCGCCATGCTCCCCGAGGTGTCGAACAGGATCATCACGTTCGGCTCGAGAGAGGGGTTGGTGACCGTGCCGTAGATCTCGGTGTCGTCGGCCCACACGCGCGGGGCCAGCATCCCCAGGACCAGGAACGTGATCAGAATATGTCGTCGCATGCCGAAGTCTCCTTTGCGCAAACGCCAGTATCAGGCCGGATCAATACTTGTTGAACACCTTGAACGCCCCGACCTGGACGCGGGTGTTGCCGGTCGTCGAGGTGGCGGTGACGCCGTAGCGGCGCACCTCGAAGTACTTGAGGCTGAACCCGGACCCCGAGGGCGGCGGCGCGATGTGGCGCTGCTGCGGCAGCCGGTTGGCGGCGGCATCGTCGACCGCGGTCTGGTGGTTGATGTCCCCCGGGTCGAAATTGATGGCCGTGCCGGTCTGCTCGATGCAACGCACCTTGACTTCAGCCACCGTGTTCCCGTCGCGGTCGACCGAAAAAAAGCGGTGGTAGGCCGCGGTGGGGTCGGCCAGCAGGAAGGCGTCGGTCATCCAGTGGGTGGCGTTGACGCCCCCGGGCGTAGAAAGCCCGGTGTCGAAGTTTTCCAGGGCGTCGATCACGCCCCCCTCGCAGGTGTAGAACTCCCGCGTGATCTCGCCCTCGTTGCGCACCACGTGCATCTCGGTGGTGGAGGTCCACAAGGCCAGGACCCCGGCCAGCATGAGGATGGCCGAAATCAGGATGGACGCCCCCAGCACAAAGCCGTTCTCGTTGGTCAGGATCCGCCTGGCGGTTGCCGTCATGGGCTTTGCCTCGCTCACAGGTTGCGACAGCGGACCTGGGTCGTGTAGGTCCGCGAGACCACGCCGCTGCGGCCCGCCGGCCGGTCGAGTGTCAGGGAGATCCCGATGGTGCGGATGTCCAGCCGCCGGGCGGCGAGGTTGGCGGTCGGAATCACGTTGCCGGCCTCGTCCAGATAGGTGAAGGTGAGGTCGGTGACGTTCTCGAGCAGGATTTCCGGGTTGGGGTCCACGTTGCGGTTGGTCTGCCGCAGCGTGGTGCCGCTGAGGTCGTAGGTGATGTCCTCGAAGGGGTCGCCGGTGTCCCCGTCGAAATTGAGATCGGCGGTGAACCGCAGCAGGGTCGGCGTGGGGTCCGCCACGATGCCGGCCCCGGCGGTCCCCAGGGGGTTGAGGCCGGCCAGCCGAATGTCCTGGACCATCATCTCCACGCCGATGCGCGCACTCTGCTGGGTGCCGGCCTTGACGTTCTCGGCCGCATAGGACCGGTTGAGCCGCTCGAAACCGGCGTAAATCGCGCCGAACATGATGGCGACGGCCGCCAGCACCAGCACCATCTCGATCATCGAAAACCCCGCCGACCCCGAGAGCCTCGGGCGGCGGGCCGTCTGGACCGGTCCAGGCTTCATACGCCGCCCCCCTTCGTGTTCGACGAGACCACGACACTGCCGGGCTTGCCCAGACGGTTCCACTGCACGGTCACCGTGACGCGGCGCGCGTCGGTGCCGAGCGTGTCGATGGTCCAGCTGCGGGTGTAGATGCCGCCCGGCAGGCCATCCGCATCGACCGGGTTGTTGGGGTCCTGATAGGGACCGCCGGCGGCCAGGTTCAGCACATCCTGATTTTTCAGGGTTTCCAGCTGCGCCTTGGCAAGCATGTTGGCCTGGGTGTAGATGTTGCCTTTCGTGTTGTTGCGCGTGGAGCCCAGGTGCATCGAGACGGCCGCGAGCATGCCCATCGCCAGAATGGCCATGGCAATCATCAACTCGATGAAAGAAAAGCCTGCAGTCCGTTGTTTTGAGAACAAATCGCTCATGGCCAGTTCCTCGACTCTACTGCATCCGAATGTTGCCCAGCCGATTGACGCGCAATTCCTTCCGGCCGGCGGTGTTCACGAGCGGGATGCGTTCCGCTGCCACGATGTCGGGCGCCAGCCCGCGGCTGTTGAAGCGCATGCGGTTGTTGACGAGCGTCACCTCGCCCAGGGGCACGCTCACCCCGGCCGGCAGCTGCCGCGTCAGAAGCACCCTCTCGGTCCCGTTCTGAACCATGTCCCCCGCGACCCCGCCGCCGCTGCCGTCGTCGATGAAGACGGTATAGGTGCCGGCCGCCAGTTGCACCGAGACGAAGCTGCCCTCCCGCATCGCACGGATCTTGGCCATTTCGAGGTCGGCCGAGAGGTTGATGGCCGCCCCGCGCAGCCGGTGCCCCTGCAGCCACTTTAAAAAGGACGGCATGCTGATCGCAGCGAGAACGGCGATGATGGCCAAGGTGACTGCGACTTCGAACGCCGTGAAGCCTGAATTTTTATTTATCGACATGATGTACACCCCTCGTCGCTCGGTACCATACAAATCCTGTGCCACGGTCAGTGAGCCGCTCGGCTGGCAGACGGGGCGAATCCTATAATTAAGAACCTGAATTTAATCGAATAAAAATAGTTTAGAACGAATACCGGCAGGCGATAGCAAAGGGGGCAACCAGAAGCCAGGAATCCAGATATAGTAATCCGTAATTACAACAAAATGCTGCAAATCAGGCTGGGGTCGGCAGGAGATGGCTGTTCTATATCTTAAATCTTAAGATTCATAAAAATTACATTATCCAATTGTAAATACTAATAAATAACATTATACTATCAACGTGCTGTGACGTCTAAAATCGGTTTAAGATCGTCGCAATTTATTTTAGGCCAAGAGCATTGGCAGGTTCGGTGGTAAAACGGGCGGGGTGACCCCCTGGAGGTCGAGCGGAGCACCGGTCCGAAACCGGAATTTCAGAGTGGTATCCTGGCCCGAAGGTCAGCGGGTTTCGAGGTACTGCACGGCGTTCATGAACATCCGGATACCCACGGTCGGTCCGACGCCGAAGGGCCGGCCTTCGCGTCGGGCGTGCTCACGCTCGCGCATCCAGTCCGGGTGATTGGTCCAATCGTTGTAGGCTTCGGGGTGCGGCATGAGACCGAAAACCCGGCCGGTCGGGTCGCAGATGCCGGCGATGTCGTCGACCGAGCCGTTGGGGTTCTGCGGGAAACACCCGCCCGCCGGTCGCCCATCCGGTCCCGCGTAGCGCAGGACGACCTGGCCGGCGGACTGCAGGCGCCGAATCACCGCCGGATCGGCATGGAGCCGTCCTTCGCCGTGGCGCACGGGCAAGTCGGCCTCCGGGATGCCGCGCGTGAAAACGCACACGGACTGAGGGTCCACCTGCAGCCTGACCCACTGGTCACGGAAATTGCCGCAGGCGTTGGCGGTCAGCGCGACCGCGCGCGTGCGATAGTCTCCGTCGAAGCCCGGCAGCAGACCCAGGTTGACCAGTGCTTGAAAACCGTTGCAGATCCCCAGCACGAGGCGACCGGACGCAACGAAATCGATGAGACGCGGACCCATGGCGGTCTTCATCCGCAGCGCCTGGATGACGCCCGCCCCGTGGTCGTCCCCCCAGCCGAAGCCGCCGATGAACACCAGAAGCTCGAAATCTTCTAAGCGCACCCCCCCCTCGACGAGCTCGTTGATGTGCACCCGTTGCGCGCGGGCCCCGGCCTGTTCGAGGGCAAAAGCCGTCTCGCCGTCGCAGTTGAGTCCATAACCCGTCAGAACCAAGGCATTCACGTTGGGCATGTCGGATATCCTCGCTCGGGCCGCGGCCATCGCGCCGCAGCCCGGCCGATCTCAGATCAGGTGACCGAACGGCCGCTTCCAGGATGCCTTCAGGTCGTCGACCCGCAAATGGACGGACGGCCGGCCGTCCAGTCCGGTCACGTTCAGCGCCGCCTCTTGCGTGACGGTCCCGATGCAGGCCAGCGGCAGCCCGGCGAACAGCGACTCGAATTCGCGGCTGCGGCCGGGGTCGACCGTCAGGATGAACCGCCCGGCCGACTCCGAGAACAGCAGAGTGTCAAGCCGGCTCACGCCCTCGACCGGCAACCGGCGGGCATCCACCTGCAACCCGAGGTTTCCCCCCATGGCCACCATGGCCAGATGCACCCCGAGGCCGCCGCGGTAAACCCCGTGCACCGACGCGACCAGCCCCTGCTCGACCGCCCGGTTGACCGCGCGGTAAATCGGGCCGAACTCCGCCGTCCGGACCTGCGGGACGTTGCGTCCGACGTACCCGAAATGGGCGTAGTACTCGGAGGCGCCCATCTCGTCGCGCGTGAAACCGGACACATACACGCGGTCTCCCGGGATCTTGGCGTCCATGCTGACGGCCAGACCGACGTCAGGGACCACGGAGATGGTGGCGAACTGCATGGTCTCGGGCGCGGACACTTTGTGGGATTCCCCGTACCGGCCGGTGAGATGCCCGTCTACGTACATGCTGTCCTTGCCGGACAGCAGCGGTATGCCGTACGCGAGGCAGACCTCCCGCAGCGCGCGACAGGCGCGCACCAGCTGCGCCGCCTTGAACTTGCCGTCCGGGTTGCTCACCGGGTGGTACTGGATGCTGGGCCAGCAGAAGTTGTCCACCCCGCCGATATGCCCGAAATCGCCACCGACGGCCACCACCCGGCGGACCGCCTCGTCGATGCTGCACGCGACCATGTGGTAGGCGTCGATGGCCGAGTAGGTGGGCAGCAGCGCCTGCGCAAAGGCCAACCCGCGCTTCGACCCCAGGATCGGGCGCTGGACGGCCGCGTCGCTGGGGACATCGTGTCCCGCTCCGGTCAGGGGCTTCACCACGCTCGACCCCTGGACCTCGTGGTCGTACTGGCGGACGACCCACTCGGTGGAGCAGAGGTTGGGCCGCGCGAGAAGGTCCAGGAGGAGCCGGTCGGTGTCGGCCGGGCTCTTGAGCACCGGCTCATGGAGGCCGCGCTCCTCCGGGGAGGACCATTCGGCGTCGAACTCCCACTGCGGGAAACCGGATTCGAGGAAATCCATGTCCACGTAAGCGCAGGTCTGGCCGTGGTAGGTAATGTGCAGCTTGCCGCTGTCCGTGTAGCGGCCGATGACGGTGCTCTCCACGGCATGCCGGCGGGATAGCGCCATGAACCGGTCCGCGTCCTCGGGCCGGATGGCAACGGTCATGCGCTCCTGGGACTCCGAAACCCAGATCTCCCACTGATCGAGGCCTTCGTACTTGAGCGGCACCTTTTCGAGATCGACGAGCGCGCCGTTGGACATGCGCGCCGATTCACCCACCGACGAGGAAAGGCCCCCGCCGCCGTTGTCGGTGATGTACTGAATCAGGCCCGCGTCGCGCGCCTCCAGCAGGAAGTCGTGCATCTTCTTCTGCGTGTACGGGTCCCCGATCTGCACGTGACCCGCCGGCGTGTGCTCCGAGAACACCTCCGAGGAGGCCGTGACGCCGTGGATGCCGTCCTTGCCCACCCGGCCGCCGCACATCACGATCAGCTCCCCCGGGGAGGTCCGCTTCTGCTCGGCCGGCGTCCCGTGCACCCGGGACGGCATCACGCCCACGGCCGTGACGAACACCAGGCACTTGCCCATGTAGCCGGGGTGGAAAGTCACCTGGCCGAAGGCCGTCGGGATGCCGCTCTTGTTCCCTCCGTCGCGCACGCCCTCGATCACCCCGTCCAGCAGCCGACGGGGGTGCAGCCGGGGCTTGAGCGGCCCGTCGTAGTCGCGCGGCCCCACGCAGAAGCCGTAGCCGCCCATGACCAGCTTGGACCCCTTGCCCGTGCCCAGAGGGTCTCGGTAGACGCCCACGATCCCGGTGATGGCCCCGCCGTAGGCCTCCATGTTGGAGGGCGAGTTGTGGGTTTCGCCCGTGATGACGTAGTAGTGCTCGTCGTCCAAACGGCCGGCCCCGGCGTTGTCCCACAAGACGGATACCACCCAGGGTGTGCGCTCGGCCAGTTCCAGCGTGGGGGCCTGGATGCAGCTCTTGAACAGGTTGTCGACGACCTCGACCGGGCCGCCGGCCGATTCGCGGTAGCGGAAGAGGCCGCGGAAGGTGTTGTGATTGCAGTGGTCGCTGCGCGCCTGGGAGATGTATTCGAGCTCGACATCGGTCGGGTCTGAGAGGCCGACGGCCGCACGCGCCGTGCGCACCGCAGGGGTGTTGAAGTAGGCGCGGATGACGGGGATGTCGTTCGGGTTCAGGGCGAGGTTGCGCTCGTCGCTGATGCGCTGCAAAACGGCATCGCTTTCGATGGGGACGACACTCACGGTGGGCGTGTGGTCGAGCCGGACCTTGGAGATGACGATCCCCACTCCTTCCGCCGGGTTCCATTCCTCAGCCGACCAGACCCGCCACTGCTGGATGATGTCGTTGGCGAGCAGCTCCCCGGCAATCGTCTCGACGTCCCGGCGCGTCAGGCGGGGTCCCTGAATGCAGTAGCGCTTGGAGGTGTAAACCGCCTGTCCGGGGCGGAAACGCACTCCGAGCAGATCCTCGATCGCCTCCACGGCCGTGGCGCCCGGGTTGTCGCGCACCCCGGGCCGCAGGCCGACCCAGATCACCCAGTCGCAGGGCTGCGCCAGCGGCGCGTAGGAGGACACCTGCGTGACGGGGTTGGTGAACACCTCCTGGCGGATGCGCGCGAGCTGATCGGTGCTCAGGTCCGCATCGATCGTGAGGATCGACACCGAACGGATGCGCTCCGCCTGGATGCCGAAGTAGGCCAGCGCCTTCTTGCGGACGCCCTCGCCTTCGGGGTCGATCAGGTGGTCTTTGAGAGTGGTTTCCAGTCGTGCTGCCATGTCAACCTTCCACTGGTAGCTTGAGGCGCCTTACTGCCGAAATCAGGCGCACACGATACCGCGCATCTGGCCCATGGGGTCAGGAGCTGAAAAAAAGCCGTGTAATGTCGTTGTAGAACACCAGGATCATCAGCATGGCCAGAAGGACCATCCCGACCTGCTGGGCGACCTCGCGCACCTTCAGGCTCACCGGCCGGCCTTTCACGGCTTCGATGACGAAGAACAGCAGGTGGCCCCCGTCCAGGACCGGGATCGGCAGCAGGTTGATGACGGCCAGATTCACGCTGATCACGGCAATGAATTGAAACAGGCTCGCAATCCCCGCCTTGGCCTGGTCACCGGCCATCTGGGCGATCATGATGGGCCCGCCGACCGTGTCGATGGGGATCCCGCCGGTCAGGAGCTTGGCCACGATCACCACCATCAGCTCGATGACGCCGTAGGTCTGTCGCAGGCTCTCGCCGGCCGCCTCAAAAAGCCCAAGCTGTCGCGAGCGAGTGTCCCCGGCCGTGCCGATGCCGATCACATACCGCTTGATCTCCTCCCCGAGGAGGTTCCGGGTCCGCGCGAGCTCGGGGGCGACCTTCAGCACCACCGAACCCTCGGGGCGATCGACCGCAATCGCAAGCACGCGGCCCTCGCTGCGACCGATCCGGTCCGCCATGGCCTCCCAGGTGTCGACCGGGTCGCCGTCGATGGCGGTCACGAGGTCGCCCGGCCGAAAACCGGATAGCTGCGCCGGGGAGCCTTCCTTCACGGACCCTATCGACGGCTTGAGGATCAGCACCCCGGACGAGAACGCGATCACCCAGAAGACCAGCACGGCCAACAGCACGTTGAAAAACGGCCCCGCGAAGACGATGAGGATACGCTTGAGGACATGCTTGTGGGTGAAGGAGAGCGGGATGAGCTCGGGCGCCAACTGCTCGTCGGGTTCCTCCCCGACCATCTTCACGTATCCCCCGAGCGGGACCAGGGACAGGCGGTAGTCGGTGATGCCGCGCTTCCAACCGACCAGGCGCGGCCCGAAGCCGAGCGAGAACTTCTCCACCCCCACCCCGAACAACCGCGCGACCAGGAAATGCCCGAGCTCGTGGAAAAAGATCAGGACGCCCAGAACGATGACGAACGACATGATGGTGTTTCCCATAGGCGTAACGAACGTGTCCTTTCAGTCCCTCGCTGCCCCGGCCGGCGGCCGCGACCAGCTCGCCGGCCCTGCGCCGCGCCCACTGGTCGGCGTCAACCACCTCGTCCAGACCGGGGGAATCGTGCACCGCGTGTGCCTGCATCGCAGACTCCACGATGCGCGCGATCGCGGTGAAGCCGATCCGCTCGGCCAGAAACGCCTCCACCGCCACCTCGTTGGCCGCGTTCAGCACGGCCGGCAGAGTGCCGCCCCGGCGGCAGGCGTCCTCGGCGAGCTGCAGGCACGGAAATTTGGAACGGTCGACATCCCGGAAGGCCAGCGCGATGCCGCCCGGAAAATCGGGCAGAGGCTGCCGCAGATCAAGCCGCTCCGGGAAGGACAGCGCGTAGGCGATCGCCGGCTTCATGTCGGGGGTCCCCATCTGGGCCATCACCACCCCGTCCCGGAAGGCGACCATCGAGTGCACGATGCTCTGCGGGTGCACCACGACCTGGATCCGCTCCTGCGGCACGCCGAAGAGCCAGGTCGCCTCGATCACCTCGAGCCCCTTGTTCATCAGGGTCGCCGAATCAATGGTGATCTTGGCGCCCATGGCCCAGTTCGGATGCCGCAGCGCTTCGGCCGGCGTGATCCGGTTGAATTCGGCAGCCGGCCGATCGAGAAATGGCCCGCCCGAGGCCGTGAGCAGGATGCGGTCGAGGTCCTCGCGACGCTGCCCCTGGAGGCACTGGAAAATGGCGCTGTGCTCGCTGTCGACCGGCAGGATGCGCACGCCGCGCCGCGCCGCGCGAGCGGTCACCAGCGCCCCGGCCATAACCAGGGTTTCCTTGTTGGCCAGCGCGATCGTTTTGCCGGCATCGATGGCCGCCAGCGTCGGGCGAAGCCCGGCACCGCCCACCATGGCCGAAAGCGTGACCTCCGCGGAGTCCCACGCCCCCACGGCGGCATACCCGGAATCGCCGTGCAGAACCCGGGTGCGGCAGGCGGCCGGCAGCAGGGCCTTCAGCTCCCCGGCCGCGGCCTCGTCGAACACGGCGGCCGCCTCGGGGGCGAAGAGGCGGACCTGTTCGGCCAGCAACGCCACGTTGCGCTTCGCGGCGAGTGCCGTGACGGCGAAACGTTCCGGGAACTGCCGGACCACGCGCAAGGCATTGCAGCCGATGGAACCGGTTGATCCGAGGATCGACAGGCGTCGTTGAGCCATGACCCGCTTGCCTTTCGGTGCCGGCCCTTTCAGGCGAGCATCACCCGCACGGCGTACGCCACGGGCGCTGCAAACAGCAGCGCATCGATTCTGTCCAAAACCCCGCCGTGGCCGGGCAGCAGGTTGCCGGAGTCCTTGATGCCGGCCGCGCGCTTGAGTTCCGATTCGAACAGGTCCCCGGCCTGCCCGGCCAGACCTGCGCCCAGCGAAAACAGGAGGCAGGTCGGCCATTCGACCCCCGGCAGGAACAGGGTCTTGCCCGCAATGCCCACCAGGAGATTGGCGGCAAGCCCCCCCAGCGCCCCCTCGACCGTCTTGCCCGGGCTGATCGACGGGCAGAGTTTGTGCCGCCCCCACAGAGTTCCGGCGTAAAGGGCTGCCGTGTCGCCGGCGAACACGACCGCGCACAGCAGGAAAATCCAGGTCGCCCCATCGGGTGTCGCCCGCAGCAGCACCACCAGGGACAGGAGGAGCGGGATGTAGACGACCCCCTGAATCTGGCGGGCCGTCCGCTCGAGAACCGAACGATCCGTACCGAACTCACGCAGCGACAGCGCACCGCAAAGCACCACGTCCCCGGCCAGCACCAGCGGCATCAGATCCGGTCGGCCGACATCCGCGAGGAGGATCAGCGCCGCCCCGGACGCGAAGCCGGCCGCCTGGATGGGATCCGAGACAACGACGGCCGGTCGGAACAAGCGAAAGTACTCCCACAAGCACGCGAGGGCGGCGACGCCGACCAGAAATGAGAGCACCGGACCCCCGATCAGCACGCACACGACCAGCGCCGGCAACGCGGTCAGGCCGGTGATCCAGCGCTTGAGGTGTGCCTGGCTCTTGCCCCCAGCCGTCATGAATTTCCCTTTTGCCGGACAGCTCAGTCGGTTCGCCCGAAACGGCGCTCGCGCGCGCGAAACTCTTCGAGGATGTGCAGGAGTTGCTCGCGGTCGAAATCCGGCCACAGCGTCGGCGTGACGAAGATCTCCGCGTAGGCGATCTGCCAGAGCAGAAAATTGCTGATGCGCATGTCGCCGCCCGTGCGGATGAGCAGATCCGGGTCGGGCATGGCCCCGGTGTCCAGGTGAGATGCCAGAACGGCCTCGGTGATGTCTTCCGCCCGGATCTGACCGGATGCGGCCTTGGCGGCCAGTGCCCGGGCCGCCCGGGTGATGTCGTCGCGTCCGCCGTAGCTCAGGGCCAGGTTCAGCTGCAGGGAGGAGTTGGTCCGCGTCCGCTCGACCACCTCGTCGAGCGTCCGCTGGATGTCCGCGGGCAGGCGCTCGCGGCACCCGATGACGTTCAGGCGGATGTCGTTGCCGACCAGCTCCGGGAGTTCCGTCTGGAGGAAGCGCCGCAGCAGCCGCATGAGGGCGTCCACTTCAACCCTTGGCCGCTGCCAGTTCTCGGTGGAAAAGGCGTACAACGTGAGATACGGGATTCGCAACTCGCGGCAGGTGCGAATGGTCATCCGCACCGTTTCCGCCCCCTTCTCGTGCCCGTTGATGCGCGACAGCAACCGCTGCTTGGCCCAGCGCCCGTTCCCGTCCATGATGATGGCCACGTGCACGGGCAGCCCCGGTGCGCGGCCGACCTCCGACGCGGCGGCCGGCAGGTTAGAACTCAAGGATCTCCTTCTCTTTTTCCTTGTAGCAGTCATCTACGAGCTTGATGAACTCGTCGGTTTTTTTCTGGATTTTTTCCTGGGACTTGAATGCGTCGTCCTCGGAGATCTCACTGCTCTTCTTGAGCTCTTTGATCATCTCGTTGGAGTCCCGGCGGGCATTGCGGACCTGAACTTTGTACTCTTCGCAGATCTTGTTGACGACCTTGACCAACTCCTTGCGGCGTTGTTCGGTCAAGGGCGGGATGGAGATCCGCACGATCTTTCCGTCGTTGGAGGGGGTCAACCCCAGGTCGGACTTGAGGATCGCTTTCTCGATCTCCTTGATAACGGTCGCGTCCCAGGGCTGGATCGTGATCAGACGGCTTTCCGGAACGGCCAGGGTCGCTAGCTGATTGACCGGGGTCAGGGTGCCGTAGTAGTCGACCTTGATCCCGTCCAGCAGCGACAGAGAGGCTCGGCCGGTTCGCACCCGCTTGAGTTCCTTCTTCAGGGAGCCGATCACCTTCTCCATGTTGTCCTGGGTGTCCTGGTAGATGTCATCGATCATGGCATTCTCCTCTCGGGCAACCTTTCAGGGGGGAGGGTTCGCCCCCCCATTGTTCAGATGGGCGGGGCCCGGGTGATTGCTGGGGAACGAAACGGCCGGGGCGGTCAGTTGCTGATCCGAGTGCCGATATCCTCCCCGCAGACCACCCGCCGGATGTTCCCATGGGTCTTGAGCTTGAAGACGGCGAGCGGCAGGTCATTGTCCATCGCGAGCGAAATAGCCGTCATGTCCATGACCCGAAGCTGCCGCTCCAGGACCTCCATGTAGCTCACGTGCTTGAAAAACTTGGCGTCTTTGTTCTTGACGGGATCCGAGTCGTACACCCCGTCCACCTTGGTGGCTTTCAGCAGCAGCTCGGCGTGAACCTCCTGCCCGCGCAGGACCGCGGCCGTGTCGGTGGTGAAGTATGGGTTGCCCGTGCCGGCGGCAAAAATCACGACCCGACCCTTCTCCAGGTGCCGAATGGCACGCCGCAGGATGTACGGCTCAGCCACCTCGTGCATGGAAATGGCACTCTGCACCCGGGTCTGGATCCCCTGCTTCTCGAGGGCGTCCTGAAGGGCGAGGCTGTTGATCACCGTCGCGAGCATGCCCATGTGGTCCGCCGAGGTGCGATCCATTCCGTACGAACTCGCCGCGATGCCGCGAAAAATATTGCCGCCGCCCACGACGACGGCGGTCTGCACACCGAGTTCGATGATGGACCGCACTTCTTCGGCCACGTAACGAATCATGTCCGGGCTGATGCCGAACTCCTGGTCGCCCATGAGGGCTTCACCGCTGAGCTTCAGGATCACGCGCTTATGCTGGGGCTGGTACACGGGCCTCTATTCTCCAACCTGAAAACGGACGAAGCGTTTGATGCCGATGTTCTCGCCCATCTTGGCGACGAGGTCGTTGAGCAGGTCGCCGACGGTGATGTCGGGGTTGCGGACATACGCCTGGTTGAGCAGGCAGCTGTCCTCGAAAAACTTCTTGAGCTTGCCCTCGACGATCTTCTCGAGGACTTTCTCCGGCTTGCCGGTTTCGCGGGCCTGGGCCAGGTAGATCTCGCGCTCCTTGGCCACCACCTCGGGCGACACATCCTCAGGCCGGATCCCCAGCGGGTTGGAGGCGGCGATGTGCATGGCCACGTTCTTGGCGAATTCGAGGAACTGTTCGTTCTTGGCCACGAAATCGGTTTCGGAGTTGACTTCGACCATCACGCCCAGCTTGCCGCCCATGTGGATGTAAGTGGCGATCGTCCCTTCGCTCGTGGCCCGACCGGCGCGCTTCTGTGCCGTCGCCAGCCCCTTCTTGCGCAGGAACTCCACCGCTTTGGTCATATCCCCGTCAGAGGCCGCCAGGGCCTCCTTGCAATCCATCATTCCGGCCCCGGTCTTGTCCCGGAGCTCTTTCACCAGCTTTGCACTGATCTCTGCCATCATGCCTCTCCCGTCGTCGTCTGCGCGTTCTCGTCGCCTGCGGTCTCAGCAGCCGTTTCCGTGATGGGCCGCCGGATGACCTCGACCACCGGCCCCTTAGCGCCCTCGGAGATCACCTTGCGCTCTCCCGGTTTCAAATCGGCTGCCATGCTCGGCTTGACCTCTTCCAGCGGGGCCTTGTCGGAGTCCGCCTGCATGCGTTCGGCCCATTTCTGCTTGCCTTCGAGACAGGCATCCGCCATGCGGGAGGTCAGCAGGCGAATGGCGCGGATGGCATCGTCGTTGCCGGGGATCGGGTAGTCGATCTCATCCGGGTCGCAGTTGGTGTCCACCACCGCCACGATGGGAATCTTGAGCCGTCGGCCTTCGTGCACGGCAATGGCCTCGTTCTTGGGATCGATGACGAAAATGGCCCCCGGGATCCGCTCCATGCTGCGGATCCCCCCCAGGTTGCTGTCCAGCTTTTCCCGTTCCTTGGCGAGCTTCAGGCGCTCCTTTTTGGGAAACAGGTTGATGGATCCGTCGTTGTGGATGGTATTGAGGTAGTTCAACCGTTCGATGCTCTTGCGGATCGTCTGGAAGTTGGTCATCATGCCGCCCAGCCAGCGGTTGTGCACGTAGAACATCTCGCAGCGGTTGGCTTCCTCGTAAATGGCCTCCTTGGCCTGTTTCTTGGTGCCGACGAACAGGACCGACTTGCCGGCGGCAGCGGTCTCGACCATGAAATCGTAGGCCGTCTTGAACATCTTGACGGTCTTCTGAAGATCGATGATGTAAATGCCGTTGCGGGCACCGAAGATGTAGGTTTTCATTTTGGGGTTCCACCGCTTGGTCTGATGACCGAAGTGCACCCCCGCTTCCAGAAGCTCCTTCATGCTGACGTACGCCATCGTGTCGTTCTCCCTTCGTTTCGGTTGATGTCCTCCGCAGCCGTCATCCCCGTCTCCAGCCCCGATGGGGGCACCGGGAGGCAGGTCCGGCTGCGTGTGTGATGGCCACGGCTGAAAATGGCCTGTTTAAAACGATAATAAATAACAATAACCCCGTCGTGTTGCAACTTATTTTTTGCGCAGGATGATCACCCGGTCGTGGCCCGCGTAGTCGCGCCGGGAGTCGAAGTCTCCATAGCCCCCGCTCTCTTCCGCCAGTTGCCGAATCGCCCCGCGCTGGCCGCTGCCGATCTCCAAGACCAGGCTTCCGCCAGGGGCCAAGTGCCCTGGGGCCGCGGATAGAATCGCTCGGTAGCTTTGCAGGCCGTCAGGCCCGCCGTCCAGCGCCAGTCTCGGTTCGTGTCCCGAGACTTCGGGCTGCAAGGTGCCGATCTCGGCGCGTCGCACATACGGCGGATTGGAAACGATCAGATCGAACCGGCAGCCCGGTTTCACCCCCGCGAACCAGTCGGCCGCCCAGAACCGCACCCGCTCCGAAACTCCGCTGGCGATGGCATTGGCCTGCGCGAGGGCGACGGCTCCAGGCGAGATATCACACCCGAAGAACCGGTTCCGGTTCGCCTCCGTCGCGAGCGCGATCACCACCGCCCCGGAACCGATCCCGAGTTCCAGCACCCGGGCGCCGGCCTGATCCGGGTGCGCCTTGAGGACTGCCAGCGCCTGCTCGACCAGCAGCTCGGTCTCCGGTCGCGGGATCAGGACCTCGGGCGTCACCCGCAGATCCAGTGTCCAGAACCCCTTGCGGCCGACGATGTAGGCCACGGGTTCGCGGCGCAAGCGCCGCCGGATCGCGTCCTTGAATTTGGAGAGCTCCGCCGGGACGAGCGGCTGGTCGTGGCGCAGATAGAGTTCGAGCCGCTGCACGTGGAGCACGTGCGCCAGCAGGATCTCGGCTGCCGCCCGCGGGCTCTCGACCTCGCGCGCTTTCAGATATCCGGTGGCCCACTGCAGCACCCGCAGGACGGTCCACTCGAGGTTATCGGCTGACGGCGAGTTCGGCATTCTGCAGGGCCTGGGCCTGGTAGTGAGTGGTAAGCCCGTCGATCAATTCCTGTATGCCGCCCTGCAGAACGCCGTCCAGCTTGTACAGGGTCAAGCCGATGCGGTGGTCGGTCACACGGCTTTGGGGGAAGTTGTACGTGCGGATGCGTCCGCTGCGGTCGCCCGTCCCGACTTGACTTTTGCGCTCCTCGGCGCGCTTCTTTTCCTGCTCCTGAATCTTCATGTCGAACAGGCGCGAGCGCAGCACCTTCAGGGCTTTGTTCTTGTTCTTGAGTTGCGATTTCTCGTCCTGGCAGATGACCACCAGCCCCGAGGGCAGGTGCGTCACCCGCACGGCCGAGTCGGTCGTGTTGACGCTTTGCCCACCGGGGCCGCCGGAGCGGTAAACGTCGATGCGCAGATCGTTGGGGTTGATATCCACATCCACCTCTTCGGCCTCCGGCAGGACGGCCACGGTCACGGCCGACGTGTGGATGCGGCCCTGGGTCTCGGTCACCGGGACGCGCTGCAC
The DNA here is from genome assembly GCA_963828345.1 of uncultured delta proteobacterium. Lineage (GTDB taxonomy): Bacteria > Desulfobacterota > Desulfobacteria > Desulfobacterales > SpSt-501 > SpSt-501. The sequence goes on from CAWHEZ010000047.1 coordinate 103,388, forward strand.
GCGGTGGATGCCGCTCTCGTACTTGAGCACGCTGTAGGCGCCCTTGCCCTGGATCATGGCGATGACTTCCTTCAACCCGCCCACCCCCGTGGGCTGGTGCGAGAGAACCTCGACCCTCCAGCCGCGGTCCTCCGCATAGCGGCTGTACATGCGAAACAGGTCGCCGACAAACAGCGCCGCTTCCTCCCCGCCGGTGCCGGCGCGGATTTCGATGATGATGTTCTTGTCGTCGTTCGGGTCCTTCGGGAGCAGCAGGAGCCTCAGGTTCTCTTGCAGCGCTTCCTGTTCGACGGTCAGGGCGGACAGGTCGTCCTTGGCCAGCGACCGGATTTCGGCGTCAGCGTCCTTGAGCAACTCGCGGCTCTCCTCGATCCGCTCGGCCACGGCCTTGTAATGCCGAAAGACGGGGACCACCTTCCCGAGCTCCGCGTGCTCGCGGACCGCGCGCTGGTAGGCCTCCCGATTGCCGATGACGGCCGGGTCGCTGAGCTGGCGCTCCAGCTCGACATACCGCTGCTCCACGCCTTCCAATTTGTCAAACATGATCGAACACCTGTGCCCGTTTTACACGCGAAAAGCCCGCCCGGCCACGGACCGGGTTCCCCGGGTCCGTGAAGCCAGCGGGCTCATGCCTGATGCGGCGGGTGCCTTGAAAAGGACCGAGGCCCCCGAAGAGGGCGTCGGTGGGGGGACGCTCAGGATGTCTTTCCCTGCTCCTGGAACTTCTGGTATTTCTTCCGAAACCGCTCGATACGTCCGGCCGTGTCCACCAGCTTCTGCTTGCCGGTGAAGAACGGGTGGCAGCTGGAGCAGATTTCAACCGTGATGTTGTCCTTGGTCGACCCGGTCTCGATCACGCTTCCGCACGCACAGCGGATCTTGGTGTCCTGGTACTTCGGGTGAATGTTCTCTTTCATTTTGGTCCAACCCCCCTTGTGAGATCTTTCACGCATCGGCCGGTGGTGCGAACCCCGCAGCGCCAGCGCCTATGCGTTCATGGAATTTAGAAAGTCTTTATTATTTCGCGTCCCCTTCATTTTTTCAAGCAAAAATTCCATGCTGTCCACTGTGTTGAGCGTGGTGAGCAGCTTGCGCAGGATCCAGACCCGGTTGAGCACGTCGTCGGCCATCAGGAGTTCCTCCTTGCGCGTCCCGGAACGCTTGATGTCCACGGCCGGGAAGACCCGCTTGTCCGCAAGCTTGCGGTCGAGTTGAATCTCGGCGTTGCCGGTGCCCTTGAACTCTTCGAAGATGACCTCGTCCATGCGGCTGCCCGTGTCCACCAGCGCGGTGGCGATGATCGTGAGGCTGCCGCCCTCCTCGATGTTGCGCGCGGCGCCGAAGAACCGCTTGGGGCGCTGCAAGGCGTTGGAGTCGACGCCGCCGGACAGAATCTTCCCGCTCGGGGGCACCACCGAGTTGTGGGCACGCGCCAAACGGGTGATGCTGTCGAGCAGGATGACGACGTCCTTCTTGTGCTCGACCAGACGCTTGGCTTTCTCGATGACCATTTCGGCGACCTGGACGTGCCGCTCGGCCGGTTCATCGAAGGTGGAGCTGATGACCTCGGCATCGACGGTGCGTTCCATGTCGGTCACTTCCTCGGGCCGCTCGTCGATCAGCAGGACGAAGGGGACCACGTCTTTGTGACTCTTGATGATGGCGTTCGCGATCGCCTGCAGCAGCATGGTTTTCCCGGACCGGGGCGGCGACACGATCAGGCAGCGCTGCCCGAAGCCGATCGGGACCATGAGGTCTAAAATGCGGGTGGAGTAATTGTCGGGGTCGGATTCCAGGTTCGTCTTGCGCTCGGGGTAAAGCGGCGTGAGGTTATCAAAGAGAATTTTATCGCGGGCGACTTCAGGGTCTTCAAAATTAACCGCCTCGACCTTGAGCAGAGCGAAATAGCGCTCGGATTCCTTGGGCTGACGGATCTGGCCGGAGATGGTGTCTCCCGTGCGCAGCCCGAACCGACGGATCTGAGACGGCGAAACATATATGTCGTCCGGACCGGGCAGGTAGTTCGAACTGGGTGAGCGCAGGAAGCCGAAGCCGTCCGGCAAGATCTCAAGGGTGCCCTCCCCGTAGATCATCCCGTTTTTTTCGATCTGGCCCTGCAGCAACGCAAACATGAGCTCCTGTTTGCGCATGTTCGACGCCCCTTCGATGTTGAACTGCTTGGCCATCTGCATCAGTTCGTTTATTTTCTTCTCTTTGAGTTCAGCAATGTTCATGTAACGCCATTCCCCTCGATTTCTCCGGTCGGATGCCGAGGCATCCGCGGGTAGTTCCGGCGCCGGCGGCGTCCGGTTGCTGTTGGTGTATGGTGCGTGAGCTGCCCCGTTCGCGCTGGCTCACGGTTCGGCTCAGGCGGTCCGGGAATCCCCTATTCGCCGGTCGGGGCCGTGCGCGCGCCCCGCCGCTCAACCGGCGCAGCAGCAACCGCGACCGGGGTGACCACTTGAAACGACATCGAAACTCTTTCGCCCCTCGGGTTCGGGAATAATCAACCGACGCGCCTCGATCAGGGGGTTAACGGACAGGATCCATGTCGGTTGTTCAGGAGGATTTAATAAGATGATTGACTACGAGAGTCCTCACAACTGGCGGGTTGACTCTTTTGTGGATCTATGATGCTAGTTTTATATCACAACCCGGCGCCTGTCAAGAAGTTTGATCTCGCGCACCATGCCTCTGGCGCCCGATTGGATCATGCGGTCCGCCGGTCGACCTCCGATCGGCCCCGGATTGACGAGACGCTGCGATGAAGCCATTACCGCCATTCATAATTCCCTCCGCCGGAGCCTACCTGGTCGGCGGCTGCGTGCGCGACCTGCTGCTCGGACGTTCGCCGACGGACTACGATGTGGCCGTCGAGGACTCTCCGGCCGATTATGCCGCCGCCCTTGCCGCCCCGATAGGAGGCCGCGTGGTCGTACTCGGCAAGGCCGGGGCGCGCACCTGGCGCGTAGCCGCGGGCGACCTGATCGTGGATGTCTGCCCGATCCAGGGCGACAGCATCCGGGACGACCTCTTACGGCGGGACTTCACCATCAACGCCATGGCCGTCGCGACCGTGGGCGGTGAGGTGGTGGATGTCGCCGCGGGCCGCGAGGACCTCGCGCACCGGACCGTCCGCATGGTGTCACGGTCGGTCTTCAGGACCGACCCGGTGCGCCTGATTCGGGCATTTCGCTTCGCAGCCCAGCTCGGCTTCGCAATCGAAGCCGGCACCCGCGATGCGGTGCGCGGCGACGCCGGGCTCATCGCGCGATCGGCGGGGGAACGCATCCGCGACGAGTTCTACAAGTTGATCGGGGCCGATCACCACGTGTCGGCCGTGGCCGACATGGCCGCAAGCGGCCTGCTGACCGCGGTTTTCCCCGAACTGGCGTCCACCCGCCGGTCGGTCGACGCGCTGCGGGAATTGGACGGCTTGTGTGGCGCTGCCCCCGCGCTTGCGGACGACCCGACCCGCCGCGGTGTGCAGGGGTTCAGCGCCCGCCGCCGGGTGCTGCTGCGGTGCGGTCTGGTGTTTCATCCCCTGGGGGGATCCACGCACGAACCTGAACGAACGTCCGTTTTCGATCGCCTGCGCTGCCCGAACCGAGACCGGGATCACCTCGACCGCCTGCTGACCCTGCAGCGCATGCCCATGCGTTTATTCGAAACGGTCCCTGCGCCCGTTCCGCGGGATGAGGTCCGTTTCTTCCTGGCCGCCGGCGATACCGTTCCGGACCTCCTCCTGCAGGCGGCGGCGTGGTTACGGTCCGACCGGCACGCCGCCGCCGAGCGCCGCAGCGCGTTCGAGCGCTATACCGGGCACCTGCTGCGTCGTTACCGGGAGGAGTATCGCCCCCGAAAGGCGATGCCCTCTCCGGTCACGGGCGACGACCTCCGGGCCGAGTTCGGGCTCCGGCCGTCCCCCATGATCAAGGAACTCCTGCGGGTGGTGGAAGAGGAACGATTGACACGGAGGACGTTCTCACGCGCAGACGCGCTGCAGCTCGTGCGGCGTGCACTCGCAGAAAAGACGGGTTCCCTCCCGGCAGCCGGGAGGGAACCCGGAACACCCGATCCGGAGGGGGCTACTTCTTGAGGCGGTCGAGAACGGCAAAAATCTTATCGCGAATTTCCTCGACCTTCCCGATTCCGGGAATGTGGATGTACTTTGGAGAACGCGCTTCCTTGGCCGCTTCCCATTTCTTGTAGTAGCTGATCAGAGGCTCGGTCTGGCTGTGGTAGACCTCGAGGCGCTTCTTGACCGTTTCTTCCTTGTCGTCGTCACGCTGGATGAGGGCCTCGCCGGTGACGTCGTCCTTGCCGGCCACCTTGGGGGGGTTGAACACGACGTGATAGGTTCGGCCGCTCGCCAGGTGCACCCGCCGGCCGCTCATGCGCTTGATGATTTCCTCGTCCGGCACATCCACGTCGACCACCGCGTCGATGTCCACACCGGCATCCTTCATGGCGTCCGCCTGGGGGATGGTGCGCGGAAAGCCGTCGAACAGGAACCCCTTGCGGCAGTCCGGGTCTTTGATGCGCTCTTTGACCAGGCCGATGATGACGCTGTCCGGCACCAACTGACCGGCATCCATCAGGACCTTGGCCTGCTTGCCCAGTTCGGTCCCGGCCTTGACCGCGGCCCGCAGCATGTCCCCCGTCGAAATCTGGGGGATCTGGTACTTCTCCTTGATGTAGTTCGCCTGGGTCCCTTTGCCGGCCCCGGGCCCGCCGAGAAGAATCAAACGCATGGGTTGACCTCCTTTATCAGTGGGATGATGGGTGCTCAAGGTGAGGCGTTGAGTATGGCGGAAGGCCGCCGGGGTGTCAAGCCTCAATCACGGCCGACCCGCGCCGGGCGGGCGACGGCGCCGAGAGCCGTGCGCGCAACGCGAATCAATCGACCTCCCGGGGGACGGCAGACACAACGCATTGCGGCTCCAGAAAAACCTTCGGTTTGATGAGAGGTTCACATTTCTCTTGCAAACAATCGGTTTCTCTTTTAAAAGGAACACCTATCTTTTTTACACTAACTGCCGGAGACCCTCGACGGGTCGTTCCAGCGGGACGAAAGGGGCGATATAGTTGAAGGAAATCGAAGTCAAAGTCCTCGACAATGACATCGAGAAAGCCATGCGCATTCTGAAGAAGAAAATTCAGAATGACGGGCTCTTCAAGCGACTGAAGCTGAAGAAGAGCTACGAAAAGCCGAGCGAATTCCGCCGCCGCAAGCAGCGGGAGGCTCAGCGCAGGGAGCGCATCGCAGCCGCGCGCGCAGCCCGCAGACGGTAGCACCCGCAGTTGCAGACGGACCCGGCGGGAGGATAATGCCCGCCGGGTTTTTTACGCCTCGATGACCACACGCCCGACTCACACCGATTGCCTGAACACGCTCTTCGGCCTGCGACGTTTCGGAATCAAGCTGGGGCTCGCCACCATCCGCCGCATCCTGGTCAACCTCGGGAACCCCCATCGGCTCTACCGGACCGTTCACGTCGCGGGCACCAACGGCAAAGGGTCGGTCGCCTCCGGCATCGCAAGTGTCCTCCGGGCGTCCGGCTACCGGGTCGGGCTCTACACATCGCCCCACTTGGTGCGCTTCAACGAGCGCATCCAGGTCGACGGCGCCGAGATCACGGATGCCGACATCGTGCGTCTCTACCGCCGCGTGAAGCGCGCTCTTCCGGGGGGTCGCGAACCGACGTTTTTCGAATTCACCACGGCCATGGCCTTGGACGAGTTTGCCCGCCGCAAGGTGGACTGGGCCGTCATCGAGACCGGAATGGGCGGCCGAATGGACGCCACCAACGTCGTCGCACCCGCGGTGACGGTCGTGACCAATGTGTCTCTCGAGCACCGCGAATACCTCGGCCCCACCCTGGCTGCAATTGCCTTCGAGAAAGCCGGCATCATCAAGCGACGAACCCCCGTCGTCACCGGTGTGCGCCAGCCCTCGGCTCTGGCCGTCATTCGCCGGACCGCCGGGATGAAATCCGCCCCACTCTATTGCCTGGGCAAGGAGTTTTCTTGCCGACGCACCGGCCCGCAGCAATTCAACTATTCCGGGCTGAGCCACCGGTGGTCGGATCTTGCGACCTCCCTGCAGGGCAGCTATCAGGTGGGCAATGCCGCGCTCGTCCTCGCCGCCTGTGAGCTGTTGCAGCCGAAAGCGCCGCGAATCGATCTCGAGCGCATACGCATCGGGCTTGCGGCCCACCGCTGGCCGGGCCGCCTCGAGGTGGTCTGCACGACGCCCCTGGTGATGGTGGACGGAGCGCACAACCTGGATGCCGCCCGTCAGCTGGCGCGACATCTCACGCGCGACCTGGCCGGGCGCAAGCTGACCCTGGTGGTCGGCATCCTGGACGACAAGCCCTACCGGGCCATGCTCCGCCTGCTGCTGCCGCTGGCCGAACGCGTGATCGCCACCCAGGCCAAGATCAACCGGGCGCTCCCGGCCGCGACCATCGCCGCGTTCGCGAAGACCATCGTGCCCGATGTCACCGTCGAACCGGACGTGGCCGCCGCCCTGCGGCAGGCCATGCGCACGGCCGCCCCCGGCAGCCTCACGCTCGCAGCCGGCTCCCTCTACGTCGTCGGCGAGGTCAAGGCCGCTCTCGCGCAAACCGCTGTTCAGCCCGGGTGACGGCTTTTTTCGGCCTTGACTAAACTGCCTCACTCTTCTATTTAATGCCGATTCGCGCCCGTAGCTCAGGGGATAGAGCGTCAGCCTCCGGAGCTGAAAGTCGCAAGTTCGAATCTTGCCGGGCGCACCAGCCAAGGCCGCAGGACTCGGGAGACATCCCGAGTCCTTCTTTTTTGTTGAAATGCTCTTTTCGGAATGGTAGGTTCTCAACCTTTTTAAGCATCACCGCAATGCAGAAGAACCTCTAGGAGGATGCAATGGACAACTGGACGTTCGGATTCACGATGCTGATCGTCGGGATGGGCGGCACGGTGGCGGCTCTATCGGTGCTCGCGCTGATCATGGGGCTCTTGAAGAAAATTTTCCCCGTCCGGGAAGAAACCGAAAACTAAGCGGTTGAAAGCGAGGTCACGCCATGTTCGAAGCGATTGTGAACGGGTTGGGCGGTCTGACGGCGAGTTTCGCGCATCTTCACTGGTCGAACCCCGTGATGATTGCCGTCGGGTGCCTCTTCCTCTACCTTGGAATTCAGAAGGATGTTGAGCCCCTGCTGCTGCTCCCGATCGGCTTCGGGGCCATCATCACGAACATCCCGCTGGCCGACCTCATGGGGCACGAAGGGTTCCTCCGGGTCATCTACGACATGGGGGTGGCCAACGAGCTCTTCCCGCTGCTGATCTTCATCGGGATCGGGGCGATGACCGACTTCGGCCCGTTGCTGGAGAACCCCAAGATCTTCCTGCTGGGGGCGGCCGGGCAGTTCGGCATCTTCCTGACCATCGGCCTGGCGCTGCTCTTCGGTTTCGACAAGCTCGATGCGGTCGCGATCGGCGTCATCGGCGCCTGCGACGGCCCCACCGCCATCTACGTGTCCTCCAAGTACGCGCCGCACCTGCTGGGTGCCGTTTCGGTCGCGGCCTACTCCTACATGTCGCTGGTGCCGATTATCCAGCCCCCGATCATGAAGTTCCTGACCACCGAGAAGGAACGCCAGATCAACATGTCGGAGCTGATGTCGACCACGCCGGCATCCAAGGCGACCAAGATCGTCTTCCCGATCGTCGTGACCATCTTCGGCGGGCTCATCGCCCCCAAGGGCCTCCCGCTCCTGGCGACCATCATGCTCGGCAACCTCATGAAGGAGAGCGGCGTGGTGAGCCGCCTGTCCAAGGCGTCCGAGAACGAGATCGCAAACGTCGTGACGCTCTTCCTGGGCATCTCCATCGGCGCGACCATGGACGGGCGCGCATTCCTGACGCCCACCACCTTGATGATCCTGGCGTTCGGGTTCGTGGCGATCGTGCTGGACACCGCCTGCGGGGTGCTCTTCGGCAAGTTGATGAGCGTCATGACGGGCGGCAAGATCAACCCCCTGATCGGGGCGGCCGGCATCTCCGCCTACCCCATGGCGGCGCGCGTCGTCCAGAAAGAGGGCCTGAAGTACAACAAGTTCAACTTCCTGCTGATGCATGCGGTCGGCGCGAACACGGGCGGGCAGTGCGGCTCGGTCATGGCCGCGGCCATCATGCTGTCCGTCCTGCAGGGAATGGGCATCATCCCGTAATCCATCCCTCGGGAGAAAACGAGAAGGGGGCGGGACCGGCCTTGCAGCCGGTCCCGCCCCCCTTTTTTTCTGCAGCTGTGATGGAAGGCTTACTTTGAGTAGAGCTTCAAATAGCCGTCCCGCAGGGAGGCACTGGCGTCGTGGACGCTCTTCTTGTATTTCGTTTCCTTGAGGTCGATCAGGCGGAACTGCTTGGTGTCGTGGTCCGCACGGATGATCGACCCGGCCGGGATCCAGGTGTTGGCCGGCACGGTCGTGCGCATCACGACCGACCCGACGCCGACCCAGACCGACTCCTCGAGCACCGAGTCGTAGACGACGGCCCGGATCGCCACGAAGCTGTCCGCCTTGATCGTGGCCGGTCCGTGAATGACCACCCCGTGCGAGATGTTGCAGCGCGCCCCGATCCGCACCTCGGTGCCGGCCCGCCCGTGGATGACGACGCCGTCCTGGACGCACGCGTCCTCCTCGATGACGACCGGGTGGACGGTTCCCTTCTCATCGACCTCGTCGGCCCGTATGACCGAAAGCGGCCCAACGTAAACCCGCGGGCCGATGATCACCTTTCCCATGATCTGCGCACTGGGGTCCACGAAGGCGGTGGGGTCTACCTGGGGCCGGTCCCCGACGGGGTTCGGCCGGATTCCCGTTTTGGGCACTTCTGACGTCATCGATCTTCCTCCTCTCCTTTGATTGGCGTGCGGTCGCGATCGGTCCACTATGACCCGGAGGCGAAGGGCGCGATCATAGTGGAAAGCGGAAATTGCTGTCAACCCAAAAGGGGACGTTCCCGGCCGGCTTCAAGAAATCCGGTAGTAATCCCGGTACCAGTGAATGAAGCGCTCGATCCCCGAGCGGATGGGGGTCGACGGCTTGAACCCCACGTCGGCCGTGAGATCGGACACATCCGCGTAGGTCGCCGGCACATCCCCCGGTTGCATGTCCAGGTATTGCTTTGTGGCCTTGACCCCGAGCACGTCTTCGATCGTTCCGATGAAGGCGTTGAGCTCGACCGGCTGGTTGTTGCCGATGTTGTAGACGCGATACGGGGCGTACGAGGTGCCCGGGTCCGGGCGGTCGCCGCTCCAGGAGGGGTTCGGAGCGGGCAGCCGCCCCATCACGCGCACGACCCCCTCGACGATGTCGTCGATGTAGGTGAAGTCGCGCTGCATGCGGCCGTGGTTGAACACCTGGATCGGCCGCCCCTTCAGGATGGCATCGGTGAAGAGGAAGAGCGCCATGTCCGGGCGTCCCCAGGGGCCGTAGACGGTGAAGAAGCGCAGCCCGGTGCAGGGCAGCCCGTACAGGTGAGCTGTAGGTGTGCGCCATGAGCTCGTTGGCCTTCTTGGTGGCCGCATAGAGGGAGACCGGATGGTCCACGTTGTCGTGCACCGAGAACGGCATGCGCGTGTTGGCGCCGTATACCGAGCTGGACGACGCAAAGACGAGGTGCTTCACCCCGCCGTGGCGGCAGCCTTCCAGGATGTTGGTGAAGCCGACGATGTTGGCGTCGATGTAGGCGTGCGGGTTCTGCAGCGAATAGCGCACGCCGGCCTGGGCGGCCAGGTTGACGACGACGTCGAAACGCTGGTCCTGGAAGAGCCGCTGCATGCCCTCCCGGTCGGCCAGGTCGAGCCGGGCGAACTCGAAGCCGGTCCGCCCCTGGAGCTGCGCCAGGCGGTCCTCCTTCAGCTTGACGCTGTAGTAGGCGTTCAGGTTGTCGAGACCGACCACCCGCGCGCCGCCGTCCAGCAGGCGTTGGGAGAGATGAAAGCCGATGAACCCGGCCGCACCGGTGACCAGTACGTTGGCGTAGGGAACCATTAGCGCTCCTTCTGAGTTGGGGGGCCGGCGGACCGGCGATACCATTCCAAAGTTCGGCCGAGCCCCGAGTCGAGATCGACCCGCGGGGCGAACTGCAGGTGGAGCCGGGCGGCCTCGATGGAGGACAGCGAGTGCGGCACGTCCCCCGCCCGGGCCGGGCCGTGGGTCGGTTGGACCTCGGTCCCGGCCGCGCGGGCGATCGTCCGCCACAGGTCCTGGATCGAGACCGCGCGCCCCGTGCCGACGTTGAACACCCGGCCGGGCGCGGCCGGGGAAGTCGCGGCCGACACCAGTGCCTGCACCACGTCGCCCACGAAGACGAAATCGCGTGTCTGCAGCCCGTCCCCGTAGATGACGGGGGCCGTGCCGGACAGCGCCCGGGTCATGAAAATGGAAATGACGCCCGAGTAGGGCGACGCGGGGTCCTGACGCGGCCCGTAGACGTTGAAAAAACGCAGGCTCACGGCTTCGAGCCCGTACAGCGAGGTGTAAACCTTCTGGTGGTACTCGACCGCCAGTTTCTGGACCGCGTAGGGCGTCAGCGGCCGCGGGGCCATGTCCTCCCGCTTGGGCAGGACCGGGTCGTCGCCGTAGACGGCGCTCGAGCTGGCGAACACCACCCGCCGGGCGCCCGCCCGCCGAGCCGCCTCGAGAACCTGGAGAGACCCGGTTTCGTTGACGGCGGCCGATCCCAGAGGGTCCTCGGTCGTGAGCGGCACGGAAACGACCGCGGCCAGGTGGAAGACGACCTCGCAGCCGGCCGTCGCCGTCTCCAGGTCGGCGCGGTTGCGGATGTCGCCCTGCACGAACCGAACGCGCCCGGCAACTTCGGCCAGATTGGCCTGCATGCCCGCTCACCAGGTTGTCCAGCACCGTCACACTGCAGCCCTGATGCGCGAGGGTCTCCGTCAGGTGGGATCCGATGAACCCGGCACCGCCGGTCACCAGCGCCCGTTTGAATGGCAGACTCATGTTCGTGATCATCTCCTGTGGCAATCAGATCCCCGGTAGAAAACCGTATCACATGCTGCCGGGAGGTGCCCCGCGGGGACGGAAGATCTCAGCTGTCCGGCTGCCATGTGATGACCGTGATGGTATCGCATCCCGGGTGAAAACTCAATTTTCGCGGGACACGGCGCCGTGCACGCCCCTGCCCCTGCCGCCGGTCTCCCGGACGGCACGCAGCCTTGACTTTTAACGGCTTCGCTTCTAGGATTTCTCAAGGACAATGGCTTACGCGAAACCAGCGTCCCACCCAAAGGAACGGCAACGCGCATGCAAGCGCCACGTCACGCTCAAGCTCTACGCCACGCTCCAACCCTTCCTGCCGCCCGGCGGGGAGGAGATCCCCATCGCAATCGGCACGACCGTCCGGGACCTGCTCCGTCGAATCGGGGTGCCCGAGGAAAAAGCGCAATTGATTTTCATCGACGGAGTCAAAGGGGAACTGTCCACCTCGTTGCAGGGCGGCGAGCGGGTCGGTATCTTCCCCCCGGTCGGCGGCGGATGACGATCGTCCCGATCGGTGCCCAATTTTGGGCGCCGCCGAAACTGCGCGCCGGACGCGATCATCGATAATCGCTTTGTTTTCAAGCGCTTGAAAATAAACCGCAGAATGGCAGACCTTTTGCTTAACTCAGGGACGCCATGAAACCGATGCATTCACCTCAACCCATGGGAGGCATGACAATGCGCACGTCGAAATGGTTCTCTCTCGCGGCAGCCGTGCTGTGCATGGCCGTGATCGGCACGCCGGCCATCGGGCAGGAGAAGCCCTACCCGACCAAGTCCATCACCTACCTGGTCACGTTCGACCCGGGCGGGCAGTCGGACCGCGAAGCCCGGCGGCAGCAGCCCCTGTTGGAAAAAATCCTCGGCCAGAAAGTCATCGTCGACTACAAGGTCGGCGGCGGCGGGGCGCTGGGATGGAGCGAGCTGGTGCGCTCCCAGCCGGACGGCTACCTGATGGCCGGGATCAACATCCCCCACATCATCCTGCAGCCCATGCAGCAGGCCACCGGCTACAAGACCGACCAGATCGTACCGGTGGCGCTGTTCCAGCGCACGCCTCTCGCGCTGGCGGTGCTGAAGACCAGCCCCTACAATACGCTCAAGGACTTCATGGATGCGGCCAAGGCCAAGTCCGGCGACATCAGCATCGGCGGGTCCGGGACGTTTTCGGGCCACCACGTGGCCACCCTGCGGCTGCAGAAGATGGCGGGCACGAAGTTCAACTACGTGCCCTTCACCGGGGCCGCGCCGCAGATCACGGCCTTCCTGGGCGGTCATGTCAACGCCATCTTCGGCAACTCCGACGACCTGGTGAAGCACGCCGACTCGATCCGCGTGCTGGCGGTGGCGGCCGACAATCGCTTCTTCGGGTTCCCGGAGACACCGACGTTCAAAGAGGCGGGGGTCGACCTGGTCGAGTCGATCGACCGCGGCATCGGCCTGCCGCCCAAGACCCCGGACGCCGTCGTCAAGAAGCTCGAGGCGGCCTTCCTGCAGATCTCGAAGGACCCGGCCATCCAGGAGCAGATGAAAAAGGAAGGCTTCGTGCCGCTCGCCCTCGGCCACGCCGAGAGCAAGGCCTACATCGAGAAGATGACGGCCATCTACAAAGAAATCGTCCAGGACATCAAAAAGTAACGGGGAGGCCGTCCGTGCTGAAGACCAAGCGGTCGGGCAACATCGCGTGCGGTCTTTTCCTGGCCGTGCTGGGGTTGGCCGCGACCTGGGCGTCCCTGGACATCGACGAGGGTGCGGGCGGGAATCTCCACCCCCGCACCTTCCCCCTGCTGATCGGCGTGTGCCTGTTCCTGGGCGGCGCGGCGCTGGCGCTGACCAGCCGGCTGTCCGAAAAGGGCGGCGACAAAACCATCGACTGGCCCGACCGCAGGGGCTGGAAGCTCTGGACGATCGCACTGGCGTCGCTGGTCGCCTATGTGGGGCTGTCGGGTCCGCTCGGGTTCCTGGTCTGCTCGTTCTGCTTCGTCATGGGATTCATCCGGTATTTCGGCCGCTACAGTTGGCGGGTATCGGTCGGCTGGGCCGGCGGGATGGCACTCTTCGTCTACTTCGTTTTCATCAAGCTCCTGGACATGACCATGCCCATGGGGCCTTTTTCTTTTCTGGCATAAGTCGCGGCTGACGCGCACGCGGCCGATTGCCGTCAGGTGGAGTTTATGGAAGCCTGGTCTTTGTTGATGTCGGGGTTTGCATCCGCCTTAAGCCTGTACAACCTGCTCTTCGCGCTGATCGGAAGCATCGCCGGCACGCTGGTGGGGGTGCTGCCGGGGCTGGGGCCCACGGCCGCCATCGCCATGCTGCTGCCGCTGGCCTCCCACCTGGACCCGGCGCCCGCGATCATCATGATGGCGGCCATCTACTACGGCGCCATGTACGGCGGCTCGACCACCTCCATTCTGGTCAACATCCCGGGCGAGGCCTCCTCCGTGCCCACGGCCATGGAGGGCTACAAGCTCAACCAGCAGGGCCGCGGCGGACCGGCCCTGGGAATCTCCGCCATCGCCTCGTTCGTGGCGGGCACCATGGGCGTCGTGGGGCTCACGTTTTTCGCCCCCATGCTGTCGCGGGCCGCGCTCGCATTCGGTCCGCCGGAGTACTTCGCGCTGACCTTCCTCGGCCTGAGCCTCGTCGTCAGCCTGTCCGGGAAGGACATCGGCAAGGGGCTCCTGGCGGCGCTGTTCGGGCTGCTGACGGCGGTCATCGGCCTGGACCCGCTCACCGGGGTCGCGCGGCTGACCTTCGGCTCGATCGAACTCATGGCGGGGATCGACTTCGTGCCCATCATCATGGGGCTCTTCGCCATCAGCGAGGTCCTGAGCAACGCCGAGCAGGACACCAAGTGCATCCTCGACGCCAAGCGCATCGAGTGGCTGCCCACCTGGCAGGACATCAAGGACACCTGGGCGGCGACCATCCGGTCCGGGGTCATCGGGTTCCTGGCGGGCCTGATCCCGGGCTGCAGCCCGGCCGTGACGAGCTTCATGGTGTACGACCTCGAAAAGCGTTTCTCGAAACACCCGGAGAAATTCGGCCACGGGGCCATGGATGCGGTCGCGGCGGTGGAGGGGTCCAACAACGCGACGGCCAGCGGCGGGTTCGTGCCGCTCTTCGCCTTCGGCATCCCCTCGGGACCGGCGCTCGCCGTGCTGCTCGGCGGGTTTCTGATGTACGGCCTGCAGCCGGGCCCGCGCCTCATGCAGGAGCAGCCCGCCCTGCTCTGGACGATCATCGCCAGCATGTACATCGGCAACGTCATGCTGCTGGTGCTGAACCTGCCGCTGGTGGGGCTCTGGGCGCGCATGGCCCTCATCCCCTTCCCCATCCTCGGGCCGATGATCGCGGTCTTCACCCTCATCGGCGCCTACAGCCTGCGGCACTCGTTCTTCGACCTCTGGATCTGCCTGTTCTTCGGGGTGGTCGGCTACCTCATGCGCAAGTTCGAGTTCCCGGTCGCGCCCATGGTGCTGGCGACCGTGCTCGCCAAGCTCATGGAGACCTCCTTCACGCAGTCCCTCGTGATGTCGAAGGGCTCCCCCCTCATCTTCTTCACCCGGCCGATCTCGATCGCCTTCATCCTGCTCACCGCCGTGTCGGTGGTCAGCGGCCTCCTCCTGCGCCGCAAGACCAAGGCCCAGCAGATCGAGCTCGAGGAGAGCGACTCGTGAATGTCAGGGCTTTCATGTTAGCCAGGTCGATCTGTGGTTTTGGACTGCTAACCTGAAGCATTTGCATGGGAACAGAATTGCGGACTCATGGCAGATATCCGCTGCGAGGCCCCCGGAAATTACATACCAGCGATGGACTCGACTATCGGATCAATTTCTCAATAAGCTGTCAGTGGTGATTGATTGGTGTAATCTCTTTCCATCTCGGGAGTCCAGGAAAGAACGACAGCATGGACACAACGATGGACCAGGCCAGGCAACTGCTGGCCGCCAGACGATCATTCATCCTTGCAACCATAGTTAGCCGACATGGATCCACACCCCGGACAGCAGGCACGCGCATGGTCGTTACCGATCACGGACGAGCGGTAGGTACGATCGGGGGCGGGCTGCTCGAAGCCCGCGTACTGGAGAAGGCGAAAGCCGTCCTGTCGTCGAAAGTGCCTCTGCTGATTCCCTTTGACATGGCGCACTCCGACATTGCCGCCATGGACATGATCTGCGGCGGGCGCCTGGACGTGCTGCTGGAGCTCATCGACCCCGGGAGCCCAGCGGCGGCGGTCTACGAATTCTGGCTGAAAGCCGACCGCGCGCCCGATCCCGGTCTCCTGCTGGTTGCGCTGCGACTCAGCGATGGTGAGTTGAAAAGGGTCACCCATGGCGTGCTGCAGGGCCGACATGTGATCTGCGGCGATCTGGATCTCGACCCCCCCGCTCTCGAAGCCCTTCTGCGCGATCATGCCGGCGCCGCCTGCCCGCGCACGGTCGTCTGCAGCAACTGGACGGTCCTGATCGAGCCCCTTCTACCGTCCGAAACCGTGTTCGTGTTCGGGGCTGGACATGTCGCGCAGCCCACGGCCCGGTTGGCCAAGATGGTCGGCTTCCGGGTGTGCGTGGTGGATGATCGGCCGGAATTCGCCAACGCCGATCGCTTTCCCGGTGCGGACGACATCCGGGTGGTCGCCGAATTCGATAGCGCCCTGGAGGGGCTTGAGATAGGCCGCAGCGGGTACGTCGTCATCCTCACCCGAGGCCATCTGCACGACAGGACGGTACTGATGCAGACCCTGCGCACCGAGGCGGGCTATATCGGGATGATCGGCAGCCGGCGCAAGCGGGAGCAGGTCTTCCGTTCGCTCCTGGAAGAAGGGTTCTCCGCCGCCGACTTGAATCGCGTGCATTCCCCCATCGGTATCGACATCGGCGCGGAGAGTTGCGAGGAGATCGCGGTGAGCATCGTGGCCGAACTGGTGCACACCCGGGCACGGAGGCGCGGAGCATGACCCCCGAATCCGCCAGCGCCCTGGTATTGTCGGCTGGATCTTCGGAACGCATGGGGGACTTCAAGCCGCTGATGACGCTCGGCGGCACGACAATCCTGGAGCGGGCCATCCGGCTCTTCCAATCCGCCGGTATCCGCCGCATCCACGTGGTCGTCGGTCACCGCGCCGCCGAACTGACGCCGATGGTCGAACGACTGGGCGCCCGCGCGGTCGTGAACGCCCGATACTCCGAAGGCATGTACTCCTCTGTGAAGGCCGGGGTCTCCCATCTGGAGGAGTCAACCGAGTCGTTCTTCACCCTTCCGGTGGACATACCGCTCGTGCGCACCGCCACCGTGCTCGAGCTCCTGAACGCATGTCCCGCCGGCGGGTCCGCCATTTGCTATCCAACGTTTGGGGGGCGCCGCGGGCACCCTCCTCTCATCGGCAGCCGGCACCTTCCGGCGATTCTCGATTATGGCGGGGACGGCGGGTTGGCAGCCCTGCTGAAGAAATTGGAGCAGCATTCCGTGAACGTGCCCGTATCCGACGAGTTCATCCACGCGGATATGGACCGGCCGGAGGACTACCTGCGCTTGGCCGAGCACCTGGCAGGTCACGAATGATTCACGCCGGGCAGCCGTGACATGCGGCTGTGATAGCGGCCCGTTCGCAGGCTGACAGCAGAATGCCGCTCACATGCTGATATCGAAGGTGCGCAGGTCAGAGAGAAGCGGCGCGGGTCAGTTCCTCCTCGATCACCCCCTGGAACAGCGGGATCTTGTAGCCGTTCTTCTCGAGCGGTTCGGCGCCGGCCGTGACGGCTTTTGCGGCCGCAGCAATCACGTCGGCCGTCAGCTCCTTTCCGCGAATGACCTGCTCCACCTCCGTGCTGCGCCACGGCACGGGAGCGGCCCCGCTGAGGACGACCCGGCCGCCGACCACCCGTCGGCCGTCGAACCGGAGCGCCAGCGCAACGCCGGCCAGCGCGAAATCCCAGGAGCGCCGCGCCCGAATCTTGCGGTAGCTGCTCCGAGTGCCGGGGGCCGGCGGCGGGATCCGGATCTCGGTGACGATCTCGCCGCGCGCCAGCACGGTTTCGCGCTGCACGTCGACCTCCGGCAGCACGAAGAATTTCTCCAGGGGCACATTGCGCACCCCCTTGGGGCCGGCCACGCGCGCCGTCGCGTTGAACGCCATCAGGGCGGGGGCCGTGTCGGAGGGGTGGACGATGAAGCAGGTGCCCCCGCCGCCGAAGATGCAGTGGAACTGGTTCTCGCCGTCCACCGCAAAACAGGTGCCGCCGCCTTTTCTGAGGCAGGTGAAGTCCGCCCGGTAGTACCAGCAGCGCGGCTTCTGGCAGAGGTTGCCGCCGATGGTCCCCTGGTTGCGCAGCTGCGGGCTGCCGACCTCCGCCGCCGCCTGCGCCAGACCGCCGAAGCGCTTGAGCACGAGCGGGTGCTCGGCCAGGGC
Organism: uncultured delta proteobacterium; assembly: GCA_963828345.1. Classification (GTDB taxonomy): domain Bacteria; phylum Desulfobacterota; class Desulfobacteria; order Desulfobacterales; family SpSt-501; genus SpSt-501. The sequence goes on from CAWHEZ010000047.1 coordinate 120,854, forward strand.
GTGCAGGGTCGTCAGAGCCCCGATCCGCAGCCCGCCGTCCGCTGTCTCGCTGACTCCGCGCAGCTCCTGCAGCTCGCTCAGGCTGACGACCTTCCCGACCGGGAAGATGCGCTCGCGCAGGCAGCCCATCAGGTCCGTGCCGCCCGCGTGCGCCATCGCGCGCTCGGCGGAGAGGTGGGTGACCGCGGCCTGGACCGACTTCGGCCGAACGTAGTCAAAGCTCGGTAACATGCGTCATCCCTCCTTCGGGCGTTCCGCCAGTCGTTGCACCAGCTGCAACGGGTGGATGGGGGTGCCGGTCATGCGCAGGCCGGTCGCATGGTACACGGCATTGGCGATCGCGGCGGCGGTGGGGATGGTCACCGGTTCGCCAAGGCCCTTCGCGCCGGTGTTATTGGCCTCGGTGTCGACCGGCTCGATCGGCAGGCTGGTGACGTCGGGAGGTACATCCAGCGCGGTCGGCAGCTTGTAGTCGTGCCAGTTGCGGTTGACCATCTTGCCGGTCTGCCCCGCGTCCAGAATGCGCACCTCGGTCGTGGCGAGCCCGACCCCCATGGTGATGCCGCCGATCACCTGGTTGTCGTAGGTCAGCCGGTTCATGACACGGCCGCTGTCCTGGGCCGCCAGGAAGCGCAGGATCTTCAGCTCACCGGTCTTCGTGTTGACCTCGACCTCGCAGAACTGGGCCGCGAACGGGTGGGTGGTCTTGTTCTTCGGGTTGGGCCCGCGATAGCCGATGCCGACCACGACCCCCTGCCGCTTCAGGGCATCGAGATCCTTCACGGCGATGCGCTTGGACGAGTCCTGGCGGGAGACGATCTCGCGGCCGCGGTAGGCCAGCTCCGCCACATCGACTTTCAACGCTTCGGCCGCCATTTCCAGCAGCTTCTGCTTGACCTGCACCGCGGCGTTGCGCACGGCCGGCGCCTCGGTCGGCACCGTCTTGCTGCCGCCGCTGGGAGTCGCGTACTGCGTGGTGCCGGTGTCGGCATTCTCGATCTGGATGGCCTCGGGCTTGATGCCCAGCTCCTCGGCCACGACCATGGCCATCACGGTCTTGGTGCCGGTGCCCGAGGTCGCTCGCCCCCATGTTCAGGTTGGCGCTGCCGTCGGGGAAGAGCTTCACGATCACCGTGGAAGGCGGCCGGCCGCCGCCGGCAAACCACAGGCCCGCCGGCGACGCCGACGCCGCGCCGGATGTGCCCCTGCGCGTTTTGCGCGCGGGCGTCCCGACGCGCCTGCTCCCAGCCGAAGGCGGCCGCCCCCTGCTCGAGGCATTCCTTGAAGGCCGTGCTCGTGTAGGCCGGGTTGCCCTCGCGCGCCTGGCTGAAGGACGGGATGTTCTTCAACCGAAGCTCCACCGGGTCCATGCCGATCGCCTCGCGCCAGGGCATCCATCATCTGCTCCAGCGCCCAGGCCCCCTGCGGGTGCCCGGGCGCCCGGAACGCGCGGGACGGGCCGGCGTTGATGAAGACGTCGGTGCTGTTCGTGCGCACGTTGGGGCAGGTGTAGAGATCGCGCGCGAGCCAGTCCACGAGCGAGGTCCCGCCCGCGGTGTAGGCGCCGCCCGTGCCGAGAACGGTGAAGTCCAGCGCCGTGAGGGTCCCGTCCTTCTTGACCCCGGCCTTCACGGTCATGTTGCTGGGCGGTCGGTTACCGACCGCGAGGAAGGTTTCCTCGCGCGTCAGAAAGAGCCGCACCGGCCGCCCGGCGCGCTTCGCCAGGAGGGCGGCGATGATCGTGTACTTGCCGGCTTCGAGCTTGCTGCCGAACCCGCCGCCCATGTAGTGGCCGATGACCCGCACCTGCGCGAGCGGGAGCTCGAGGACCTCGGCCACCCGGGACTGCACCGCATACACCCCCTGGGTGGATTCCCAGATGGTGAGCGACCGGCCGTCCCAGTTGGCCACGCACCCGTGAGGCTCGAGAGGGGTGTGCAGCTCGCACTCGGTGCGGTAGGTTTCCTCCAGCACCACGTCGGCCGCCGCGAATCCCTGGGCCACATCCCCGCGCGCATAGGCGTCCTTCTTGGAGAGGTTGCCTTTCGAGTGCACGGACGGTGAGCCGGCCTGCAGCGCCTTCCGCTCGTCGGCCACGAACGGCAGCACCTCGTAATCGACCGTGATCGCCCGTACGGCATCCCAGGCCTGGTAGGGGGTTTCGGCCGCCACGGCCGCCACGGCATCCCCTTCATAGCGGCAGGTCGGGTCGAACAAGCGCGTGTCGCCGGCAGGGTCCTTCTTCCAGAGCAGGTCGGCCTCCGGCGTTGCACCGCTGATGACCGCCCGGACCCCCGGCATCCTGGCGGCCACGCTCGTGTCGACGCGCCGGATGCGGGCATGCGGGTGCGGACAGCCGAGGATGGCCCCGTGGAGCATGTTCGGTAGATGCACGTCGGACGGGTAGACGGCCGAGCCGCTCACCCGCTCGTACGCATCCACCCGCGGCAGGGGCTTGCCGACGACGCGGGTCTCTTTCCAGGGCGGTGGCTCCTTCCCGGGCAGCGGAGTTTCCGGCACCGGGATCCCCTCGACGTAGTAGATGTCTTTCGTTTCGTCACCCATGCAGCCCTCACTTTCCGCCCTTGAGCTCGGCCGCGCGACGGGCGGCTTTGAAGATGTGCTGGTAGGCCCCGCAGCGGCACAGGTTCCCGCTCACCCCCCGGCGGATCTCTTCGGTCGAGGGGTTCGGGTTGGATCGCAGCAGGCCTTCCACGGCCATGATCTGGCCGGGCGTGCAGTAGCCGCACTGGAAGGCGTCGGCCTCCGCGAAGGCCACCTGCACCGGCCCGAGTGCCTCGCCATCCATGAGACCCTCCAGCGTCGTGATCTCACGGCCCTGGGCCTCCACGGCGAGCGTGAGGCAGGCGTACCGGGGGATGCCGTCGATCAGGACCGTGCAGGCACCGCACTCCCCGCGTTCACACCCCGGCTTGGCGCCGGTCAGGCCGATGACCTCGCGCAGGACGTGGAGCAGCGTCCAGCGCGTCTCCACGGACAGCACATGGGTCTGACCGTTGACCCGCAGGGCGATCTCGGCCGTTCGTCCCGCCGGCATGACCTGGGGCTGAGCCGCTTCCTTGCCGGCCGCCAGCACGTCCTCCGAAACGGTCGCGCCGATCGCGCCGGCGCCCATGGTCGTCAAAAAATTGCGTCGAGTGATGCCGCCGGGTCCGGTTGTGGGTTTTTCAGGCATGATCCCTCCCATCGAAGGTGCGGTGTTGAAGAAGTGAGGGGTCGGCTGTATCAGATTTCAGCCGAGGCGAATCACGAAGGAGAAGAAAGGAAATCGGCTAAAGGTGAGCGAGTTTGTCGATTTCTAATATGTAATCTTTTGGGTTGTCAAGAATCGACTTAAGGAGAAATGTCGTGTCCAAGAGGCAATCTCAATTTCGCTATCTGCTTGCTTGGGCATCGGGCAGCTGCTCATCTGAGGTAATCCTGGGGCTGGATGCGCAGCTTGCGGATGCGGTACTGCAGGGTGGAGCGCGGCAGCCCCAGGATCGCCGCCGCCCCGCGGCTCCCGCCCAGGACCCCGCGCGTGCGGGCCAGCGCCTTCACGATGTGCTGTCGCTCGCTGTCCCTCAGACTCGACAGGTCCTCGGTCGCGCGCTGTCCCCGCGGCCGCGCGGACTCGATGATCTTCTCGACGTCCTCGGCCGAGATTCGGTCGCCCGCGCGCAGGATGACCATGCGTTTGACCAGGTTCTTGAGCTCGCGCACGTTGCCCGGCCACGCGTAGTCGCACAGCCGTTCGAGCGCGCGGCTGCTGTAGCGCGGCTCGGGGCGGTTCATCTCGCGCGCCTGGATCAGCGTCAGCTGCCGCATGAGCAGCGGGATGTCCTCGCGCCGCTCCCGCAGCGGCGGGACGTGGATCGAGACGATGTTCAGCCGGTAGAAGAGGTCTTCCCGGAACGTGCCCGCCCGGATGCCCTCCTGCAGGTCCTTGTTCGTCGCGGCGATGATGCGGCAGTCGATCTGCACGGGCCGGCTGTCGCCCACGCGCTCGAACTGGCCGTCCTGCAGGATGTGCAGCAGCTTGGCCTGCAGCCCGATCGGCAGCTCCGCGATCTCGTCCAGGAAGATGGTCCCGCCGTGGGCGAGCTCGAAGCGGCCGACGCGCCGGTCGTCCGCCCCGGTGAAGGCGCCCTTCGCGTGGCCGAAAAGCTCGCTCTCGAACAGCGAGGCCGCCAGCGCCGGGCAGTTGGTCTTGACGAACAAGTGGTTGCGGCGCGAGCTCAGGTTGTGGATGCAGCGCGCCAGGTAGTCCTTGCCGGTGCCGGTCTCGCCCGTGATCAGCACGGTGGCGTCCGTGTCGGCCGCCTGCCCGATGGTCCGCATGATCTCGGCCATGGCCGCGGAGGCGTGGAAGAACTCGTCGCGCGGGTACTCCTCGCTGCTCTGCAGCAGGAAGGCCTTCTCGCGCTCGAGGTTCCGGTTCACGTTCTCGAGCCCGGTGTAGGCCAGCATGTTGTCCACGGCGATCGCCACCTGGCGCGAGACGTCCGTCAGCACCTGGGTCAGCTCCGAGATGTGCTCCGGGGAGTCGCGGAAGGAGAAGTGGATCGAGCCCAGGATGCGGTTGCGCACGAGCATCGGGAAGGCCATGGTGGCCGTCAGCCCGGCCTCGACCATGGCCCCGATCGAGGACAGGTCCTTGTAGCGCCGCAGGTCGTCGATGATCGTGGGCTGGCGCGACTGGACCACCATCCGCGCGATCGCGCCGTCGGCGAGCGGGCGGCTGAGGCGCGTCATCACGCCGCCCGGCTGGATCCCGTCGGCCGCCGCGAAGTAGCTGATCGAGCTGGAGGCGGCGTCGTAGAGGTTGATCGCCATCCGGTCGAAGGCGACGTGCTTGCGCACCTCCTTCGCCAGCGCCTGGAACAGGTCTTCGCGGTTGGTGCGCGTGACGACCGCGTTGTTGATCTCGAGCAGCATCTTGTAACGGGTTTCCGCGTTCCACTGCATGTTCTGCTTCATCTCCTCTTTCGGGTCGAAGCTTTACGCTGCATCGGGGCCTTCTCTATTATTTATCGCGACGAAAATTCAAACTAAAATTTCGGCATTGCGCCCAATATCCGGCACTAATTTTGGGCAGCGGGTCCGGCGATTAGTTTTTTTTAATCATTTTAATTCAGCTAGTTGTATAGAAATAGCGCGTGGCCAGTCGTTTTGCATAGTGGACTGCAGACCGACGAATCGGCGTATATCATTCTCCGGCAGGCCACTTCAATGAAAACGTCTGAGCGAATCGCAAGCGTCGATCTCAAGTACGGCGACGGCAAGATCACGATCCGGGTCCCGAAGAGGGCCTCGGCCGATATCCTGCAGCCGCAGGCGGCCCCGGTGCTGCCCTCGGTCGCGGCGGCGCTGGACCGGGCGCTGAGCGCGCCGGTCGGCTGCGAGCCCCTGGACGAGCTGCTTGCCCGGCGGCGCCCGCGCACGGTTGCGATCGCCGTCCCCGACGAGACCCGCCCTGCCCCGCTGCCTGCGCTCCTGCCCCGCCTGCTGCAGCGGCTCCAGGCCGGGTTGCCCGGGCCGCTGGCCGAGCACGTGACGATCTATGTCGGCGGCGGCCTGCACCCGCCGGCGGACCAGGCCGCCATCGAGCGCATCCTGCCCGCGGGGATCGCGGCCGGCTGCGCGGTGGTCGCCCACGACGCGCGCTCGGCCCCCATGCGCGACTTCGGCGCCACCCGCCGCGGGACGCCGGTGCGCATCAACGCGGCGTACGCGGCGGCGGAGCTCAAGCTCGTGATCGGACAGGTCGACCCGCACCAGTTCGTGGGCTTCACGGGCGGCTCCAAGGGGGTGGTGATCGGCTGTGCGGCGCCCGAGACCATCGAGCGCAACCACAGCCTCATGTCCGAGCCCAACGCCTACGTGGGGCAGCTCGCGGGCAACCCGGTGCGCGAGGACCAGACCGAGGCGGGCGAGATGGTCGGCATCGACCTGGCGGTCAACTACGTGCTCGACGCCGACAAGCAGGTCGTGCAGCTCGCGGCCGGCCGGCCCGCTGCGGTGCTCGAGGCCTGTGCCGCCACCTGCGCGTCGGTCTACGGCGTGGGCATCGAGGAACGCTACGACATCGTGGTCGCCTCCTGCGGCGGCTACCCCAAGGACATCTGCCTCTACCAGGCGCAGAAGGGTCTGAACCTGGCCTCCCAGGCGTTGAAGCCCGGCGGCCACATCCTGCTGCTGGCCGCCTCGCCGCAGGGGGTGGGCGACGACATCTATTTCGACTACGTGTCCCAGTTCAGCTCGCCGGAGGAGGTCGTGCGGGACTTCAAGGCATCGGGGTTCCGCATGGGGGCGCACAAGGCCTATCTCTTCGGTCGGACGCTGGTGAACTACGACGTGGCGGTCTGCTCCGAGCTGGACGCCGGCATCCTGGGCAAGTGCCACCTGCGCGCGGCGGACCCGGCCACGGTCCTGGAGGAGTGGGTCGAGGAGTTCGAGGGCTCCCCGCGCCTGGCGATCATCCCCAACGCCAACACGACGTACTTCTACCGAAAGCCGTAACCGGACAGCTGCTTTCAGCGGCGCAAGGCTCCCCGGGCCGCTTCGGAGAACATACAAGCGAGAACCACTAACCCGGACGGCTGCGTTCAAAGCCCAAGTTCAAGGCGCGCAAGGCCCGCGCCGCGAGGCGTACTCCCTGTACGCCGCAGCGGACGCGGGGCGAAGCGCAACGCGGAAATTGGGCTTTCAGCGCAGACGCCCATCAACCCCAGAGGAGGAAGCAGATGATTCAATTCCTGGTACACGAGCAAGCCGACAACGTCGGTGTCGCCACCGTCGACATCAAGGCGGGCGAGACGGTCAGCGGGCTGTACATGGACAGCCAGAAGAAGGTCAAGGTCAAGGCCCTGCAGGACATCCCGCTCGGGCACAAGATCGCGCTGACCAAGTTCAAGAAGGAAGACTCCGTGATCAAGTACGGCCACGACATCGGACGCATTGTGGCCGACATCAAGGTGGGCGAGCACGTGCACATTCACAATCTGAAGACGAGGAGGTGGTAACCATGGCCAAGCCCAAAAACCCGAAAGTGTTCGCCTACCGCCGGGAGAACGGCCGGGTCGGCATTCGCAACCACGTGGTCATCCTGCCGCTGGACGACCTGAGCAACGCCGCCTGCGAGAAGGTGGCCTACAACGTCAAGGGCACCAAGGCCATCCCGCACGCCTACGGCCGGCTGCAGTTCGGCGAGGACCTGGAGCTGTTCTTCCGCACGATGATCGGCACCGGCGCCAACCCCAACGTGGCCGCGGTGGTGGTGATCGGCATCGAGCCGGACTGGACCAACCGCATCGTGGAGGGCATCGCCAAGACCGGCAAGCCCGTGGCGGGGTTCAGCATCGAGCGCTTCGGCGAGTTCAAGACCGTGGAGATGGCCTGCTGGAAGGCCAAGGAGTACGTGCAGTGGGCGAGCGAGCTGCGCCGCGAGCCGGTGGATCTCAAGGAGATCTGGGTGAGCGTGAAGTGCGGCGAGAGCGACACCACCAGCGGCCTGGCCTCCAACCCGACCGTGGGCAACGCGATCGAGAAGCTGGTCGCCATGGGCGCCACCACGAGCTTCGGTGAGACCAGCGAGATCACCGGGGCCGAGATGGTCTGCCGCGAGCGTGCGGCCACCCCCAAGATCGGCGCCCAGTTCATGGCCACCTTCAACGCCTACCAGAAGATGATCGACGACAACAAGACCGACGACCTTTCCGGCTCCCAGCCGACCAAGGGCAACATCCGCGGCGGGCTGACCACCATCGAGGAGAAGGCCTTCGGCAACCTGCAGAAGATCGGCAAGAAGGTGAAGTACGTCGGCGTGCTGGACAAGGCCGAGGCGCCCACCAAGCCGGGGCTGTGGTTCATGGACACCTCCAGCGCCGCGGCCGAGGCCGTGACGCTGTGGGCGGCGGCGGGCTTCGTGGCGCACTTCTTCCCCACGGGCCAGGGCAACATCATCGGCAACCCGATCGAGCCGGTGATCAAGCTGACGGCCAACCCCATCACGGCCAAGACCATGAGCGAGCACGTCGACTACGACTGCTCGGCCATTCTGCGGGGCGAGATGACCCTCGACCAGTCCGGCGACAACCTGATCGAGATGCTCGTCCGCACCTGCAACGGGCGGCTCACGGCTCAGGAGGCCCTCGGCCACGAGGAGTTCGTGCTCACCAAGCTGTACGAAAGCGCCTGATCCGTTCACCCGGGAGGGGACGGCTGGCCGCCCCCTCCCGCCGCAACCGTTCAACGCCAACGGGGCCGGCCGGTGGGCACACCGGGCCTGCAGCGGTCGACAGCGTTCCCCCGGCACCCGCAGTGAAGGAGAAACTCTCATGCAAATCGGATTCATCGGCGTCGGCCAGATGGGCGGCGGCCTTGCCCGCAACCTGATCCGCGCCGGAAAAACCGTCCTCGTCCACGACCTCAACCCCGAGGCCGTCAAAACCACCCTCGCCGCCGGCACCACCGGCCGCGCCGCCGCAAGCCTCGACGAGACTCGCCGCGGCCGACGTGGTCTTCACCAGCCTGCCGCTGCCCCAGCACCTCGAGTCGGTCATGCTGGGAGAAAAGGGCCTGCTCGCGAAGATGCGCAAGGGCGCGACCTACATCGACGTGAGCACGATCGACCCCGGCACGGCCCGCAAGCTCTCCGACGCGGCCGAGGCCCGGGGGATCGACTTCCTGGAATGCCCGCTCGGCAAGACCCCGGCCCACGCCGAAAAGGCCGAGGAGCCCATCTTCGTCGGCGGCAGGAAAGCCGTCTACGAGAAGATGCTCTCCCTGCTGCAGATCGTCGGCAAGCCCGTCTACTATCTCGGCGAGGTCGAGGCCTCCTGCGCCCTCAAGCTGATCAGCAACCTCGTCGGCATGACCAACCTGGCCGTGCTGGCCGAAGGCGTGCGCATCGGCGAGAAGGCCGGCATCGAGCCGAAATACCTGCATCGAGCTGCTCAACGACACCGGCGCCAAGAGCTTCCAGATGGACGTGCGCGGGCCGTGGATCGCCGGCGGGGACTTCAAGAGCCGCTTCGGCCTGGATCTCGCGCTGAAGGACGTGCGCCTGGGCTGCGAGATGGCCAAGGCCTGGGGCAACGACGCCAAGACCATGCAGACCGCCCTGGATTATCTCAAGCGCGGCAGCGAGGCCGGCTACGGCAAGGAAGACTGCAACGCCATTTACAAGATCATCAAGTAATATCTGGAATGGAAACCCCCGGGAGCTCCTTTTGAAGGACTCCCGGGCACCATGCCCACCCGGTGCCATGAGACGGCGTGATTGAAAGGTAGGGATACATGCCTAACGGATACAACGGTAAAATCCTGCATGTGGATCTGAGCAAGGGGTCCTGGCATGTCGAGGAACCCGAAGAAAAATGGTACCGCACCTACATGGGCGGCTCCAACTTCATTTCGTATTACCTGCTCAAAAACCTGAAGCCCGGAACGGACGCCCTGTCCGCCGAGAACATTCTGATCTTTGCCTGCAGCGTCGTCACCGGCGCGCCGCTGTCGGGCTTCAACCGCTACACCGTCGGGGCGAAATCTCCTCTGACGGGCGGGTTCGCCGAGACCGAGGCCGGCGGCTACTGGGGGCCCGAGTTCAAGTTTGCCGGCTTCGACGCCCTCATCGTGCACGGGCGCGCCGCCAAGCCCGTATACCTGTGGATCAAGGACGGGGCGGTCGAGATCAGGGACGCGGCGGGCCTCTGGGGGCTCGACAACTGGCAGACGCTCGAGCAGCTGGAAGCAGAACTGGAGGACAAGCGCATCCGCGTGGTCTCGATCGGACCGGCCGGCGAGCGGCTGGTGCGCTACGCCTGCGTGCAGAACGATCTCGAGCACTACAACGGCCGCACCGGCATGGGCGCCGTCATGGGCTCCAAGAACCTGAAGGCCATGGCGGTGCGCGGCACCCAAAAACTGCAGATGGCGGACCCCGAGAAGGTCAAGGAGATCGGGCGCTGGCACAACGAACGCATCAAGACCCACCCGCCGAACGTCGGACTCACGAAGTTCGGCACCACCGGCCTGGTCAAGGGCATCAACGACGGCGGGTTTCTGCCGACCCGCAACTTCAAGGAGGGTGTTTTCGACGGTGCGGACAAGCTCTCGGCGCCGGCCTACCACGAAACCATCTTCCACTCGAACAGCACCTGCTGGGCCTGCGCCGTGCGCTGCAAGCGCCGGGTGGAGCTCGAGCACGAGAAGTACCCGCTCGACAAGCGCTTCGGCGGCGCCGAGTATGAATCCCTGGCCGCGCTCGGCTCCATGCTGGCCGTCGACAACCTGCCGGCGGTGGCACGGGGCAACCAGATCTGCAACCTGCAGGGGCTCGACGTCGTCTCCACCGGGGCGGTCATCGCCTTCGCCATGGAGTGCTTCGAGAACGGCGTGCTGACGGAAAAGGACACCGGCGGGCGCACCCTCCGCTACGGCGATGCCGACGCCATGATCTGGCTGATCGAGCAGATCGCCGGCCGCAACGGGCTGGGCGATGTGCTGGCCGAGGGCGTCAAGCGCGCCTCCGAGAAAATCGGCCGCGGTAGTGAGAAGTTCGCCTTCCACATCAAGGGCCAGGAGCTGGCCTTCCACGACGGACGAGGCAAGACCGGCATGGCGATGGGGTTCGCCCTCTCGCCTACCGGCGCGGACCACATCGAAACCCCGCACGACGTGGCGTTCCAGGGCGAGGGGGTGAGCAAGCTCTACCCCATGGGCCTCTACGACCCGGTCGACCCGTTGAAGACCGACGAGGCCAAGATGCGCTTTTTCTTCATCGGGCAGAAGGCCTGGGGGATCAACAATGTCCTCAACCTCTGCAATTTCACCTCGGTGCCGATCCACGCCATGACCTTCGGCCGTCTGGTCGAAGCGGTCGGTGCCGTCACCGGCTGGGACGTGAGCCTTCACGAGCTGGTCCAGGCGACCGAACGCTCCAACGTCATGGCCCGGGTGTTCAACAACCGCGAGGGGTTCACCCCCAAGGACGACACGCTCATCTCGCGCTGGTTCGAAGAGATGCCCGGCGGCCCGCTGAAGGGCAAGCGCATCGATCCGGAGGCCTTCAAGGACCTCGTCAAGCTCTACTACGACATGTCCGGCTGGGATGCCCAGGGCCGTCCGACCCGGGGCAAGCTCGTGGAGCTGGGCCTTTACTGGCTGCTGGACAACTGAGGCGGCATGGACGTCGAGGTCGAACTGTTCGAACCCCTGAAGTGCCGCCGCCCGGCGGACGGCCGGGTGCGCCTGGCCGACGGGGCCCGGGTGTCCGATCTGCTGGCGGCGCTCGGAATCGGGGTCGACGACGTCGGTGTCTTGATGGTCAACCGTCAGGACGGACGTTTCGACCAGGAGTTGCACGACGGTGAACGGGTTACGGTCATTCCGCTGATCGGCGGCGGATGACGACGTTGGGCGGGCGCTGAACGGCAACGGGAGCGCCCTTGGAGGAAACAGTTCGGAGTTTCACACACTCAAGGAGGGATGATCAGCCATGAAACGAATGACGATTAAGCTCGCGATCCTCGGTTGCTGCCTGTGCCTTCTGGCGGCGTTCCCGGCTCATGGCCGCCGACAAGCCCCTGGTGCGGGTGAGCGGCCAGCCCACGATGCACGGGATGCCCACCTGGCAGATCATGGAGCAGGGGACCAAGGATCTGCCCATCGATCTCAAGTACACCCTCTTCCCGTCCGGCGCCCCCCAGGTGGAAGCCTTGGCGGCCGGCCAATGGGATGTGGGAGCCATCGGGACCGTACCCATGATGATGTCCAGCATCCGCTACGGGGCCCTGATGATCGGCATCTCCAACGACGAGTCGGAGACGAACGACCTGTGGGTGCGGGCGGACTCCCCGCTGCTAAAGACCAAGGGCGCCAACCCGAAGTACCCCAACCTTTACGGGACTTCCGCCGACTGGAAGGGTAAGAAAATTCTCTGCACCACCGTTTCCACCGGCCATTACGCACTGTCTTCGACATTGAAGGCCCTCGGCCTGACCGACAAGGACGTCCAGATCATCCAGATCGAGCAGGGCCAGGCCGTCGCCGCTTTCGCCTCCGGCCAGGGCGACATCCTCCAGATGTGGGCCCCGTTCAGCTACATCGCCGAGGGCCGGGGCTGGAAAAAGGTCTCCTCCGGCGCGCGCGCCGGTGTCATGATCCCGGGCGCCATCATCGTCCGCAAGGAATACGCCGAGAAGAACCCCGACCAGGTCGTCGCGTGGCTGGACCAGTACATGAAAATGGTCGCCAAGATGAAAACCGACCCCAAGTGGGGCACGGAGCGCCTGCACAAGTATTTTAACGAATACGCCGGCGTTGAGCTGTCAAAAGAATTCGTGGCCAAGGAGTTCGAGCTGCGGCCACTCTTCACCCCGGACGAGCAGATCGGCCTGCTGACCAACCCAGAGAAGACCAAAGCCTGGATGACGGCCATCGCCCAGTTCTTCGTGGACCAGGGCCGCATCAGCAAGGAAGAAATGGATCGCTTTGTGAAGAACAATTGCTTCATCGAACCCA
>CAWHEZ010000048.1:0-16046 GCA_963828345.1 uncultured delta proteobacterium
GCTGCGCCGCCTCGACCACCCGGGCGCCTTCGCGCTCCAGCCGCTCGCGGTCGGGGGTGGGCAGGCGGATCGCGCGCGCGTCGGAGACCTTGAGGTAGCGTGCGTCGCGGAAGGCGGCCGGGTGCACCACGAGCTCGATCCCCTTGCGGCCGATGTGTCGGAGGATGGCCGGCAGCCCGCCGTGGTGGTCGATGTGGCCGTGCGAGAGCACCAGCGCCTCCACCCCGCTCAGCTCCACCCCCATCGTGCGGGCGTTCTGCAGCGCCCCGGTTTCCGAGAACCCGAAATCGAAGAGCACCTTGTGCGCCCGCTCCTGCTCGAAGACCGACACCACGGCCGAGAACCCGTGCTCGGCCAGGATGCTCACGCGGTTGCCGCGGCTGTCCTCGGAGGAGGCCCGCTGCACGACCTCGGTCCCGTCGTTGGCGGCGATGTCGATCGTGTTGTCCTGCAGGGTGAGGACTTCGACCCGGTCGACTTCCGGAAGTTGAATTGTCATGCTTCGTCCTGTTTAAAATACGTGCGATTCCGCCAAGACAGACTCCCACGCCAGCATGGCCTTCTTGCGCGCCGGTCCGCCGCCGTAGTTGCCGAAGTCGGCCGTCTTGCGCACCACCCGGTGGCAGGGGATCACGAAGCTGACCGGGTTCTTGCCGACCGCGCTGCCCACGGCGCGCACGGCCTTGGGGAATCCGCTCTGCAGCGCGAGGTCCTCGTAGGCGACGACCGTGCCGAGCGGGATGCGCAGCAGCGCCTCCCAGACCTTGATCTGGAAGTTGGTGCCCCTGACCAGGACCGGCAGCGGGTCGGACGCCCGCCAGCGCGCGGGATCGTAGATGCGCGCGACCACCGCGCGCGTGGCCGCCCGGTCCTCGACGAAGCGGGCGTTCGCCCAGGCGCTCCGCATCTCGTCCACCCGGTCGTCCGGGCTGCCGTCGGGCACGAAGGACAGCCAGCACACCCCCCGCTCCGTCAGGCCGACCAGGCACTCGCCGAACGGGCTCGCGTGAATGCCGTGGCGGATCACGAGCCCGCGTCCCTGCGCCTTGAACTCGCCCGGGGTCACGGCCTCGCACGTCACGAACAGATCGTGCAGCCGGCCGGGGCCGGAGAGGCCGGCCGCGAGCGCGGCCTCCAGCACCGGACGCTGCGCGAGCAGCGCCTTCACGTGCTCCTTGGTGAGGAACTGCAGGAACCGCTTGGGGCTGATGCCGACCCAGCGGCTGAAGAGGCGCTGAAAGTGAAACTCGCTCATGCCGATGTGGCCTGCAATCTCCTGCAGACCGGGACGCTCCTCGAAGCGGGTTTCGATGAAGCGGATCGCTTTTTCGATCCGGTCGTAGTCGCGGCTGGCGCCGGAGAATTCCCCCTGGGTCATGGTCGGCCTCCTCTGGTGGAATGTTGACCGACTATACACCCGGGCCTGCACCCCATCCACCCGTTTCTTGCGCTCCCGCCGGCCGGGTTTGACAAATCGTCCGGCCTGCGGTTGGATCCCCCTGAGGAGGATTCCCATAATGGCGCATGACTGCACCGCTGTATTCTCGTCCGACTGGAGCGAATGCCTTTCGCCCTCGGGCCCCTTCGATTTCATCGCGTGGAATTTCCCGCAGCTGCGCGCGAGCCTGGACGAGGTGTTCCGAGCCTACACCGGCAACCGGATCTCGCTCGGCGCGGCCTGTGACCGCGTGCGGCAGGCCCTGCCCGAACCGGTCACCGCGGAGATGATGGACGCCTACCTGGACCGGGAGTTTGCGGTTTACCGAGGGGTCCCGGAACTGATCGAGTGGTGCCGCGGGCAGGGGGTCCTCTTCATGCTCAACACGACCGGCATGATCGGCTATTTCCAGCGGGTGTTCGCGAAGGGGCTGCTGCCGCGGGTGCCCGTGATTTCCGCCAACCCGCTCGTGCGCTACCCGGGCGGCCCGGCCGACCCGGGGACCATCCTGGAGCTGGCGGAGACCGCGGACAAGGGGAAAAACACGGCCGCGCTGGCCGCGGCCGAGGGGATTCCGGCCGGCCGGGTCGTGGTCATGGGCGACAGCGGCGGCGACGGGCCGCATTTCGAATGGGCGCACCGGGCGGGGGCGATCGCCGTCGGCAGCATGACCAAGGCGTCGCTGGACGGCTGGTGCCGCGAGCGCGGCATCCCGATCCGCGTGCGCTTCGGGCGGGCGTACGGCCCGGGGGAAGCCCGCAGTCTATCCGAAGAAATGGCGGTCGACTTCCGCGGGCTGATCCCGATCATCGCAGAGATTCTCGCACCCCCCGCCGGCCGCTGACCCCGGCCGGCAACCTCACCCCATCCGCTTCAGCTCGGCCAGCACCTCGGCGGCGTGGCCTTTGGAGGCCGCCTTGGGCCAGTGTGCGCGGACCACTCCCTTGGGGTCGATCAGGACGGTCGAGCGGATGACGCCTTCGTACTCCTTGCCGTACATCTGCTTCTTGCCCCAGGCGCCGTAGGCCTTGAGCACCGCCTGATCCGGGTCGCTCAGCAGCTCGACGGCGAGCCCGTGCTTCGCGATGAACTTGCGGTGGGACTCGGCCGAATCCGGGCTCACCCCCACGACCGCTGCGTTGAGGGCCGCGAACTGGGCCTTCTGCTCTGAAAACTCCAGAGCCTCGGCCGTTCAGCCGCCGGTGTTGTCCTTCGGGTAGAAGTACAGGACCGTCCACCGGCCGGTGAAATCCTTCAGGCACACGTTCTCCCGCTCCGCCGAGGGCAGGCAGAAAGCAGGCGCTTTCGCTCCGATCTTGACCATCATGGCCTCCTTTTATTAGGGGTCGCATAATTGTCCTTACGTCGTCATTCCGGCATGCTTTTAGCCGGAATCCAGTGCAGTCAATCTGTTTTGGATGCCCCCGTATCGTGGTACGGGGCAGGCTTATCAAGTCCGGCATGACGGTACTATTTCGGGACGATTAATAAGGTGGATTCGAAGCGGATCCGGAGGCAAGATAGGGCCGGCGGCTCTGAATTCAAGCCGCTCCGCCGCCGGCCGGGCGCAGCTTGAACCAGAGGGTCATCAGGTAGACGACCGCAATCGCAGCCGCCAGGCGCGGCAGCCAGGCGTAGAGCGGGCTGACCACGAACGGCAGGAACAGCAGGGAGTCTTCGATCATGGCGTGGTTGATGCCGATCGAGAGCTGGAGTTTTTCGATCTCTTCCCGGCTGATCTTCAGCTCCCGCGACTGCTCGACGATGACCGCCGCACCGTAGACCAGCCCGAACAGGGCCCCCGTCAGCCAGAGCAGCCCGGCGCGGCGGTGCAGGCCCATGGCCTGGAGGAGGGGCGCAAGAAACGAGGCGACGCGGTCGACCAGGTTGTAGGCCTTGAGCAGCTCGATCAGGACCATCACCCCCACGATGATCACCAGGATCTTGAGCCCCAGCCGGGCCATGTCGAGGCCCCACTTCGCGAGAAAGGGGCCGAGTGCGAGAGAGGTGTGCGTGACGGCGGCGGCGACCTCGCCGTGCGCCGGTTGAAGAATCCAGGCGACCGCCAGGCAGCTCAGGAACGCGGCGGTCAGCCGCACGCCCGTGGACTTCAGGAAACCAATGCCGGATTTCGCCTGGATGATCGCTTCCTGGGGCAGGCTGTGGGCGATCAGGACGAACACCGTGACGATCGTCATGTGCTCCTGGCTCAACGGCAGCATCGCCATGGCGGCGATGCACGCGTAAATCCCGGCCCCCAGCCCGACCAGGATCGGCAGGGCGGCCGCGGGGGGCAGGCTGATCACCCCCATGAGCGGCGCCAGGACGGGGTCGAGCTCGTACAGCCAGCCGCTGTAATCGAGCAGGGCCGTGGCGAGCGAGAGCGGCACGAGGATTTTCAACATCCAGAGGCAGCCGCTGACTCCCTTGCGCAGGCCGCGGCGCAGGGCGGCGCGCCACGGGCGTTCCCGGTCGATCGACTCCCGCACGGTTCCCGTCCCCTCCAAATGAATAAAGCCGTCGGGGCCCGGTCCGATTGCCACAGCGGAGCCGCGCCCGTCGGCTTCTTATCCATACCGCCTTTGGCGCCGGTTGGCAACGCTCGCTCCCGGCGCACGGGCCTGGGGGCTCAAGCCTTGCGGCTGAGCGGCCGATAGCACCATGGAGGCGATCCCCCTGCCGGCGGCAGGGCCTCCGCTGGGCGGACAAGGGCTACCGAGGGCGTGATGACGAAAACCATCCCCGAGCACGTCATAGACGGGTCGATCGTGATCGACTCCATAGAGGCCTCGGCCAGCATCCTCAAGGACTACCCGGATCGCCCCGAGCTGTTGAAAATGCACGCCGACCTGCTGGCCGCGAACCACCAGCGGGCGGCGGCCGCGGAGCACTACGCCGGGGCGGCGGCCCGCTTTCTCGCGGCCGGCCGTCCGTTTCAGGCGTGGGTCGCGAAAACCCTGCAGTGGGCGCTGCAGCGGCCGCGCCCCGACCAGCTCCTCGACTTCCACCTGGCCCTCGGCCGGGCCGTCCACAAGGGGGCGCCGGTCGACAGCTTTATCCAGGGGCTGACCCCGCCGGAGCGCATGGCCGTTTTCGCGCGCTTCCAGCGCGTGCGGGCGCCGGCCGGCAGGACCCTGATGAAGGCCGGCGCACCCCAGAACCGGTTGTACCTGGTCGTTGCGGGGCAGCTGCGCGAGGCCAGCTACGAAATGGTTTCCCAGAAACCGCGGCCCGGCCGGGAGGCCAGTCGCATGCTGCGCGAGGCCGACGCCTTCGGGGAGGTGTATCCGTTCAACGGCGAGAGCGCCGGACGGTCGCACGTGGAAACCGTCACGCGCGCGGAGCTGCTGGTGCTTTCGAAGTCCCACCTCATGCGGGCCAGCCGCCGATTCCCCAACCTGGAAGGCGGTCTCATCCGGCTGTGCGGCATCCGCGCCGGCAAACGGGAGGCGCACCCGTCGAGCGCGGTGCGCCGCGGCGAGCGCTACTCGGTCTCGATCAAATTGAACCTGACCATCCTGCCGACCGCGACCGGCGGGCCGCCCGTGGACATGACCGGGTTCTGCAGCGATCTCTCGGTCAGCGGGGTGTCCTTCATCCCCGAAGCCAACGGCAGCGGGCCGAAGGCGGGGGAACTGTCGGACAGCCTCGTGGACCGTGCGGTCCGCGTCTGCGTTCCGGCCGGAGACCTCAGCCTTTCGATCACGGGGCGCATCGTGCGCAAGCGGCAGGTGGTCTTCAACGGCTACCGGGTGACGGCCCTGGGCATCCGCTTCGCCGAAATGCCGCCCCGGCTGCGGGGCGCGTTCTTTGCCTTTGCCGAAGGCTCTCGGGATTCCCGCGACATTCCGTAACTCTCGCCTCGCGACGGCCGCCGCATTGACCCCGTCCGAGCCTGCTCTTATCCTGTCAGCACATACAACACCCCGCCAGATCTTCTCAAACCACGCGTGGAGCAATCGGTCCGATGGCGGACATCGTCTGGGTCACCCTGATCGGCCAGGCCGTTCTGCCGATCGGCATCATCGCCTGGATTGCGGCCGGGCGCGTCTCCGGAGCGCTCGAGTTCGGGCTGAAGCTCTTGGTCGCGGCGTCCTACGGCGGCCTTCTGGCGGTCGCGGGCGTCTGGCTTCTGATCCCATCGGGCGTGCTGTGGGGGTATGCCGTTGTCGCCGGGCCTGCGGCCTGGGCCGCCTGGCGACGCCTGCGGCGGGAGCCCTTCTCGGATCCAACCCCCGCAACCCCCGGGCGCACGCGGTGGCGCCTGGGCTCGTATGCGGCCGTAAGCGCGGTCTGCCTGGCCGCCGTCGCGGCTGCGCTCCTGGGATACGACCCGCCCGGCCCGGAGACCCTCCGGCTGTCCTCCCCGGTCAAAGGCGGGGTCTTCTACACCGTTAACGGCGGCTACTCGATCCTGATCAACCCCCACATGAAAACCCTGCGTCGGCCTGAGCTTGCAGGCTACCGGGGCCAGAGCTACGCCGTGGATCTCGTGAAGGTGGACGGCTGGGGACGCAGGGCGGCGGGAATCCTCCCGGCAGCCCTGGAGGACTATTTCATCTATGGGGAGCCGGTGTACGCACCCTGCACCGGCCTGGTCGCGCAGGTCGAAAACACGCTGCCGGACCGAGGCACGGTCGACCCGGAGCAGGCGCCGCCGGCCGGAAATTTCGTGCTGCTGGATTGCGATGGGGGGCAGGTCCTGCTGGCACACCTGATGGAAGGCAGTGTGCGGGTCGCCACGGGAGAGGCGCTGCGGACGGGGCAGCCGATCGCCCGGGTAGGGAATTCCGGTCGCTCGACGGAACCGCACCTGCACCTGCACGCTCAGGCGCGCAGCGCCGGCGCGTCATTCGGCTCGGATCCCCTGCCCATCCGCGTCAACGGTCAGATTCTCGTCCGGGGCAGCCGGATGCGACCGCCCGGGCCGGCCGGCGGCCCCGAACCGTGAACACCCCCTCGATCAGAAGGCAACCGACGCGTTCTTAATCGCCGCGTAGTGCCCCATGACCTTGACGATGTAGGCTTGGGTCTCCGGGTAGGGGGGGACCCCGTTGTAACTCAGCACGTTCTGCAGGCCGGCGTTGTAGGCGGCGAGCGCCAGCCGGACGTCCCCGTCGAACCGCCCCAGCAGCCATTTGAGATGGCGGGAGCCGGCGTCGATGTTTTCCTCGGGGCAGTAGACGTTGGTCATGTCGAGCGCGTCGGCCGTGACCGGCATGATCTGCATCAGACCCTTGGCCCCCTTCTTCGACACGGCCCCCGGGTTGAACTGGGATTCGGCCATGATCACGGCCGCGATGAGATTCGCATCCAGCCCGTAGCGCCCGGCCGCTTCGTGAATGATGCGGTCGAAGGGCAGCAGCGCCGGCTCGCCCGGCGGGACGAAGTCGGTCGCCTGCACGTCGACGACCCGCAGATCATCCATGTCGCCGGTGAAGAAGTCGGAAGAGGCCGACACCCCGGCAACCGCTTCGACGTTCGCAGCGGCCCCGGCGTGGACCGCTTCCCCGGGCAAGCGAATGTCGGAAACGCAGACCAGCAACCCGAGCGCCAGCGCAAAGGCCCAGTTTTTCCAACTGCACGCGATGCCGCGCGCAGGACGGCTATCCTCCAGCAGCATGGCCATGCCCTCCTTTTTTCGTGCCGGCAGCCCGCTTGACATCCCCCTGCGGGTTGCCGTCACTGACTTCTTAAAAAGCAAAAACCATGCACTCCATCGCCGCAGCAACCTTTGTAACAATGTCAGCAGGTTGGATCTGTTGTGCCAAGCCTGATGAAACCCGCTTTAGAGAACAAGCTACCCAAAGGTGGGCAAAGCGTTTCCGGAGTGAACGATAAAACAAACGATAAGGCCTTCTCCGGCTTTAACAACCCCCCGGCTTGACTTGCGTGCGGGAAACTCTATGATTGGCCCACTCATTCAGATAGTTGGCAGCGTTGAAAAATGACGGCTGCCGGTAAGGAGGACTGCATGCGCTGGGGCGACGGCCGCAGAAGCGACAACGTGGAGGACCGCCGCGGGATGGCCCGACCGGGCCGCATGGTCGGAGGCGGGCTGGGCACCATCCTGCTCGTGCTCGTGGCCCTCTATTTCGGTGTGGACCCGTCCATCATTCTCAACCAGGGAATCACGCCGCTGCCGGACACGCGCCAATCTGCCCCTCACAGCGCCTCTCCGGAAGAGCAGCAGCTGGCGGAATTCGTTTCCGTGGTGCTGGCCGACACCGAGGACACCTGGCGTGCGATATTCAAGCGCTCGGGCCAGGAGTACGAGGAGCCGAAGCTCGTCCTGTTTTCCGGGGCCGTGCAGTCGGCCTGCGGCATGGCGTCGGCCGCCGTCGGTCCGTTTTATTGCCCGGCGGACCGCAAGGTCTACATCGACCTCAGCTTTTACAACGACCTGAAGAACCGGTTCGGCGCACCGGGGGACTTCGCCCAGGCCTACGTCATCGCCCACGAGATCGGCCACCACGTCCAGAACCTGCTCGGCATCGCCGACAAGGTCCAGTCCCTGCAGAGCCCGCGCCGGCCAGGCCGAAGCCAACAAGCTCTCCGTCATGATGGAGCTGCAGGCCGACTGCCTGGCCGGGCTGTGGGCCCACCACGCCGACCGGACACGCCATATCCTCGAAAAGGGCGACATCGAGGAGGCGCTCAACGCCGCCAGCAGCATCGGCGACGACCGGATGCAGCGCCAGGCGCCGGGCTAGGTGACGCCCGGATTCCTTCACCCACGGCAGCTCCGCGCAACGGGTGCAGTGGTTCCGCCGCGGCTTCGAGACCGGCAGTTTCGCTCAGTGCAACACCTTCGCCTCCGTGAACTGACCGTCGACCCGGCACCCGGACATATTTACAACGGGCCGGGTTTCAGGCTACAGAGCATCGACCCAAGCAAAAACGCTTCCTCATTTCCTGATTCCGCGTCAATCTTCTCACCAATAACTCCTCACGCCGAAGGAGGCTCGTCATGGTTGAGCTGACCGCCGCTCACTGGGTGTATGCGTTGTTTCATCGTGGTGATCCTGGCCACCATGTGCTTCCGGCGCGAAACCCCGCTCGTGTGTATCGTGGGCTCGCTGGTCCTGTCCTGGGTCGTCACGGGCGACCTGATCAAGGCCGTGCAGGCGGTGTTCAACGCCGTGACGGTCGCGGCCGGCGACCTGCTGGGGGTCGTCGTGATCATCTCGCTCATCGTGGCCATGGCCAAGATGCTCGAGGAAACGGGGATCGCCGGCATGATGTTCAATCCCATCCAGGGCATCATGAAGACACCGGCCGTGGCGTTCTGGGTCATGGGGGTCACGATCCTGATCGTGGCCTGGATCATCTGGCCGTCCCCCGCCATCGCGCTGGTGGGGGCGCTGCTCCTGCCGGCCGCCATCAAGGTCGGCCTGCCGCCGATCGGGGCGGCCATGGCCATCAGCATGTTCGGCTACGGCTGTGCGCTCACCACCGACTTCATCATCCAGGGCGCGCCCGGCATCACGGCCAAGGCGGCCGGCATTGCCCCCGGCGACGTCATGGCCAAGAGCGTTCCGATGCTGATCGTCTGGGCGGGCATCGCCCTGCCCCTGTCCTTCCGCAGCATCCTCAAGGACATCCGCTCGGGCGCCTGCCAGCCGGTCGAGTGCACGGTCTTCGACCGGCCCCCGGCGGAGGAAGCCGCGCGATGGCAGCAGGCCGCGCCGGGGTTCAAGCGCGTGGCGCTGGTCGTCATCGCGGCCCTGTTCCTGCTGGACATCGTCGCCATGCTGACGTTCAAGCTGCGCGGCGGGGATGCGACCGCGCTTCTCGGGGGGACCGTCTGCCTCATCATGGTCCTCGTCGGGCTGGGGGTCTACGGCAAGGACGGCTTCGAAAAGCTCTCGGAGCACACGCGGGCCGGGTTCATGTTCGGCATCAAGATCTTCGCGCCCGTCTTTCTGATCGCGGCCTTTTTCTTCATGGGCTCGCCGGGCACGGCCAAGCAGATTTTTGGGGAGGGGGCCAAGGGGCTGCTTTTCGACCTCGGCCAGGCGCTGGCCCAGGCGGTTCCGCTGAGCCGCATCCCGGTGGCGATCGTCCAGGCGGTCGTGGGCGGCATCACGGGGCTGGACGGGTCCGGGTTCTCGGGCCTGCCGCTCGTGGGAACCCTCGCCCAGGCCCTCGGGTCCGGGACCCAGCTGGACGTGGCCACCCTGGGGGCGGTGGGTCAGTATTTCGCGATCGTAGTGGGGGGAGGAACGATCATCCCCTGGGCGGTCATCCCGGCCGCGGCCATCACCGGCACCGACCCGGTCGAAATCGCCCGCCGCAACCTGGTCCCCACCCTGGCCGGCTTGGTAGGGGTGATCATCGTGACCATCTTCATGCTCTAACCGACCTCGTTCCGAACAAGAGCGGCGCACCGGCAAAATCGGTGCGCCGCCGTTTTTATGCGCATCGACTTCAGTCCTGCCTGAAAAATCCCCCGTCTTTCGTCACCGCCCGGCGAAGACCCCGGTGAGCCCGGCGCGGCCGACGCGCTCTTCGATCTGGCGGCCGTCGGTCGTGTACGTTCCCCGTGCTTTCATCCGTTCGAAATAGACGGACCCCGAGAAGGTGTACTTCAATCCCAGGATCCCCTCATCGCGCATCTGCCGCCGCACGAAGCTGATGGCGTCCCCGACGGCGACCGTGTCCGGCAGGACCAGCGGCGCTTCCCCGCGGGCGCACCGGACCGCGTTGTACCCGGCCAGGGTGCCCGTGCAGATGGCCTCGGTGTGGCCGACCAGCAGCCCGGCCTTTTCGCCGGCGCAGAACAGATTCGGCACCCCCTCCACCTTGAGGGCATCGTCGCGCGGGGCCATGCCGATGTAGCGGATCGAGTTCCCCAGGCCGCCGGCATACGGGTCCTCGTAGCGGGCGTTTTCGAACCCCGGCACGGCGCGCAGCAGCTCGAGCGGGAAATACGGGGTCATGAGCTTGGCGTGCCCGGTGTCGAGCAGGATCAGGTTCTGCTCGAACTCGGGGATCGCGTACTGCTGGCAGCACTTGAGGCCAAGCTTGCCTTTCAGGACCTGAGCAGGCGGCAGCGGGACCACGGCCACCCCGGTCCGGTTCAGGTCGGAGACGATGCGGGGGTCGAGCGACTCCTTGAGCAGCTTGCAGGAGCCGCTCATGGCCCCCACCTGGTCGCCTTTGCGGCCGATCATCTCCTGGACGCCGGCCTTGGCCGTGACGCTCACGCGCCCCCCGAAGGAGTGGCAGCGCAGGACGCACATGGCGCATCCGTTTCCGTACTTGTTGCAGTTGGCCGGCCCGCCCGCGGTCCCGGTGGCATCCACGAACACCGCGCCCTCGAAGCGCAGCGGCTCCTCGTTCCTTCGCGCCAGAACGGCACGGATCCGGCCGTCCGCCATTTCGACGTCGGTGATGCGGACCTCGCAGTGCACCTGCACCCGCTGCGCCTGCAGATGGCTGCGCACCATGGGCTCCATGGTCGCGACGCTGTAGAGGTTGGAGTGCCGGTGCCCGGGGAAGTCGATGCCCTGGTGCAGGGTGTTCCGATCGGTGAGCTCGAACAGCTCTCCACCGCCCATGGCGAGCATCTCTTCGGCGGCCGTGTGGCGGCCGTTGTTGCGCATGATGCCGCCGACCAGGCCCGTGCCCAGCAGCATGTCGGTCCGCTCGATCAGGTCCACCTCTGCGCCCTGGTGCCGCGCCGCGAGCGCGGCCGCGCAGCCGGACCAGCCCCCGCCGATGACGACGATTTTCATACAAGGCTCCTTCGGTTGAGGGTGAACGCCCCTGTCACCTGCAGGTCCGGTTTGCCGGAACGGGGCACGGAAGTCAAGAATTTGGGCGGCCGCCGGCCGCCCAGAATTTGGAGCCCGGCGGTTTGTTTGATAGACTGGAGAGGAAACCGTCACGTTACGCCGGGAGATTCGCGTCGATGGAGCCTGAAAACCAGTCACCGCCGGGCGATGACAGCAGCCGCCGCAAGGATTTTCGGCTGGCGGTCGACGAGTCGTCGCCCCTGCTCGCCGACTGCCTCACCTCGTCCGGACCCTTCAGGGAGCGCGTCCAGAACGTCAGCTCGAAAGGGGCTTTCCTCGCCACCCGCCGCAGCCTGAAGATCGGGGAGGAGATCGCCATGACCATCCCGCTGGCCGGCTCGAAGGCAACCATCAGGGCCACCGGCGAGGTCGTGCGCGCGGACCCGACGGGGTACGGGGTCGAATTCCGCGTGATCTTCAGGTACTGAGCGCGTCCAGTTCCGCGGACACCTCGTAAATGATGCCCTCCGAAAATCCGCGCGAATAGAGAAATCGTTGCAGGCGCTGCACCCGTTTGCGAGGGTCGGGCTCGGTTTGCAGAGCCTTCCATTTCCGGCGCGCCGCCGCCAGGGCGACCGCACGTTCCTCGCCGGACCCGAAGGATTCCCGCAGGCGGTCCTCGGCTGCAGCGCCGGCCAGGCCCTTCTGTGCCAGCTCCATGCGGATGCGCCGGACCCCGCAGCCTTTGCGTTTCAGGCGGTCGATGGCCTGATCCAACGATCGGCGATCGTCCAGGTAGTTCAGCCGCAGGCATTCGGTCACGACCGCAAGGACGACGTCCTCCGCGTACCCGCGGCGGGCCAGCTTGCGCGTGATCTCCGCCACCGAGTGGTCCCGGGCCGAAAGAATCCTCAGCGCACCGGCCAGCGCGGCCCGGTAGGCGCTCTCGTCACCATGAACCATCTGCAGGCTTCCCCGTCATCGTTGAACCCTCGGCACCCATCCGGTCGGGTGCTGCCAGAAAATTCCCGCAGGCTGAAGCGCCGAATTCGGCCGACCACGCGATCGCACATCCTATGTCTATGAGAGGGGAGCTGGCAACCCAGGATTTTTGGAAAATGCAAAAAATTGTGAAAAAAAGCTAAAGTTCCTGGGAACGGGGCCGATAATGGAATCAAGAGCGTGGAACGAGTCGCCGCCGAAGCGACAGGATTTGACTCTGAATCCTCTTTAGGATAAGATAGTTACAGCATATGCGAGTTCGGCTCGCATTGCGATCGAGAAGGAGAGACCATGGAAATCCATTCAAAAACCCAACCGAACCCGGTGGATGCTTACATCAACCAGGTCCAGGCCAAATCGAAAGTCGAGAACCCGGTCGGCGGGCCGGCCCAGCAGGCCCCGAAGACCGACACCGTCGTCATTTCCGAAACCGCCAAGCGCGTCCAGGATGCGAAGGCCCAGCTCGACTCCATCCCGGACGTGCGGGCGGACAAGGTGGCCGAGCTCAAGAGCCGCGTTGAAAACGGGACCTACGAAATCCAGCCCGACAAAATCGCGGACAAGATGATCCGGGAATCCCTGTTGAACGACCTGTTCAAATAAAAATCATCCGCACCCAACGCAAAAGGCGGCTCGGAGGGAAGATCCCTCGGAGCCGCCTTTTGCGTTGAGCGTGTCGCCGGCCGGCTACTGAAGCTCGCTGCCGGTGAACTCAAATGCCGACTGGCCCTGGCCGCCTTCGCGCGCACCCTTTTCGGATTCACCCGAGTAGATCAGGTTCTCGCCTTTCTGGGTGAGACGCAGGTTGAGACTGGGCCCTTCGACGTTTTCCACGATGCCCATGGTCGTCAACTCCTGGATGGCCTTCTTGAACAGCTTCTTCTCTTCCGAGTTCAACCGCTTCAGGTAAACCAGCTCGATCCAGTGCGAGGGCAGGGTGTCGTTGGTCTCGGCACCGAGAGCCCGAAATTTGTGCAGTACTTCCCGCTTGATGGCTTTCTTGTCCTTCATGCCGGCCTCTTTCCCCTTCAATTAGTGCTGCAGTTCAAACAGTAAGCGTACACTCCGAAAGGCTCTTTCAGCAGCGCCGCCATCTCCGGCAACCCGGTCCCGGCCAGGCCGCGCATCAGCAGCGCCTGTTCCGGCCGGGCGATCTCGACCACGCGCCCGCCCGCGGCCGCGAACAGGTCCTTGAGCTCTTTTATGAGCCTTTCCCGCCGGGTGAGCGGCTGCTGCAGGAAATCGACCGAAAACGCCTCCAACCCGGCCCTGGAGGCCGCGGCCGCAACCGCGTCGGTCAGGCCGCCCAGCTTGTCCACCAGCCCGATTTCGAGCGCATCCTTCCCGGCCCAGACTCGGCCCTGCGCGATGCGCTCGACCGCCTCGGGGCTCATCTTGCGGCCCTCGGCCACCCGGGAGATGAAGACGCCGTAGCCCTGGGCCATGGCCTGGTCCATCGCCTGCGCCGCCAGCGCGTTCATGGGGCGGCTCGGGTTGAAGGCATCGGCCATGCGCGTGGAGCCCACACCGTCGTTGGACACCCCGAGCGACTGCAGGCTGCGCTCGAACGTGGAGAAGGCGCTGAAGATGCCGATCGACCCGGTGATGGTCGTGGGTGACGCCCAGATTTCGTCCGCAGCGGAGGCAATCCAGTACCCGCCCGAAGCCGCTACCGAGCCCATCGAGACCACGACCGTGCGACCGTCCTCGGAGCGTGCCAGCTCGAGCTCGCGGCGCACGGCCTCCGACGCGAAGGCGCTGCCCCCCGGGCTGTCGATGCGCAGAACGATCGCCCGCACGGCGCTGTCCTTGCGCGCCTTGCGGATCAAGGCCGCGAGCGAGTCGCCCCCGATCCTGCCCGCCGGCTGCGTCCCGTCCAGGATCATCCCCTGGGCGACGATGACGCCCACTTTCGGCTTCGGATCCGCTCCGCCCCGGCGAGCGCCCGGCAGCGTTGCCTTGACGTAGTCGTCCAGCTTGATCCGGTTGTAGCTCTGCCCGGCGCGGTCCTCGCCCGCCAAGCCGACGAGCTCGGCCCGCACCTCGTCGGCGGTTTTGAGCGCGTCCACCAGCCGGCAGGCGAGCGCCAGTCGCGCCGTGTCGTTGTCGACGGTTCGGAGTAGATCCGGGAAATGGTTGACGTAATCGTCGATCGCGGCCGGGTCGATGCCGCGCTGACCGGCGACGTCCTCTTTGTAGGCAGTCCAGAGCACGTCGAGCACGGCCGTGTTGGCGCGGCGGTCGAAATCGGACATGTCGTTGCGCAGCAGCGGGTCCAGTGCCGACTTGTAATCGCCGACTTTGAACACGTGCACCTGGACCTGGAGTTTGTCCAGGGCGTCTTTGTAGTAGTTCTGGTAGATCCCCAGCCCGGTCAAGAGGACTCCGCCCATCGGGTTGAGGTAGACGCGGTCGGCATGCGACGCGAGATAGTACCCGCGCTGGGTGTAAAGGTGGGACGCGGCGATCACCGGTTTGCCCGACTGGCGAAACCGCTTCAGCGCGGAGCCGACGTCCTGGAGCTTGCTCAGCGAAGCGGCCTGCAGCTTGCTGACATCGAGGTGGATGCCCTTGATGCGGTCGTCCTCGCGGGCGCTGTCGATCGCATCGATGACCTCCTGCAAAACGGTTTCGCCCGTGATATCCTCGCCGATCAGCTCGTTGGACAGCAGGCTTTCGGATCGCTGCTCGACCAGCGTGCCGGACAGGGCAAGGTGCAGAACGGCCCGTTCGGGCAGCACCGTGCCGCGACCGCCCCAGATCGTGTAAACAACCAGGGCGACCACGAGAAGGAACACCGCATTCACGGCCAGTTGCCGGATGAAGGTCAGGGCGCGCCAGCCGGCCGCTATCGCCCTCCATATGAGTTTGATCACCTTCTTCATGGCTTCCAGCACGTCTCGTCTTTCCTGTGCGATCGCTTGGACCGCCATCGGCGATTGCGCAAAGATAAGGGCACCTTTAAATTTGTAAAGATGCCAGGATCTTCCGAATTCAGCCTATACCAAAGCATCATAATTACTTTCAGATATACGACACAAAAATAATAGCAATAATTGATGTCGGTCTTTGGCTGGATTGGGGGGCCGGTTGACTCTATCCCCGGCTTTCCATATGCTCGTTCCAATACCAGCCAGCCCACCGACCGGAGCCGCTTGAAAAAGGTTCTTCTCTGCATCGTTTTGATCGGGATTGCCGTGCTCGGGGCCGGAACGCTCGCGCTGTATTTTTCGCTCCCCCCTGTCGCCCATCTCAAGACGCAGAACCCGAAAACCACGGCCCTGATCCAGCAGCGCCAGAAGGAGGCCCAGCGCGCCGGTCGGGAGTTCAAGGTGCGTCAGGTCTGGGTGAGCTTCGACAGCATCCCGGAGCTGTTGCGGGAATCCGTGCGGGTGGCCGAAGATGCCCGGTTCTACGAGCACGAGGGCATAGACTACGAGGAAATCCGCGCGGCGCTGAAGAGGGAGCTGGAGCGCGGCGGGTTCGTGCGCGGGGCGAGCACGATCACCCAGCAGCTGGCTAAAAACCTTTTCCTGTCCACCGACAGGAACCTCGTTCGCAAGCTCAAGGAGTTCTGGCTGGCCCGGCAGCTCGAGCAGGAGCTCCCGAAGAACCGCATATTCCACCTCTACTTGAACGTGATCGAGTTCGGTCCCGGGGTTTTCGGCGTCGAGGCGGCCGCGCGGCACTTCTTCGGGAAGAGCGCGGGGCAGCTCAACCTGGAGGAGATCGTCCGCCTGACCGCGGTCATTCCGAAGCCCCTGGTCGAGACCCCCACGCGCACGAGCAGCTGGATGAGCTGGAGGGCGGGCTGGGTCCTGACCACCCTGCGCAAGACCGGCCACATCAGCCAGGAGCAGTACCTG
>CAWHEZ010000049.1:0-12954 GCA_963828345.1 uncultured delta proteobacterium
CACCGTATTATACTGCGGATTTCGCAGCGACACAAATAGCATAAAATTTTTATAACTAAATCAAAATGTTATGGGTTTTCAGGTTTAGGTTTTAAGTTTCCAGCGACAGCGAAAACCATCTCTCGGGCCGGTCTTGCTTCACCGATTATCTTTTCGGAACTTAACACGTAAAACTTAACCCCTAAAACGCATTTCTATGAATTCCACCGTCGAAGTGGCCGTGGCGATGCCGGTGCGCGGGACCTTCACCTATCTGGTCGAGGGCGCATCGGACCCCGCTGCGCTGACCGGAACGCGTGTGCTCGTCCCGTTCGGGCGGCGGCGGGTGACCGGGTACGTGCTCGGCCCCGGGTCCCCGCCCGCCGGCAAGGATCTCAAGCCCGTTTCGAGGGTGCTGGGCGACGGTCCCATCTTCCCGCCGGCCATGATCCCGCTGTTCCGCTGGGCGGCCGACTACTACAAACACCCCCTGGGCGACGTCATCCAGACCGCCCTGCCGGGAGGGTTGACCCTCGCGGATTCCGCGGCCTACCAGCTGACCGACGCAGGGCGGGAGGCGCTCGCGGCCGGCGACGCCGACGAGGCCGGGCGTCGGGTGATGGGGCTGCTGGAGGCCGGGCCCCGGCCGGAGCGCACGCTGCGCCGCATGGCGGGCCCGGACGCCAGGACGATCCCCGCGCTCGAGCGGCGCGGGTGCATTCACCGCCAGCCGCTGCTGCGCGGGGGATCGGCCCGGCCGCGCCAGGAGCGCTGGGCGCGTGCGCGCGCGGCGGCCGTCGCGGCAGAGGGCCTCTCCGCCAAGAAACGCGCGGTTCTTGAAGAACTGGCGCGCGCCGGCGAATTGCCGGTGCGCGCGCTCGAGCGCCGCGTTCCGCGCGCCGCCGCCCACTTGCGCTCGCTGCGCGAGGCCGGCCTGGTCGATGTTTTCGAGCGGCGGGCCTACCGGGACCCGTTCGGCGAGGCCATCGTGCCGGACACGCCCCCGGTGCTGACGGCCGACCAGGAGCGGGTGGTCGCGGACGTCTGCGCGGCGCTCGACGGAGGCTTCCGGGCCTTCCTGCTGAACGGGGTCACCGGCAGCGGCAAGACCGAGGTTTACATGCGGGCGGCCGCGCGGGCGCTGGCCGAGGGGCGCTCGGTGCTCGTCCTGGTCCCCGAGATCGCGCTGATCAGCCAGATGGAGCGCCGGTTCCGCGCGCGTTTCGGAGAGTGCGTGGCGATCCTGCACAGCGGGCTTTCGGAAGGGGAGCGCTTCGACCAGTGGGGCCGGGTCCTGCGGGGGGAGGCGCGGATTGCGATCGGGGCCCGCTCGGCCGTGTTCGCCCCCTTCGCGGAGTTGAGCCTCGTCATCGTGGACGAGGAGCACGACGGCTCCTACAAGCAGGAGACCGGCCTGCACTACAACGCCCGGGACCTGGCGCTGGTGCGGGCGCGGCAGCTCGGGGCGGTCGCGCTGCTGGGCTCCGCCACCCCGTCGCTGCAGGCGCTCCACAGCGTGCGCGCGGGAAAATACGAGGAGCTGCGGCTGCCCAAGCGGGTCGAGGAACGCCCGCTGCCCGAGGTGAGCGTCGTGGACCTGCGGGCCTGCCGCGACCTGCGCGGCCCCGGGCGATTCATCAGCGCCGAGCTCAACCGGGCCATGGGGGAGGCCCTCGGCCGCGGGGAGCAGGTGCTGCTCTTCCTGAACCGGCGGGGGTATGCGACCTTCCCGGTCTGCGCGGCCTGCGGCAGCGCCCTGCGCTGCCGCCACTGCGACATCTCCCTGACCCTGCACCAGGCGCTGAACGCCTACGTCTGCCACTACTGCGGCGACAGCCGGCCCGTGACGGCGGTCTGCGACGGCTGCGGGTCTGCGGCGATCAAGAAGCTGGGCCTCGGCACGGAGAAGGTGGAGGCGGCCGTGCGCGCCCTCTTCCCGGCGGCCCGGGTCGCGCGCATGGACCGGGACACCACCCGCCGCAAGGGGGAGATCGTCTCCCTCCTCAAGGGGCTCCACGCCCGAACGATCGACGTCCTGGTGGGGACCCAGATGGTGGCCAAGGGGCACGATTTCCCGGACATCACGCTGGTGGGCATCATCTGCGCGGATCTGTCGCTGAGCTTTCCGGACTTCCGGGCCGGGGAGCGCACCTTCCAGCTGCTGGCGCAGGTCGCGGGTCAGGGGGACCAGAGCAGTATCGCAGATAACAGCACACAGCATTCAGAGCGCGGCAGGCCTATCGGGACCCGTTCGGCGAGGCCATCGTGCCGGACACGCCCCCGGTGCTGACGGCCGACCAGGAGCGGGTGGTCGCGGACGTCTGCGCGGCGCTCGGCGGAGGCTTCCGGGCCTTCCTGCTGAGCGGGGTCACCGGCAGCGGCAAGACCGAGGTCTACATGCGGGCGGCCGCGCGGGCGCTGGCCGAGGGGCGCTCGGTGCTCGTCCTGGTCCCCGAGATCGCGCTGATCAGCCAGATGGAGCGCCGGTTCCGCGCGCGTTTCGGAGAGTGCGTGGCGATCCTGCACAGCGGGCTTTCGGAAGGGGAGCGCTTCGACCAGTGGGGCCGGGTCCTGCGGGGGGAGGCGCGGATTGCGATCGGGGCCCGCTCGGCCGTGTTCGCCCCCTTCGCGGAGCTGAGCCTCGTCATCGTGGACGAGGAGCACGACGGCTCCTACAAGCAGGAGACCGGCCTGCACTACAACGCCCGGGACCTGGCGCTGGTGCGGGCGCGGCAGCTCGGGGCGGTCGCCCTGCTGGGCTCCGCCACCCCGTCGCTGCAGGCGCTCCACAGCGTGCGCGCGGGGAAATACGAGGAGCTGCGCCTGCCCAAGCGGGTCGAGGAACGCCCGCTGCCCGAGGTGAGCGTCGTGGACCTGCGGGCCTGCCGCGACCTGCGCGGCCCCGGGCGATTCATCAGCGCCGAGCTCAACCGGGCCATGGGGGAGGCCCTCGGCCGCGGCGAGCAGGTGCTGCTCTTCCTGAACCGGCGGGGGTATGCGACCTTCCCGGTCTGCGCGGCCTGCGGCAGCGCCCTGCGCTGCCGCCACTGCGACATCTCCCTGACCCTGCACCAGGCGCTGAACGCCTACGTCTGCCACTACTGCGGCGACAGCCGGCCCGTGACGGCGGTCTGCGACGGCTGCGGGTCTGCGGCGATCAAGAAGCTGGGCCTCGGCACGGAGAAGGTGGAGGCGGCCGTGCGCGCCCTCTTCCCGGCGGCCCGGGTCGCGCGCATGGACCGGGACACCACCCGCCGCAAGGGGGAGATCGTCTCCCTCCTCAAGGGGCTCCACGCGCGAACGATCGACGTCCTGGTGGGGACCCAGATGGTGGCCAAGGGGCACGATTTCCCGGACATCACGCTGGTGGGCATCATCTGCGCGGATCTGTCGCTGAGCTTTCCGGACTTCCGGGCCGGGGAGCGCACCTTCCAGCTGCTGGCGCAGGTCGCGGGCCGGGCCGGGCGCGGGGACCGGCCCGGTCGGGTCATCCTGCAGACCTACACCCCCGAGCACTTCAGCATTCGGGCGGCCCGCGACCAGGACGTGGCCGCCTTCTACGATCAGGAAATCGGGTTCCGGCGCACCCTCGGCTACCCGCCGTTTGCCCGGCTCGCGCAGCTGCGGATCTCGGACCGCGATCGGGCGCAGGCCCGCGCGGCGGCCGTCGCCCTGGGCGAACGCTG
The DNA here is from genome assembly GCA_963828345.1 of uncultured delta proteobacterium. Taxonomy (GTDB): domain Bacteria; phylum Desulfobacterota; class Desulfobacteria; order Desulfobacterales; family SpSt-501; genus SpSt-501. The sequence continues at coordinate 3,666 of CAWHEZ010000049.1, forward strand.
CCGCGCGGCGGCGGCGGCCGACGCCGCGGGCCGCGAGCTCGAGGTCATGGGCCCGGTCGAAGCCGCCCTCTCGCGCGTGGCCGGCATGTACCGCTGGCAGATCCTGCTCAAGTCCCGCGGCATCGGGCCGCTGCACCGCGTGCTCGAAGGCCTGCTCGCCGAGTGCCCCCAGTTGACCACCAGCCCATCCCCGCGCGTCGTCCTGGACGTGGACCCGCTTTTTTTCATGTGATGCGCCCGCCGCGCACCGGCTTGACTTTGAGAGGGTGTGGGCCTACTATTTTTTTCGATCTCACGCGACGTAAAGGAGAGGCGAATGCCTTCGTCAAAAACGCTTGCCCTGGTTTTCATCGCGGCCGTTCATCTCGCGCTCGTGCCCCTTGCCGCGGCACAGCTCACAGCGCCCGGATCGGCGTCCGCCGGCGCACCGGCCGTTTTCTTCCCCGCCAAGGCCCATGAATTCCCGCCCGTGATCGACGGGGCCACGGTGACCCACGACTTCGTGGTGGCCAACACGGGCACGACGCCGTTGCTCATCGACAACGTGCGCACCGGCTGAGGGTGCGCGGCGGTCTCGTTCCCGAGACAGATCCCTCCCGGCGGCGAGGGAAAAATCAGCATCAAGGTCGACACGACGGGATACGGCGGCAAGCGGTTGGAGAAATCCGCCGAGGTCCTGAGCAACGACCCCCGGGAGCCGGTCGTGCACCTGGTGGTGGCCGGCCCCGTGGACCGGTTCGTCAGCATCAACCCCCGCATGCTCAACCTGCGCGGCGCGGCCGGGGAGCGGCTGCAGGGGACGCTGACCGTCATCCCCGAGGAGAAGTACCCCTTCCGCCTGACCGGCGTCCAGCCGCGCGAAGGCCGCCTCAAGGCGAGCTTCAGCGAGACCCGGCAGGACGGCCGCCCGGCCTACTCGATCCTGGTCGAGAACACGAGATCCGACGCCGGCTCCTACAGCGACACCCTGGTCCTGAAAACCGACAGCCCCGTTCAGCCGCAGCTGGAGGTGCGCGTCTACGTCTACCTGCGGGCGGCGGCCGAGACCCCCGGGAAAAAGGCCAACTGAGATGACCGGCGTGCGCGTGGTGGCCTTCGACTGCGACGGGGTCCTCTTCGAAACGCTCGAGGCCAACCGGCAGTACTACGATCACATCCTGCAGCAGTTCGGCCGCCCGCGGATGAACGCCGAGCAGCTGCAGTTCTCGCACATCCACACGGTGGACCAGATCATCGAGCGCCTCTTCCCGGAGCCGGCCGTCCAGGCCGCGGCGCATGCCTTCCGCCGCAGCCTCGACTACGGCATCTTCCTCAAGTACCTGACCATCGAGCCGGACCTTATCGCGCTGCTGGACTGGATGGACGGGAGCTACCCGCGGGCCATCGCCACCAACCGCACCGACACCATGAGCCGATTGCTGCAGGAGTTCGACCTGACCCGGCGGTTCGAAATGGTGGTGACGTCCCGGGACGTGGAGCGGCCCAAGCCGTTCCCCGACCCGCTGCAGAAAATCCTCGCCCGGTTCGGCGCCGCGCCGCACCAGATGCTGTTCGTCGGGGACTCGATCGTCGATCAGCGCACGGCCGACGCGGCCGGCGTGCCTTTCGTGGCCTATCGCAACCCGGAGTTGCGCGCCATCCACCACATCCGGGCGCTCGGAGAGCTCAAGCCGCTGCTGGAGCGCATGGGTGACCCCACGGAGATGAAACGGATATGACGGCTGTTGAATCACATGCGGATAGTTGGGAGAATCGCCGGCTGTGCAGCGACGAGGCCTGCATCGGGGTGATCGGGCGTGACGGCCGCTGCACGGAGTGCGGCAAACCCGGCGGCGACCCGATCCCCCACCCCGCGACGGACCCGATCGCGGCGCCGGAGCCGGCTGTCGCGGCCCACCCGTCGGCCCCCGCGCCCGCTGCGGGCGCGTCCGACGACTGGGACCGACGCCGGCTGTGCAGCGACGAGGCCTGCATCGGGGTGATCGGGCCCGACGGCCGCTGTAAGGAATGCGGCAAACCCGCCTAAGCCCGACCCTGATAGACCCCATCTCAAGAAGAAGTGGGGTCTAACTCGTTGCGGTGCCGGATCCTCCGATCGTCGGGTGGCGCAGGGGGAGCGCTATGGTGAACACGGCACCCCCGCCGACCGCGTTGGCGGCCGTGATCTTGCCCTGGTGGTCCTCCACGATCCCCAGGCAGATGGCGAGCCCCACCCCCATCCCCATGGGCTTCTTGCTCGTGAAGAACGGGTCGAAAACGCGGTTGAGGTCCGATTCGGGGATACCCGGCCCGCTGTCCCGCACCTCGATCACGAACTCCTCGTCGCGGTTGAACGTCTTGATGTCGATGGTGCCGCCCCTCTGCTGGCCCCGATGGGCCCCTTCGAAGTAGCCGGGGATGCTGGTGATCGCCTCGACGGCGTTGTTGATCAGGTTCATGAGCACCTGACCGATCTGCTGCGGCGAGGCGACGAAGTTGGCGCGTTCGGCCTCCAGGCTGAGCCGAGCCGTGATCATGTTCTTCTTGAGCAGGCTCTTGACGAGCGAGACCGTGTTTTCGACCACCTGGTTCACGTCCGCCAGCTGCTGCTTTTCCTTGCCGGGGCGGTTGAGGTCGATCAGGTTCTTGACGGTGTCGCGGATGCTGTTGAACGCGTTCTTGATCAGGTCGAGCTTGCGCTGCAGGTAGTCGTCCTGGCCGTAGGTCGAGCGCAGGACGTTCAGCAGGGCCGTGATGCCCTGCAGCGGCGAGTTGATCTCGTGCGCGATCGAAGCCGCGAGCTGCCCGGTGGCCGCCAGCCGCTCGGAGCGGATCAGCTGGTTGTGCAGCGCCTTGGTCTGAGTCACGTCGCGGGCCACGCACAGGAAACAGTTCTCCCCGACGTACACGACCTGCCGGCAGCTGATCTCGAAGGGCACGGCGCTGCCCGCCTTGGTCTTGAGGCTGAGCTCGAAACGGGATTCCGTCTGGCCCATGGCCTGCGAGAGCAGCCGCCGCGCGAGCTCGGCCTGGTCCCCGGCCGCCAGCTCGCTGATGGCGAGCGACACGATCTCGTCCTTCTCGAAGCCGGTGCTCTCGCGCACCCGGTCGTTGCACTCCATGATGATGCCGCGGCGGTTCAGGATGAAGACGCTGTCGCCGACGTTTTCGAACAGCTCCTTGTAGCGGGTGAGCTCCTCGGCCCGTTTGAACTCGGTCGTGTCGGTGGAGATGATGGTGGCGGCGATCACCCGCCGGTCCAGGCGCAGCGGCCCCAGCCGGTAGGTGTGCCAGGTGGGCGTGCGCGCATCGCCCGTGCAGACCTCGAACATGTCCGTCTGGCCGGTGCGGAAGACCTCCTTCACGCTCTCCTGTGCGATCGCGCTGTAGTCGCGGGGCAGCAGGTCGTAGAGGCAGCGGCCGGTCACGGCCGCCGGCGCCTTGCCCAGGAACGGGTGGTTGATGAAACGGATCACGCCGAACTGGTCGACGGTCATGATGGTGTCGGGCGCGGTCTCGACGAGCGAGCGCCAGAGCTCCTCGGATTCGTTCAGCTTCTGCTTGGCTTCCTGCAGGCGGTTGATGATCGACTGGGCGTGCGAGCCGAGGATGACCAGCAGGCAGAGGACCACGATGCGGATGTAGATGTCGTAGAGGTCGGGGCCGATCAGCTGAGCGATGAGATTGAACTTGTTGGAGAAGAAGATGTTCAGGATCGAGTCCAGGACCCAGTAGACCGTCGAGATCAGCGCCACGGCCAGGACCATGGAGTCCGATGTCTTGCCGAGCAGTTGGACAGGAAGTTTCATCTCAGGCCTCCCCACGCGATTGGGGTTTGTGCGGACGGATGGAAGTACTCTCCATTAGCACATCGGCGCGGTGAGAACAAAGGCAAATGGTCGCGCCCCCTCGCCGGGGAAAACTGTGCGCATACCTTGTAGGCATCGCTACAATTTTCTTGCAATGCGGCGGGTGCGGCTGTAACTATTTCTACAATTTTCTCCCTCAGGCCGGGAATCAAACGTCGCCATGTCCACGCGCGCCATTCGCTACCTCCAGCAGCAGCGCATCGCTTTCGATAAGGTGGAGTACGAGCATCTGGCAAAAGGGGCCGAGTTTGCGGCCCTTGCCACGGGCTTCCCGCTCGAGCGCACGGTCAAGACCCTCGTCGTCGCCACCGGGCCGAAGCGCTTCGCGCTGGCGCTCGTGACCGGGGACCGGCAGCTCGACCTGAAGCGCCTCGCGCGCGTGCTGGGAGTCAAAAAGGCCGAGATGGCGGACGCGGAGGCGGCCGAGCGGCTGACCGGCTACCACGTGGGCGGCATCAGCCCGTTCGGCCTGCGCGAGGCGAATCTCCCGGTGGTCATGGACGAGGCGGTCCTGGCGGCCCCCGAGATCCTGATCAACGCCGGCCAGCGGGGGACCATGCTCCGGATGGCGCCCCAGGACGTGTGCGCGGCCCTGAAGTGCGCGGTCGCGGCGGTCTCGCTGGCCTGAACCTGTTCGCTGTCAGACGGTTTCCGCCGCCGGGCGTCGCGGCTGGAAAGCCGCTCCCACAAAAACCCGCCCGTCACCCCTTGACGTCCATTTGACACACCACCACCGCGAACCCATCTTCACAAGAGAAGTGGATATGCTTTTGCATCGCGGCTGGAAGCGGCTTCCCAGACCGCGATGATCGAGGCTGAACGCCTCTCCCCCGGAATAGACGTCTCCTGCCAACACGGTGGCGCCGAATCCCATGACTCGCCTGACCCGAATTATTGACGAGGAGGCGACCATGAATCGCATGCTGCCGATCATCGCCCTGGCCGGGGCGGTGATCGTGATCTTCGGGTACACGTGCCACGTGCAATCCGGTGCCGGAACCGCACCGGCGGCGACAGCCGCAAACCTGAAGAAGGCCACATTCGCCGGCGGGTGCTTCTGGTGCTCGGAGGCGGATTTCGAAAAGGCGGACGGGGTCGTCGACGCCGTCTCCGGCTACACGGGGGGCAGTGCGGAAGATGCCACCTACGAAAAAGTCAGCTCCGGGCGGACCGGGCACCTCGAGTGCGTGCAGGTGACCTACGACCCCGCGAAGATCAGCTACGACCGGCTGCTCGACGTCTTCTGGCGGCACGTCGACCCGACCGACCCCGGCGGGCAGTTCTCGGACCGCGGGGCCCAGTACCGCACCGCGATTTTCTACCACGACGAGGAGCAGCGGCGGAAGGCCGAGGCGTCCAAGAAGACCCTGACCGAGTCCGGGCGCTTCAAGGAGCCGATCGCGACGGAAATCCTGCCGCTGGCGGCCTTCTACCCGGCCGAGGGCTACCATCAGGACTACTACAAGAAGAACTCCCTGCGCTACAGCCTCTACCGCCAGGGCTCCGGCCGCGACCCGTTCATCGCGCGGGCCTGGGGCGCGCCCGACGCGCAACCCGTCGCGGCGGCGGGGCCGGGCTACACCAAGCCGAGCGAGGCGGAGCTGCGCAAGCGGCTCAGCCCGACCCAGTACATCGTGACCCAGGAGGAAGGCACCGAACCGCCTTTCGAAAACGAGTTCTGGAACAGCAAGCAGGAGGGGCTATACGTCGACATCGTCTCGGGCGAGCCGCTCTTCATCTCGGCCGACAAGTACGACTCGGGCACCGGCTGGCCGAGCTTCACCCGTCCGGTGGACCCGAACTTCGTGGTCGAGCACGAGGACCGCAGCCACTTCATGGTGCGCGTCGAGGTGCGCAGCCGGTTCGCCGGCTCGCACCTGGGCCACGTCTTCCCCGACGGCCCGCCGCCGACCGGCCTGCGGTACTGCATCAACTCGGCCTCGCTGCGCTTCATCCCGCGCGCGGACATGGAGCGGGACGGTTACGGGGAGTACCTGGACCGCTTCGCGCAGAAGTGACCTTCGGCCACCGGCGCGCCGTTGCCGCTAAGTGGCCTTTTTCATAAATACCATCACGCATTACGCCCCAACGCCACCCTCTCCCTGCCCTCCCCCTGAGGGGGAGGTTAGGGTGGGGGTAGCGCGACGCATGTGGCGATGTACTTATTAATCGTCTCGAAATAGTACCGTCATGCCGGGCTTGATAAGCCTGCCGGCCCGATACGGGGGCATCCAGAACGAGTTGAATTCACTGGATTCCGGCTAAACGCATGCCGGAATGACAACGTAAAGACAATTATGAGACCGTTAATAGCTTGCGGCAACAGAGCTTGACACCTGAGACTGCGAGCGATTAGAACGAACAGCGACCGGAGAGCTCACGACACCGCCCCGGTCTGAGAGGGTTCGGTCGCTTGAGTCTGCTCACCCATCGTGGCCCCGTTCGTCCCCTGGCTCGCCAAGTACGGCGCCGGCCACCTGCGCGCCGACCTCGTCGCCGGCCTGACCGTCGCGGTGGTGGCGGTCCCCCAGAGCATGGCCTATGCACTCATCGCGGGCCTGCCGGTTCAGTACGGCCTCTACGCGTCGGTCGTCCCCACCATCGTCGCGAGCCTCTGGGGCAGCTCGGCCCATTTGATCACCGGGCCGACGACCGCCGTGTCGCTGGTCGTGCTCACGACGCTCTCGAACATCGTCCCCGCCGGGTCGTCTCACTACCTCGAGCTCGCCTTCCTGCTCGCGCTCGTCGTCGGACTGATCCAGCTGGGGATGGGGCTGGCCCGCCTCGGGGTCTTCCTGAACTTCGTGTCGCACGCGGTGATCCTGGGGTTCAGCGCCGGCGCGGCCGTCCTCATCGCCTTCAAGCAGCTGCCCAACTTCCTCGGGCTGGGGCCGGTCGCCGGCGGCTTCCTGAACTCCCTCGCGCAGATCGCCTCCGGGATCGGCGGCACTCACCCGGCCACCGTCGCGCTGGGGCTGCTCACGGTCGCGGTCATCCTGGCGGTGAAGCGCGTGCGCCCGCTCTGGCCGGGAACCCTGCTGGCGATGGCGGTCGCGGGCGGCATCGTGGATGCGCTCGACCTGGATGCGGCCGGGGTGGCCGTGATCGGAACCATCCCGGGGACGCTGCCGCCGTTTCACGTTCCCGGCCTGCCTCCGGCCGAGAACCACCTCGGGCGGCTGGTCTCCGGGGGACTGGCGATCGCCGTGCTGGGCCTCGTGGAGGCGGCCTCGATCGCCAAGTCGATTGCCGGCCAGACCCGCCAGCGCGTCAACCTGAACCAGGAGTTCGTCGCCCAGGGGCTGGCGAACACGGCGGCCGCCTTCTTCAGCGGCTACCCGGGCAGCGGGTCCTTCACGCGCTCGGCGTTGAACTTCCGCTCCGGCGGCCGGACGCCGCTGAGCGGGGTCGTGTCCGGCGTTGCGGTCGCGCTCACGCTGCTGGCGGCCGCTCCGCTGGCGGCCAAGCTGCCGGTCGCGGCGCTGGCCGGCGTCCTGATGGTGGTGGCCTTCGAGATGGTCCGCTTCGAGGACATCCGCCGCACGGTGCGGGCGACCCGCAACGACGCGGCCGTCCTGGTCGTCACCTTCCTCTCGACGCTCTTCCTCGACATCGAGTTCGCGGTCTACGTGGGGACGCTCATCTCGATCGGCCTGCACCTCGCGGCGACCTCGCACCCGCGCATCTTCTCGACCCTGCCGGACTTGATCAGCGGCAAGATGGTGCCCGCGGCCTACGGGCGGATGTGCTGCCAGATGGACATCATCCGGGTCGAGGGGTCGATCTTCTTCGGGTCGGCCGCCTTCGTGCTCGAGGACCTGCAGCGGCGGATCAAGAGCCACCCGCGCATGGTCTGCCTGCTCATCCGCATGCACCAGGTCAACAACTTCGACGCGAGCGGCGTGCACCTGCTCGAGCAGGTGGCCCGGGAGCTGCGCGCCCGCGGGGGCGGGCTGTACTTCTCGGGGGTCAACACGCGCGTTTTCCAGGTGTTCAAGAACTCCGGGCTGCTGGCCGAGGTCGGCGAGAGCCACATCCAGACCAGCACGCGCGCGGCCATCCGCGCGGCCATGCGCGCGTTCTTCTGCCCGATGGTCTGCGCTACCTGCGGGTTCGCGGTGTTCCAGGAGTGCCGGGAGCTCAAGCGGGCCAACTGGGAGACGCTCGGCAAGGGGGTCGCGCCGCGCTGCGGCCACTCCGAGTCCGAGCACCAGGCGATGGCGCCGAAGCAGGCAGGCCGCCTCGAGTGGCCCGACTGAGGCCTTGGGGTCACATATTGTTTCTTGATTTCAAGGAGGGCAAGCCTTGAAAATACTGGCGGTATTCGACGGCAAATCCGCTTCGGTGGCGGCCCTGAAGACGGCCGCCGTGCTGGCCGACAGGCTCCAGGCGGAGCTCGGGGTGGTCACCGTGCGCTCGGGCACCCACGCGACCGAGAGCCTGCCGCCCATCGGCTGGGACATCCCGGCCGAGGACCGCGACCGGCTCCCGGACGGGATTCGGGTCCTGCTGCGGGCGGCGGACCTGCTGGTCGAGGCCGGCCTGATGCGGCCGCCTGCGAGCATCCGGCTGCGCGACCTGCCGCACGGCCACCTCTTTGCGGCCGAGCGCACGAGCGGCGAGCCGGTCTTCTTCGCGGAGCGCTTCGGGAGCCTGATCGACGAGCTGAACCGGGAGGTCGACGAGCGCGGGCACGATCTCGTCGTGATCGCCGCGCCGCGGCGCGGGGCGCTGGGCCGCTTCGCGCCCATGAACGTCCCGCGCAAGCTCGCGCTCGACCTGAATTGCTCGTTTCTGGTCGTGCGCGGCGGGTCGGCCGACAGCCGCCTGGTCGTGTGCGCGGACGGCTCACCCTCCTCGCGGCGCATCTTCCCGTTCCTGAAGTGCCTGCTGCCCGGCCGTCCGCGGCCGCATCGACCTCATCTGCGCCCACCGGGGGTCACCGGAGCCGAACGACGTGGCGCAGGCGGACCACTGCCTGGAGATGGCGCGCGCGTGGCTGGAGCGCTGCGGGAAGGAGGTCGCCGTCTCCCAGCCGCGCGGGGAGACGCGCTACAAGCTGATCCTGGAGGCCGCGGGGGACGACGCGATCATCGTCATGGGCGAAAGCCACATGCACGACGTCCGCCGCCGCACGCTCGGCACGCTGCCGATGAAGGTCATGCCGCGCACCGACGCAAGCTTCCTCCTGGTCAAGAACCCCACCGCCCCGGACCCGGAGATGTTCGACGAGTCCTTCGCCTGCGAGTGATCGAGGCTGAATTCACGGTTACAAATCGCCATGGTGGCCATCATGGGGACGGGTATGAAATTATCACTTTCCATTGATGCTGATGCTCAGTTTCTCTGCATAAAGCTTTCCGCGGGTGACGGCCTTGCTCACGGCGGACTGGCATATGCCCAACTCTTTTGATAGTGCGACTGTGGTTGCAGCCAACTCG
>CAWHEZ010000050.1:0-22874 GCA_963828345.1 uncultured delta proteobacterium
ACCAGGACCGCCATGAGTGCCGCTGCCATCCGCCATTTCCAGTTTCGCATGAGTGCCTCCTTTTTCGGGTGTGTCGGCCGTGAGCCCTGAGCGACGGGCGATGGTTGGATATCGAAATCGAAGCGTGTTAAGTTCCAATTAACATGGCGTTAACTCACCGCTAGCGAAAGGAAACTATTCCATGAACGGGAAGCGAGTCAAACGAATTCTCGTCACGGTTGCAACGCTGGGACTGCTGCTCGGCCTGTTGGCGCCGGCCGGGGTCCTGGCCGCCGGGCCTTTGGTGATCGGCCACCGCGGTGCGGCCGGCCTGGCGCCCGAAAACACGCTGGCGGCCTTCGCGCGCGCCTGCGAGCTGGGGGTGGACGCGGTCGAGCTGGATGTCATCGCCTCCGCCGACGAGGTCCTCGTCGTGCACCACGATTTCCGCCTGAAACCCGAGATCGCCCGCGGCCCGGACGGCGCCTGGGTCCCGGCCGGCGCGCCGGCCGTCCGCGAGCTCAGCCTGGCCCGGCTCAAGAGCTACGACATCGGCCGGCTGCAGCCGAAGACGGCTTACGCCGGCCGCTTCCCCGAGCAGGTGCCGGCGGACGGGGAGCGCATCCCGACGTTCGCCGAGGCGATCGAGCGCTTCAAGACCGCCTGCGGCGCGTCCACGCGGCTGTTTGTCGAGGTCAAGACGACACCCGAGGAGCCCGCGCTGACCCCGCCGCCCGAGGTCCTCTCCGAGCGGGTGGTGAAGATGGTGCGCGAGGCGGGAATCGCCGGCCGCACCTGGATCCTCTCGTTCGACTGGCGCAATCTGGCCCACGTGAAGAAGATCGCGCCCGAGCTCGAGCTCGTCTTCCTCACGATCACCGGCTCCGGGATGAACACCCTCAAGCCGGGCCAGCCCGGCGCCTCCCCCTGGCTGGCGGGGCTGGACGTGGACGACTTCGGCGGTTCGGCCCCGCAGCTGGTGAAGGCTGCCGGCGGTCGGGTGTGGTCGCCCTTCTACCGCAACGTGACCGCGGAGTCCCTGGAGGAAGCGCGGCGGCTGGGCCTGGTGGTCTCGGTCTGGACGCCCGACAGCCCCGACGACCTGAAGCGCATGATCGAGATGAAGGTCGACGCCATCACCACCAACCGGCCGGACGTGCTGAAGAAGCTTCTGGCCAACCCGTGATAGAGACAGTGCCTAAAGTGAGCTAAAATGACTAAAATGCCAAAATAAAGGAATACCCGCTATTCATCTCAACTCTAAAAACTCCATAAACCCAATGAACCCATTAACGCTTATTTACTGCGCGTGAACAGGTAGAGCCCCCCGATGGCCGCCTGGCTGGCGGCGCAGATCAGCAGCGCGGTCTCGAAGGCCTGCGGCCCGCGCGAGGCTTCCGGGTAGAGCCCCTGCATGACGATGCCGAGCCCCTGCAGGAAGACCGCCGGCCCCAGCATGGTGAAGAAGTTGGTGCCGCTCATGGCCGCCCCGGTCATGCCCTTGGGCACCAGGGTCTTGATGTGCGCGTAGACGTGCAGGCCGCTGGCCGAGGCCAGGCCGAAGGCCAGGAACACCGCGCCCGCGGCCGCCGGGCTCGTCCCCGGGGGCAGCGCCCGCATCAGGACCGTGATCAGGGCGAGCAGGAGCAGGCCGCAGGCGATGCACCACTTGGGCGTGCGGAACACCCGGTCCGCCGCCGCCCCCCAGAGCGGCCCCCCGACGATCAGCCCGACGTTCATCAACAGCAGGATGTTCCCGGCCTGGACCGGGGTGAAGGCCAGGGCCTCCATCAGCAGCGGCCCGGCCCAGAGGGTCTGCAGCGCGGCGTGGGTGCCGTAGCGCACGAAGGTCCCGGCCGAGATGATCCAGTAGTCGCGGCTGCGCGCCAGGACCCCCAGGCTGCGGAAGGAGCCGAGGGGCAGGCCCGCGGAGACCGGCGCAGGCCGCGGGTCGGGGCGGTCGCGCACGATTGCGATCAGCAGCAGGGTCAGCAAGAGGTGGAACGCGACGATCGCCTGGAGGCTCAGGCGCCAGCCCATCTGCTCGACCATCAGCACGAGCGGGGTCGCCGCGACGATGTTCCCCAGCGTGCCGACGGCGTAGAGCAGGCCCGACACGGTCCCGAAGCGGCCCGGCGGGAACCAGTCGCCGATCAGCTTCAGCGGCCCCATCAGGTTGCAGGCCATGCCGACGCCGAGCAGCAGGCGCCCGGCCAGACCGCCTGCCAGGCTCGAAGACAGGGAGAACACCAGCGCGCCGCCCATGCCCACGAAGGAAAGGGCGGCCATCAGGCGCCTGGCCCCGACCCGGTCCAGCAGCAGGATGATCGGGATCTGGGTCACGGCGAAGGCGTAGAAGAACCCGGCCGAAAGCAACCCGATCCCCTCGGTGTCGAGCCCCAGGTCCCGCAGCAGCCAGGGCGCGAGCACGGCGTTCGTCGTGCGGTAGAGCTGGGAGACGAAGAGGTGCAGGGAGCAGACGGCGAAGATCAGCCAGGGGCGCAGCATCATGCCGCTCGGTCTACCCGCGGGCGCCGGGAATGTCAAAAGAAATGACCTGCCGTCGCGTCCCTCGCGGGGGGTTGTCGTTGACATCGACCCGTGAAATTCTATAGGCTCTCGACCCGGATGCTGCGCCTGCACGCCGCTCGAGGAGATGGCGGGCATCGTCCGCGACAGCGGCGTGCTCGAGGCAGCCGGGTCCGTTTATGCATCGACCCGGGGGCGGGTTCGAACAGGCGCATTTCACGGGTCAACGCTGAGGAGGGGTCCTATGCTCCCACGGGAGCTCATCGGCGAACTGCGACGCATCGTCGGGGACCGGCACGTGTCCGAGTCCCGCATCGCTTCCGAGCTTTACTCCTACGACGGCTCGCTGGCCAAGGGCGCACCCGGCGCGGTGGTGTTCCCGGCCGACGCCCGGGAAACCGCCCAGGTGGTCAAAGCGGCCGCCCGGGCCGGCATCCCGTTCGTGCCCCGCGGCTTCGGGACCAACCTGTCCGGCGGGACGGTCTTGCCTCACGGCGGGCTGACCGTCTGCCTGTCGCGCCTGAACCGCATCCTCGGCATCAACCCGCAAAACCGCACTGCCGTCGTCCAGCCCGGCGTGACCAACCTGGAGTTGCAGAACGCGCTCGCCCCCCTGGGCTTTTTCTACGCTCCGGACCCCGCCAGCCAGAAGGTGTCCACGTTGGGCGGCAACGTGGGTGAAAATTCGGGCGGTCCGCGCTGCCTGAAATACGGGGTCACGACCAACCACGTGCTCGGCCTGGAAGCGATTCTGTCCGACGGCGAGCGGGTGCACCTGGGCGGAGCGGCGCACGATCCGCCCGGCTACGACCTGCGGGCGCTCATCATCGGCAGCGAGGGGACGTTGGCGGTGGTGACCGAGGTCACGGTGCGCATCATGCCCAGGCCCGAAAAGGTGCTGACGCAGCTGGTGGTCTACGATGCCGTCGAGGACGCCGCCCGCTCGGTGGCCGGCATCATCGCGGCCGGGATCGTGCCGGCGACGCTCGAGATGATGGATGCCCCCATCATCCGGGCGGTCGAGGACAGCATCGCCTGCGGTTATCCCCGAGACGCCGCGGCGGTCCTGATCATCGAAGTGGAGGGGCCCGCCGCGGGGCTGGACGATCAGGCCCGCCGCATCCGCGAAATCTGCACGGCCAACGGCTGTCGCGAGGTCCGCGAGGCCGCCGACGCCACGGCGCGCAACCGTCTCTGGGAAGGCCGCCGCGGGGCGTTCGGGGCCGTGGCGCGCCTGGCCCCGAACTACCTCGTCAACGACTGCACCGTGCCGCGGACCCTGCTGCCCCAAGCCCTGGCCAAGGTCGCCGAGATCGTCCGGCGCCATGGGTTCGAGCATGGCAACGTGTTCCACGCCGGCGACGGCAACCTGCACCCGCTGATCCTCTTCGATTCGCGCGACCCGGGTCAGCTCGAGCGCGTGCACGCGGCCGGCTGGGAGATCATGCAGGCCTGCGTCGCGCTGGGGGGCACGATTTCCGGGGAACACGGCATCGGCCTGGAAAAAATGGAGGGCATGCGCCTGGTGTTCTCGGACGACGACATCGCCGCCCAGCGTTCGCTCCAGCAGGCCATCGACCCGCTTGGGGTGCTGAACCCGGGCAAGATGTTCCCGGACACGAGCCGGCCCTTTGCCTTCAAGGAAACCGCGGCGTGGGCTTCGCCGGCCGATCGCCTGTCGGCGGCCGAGGGCGGCGTGGCGGCCGCCGTCGGGCATGCCCTTGCCGCCGGAGAGGCGCTCGTGGCGGTCGGAGGCGACTCCCTCGGCGGCTTCGGCAACGCCCCGGCCAGACCGTTGACGCCGTTGCCGACGGACCGCCTCGATGCGATCGTGGAGCTCGACCCCCCCAACCAGTCGTTTACCGCCGGGGCCGGGATGACGCTCGGCGCGGTCCAGACCGCGCTGGCCGCCCACAACCAGTGGCTGCCGCTGCGGCCGGCCTTCGCCTTGACCCGGCGCACCCTGGGGGGGATCACGGCCACCGGCGCCTGCGGCCCGGAGCGGCACGCCTACGGCACGCCGCGCAAACTCCTGCTCGGCCTGCGCTTCGTGGACGGCTGTGGCCGCCTGATCACCGCCGGCGGCCGGGTCGTGAAAAACGTCGCCGGCTACGACGTGACGCGCCTGATCGCCGGCTCGGCCGGGACGCTGGGCGTCATCACGCGCGTCACCTACCGGACCGCCACCCGGCCGGAGCGCTGCGCCATGATCTCGGCCGCCGGGGGGCTGGAGGCCTGCGCCGGCCTGGCGGCGCAGGCGCTCGGATCGAGCCTCGGGGCCGTGTTTGCGACGGCCGAGCCCGACGACGGCGGCGAGCGCTGGCGGCTGCGGATCGGTTTCGAGGGCTTTCCGGAGACGGTCGCCGCCCAACTGGCGCGGGCCGAAGCCCTTTTCGAGGCGGCCGACTTCGGAGCCGTCGCGGCTGCGGACTACGATGTGGTCGACGGGCCTTTTGGCGTGATTTACGCCCGCATCGCCGGCCACCCCTACGTGTTCCGGGCGGGCGCCCCGGCGGATCGCGCGGCGGAAGCCGCGCGCATGCTGGGGCAGCAGGCCGGCCGTGGGCCGCAGCTGGTCGATTTCGGGTTCGGGCGAATCCTTTTCGGGTGCCGGGAGCTGACGGACGCGGCCTGGTGCGAAATCGGACAGCGGATGCAGGCCATCGACGGGCACGTCGCCCTGGAAAAAGCCCCGGACGAATTCAAGGAACGCAACGACGTCTTCGGCCCATCGCGGCCGGAGTGGCCACTCATGCACCGGGTCAAGGATGCCCTCGACCCGCAGCACATCTTCGCGCCCGGGAAGATGCCGGGGAGGGTTTAGCGCATGAACGTGTCGGAGCGCTACGATGACATCGCCGGCTGCAACGGCTGCGGCTTCTGCCAGACGGCCTGCCCGATCTTCCGCTCCACCGGCTACGAAGGCGGGGTCGCGCGGGGGCGGCTGGCCTTGCTGCGGGCCGTGATCGAGGGCCGCCTCGAGTGGAGCCCCGAGCTGGAGGAGCCCCTATACTCCTGCCTGCTGTGCGGGGCCTGCACGAGCAACTGCTTCGGGGCGATCCCGACCGCCGAGCTCGTGACGGCGGCGCGCGCGGAGTACCTCGAAAAGGTCGGCCGCAAATCCATCCACCGCCTGCTGTTCGACACGCTGCTGCCGTACCCCCGGCGGCTGCACCTGGCCGCCCGGGTCGCGGCCCTGGGCAAGAACAGCGGCGCAAGCGAGCTGGCCCGCGCGCTGGGGCTGCTGCGCATTTTCGGCCGCGACCTGTCGCGGGCCGAGGCGATCGTCGACCGGCTGCCGGCCCGGCCGTTCCGGGAGCGCTTCACGCCCGGGGTGTACGACGGGCAGGGCCGCGGCCGGCCGGTGGCCTATTTCGTGGGCTGCGGGGTCGACGTGGTCAGCCACGCGGTCGGGGAGGCCACGCTCGGCCTGCTGCGGCGCTTCAGCCGGAGTGTCCGGGTGCTGGAGAACAACTGCTGCGGTCTGCCCGCGTGGTCCTACGGGGATCTGGACGCGGCGCGCCGGCTGGCGGGGAAACACCTGCCGCTGATCGAGGCCGCCGGCGCCGATCTGGTCGTCACGGACTGTTCGAGCTGCACCGGTTTCATCAAGAAATACCCGGAGCTCTTTGCCGAAAGCGACCCCCGGCGCCGCCTGGCCGAATCCGTCGCCGCCAAGGCCCGGGACGTCTCGGAGTGGCTTGCGGCCGAAGTCGTTCCCTCCTCCCGGGCGCTCGAGGGCAGACGGGTCACCTTCCACGACCCCTGCCACGCCGTGCGCGGACAGGGTCTGGTCAAGGAGCCGAGGGAGCTGCTGCGCCGCATGCCGGGCGCGGAATTCGTGGAGCTGCCGGAAGCGGACTGGTGCTGCGGGGGTGCGGGGTCCTACGCGCTGTCGCACTACGATCTCGCCATGCAGGTCCTGGACCGCAAGATGGGGAATCTCGAAAAGACCGGCGCCGACCTGCTCGTGACCACCTGCCCGGCCTGCATCCTGCAGCTGTCGCACGGCGTGCGGCGGCGCGGGCTCAAGGTCGAGGTCCGGCACCTGACCGAAGTGGTTTCATGACCCGGTCATGAAACCACTTCGTATTGAGATTTAAAAAAACGCGGTTGCGGCGTTCAGGCCGCAACCGCGTTTTTTAAAATACCGATTCCGTCGATCTCCACCTCGACCGTGTCGCCCGGCGTGAGCGCGCTCGTCGAACCCGGCGTGCCGGTGTAGATCACGTCGCCGGGGTACAGCGTCACGCAGCGGCTGGCGTGGCTCACCACCGTGGCCGGGTCGAAGAGCAGGTCGCTCAGGAACTGCGACTGCTTCACCTCGCCGTTGACGCGCGTCTGGATCCGGGAGGCTTTGTAGTCCAGGCCCACGGCGACCGCCGGCCCCAGGGGCCCGAACGTGTCGGAGCCCTTGGCGCGCCACCACTGCAGGTCGCCCTTCTGCCAGTTGCGCTCGCTCACGTCGTTGCCGCAGGTGAACCCGAAGATGCAGCCCGCGGCTTCGGCCGCCGAGACCTCCTTGGTCTGCCTGCCGATCACCACCACGAGCTCCCCTTCGAAATGGACATTTTCGGCCCCCCGGGGAATGACGATGGCGCCCCCCGGCGCGAGCAGGGAGGAGGGCGGCTTCCAGAACAGCTCGGGCTTGGCGGGGGCCGGACGGTCGCCTAAATGGCTCCGGTAGTTCAGCCCGACCGCCAGGATTTTTGAAGGCTCGCACGGCCACAGGAGCCGCACCTCGCCCAGGCCCAAGGTCTTCCCCGTTTCCGCCCCTCCCTCGAAAAGGCCGCCCTCGATCTGCGCGATGACCTCGCCGCGCAGCATGCCGTAGGAAATCTCCCCTCGATGCTCATATCGGACGAATCGTTTCACCGACGGCTGCATGCCATTCTCCTTTCAGGGTTTTGTCTGTGGGGTTCTACCTCAACGGAAGGGGGTTGACAAGGTGGGGCGGGGCGGCGTATAAATTTCATTATACGGAATCAAATTCCGCATAGTGGAAAAATATAATTTACCCACCTGAAAGTGTTTCCCGTTCCATGGCGCAGGAAACGTCCCTCGACAAGGCCCTGAACGTACTCGAAACGATCGGCCGGACCGGCGACACCCGGCTGTCCGCACTGGTGGAGGCCACCGGGTATCCCCCGGCGACCATGCACCGCATTCTCGCCGTGCTGGCCCGGCGCCGCTACGTGCGGCAGGACCCGGCGACCCGCAGGTACACGCTCGGCCTGAAGTGCCTGGAGCTGTCCTCACGGCTGGAGGACAGCCTGGCGATCGTCGCCGCGGCCAAACCGGTCATGCAGAAACTGATGGAGGCGACCGGCGAGACGGCCAACCTGGTGAGCTTTGAAAATATGGAAGCCGTCTACATCGACCAGATCTCCAACACCCGGTCGCTGCTGCGCATGTTCACCCGCGTGGGGGCCCGCGTCCCGCTGCACAGCTCGGGCGTGGGGAAAGCCTTTCTCGCCACGCGCCCGCGCAAGGAGGTCCTGAGCTATTTCAGAGGCGCCAAAAAGCTGCGCCACACGCAGCACAGCCTGGTGAGGGAGGACGACTTCTTCCGCGACCTGGAAGCGACGCGCGCCCGGGGCTACGCCCTGGACCGCGAGGAGTTCGAAGAGGGCGTCGGCTGCATCGCGGCGGCGATCACGCACCACGGCGAAGTGGTCGGCGCTCTGAGCATCTCGGGGCCGAGCTCCAGGCTGCTCGGCGCCAGCACCGGCAAGCTGGCGGCCGAAGTCGTCCGCAGCGCCGCCGATGTTTCAAAGCGTCTGGCGGCGCCTTGAGCGCCTATCGTATCCCGTCTTCTCGTCTCCCACCCACAGAATAAGGAGCGTGACATGCCCAAAATGACCGCAATGGACGCTGCGATTTCCATTCTCTACGACGAAGGGGTCCGCCACATCTTCGGGATCCCCGGGGCCGGCATTCTGCCGTTCTACAAGTCGATGCAGAAGCACGGCCGGATCAAGCACCTGATCGCGCGGCACGAGGAAGGGGCCATCCACATGGCCGACGGCTACGCCCGGGCGATCAACACCGTGGGGGTGTGCGCCGCCACCTCCGGTCCGGGCGCGTCCAATTTCGTGACGGGCCTCTACACCGCCCAGGTGGACTCGATCCCCGTCCTGGCCATCACCGGCCAGAACGTGCGCGCCCAGCTCGGCCGCGAGGCCTTCCAGGCCGTGGACATCGCCGAGATCTGCAAGCCGATCACCAAGAAGAGCTACTGCGTCAAGGAGCCGGCCATGGTGCCGTGGGTGTTCCGGGAGGCCTTCCGGATCATGCGCGAGGGGCGCCCCGGGCCGGTGCTGATCGACCTGCCGCTGGACGTGCAGAAGGGCGAGATCGTCTACGACCCGGAGGCGGACGGCCCGCTCGCCTTCCAGCCCCAGGGTCCCAACCCGGCCGCGATCCGCAAGGCCGTCGACCTGGTCCTGGCCGCCAAACAGCCGGTCATGCTCCTGGGCGGCGGGGTCATCATCGCCGAGGCCTGCGACCTCTTCGTCCAGCTGGCCGAGTACCTCCAGACCCCGGTGGTGACCACCTACATGGGCAAGAGCGGCATCCCGTACTCCCACCCCCTGGCGGCCGGCCACGTCGGCATCCAGTGCAACACCCGCTCCGGCAACAAGACCTTCCTCGAGTCGGACCTCGTGCTCGCCGTGGGGGTGCGGTTCAACGACCGCCACACCGGGGACATCCCGACCTACACGGCCAACCGCACGTTCATCCACATCGACATCGACCCCGGCCAGCTCGGCAAGAACGTCCTGCCCGAGCTCGCCATCGTGTCCGATGCGAAAAAGGCGCTCGCCGCGCTGCTGGAAGAAGTGAAGCGGCGCCGGCCCGCCGCCAAGCCCTCCGCGTGGGCGGCGGCCATCCCCGAGGTCAAGGCGTCGCTCAAGCGCAAGATGGACTACGACGCCATCCCCATCAAGGCCCCGCGGGTCTACAAGGAGATCAACGAGTTCTTCGGCCCGGAGACCGTCTTCGTGACCTGCATCGGCCTCAACCAGATCTGGTCCGGCCAGATGCAGGAGATCGAAAAGCCGCGCCACTACCTGGACTGCGGCGGGGCCGGCCCGCTGGGCTGGGACCTGCCGGCCGCCATCGGGGCCAAGGTCGCGCGGCCGGACAAGCAGGTGGTGCAGGTGGTCGGCGACTTCGGGTTCCAGTTCTGCATGGAGGAGCTGCCGGTCGCGGTGATGTACAAAGTGCCCTTCATCGTGCTGGTGCTCAACAACGGCTACCTCGGCCTGATCCGGCAGGCGGAGAAGTACGTCTACGAAATGGAGTGCGAGGTGGAGATCTGGTACGACGGCGTCAACGAGGGCCGCGGCTTCGATTTCGTGAAGTTCGCCGAGGCCTGCGGCGCCAAGGGCGAGCGGGTGGTCGACCCCGGCCAGCTCAAAGCCGCCTTCAAGCGCGCCCAGGAGGCGGGCGGCCCCTACGTGATCGACATCGTCCTGGAGCAGTCGACCGACTGCTCGATGGGGATGAGCATCGCCAGCATCCGGGAATTCGAATAGAACCCAAAGAATCACGGGGCGCCTGATGGCGCCCCGGGATTCTTTTTGGGTGTGCAGAGCCGTGTGCTCTCGGCAGCATCCGCCGATTCGGTGGTTTTCCTGTGGGAGCGGCTTTCCAGCCGCGACGATCGAGGCTGAAAGTCGCTCCACAGAAGAAACCTGCGACATCGCGGCGCTATGGCCGGACGGTGCTGGCTCCGGGGGGTGCCGGATGGACCGGTTTCGCTCCCCAGGGTGACATCCCGCATGGCGTGCGCTATAACTATTCCGGCAAAGGCAACCAGTCGGAACCATTGAAACCAGCGGTTCACCAGAATGGAGAGGAGAGGGGATGAAGCCTTCGGATCTGCAGGGAATTTTTCCGCCCATCACGACGCCGTTCGTCAACGGCAAGCTCGCGCTCGACAAGCTTGCGGACAACGTCGCGCGCTGGAACCGGACCGGGTTGAAGGGCTATGTGGCCTTCGGCTCGAACGGCGAGTACACCTACCTGAGCGAGCAGGAGAAGCTCGAGGTCGTCCGGACCGTCGTGCAGGCGGCCGCGCCGGGCATGAAGATCATCGCCGGGACCGGCTGCGAGTCCACCTGGCAGACGGTCGAGCTGACCAACGCCTGCGCCCGGCTCGGCGCGCACGCGGCGCTGGTGGTGACCCCGTTCTACTACGGCAGCCGCATGAACGAGGCCGCGCTCTACCAGCACTTCACCGCCGTCGCCGACCGGAGCGACATCCCCATCCTGATCTACAACGTCACCAAGTTCACCAACATCAACGTCAGCGTGGGCCTGACCGCCCGGCTCTCGCGCCACCCGAACATCATCGGCATCAAGGACAGCAACGGCAACGTCAGCACCCTGGGCGAGATGGTGAGCGCGGTCGACAAGGACTTCAGCGTGCTGGTGGGCACGGCCGGGGCGCTCTTCGGGGCGCTGACCCTCGGCGCCGTGGGCGGGGTGCTCGCGCTGGCCAACGTGGCGCCGGAGGCCTGCGTGCGCATCCAGCAGCTCCTGAAGCAGGGGGACATCGAAGCCGCGCGCGTGCTCCAGCTGCGCATGCTGCCGGTCAACACGGCCGTCACCGCGACCTACGGAGTGCCGGGCCTGAAGGCCGCACTCGACATGCTCGGGTATTTCGGGGGCGACCCGCGGCCGCCGCTGCTGCCGGCGAGCGAGAAGGAGCGGGGCGAGGTCGGCGAGATCCTCAAGAAGGCCGGACTTCTGTAGCCGGAATCACCCTGAGGTGATCGATATGCGTACATGGATCGTTACGATACTGGCGGTGGTTGCGCTGGCGTCGGCGGCTGTGCCAGCCCGCGGATCAAGCTCTTCTCGAGCCAGGCGGACCCCTTGCAGGAGTACACCCTGGAGGGCCAGGGCGCGGACAAGGTCCTGGTCGTCCCGATCCAAGGGGTCATCTCGGACAGCCCGCAGGAGGGCCTGCTGCGCACGCGGCCGAGTGTGCTGCAGGAAACGGTTTCGCACCTGCGCAAAGCCGAGCGCGACCCCGGGGTGAAGGCCGTCGTGCTGCAGATCGACTCGCCCGGCGGCTCGGTGACCGGCAGCGACGTGCTCTACCACGAGATCGTGCGGTTCAAGGAGCGCACCGGCCGCAAGGTGGTCGCCGTCATGATGGACGTGGCCGCCTCCGGCGGCTACTACGTCGCGCTGCCGGCCGACCGCATCCTGGCCCATCCGACGACCGTGACCGGCTCGATCGGCGTCATCTTCGTGCGGCCCAAGGTGGCCGGCCTGCTGGAGAAGATCGGGGCCGGCGTGGAGGTGAGCAAATCCGGCGCCCTCAAGGACCTCGGCTCCCCCTTCCGGGCCACGACGGCCGACGAGGCGGCGATCTTCCAGGACATGACCGACCGCCTGGCGCGGCGCTTTCTGGACCTGGTCCGGACGCATCGCGGGCTGAGCGCGGCCGAGCTGGAGACGGTGGCCTCGGCGCGGGTGTACCTCGCCGACGAGGCGCGGGCGCTCAAGCTCGTGGACGCGATCGGCTACATGCCGGACGCGTTCGCGGAGGCCCGCGGCCTGGCCGGCCTGGCGAAGGACGCCCGCGTGGTGGTGTACCGCCGCACCGAGTACCCGGACGACAACGTCTACAACCCGGTGACCTCCTACGAGGGCAGCCGCCCGGTCGCGCTGGTCGACACCGGTTTGTCCAGCCTCCTCCCGGCGCTCACGCCCGGGTTCCACTATCTCTGGCATCCCGCCGCACCATGAACCTGCCGGTGCCCGCCGCCCGAGGTCGAACCTCGCGGGCGGGCACCGGGCTTTCCCCCGGACCCACAATCCATCATGACCCTTACGACCCCTCTCACCCGATGGCACGCCGGCCACGGCGCCCAGATGAGCGCCTTTGCCGGCTACGAGATGCCCCTGTGGTACCCCGCCGGGGCCAAACACGAGCACCTGAGCGTCCTGCAGGCGGCCGGGCTCTTCGACACGAGCCACATGGCCGTAGTGGCGGTGGATGGCCCCGGCGCGTTCGACCTCTTGCAGCTCTGCTTTTCCAAGGACCTCGCCCGGTGCGGCGCCGGGGGCTGGGGCGCTCGCGCCCGGCCGATCGGTGTACGGCGTTTTCCTGGACCCGCAGGGGCAGGTGATCGACGACGCCATCGTGTTCCGGCCGGCCGCGGAGGCGTTTTGGGTGGTGGTCAACGCCGGGATGGGCAAGGCCGTGGCCGGGCATCTGCGGGCGCACGCCGCCGGGCGCGACGCGCGCATCACCGACCTGACCGACCGGGTGGGCAAGCTCGATCTCCAGGGGCCGCAGGCGGCCCGGGTGCTCGGCCGCCTCCTCCGGGACCCCGGGCAGGCGTTCGAGCGTCTCGTGTACTTCTCTTTCAAGGGGCATTTCGACCCGGCCTCGGCGCTGTCGCAGTCCGTGCGCCTAACCGACGGCACGCCCGTCCTTCTTTCGCGCACCGGCTACACCGGCGAGTTCGGCTTCGAGATCTTCGTGCAGCCCGACCGCCTGCCGGCCATCTGGGAGGCCCTGCTCGCGGCCGGGCGCGACTTCGGGCTCAGCCCCTGCGGACTGGCGGCGCGCGATTCGCTGCGCGCGGGCGCGGTGCTGCCGCTCTCCCACCAGGACATCGGGGCCTGGCCGTTCGCGGCCAACCCCTGGGGGTTCGCCCTGCCCGCAGCCGCCGACGGGAGCGGGTTCACCAAGCCCTTCATCGGCGCCGAGGCCCTGCTGGGGCTCGCCGCCGTTGAACCCACCTACCCGTTCGTGGGCCGCGACCCGCGCAAGGTGTCCCTCGAGGAACCGGCTCTCGTCTTCGACCGCGACGGCCGCGAGATCGGGCGGGTGCTCAGCAGCGTGACCGACATGGGGATCGGCTGGGCAGGGGACAGGATTTACAGCGTGGCCAGCCCCGGGCGGCCGCCCGGGTTCGAGCCCAAGGGCCTGGGCTGCGGCTTCGTGAAGGTGCGCCGGCCGTTGGCCTGGGGCGAGCCGGTGGAGATCAGCGACCGGCGCCGCCGGATCCCGGTCACGATCGTGCCGGACGTCCGCCCGGACCGGACGGCGCGGGCACCGATCAAGGCGATGCTCTGACGGGCGGTCGAAAGATGGAGATCCGTTCCGGGATCGAATTGCGCGGCCGGTTCCCCCTCACCCTGCCCTCTCCCGCAGGGGGAGAGGGTCGTGCGAGCGTTGCGCCGTGGGCTCCTGCCGCGATTCACGTCGAGGCAGGACGCCTCTCGCACCGGAGGCCGGGAACTCGATACGTGCAGCGGCAATCGTCCATCCCCTCCCCTTGCGGGAGGGGCCAGGGGAGGGGTATGGGCTATCAGCTGTGAGCTTCCGGTCGGGCGTGATCCGCGCCCCAATGGGGATGCCCGTTATGGTTCGTCCTCGGTGGCGGCAAGGGACCGAATCACCCCGCTCGGGGGGTGGCCGTTGCCGCCGATGATCTGCTTGAGCTGCTGCGTCAGGCGCGCCCGCTCGAGGATCCGGCCGAGGGCGGCCGCGCAGGTCCGCAGGCGCTCGGCCGCCGAGGTGATCTCGAGCATGCGCTGGCGTTCGGCGTGCGTGAACCCCTCGATGGCCGGGATGGCGAACGAGAGCCGGTACGGGTCTTGCTCATCTCCCCCCTCCTCCCCGCCCGCGTCCTCCAGCTCCCGCAGCAGCCCGCGCGCCCGCTCCAGGGTTTCCGCGTCGGGCGCCTCCTCCGCCGCGTCCTCGATGAACGCGACATCGGCCTCCAGGTAGGGCTTTTCTTCGACCGTCCCCTCCATCGCGAAGCGGCGCTCCCCTAAAACGAGGATGTCCAGGCGGTCGTCCTCGTAGCGGTGGAGCACGCGGACGATGCGGGCGGTGCAGCCGACCGAGCGCAGCGTCCGGCCGTCGAACCACACGATCCCGAACACCGTCCCCTCGGACAGGCAGTCGGCGATCATGCGCTTGTAGCGCTCCTCGAAAATGTGCAGCGGCAGGGGCATCCCGGGCAAAAGCACCAGCCCGAGCGGAAAGAGGGGGATTCGCTTTTCAGGCATACGCGGCGTCTCCGCTGGTAGGGATCCCCCACCATAGCGGTTCCGGCCGGTTTTGCAAACCGGCTTATCGGCTGCTTAGGTCGCGGCGCGTCATGCCGAGCATCAGCGCCGTCTGGAGGGCCGAGAGCAGCACGAAGTACCAGGCCCAGAGCGGCAGCCCCATCAGGAGCGGCCCCTTCACCTCCCAGGCCCAGAAGTCGAGCGCCAGCACGAAGAGGGCCCCCAGCGAGAGAACGTAGGGGTCCCGCGCCCATCCCGGCAGAGACGGATGCGGGCCGCCGCGGCGCAGCCGGACCGCGAGATGCGCGGCCAGGTAGACCCCGAAGCTCGTCGCCAGCACCGGCACGACGGGCAGAAACGGCCCGGGTGCGAGCCACTTGAAATGGAAGGCCGCCAGGGCGGCCTCCCCGGCGACGATGGACAGCCCGGCCGGCCACGCGTGGACCCGCTTCCAGTAGAGGCCGAACACCACGGTCGGGAAGAGGACCGCCAGGCCCGTGAAGGTCTCGGTCGCGATCTCGAGCATGATGGCGGGCGGGTCGTAGGCCAGCGCCAGCCCGGCCGCGCCGAGCGCGAGGGTGAAGAGCCGCGCCGGTCGGCCCGAGGACGCGCCGGTTTTCCGGAAGACGGGCAGGATGTCGCGGGTGAAGACGGCGCTCAGGGTCAGCAGCTGGGAGTCCATGGTGGACATGAGCGCGGCGAGGCCCGCGGCCGTGACCAGGGCGGCCATCACGTCCCCGCCGAGCGCGTTCATCACCAGGGGCAGGATCCGGTCGGCCTGTTTGCCCGTCAGGCCGGGCACCGAGAGGTGCCCGAGCACGCCGACCGCGATCGGGGGCAGGAAGACCAGCAGGCAGACCAGGGGGTAGAAGAGCATCATGCGGGCGATCGCCCGCTCGCTGCGGGCGGCGAAGAAGCGCTGGAAGAGCTGGGGGAACATCGGGTCGCAGAAAAACCACAGCGCCAGGTAGCTGAACCAGATCCCCGGGGTGTAGGCGCCCAAAGCCCCGGGCCGCGAGAAGAGCTCGGGCTTGAGCGCCATGACCTTCTGGTTGGCCGCGACGAACCCGCCGTGCTGGCCGGCCACGATCACGATCGTGGCGATGAGCAGCGCGAGCATGAAGGTGCCCTGGAAAAGGTCGACCCAGGCCTCGGCGCGCATGCCCCCGCCGAAGGTGTAGAACACGATCACGGCCGTCACCAGGGCGCAGCCGTAGAAGTAGGGCAGGCCGACCAGCTCCTCGAGCGCGTAGCCGGCCGCCATCGGCTGAAGGCTGATGTAGGGGATGGTGAACACGATCATGACGACGGCCGCCAGGCGGGCGAGCGCCGGGCTGCAGTAGAGATGCCGGACCAGCTCGGGCGGGGTGACCAGGCCGAAGTCGCGCCCCAGCCGCCAGGCCCTGCGGCCGATCACCCAGAAGCTCAGCGCCATGAAGCCCGTGCCGAAGGCCATGATCGGGAAAAAGCCGTACCCGTCCCGGTAGCCCGCGCCCGAGGTGCCGTAAACCGTGAAGGCCGAGAAGTTGGTGGCCGCCATGGTGGCCAACAGGATGACGCCGCCCAGCCGCCGGTCGGCGAGAAAATAGCTCTCGGACGAGGACTCCAGGCGCAGGCGCGTCAGGGCCCCGATCCCGAGGATCACCAGGAAATAGGCCGCCAGGACAGCGATCTTGATGTCCATCTTCACCTCCGAGGTCAACCCCTAAAAAAAGCCATCCAGACCCCCTGGTCTGGATGGCTTGCGCCTGACATAACCGAGTGTGATTTTCCGGCATGCCGCCGGTGTGAGGGGTGCCATACCCCGCGGCTGCGCGGCTGTCAAGCCGCATGGGCGTTGTCAAGCGCGTGAAAGTCGATTATGACCTTGACCAGAAAAGCGGAGGGAGAGCGATGCACATGCGCGCGTGGGTGATTGGTTTTGGCGCTCGGGCTGGCGGCGGGCTGTGTCGCCCGGGTGATCGAGTCGCGTCCGACCCCCGGAGTGCCGTCCGACGTGCCGGAGAGCTACCGCGTCGCGTACGCCGAAATCGCGGCCGAGCTCGACCGGCAGCTGCCCGTCGTCTCGCTGCCCTGGGGCGGCAAGCGTACGGCGACGGCCTTCGGGGTCGAGCTGCTCGTCGCCGACAGCAACCGCGGCCCGGACCTCCTGCACGAGCAGGTCATGGCGGGGGTCGCCCTCACGCTCGACCGGCTGGGCGCCCTCGGGGTGCGGAGCGTCGCGCTCAGCCTGCAGTACCCCGTGCTGACCCGCGGCTTCCCGCGCTCCGCCGACTACCGCGAGTTCTACCGCCGGGTCGCCGCCGAGATCCGCCGCCGCGGCCTGACGATCGTCGCGGAGATGGGCTCGGCCTTCGCGGAGCCCGAGCTCGGCCGTCTGGGCGACATCCGCGGCGTGAAGCGCGACGTGCTCAACGCCGGGCTGCGCGAGATGGCCGAGGCGATCGTCGCCGACATCCGCCCCGACTTCCTGACCGTCCTCAACGAGCCGGACACGCTCGCCCGCAACACGGGCCTGACCTTCACGCCGGCGGAATTCGCCCGCACCGTCTCTCACGTCGTCCGGGGCCTGCCGCACGACGGGGTGCGGCTGGGCGCGGGGGCCGGCACCTGGACCTCGCACGATTATTTCAAGACGCTCGCCGCCCTGCCCGAGCTGGACTACCTCGACCTGCACATCTACCCCGCCCAGTACGGGTTCGCCTCCGACCGGGCGGTGAAGGCGGCCGAGGCGGCGCACGCGCGGGGCAAGGGCATCGCCATCGGCGAGGCGTGGCTTTACAAGGTCAACACCCGCGAGCTGCGCACGATCGCGCCGGCCGAGGCCTTCGGCCGCGACGCCTTCGCCTTCTGGCAGCCCCTCGACCAGGACTTCATCCGGCTGGTGGTCGACCTCGCCCGACGCATCGACGCCGAGTTCTGCTCGTTTTTCTGGATGAAGTACCTCTACGGCTACCTGCCGCTCACCCCCGAAACCGCTCGCATGTCGCCCGGCGAGCGCATGCAGGCGAGCGACCGGCTGGCCGCCGAGAACATCGTGGCCGGGCGGCTCAGCGCGACGGGGGAGCGGTTCAAGAGCCTGATCGCGCCCTGAAAGAAAAAGGGTTCGAGGGGTCAAGGGGTCCAGGGTTCGAGTGAAGGAAGCGACCCGGTTTTTCCCTTGAACCCTTGAACCCCTCGGCCCCTTGAACCCTTCCGCTTGACAGCAGCTTCCAAAATCACTAAATGATTCTCCAAACACTGAACTCAGGTCGCCCCATGCACGGACGCTTCTTCTGGTTTTACTGGTTTAGGAGCGTCCATCCGGGTTGTTAGGCGCATGAAACATACGCCCCGGATGGACCGATACCGGTCCGTCCGGGGTTTGATTCAGGAAGCCCCGAGACAGCCTCTCGGGGCTTCGCGTTTTTGCAGGGACGATCACCCAAAGGAGATGAGCCATGATCCTGGAACTGGACAAGGACCTGACCGCTGAAGGCAAGACCGAGCTGATCCGCAAGCTCAGGGCCAAGCGCTGCGACTGCCGGGAACTGCCGCCGACGGACGTGGAACGGATCGGCATTCTCGGCAAACCCGGGGTGGACGAAGAGGAGCTGAAGCGCTTCCCGGGCGTGGCCGCCATCATCCGCGTCAAGACCCCCTACAAGCTGGTCGGCCGCGCGATGCACCCGCAGGACACCCAGGTGCGCGTGGGCGACGTGACCATCGGCGGGGAGAACATCGCCGTGATCGCCGGCCCCTGTGCGGTCGAGAGCCTCGAGCAGGCGCTCACGATCGCGCGCGAGGTCAAGAAGGCCGGGGCGACCCTCTTCCGCGGCGGCGCCTTCAAGCCGCGCACCTCGCCCTACTCGTTCCAGGGGATGGAGGAAAGCGGGCTCAAGATCCTGGCCGAGGTGCGCGACGCGATCGGGATCCGGGTGGTGACCGAGATGACCTCGCCCTCGCAGGCCGACCTGATGATGAAGTACATCGACGTGGTCCAGGTGGGCGCGCGCAACATGCAGAACTTCGAGCTGCTCAAGTGCGTCGGCCGCATGGGCAAGCCCGTGCTGCTCAAGCGCGGCCTCTCCGGCACGCTCGAGGAGTGGCTCATGTCGGCCGAGTACATCCTGGCCGAGGGCAACGCCCAGGTCATCCTGTGCGAGCGCGGGATCCGCACCTTCGAGCCCTACACCCGCAACACGCTCGACCTCTCGGCCATCCCCGTCCTCAAGAAGCTCACGCACCTGCCGATCATCGTCGACCCGAGCCACGCCACCGGCATGCGCGAAAAGGTGAGCCCGATGGCCCGCTCGGCCATCGCCGCGGGCGCCGACGGGCTCATGATCGAGGTGCACCACGACCCGGACCACGCCCTCTCCGACGGGCCGCAGAGCCTCTACCCCCACCAGTTCCGCCGGCTCATGCGCGACATCTACGTCATCGCCCCGGTCATCGGCAAGCAGCTGGACTTCGCCCACCTGGAGCGCGTGCAGGTGATCGAGCGCAAGCGCCGGGCGGGCAGCGCGCGGCAGCGGGCCGCGTTCGTGGGGCGCGTGGGCACCTTCAGCCACAAGGCCTGCCTGCAGTACTTCGGCAGCGCGGCCGAGGCGGTGCCGCTGCCGACCTTCCAGTCCATCTTCGAGGCGGTCAAGGCGGGCCAGGTCGACTACGGCATCGTGCCGATCGAGAACTCGCTGTCGGGCAGCATCCACGAGAACTTCGACCTGCTGCGCGAGTACGACCTGCGCATCATCGGGGACGTGACGATCCGCATCATGCAGAACCTGCTGGCCAAGCCGGGGGCCGACATCACCGCCATCCGGCGCGTGCTCTCGCACCCGCAGGGCTTCGAGCAGTGCCGCCAGTTCCTCTCGCAGCACCAGTGGGAGCACGTGGCCGTGGGCGACACGGCCGGGGCGGCCGAGCGGGTGAGCGCCTCCGAGGAGACCGGGGACGCGGCCATCGCCAACCTGGCCGCGGCCGAGCACTTCGGCCTCGTGGCGCTGGCCGAGGGGATCGAGGACAACCCCCGCAACTTCACGCGCTTCGTCGTGGTCGGCCGCGAGCCGATCGAGGACCGCAAGGCGGCCAAGACCTCGCTCATCTGCTCGGCCCGCAACGAGCCGGGCGCGCTGTTCGCCATCCTGCGCGTGTTCGCGGACAACCAGGTCAACATGACCAAGCTCGAGTCCCGGCCCATCCCGGGCGAGCCCTGGCGGTACATGTTCTACATCGACCTGGAGGCGGACCTCGAGGCGCCGGAGATGGCCGCGGTGCGCGCCGCCATCACCGAGCGCTGCGACTACTTCAAGATCCTGGGCTGCTATTGACCGGCGCAGCCGCCGTGAAGGAGGCCGACTCGATGGACGAGATCCGGGATGCCGTCACCCGCCGGGGACCGGAGGCGGTGGCCCACCGCCGTGCGCTGCACCGGATCCCCGAGACCGGGTTCAAGGAGGTCAAGACCGCGGCCTACGTGGCGGCGCAGCTCGCCGCGATCGGCCTGGAGGTGCGCAGCGGGATCGCGGGCACCGGCGTCGTCGGGCTGCTCCGGACCGGGAGGCCCGGGCCGACCCTGATGATCCGGGCGGACATGGACGCCCTGCCGATCGCCGAGGAGACCGGGCTGGCGTTCGCCTCCACCCACCCCGGCTGCATGCACGCCTGCGGCCACGACGCCCACATGGCCATGGCGCTCGGCGCGGCGGCCGTCCTGGACGGGCTGAAGGCGCGCCTGGCCGGCACGGCCGTGTTCGTCTTCCAGCCGGCCGAGGAGGGCCCGGGAGGGGCCAAGCCGATGATCGAAGCGGGCGTCATGGACGACCCCAAGGTGGACTACGCCATCGCCTGCCACCTCTGGGCCGAGCGGCCCGAGGGGACGATCGGCGTCCGCAGCGGGCCGTGCCTCGCGGCCATGGACCGCTTCGAGCTCAAGATCCTCGGCCGCGGCGGGCACGGCGCCCAGCCGCACCTGTGCGTGGACGCCATCGAGGTCGGCGCCCAGGTCGTGGCCGCGCTGCAGCGCGTCGTGAGCCGGCAGATGAACCCGGTCGAACCGGCGGTCGTGACCGTCGGGACCTTCCACGCCGGGACGGCCTTCAACATCATCCCCGCCGAGGCCGCGATGAGCGGCACCACGCGCACCTTCAACGCGGAGATCTGGAGCGGGTGGAAAGACCGCATCGAGCGCGTGGTGAAAGGGGTGTGCGACTCGATGGGCGCGGGGTACGAGCTGAACTATATCCAGGGCTACCCGCCGACCGTCAACGACGCCGGCATGGCCGAGGTGGTGCGGCGCGCCGCGACGGCCGTGGTCGGCGCCGAGCGGGTGGAGGTGCCCGAGCTCACCATGGGCGGGGAGGACATGTCCTTTTTCCTGCAGCGGGCGCCCGGCTGCTTCTACTGCCTCGGCGTCGGCCGCCCGGGCGGGGCGCCGCTGCACAACAGCCGCTTCGATTTCCGCGAGGAGCTGATGCTGCTCGGCGTCGAGACCCACTGCCGGGTGGCATTGGAACTGCTGGGGGGAACGGCGGTGTAGGGCGCAGGGCCTAAGGCGAAAAAGGGTTCGGGGTTCAGGGTTCAGGGTCGGTGGAAAGATAATAGTCGACAGCGACGCACTGGTTTTCCTGAACCCCGAACCCTTGTACCTGGCCTCCTATCCACCAACCCGCTTGCCCTTCCCCCCCTAATTCCTATAAACTCTGCCAACTCAATGAACCCCATCGAAAGGAACCCCCGCATGGAGCTGGTCAAATGGAAGAACGTCGAGGACGTCACGATCAAGACCTTCCCGTATAAAGGCAAGCCGCTCGAGGTCAAGGGCATCAGCGTGCGCTGGCTGTCGAAATTCGGCGACGACGGCACGGGCTATCCCGAGTACGGCCTGCGCCTGTTCACCGCGCAACCCAAGGGCGAGATCCCCATCCACGGCCATTTCTACATCCAGACGATGTACATCCTGAGCGGCAGCTTCGAGTGCTTCGAGTTCGACCCGCAGACCGACCGGCAGACCAAGAGCTGCATCGCCGGCGCGGGCGACACGGTCGTGGTGCCGAGCCTGCAGCCCCACGGCATGCGCAATCTGAGCGAGACCGAGCCGGCCACGTTCCTGTGCTGCATCTGCAACGTCTACGACAAAGAAACCATGTGACGGGAGGACGGACGCGTGCGCATCGCCGAACGCATGAAGCAGTTCGACGCCTACCTGGGGACCGAGATGAACATGCGCCTCACCCGCATGCGCGGTGAGGGCAAGGACGTCATCAACCTCGGGGTGGGCGACCCGGACGTACAGCCCTCCGAGCGGCAGCGGCAGGTCCTGGCGGATGCCTGCCTGGACGTGAACAGCCACCACTACCCGAGCTTCTACTCGCCCAAACCGTTCAAGGAGGCGATCGCGGGCTGGTACCGGCGGCGGTTCGGCGTCGAGGTCGACGCGGACACCGAGGTCACGACCCTGCTCGGTTCGGCCGACGGGCTCTACCACATCAACACCTGCCTGCTCGACCCGGGGGACGTGGCGCTCGTGCCGGACCCCTGCTACCCGGCCTACGTGGCCGGCACCCTGGTTGCGGGCGGTCAGGTGCACCCGGTGCCGCTGCTCAAGCAGAACGCCTTCCTGCCGGACCTCGAGGACATCCCCGCGGAGCTGGCCCGCAGGGCGCGCCTGATCTGGGTCAACTACCCCAACAACCCGACCGCGGCCGTGGCCGGCGCGGACTTCTACCGCAGCCTGGTCGCCTGGGCCCGCCGCTGGGACGTGGTGGTGATCTCGGACAACCCGTACTCGGAGATCTGCTTCGACGGCTACCGGCCGGCGAGCTTCCTGGAGACCGAGGGCGCCAAGGAGGTGGGGGTCGAGTTCAACTCGCTGTCCAAGGCCTACAACTGCTGCGGCTGGCGCACCGGCATGGTGCTCGGCAACCGCGAGGTGGTCGCCGCGCTGAACAAGATCAAGTCGCACTCCGACCGCGGCATGTTCTACCCGCTGCAGGTCGCGGCGACCGAGTCGCTCAAGGGGCCGATCGACTTCATGCAGGACCGCAACCGCGCCTTCCAGGAGCGGCGCGACGTGGTCATGGCGGCCCTGCAGCGCATGGGGCTCGCGGCCGAGCGGCCCCAGGCCACCTTCTACGTCTGGGCCGAGGTGCCCAAGGGGGCCGGGACCTCGCGCGAGTTCTGCTTCAAGGTGCTGGATGCGATCTCGGTCTGGATGATCCCCGGGTCCATGTACGGGGCGCACGGCGAGGGGTATTTCCGCATCGCCCTGACGCACCCGGCCGCGCGCCTGCAGGAGGCCATGGACCGGCTCGAGCGCTTCATCGGCTGACGGCCCG
>CAWHEZ010000051.1:0-38387 GCA_963828345.1 uncultured delta proteobacterium
ACGATCGTGGCCTGGCTGATGTTGAGCTTGCGGGCCATCTTGCGCGTGCTGCCGCATTCGCGGCGGGCGTTCAGGATGATGTCGCGTTCGGCCGTGGCGACCTGGTCCCGCAGGCCGGCCGCTTCGGGCGCGCGCCGGGGGTCCGCCGCGGTGTCTGCGGGGGCGGTCCCGCCGTCCAGGCACATGTCCCCGCTCAGCACCGTGAACCGCTCGATGGTGTTCTCCAGTTCGCGCACGTTCCCGGGCCAGTCGTGGGCGGCCAGCATGGACAGCATCGGCGGGGTCAGCTGCTTCCGGCGCCCGAATTTCTTGTTGAAGCCCTCCAGGAAATGCGCGGCCAACAGCGGGATGTCCTCCCGGCGCTCGCGCAGCGGGGGGATCGTGATGCGGATGATGTTCAGCCGGTAGTAGAGGTCCTCGCGGAACCGGCCGCCGCGGATGAGCTCCTTCAGGTCCTTGTTGCTGGCGGCTATGATGCGGATGTCGATCTCCTTTTCCTGGTGGCTGCCGAGGCGCCGCAGGCGTTTCTCCTGGATGACCCGCAGCAGCTTGACCTGGGTCGAGAGCGGCACTTCCGATATCTCGTCCAGGAACACCGTGCCCTTCTGGGCTGCCTCGAAGAGCCCGATCTTGCCGTCGCGCTGGGCGCCGGTGAACGCCCCGGGGTCGTACCCGAAGAGCTCGGACTCGAGCAGGGTCTCCGGCAGGGCCGAACAGTTGATCGCGATGAAGGGCCCGGCCGCCCGCTGGCTCAGCCGGTGGATGGTCTTGGCGAAGAGTTCCTTGCCGGTGCCGGTCTCCCCGCAGACCAGGGCGGTCGAGTCCACCATCGAGGCCTGGATCGCGAGCTCCAGGCTGCGCTTGACGGCCGGGCTGTGGCCGATGATCTCGGTTTCGAACTCGCGCGCCCGCAGGCGCTGGATCTCGGTCTCGTAGCGGTGCGTCAGCTCGTGAAAGCTCTTGAGCGACGTGCGCAGGTGGTTGAGCTCGGTCATGTCGCGGATGTTGGCCACGACACGGATGAGCACCCCCTGCTCGTTGAAGACGGGCCGGCCGGTCAGCAGCACCTCCTTGTTTTTAAGCTTGACGAAGATGTTGCGCGGTTTGAGATCCTTGAGGACGTAGTTCGACACCAGGTCGGGCAGGTGCCCGGCCTCCTGGATCAGGCGCGCCGGCTTGCCTATGTAGTCCCCGGCCCGGATGCCTACGATCTCCTCGTAGGCGCGGTTCATGCGCAGGATCACGCCGTTGTGATCCAGGCTGACCAGGCCGTCGGCACTGAGCTCGATGATCTCATTCAGCTCGTTGTTGGCCGACTGCAGCGCCAGCAGCTGCGCCTCGAGCGCTTTCGTTGCGCTCACATCCCGCACGCATACCGCGAATGCGCCCCCGGCCGCCCGGACGACCGTGACCCGGAAGGCGCGCTCGGCGTAGTGCACCTCGGTGTCCACCGCGGGCACCTGGTTGAATACGCCGCGCTTGCGCAGGAAGGCGATGAATTCGAGCTCCGGCCGTTCGTCGCCGGCCGGCAGGACCTGGGCCATCCGTTCGGCGGGTGGGTTCATTCGCACGTCGGTGAACCCGGGGTCCACGATCATCACGGCATCCGACCCATGCTGCCAGAGCTCGTCCGCCGCATCACGGAGGGACTGCCCGGCTTCGCTCGCACGCAGGACCATCTGATAGACCCTTTCGACTTGATTTTTCCTCTGTGATTCTATTTCGTATCACTTTGCAAAAATAGGTGCAAGCTTATAACTATTTTCAATCATAATATATTTTGAAGTAAAGTGCCGTATCCATTTTCGCGTTGACGGTAAACATTCATTATTGAATCGAATGGTACCGTTAATCGATTCATTTATGCAGCGAATGCCCCGCGCAGGGCGGGAGCCTTTTCTGTCGCGCACACGTGTGTGTTTAGAATTTGTAGTCGAACCAGATAGATGTGCCACGCGCCGTTTTTTGGCGCAGGAATTGCTGAGCCATCGGGCATCACGCTCCAACGGACCCGGGTCAGAAAGGGCAGCGATGAACGCCAGTGGGAAACGGATACCGCTCGAACGGGTGGCCGAGTTCGTCAAGGACGGCGACCGGCTGTGGATGGGTGGGTGGACGGTCGTGCGTAAGCCCTTCGCGATGATCTACGAAGTCATCCGGGCGCGCCGGAAGAACCTGCACCTCGTCAACAACCCGGGCGGCCCCGAGACCGACCTGCTGATCGGGTGCGGCTGCGCCTCCAAGAGCGAGACCAACTACATCGGCCACGAGCTGTTCGGTCATCCCTACAACTTCCGCCGCCGTTTCGAGGACCCCGAGGCCAACCGCGGGTTCCGCCACGACGACTGGACCGTCGCGAGCGGCTCGCTGCGGATCATGGCCGGGGCGATGGGGATCCCCTTCATCCCGACCCGGTTCCTGCGCGGATCGGACATCCTGAACCCCGCCCTGGACGGGTTCAAGGAACTGCGCGGGGTCGACCCCAAGGTGCCCAAGCGCAAATTCATGCGGATGAAAGACCCGTTCTGGGAGGGCGAGGAGGTGATGCTGATCCCCGCCCTCAGGCCGGACGTCTGCCTCATTCACGCCCAGGAAGCGGGCGAGGACGGGACGGTGCGGATCACGGGCGGGGTGTTCCTGGACTACTACGCGGCGGTCGCCTCCAAGATCACGATCGTGTCGGCCGAGCGCATCGTCCCCGCGGCGGCCCTGGAGGCCACGCGCGAGGAGAACGCCATCCCGGGCGAGGCCGTGGACGCCGTGGTCGAGGTGCCGTTCGGCGCGCACCCGACGGCCGTGCACGGCTGCTACGACAACGACCCCTGGTGGTTCCGGGACTACCTGAAGGCCTCGAAGACCGAAGCCGGCATGCAGGCCTGGGTGGAGGAGTGGGTGCACGGCCCGGCGTCCTTCCAGGCCTACCTCGCGCAGGTCGGCCGCGGGCGCCTCGACCGGATCACGGCCGACCCGGCGCTCAGCTACTCGCCCACCATCAAACGGCGTCTGGACCGGCTGGAGGAGGTGAGCTGACGTGGCACCGAACTACTCGCGCCTGGAGATGATGGTCGTCGCCGCCAGCCGCCTGCTGCGCAACCGCGAGCGGGTGCTGGTGGGAACCGGGATCCCGCTGGTGGCCGCGATCCTGGCCAAGAAGACGCACGCCCGCGACATGGTCATGGTGATGGAGGCGGTCGCCTTCGACAGCAACCCC
Source organism: uncultured delta proteobacterium (assembly GCA_963828345.1). Lineage (GTDB taxonomy): Bacteria > Desulfobacterota > Desulfobacteria > Desulfobacterales > SpSt-501 > SpSt-501. Next base: position 3,212 of record CAWHEZ010000051.1, read on the forward strand.
GATTCGCTGCCCTTCTGCGTCGCCGACCCGCGGGCCGTCTATCGCACGCGGTGGGTCCCCACCTCGGCCGAGGTCATGGGGCACTTCCTGCAGAGCGGGAAGATCGACGTCGGCTTCCTCGGCGGGGCGCAGGTGGACCGCTACGGCAACCTGAACTCGACCTGCATCGGCCCCTACGACCGGCCGCAGAAGCGCTTCGAAGGGGCGGGGGGCGCGAGCGACATCGCCTCGCTCGCCAAGCGCACCATCATCATCATGAACCACGAGAAGCGGCGGTTTGTCGAGCAGGTCGACTACATCACGAGCCCCGGGTGGAAGTGCCGGGCGCTCGACTGGGCCTCGGACGTCATGCGGGAGGAGGTCGGCCTGGACGGCGGGCCCTACGCCGTGGTCTCCACGCTGGGGGTCATGAAGTTCGACGAGCGCAGCCGATCCATGTACGTGGAGGCCTACTACGCGGACCTGGGGGTCTCGATCGGCGACATCCGCGCGGTGACCGAGTTCGACATCGACGGGTCGCGTGCGCAGCCGCTGGCGCCGCCCACCGCCGAGGAGCTGTCGGTGCTGCGCGAGAAGGTCGACCCCGAGGGGATTTACATGCGGTACTGAGGCGACCGGTGCGTTGCACTCATCGGCCGAGGGACCCCAACCAAGAGAGGCAAGGATGTCCGACAAACGCGACCTTCTGTTCAACCCGGAAAGCGTCCAGGCGATCGAAAGCGAACGCGACGAGTGGTTCCGGACGGCGCTGAGCGAGACCGACCGCCGGTCCGAAGGAAACTGTTTCAGCGCTTCCGGCATCCCCGTGAAGCTCCTCTACACGCCGGGCGACACCCGGGAGATGGCCTACGACCGGGACCTGGGCTTCCCGGGCCGGGAGCCGTTCGTGCGCGGCGTCTACCCCAACATGTACCGCGGCCGCATGTTCACGGTGCGCCAGCTGGCCGGCCTGGGCGCCCCCGAGGACTGCAACCTGCGCATCAAGTACCTGCTGGAGCACGGCGCGACCGGGGTCAACATCCTCTTCGACCTGCCGACCATCCGCGGCTACAACTCCGACGACCCGGAGGCCGAGGGCAACGTGGGCGCCTGCGGGGCCGCGGTCGACTCCATCCGGGACATCGACGCGTACTTCAAGGACATCGACCTCGGCAAGGTCAGCACCTCCATCGTGACCCACCTGCCCAGCACCAGCATCGTCATCCCGGGCATGTACTTCGCCGTGGCCGAGCAGCGCGGCACCCCCTGGACGCAGCTGGCCGGGACCTGCCAGAACGACTTCATCATGGAGACCTGCGTCGGGAGCGCCCCGGAGATCCTGCCGCCGGCGGCCTCCTTCCGGCTGCAGTGCGACGTGGTCGAGTGGATCTGCCGCAACGTCCCGCGCTGGAACCCGATCAGCTACAACGGCTACAACCTGCGCGAGGCGGGGACGGACGCGGTGCAGGAGGTCGCCATCGCGATCAGCAACGCGATCGCGACCGCCGAGGAGCTGATCCGGCGCGGTCTGCACATCGACGACTTCGCCCCGCGCATGTCGTTCTTCTGGGACCTGCACAACGACTTCTTCGAGGAGATCGCCAAGTGCCGCGCCAGCCGCAAGGTCTGGCACCGGGTGATGAAGGAGCGCTTCGGGGCCAAGAACAAGAAGTCCATGCTCATGCGGTTCCACGTCCAGACCGCCGGGGTCACGCTCACGGCGACCGAGCCGTACAACAACATCGCGCGCTCGGCCATCCAGGGCCTGGCCGCGGTCCTGGGCGGGTGCCAGTCGCTGCACATCGACTCCTACGACGAAGCCTACTCCGCGCCCACCGAGGAGGCCGCCCTGATCTCGCTGCGCTCGCAGCAGATCATCCAGGCCGAGACCGGGGTCGTGAACACGGTCGACCCGCTGGCGGGGTCCTACTTCGTCGAGCACCTGACCGAGGAGATGGACCGGCGCATCACGGCCTACCTGGGCACGATCGACGAGATGGGCGGCCTGGTCAAGGCGGTCGAGAGCGGCTGGCTGCACCGCGAGATCAGCGCCTACAACTACAAGCAGCAGCGGGGCATCGAAAGCGGCGCGACCAAGGTCGTGGGCGTGAACTACCAGCCGGCCGAAACCGCCCATCACTGCGACATCAACGTCTTCCGCTATCCGGAGACGTTCACCCGCCAGAAGGCCAAGCTGGAGCGCCTGCGCGCGGAGCGCAACGGCCGCAAGGTCAAGGAGTGCCTCGCGGTCATCCGCGACCGGTGCGGCAGCGGTGAAAACCTCTATCCCTACACGATCGAGGCCGTGAAGCACCTGGCCACGCTGGGTGAGATCGAGGACGTGTTCCGGGAGGAGTTCGGGCTGTGGGCGTTCCCGCTCTTCTGAGACCCCGCACCCCCTCGAGAAAGGAAACGACATGACACGGAAAGTGCGCGTGGTGATGGCCAAGCTGGGGCTGGACATCCATTGGCGCGGGGTCTACCTCGTGGCCCAGTTCCTCAAGGACGCCGGGATGGAGGTCGTCTTTCTCGGCAACCAGTTCCCGGAGCAGATCGTGGAGGCCGCGCTGGAGGAGGACGCCGACATCGTGGGCCTGAGCTCGCTCAGCGGCAACCACATGACGCTCGCCCCCAAGGTCGTGCGGCTGCTGCGCGAGAAGGGGCTGGAGCGCGTGAAGGTCTACATGGGCGGGGTCATGGCGCCGGAGGACGCGGCCGAGCTCGAGCGCGCGCACGGCATCCACAAGGTGTTCCTGCCCGACACCCCCATGGAGACCATCGTCACCCACATGTACGCGAGCGTCGGGAGGCCCCGCCATCAGCCCTGAGGACGACCGCGGCCGCGAGGCCGACCTGCCCGCCTGGATCGAGCGCTGCCTGAAGGGCGACAAGCACGCGACCGCGCGCCTGATTTCCCTCATCGAGCGCGGGGACCCGGGTGCGCCCGACGTCCTGGAGCGCATCTACCCCCACACCGGCAACGCCCGCATCATCGGCGTCACCGGGCCGCCCGGCGCCGGGAAGAGCACGCTCGTGGACCGGCTGGTCGCGGAGTTCTGCCGGGACCGGCACTCGGTCGGGGTCATCGCCGTGGACCCCGCCAGCCCCTTCAGCGGCGGGGCCCTGCTCGGCGACCGCGTGCGCATGACCGGGGACGTGCGCGGCCGGGACTGCTTCTTCCGCAGCATGAGCGCCGGCGACGCCATGGGCGGGCTCGCCCGGGCCACGCAGGACGCCGCCCGGGTGCTCGACGCGAGCGGCCGCCAGGTCATCCTGATCGAGACCGTGGGCGTGGGGCAGTCCGAGCTCGACGTGGCCCAGGCGACCGACACGGTCCTCGTCGTCCTGACGCCGGAGTCCGGCGACACGATCCAGGTCATGAAGGCCGGCCTGCTCGAGATCGCCGACGTGTTCGCGATCAACAAGGCCGACCGGCCCGGGGCCGACAACCTGGAACAGGCCCTGGCCGGCATGCTCGATCGCAAACCGAAGGCGCCGGCCGGCTGGCGCCCTCCCATCTGCCTCACGTCGGCCTCGCTGAACCGCGGGGTCCGGGGTCTTTACGACGGTCTCCGGCGTCATCACGATCACCTGGCCGCCACCGAGGGCCTGGCCGAGCGGCGCCGCCGGCGGCTGGAGTCCGAGCTGCGCCGGAAAATCGACGCGGAGCTGACGCGCGTGTTCTGGGGCGAGCTCGTCGCGCCCGCGGAGATGACGCGGTGGGTGGACGCGCTGGAGCAGCGGGAGATCGACCCGCAGCGGCTGGCCCGCCGCGTCGTGGGCGAGCGGGTCGAGGTCGAGGCCCATCGCCGCAACCGGCGAGCGTGAACGCGAAAGGAGGGAGTCGCATGCTGGAGATCAAGGGCGCGGTCGCGGTGGTGACCGGCGGCGGCAGCGGGATCGGCGAAACGGTGGCCAAGTACTGGGCGGGGCAGGGCGGGAGGGTCCTGCTGGCGGACGTCGCGCCCGAGGGCCTGGCGCGGGTCGAAACCGAGATCCGGGCCGCCGGCGGCGAGGCGGCGTCGGTCACCTGCAACGTCACGCGCGAGGAGGACTGCACCGCACTCGCGCCGCACGGCGATCGAGCGCTTCGGCGCCATCAACCTGGTGCTGCCCTGCGCCGGGATCATCAAGGACGCGATGATGGTCGCGCCGGACCGCGAGGGCAAGGTCGCCCGCAAGATGGCGCTGGCGGACTTCAAGGCGGTCGTCGACATCAACCTGACGGGCGTCTTCCTGACGGTGCGCGAGTGCGCCGAGCAGATGATCAACCACGGGTGCAGGGGCCTGATCTGCCTCATCTCGTCCACCGGTGCGCTCGGGACGGCCGGCCAGATCAACTACGCGTCCACCAAGGCCGCCATGTCCGTCATGCCGAGGGTGATCACGGCGGAATTCTTCCGGCGGGGCATCGCCGACCGGATCCGCTGTGTCGCGGTCGCCCCCGGATACGTGGGGACCGCCATGGTCAGGGGCATGAACCAGAAAGCCCTCGAGCAGATCCTCGCGAACGTCCCCATCGGGCGGCTGGTGGAGCCCGAGGAGGTCGCGAGCCTGATCGCCGAAATCTACCGCAACGAGGCGCTCGCGGGCGACGTCTTCTTCATCCACGGCGGTCTGCGGCTGGGTTCCAAGGGGTAGCGTTCTATTGACATCCGATCGGTTTCGGGGTTTAAGCACCCGGTATTCATTCTCAATTCTCCCCGATCGAAAGGAGAACCCGCCCGTGGAGCGATCGACCCTGCGCGCCGGCCTCGTGCTTCGCGCTTGCGTTCTTCTGCCTCGTGGTCTCCGGCCCAGCGCTCGCGGCCGACCCGGCGCCCGCGCCTGCGCCGCAGCCGGCGGCCGACACGGCCGCGGACGACTACGAGGACGAGTACGCCGACGACGAGAAGCAGGTCACCGTCGCCGACCCGGTGGAGCCGTTCAACCGCGCGATGTACTCCGTCAACGACGTCCTCATCCTGTACGTGCTGGAACCGGCGGCCAAGGTCCGAGAAGGCGGTCGTCCCCTGGGAGTTCCGCACCATCATCCGCAACATGTTCCAGAACATCCGCTTCCCGGTGCGCTTCGTGAACGCGCTGCTCCAGGCCAAGTGGGAGAAGGCCTCCGACGAGTTCGCCTCCTTTTTTCTGAACACGACGGTCGGCTTCCTGGGCATGGCCGACATCGCCGCGAGCTACCCGGGCTCCAGAAGAGCCCGGAGGACATGGGCCAGACCTTCGCCGTGTGGGGCTGGCAGGACAGCGCCTTTCTCACGCTGCCGTTCTTCGGGCCGTCGACCGTGCGGGACGCCGTCGGCAAGCTGCCCGATGTCGTGCTCGACCCGCTCTTCTGGATCGTCGAGGGGATCCCGCTTGCCGTCGGGGTGCGGGTCGGAGAAACCGTGAACGCCACGACGTTCCGCATCGGGGACTACGAGGCCATCAAGAAGGCCTCGATCGACCCCTACATCGCCATCCGCAACGGGTTCGTGCAGAACCGGAACAAGCTGATCGGCGAATGACGGTGACGAATCTCGGGAACCGCCGCGCGGCGCCTACGGCCGGGCGGCGGTTCCGTTTCAGGCGGATGCTTCACCCCTCCGCCCGGCCGCACGCCGCGGTTGAATTCTGAACTTCACTGCGATAGGTTGCCCACCATGAATCCCGTCCGAACAGCAGCTGGCCGAAGGCATTCTCTTCACCGATCAGTACCAGTTCACCATGGCCCAGATGTACTTCCGCCTGGGCTTGCACGAGAAGCCCTCCCAGTTCGACTACTTCTTCCGGGACTACCCGGACTACGGCGGCCACAAGGCCGGCTACTGCATCAACGCCGGGCTGGAGTGGCTGCTGGACTGGATGCAGTCCGCGCGCTGCGGTGCGACCGAGATCGAGTGCCTGAAGGCGCAGACGGGGACGGGGGGCAGGCCGCTCTTCGCGGCCGACTTCCTCGCCTGGCTCGAGCGCAACGGAAGCTTCGCCGGCCTCTCCATGCGCGCGGTGCCCGAGGGGCGCGTGGTGCACCCGAACGTGCCGCTGGCCGTGGTGACCGGCCCGCTCGCGGTGGCGCAGATCCTGGAGACCTCGCTGCTGAACCACCTCAACTACCAGACCCTGATCGCCACCAAGGCCGCACGGGTGCGCGAGAGCGGCCGCGGCCAGCTGATCATCGAGTTCGGCACGCGGCGCGGCCACGGCAAGGGCGTCATGGCCGGGACGCGCGCGGCTCTGATCGGCGGGGCGGATTTCAGCTCGAACGTGGGGCTGTCGCACATCATGGGCCTGCCGGCCAAGGGCACGCACGCCCACAGCATGGTGCAGGCCTTCCTGGCGCTCGGCATGACCGAGCTCGACGCCTTCCGGGCGTTCGCCGAAACCTACCCGGACGACTGCGTGCTGCTGGTGGACACGATCGACACGCTCGGCAGCGGCATCCCCAACGCGATCGCGGTCTTCGAGGAGCTCCGGCGCAAGGGGCACCGGCCGATCGGCATCCGGCTGGATTCGGGCGATCTCGCGCACCTGGCCATCCAGGCCGCGCGCATGCTGAACGAGGCCGGGTTCCCGGACACGTCCATCGTGCTTTCCAACGAGCTGGACGAGCTGAGCATCTGGCAGATCCTCACCCAGATCGAGCAGGAGGCCTCGCGCAACGGCCTGGACGCGGACCACATTATCCACCGCCTGACTTACGGGGTCGGCACGCGGCTGGTCACCTCGGCGGGCGCCTCGGCCCTGAACGGCGTCTACAAGCTGGTGGCGCTGCAGCGGGATGCGGAGTGGGTCCCGGCGATGAAGCTCTCGGATTCGCCCTCCAAGACGCCCAACCCCGGGGACAAGGGGGTCTGGCGCCTCTACGACCGTCGCAACAAGGCGACCGCCGACCTGCTGGGCACCCGCGACGAGCGGCCGGCGGAGATGGAGGAGATCGTCCTGCACCACGGGACCGAACCGGCCAGCCGCCGGACCCTGCCCCGTCGGCAGGTTCCGGAGATCGAGGCACTGCTGGTCGACACGGTCGAGCAGGGGCGGGTGGTCGGCGCGCGGCCCGACCTGGAGGAGATCCGCCGCGTGCGGCGGGCCGACATGGAACGGTTGGACCCCGGCGTCAAGCGCCTGGTGAACCCGCACATCTACCACGTCTCGCTCACCGAAAAGCTCTGGAACGTCAAGCAGCAGCTGATGGCGGCCATGCGGGCGGGGTTGCCGGCGAAGACGCGCGAGTGGTCCTGAGCCGGCGGGTCACTTGCGCTTGAAGACCGAGCGCCACCCGCTGCACTCCGACGACAGCGGCCGCAGCGTGCGGCAGACGTCGCGGGCGGTTTCCATGATGTAGAAGGCCTCCGGGTCTTCCGCGGTGACGATCTCGAGGAGCGTGTCGATGTCCCGGCGGCGGCAGGCGATGTAGAGCTCGGCCACCGGCCCCTGCATGCCCTCCCCGTGGAAAACCGTCACGGGCTGCCCGATCGTCCGCAGGCGGTCGGCGATGGGCTTGCCGCTCGTGCGGGTGAACACCCGCAGCGCCATGAAGCCGAGCCCGATCTTGCGCTCGACGGCGATCCCCACCATGTTGCCGGTCGCAAACCCGAGGGCGTAGAACACGGCCAGGATGGGCTGGTCCGGCACGCGCTGGACGACCGTGCTGACGACCGTGATCCAGATCAGGATCTCGAAAATTCCCAGGAAAAACGCAATCGCCCCGCGGCCCTGCACCGTGACGATGGTGCGCACGGTCCCCAGCGACACGTCGCAGATGCGGGCGAAGAAGATCAGGATGCCGGTCGTGAGGGTGCCAAGCTCAAACATGCGGTTCGGTCTCCGTGCGGGTGCGCGCCAGCTATGGCAAAATCGCCCGCCACTGTCAACCCGGGGAAGGCGTGGAACCTCATGGCGGATAGCTCACAGGAAAAGCGAATTATCCGACAGGATCAACAGGATCAACAGGATCTTTCTCTGGCTGCGAGCGGCACGCTCTTTTTCAACTCGTAACTCTGTAACTCGTAACTGTTGCCATCCATGCATAGCATGAAACCCGTTGATGTGCTGATCGTCGGCGGCGGGGCCGTCGGCCTGGCTTGCGCGCACTACCTGGTCCAGGCCGGCCGCGAGGTGTGCGTCATCGAGCGGGACACCGTCGGCAGCGGGGCGTCCCACGGCAACTGCGGCCTGGTGGTCGCGAGCTACCTGCTGCCCCTGTGCGCACCGGGCGTCGTGCGCAAGGAGCTCCGGGGCCTGCTGCGGCCCGATTCGCCGTTGTACATCAAACCCGCGCTGGACCTCGCCCTCTGGTCGTGGCTCGTTAAATTCGCGGCCCGATGCCGCCCGGCGTTCCTGCAGGAGGCCGTGCGGGCGCGCGAACGCCTCCTGGGGAGCTCGGACCGACTGTTCCAGGCGCTGCTTCGGGACCATGCGCTCGACGCGGAGTTCGAGCGTCGGGGGCACCTGATCGTCTTCCGCACCGAGCACGGCATGCAGGGGTATGAAGCCAAGAATGAACAGCTGCGGCCGTTCGGGCATGCCGCCGAACCGCTCACGGGCCGCGCCCTGCGAGCGCTTGAACCCGCACTGCGGGAGGACGTCTTCGGGGCCTGGTACCACTCGACCGACAGCCACCTGCGGCCGGACCGGCTGCTGGCGTCCTGGAAGCAGGTGCTCATCGAGTCCGGGGTCGGGTTCGAGGAAGGCTGCCGGCTGGAGCGCTTTCGCTCTGCCGGGGATCGTGTCACGGCGGTCGTGACCCCGAAGGGAGAATTCACGGCGGCGGAGGTGGTGCTGGCGGCCGGCGCCTGGTCGGCGCCGATCGCGGCCGAGCTCGGGCTGCGCCTGCCGCTCCAGCCGGGCAAGGGGTACAGCGTCACCATGGCGCGGCCGGCCGTGTGCCCCCGAATCCCCTGCAGCTTCGCGGAGCGGCGGGTGGTGGCGACCCCCTGGCCGAGCGGCTACCGGCTGGGCGGGACCATGGAGTTCTCCGGCTTCAGCACCGCGCTCGACCCCCGCCGCCTGGCCGCGCTGACCGCGGCGGCCGGCGAGTACCTCACGGACCCGGTCGGGCACCCGGTGGTCGAGCGGTGGGCCGGCCTCAGGCCCATGACCTACGACGACCTGCCCGTGATCGGCCGCGCTCCGCGGTTCCGCAACCTGACCCTGGCCACGGGCCACGGCATGCTGGGGATCACCACGGCGCCGGCCACCGGCAAGCTCGTGGCCGAGATCGTCTGCGGCCGGGAGCCCCACATCGACGCCCGGCCCTTCCGGCCGGAGCGTTTCAACTGACCGCGGCCCGACACGTATTCCTCAACAAGCTGCCGAGAGTGAATACGCTGTTCTGATGTGCGCCCTGGCGCCTAAGTACACCGTTTCATAAATACAGCCACACGCGTTGCGCTGCCCCCACCCTAACCCTCCCCCTCAGGGGGAGGGCAGGGAGAGGGTGGCGTTGTGGCGTTATGCGTGATGGTATTTATGAAAAAGGTTACTAAGCGGTCACGACAGGGGGCGGAATCCGCTTCCCACGCGGAGTGCGATACGCTATCGTGGCCGCAAGGCCGACGGGTGTTTGCGGCCGCAGGAGGGTAGGAGAGACGATGGCGTTTGTGACGGGATTCCAAGCCGCTGGGGCGCTACCGGGCGCACGGCTGTGGTTCGGGTGCCAGGGGAACCGGGTTCTGGTGCGGTCCAACGGCGGTCGGCCGTGCATCCCCGAGGCGGCCGGGATCGGCGAGCTGGGGCTGGCCCCCGAATGGGTGCACTACTTCGGGCAGTGGGACGGGAAGGGGTGCTGCGCCGTGTGGCCGGGAGAGCAGGCGGAGGCCCCGGCCGGGTTCGAGTGGGTCGGCCTGCGCGAGCTCTTCGGCCGCATGGAGGACGACCTGGTGTGGGCGGCCGGCCGCGCGGCCCAGCTGGTGCACTGGCACCGCAACCACCGGTTCTGCGGCCGCTGCGCCGCGCCGACCCGGGACCACACCGGCGAGCGCGCCAAGCTCTGCCCCGGCTGCGGCCTGGTCAACCACCCGCGCGTGACGCCGGCGATCATCGTGGCGGTCGTGCGGGACCGCCGCCTGCTGCTGGCGCACTCGCACCGCTTCACGGCCCGGTTTTTCAGCGTGCTGGCCGGCTTTGTCGAGCCCGGCGAGACCCTCGAGGAGTGCGTGCGGCGGGAGGTGTTCGAGGAGGTCGGCGTGAGGGTAAAGACCATCCGGTACTTCGGCAGCCAGCCCTGGCCCTTCCCGGACTCGCTCATGGTCGCTTTCACGGCCGAGCACGCGGAGGGCGAAATCCGGGTCGACGCGAACGAGATCAGCGAGGCCGGCTGGTACGCGGCCGACGCCCTGCCCCCGGTCCCCCCGCCCATCAGCATCGCCCGGCGCCTGATCGACTGGTTTGCGACGGAGTTCCGGTAGCCGCGGATCGGGAGCTGCCGTCCTCCGCCTATTTGATTTTCCGGATGTCCTCCTCGCGGCCGATGATCACGAGGACGTCGCTGTCCTTGAGGACGGAGCCGGCCCGCGGCACGAGCTGCATCTTGCCGGTGAGCACGTCGCGGATGGCGACCACCTGGAGGCTGTACTTCTTGCGCAGGTCCAGATCCGCCAGCGTTTTCCCGATGAAGGCCGTCGGCGGCGCGAGCTCCGCGATGGTGTAATCCTCCGTGATCGGCAGGTACTCGAGAATGTTCGGGGAGATGATGCCGCGCGCCACCCGGTTGGCCATTTCGCGCTCGGGGATGATGGCCTCGCTCGCGCCCACCTTGAGCAGGATGCGCTTGTAATCTTCGTTCGGCACCTTGACGATGATCGTCTTGACCTTCAGCTCCTTGAGGTGGAGCGTGAGCAGGGTGCTGGCCGAAAGGTCTTCGCCGAAGGAGATGACGACGACGTCGTTCTCGGCGACGCCGATGTCTTCGAGAACCTGCTTGTCGCTCGCATCCGCCACCACGGCCTTGGTGCTGAAGTCCTTGATTCTCTGGACGACGTCCTTGTCCTTGTCGACGGCAATCACCTCCAGGCCGCTCTCGTAAAGCTGCCGGGCCAGCTGCGAGCCGAAGATCCCCAGTCCGATCACCACCACGCGTCGTTTCATGAAAACATCCTCCCTACCCCACCATGACCCCTTCTTCCGCGTAGGTGAGGCCTTTGCGGCCCGTCATGCGGGCGAGCGAAAAGGCGAGGGTCAACGGGCCCACGCGGCCGACGAACATCATCAGGATGATGGCCAGCTTCTGAGGCGTGTTGAGATCCGGGGTCAGGTTCATGGAGAGCCCCACGGTCCCGAACGCCGATACGGTTTCGAATATGTACTCCACGAAGAGGTGCCGGCTTTCGGCCGGGGGGACGGCGTAATCCGCTGAAAACAGCAGGATCGACACCACGAAGCAGACGAAGAGCGAGGAGGCCAGGGTGATGGAGATTGCGCGCTGCAGCAGCTCGCGCGGGATGGTGCGGTTGAACACGTTCACCTCTTCACGGCCCATCAGCCGGCTCCACATGATCAGGAACAGCAGGCTCGCGCTGGTGGTCTTGACGCCCCCGCCGGTGGAGCCCGGGGAGGCGCCGATGAACATCAGGACGATCATCAGCAGAACCGTCTCGTTGGCGAGCATCCCGATGTCGACGGTGTTGAACCCGGCGGTGCGCGGGGTGACCGACTGAAACAGGGAGGCCAGCACGCGGTTTTCCCACGGCAGGTCCTTCAGGATCCGGTTGCTCTCGAATGCGAAAAACAGCACGGCGCCGCCGACGATCAGCACGCCGGTGGCGATCAGCACCACCTTGGTGTGAACCGAAAGCCGTCTCTGGCTGCCGAAAAGCCGCATGTGCAGCTCGTAGTGGACGATGAACCCGACCCCGCCGGCCACGATGAGCCCCATCACGGTGAGGTTGACGATCGGGTCCCCCTGGTAGGACACGAGGTTGTCGCTGAAGAGCGAGAAGCCGGCGTTGTTGAAGGCCGAAACGGCGTGGAAGACGGCCTTGAACAGCGCATCGCCCGGCGGAAAATCCTGCGCGAAGCGGGCCCAGAGCAGAAGGGCGCCCGCGCCCTCATAGAGGAACGTGGAAAGAAGGACGAATTTCAGGATGGACGCCAGGTCCCGGCGCGGGGCGTAAAGGAAGACCGACTGCATGATGTCGTGTTCCTTGGAGGCCAGCCCGCGGCCCATGAGGACGAAGAACACGGCCGAAAAGGTGAGGATCCCCAGGCCCCCGACCTGAAACAGCAGGATGAGAACGACCTGCCCCGCAACGCTGAGATCCTTTCCGACCTCGATCGTCGAAAGCCCGGTCACGCACACGGCCGAAGCCGATGTAAAAAGCGCATCCACCCAGGGCACGGAAGTCTTGTCGGACGAAACGGGCAGCCAGAGCAGCAGGGCTCCCATCAGGATGACGGCGGCAAAACTCAGGATGAAAATCCGTTCGGGAGACAAATGGCGGGTCACCAGCCTGGGGCGCCAGGGGTGACGGGGGTGTCGATGTGAATCGTGGTACTGGTTCATGTGGCGATGACCCGGCTCATGTCCCGTTGCCGTTGAGCCCGAAGGCGTCTACCCCAACTCGTAAGGTGGTCCCCGAGCCGCCAATCCGTCCGGGCGGCTCTCCCGGCGGTCGATCGATAGGCGCGTCGGAGTCATTGCGTGAGGAGCTACAGCCGAATTTGAGCTCCCAGTTCGACGACCCGGTTGGGAGGGATGCCGAAATAGCCGGCCGGGTTGGCCGCGTTGCGCGACATGAATGCGAAAACGGCCTTGCGCCACTGACCCATGGGGGATGTGCCGTTGATCAGAAGCGTTTCACGGCCGAGGTAAAACGTCGTTTTCGTGGGTTCCAGGGGCAGGCCGAAGCAGGCCGCCAGTTTCAAGGCTTTCGGCACGTTCGGTGTTTCCATGTACCCGTACCAGGCCACCAGCCGATAGAACCCGGACGACAGCCGTTCGATGCGCAGCCGGTCCCCGTCGGCCACCGCCGGGGCGTCTGCCGCCCGTATCGTCAGCAGCACCACGTGGTCGTGCAGCATGTGGTTGTGCTTGACGTGGTGGAGCAGGGTGGGCGGTGTGCCGTCGGTGGAAAGCGTCATGAACACCGCCGTCCCGCGCACGCGCCCGATCGGGTGCCGGTCGAGGTCCGCCAGGAACTCATCCAGGGGGATCAGGCCGGAATAAAGCTGCTTCCGCACTTCGTCGCGCCCTTTTCTCCATGTCGTGAACACGGTCGCGACCAGAATCGCCACCACCAGCGCGATCCAGCCGCCGTCGAAAAACTTGAAGAGGTTGGCGCCGAAATAGCTCACGTCGAAGCAGAGAAAAAGCGCTACCGGCAGCGCGGCCTTCCACAGCGGCCAGCGCCAGACGTGCAGCGCGGCGATGAAAAAGAGGATCGACGTGAGGTTCATGGTGGCGGTCACGGCCATGCCGTAGGCCCCGGCCAGCCGGCTGGACTCTTTGAACGTAACCACCAGAACGAGGCAGGCGATCATGAGGGCGTAATTGATGCTCGGGATGTAGATCTGCCCTTTCACTTTGGCCGAGGTGTGCACGATATGAACGCGCGGGCAGATGCCGAGCTGGACGGCCTGCTGCGTGAGGGAGAACGCGCCCGATATCAGGGCCTGGGAGGCGATCACGGCGGCGATGGTCGACAAGGGCCACCATGGGGTAGAGCACCGGGGAGGGGACCAGGGCATAAAATGGGTGGAAGCTGGCATCCGGCCGGTCCAGCAGCAGGGCGCACTGGCCGAAGTAGTTCAGCAGCAGGGACGGGAGCGCCAGCCCCAGCCAGGTGACGCGGATGGCCCTGGAGCCGAAGTGACCGAGGTCGGCGTACAGCGCCTCGCAGCCCGTGATGCAGAGCACCACCGAGCCGAGGACCACGAACCCGTGCAGCTGGTTGGCGCTGAAAAACGACCACGCGTACCAGGGGTTGATCGACAGAAGGATCTGGGGCGCCCTCAGGATGGCCCCCGTTCCCGTGCCGGCGATGGTCAGAAACCACACGACCATGACGGGGCCGAAGATCCGACCGACCCCGCTGGTGCCCCGCCGTTGGACCGAGAAGAGCGCCACCAGGACGATGCAGGTCAGTGGCACGACGAAGGGCTTGGCCGCTTCGGTGGCGACCTCGAGGCCTTCGATGGCGGACAGCACCGAGATGGACGGCGTGATGATGCCCTCCCCGTAGAGCAGAGAGGCGCCGAAGATGGCGCCGATCATGATGGCGGAACGCAGCTTCGGGCTCATCGGGTTGGGGGACCCCAGGATCAGGCCCAGCAACGCGAAGATGCCGCCTTCGCCCCGGTTGTCGGCCTTGAGGACGAAACCCGACATATTTGACGCTGACCACGATGATGAGCGACCAGAAGATCAGGGAGGCGACACCCAGGAGGTTCGTCGGGTTGATGGCCACGGCGTGCGGCCCGTTGAAGCATTCGCGGACGGTGTAGAGCGGGCTGGTGCCGATGTCCCCGTAAACGACACCGAGAGCCCCGATGGCCAGGGCAGCCGTATTTTCGTGTACCTTGCGGTGAGGGGAAGCGTCGGGCGGGTGGGGTGCGGCGCATGCGTCCGCGCTGCCGCCTTGAACCTCTGCCATGTCGCAGGCCTCCGGAAGTTGGATGCGGGAGAAGCCCCCCTCCGGTCTCCTCCGAAGGTTCTCCTCATCGATGCCGGCGAGGTTAGCTGAAGGGATAGGGCCGAAGAGGTTGCCCATCGCTGATTCGCGATTCGCCCCGGTGTCACGGGTCCCCCGCTTCCGGCCGCGGCCGGAATTAGGCGGCGGTAACTTAGCCTTGAACCCTTTTAGTGTCAAGGACTGCGGTCGCTCAGACCGCCTTCCCCCGGCGGCGCGAGAGCTGGATCCGGACCACCTCGATCACGCTCGGGATGGCCGGGATCAGCACGAGGGCGATGATGACCAGGCTGAAGTTCTTCTGGATGACGGGGATGTTGCCGAACCAGTAGCCGGACAGCACGAAGAGCAGCACCCAGAGGACGCCCCCGAACACGTTGAAGAAGAGGAAGCGCGGGTAGGTCATGCTGCCGATGCCGGCGACGAAGGGGGCGAAGGTGCGGATGATGGGCAGGAAGCGGGCGATCACGATGGTCTTGCCGCCGTGCTTTTCGTAGAAGCGGTGGGTGCGCAGCAGGTATTCCCGGTTGAGAAAGCGGGCGTGCTCCTCGTGGAAGACCTTGGGGCCGACGTAGTGGCCGACCGAGTAGTTCACGGTGTCGCCGAGGATGGCCGCGACCATCAGGATCAGCATGACCCAGGTGACGTCGAGCGCGCCGATGGCCGCCATCGAGCCGACGGCGAACAGGAGCGAGTCGCCCGGGAGAAACGGCGTCACCACCAGCCCGGTTTCGCAGAAGACGATGATGAAGAGGATGACATAGACCCAGGTGCCGTAGTCGGCGCACAGCGTCCGCAGGTGGCGGTCGATGTGCAGCACGAAGTCGATCAGCATCATGATAACGTCCATCAGGTCCTTCCCAAGACGCCAGTGACTAAAGCGAGTTGAACTGAGTTGAACCACCTTCCAGGGCAGGAGGTAATTTCTCCCTGTGGGAGCGGCTTTCCAGCCGCGACGATCGAGGCTGAAAGCCTCTCCCACCAAACACCCAACACACCCTGCAAAGCAAACGTGCCCGCTGGCAGGCACGTTTGCTTAAGAGTACCACCGATCCGCACAAAATAGAACCCGCCTCACCGCTGGGCGCCCGGGTCGTCGTAGGACTTGAGCATCGCATATTGCTGTTTGAAGTAGGGCAGGTGACGCTTGAGGCGGCCGAAGACAATGCGGGCGAGGATGTAGCAGATGAGGAAGACGACGACGTAGTTCACGCCGGCGGTATAGAACGGGACGGGGATCCCGCTCTCCGCAAAATGCGGCTGCATCCAGTCCAGGGCGAAGAAAATCGGCCACATCGAGGCGGCCGACAGGCCGAACTTGTTGAAGAAGACGTGGCCGTAGGCGTCGTTGGCCTGCTTGTTGAGGGCCGTGTAGCTCGCCTCGTCGCCTCGCCGCAGGGCCTCCTGCGACAGCTCGCTGAATTTCGCAAGATTGTCGTTCAGGCGGTCGAGGTGCCGCCGGTTGACCTTGAAGACGAGCGAGATGGTGAGCTCCCCGACCACCACGACCGCCAGGCACAGCAGGAAGGTGCCGATGAGCCCGTCGGCCGCCTGCACTCCGGTCAGGCCGTAGAGGGCCAGGATGTATGGATCGAGGTAATACCACATGACAGCGTGCCTGCGGCGCGGCGATGGCCATGAAAAAAGCCCGGGCCCCGCGACCGGGCCCGGGCTTCCGGTTGAGTCGATCAGATCTCAGGCGATCACATCGGCACCCACGACCGGCCGAAGAAGCCGCGGCTCAGGTAGCCGATGCCGACGTACAGGGCCAGCACGATGAAGAGCAGCTTCAGCCACTTTTCCGGGATGTACTTGGCCGTCCGGGGCCCGATCATGGAGCCGACGAACACCCCGACCAGCTGGGTCCCGACCATGGCCCAGTCCATGCCCGCACCGGCCACGTTGATGTAGGTCGCAATGCTGGTGATCATGCTGATCAGCACGGCCAGGGCCGAGGTCCCGGCCACCACGAACATGGGCAGCCCGACGATGCTGGTCAGGTAGGGCACGTACAGGAAGCCGCCGCCGACCCCGATAAAGGCCGAGATCGCCGCGATGACCACGCCGCCGAAAAAGGCCGCAATGGGGTTGAACGAGAAATCCGTCCCGAAGAAGGACATGACGGACTTGGTGACGCCGAAGGATTTCAGCGAGATGCCGGCATCGCTGATGTCTTTTTTCTCCTTCACGGTCTTTTCGAACGCCTGGGCGGCGGCCTTGGCGGCCTTCTTGCCGGCCTGCCCCTTGGGAGTGAGCTCATAAATAAGGACGAACCCCACGACCAGCACGAAGACGCCGAACCATCCCTGATACTGACTGAAACTGACCTTGCCGCCGGTCAGCGAGGCCGCGAGGTAGGCGCCCACGATGGACCCGACGCCCAGCGCCAGTCCGAGCGGCCAGGACATGCGCTTGGCCTTGAGGTAGTTGATGACGCTCAGGATCGAGGACAGCCCGACCAGGAACTGGTTGGAGGTGCGGATGCTGTCGGTCAGGGTCTTGTTGAGCCCCGGGGCCGTTTCGCGGAACCCGCGCACGTAGTCGCCCAGGCCGTAGACCGTCATATGGCCGACGCCCGCCATGATGCCGCCGAATGCCCCGACGGTCGAAAAGATCCATCCGACCCAGGTCGCCCACAGGAGCGACAGGATCAGCCCGACCTGCGGGGCCCCCGGTATCCCGAAAACGCCGCGCGGCGCCGCGGGATCGATCTGGCCCTTGCCCTTGCCCTCGGGGGCCTTTGGCGATTTCCTGGCCGAGCTTGCCGGGCAGGCCCAAATTGTTGCCCACGGCCTTGGGGGCCGGCTTCTGTTCGCCCGCCGCCGCGGGCGGAGCCGGAGCCGGGGTCGGGCTCTGGGCCCAGACGCCGGATGTCATCGACAAGAGAAACGCGACCGCCACTACTGTCAACGCTGCTTTAACCGAAAAACGTCTTGATGCCATTTGCCCTCCTGCCTGCTGGATTTGAAAATGAACCCCGTTCGGAAAATACAGATGCTCTCGATCGAGAGGCGGCCGAATTTATGGCAGTCGCGAGGCGTTGTCAACCCGTGTTTGCCTCCGCGCGGCAGCCGCCGCGGCGATTGACCCGCGGCGGTTTCCCATGTACTGTCGCCGCATCCCGATTCGCGTGCGATCGAGGAAGCTATTGAACCGAGGAGGCCCCATGATCAACGTCATCGCCACCATCAAGGTCAAGCCGGGGAGCCGCGAGAAGTTCCTGGGCATCCTGGCCGGTGTCGCGCCCCAGGTGCGCGCGGAGAAGGGGTGCGTCGCGTACGTGCCGACCGTGGACATCGAGTCCGGGATCCCGGTGCAGGTGGGCCTGCGGCCGGACGTCGTCACGATCGTCGAGGCCTGGGAGAGCCTGCCGGACCTCATGGCGCACCTCAAGGCGCCGCACATGCTGACCTACCGCGAGAAGGTCAAGGACATCGTGAAGAACGTCAGCCTGCACGTCCTGGGCCCGGCCTGAGGACGGGCATGGGTTCCGCGGACCCGCGCCCGGATGCCCCGATCCCGGCGGCCAGCCTCATCCTGGCCCGGCCGGCGGCCGGCCGGCTGGAAGTCTGCCTGCTGCGGCGCAGCGACGAGAGCCGATTCATGCCGGGCAGCTACGTCTTCCCGGGCGGCTGGATCGATGCCTCCGACCGCGACGCGGCGTTCTGGCAGGCGCGCTGCGACCTGTCGCCCGATGCCGTCGCCGGCCGCCTGGCGCGCGGGATCGACGCGGCGACGGCGATGGGCGCGGCCGTCGCCGCCGTGCGGGAAACCTTCGAGGAGGCCGGGGTGCTGTTCGCGCGAGGACCCGGCGCCCCATCCGAACGGGCAGAGTTCCGTCGCTGTTTCGAGCAGGGCGACCTGGTCCTGGAGCTGTCGGCCCTGTCTCCCTGGTCGCACTGGATCACCCCGGTCGGCATGCCCAAGCGTTTCGACACGCGCTTTTTCGCGGCGGAGCTGCCGCCGGGGCAGGACGTCCGCGCCGACGGCCGGGAAACGACCGCCGCCGTCTGGACCACCCCGCGGGAGGCGCTGGAAGGGAACATGGCCGGCCGCCTGCCGCTCAGCCCGCCGACGCTCGCGACCCTGCACGAACTGCTGGGCTACCCGACCGTCGCAAGCCTGCGCGTGGAAACCGGCCGCAGGCGATGGGGGGAGCCGATCCTGCCGCGGCTCGTCCCGCTCGGGAAACCGCACGGCGCGGTCATCGTGAAACCCTGGGACCCGCTGTACGCGAGCGCGGAGATCCCGGTCGACGCCGCAGATCTCGAAGGCAAGGTGCTGCCGGTGGGAGCGCCGTTTTCGCGGATCTGGAACCGCAACGGCTACTGCCGCCCGATCCGCGCCTGAATAAGAAACAGCGCATCGGGCCGTGATCCGGCGTTGCGCGACCTTTTGTGATTGCTCACATACTGGCCAGTATGCTGCGCATCCCAAAAAGTCGCGCGCCTTGGCTGACGGCCCGATGCACTGTTTCTCGACTGCGGGCCTCTTGAAACCTGAAGTAGACGCTCGCCCCAAACTCCCCCGCTTAGCCGCCTCTCCCACGGGTTCATGCTGTTCCGCGCAAACGGAACTTTTTTCTGACAGACGATTTATACAGGTTTTTCCGCGTCAGTGGGCATTTCCCCTGTGGGAGCGGCTTTCCAGCCGCGACGATCGCGGCTGAAAGCCTCTCCCACAATGATCGATCTTCCTTGCCGACAACGTGGCGCCCAGCGCCGTGATCGCCTAAACAATCGTCACCGTGACGGCGTGATTCCGGACGCCGTTGTTGCCGTAGCCGAGGACGTTCCATTCGGCTTGCATCGGCTGCCGCCGGCCGCCGGCATCCAGGGCGCACGCCATCAGGGTGAACGGCCCCGGTGTGCGGGCCTCCCACACGAACTGCCACTGCCGCCACGCGAAGGCCTCGTCCGGCCCGATAAATTCGGCCGGGCGCCAGCTTGCGCCCCCGTCGACTGAAACCTCCACTGCCGCCACGCGACCCTCACCGGCGTACGCTGCCCCGAGCACGACCACCGTGCCGGTCGGCAGCGTCTCACCCGCCAGCGGCTGGGTGATGATCGACTTCAGGGGCAGTTGGGTCACGACTTGGCCGGAGCGGGAGTCCTGACCCTTCTGGAACACCCGGTAGACGTTGTCCATGAAAAACCCCTCGAACGGGCGATCCAGGAGCGTGATGCGGCTCAACCACTTCACGCAGTTGGCGCCGGTCCAGCCCAGCGCCAGCGCACGCAGCGGGTAACCGTGCGCGAGCGGCAGCGGCTCGCCGTTCATCTCGTAGGCCAGCAGGGTCGAGTCGAGCGCTTTGCCGAGCGGGATGCTGCGGATGAACTTCACCCCCGCCGAGCCGAGCGGTTGGTCGAACCCTTCGAAGGCGACGTGTGCGGCCGCTGCATCGGGCCGGCACGGCGCGAGCACGTCCTTCAGCCAAACCCCGGCCCAGACGGCGTTGCCCACGCCCGCCGATCGTCCACGGGTTTCCGGCGGCCCGCTCGGTCAGCAGCGCGCGGCCGTTGCCCGAGCACTCCAGGGTGTCGGCGGCAATCGCCCTCGGCATGCGGCGGATCTGCTCGAAGGTGAACGTGCGGGGTTCCTCAACCCGCCCATCGACCGTGAGCGACCAGCGGGTCAGCGGGATGCGGCGGGGCGGGATGGCGCCCTGGTTGCGGGCGAAGAACACGGCGTTCGGGGTGATCCACGAGCGCAGGTGCTCGGCCGGCGTCTCCGCGTTCAGGGGCCGCTCCGCCATGATGCGCAGCTTGTCTTTCATACGGGGTCCTCCTGAGATTGGTGGGGAGGGGTGCGGCCGGGCGGGTTCAGCTCAGGGCGTGACAGAGAGGCCGATCGAGGGAGATAGGCTTCCGGCCGTGCTGCCCATACATGGATGGATTCGGGGCCGGTTGTCAACCGGAATGATGGGCCGCCAGGGCGCGGGTTCAGGTGCGTCCGCGCTCGGTCGACTTCAGCCGCGCCTCGATGCGCCGCGCGGTCGGGGTGATGGAGAGCCCGCCCTTAGCGGTGCAGCGCAACTCCGCGGGCAGGCTCCGGCCGACCCGCAGCATGGTCTCGATCACTTCGTCGAGCGGGACGACCGCGTCGAAGCCGGCCAGCGCCATGTTGGCGCAGGCGAGCGCGTTGGCGGCGGCGAGCACGTTGCGCCCCAGGCACGGCACCTCCACCCGGTTGGCCACCGGGTCGCAGATCATCCCGAGCACGTTCTGGATGGCCATGGCGGCCGCATCCACCGCCTGGCGGGCGGTCCCGCCCGCCAGCGTGACGAGCGCGGCCGCGGCCATCCCGGACCCGGCCCCGCACTCGGCCTGGCACCCGCAGACCTCGGCGGCGAAGGTGGCGTGAGCGGAGATGAAGACCCCGACCACGCCTGCGGCCAGCATGGCGCGGGTCATCTCCGCTTCCGGCAGACCCAACCCCTCGGCCGCGCCGATGACCGCCCCCGGCAGCGCGCCGCATGAACCCGCCGTGGGCGCGGCCACGATGACCCCCATGGCGCTCTTGACCTCCATGAGGGCCGTGACGCAGGCGATCATGCGGTTCAGCAGGCCCGCGTCCAGGAGGGCGTTGCGTTCGGCCGCCGCTTTGAACGCCCCGGACTGGAATCCGAGAATGCGGTCGTCGAAACGGGTCCCGGCCAGCCCCTGGGCGACGGACCGGCGCAGGATGCGCACGATCGCGGCCATGCGTTCGGTCACCTCCGCCGGCGGGATGCCGCCGCGTGCGCTCTCGTAAGCCGCGGCCAGCCCGGCGAGGTCCAGCCCCGCCCCCCCGTTCCAGCCCAGCATCTGGTCGGCCGTGACGAACGGCACCTCCACCCCGCGGCGCGAGAGGATCGGCAGCACGGGGGCGATGCGGTGAACCGCGCCGATCGTTGCGTCCCCGGCCGCGGCGGAGAGGACCGCCTCCGGGATGAGGGCGCGGCTCTTGACCTGCACCAGCGTGACCCCATCGCCCGGCCGCACCAGGACCTCCTCGGCCGGGACGTCCGCCCGCAGACGGGCGGCGAGCGCTTCGGCCTGGGCCGGGACGCGGATCAGGGTTTCGAAGTAGTCCCCCAGGATGGTCAAGGGCACGCCGTCGATCTGCGTGACCTCGACCATGCCGCCGCCGGTCGAGAGGGCGATCAGACGATGAGACTCGGACCCGTGCTCGAGGGTGATGCGGTAGGTGTTGGGGTGGGGGTCGCCGAGGTCGGCGATGCGGATGTCCACCCGGATCCCGGCCAGGGATAGGGCCCGTTCCGAGTCCACCAGCCGCTCGTCCTCGGCCTCCCACCCGAGCAGCCCGCCGAAGAGCCCCATGTCCGACCCCTGGCTGCGGTGGGTGGTCGCGAGCGATCCGCCGGAGTCGACCTCCAGACGCACGCGTTCGATCCGGCCGTCCATCAGGTCGCGCGCCATTCGCCCGATCCGCACCGCGGCCGCGCAGTGGGAACTCGACGGCCCGCGCATCACGGGTCCGATCACGTCGTTGAAGATGCTGGGATAGGTGGCCAAGGGAAGGTGTTAGGTTTTAAGTGTTATGTGTTAGGCAAAGGACATCCTATTGGAATTTGTTGTAACTATTCGCGCAACGTTTTGTATCAAAATGCATGAATGCATACAATGACAATCGTGCTGCCAGTCGATGTTGCTTAACACCTAACACCTGAAACTTAAAACCTCAGCTCGTACTTTGAGCTGTCCGACTGATGATCTCCTCCTGGTGATAGCGGTCGAGGTCGACGAAATAGTCGCTGTACCCCGCCACGCGCACGAGCAGGTCGCGGTAGTCGTCGGGGGTCGACTGGGCGCGGCGCAGCATGTCGGTGTCGACCACGTTGAACTGGATGTGGTGGCCGTTCATGCGGAAATAGGTCCGGATGAGCTGGGCGAGCTTGTCCAGGTCCTGCTCCGAGGTGAGGACGCTCGGCAGGAAGCGCATGTTGAGCAGCGTTCCGCCCGACTTGATCTGGTCCATCTTGGCGAGCGACTGGATCACGGCCGTGGGGCCGTTGCGGTCCGCCCCGTGCGCGGGCGAGGTGCCGTCCGACTCGGGCATGCCGCCCAGGCGGCCGTCGGGGGTCGCCCCCAGCATCTTCCCGAAGTAGACGTGGCAGGTCGTCGAGAGCATGTTCAGGTGGTAGCCCGTGCCCTTGGTGTTGGGGCGGCCGTCGATGGTCTTGAAGAGCGAGTCGTACACGCGGCGCATGAGCGTGTCGGCGCGGTCGTCGTCGTTGCCGAAGAAGGGCGTGCGGTTGCGCAGCTGCAGCCGCAGGGTCTCCTCGCCCGCGAAGTTCGCGGCGAGCGCCCCCAGCAGACGGTCCAGCGCGCAGCTGCGCTCCTCGAAGACGTGGGTGCGGATGGCCGAGAGGCTGTCGGTCACCGTCCCGATGCCGCAGCACTGGATGTAGTTGGTGTTGTAGCGCGGCCCGCCGTCGTAGTAGTCGCGGCCCTTGGCGATGCAGTCGTTGATGACGACCGAGAGGAAGGGCGCCGGCGAGTGCACGGCGAACATGCGCTCGATGTAGTTGTTCACGCGCACCTTCAGCTCCACGACCCAGTCGAGCTGCCGCTCGAAGGCGGCGTACAGCGCCTCGAAATCCGCGAACGTGCGCGGGTCGCCCGTGGCCGGGCCGACCTGCCGCCCCGTCAGGGGGTCGACACCGTTGTTGAGCGCGAGCTCCAGCACCTTGGGGACGTTCAGGTAGCCGGTCAGGATGTAGGCCTCCTTGCCGAAGGCTCCGGTCTCGACGCAGCCGCTGCACCCGCCCTCGCGGGCATCCTCGAGCGCTTTCCCGACGCGCAGCATCTCCATGACCGACTCGTCGGCGTTGAAGACCGAGGGGTAGCCGTAGCCCTTGCGGATCACCCGGCAGGCGGCCTTCAGGAAGCGATCCGGAGTCTTGGCGCTGATGTGGACGCTCGCCTGGGGCTGCAGCAGGTGCAGCTCGTCGACGACCTCCAGCACGATATAGCTCACCTCGCACGCCCCGCTTTCGCCCCCGCGCGTCATGCCCCCGAGGTTGATGTTGGTGAAGTCGTTGTAGGTGCCGCTCTCCTTGGCCGTGACCCCCACCTTGGGCGGGGCCGGGTGGTTGTTGACCTTGACCCAGAAGCAGGCGATCAGCTCCTTGGCCTGGTCGCGGGTGAGGGTGCCCGCGGCGATGCCCTGCTCGTAGAACGGCTGCAGGTGCTGGTCGAGGTGGCCCGGGGTCATGGCGTCCCAGCCGTTCAACTCGGTGATGGTCCCCAGATGTACGAACCAGTACATCTGCAGCGCCTCCCAGAGGTCGCGCGGGGCGTGCGCCGGCACCCGGCGGCAGACGGCCCCGATGCGCGCGAGCTCGGCCCGGCGCCGGGGGTCGGTCTCCGCGGCCGCCATGCGTTCGGCCAGATCGGCATGGCGCTCGGCGAAGTGCACGGCGGCGTCGCAGGCGATCGCCATGGCCTTCAGCTCTTCGGCCCGGTCGGCGGCCAGCGGGTCGTTCAGGTAGTCGAGCGCGGCCAGGTGCGCGGCGATCTCGCGCTTGAAGTCCAGCATGCCCTTGCCGTAGATCGTGCCGTCGAGCGCCGTGTGCCCGGGGGCGCGCTGCTCCATGAACTCGGTGAACAGGCCCGCCTCGTAGGCCCGCTTCCACTCGTCCGGGACGCTGCCGAAGATGCGTTCGCGCATGCTGCGCCCCTGCCAGTAGGGGATGACCTCGCGCTCGTAGGTGCGGATATCCTCTTCCGAGATCGTGTAGCGGGTCATCGGCCGCGAGTTGAGGATGCGCAGGTCCTCGGCCGAGTGGCAGGTCAGCTCGGGGAAGGTCGGCACGCTCTTGGGTCGCGGGCCGCGCTCGCCGACGATCAGCTCGTCCGGGCCGATATATATGGTCTTGCGGCGGCAGAGGTGGTCGAAGTTCATGGCCCGCAGGACCGGCGTCGAGTGCCGGCCGGCGTTTTCCTTATAGAATTCCGTGACCAGCAGCGCCCGTTCGATGGACAGGCTGGGGGTCGCCTCGAGGCTTTGGTTGCGCAGACGCTGGACCCTCGCGTTCATGTATTCACCCTCCTATGTGGGCAGAGATGCCGTAGCGTGACAGTTCGGATTGGATGGCCGCCAGGCGCTCGGGCGCGGGCGGGGCCGTGGCCTGCCCTTCGCGGCGCAGGCCGAGCCGCGCGTACTTGGCCCGGGCGGTGTCGTGGTACGGCAGCAGGTCTACCGGGTGGCGCCGCGGCAACCCGGCCAGGAACTCCCCCACGGCCGCGATGTTGCGGGAGTCGTCGTTGACCCCGGGGATGAGCGGGATGCGGATGGCGATCTCGGCCCCGGCCCCCGAGAGGATCTCCAGGTTCCTCAGGATGCCGGCGTTGTCGACCCCCGTGCAGCGGCGGTGGGTTTCCGGGTCCATGACTTTCAGGTCGTAGAGGAAGAGGTCGGCCGCCCGCGCCGCCCGCAGGATCACGTCGGCGGCCGCGTAGCCGGAGGTGTCGACCGCCCGGTGAATGCCCGACCGGCCGCAGCGCTCGAGCGCGGCGAACAGAAAGTCGGGCTGGGCGAGGGGCTCTCCGCCCGAAAAGGTCACTCCGCCCTCCGACTGATCGTAGAAGGGGGTGTCCCGCTCGACGGTCAGCATCAGCTCGTCCAGGCCGATCTGCCGGCCCGTGCTCTCGCGCGCCTCCGCCGGGCAGACGCGCACGCAGGCGCCGCAGCCCCGGCAGCGCACGGGGTCGGCCTGCACCCCGTCCCGGGTCAGGCTCAGGGCCTGGTGTGGGCAGGCGGCAACGCACGCCCCGCAGCCGGCGCAGCGCTCGGTGATATAGACCACCGCGGGGACGTGCCCCCAGTTTTCGGGGTTGTGGCACCACCAGCACGACAGCGGACAGCCCTTCAGGAAAACGGTCGTGCGAATCCCGGGCCCGTCGTGGGTCGAAAAGCGCATGATGTTGAATATCCGCCCCTCGGGAACGGGCACCTGCATGGATATGAACCCTTCAGCTGAAGTGGTCTGATCTGCTGACCTATTTCTACTACCAAGGTGGAAGCCTGTCAAGATTGGGAATCGAGCAAGGTTTTATTTCAATTTTTTCGATTAGTTTGACTTAAATTGCCAGATGCGTTAAATCGCTAATGGAAGTGGTATGAAGAGCTGAAGTATGGCCTTCGGGGGTGGATATATGGCATTCGAAACCATTCGCAAGAACACGGCTCCGGAAATGGTGGTGCAGCAGATGCTGCAGAAGATCGGCAGCGGTGAAATCGCTTCCGGATCGAGGCTCCCCTCGCAGCGCGACCTGGCCTTGAGCTTCGGGGTAGGGCGCTCGTCTATGCGGGAAGCGCTGAACGCGCTGGCCGTAATGGGGTATCTGGACGTGCAGCACGGCCGCGGGACCTTCATCAGCCGCGACCTCCCGGTGGCCGATGTCTCGGTGTCCAAGCTCAAGTCCGCGCTGCATGCCGGGAGCCTGCTCGACCTGATCGAGCTCAGGGAAACCCTGGAGTGCCGCGCCGCCGAGCTGGCGGCCGAACGCGTCGAGTCGCGCCAGATGACCCGGCTCAGGCAGGCCGTGCACGAGATGGAGGGGAGCGCGGATGACTACCAGCGGTTTTTCAAGGCCGACCTGGAGTTCCACAACGTTCTGGCCGAGGCGACTGCCAACCAGGTGTTCAGCGAGATGCTGCGCTTCCTGCTGGCAAAGGTCGTGGACCACCACGAGAAGCTCAAGACGAGCCTGATCTCCCCCGATTACCGGGCCCATTCCATCCGCACCCTGAAACAGGTGCTGGCCAGCCTGGAACGCGAGGACGGCCGCGGGGCGGCCGAGTGGATGCGGGACCACCTCAACGCGATACGGCGCGAATTGAAGGAGATCGTGTAATATGATAGGAGTGACTCGGGGTCAGCGGGTTGTGCCGTCCGGCGCCGGGACGTGTAGGCTTGGTAGAATGTTAATTTTCAGCGGCAGGGCGGAATAGAAATTCGAAGCACGAATTTCGAAATCCGAAACAAATCCGAAGGACGCAATGTCCGAAACTCCAAATAACACCCTCAATCGCGCCTGGAGCTGTTTGGTCATTATCTCTTTGAACATTTGAAGTTGTTTCGAGTTTCGGGCTTCGGATTTCGAATTTGATTCCGACGTGTCCGGATAGAGACAGCCGGCTTCAGCAGAAGGCGTGGATCCCCCCTCGGATTCGAGCCCACGGTCCGCCTATGTCGCTCAGAACCGTTCTCGTCGCAGGCATGCTCGCGCTGGCCCTCATCCCGGCCGCGGTGATCGGGTTCGTCGGGGTGCATTACATCGGCAAGAGCGTGCGCAGCGAGGCCCAGTCGCGCGTCAACCAGGATCTGGAGATCGTGGTGACGAGCTACCGCGACCAACTGGCTCGTCTGGCCTATGCGCTCGAGATCTCCTCCAGCCGGATCGGCACCGCCGACACTCCCACCGAAATCCTTGCCTCCATCCGCCGCGAACTCGATCTCACCGTTCTCAATCTCTGCGACGCCGAAGGCCGGCCGCTGGCCGGAAGCCACCCCGCAGCGGTGCAGCGCATACCGCTGAGCCGCGACCCGGTGCTGCGCAAGGCGCTGGAGGGCCGTTTGGCCTGGGGGACCGTGCTGCTGGACCCGGAGCGACTTCAGATGGAGGGCGGGCCGGCCCTCGAGAACGCCGTCCTGATTTACAACGGCGACACGGGCGGCGAGCCGGTCAGCCGGTCCGCGCTCATGTGGTGGATCGCCTTCCCGATCCTTGAGAGCAACGGGCGGGTGAAGGCGCTTCTTTACGGCGGCCGGGTGTTGAACTTCAACTACGACCTGGTCGACCGGCTGCGCACCACGGTGTTCAGCGAGACCGATTACAACGGCAAGCCGCGCGGCACCGTGACCATTTTCAAGAATGAGGTGCGCGTCGCCACCAACGTCCTCACCCACGACGGGGCACGGGCCATCGGCACCAAAGTTTCGGAAACCGTCCGGCGCACCGTCCTCGAGCAGGGGATGAACTACACGGGCGAGGCCCTGGTCGTGGACGCCTGGTACCTGAGCGCCTACAGCCCCCTGAGAGACCCTGCCGGCAAGACGATCGGCATGATTTACGTCGGACTTCTGCGGGCCCCCTACGACGACATGCGCGACGGCTTCATCGCCCGGTTCCTGCTGCCCGTCGGCGGTGTCGGCCTGCTGGCCGTATGGGCGGCTCTGTACCTGGTCAACCGCATCACCCTGCCCGTGCGGGCGCTGAGCCTCTCGGCCTCCCGGCTGGCCAAGGGCGACTGGGACCACCCGTTCACCATCCCCCACACGTACGAGGAGATCGAAAACCTGGCCGGCGCCTACGCCGACATGCGCGCAGCCATCCGCAAGCGGGACCATGAACTGCAGGGCCGCAACGAAGAGCTGAGCCTCACCAACGAGAAACTCGAACAGTCCAACCGCAACTACATGCAGACGCTCGGCTTCGTCACCCACGAGCTCAAGGCCCCGCTGGCCGCCATCCAGATGTTGATTGCGACGATGGTCGACGGTTACCTGGGGGCGGTGTCGCCGCAGGTTTCGGATTTCTTCACCCGCATCCAGCGCAACTGCGAAGAGCTCCAGGACATGGTGCGGGACTACCTGGACCTCTCGCGCCTGGAGCGCGGCGAGCTGGTCGCGAAGAAATCCGCCATCGATCTGTCCAAGACCGTGGTCGAGATGGCCGTGGACCAGACCGCGGTCTTCTTCCGCTCCCGGAACATCACCGTCCACGTGAGCTGCCCGGACACGCTTCCGGTAGTCGCCGACCCCGGGCTGTTGCGCATCGCTCTCAACAACTTTCTCACCAATGCCGCTAAATACGGGCGCGAGGGAGGCCAGGCGACCGTGACGGTGACGGCGGAGGGCGGGCTCGTCACCCTGAGGGTCTGGAACGAGGGCGAGGGCTTCCCGCCCGAGCAGGCCGCGCAGCTCTTTGAAAAGTTCTATCGCGTCCGAACCCCCAGCACCCACGCCAAGCGCGGAAGCGGCATCGGCCTCTTCACGGTGAAGAACATCGCCGAACTCCACGGCGGGCGCGCCTGGGCCGAGGCCGAACCGGGGCAGTGGGCGGCCTTTCACCTGAGCTTCCCGGCCGAGCCGGAGCCCCCCCCGCCCGCCCGGTGAGCGCATGCCCTCCCGCGCGGCCGTTCTCCCGGCGCGCGGCCAAAAAGCAGTTGCGTGGGTCCCGGTTTATGTGTACACCCCATGCGCGGGGAGGTTCACGGCAGGCGCCCGATCCCACTCGGTGAAAGAGGGTAAGAGCGGATGGCCACGGAGCAGCAGAGCATCAGCCAGAGACTGCGCGATCTGAAGCGGCGCCTGAAGCAGGAAAACCCCATCCTCGAACATGTCGTCGACAGCTTCCGGGAGCTCGACCGCATCAGCCGGCGGCTCGGGTTCTTCGACCGCGACGAATCGCACGCCAACCGTACCTCGTGGTGGCCCCTCATCTCGGTCCTCGGCGTCTACTCCTCCGGCAAGTCGAGCTTCATCAACCATTTTCTGAGCTACCGGCTGCAGGCCACGGGCAACCAGGCGGTCGACGACAAGTTCACCGTGATCTGCTTCACCGACGAGAAGGCCGTGCGCGTGCTGCCCGGGCTCGCGCTGGACGCCGACCCGCGCTTCCCCTTCTTCCGCGTGAGCCGGGCCATCGACGACGTGCACCGCGGGGAGGGGCGCCGGATCGACGCCTACCTGCAGCTCAAGACCTGCCCGAGCGAGGCGCTGCGGGGCAAGATCCTGATCGACTCCCCCGGCTTCGACGCCGACGCCCAGCGCAACTCCACGCTGCGCATCACGGACCACATCGTCGACCTATCGGATCTCGTCCTGGTCTTCTTCGACGCCCGCCACCCGGAGTCGGGGTCGATGCACGACACCCTCGAGCACCTCGTCCGCCGCACGATCGCGCGCCGCGATTCCAACAAGTTCCTCTACATCCTGAACCAGATCGACGCGACCGTGCCGGAGGACAACATCGAGGACGTGTTCGCCTCCTGGCAGCGGGCGCTCGCGCAGTCCGGGCTGACGGCGGGCTGCTGCTATGCCCTCTACATCCCGGAGCAGGCCGCCCCGATCGCCGACCCGGCGCAGCGCGCCCGCTACGAGGGCAAGCGCGACGCCAACCTGCGGGCCGTCCGCCAGCGCATCGAGCAGGTCGGGGTGGAGCGTGCCTATCGCATCGTCGGCCTGCTGGAGCAGACCGCACACATGCTGGCCAACGACGTCGTCCCGCGCCTGGAGCAGTTCCTGGGCGCCTGGCGGCGTCTGACGCTCTGGGCGGACGGGGCCGTGTTCGGAGGGGCGCTGCTCCTGTTCATGGTCCTGACGCTCTACGCCGGGTACTGGGAGGGCATCCACCTGCGGATCCCGGCCTGGGAGGTTCTGTCGGACTACCCCGCGGTCAAAGCCGTCCTGCTGGGGATGCTGGCGATCGCCGCCGGGTACGCGCACCTCTCGGCCCGCCGCTGGGCGGCCGCCCGCGCGGCCGGCCGCTTCGCGCGCGACCCGAAGGTCCAGGAGCTCATGCCCAACTACGCGCGCGCGTTCCGCAAGAACACGCGCTGGTTCCGCAGCATCCTGCGGCGGCAGCCCGTCGGGTGGGGCCGCAGGACCGACCGCACCCTGGCGCAGATCGTGGAAGAGTCCCTGCAGTACGTGCAGAAGCTGAACGACCAGTACGCCAACCCGTCCGGGGAAACCTGCCCGCAGCCCGAGTGCGCCGAACCCGGCCGCCCGCCCTCGAATCCGTAGTTCGTTGCGCTCCCGCGCGTTCTTCCCCGGCGAGTGGAGCTGCCTGCGTCCACGTGTTGGATTTTAAGTTTTCGTTCAAAAAGCCACCAGTTTTTGATGAAATCATGAAAAAATCGAAACCATTTGACTATTACAGCACAATTTTCTAATCTTCTTCCCAGCGGATCCGACCGCCCACACCAACCCCATCCCCAAGGGGGCCCCCATGAAATTCGCAGACCGTATCGCACGCCTCGGGACCGAGACCGCCTTCGCGGTGTCCGCCGAAGCGGCGGCCTTCGCCGCCCAGGGCAACACGGTGTACCCCTTCCACCTCGGCGACATGAACATCCCCACGCCGGCCAATGTCATGGACGCCGCGGCCAAGGCCATGCGGGAGGGCAAGACGGGCTACTGCCCGAACGCCGGCATCCCCAGGCTGCGCGACGCCCTGGCGGCCGACGTCAGCGCCTCGCGCGGGGTGCGGTACGCGGCCGAGAACGTGGCCATCCAGCCCGGCGGCAAACCGACCATCGGCAAGTTTTTCCTGACGCTGCTCAACCCCGGGGACGAGGTGCTCTACCCCAGCCCGGGCTACCCCATCTACGAGTCGCAGATCGAGTTTCTCGGCGGGGTGCCCAAGCCCTATCGCTACCTCGAGGGCGAGCGCACCTTCACGATCGACCTCGACCACCTGAAGCGCCAGATCACCCCGCGCACGCGCCTCCTCGTCCTGAACGACCTCCAGAACCCGACGGGCGCCGAGTGTTCCGCGGCCGAGCGTGCGGCGCTGGCCGAGATCGTCCTGCAGCACGACCTGTGGGTCCTGTGCGACGAGGCCTACTTCGACATCCGCTACGAGGGCCGGAGCGTCTCCTTCGTGTCGCTCCCCGGCATGGCCGAGCGTTCGGTCATCCTCTACACGTTCTCCAAGAAGTTCGCGATGACCGGCTGGCGCCTGGGGGCGTCGATCGGCCCCAAGCCGGTCATCGACGTGATCGCGAAGCTCAACGTCAACGACGAGTCGTGTTCCAACCACTTCATCCAGTACGGGGCGCTCGAGGGGCTGACCGGCGACCCGAGCGGGCCGCGGCAAATCCTGCAGACGTTGCGCGAGCGCCGCGACCTCGCGGTCGACCTCCTGAACCGCATCCCGGGAGTGCGCTGCCTGCGGCCGAACGCGACCTTCTACCTCTTCCCGAACGTCACGGGGGTCATGCGCCGGAAGGGGTTCGAGGACTACGAGTCGTTCCGTCGCGCGCTGCTCCACCAGACCGGGGTTTCGGTCTGCGCGCGCCTGCACTTCGGCCGCCCGTTGCCGGGCGAAAACGAGTTCTACATCCGGCTGGCCTACTCGGGCATCGACCTCAAGGATATCCGCGAGGCGCTCGAGAGATTCCACCGTTTCGCGACGGACTGAGGCCGGCGGGGAGGGGCGCTGCGCCCCAGTATGACGGCCGTTCATCGAAAGGATGATTTTAATTCCTTTGACTTGGTTTTCCCGGCAGACCTAAGATGAAGCTCTTTCAGCTCGCTGCAGGTCGGTGGTGCTGCTGATAGGATCCCGGCGCGGCGGGGATAGGCGATCGGTTTCGGGTGTGCAGTTTCCCGCGGGAACAAACTGCAAGATGTCGCAGAAACGGAAGTGAACGTCACAACCACTCAGGAGGGAGAAGCGTATGTCCGAGATCATGGAGTATGTGAAGAGTCGCGACCCGAACGAAAAGGAATTCCACCAGGCCGTCGCCGAGGTCATGGACTCGATCAAACCGGTGCTCGAGGCGAACCCGATCTACCGCCGCGCGCGCATCCCCGAGCGCGTCGTCGAGCCCGAGCGCGTCATCCTGTTCCGGGTGCCCTGGGTGGACGACCAGGGAGTGATTCAGATCAACCGCGGCTACCGCATCCAGATGAACAGCGCCATCGGCCCGTACAAGGGCGGGCTGCGGTTCCACCCGTCGGTCACCCTGAGCATCCTGAAGTTCCTTGCGTTCGAGCAGGTTTTCAAGAACTCGCTCACGACGCTGCCCATGGGCGGCGCCAAGGGCGGCTCGGACTTCAACCCCAAGGGCAAGTCCGACAACGAGGTCATGCGCTTCTGCCACAGCTTCATGAGCGAGCTGTTCCGCCACATCGGCCCGGACACGGACGTCCCGGCGGGTGACATCGGCGTCGGCGGCCGCGAGATCGGATATCTGTTCGGCATGTACAAGAAGCTGAAGAACGAGTTCTCCGGGGTGCTGACCGGCAAGGGCCTGAACTGGGGCGGCAGCCTGATCCGCCCGGAGGCGACCGGCTACGGCTGCGTCTACTTCGCCGCGGAGATGCTCGCGACCCGCAACGAGACCCTGCAGGGCAAGACGTGTCTCGTGTCCGGCTCGGGCAACGTCGCGCAGTACACGGTCGAGAAGCTGCTCGACCTGGGCGCCAAGCCGGTGACCCTGTCCGACTCGAACGGCTGCATCTACGACGAGGCGGGCATCACGCGCGAGAAGCTGGCCTTCATCATGAACCTGAAGAACGTGCGCCGCGGCCGCATCAAGGAGTACACCGAGAAGTACCCCTCCGCGGTCTACACGGCGATCGACCCCGCGGCCGACTGCAACCCGCTCTGGAACTACAAGGCGGACTGCGCCTTCCCGAGCGCGACGCAGAACGAGCTCAACGGCAAGGATGCCCAGAACCTCATCCGCAACGGCGTGAAGCTGGTGGCCGAGGGCGCCAACATGCCCACGACACCGGACGGGGTCGACCTCTTCATCGAGCACAAGCTGCTCTACGGTCCGGGCAAGGCCGCCAACGCGGGCGGCGTGTCCGTCTCCGGCCTGGAGATGTCGCAGAACAGCATGCGGCTGTCCTGGACGCGCGAGGAAGTCGACACCCGGCTGAAGATGATCATGAAGAGCATCCACAAGGCCGCCTGGGATGCCGCCGAGCGCTACAACCTGAAGGGCAACTACGTGGCGGGCGCCAACATCGCCGGCTTCACCAAGGTCGTGGATGCCATGATGGACCAGGGGGTCGTCTAAAATCCTGCAACGGCTCTGCAGGATTTATTAGAGACGGTTGATCAACTGCCGAACCGGGGGACGGAACCGACGACGAGTCGGCTTCCATTCCCCGGTTTCTCTTTCATGGAGGCCCGAGCCCATCCCGCTTTACAGCGGAATGGGCCGATGGTAGGGTTCCTCCGTCCACAGACGCCTCCAACAACCGGATCCATCCCATGATTAAGCCGAACGATCAGCCACCAGGGCCGCTGAACATCCTGGTCGTCGACGACGAAGCCAACATCCGCAAGACCCTGGCCGTCTGCCTGGAGACCCGGGGGCACCGCGTCACCGCCGTCGGCAGCCCCAAAGATGCCCAGGAGGCGGCAGCGCTGCAGGTCTTCGATCTGGCGTTCGTCGACCTCCGACTGGGAACGGACAGCGGGATGGACCTGATCTCGCTTCTGCTGGCCGCCTGCCCGTGGCTCAAGATCGTGGTCATCACCGCCTATGCCTCCGTGGACACCGCTGTGGAAGCCATTCGGCGCGGGGCCGCCGACTACATCCCCAAGCCCTTCAAGCCCGACCAGGTCGCGTTGGTGACGGAGCGCATCGCTACCCTGCACGCCATGGAACAGCGGATTTCCGGGCTCCAGGAAGACCTGGAACGGGTGCACCCGGAGATCCTGTTGCAATCCCATCACCCCGGGATGCAGCGCGCCATCGAGCTGTCCCGGCAGGTGGCCCCCTCCGAAGCCGTCGTGATGCTGCGGGGGCCGAGCGGAACCGGCAAAACCGTTTTGGCGCGCGCCATCCACGGGTGGAGCCAGCGCGCGTCCAAACCGCTCGGGATCATCTCCTGCCCGACGTTGAGCCCGGAGCTTCTCGAAAGCGAGCTCTTCGGGCACGTGAAGGGGGCCTTCACCGGGGCTCTGCGGGACAACCCCGGTCGCGTCGCCGCCTGCGAGGGCGGCACGCTCTTTCTGGACGAGATCGGCGATCTGGCGGTTGCGATCCAGTCCAAGCTGCTGCGCTTCATCCAGGACCGCGAATACGAGCGCGTGGGCGACCAGCGCACCCGCAAGGCGGATGTCCGCATCCTGGCGGCCACCAACGCCGATCTGGAGACGGCGGTCAAAGACGGCCGGTTCCGGGAAGATCTCTACTACCGGCTCAACGTGATTCAAATCGAGATCCCCCCCCTGCACGAGCGTCCGGACGACACCGAGCTGCTGGCGACGACCATGCTGGGGTTTTTCGGCGCCCAGAATCACAAAGCCTTCCGAGGGTTCTCCGACGATGCGCTGCTGGCGCTGCGGAACTACGAGTGGCCGGGCAACATCCGGGAGTTGCGCAACGTCATCGAACGGGCGGCCATTCTCTGCCCCGGGGATGTCATCGGAATCGAAAATCTTCCGGAGTCCATCTCTCCGCATCACCCCCCCACCCAGCTGGGCGACCGGGTGCCCCTGGCCATGATTGAGGAAACCCACATCCGCCGCGTGCTGGCCGCGACCAAATCCCTCCAGGAAGCCGCCGACATTCTGGGTATCGACCAGGCCACCCTGTGGCGCAAACGCAAGCAGTTCGGGATCTGACGCCGCCACCGACCTCACATTTTTTTGTCCAAGGCCAGGTTGAGCTTCAGCACATTGACCCGCGGTTCACCGAAGACACCGATGTCACGACCCTCGGTGTTGGCACGGATTATTTTTTCCAGCGCCTCGCTGCCGAGACCCCGTGCCTGCGCCACGCGTGGCGCCTGCAGGAACGCATTCTTGAGACTGATGTGCGGGTCCAGGCCGCTGCTCGACGAGGTCACCGCATCGGCAGGGACCCGCGTGTCCGGCGCAAGGCCGTTTTCA